>JAOZHX010000028.1 GCA_026014665.1 Candidatus Bathyarchaeota archaeon
AAGCATACGTAAACGCCTACCAACCTCCAGCAGCTACGCCGACACCGACAGCGACGCCAACACCAAGCCCCACACCGACACCTACACAAAGCCCAACGTCAACACCAACACCTGAACCAACTCAAACACCTACGCCAACACCAACCCAAACGCCAACACCTACAGCAACACCAACTCCAACGCCCGAACAGCCAACGACCCCAAGCACTCCAGAAACTCCAACGCAGCCTACTCAACCTACAGAACCAACAGCACCATCAGCACCAACAGAACCACAACTACCCATCAGACCACCAAGACCCACAACACCATCAACACCTGAAACACCCACTAAACCTGAGACGCCCACACCAACACAAACACCAAGCACACCAGATCAAACGGCAACTCCTCAACCAACAACGGTACCAAAAAACCAATACTTCAACTATTACTGGCACTGGCGCATGTTTTATTGGCCACGATACCGTTCGTGGTTCTTCTACTTCCACTAAAGGAAGTAGCAAACCTCCTTTTCCCTTTTTGTTTTTTTAATTATGTTTTAGCGTTGAAGTTGACCCTTCATAAAACCTAACATCCAAGCGGTAAGCTTAAACCCAAAATGTAGCGGCAACAAGAAAACCTGTTTTCGATGCATAAACCTATAAGCAGGAAAAGAATAAAACAGTCCAGTCACGACCCCAGCGATGGGGGACATTCGAGGTAAAGAAAAAGCCTCACGGGTTTGGTGAAAGCTTTTTTGGCAGCCATATCCGTACCAAAAATATTTTTTCCACAAGTCTTTCGGTTTAGATAATCCACCATGCAGCTCATACAGTTCAGCCATGTTGGGCTGAATCAACCAGCCTAACTTCTTGATTCTCAGAACTAAATCGGTGTCTTCGCCTGCGCCGCTGATGGATTCATCGAATCCGCCCGCTTGCCTTATTGCTTTTGTGCGAAAGGTGGTTCCTCCTGTTCCGATTAATTTGTCGTATTTCCAGAGAAAATTTTTTGATTTTCCAAAATTTTTTTGATTAACTATGTACGGGGCAACTTCGAGAGATAAAATCATATTTCCAGGAATAGTCTTAAACACCCCTGCGGTTATCCCTAAATGGGGATTTTTGTCCAGTGTATCCACCTGCGCCTGAACATAGCTTCGGCTTAAGATTTCGTCGGCATCTACGAACAAGATTAATTCGGCATCGGCTTCCTTGACAACGAGGTTTCTTGCGTGCCCCAAACCCATCCATGGGGTTCGGAAGGATTTTGCTCTGTTACCGAAAATCTGCATGTACTGTTCGATTATTTTGGGGGTTTTGTCTTGGCTGCCGTCGTCGACAAATATTACCTGCATCTGTTCTAACGGAAAATCCTGAGCTAAGATGCTATCCACAGCGCTTTGCAGCATTTTTTCGCCGTTCCGCACACAGATGCCGACAGTTACAAGAAACATCATAGAGAATCCTTGTTTACGAGGAAATAGGAGCTTTAACCTTGAATATCCATAAGAGGTGCAGATGATACTAGATGGAAGCACATTAATGTCCATACCCGTTTAAATGGGCATCGCAAAAACCAAAAAACCAGGCTAAACGCTTGTACATGTAATGAACGGGCAAAAGAAAGAAGCGTTTATTGTGGGTAAGCAGATATGCGCCTGGCGAACGAAGAATACCTGCGATGAATCCAGCGGGCGGAGACATCTGGATAAGGTTTAGCGCATTCGGGTTTTTGTGAAAGATGAAGTGCCCACCTCTGCCATACCAGAAGTATTGTTTCCAAAGCGACTGCCAAGAACCCCTTGTGGACTCGGTAAACCACTCTTTTGTCGTCGTTAAACCCCAGCCTTTGGCACACACCCGATAAGCCATCTCTGTATCTTCGGCTGCACCATTTATTCGAGTATCAAAGCCGCCGACTTGACGCACAGCTTCCACACGATAAATCGCTCCTTCTGCACCTGGCAAATAACCAAATTTTGATGCGCTACGACGTTGCCCATAAACCGAATCAACGGCGTTAACAATGTTTTCCAAATCAGCTGCTAAGCCGTGCCCCATGTTTACGCGGTAGTTGCCACCTGCAATTCCGACTTCGGGGTGAGCATCCATGAAACGTACTTGATTTTTTAAGTAATCCTTAGACAAAGTCATGTCTGCGTCAAGCCAAACGATGTATTTCCCGCTTGCCTTCTCCACAACCATCTGCCTAGCAAAACCAAGCCCACTACTCTCGGAATAAACCTTGACGTTTCGCAGGTTACCGAGGTTTTTTTTGATTATTTTTAAAGTGTTATCTGTGCTGTTTCCGTCGACCACGATTAACTCGGTTTTATCGGCAGGAAACGACTGGTTGCGTAAGCTGTCAATGGCTTTCTTTATGATGGATTCAGCGTTTTTAACACATAATCCAACCGTGACAACAATAGATTCTGACGTCACAGCACCTTCCAAATCAGGTTTTTTTGAGCACTTTTTCACTGAAAACTGAACGTGAATTAATATTAGTACTCAGAGTTGAATTTGCGGTTCGAAGCAAACGAAGACAGCACAAAAATCAAAATATGTTGTGCATATTCCTTTGAGTGACATCTAATGCAGTTCCTGGGTCATCGGTGACCTTAGCAGTTAGCCAACCCCAACAGCGACACTACAAGAGGCTCAAATGCCTCTTTTCGAGTTAAAAGAGGCAGTTTCTAGAATGTATGAGCCTTAAATCGGTCAGCTTCGATGGGAAATTACGCCTGAGAACCAAGCCAGGCGTTTAAAGATGTAATGCAGAGGCAAAAGGATAGCTTTCTTTTGGCCAGTCAACTTGTAAACTATGGGAACTTTTGCAATTTCCATTAAAACAGCGATCGGCGGCAGTACTTTATTGATGTTGAGCATTTTGCGGTTTTTGTTGAAAAGCACATTCCAGCATGATCCACGCCAGTAGTATTCGTCCCATAGCCCACGCCAGGTTTCACGCCGTTTCTCAAAGAATACAGCGTTGGTAATGTAGAGTTTCCAGCCTTTAGCTCTAATTCGGCTTTCAGCATCCGTATCTTCACCTGCCCCTTTAATGTTTGGATCAAAACCGCCTGCCTCTTTTATGGCTTTAAGGCGATATATGCTGCCGCCTGTTCCGAGAGATTTATGAACAATTTCTACTTCACCGGGTAAATCTATGAGAAATTCCATGTTCTCTAAAGCGGCAACCAATTTCTCGTTTATGTTAACGCCATAGCGCCCTTTTCCTATTCCAGCTACAGGGTGGACATTCATGAATTCAACTTGACATTTTACGAAATCTTTGGCTAATGTCATATCGCAGTCGACCCAGACGATGTAGTCGCTTGAGGCATTTTCAACGACAGTTTGTCGCGCGTTTCCAAGCCCTTTCCAAGTAGTTTTTATGGTTTTTGCTCTGTCGCCGAGGCTTAAAGCATAATTTGATATTATTTGCCAAGTTTCATCTCTGCTTCCATCATCAACAAAAACAATTTCGATTTGAGACAGGGGGAAATTTTGATTTAAAATGCTTTCAACCGCATCTGGAAGCGTCTTCGCACCATTATGTACGCAAATACCAACAGTTACAAGAGGCGCCATAAAGTTAACAACCAAAACTAAAAAGCGAAAGAAAACAGCAGGTAAGAGCTAAATCAGATTATTGTGTTGCAGAATTTCCTTGTTTAATCCTACTCTAGATTCAGGAATCGGCTTCCAAAATTTGAATTTCCGATTGATCAAAAACGATGTTAATGCGGTCAGTAAGATCAAGTTATTTTGCAACAGTTCAAGCGCTGTTGTCCGCGTTTTCTTAACAAGAAAGACCAAGTAAACAAGCAAAATCAAGCTCAAAGCAAACGCTGGATACAGAAACGCAATCCAGACGGATAGCACTATCACAGCAACAAGCAATAGAGGGTTAAAAATATGCAGAAAAATCTCAGGGATTGCAATCCGCTTTGGAAAGGCTAGTTTTCCACGCACAAGCAGTCGTAGGCATCTTGCCCAAAGCTTCTGCAGGTGGCTAGCACGACGGATTTTAATTGAAATTTTATTTCGGAGGATTCGCGGGCTAATCGTGAAAAAGCCTGTTTCTGGGATAAGAATGGCCCTTTTGTTTCTCTGCACCACATCGAGGGCTGTGCCTGAATCGTCCGTTGCATGGTTAAACTCTTCGAGAACACTACGTTTGAAGGCTGCAAAGCCGCCTTGGAAAAAAATGGTGGAGTGAATCTTGGACTCGCCGATTCGAATCGCTTGCACTGTATTATCGTAGAATTGTTCGCTTAACGTAACCCAGCTATCCTTCGGGTTAAGCAGTAGTTCACGGGCTGTTATAGCTCCCACCTGCGGGTCGGACAAATACCCCAGCGCCTTAACCAAGATATCATGCGGCCAAAAGCAATCAGCGTCTGAAATAATAACCACGTCTGCCTTGAGGTTTTTAAGCGCTTCGTTTAGGCAGGCTGTTTTGCCAAGGTGCGTTTTATTATCGAAGACATGAATTTTCATCGACGAGTTGGTTGCTATAAACTTGTAGACTTCTTGTATGGTGCCGTCGGTTGAGGAATCGTTGACTATTGTGACTTCCATTTTATCGTTTGGGTAGTCCACTTTAGCGAGATTTTCCAGTTTTAGTTTGATTATCTTTTCTTCGTTATAGACGGGAATTAGTATGGCGGTTGAGGGAAAATAGCTCTGGGCCAAGTTTAGGTTCCACACCGCTTGCGAACGTTTCTTCATGTACAGAAAGTAGACTGCGGGAACACCAAAGAACAAGCTGCATACGGCAGCCCAAACGAGCAAAAGTACATCCAAGAAATTAAACCTCGTTACTTTTCTAAGAACGGCGGCAAAACGTCACCTGAAACCACTGTGTAGGCTCTTAGCAGTCCCAACTGCAACCCCCAAGAAATTGAATGCATACGGTGACTGTAATGGGGAAAAATTTTTTTTATTTCAGCTAAAGAAACCCCTTTCTCAAGTATGTCAATATTTGTCATTGTACCAAGGCGCTCTTTTGCAGCCAGATTGAAGTAGGGCACGCTTCTAGGGTTAAAACTCATAGCTTTTGCAGCGATAACATCTGTCGATAGGGCGTTATCACCGGCCATGATTATGCCGAGTTTTTTGGGGCAGGATCCCCGCACAACCAACCCGTCAACTACAACAAGGTCTGAATGCACGATTTTGTTAGCTGCCACGATTGCGTTATCGATAATACGGTGGTAGACGTATTTGCGGGGTTTAGCGATTGCACCGAAAATATTCTTCAATGCACCGGTTACGCCTACGAAATTGTGTGTTTTTAACTTCGGTACATTTATGATTAAGTCAGCTTTAAGAAGATCTTCATTGAAGGGCAAGGTTAACTTTGAATCGCCTACTTGGACGGTTCGTTCCACTATCGTACCTGCGCTTAGATTCTTCAGCTCTGCTCCGTTCAACTGACACAACTCATCGTAGCCTAAGATACTGAAGGCATATTTCGTCCGCATAGCTGAGGCGTCAGCTTCAGCAACAGTGATTTTCACGTCTTCGCCGATTTTTTTCCTAAGGTATTTGATGATTGAGCAGACTACTCTGCCGTCAGTTGTTTCGCCTGTGGAAGCATTCCAGTAATAGCACAAATTAGGCTTGATGTATATTGTCTCAACGCCTGCAAACTCATAGTTCAATGCATCCAGCGCATGCTCGACAGCGCTGTCGATTTCGCTACTGAGGAAGGGTTGGTTTGAAACTTGAGTAATGGAAACTTTCGTCATTTTTCATAACCTCATTTTTGCTGTAAGCAGAATCAATTATTCGCAAAACATCGAGTTGTTTCTCTACAGAAATAGGAAACTCCTCGCCTGCCTTGAGAGCAGCAAAAAACATGTCCAGGATGTTGTAGAAAGATGCATAGTAGTAGGTGTAGGTTAGGTAGCTTGGTTTCTTATGCATAGCTCGTTTGGCTATGTTGATGACGCCTTCTTTGACAGCGTTTACAATCGGGTTGGTTGGGATGTAGTTGTCTGTGGAGTCGTAGCTAACTGTCCCATGCATATTTATGCGGAAGTTAAAATCGGGGAAGATGGATTTGGAAAACCAACCTACGTTGACGACTGCAGTCGTTTGGCTTGTTTTCGACTTTAAGACAACGGTTCCTGTGTCTTCAATGGGCAAATGCAGCTTGTGGTCCAACGTTGAGTAGGCAACCTCAAAATCCCCCAGCATCCAGCAGAGCGAATCAATCAAATGGTAGCCTAAATCAAGCAGGGCGCCGCCGCCGGAGAGTTCTTTGCTTAGCCACCAGTCAGGAACAGGAGTCGGAACAAGCGCATGCGATATGGGACCGTTCATAACCAGCTCTGAAGTAACGATGACTGGGTCGCCGATTTCACCGCTGTCGAGTTTTTTCTTGAGTTTTTGAGTGCAGGGGAAATAGCGATAGTTAACCCCAACCATCAATCGAACGTTCTCTTTCTTTGCTTTGGCAGCTATTTCTTGCGCCTCAGAGAAGTTCCGCGCCATCGGTTTATCAAGAAAGATATTGAGCCCTTTTTCTGCGGCATGGAAAACGCTTTCTTTTTTGAGAAAGTTGGGCAAAGAGATTACTACAGCATCAAGTGCTTCTGACTCTATGAGTTTAGTATAGTCATCGTAAGTTTTAACGTGGAATCGCTCTGCAAACCTGCGATTTTTTTCACTCTTATCTGCGCCTGCAATCACACGGACATTATTAACGCGCATGGCGTTAAGCATGTGAAGCTGCCCCATGTGCCCTAGGCCGATAATTCCCACTTTCAAAAGGTTCAACTGCCGAATTTAGGATGTTATTTTTTTTAAATTTGATTTCTAAAGGGTCAGGCTTTCAGCCATGATTCTCTTCATGATGCCGAGTCCATGGCGGAGTTTGAGTTTCTTTTTACCTATCCTGCTTCGGTAATCGATTGGAATCTCCATTATGCGGTACCCCTTTCTGCCGACAATAGCGTTCATTTCTGCTTCAACATCGAAACCTTTGCTTTTGGGTTTCCAACCTTCCAAAATTTCGCTGCGCACAACTCTCAAGCCAGATAATGGGTCGCCTAAATTGACGCCGTTCATTACTAACTGGGCAAACGCCAGCAATTTGTTGCCTAAGTAGAAAGGGTTCATAACCGATTTGTCTTGGTTGTGGTCGCCTTTGAAACGGTTGCCTATGACCATGCCGACTTTGGGATTTTGCTCTAGGATTTCAATCATCTTAGGGACGTATTCGGCTGGGTATGTATAATCAGCATCTGTAAAGACAATGTATGCCACTTTAGAGCTTAGCATCCTGTAGCCTTGAAACATTGCGTCTCCTTTGCCCTTTCCATCTTGCAGCATAACGTCTGCACCCATGTTTTTGGCTATCTCGATGGTTCGGTCAACGCTGTTTCCATCAACCACGACCATGTAGGGATTGTTCAATACCCTCTGAAGCTCGCTAATGGTTGGTCCTATTCCATCTTCTTCATTTAGCGTTGCAATGACCACTGAATAACTTGCGCGAATCTCCGTCGTCATAAAATTGTACTCCAAAAAAAGCTTACAGAGGCTTATTAGTAACTTCAAGGAAACGAACTTTTAAAGCCGTAAGGAGGAAATATACCGAACAAACCAGCAAATGTTCTATAAATTTTTTAACCTCTGGACTCAAAAATTAGTTTTTCTTTGCTTATGTTTTGGCAAGTTGAGACATGGCATCGAGCACTCGGTTGATCTCCTCGTTTGACAGCGCTGCATGCATGGGTAAGGTAATCGTTCTAGAGAGAACTTCCTCAGCAGTCGATAAGCTACCATAAGTGCACGCGCCAACTTTCTTATATACCCCTTGGAGGTGACATGGAGGATAAAAAATATTGCCGGTTTCCACAGCAAATTCTTCAAGTAGTCGCCGTGTAAACTCCGCTTTGTTCACTTCAGGGTCCAAAATCAAAGGGTATTTGTAATAGCTACTTCGGTAGCCAACAGGGCATACAATTGTACGCATGGCACCCATCTTATTCAGTGTTTCATCGTAAATTTCGGCGATTTCATTTCTTCTTGTAATAAACTCCTCAAGGCGCTTTAATTGGTGAATACCTAAAACCGCAGAAAGTTCCGGAAGGACCATGTGGCGCCCCAAATTCACGAAGTTGGTCTTGCCAGGTCCTGAACCGTAGAAACTGTAGAGTTTTGAAAATTCAGCAAGTTCAGCATCGTTGGTAACCAACATTCCGCCTTCGCCAGTAGTTATTACCTTGGTTGGCGTGAATGCAAAAATCGCTGCATCGCCGAAAGTTCCAACCTTTCTACCGTTCACACTAGCGCCTATGGCATGCGTTGCATCCTCAAGGATGAAAAGATCGTGCTTGCTGCATACTTCCATAATTTCTTTTAGCTCAGGATTGGGAAAACCAGCTATGTGGGTTATGATGATGCCGCGTGTTTTGGCTGTGATGTTTTGCCGCAAACTTACTGAATCCATAGAAAGTGTATCCGCATTTATGTCCGCGAAAACAACTTTTCCACCTGCGGCCACAACGCTGTTGGGCACTGAAATGAAGCTGTTAGTGCAAACAACCACTTCGCCGCCATCAATGCCGAAGTAGCGAAGTGCTGTCTCGAAGGCACTGGAATCGGAATCAAAAGCCACAGCGCTGTTCACACCGACGTATTGTGCAACCATCCTTTCGAATACTGCGACGTTTTTGCCATTCCTAAATTGACCAGACTCTAATACTTCTTGGATGCCCCGTAGCACTTGGTCAATGTCGTTTTTGGGGAATAGAGGTCGCGAGGAACGAATTAATTCTTTGTTCATTCAGTGCTGCCTCAAAATTCATAGTTTACTGTGAACAGGTGAAACGTCTCATCTAAGATCGCATGCATTATTTTCCAAGCTGTGAGCCGATAGAGCCTATGGAAAAGGAAGCCTAAATGTAATTGCTGATTTACTCTGATGCGTTTAAGGTAGAGTTGGTTCTTGCGTTTAAGAACTATCCAGTTGTGCACGTCTTCACCGTAAATTAACTCGTTAAACCATGAAGGACACTGAACATAGCCATGTTCAGATACACGCTTGAGTTCACGAAAGAAAATCCCTGGATTAGATATGTGTTCGATCAGGTAATAACTGGTTACAAAATCGAACGCTCTATCTTTAAAGGGCAAGAAACAGCAATTACACAAGACAAATGGTTTGCCATCGGTCTGCAAATGTAACATGCTTCGATCTGGAACGGGCTTAACGTGGAGATCGCAGAGAACATTAGCTTTGGGAAAAGGTTTTGCACCGCAAGCCACGTCAAGACAAAGCAGGGTGCCGTCTTTTGAATTTGCAACCTCTTGGTATTTACGTTTACCGAATTTAAAGCGATCAAGCTCGGATTTTCGGATGGGAAACCGTTGAAGTGTTCGGTCGAATGATGGTGAGGCAAGGGTTCTTTCCTTTTTAGGCATAAAAACACTTGTCTTTATGCAGTCTTTAACTCGGTTAACGCGGAAACAAGCGCATCCCTAACATACAAAACATTTTCTTGCGTTATAGCATAGTGCATTGGTAAACACAACACTTGCTTAAGAACGCGCTCGGCGGTGGGCAAATCTCCTTCCTTAGTGCCAAACGTGTTTTTATAGAAGGGCATGAGGTGACAGGGCGGATAGTAAACATGCCCCGGTTCAACGCCGTACTTTTCCTTAAGGATTGAGCCAACTTTCACTCTGTCGATTCCTTCAGCCAATTTGATTGGATACTTGTAGTAACTGCACCTAAAACCTTCTGGAACATGAAGCGGTGAAACACCTTTAACATCAGCTAAAGCTTGTCCATACCATACTGCAACTTGGTTGCGTTTTGCAATAAATTCTTCAAGTTTTTCAAGTTGGTGCCGTCCAACAACCGCCGCCATTTCACTCAACCTCCAATTATGCCCTAACATAACAGCCTGGCGCTCGGAGTTTTGTCCGCAGGTCCGCAAGCATCGGGCTTCATCGGCTAGCTGTTGGTCGTTGGTGATTATCATGCCTCCTTCGCATGAAGTCATAACCTTGGTTGGATAGAAGGAGAAGCATCCCGCATGGCCGAAGGTTCCTGCTTTTTGGTTGTTCATCATAGCGCCGTGTGCATGTGCCGCATCTTCTATCAGGAAAAGTCCTTTCTCATCGCAGAATTGCCTAAGCTCATGGATTTGAGGGCAAACTAAACCTGCAATATGAACGACAATTATACCCGCAGTTTTTGAAGTTATCTTGCGCTTTGCATCCTCCACGTCGATACCTAAAGTCTCCTCGTTCATATCTGCAAAAACTGGTTTGCCGCCTGCAAGAAGTACAGCGTTAGGCGTTGAAATGAAAGTGTTTGTTGGAACAATAACTTCTCTGCCGTTTAGTCGATAATGCCTAAGCGTGCAGTCCAAGGAAGCGGTGCCCGAATTAACAGCGAGGGCATATTTTACATCGTTGTATTCGGCGAATTTTTGTTCAAACTCTTGGACGTATGGTCCCTCAGTTAGCCTGCCGCCCTTTAAAACCAGCTTGATTTCATTCAAAATACTGTTTATGCTGTCTTCTGGGAAATACGGATATGCTCCAAAAATCATTCTATCAACCTCATTTGTTTAGGTTACCATGATTTTCCGCCGGTACAAAACAAGTAGTCAACGACCGAGAGATTAGCGACAAATCCTTCATACATCTGCGGGTAAGATGGATGCTTAAAATCTTGAAAGACCAAACGTATGCCTTCTTCATCAAATCGTTTAGTATCAATATATTGTTTGCAGCCGCCTCCCGCAAGTTGGGTATCGGCGCCGAGTTTCTTGCATTGCGCAATAATTAGCTCTGTTTTCTTACCCTTGGCTCCTAGGGAAGAACTCATAACCAAGGGCTTATCAATGTTGAGAAAACGCATAATTCCTCTTATGAGGTGCATGTTGAAATCCATAAGCAGAACCCATTCGCGCTTGTAGGCATCTTCAAAGAAAGGTGAGAACTCACTCCAAAACGGCGCTTTACAGTAGTTATGTTTTAACGTTAGCCAGTGTCTGCTTGCCCAATCGGGTTCGGCAATGTTGGCTATTCTAACTTCGTTTATTAGTAATGGTTTGTTTTCGTGTTCGATGGGAACAGTTAACCATCTCACGCCTTCTGCAGTCATGATTCGGTTGCGGTTAGTGAATCCCTGCCGCTCAAATTGGACGTTATCCTCGATTATGAAGACGTCACATCGACGCATTTTATCGAAAAATCCAAGCCATGGAAGATAATTTGGCTGATGCCCAGTCACAATCATCGACAATCGCCAACTTTATGGAGTCAATCGCTCAACATAACGCACCACTTCAAACGCTTCCGCCGCTGGAACACTCACTTGGCTGCCTCTGAAGGAAGCCAAATTAACCATTGATTCATAGGTGATATATCTTTTACTTTTTTGCGAAGAATGACATTTCAAGGCTGACCATTTGTCGTTAACGCAATTTGTTATGTCTACAAAATAAGTTGGCGAAAATGCAGGAGTTACTCTTGGAGTTTCATAGGCCAGCAATCTACTCGCATTTCTGAATGCAGAAACCGATAGCCAGCCAACTTGGCGATGGTCCTGGTGAATATCGTTTACTGTGTGAGTTAAGATGAGTTCAGGTTTATGTGCTAAGTAGAAAGCTTCAAGAAAATCTATAACTTGGCGAGAACATGGAATTTCCGTATCAGGAAAATCGCCGAAATACACCTCTTTAACACCGAGCAATCCTAACGCTTCGATGCTTTCCCTAGGTCTGACTTTAGGATCCCCACTATGCTCGCCCTTTGAGAGAAAAACAGCTATGACCCTTTTTCCAAGCTTAGAGGCAGCGCTTATGGTTCCACCGCAACCGAGTTCGATATCGTCAGGGTGTGCGCCCACCGCTAAAATCACGTTGGATTTCATTACCAATTCTTAAACCTCTAAACGATTTCTTTAAAATTACTGTGAACGCTGAGGAAGGTCAGTTGTCTCCATTCCAAACCACAAGCTGACATAACGTTGGTGATACTGGAATGTGTTGGTTGTGTCATTATAGAGCCATAGTTCAAAAAACAAGTTGCCGTAAAACCTGCTTTTCTCAGAATCCCATGAGATGGTGGTTGCATCCTTTAAGGCAACTCCGTTGAAAGTGAGGCTTTGCATATCCAGCTGATGGTTAGTAATGTTTGAGTTTAGGCGATATTGAAATGAAATATCAAGGGGCAACTCCAAGGTATCCTTATCGGCAACCACAAAATAAAGCGTACTCAACGCAGGCAAGCTACTTGCTGTATGATTGAAACTATCGGGTGCTGATTGCGATGCATTGCGAAATTTTATTTGTAAAGCATAATACGCACAGGAACCTAAACGATTAGTCACATCCACGTAAAAACGATAATTTTCTCCAACCGTAACGTTAGCAGGAAACGTTGTGTTGTGGTCCTGATTAAAAAGCGCCAACTCCGTCATACGATCTGTTTGCGGAAGCACCACCAATTGCTGAAGTGCAGGTGAAGCAACCACCAAAGCTACAACCGCACTGCATACCAGTATGAGAGCTTTGTACTCAACTAATTCCATGATGGCTTCTCCGTTCTTTTTCATTCAAGATAACCCAGGCGACGACGCCGCTGAATAAAATCCCAAGCGAAGTAAACGCAGAAAAGAGCGTAAAAATATAGTTTTGATTTCTGTTTTCTGCTGCTGAATCCTTTAAGGCGTTAGCTTGAGCTAGGAAACCGCTGAGTTTGTTTTGGGATTGCTTGGCATAATTATACGCTAAACTGTAGTCCTCACTTGCAAAAGCCAAATCGGCTTTAGAAAGCAGGGCAGAAGCATCGTTTAGCGTAACCATTAAGGGTTCCACACTTGCACCTGCGTTCTCTGCCTGTTTAGCAGCTTCGTAACAATTTTTTAGTGTATTTTTCGCGTCTGCTATGGCAGTTTGAGCGCTACTCCGTTCGGCTGCGACTGTTGGAACCAACGACAAGGCAATTATAAGCAAAGCAACAGCCGCCTGCTTAGCTCGCCTAAAGTATCTTGGCATCTGGTTACGCCTGCTTTAAGATTCCGCTAACTCGATGTGATTAGAGTCTGGCTTGACGAAGCATAAATTCTCCAGCACTTTTCTTTTTGTGGAATAATCGTTAAGCCGCTTCTCCATGCTTTTACTCGACCGAGAATATTCTTTATAGGCATCAAGGTATTCTTGCCCTTTATAAGTAAGCATGTAACATTGGTTACTTGTTTCAAACTTTATGAGCGCTGCTTTGACAGTTTCGTTTAGGTATCTTTGAAGTACTTTATAGCTCAAGTTTGCTTGATACATAATCTGGGTTTTTTTAGCTTCTCGGCTGACGACGTTTAAAATATCGGCTATTATATCTAATCTATCCCTGTAGCTCCCCAAAAGTTACTCCTCTACAATACTTGATTGCTAAATATGCAGCCAACCCCTGCCGCTCTGCTTGAGATGCTTTTTCTTCTTTTTTTCTTTACAATAGGATTCTACAAATCTCTTTCTTGCAGGCAGTTGGTTGGTAATATTGTCTTTTGTGAACTTTGCCCATCCGCCGACCTGCGGGTTAGGAGAAATGTATCTTTGAGCGTTTGAAACCCCATGTTGATCGAGAATATCCTTGAAGTTTAAGGCTTTGAAGTCTCTGGTTGCATGAATGATAGTGCCTTTATCAATAAACAGTGAGGCATAGTCGTTGATTGCAATACCCTCTGCTCTAACTTTGTCATCTAACCTTTCACGCCACAGTCTTTTCCATTCAACTCTTAATTGTTTTACAAATTCATGGTGATTTGGCATCACAGATAGCAAATCCCTCCTTGGCAGAAGCGGATACGAAGAAAGCTTTCACAAACTTTTGTGCAAAACTAGCTTGAGGCTTAACTCAACCTCAATTAATTACTGTCTTAGTAGCTTTATTTAAAGTGTAAGGATAAATTGTTCTAGTTTTATATAGAAGCGATGTTTGTTTTCTGTATTTTTTACGTGCTTAAGATGGATTTTATTATTGTTTGCCATAGAACAAAACAAAGATTTAACAGAAAATTTCTTGTTGGTTCAGAAATATTTTTCTTCCCTCTAACTCGTTACGTGAGAGGCAGATAATAAGTTAACGGTTGGAGCTAAATAAGAGTTGTCTTTGTTGAAATAGGGCTTGGTTTTGCAACGTTTAAATTCTTCGCTACATAGTTTTTTAGCAGTGATTGTTTATGGCAATGTCTGCTACGGTAAAGGATGTTTATTCCAAGGAATTCAACACTGTTTTAGAAAACGATAGCGCCTCAAGATGTTTAGAGGGTTTTAAAAAGGGACTGCCTCCTGTTTTGGCAGTTCTAAATGATAAGGGCAAATATGTAGGAATGGTTAGCCGCCGATCAGTGTTACGTTCTAGGCTCGATTTGAGCCGCATCAAAGTCAAAAATCTCATGGTCGCTGCCCCAGAGGCTGGCCTCGGCGATTCCCTGAGTCGAGTTGCAAAGCTAATGATTAACAGCGGCGTTCGTCAGCTGCCAGTTTTTGACAAGGGACGTCTAATTGGTTTTATTACGGATGAGGCTGTGATTCATGCTGTTGTCGGTGGCGAATGGGGCAGTAACCGCATTGAGACAATTATGACGCGTGCGCCGCATACACTGGAGGCTAACCGCAGCGTTGGAGCTGTTCTGAGTTTAATGCGGGAGTTCGGTGTTTCGCATGTTCCCATTATGGATAATGGCCGTCTTGTAGGGTTGGTCAGCATTCAAGATATACTGGAAAACTTGTATTGGCCGCCCAAACGCCAGGGCAACAAGGATGTGGCAGGCGAACAAATTGACACTTTGGCTGTTCCTGCCAGAGGCATCATGAGTAGCCCGGTGATTACGGTTAACCCCGCGACCATTCTGCGCGATGCTGAGCAGCAGATGCATAACCATGATGTCAGTTGCTTATGCGTCGTTGATGGCGAGCGCTTAGTTGGGGTTGTAACGAAACTGGATTTCTTGGAGCCCATCAGCCAGTTGGAGACCGCGGAACGGCGTTTAACAGTGCAATTCGGGGTGAAAGGTGTGGATGTTTCGCCTGAACAACAAGAGTATATGATGACAGAGTTCGATTCGTTTTCACGTCGGTTCCAAGAAGCGTTCCAGCTTGGGACACTGTTTGTTTACATGAAGAGCCACGGCACATCCAACATGCGAGGTACCCCACTTCTCCATTGCCGCTTGCAGTTCAGAACCGTTAGAGGAACTTTTGTTGCGGCAAGCGAGGGCTGGGGCGTCGAACCAACGTTTAAAGTTGCTTTGGACCGCTTAGAGCGCCGCCTGCTACGCAGTAAAGAGCTGCTTGCATTTAACCCACGATACGCCCGGGACTACTTACGCAAGATTGGGTTACCTCAGGAAGAAACCTGACCATTCGATTTTAATCCAATTTTACCATTTTTTGTTTTTTCAAAGCCCCACTAAACTTTTTTTTCCTATTTGGACGCTTGTACAAAAATTGACATGTAAATGTAAAAAATGCATAGTTGCCTTTAGCCTAAGAAATCGCTGAATTCTTTGCCACTATTTAGCCTTATTTTGGCTAAATCGGCTGTTTTTTAATTTATTTATTGGTTAGGGCAAGGTATTTAGCGTTTAGCAAATTTTAAATACAAATCACAGTTATTATTAGGTTTGAGGTTATTATCGTGGCAAAGGCAGCTAAAAAGGTATCGAAGAAGGCTAAAAAGAAGAAATAAGCCGTTGGGTGTTCGGCTTAACCCTTATTTTTTCTTTTTTCCAGATCAGTTTGGTTGAGGCTATATTTTACATAAATATGCTAGTTTGCTGTTTCTTTGCTATCGATTGTTTTCGCGAAGCTTTATCTTATTATTCGTACAGTCTAGAATATACGGTGAATTTAGTTGGAAAGCAATCTGTTAGGCATAAGCTTTGCAGGTTTAAGTCTAGAGAACCCAACGATTCTGGCTTCAGGCATCTTAGGGTACACTGCTGAATCGCTCAAACGCGTGGCGAAGGGTGGTGCTGGGGCGGTCGTCACCAAATCCATCGGAGCTTCCCCTCGAGCAGGTTATCCGAATCCAACGGTGGTGCAGGCAGAGGCTGGGCTCTTGAACGCGATGGGGTTGCCTAATCCAGGAATTGATGTTTACAGTGAGGAGATAAAGTATGCAAAGACTGTGTTGCGTGTCCCTTTGTTTGTGAGTGTATTTGGTTACAGCGCAGACGAGTATGCCTCGGTTGCGTCAAAAGCAGTTGAGGCTGGGGCCGATGCTGTGGAACTCAACGTTTCCTGCCCGCATGTAAAGCAAACAGGAGCGGAGATTGGTCAGAGCCCAAAGTTTCTCTCCGAAGTTGTGGAGAAAACTAAAGCTGCTGTAAATAAGCCGTTGATTGTGAAACTGTCCCCAAACGTCGCTGACATAACCGTCTTGGCGCAGGCAGCCATAGAAGCTGGAGCAGATGCATTGACTGCAGTGAATACGCTTAAAGCTATGGCGATTGATACGGAAACCATGATGCCAATCCTGAGCAACGTAAAAGGCGGCCTCTCTGGACCAGCAATTAAACCTGTGGCATTGCGCTGTGTTTTTGACATTGCTGAGCAATTTGAAGTGCCCATTATAGGCTGCGGCGGCATCACTGATTGGCGGGATGCGGTAGAGTTCTTCTTGGCTGGGGCTTCGGCTGTTGAGATTGGCACGGCTGTGGCGGATGACGACGAGGTTTTCCGAACTATTTGCCGGGGCATAGAAACGTACTTGAGAAAGAAACATTATGGAAGTGTGAAGGAGATTGTCGGACTTGCCCACCGCAAATAATGCCATACGGATGACAGAGATAGTTAACGTTCGAACGGAAAGCCCAACCGTGAAAACGTTTACGTTTACGGATAGGTTATGCGGCAAAGCTAAACCAGGACAATTCGTGATGTTGTGGCTTCCAGGCATAGATGAAATCCCCTTAAGTATCATGGACGTAAACAACGGGTTGGTTTCTGTTTCCGTGAAAGCGGTCGGTGATGCCACACGACATATGCATAACATGGAAGCAGGCACATTGGTGGGTGTGCGTGGACCGTTCGGTAATAGCTTTATTGAGAGTCGGGGCAGGGTTCTGCTGGTTGGTGGTGGAACAGGTACTGCACCTCTTTTGTTCTTGGCAAAGCAGTTGTCTGCGAAAACAGAGCGTTTATCGTTTGTTGAGGGCGCCAAGACCAAAGATGAACTGCTATTTGTGCGGGAACTTGATGGCATTTGCAGCGGCAAGAACCTCATAACGACCACGGAGGACGGCACCGCGGGCTTGCAATGCCTAGTTACTCAGCCGCTTGGAGAACTCTTGGATAAGGAACGGTTTGACATGATTTATACCTGCGGTCCAGAAGTTATGGTAAAAAAAATCTTTGAGATGACTGAGCAACGCAAGTTGCCGTTGGAGGCAAGTTTAGAGCGGCTGATGCGTTGCGGGATTGGCTTGTGCGGCAGCTGCGTCATCGGCAAATACCGTGTCTGCCGCGATGGCCCAGTTTTTACGGCGGCGCAGTTGCGCGAAGTTGCTGATGAGCTGGGAATTTCAAAGCTTGGGTTTGACGGGTCAAGGATACCAGTTTAGTGGCGATTGGGATGTTGACGGAGCAGGAGCTGGGGGAAGTTGTGTGCAAAACGCTTATTCTCTATAACAGGTTCCGAAGCCCTGAAGCCACCGCCAAACTTGTTGTTTTAACCCCTGCTTTAATAACGGTGGCGTTCACGGGCTCTTTTTGCTACAGCTGCGGAGTTAGCGAATATATTGAAGATTTGGTTCATAATTTTAAAGCGCTTACCAATAAGGCTGAGCTCAAACTTCTCAAGACACGCCAAATTGCAGCGAACTCTTTTGAAGCAGACTACACCATAAAAAATAAGTGACCTTTGAATGGAAAAATGACCGTGGAATTTTTTGGTTACCATGAGGATAGGCTGGTATATTGGAAAGTTTTATAAGGCTGTGTAAAAAATTACATTCAATTGAAAAAATTTAGCGGGTAAAGTGGGAGCATGATTAGCCCAAATAAGCTTAATCGAAACACCGTCACAGTCGCAGCCATAGCGATTTTTTCAGCATTATACGCTGTTTTAAGATTAATTCCATTGGGACCAATGATTGGTTTATCCGCTACATTTTCCGTTTCAGACTTCCTCGCGCCAATCTACGGAATAATTCTAGGACCATTAACAGGTGGAGTCAGCGTGGTGATAGGCACATTTATAGCCATCGCAATGGGCAAACCGATAGTTTTCATGGGCTTAGATTTCCTCCCAGCGTTCGTAAATACAGTAGCTATAGGTTTTCTTGTGCGAAGAAAATGGATGCCCGCATTAATATTAAATGTCGCATTGTTAGCTATTTTTATTGCAAACCCCTTAACCGTATGGTCTTATGATGTATCCATCGGTTCTTGGACCCGCCCAATACCTTTCTTCTGGTTACATATCGTAGCCCTCTTTGTCCTGGTGTCCCCACTTGGTTACAAAGCTGGTCCGTGGGTGAGATCACTCAAACCAGAACTCCTCACCGCAGGGGTTGCGACTCTTGCATTTGTCGGAACAATGATGCAGCATTTAACTGGAAACATACTGACAGAAGTTGTGCGCACACAAATTTTCCATTTAACTAATCCAGACGCTTTTGCAACATTGATTTGGCCTGCTGCTTTCGTTCTTTATCCGTGGGAGCGTTTAACCCTTGTAGTCCTAGCAACTATAGTCGGGGTGCCTCTGATAAAAGCACTCAAATCAACAATACTTCCATTTGATGACAAGAAAGCTCCACCGGTAATCATGTCCCCACCACCACCTCCACCTTCGCCTTGAGCTTAACCAATCAACAACCGTGCGCACCTATTTTTTAAACATTGGAGCATCTTGAGTGTATGCTTTTCCTGTTTGAAGCGCGATTTCGGCTTTAGCTAACTCGCTTCCCAAATAAGCTGCGTGGTCAGTTCGCAACACCAAATTCAACCGCGTAATTTCCTTATAGACTGCTTCGGCAGTTTTGCCCTTGATCACAGTTCTGGGCTTATCCATTTGAAATGAATCGTACTGGACAGCAACTAAAACGCCTTCGATGCGGTCTACACTGATTTTAAACATTCCTTCTAAGTCAAGAACCGCTGGCTCTGCTTGCTTGGATGCAATCACAACTTTGGTGGCGGCTTCGACTTTTTTGTCGTAAGGCTCCTCGTATGCGCGTTTGTCTTTGAGTATGAGAAGGTCGATTCCGAGGTCTTTAGGCACAGAACCACGTTTTTTGGCTAGAAACATCATTTTTGCGGCTACCGCTTCCTCAGCGACTGTTCCTTTTGCTTTGGGGCTTTTCTCAGTTGCTAACAGGATGCTGCCGTCAACCTCAGAAGATAACCTTGTTAAAACCGCGTTTAAGCCAACGGAGTCTGCGTCGAAAAGCTCCGTCACGTTTGAGACGCCTACAAAGAGGGGCACGGTTGGGTTTCGTTGGGCAAATTCTTTGAATGCGATGAAGGATTCAAGGATGTCAGAGGGTTCAAGGATCAAATCTGCGATGCATCGGTTTAAACCCAAGGTTTTTGCTTTCGACATTATTTCTTCGAGGAATTTTACTCGGTCGCGGGCTTTTTTTGGAAAGAACCCTTGACGCTGGTTTGTCGGAATGACCACTAGCGCCACGTTTTTCACGTAGGGAGCGATTGTTTCGATGTTTCCTGCGTCTCCGCTTAAAACAAGCTCCACGCCAGCCTCTACCGCCGCCTTGATTTCCGCAGGGTCAAGCGTGTCAATACTTATTGGAACATCCACCGCCGCTTTAACCCATTCAACGAGGCGTTTGGCAAGGGCAGGTTGAGATTCGCCTGCGACCATACCAACATCAATTATGTCGGCGCCGTCTTGCACGAACCGTTTGGCGGTGCGCTGAACCGATTCCTTATCCATAAGGGGCGCGTCAACGATTTCAGCAAGCACCCGCATGGGGAAAGCTTTGCCGACCGCGACATCTCCGACCAGCATGCTGCCGGGCATTTTTAGCAATTCTTCGCGTTTTGCTTCAGCTTTTGCTATTTCTGCCAACGCTTTTTCGGCAAGTTTTTCTCGCAGCAACTCGCATGCAGAGATTGTGCTTGAAAGTTGGATTTCGCATAGTGAATCCAGCACGGTTGGCAAGTCAGCGGCGTATCTTGGACCCTTAAATGTGGGCACGCCTGTGGTTTGGGTTATTGTAGAAGTGTCGCCTCGCACGAGTCCTGGAACTAAAATCATGTTAAAACCAGCGAGTTTCCTGTTCTGCAGGGCTTGAGCGATTGCTTGAGGCGTCAGCAAGGCAGCTACAGCAGTTTTCAACGCTAAAGTTTCGGTTTCAACGTTGCTTTCTTGGGCATAGTTTTCCACAGTTTCTTGCGCTAATGTGCCAGTGATTAGGAGTACTTTCACGTTCCATCCTCAAGAATTTTTATGGTTGCGCCCCTGTTGTTTGCTTTGGCAATGAAGGCTGCACCGCCAACGCCCTCTGACAAATAAGCTTTGACTTTGGAGAGCAAATGGTTGGCATCTTCCCGCTTAACCACTGCGTAGAGAGCAGGTCCCCAAGAGCTTTGCCCAACCCCAGAAGCGCCTGCTTGCTTCATGAATTCGATGCATTCAGCTGCGGCAGAGCAGGAGTAGGTTCCACCTTGAGCTTGCGCAAAATGGTTTCCGGTCAGGATTTGGATCTTTGTCAATGCTTCGCCAAAGGCTTCGATGTCTTGTTCGGCTAGGGCAGGGAGCAGTTTAAGCATGGTTAACCGGCAGATTTGACCTACATCGTCCGCTGGCATGGTGCTAAGTTTGTTGAAAGCGTGGTTCTCTTCAGAGTTGGATAAACCTTTGTTAAAATTTGGCACCATAACGACAAAACGCCACTTAGAAGGGAAAGGTTGGCGATAAATTAAAGGCGGGAAAACGTTGGGATTCCTTAGGTTTTTTCCGCCGTCCACAACAAAGCCGCCGCATGAGAATATGGTTGTGCCGACGGCTGTTCTTTTGGCTCGCCCCATGGCAACCGCAAGCTCGCAAACAGTGGCGTGTAAGTTGTGAAGTTTTGCTAGGGCAGTTGCTACGGCTAAGGACAGTTGTGTGCCTGAACCTAAGCCCATGTGGGCTGGAATAGCTTCTTTAACGTTGATGTAGGCTTTGGGCTGAATGCGATAAGCTTCAGAGAAACGCTGCACCAAAGATCTTACGAGTTCGGGATCTTGCCCCGTTATTGTCAATTGTTCTGCTGATTGAGCTTCTATTTTGACGTTTGGACGGTCTATGCCAACGCCTAACCCACCAAACATGCGTCCCAAATCACCATTCATGTCGATGAGCCCTAAGTGTAGCCTAGCCGGAGTTTTAACCGTAACCTTCATGACTTTGCCCTCCACAGGGTGATTTTCTGCATTAAATCAGCCATGATCCGCGTGTAAACTGAGTTGGGAGCCACCCGATTGACTATGTCGTTGTAGTTTGTGATGGTTTCTTTGAGTTTTTTGGCTTCTGCTTGCTTTGATGGTTCGTTGGCGAAAGCTTGTACACGGGTTGCATGTATGATAGCTTCAAGCGTCAAAGCCTTGGCGCGGCAATAAACTTTTGGATAGCTTTTTGAAGCGTTTACCTGCTCAACCCTGCACAGAACCGTGGTTTTCTCTCCAATCGGCTCCATCTTGATGACTGAAAAATCAACTGTTGCATCTGCATCCCTCAGCTTAGGTGCTGCCGCTGATTTAGTTTTTATGAACCATTGGCTGGGCAGTTTGCCGTCAGGGTTGGTTTCTTTGAAGGCTGTCTTGTAAAAAAGTTCAATGTTGTTTGTCAGGTTAATGACGCCAAGATGGTTGGCTTTCAGGTTGAGGGCTGTGTTAGATAAATTGAACAATGTTAGGCTGAGGGTTTGCTCGTCTTGCATGCGGACGCCCATGGGTGCAGCGTTGGGTGAGCCATCAGGATTGGCAGTTGAAACGATTGTCTCATAGATTGCGCCTTGCATGAAGCCTAAGTCGATTAATTTCGCCGTCAAACCATCTGCCTCTAGGTTAGAAGGTCTTATGCATCCTTTTTCAACCGAGTGTAAATTTTCACAGTCGAATAATAAAGTTTTGCCAAGCAAATAAAGTCTACGTATCCTCCAAGAGGTAGAAGGTTTTTAAGGCATCAACAGCTAATCTCAAATAGCAGAGGCTTTTTTATTCGATGGCTACCAAAATTATGCTGGTTTACCCGTATTTTCACCCAAACAACGATAACTCCATTTTTCGTTTTCCGCCGCTTGGGTTGGGCTACATAGCATCAGCACTAATAAAGCGCGGTTTTGACGTTGAGATAGTGGATTGCACATTCTTGGGCTTTCGTGAAGCAGTCGAGCACGTGAAGCAGGCCAAACCCAAGGTTGTGGGCTTTTACTCCATGTTTTCGATGAAGAAGACAACAGTGGAGTTAGCGAAAGCAATGCGGCGTGCGGCTCCCAGTGATTGCGTGTTTGTGGTTGGGGGGCCTCTGCCATCTTGGGAGCCGGAGGGTTTTTTGGGTGTTTTTGATGTGGTTGTTGTTGGGGAGGGAGAGGAAACTGTGCCTGAGTTGGTCGATGCAATATCACAAGGGCGACACCTTTCCTCTGTGCGGGGGCTAGTTTACAGGGAGGGCGAATGCGTAATTAACAGTGGGCACAGAGACTTTATTGCTGATTTAGACAGCTTGAAATTTCCCTCACGCGAACTTTTTGATAACCAAGCCTACAAAAACTACTATCTCAACCGTTTTGGGTACTCAACCACCTCCATGATCACCTCACGCGGATGCCCTTTTCTCTGCGATTTCTGCAGCCGCCCCATTTTCGGCAACCAAATGCGAACGCGTTCAGTCGACAACATCGTGGATGAGGTGGAAGAGATTACAGCGTTAGGCTATGATCGTGTCTGGTTTGCCGACGACTGCTTTACTTTTAATCGGTGGCATCTGCTCGATGTTTGCAGTGAACTTATCAAGCGGCATGTAAAGGTTGGTTGGGAGTGTCTTTCTCGGGTCGATACGATGGATACTGAGGTAGCTCATGCCATGAAACGTGCAGGGTGTATCAGAGTCTTTGTCGGCATTGAATCAGGCAATGACGCTGTTTTAAGAATAATGAATAAGCACATAACCACCAGTCAGGCAAGGCAAGCTGTTTATGCAGCGAAAGCTGCGGGACTCGAAGTCGGCGCCTTCTTTATCGTTGGCTATCCGGGCGAAAACGATGAAACCGTCCTTGATACGGTGCGGTTTGCTTCGGCATTACCGCTTAACTACCTTTCTTTTACGCTTCCTTATCCGATTCCTGGCACACCCCTCTATGCACAAGTTAAAGATGAGGGCGTATCTATCGATGATTGGGAAGAACCAAAAAATTATCATTTAATCCGACATAAGCTCTTGTATTCTTCAGGTTTTAGCGAAATTAAACTCAAGTTTGCCATCGCAAAAGCTCAAGCCCAATTTTACGGAAGAAAAATCTTGGGCAGACGCGGTTACTCTGCCTTTGGCAAACCCTTCGAGTCACTCTCAGACTGGGTTTTTAAGAGGTTGCATTAGAAAACTGTTTCCCCCTCTCTCTAAGTTATCCCCTCTCTAATATATGAAAGCTAAGTGACAAAACTGCTTTTCTTGCTAAGAATCAGCAGGATCGCTACTCCAATTATGCCTGTGTAGAGTATGGCTATTGCCGTTCGTGACACGGACAGGCTGTGGGTGATATAATCGAAAGGAGACATCGTACCAGACGTTGCTCTGTCGCTTGCCTGAACGGTTTGAGATGGCTCAATCGGCAGATAAATGCTAACGCCCCCTTGGTTGATGCTAGGCAACTGCTGCGATGAAGAAGAAAGAGTCCCCGTTGCAAAACTAAAATATTGTTTAGTGGCAACTGCTACCATCAGAAGAGCCAATACAACTACAATGATACGTTTGGACATTTTGCCACAGGCATATAGGGTGTTGTCTCGAATCCTAAAATGTTTTTTCGTCAATAAAGGTTGACTAAGTATTGGTTCTTAGTCAAGAAAGTTTGACTGTTTTAAATAAACGGGATGAATTTTACTAAAGATATATCTGGGGGGATGCTTGCAGGTTGTGCGGTAACGGAGTAGACAAAAGCAATCCCTCAAAGAATACAACCATGAACAAGCTAACCATTATTCCAGCTTTCATTAGTTCGCTTCGAATCGCAGTCTTACCCCTCTTCTTTTACCTCTTCAACTTAGAAAACGTAGATGCATGCTTGGCTTTGTTAAGTCTGTCGGCAGCAACTGATTTCTTAGATGGCTACTTGGCTAGAAAACTCAATGTAACCTCAAGGTTTGGTGCTTATTGGGATGCTACAACCGACTTCATTCTTATGTTTGGTGCGTTTGCAATCTTTTTTGCCCAAGGCTTCTACCCATGGTGGCTACTAGTTCTCATAGCTGTTTCATTTATTCAGTTCTTGGTCACGAGCAACTTCGCCAAAAGAATATACGATCCAGTGGGGAAATACCTTGGTAGCGCACTCTACATAGGCATAGCGCTAACCTTAATCAGGCCGACACATACGATTTTCATTTTTGTACAATATGCGTTTGCTGTGTTTTTTGTGGTTTCACTTGCCAGTCGCATAATCAGTCTGGTTAAGAAAAGACCTTAAACTAATATAGCCTTTCACCTTTTCTTTTCAGGTTAATTTCGGTGAAATCTTTGTCCAAAAAAAGCCGTTCCGAGGCATGCATGCCAGGGCAAATCCGTGTTTCCCTAGGCACGGCTATAGTTTTCGGTCTCATAGAGGGTAAATTGGATGTGCAACCCACAACGGCTTATTTGATGACTTATAAGATGGGCAAGTGTATGGCAAACTGTGGTTTCTGCCCTCAAGCCAAAGGCAGCAAAAGCAGCACTGAACTGCTCTCAAGAATCAACTGGCCAACTTTTCCAACTGCACCAGTAATCTTAACTCTCTTGGAATCGGTGAAACAGAAGAAAATTAAGCGGGTATGCATCCAAGCCCTCAATTACCCTGACGTTTTTGCTCATCTTGAAGCGTTAGTTAAGGAAATAAAGAAAGGTTCGGCTGTTCCTGTTTCGGTCTCTTGTCAACCCCATAACACAAAGGATATTGAACGTTTAGCCGAGGCTGGAGTTGATAGGTTGGGCATAGCATTGGACGCGGCAACAGAGGCATTATTTGAAAAAATCAAGGGAGCGCAGGCCGGCAATGCGTACAGTTGGGAGATGCAACTCCATTTGCTAAGTCAGGCATTGGTGGTTTTTGGCGAGGGCAATGTAAGCACGCATGTGATTGTTGGGCTGGGAGAAACCGAGCAGGAAGTAATTAACCTAATTCAGAGGTGCGTTGATTTGGGTGTTTTGCCAGCGCTTTTTGCTTTTACACCAATTCGAGGCACAGCATTGCAAGCAAGGATTCCGCCTCCGGTTGAATCGTATCGTCGGGTTCAGCTTGCAAGGCACTTAATTGTTAATCGACAAGCCAGATGCAGTGATATGCTTTTTGATGCGGAAGGCAAGCTGACGAGTTTTGGATTGACCAAAGAATTTTTAGAACCAATAATTATAAGTGGTCTGCCCTTTCAGACTTCAGGTTGCCCGGATTGCAACCGTCCCTTCTACAACGAAAGACCAAGCGGACCATTCTACAATTACCCCAAAACTCCCAGCATGAAAGATATTGAAGAAATAAAGAGGCAATTAAACTGCGGCTAAGTTATAAGCTGGTCTGCAGTTTGTTCGCCCTGTTTCTTGTTGACCTTGGGCAGTTTCGGCTTTTGCCTTGTAACTTGCTCAACTAAACGCCAGAACTGATCCATCGTGTAGCCTTTAAGCAGGTCCTTCATGAGTTTTTTTACTTGGTAATACGTCATTTGCGCTTCGCCTTTATCGAGGCTTTCTTGTGGACCTTTAATACGTCTAAAGAGTTCATCCATTTGCCTGGGTGACGCACGGATTCCAGCGTTTTCTAAAAGCTTTTGGATGAGCGTTTGACCAGTGTTTCTGCCGATGAAGATCATGGTTTCCCGGCCTACGATTTCAGGTGGGAAAGGCTCGAAAACCAGCGGGTGAGCCATCATTTCCTCGACTTCTTCTTCGACTTCGTGAGTGAAGATGTTTTCGCCGATGATGGGTTTGTGGAATTGGATGGGCATAGCGAAGGCTTTTTCCGCAGATTGGGCAATTCGATAAATCTTTCCTAAATCAATACCCGTGTCGATATTGTAGAGCAATTCGGCTGCTGTTACAACCTCCTCAAAGGGTGCGATGCCTGCGCGTTCGCCAAAGCCTGCAATGCATGTATGAAGATAGGATACGCCTTCTTCCATAGCTGCCAATGTGTTAGCTGAGGCTAGGCCGAAATCGTTATGGCAATGGATCGAAAGTGGCGCTTTCCTTTTCACAGCCTCGGGTAAGCTGTCCCGAATATGAGAAATTAAGTAACGCATGGAAAGTGGACGAATGAAACCGACGCTATCAGCTACCCCAAGCCTTACTGCCCCAGCGTTGGCAGCTATCTCAAAAACTTGTACGATGTCTTCGAGGGGGGTTCTTGTTGCATCCATGAGGACAAAGCTTGTAGTTACACCATGATCTTTTGCGTACGCGATGCTCTCAGCGATTTTTTGAAGCGCTTGCTCTTTAGTTATTTTTTGTTTATACTGCAGGTTCAAGCCGTTGATTGGCGATTCAAGCGTTATATCTTTGATGCCGCATTCCAGACAAGCGTTTATGCTGCTTCTGGTTGGTTCAGCGGAAGCGGTTAACTTCGCTTGACTAAAACTTTCGTTTACTATACGTTTAACCGTACGTTTCTCATCCTCGGATAAAGCTGGAAAACCCACGTTTATAATGGCAACGCCTGCCTCATCCATCAATTTTGCAAGCCTAACTTGCTCTACATACGTTAAGTAAACTGTGGGAGCTTTGATGCCTTCGCGGAAGGTTTCATCCCAAATGAACACGCGATCAGGCAGTTTAGGCGGCAAATTCTTCCGTAAACGGTTGTAATTGGCAATTAGTCCCTGTGCTTCTAGCTTCTTGAATATGGTCTTCCTCATTTAGACGCAACTCAATAATCAAGCTAAATTACAACTTTAATTTGCGATTCCCTATATAAAACTGCATCTATCGACGACCAGTATGCTCTCTTTTTTGCCTCAAAAACAACATTTCACTCGGTTGAGCGCAAAAGTCTTAAGCATAAAAAACACAAACAACATAGCGCCAAGGAGAAAAAACAATGAGCCTCAAAGCAACCATCGAAAAAATCAAGAGCCTAGAAGCTGAAAAGAAGAACCTTTTACTCGAAATTGAAGGACTCAAAAAAATAGCTGATGCCAAAGCCCTCGCTTTAGAGAGTGAAGTCGGCGCACTACGGGATGAAGTTAAAACCCTAAAAATCGCCATAAACGGAGAGCCGCCCGCAGAGTCAATGAATAAAACAGTCAACCAGTAAAATGCAAGCATTAATACTCAGGCGGCGAACATCGAGCTTTATCAAGCTTGAGGTTTAGCGAAGCAGTAGGGGGGGTCAGAGGCAGAAGGCGTTTCTTTAGAAAAGGGCTTATACAGGTGTATTTGGTTGCGGCATTCGTTTAAGTAATGCGTTTACTGCATCCGTCAACGCGTTGCAAGCGGCTTGCCGAGCAGTGATTGAGGTGTCGGATTCAAGCTTTTCAAGTTCCTTATGTAGACGGTCCGATTCTTCGCTTAATTCTTGCTTGCGCTTTTCATAGTTATCATGAAGTTTTTCTTGTTCAGCAGCAAAACTTTGCAAGGTAACTTCCAATTCGGCCTTCGCCGCGTCAAGTTCCTTGGTTGTTTGCTCTAGTTTTTCTTGGGCACGGCGCCTTTCGCGGAATTTGTAGAAGCTAATTTTAATTTTTTGTTGGTTAGAGAGGTCATCTTCAAGTTCGTGGATTTTACGTGTTAGGCGCTGGACTTCGCTGTTTCGTTTATTACTTAGTTCGCGTGTTTTTTCAGCATATTCCTTATCAGCTTCGACGATCTGGTGGTTGGTATCGGCGAGGGCTTTGGCTTCCTTGGTCAAGTTGGATTCCTGCAGTCTGTTTTCGGCAAGTGCCGCTTCAACATCTAAGAAAATTTGTGCACGTTCCTTTGTGAATTGCTCGTCAGGTCTTATGGCAGCGTTGGTTTCGAATTCGGAGATTGTTCTGCGCAGCGTTACAAGCCAATCATCGAAGTACTGGCTAAAAGGGGACAGCGCAAAGATTTGATTTCCTAATTTATTGAGGCTGCTTACAGTTTTTTCTGCGATTTCCTGCGGCGTAGGCTGAGGAGACTCTTCTTGGAGGTATTTAGCCGGAGCTTTCTGTTTTTTCTCCTTCGCCTTTTTCTCACGCGTAGATTTGGAAAACTGGCGGCTTGCGCCTCGGCGTGGGCTGGTATGTGAACGGGAACTCATAGGCAATCATTGCACCTAGGAAATATTTAAAGAATGGCACACTAACCTGCAGGAGCGTTCGATGGACTTTAAGGAAAATCAGCGTTTAATCGCTCGTTTACGTTTCGGTGTAACGGTTGGCTTCGAGGCAGGTTTAGCTGTAAGTTTTGCGGGGGCAGGCTGGCTTTTGCGTTTTTTCACCGTTAAGATCGTGCCCGCGATTGCGGCGGCTACAATTATGATGACGACGGCGTACGCCCATATGGGAGGCGAGTTGTTTGTGTTGTTAGTTTGGTTGTTTTGGTTGTTGCCGTTGTTGGGAGTTGTTTGAGGGTTGTTGTTTGGTGTGTCAGTGGTTGCTGGGATGGGGGTGGAAGTTGCGACTGGCACGGGGGCGGAGCCTTGCTGCATAGGACCCATGTTTTGTATAAGCAGGCTGTAGGAGGCGATTTTTTGGCTTTGTGGGACTCGGCTTTGGTTTTGGTCGAATGCATCAACTTTGAAGGTGGCGGTGGCTTGCGGTGGTATGGAGTAGGGGGTTACAGTTGTTGGGTAGGTGTGCCCCACAGCGACGACGCCGCCTGTGGAGTTGTAGAAGGTGGCAGCTATGGATACATTTTGTGCTGTTTGGCTGCCAGTGTTTTTGATGGTGCCGCTGACTGAGAAGAGTCCTTTGTTGTCTGCTGCTGTGCCGATGGTGTTTGAACTCTGTGTGATTTCCAAGTCTGGGTATTGGTAGGTGGCAGTTGCATCGGCTTGCATGATTTCAAAGCTTATGCTGCCTGCTTCCACGAATGGCCAGGCGCCCCAGTTGGTGGTTTGACCCAAGTTTGATTGATAATAGAAGGGGAGGTAGAAGGGTGCTTTTTGTCCTGGACGCAAGTTGTATCCCCAAACTGGTTGGACGCAGTCGATTGTGTTGCCATCGGGGGCATCGATTATTCCACGTATGATGACTTTGGAAATTGTGTTGGGTCCAGTATTCTGGATTTCTCCGGCTATGCTGAGGTAGCCAGATATGTCTATGTACCAAGTATAGCTGAGGATTTTGATGGTTGAGGTTTGGGCTTGGTTTTGGGGGATGCTGACAAATGCCAGGGAAGCTAGGGTTAATAGCGTTAAGGAGACGAGTAGGGTTTTTTTCAAGGGAATTTGCCTCTCTCTTGTGCAAAGAAAACGATGTTTGTAGTATAAATTGGTTTTTCAAAATTACCCCTCAATCTTTGAATACATTGGCTTTCAAGAAAATTTTTAAATGTAAAGTTGCGGATATGGTATGTGGATGGTTGTAGTATGACAGAAAAATTACATCCTTATGTAGTCTTTCTTCCTATGGAAAAGAAAGATAAAATTCTATCCGCCATCTTCGGCTCCAAAGCAGGCGTGGATTTGCTGCGTTTTTCGCTGCGGCAAGGCATCGATAAGAACATCTACCAAAAAGACTTAGTCAAGAAACTCAATTACTCCAACAAGACCATCATTGAAAACCTCAAGGCGCTTACCGCACTGGGCGTCTTAAACGAGAGTATGGAAAAAAACGAGAAGGAAGGCCGCATTATCTGGATTAAAGCTTACCAGCTTACCATCTTGGGCAGGTGGTTTGCTTTGCTTTTGGCGGAGCAGCAGGAACTCAGCGAGACGGAGAAAGCGGAAATTTTGGAGAGTCTTTTTCGCACCTACGTTAAGCAGGTTAAGCGTTTAGCGGAAGAAATTGGCATAAACAAGAAGATGCTGGAAGAGACTTTCAGAGAAGAGATGAAAAGCACCCAGTGAGCCGTAAAACATGTAAATTGAAGTTAAGAATAAAGTAACATGTAAATTGAAGTTAAGAATGAAGTTTTTCAATAGTTAGCAAACAAAAAAATGTGTGAGTAGGGCGGTTAATCGATTTTTATCGATTCGCCTTTTGGTTCGTTTTTATTCTGTGTTGGTAAGGTTACTTCAAGCACGCCATTTTTGAATGTTGAATGAGCTTTTTTCACGTCCACCTTCGTGGGCAATTCGATTTCTTTGTAGTAGCTGCGCTCAGGGTTATCGACCGAAATCGTTAAGGAGTCTTCTGTGCCATGCAACTTTATGTCGCCTTTGTCGACGCCTGGTAACTCTGCCACAACTTTGACGTCGCCATTTACGACTGTTACGTCAATCAAGGGTTCCCTTTCCTTCTTCACGTTTATGGTGGGTTTCCCAAGTTGAGGCTGTCGTTTGATGTTGCCGAATTCTCGGATCTCTGGTTTGCCATCCTGACCAATCTTCATACTGTAGCCATAGACGAATGGTCCCCACTCCTCTACTTTTGTGCCATCGGGTAACACACGGGTTTTATGCAAATCCTTTGGGGCACCTCTTGTAAACTCTTCCAGCTCTCGCTGCATAAACTCATGCATACGCCGAAATTGCTCTTCAAAATCGTCAAAGAAGCCTCGGCTAGGAAATGGGTAGCGTTTCCGATTAAACCAGCTGGGCATCCAGTCGTCTTCATCTTCGCCTCTAAACATTTTTTTCACCTCCTAAAAAAAGAAGAAGGTTTTGTTTAGTCGTAGCTTGGCATTTCAGGGGATTTTGGTGTTTTAGGCTCTTTATCCATGCCTTTGGCTGCGATTAAGTCGTCGATTTTTAGGATCATGTTCGCGGCTTCAGTGGCTGATTTGATGAACTGCAATTTGACTCGCACTGGCTCGACAATGTTGAGTTCAAGCATGTTTTTGATTTTACCTGAAAACACGTCAACGCCAAAGTATGGGCTATGGTTGCGCTCGTGTTCTGCTCGCAGTGCAACCATGATGTCAATGGGGTCTAAGCCGGCATTTTCAGCGAGCATCAACGGAATCGCTTCAACTGCATCGGCATAGGCTTCTATTGCAAGTTGTTCTCGCCCACCAACCTTGACGGCGTAGTTTCGGAGTTGCCTTGAAACCTCAGCTTCTGATGCGCCTCCGCCAGGTATGATTTTTCCGTCTTCTACAGCGTTTCTAACTACACAGAGAGCGTCATGGAGTGAGCGTTCTGCTTCGGCTACCACGTGTTCTGATCCGCCCCTGATAACAATTGTTACGGCTTTGGGGTTCTTACATTCTCTCACATAGAGTAATTTGTCATCGCCGATTTTGACTTCTTCAACGGCTTTTGCTGAGCCCAATGCATCTGCAGTTAGATCTTTGATGCTGGCAATGATTTTTGCGCCTGTGGCACGAGCAAGCTTCTCCATATCAGCACTACTTACGTTTTTCACTGCAAGTATGCCTGCTTTCGCTAAGAAATGCAAGGCTATGTCGTCGATGCCTTTTTCGCAGAACAGAACGTTGGCACCTGTGTTCCGGATTTTGTCAGTCATTTCTTTTAGCATGCGTTCCTCTTCATCTAGGAAAAGCTGCATTTGTTCAGGTCGTTCGATGTTGATTTTGGCGTCAAACTCGGTCTTGTCAATCTCTACCTTAGCGTTCAGCAGAGCGATTTTGGCATCATGCACGTCTTTGGGCATTTGACTGCTTGCAACTTCCTTGTCGATAACCATACCCTTAACGAGTTCGGTATCTTCTAGGCTTTTGCCATGCTTCTTTATCACTTTGATAAGGTCTATGTCTGCCTTGATCTTGCCGTCACGTTCTTCAACAACTTGCTTAACTGCGTCGACTGCTAGCCTAGCGAAATGTTCTTTTGAGCCTGTTATGCCCTTGCTGCCCATGGAAGTCAAAGCAACGTTAAGCAAAGCTGCATCGTCTTTTATGCCAACAGTCATTGCCATATTATCTATGACTTCTTGGGCTTTGGCGCTTGCTTTCTTGTAGCCGTCTATGATGACAGTTGGGTGAATGTTTTCATCGAGTAGTCTTTCTGCTTTGGATAATAGTTCCCCTGCAAGGATCACTGAGGATGTTGTGCCGTCTCCGACTTCATTGTCCTGCGTCTTTGCCACTTCGACCAACATTTTGGCTGCTGGGTGCTGAACATCTAGTTCTTTTAGGATTGTGGCTCCGTCGTTGGTTATGGTTACGTCGCCGATGCTGCTGACCAGCATTTTGTCCATTCCACGTGGTCCAAGGGTTGTTTTCACGGTCTCGGCAACAATCTTAGCTGCCGCGATATTGTTTTTTTGAGCTTCTTTTCCGGTTGCTCTTCCGGTTCCTTCTTTTAGAACAAGTACAGGTATGTTTCCTTGCTGTGCTATTGCTGCCATGTTAAATCACCTTTTTATTTGTTTTTTTGAAATTTTGCATTTTATTATGTGAAAAGTCCTCAAATATAAGTCTTCTTGTTGACTAATGGTTGACAAGTTCAATAATCGTAAACCTTAAATAAAAAAAATGATCCATAATATATTCGCAGTTCCCCCTAAAGCCCAGCAAGATGAGTGAAGCGAAGCACAGATAACTCTTGGGCAAGGCACCCATTGGATGAGTATAGCGAGGACGCTCGCGCAAACGTCTAAATATGTGCCGACCTCTGGGGACGCCCAAGTGAAACCCAAGAGCAAGTGTACGTTCGCTTCACTCATCAAGAGAACGTCTTATTAATTCCTGTTTATCTATCGAGAAACCAAGCCTAGCGTGTGGTCGATAGTTTCAGCAATTTCAACTACATTCTCAAACAATCGATTTATGTCCCTATGGATTTCTTCCACGGTAACTTTGAGGCTCCTTTCTCTCAGCTTGAATTTACCCTCATGGAAAATGACCATCCCGCTTTTCATCAGTTTATTAAGGTGATGAATCATCGTTCCTCTAGTTAAACCCAGTTTTTCTGCAAGTTCATCGCTCGTTAATCCAGTATTATGTGCAGCCGCTTCTACAAGAGACTTAAAGATCAGGTATGCGGTTTTTTGTTTATCTCTAGATTCCAAAAAACCGAAGGTTCGGCAGAACCATTCAAGGTCGGCCGTATAATCTGCTGTTGAGGGCTTTCTCACCGATAAGATAACATATTCGGCTAAGGATTCTTCGTATGATGCCATGCAAATTACCTCTGCGCGCTAACTAATTATCATCCTGTTGACGATTATTTGAAAAGGTAAACCTTAAATATTTTTCCATCTCTAAAAAATTCATAAACCTGCAGAAAACTGAACAGCAGTTTTATCTCGAAGCAAAAATATTTTCTACAAGGAAAGTCAATCTGGTCCAATTAAACCATTGGCGAATAGTAACTTATGCCGTTTATTATATACTGAATTGCTATTGCGGCTATCAAAAGAGCCATTATCCGGGCAATTATCGAAGAACCCGAATTTCCCAGAAACTTATAGATTGGATCAATGAGCCTTAACATTACCCACACAAAGAAAAAAACGATAACAACTGACATAATCGTAATGATTAAACCATAGTTTTGAATACTAAAGATAGTCGTCGTTATTGCGCCTGGCCCTACAAGCAAGGGCACAGCGATGGGTACAGCGCTCAATTTTTCTAATGAACCAGCTGGTTCATGCCATTCGCCCTCAATTAGAAGCTTAATTGCAATTACTAACAAAAGTAGGCCACCGGCAATCATGAAGCTATAGACTGAGATGCTAAAAAAAGTAAGAATCCATTGCACCGCTAAAGCAAAAACTATGAGAAGAAAGAAACCCGTAAGGGCAGCCGAGCGAAAAACACGCTTTCTTTGGTTTTTATCAAAATTTTTTGTCAAACTAATGAAGATCGGAATATTCCCCACCGGGTCCACTATTATGAAAAGAGCTATTACCGCCTGAACAAGGTCGGGGATGCTTTCCATCAGCGATGAGGCAAATGGAACGGACATCGGTCATCACTGCCGACTTTGTGAAATATTTTTGGTTTTCCTACCAAATATATATGCATTTTGTTGGCGATTGATTATTTCTGTGTCATCAATCAGGTATAACGTAGCAATTGACTCGGTAATTAATCGTTTTTTGCCCAAATTAACCGAAATTTTTTTAAGGAAGTTCACCCAATCTATACAAGATGAACATGTATAGTTGAGGTGGTAAACTATGGAAGAAAAAACGAAAAAGAAAGCAACCATATCTCCAGCATCGTCAGGAACCTCTTTAGCCAGACGTACAGAACCATTCGGGTTAGCACGAGGAATCGACAGCATCTTTGATGAATTCCGAAGATCCTTCGATGACCTCATGCGGCCATTCTTCCCATGGACCACCGGCATGGAACAAGGAACGACATTGCCAACAAGGTACGCACCAGTCGATCTAGTGGACAATGGAGACTCCTATACAATAACCGCGGAGCTTCCAGGCTTTAACAAAGATCAGGTAGAAGTTCAAGTAGACAAAGAAGGCCTATCCATCAAAGCTGAATGCAAGGAAGAAAAAGAAGAAAAAGCAAAGAACTACCTGCACCGAGAGAGAGCCTACTCCTCAATGCAGCGCTATATCGCATTTCCAGAAGAAGTTGTTCCTGCAAAAGCTGAAGGTTCAATGAAAGATGGCGTGCTGGAGCTAAAGGTTCCAAAGAAAGAACCTAAACCAGAAGAGAAACCAAGAAAAGTGGAACTCAAATAAACAATTCCCTCAATTCCCTTCCCTTTTTTTGGTGTAAATGTTGGCGAATGAAATGAGTGAAAAATCACAAGCAGAAATCGATACATTATTAACAATAGTGCAAAACCCAATCAGACGAAAGATAATTAGGCGTCTCAGCCAAGAGGCAAGTTATCCTCTTGAAATTGCTAAAGAAATCGGAGTTGGACAACAACTCGTTACAACTCATCTTGCATTGATGGAACGCGAGGGTTTTGTCCAATCAAACATGGAATCAAGCCCTCTAGGCCCAAATCGTCGACTGTATTTCTTAAAGCAATCTGCATACTTAACTGTATGTTTTGGTCCTCACCTCTATGACGAAAAATACTTCACCTTTGAAGCCTTACCAAACAAGCTTTCAAAAGATGCAATCGACTTTTTAGGTAGAATTGACAAAATCCAAGAAAAGAAACCGTCCAATAGTATTGAGCCATGGGCAGACCTAATAGCAGATATTGATAAAAAAATGGCAATATTAGATGATGAAAAAGCGGTACTGCTATACATACGGAACCTTGCTATGAAACAAGCAAACAAAGCATTGCACTTAGAAAAAACAACACATGACGAACGCAGAATTTTACAGTATATCCTTGACGAGCAAACAATAAACATCGAAAATATTTCACAAACACTGAATCTAAGAGAATCTCTAGTTAGAGAAATTCTTGCCAAACTTAAGAGGGAACACCCAAAGTTATCTCAACTCAATACGTAGCCTTGCAGGATTGTTTCTAAGTCAAAATATTCTAATAACTATTGTTTACATGTACTAGCAGAAGAGGCGTTGCTATGAGCAAGGCCTGCTCTCCACATTCTATAGCCCAGGCAGAAAACCATAAAGAATCTACTGTACACTAACACAAAAACAAGCAAACGTTTCACCTTGAGTTTGCATTTATAGGGGAGGGGAGGTCGAAGCAGAGCAAAAGCAACACTAAAAACATTGACTGACGCATACGTTTCTGTAAACCACTTAATATAAGGGGCTATAGCTCTCCAAGCAATTCAACAACAAAATTGGTTAATTGGGTTGTGGGGTTTGGAGATTGTTTGAGGGGGAGAAGGGAGAGCGTAAAAAATTATTATTCTCCAAACCTTTCCACCCAACCCATCGCTTCTGGTTTTTGCCCTCCGTTACCATGATTTTAGAGCGCTTTGAACGCTTCAAACCACCGATTATACATCGATAGCATATCCAACGAAACCGACGGCTTGCGCTCCTCAAGGATCTGGCGGAAATCAGCCATCGTTAGCGCCCTCGGCTTAGCTTCTTTATCCATCGCCAAACCTGACTCAAAGAACTCACCGATCAACTTTAGTTGCGCAGACTGACAAACATCCCTGATGTCGCTGCCGCTGAAGCCTTCCGCCAAACGCGCCAACTCAACCAAATCCACATCACGAGCAATCTGCAAATTACTCGTATAGAGCCTAAGCATATTCAATCGAGTAGCATGATCAGCCAACGGAACCAAAATACGCTTCTGAAAACGTCGAATAAACGCCCAATCCAAATCCCAAGGCTTATTCGTCGCACCGATAACATAAACATGCAACGCCTTACCCTTATCAACAATCCCATCCATCTCCTTGAGGAACTGATTCCGCACACGAATCTCCCCACCAACCTCGTTGCTATGCGTCCCCATCAAAGAATCCAATTCATCAACGAACACAATCGCAGGCTTACCCTCAGCACTGCTCTTCCGAGCAGAACCGAACAACTTCGCAACGTTCTGTTCAGCCTCACCCAACCACTTTGACATGATCGAAGCTGCATCAATACTGTAGAAATTCGCATCAATCTCAGTCGCAACCGCAGCTGCCAACAACGTCTTACCACACCCAGGAGGACCAAACAGCAAAATCCCACGTGGCCAACCAAGCGGAAACAAATCAGGACGCTGCACCGGATAAACAATCGCTTCCTTAACCGCTTTCTTCGCTGTATCTAACCCCACAACCTCGTCCCAATTAACCTTTGGTTTCTCAGTCACAACCAACTCGCCGCCTCCATTTCCACCGTTACTGCCGCCACCGCCATTGCCATCCATCGTTGCACTGCCACCGTCACCATCATTGCTATTGCTGTTTGCGGCTTGATTCATCTCAACAGACGAAACCGTGCCCTGAAGCACCTTAATCCGCTCTTGGTACGCGATTGCCCTCTGCACATAAACCTTGTTTAAGCCATACTCAGGGTACAATTGGACAAGCTGCAGCAAACTTTCAATAGCTTTTTGATAGAGCGTAATTGCCCTGCCTTTCTGTCCCTGTTTGTCAAGACGCACAGCATCCAAAGCATAAGCTGTTGCAGCTTTCTCCAACTCGTTTGAAGCACTCATCTTTTTTCTCTCTCTCCTTTCTCCTATTCAGGTGAACGTAACTCTATTCTTATTTTGCCCTTTGCACCTAAATCTTCAAGTGCACGCTCTATCTCCTCGTTTGAAGACTTAAGTTCACTGGAGCATCGACTCAAATCGATCTCGCCGTTGGTTTTACGTACATACTCAAGGAGCACATCCTCCAAAGATGGCTTATCAACTTTAAGCGAAAACTCTTTAATCTCAGACTTCTTGTAGGAAAAGAGTGCTTTCTGCGGATCAAACCCTGCCTCTTCAGTGGTTTTTGTGCCAAACACCTGCGAAGAACTCGCTGTCAACGCCACAAGTTCACGTATGGGAGTTTTCTCTTTGATGGGTTCGCTTGCTGGCGGTTCAGGCAGGGTTTCGGCGAGTTTTTGCTCCATGAAGCAGGAGACTTCTTTGAGGATTTCTTCTCCAGCCTCGGTTTTCTTGCCTACTGGAATAACGTTTTCATCCGCTGAAAGCTTTGTAGCATGAAGTGTTTCTTGGATGGTTGAGTTTACATTATTGAGTTCTGTGCTAACGTCTGGTAACACTTGGAAAAGTTCCTGGGAAACACCCTGCAGAAGCTTCAAAGCGGGTTTTAGGTCTGTGACTATGTCACCTAGTTCTTTTATGGTTTCTAGGCGCATGATAACGCGTTCAATGGCTAATTGAACGTTAGAGAGGAATTTAATTAGCTTGCGGACTTCCGCAATTTCGGTGGCGCACATAGCAGCTTTTTCTTTATGGTTCTTTTTTAGTGCGCCCATGCACGTTTCAAAAAGAATGCGATCTCGTTCTTTTAAACGGTAACTAGCCTGTTCAAGCTTATTTTGTTGAACTTTAAGGGTAAAAATGGATTTTGTGGCAACTTCACGTATAGGTGGAGGGTTTTTGTTGGAGAAGCTCACGATTTGTTTCCCTCCGTGCACCTATCGTATCGTTGTTGGTGCTGGTTAGATGCCAGCTTTGCCGATTTCTTTTACGTAGACAACGACTGGGGGTTCAGGAAGTTTGGTTGGGGCATTTGTGACTTGCTCAGCGTAGACTTTGTTGGGTACGGGTGCAGCGGCGGCTGGTTTTGGTGGAAGCTGGATTGATTCACCTAGCAGTACGCTTGAAACTTTGCTTTTTGTTAGCTCATAGTCTGCTTTTTCTGCGCTTGCACGTCTTAAAGTGTCTTGAAGCAATGCGAAAGCGGATTTGTAGTTTTCTTCGTCTACTTTGCCGATCTCGTGTTCGATTTCCAAGTTGGCGATGGCGTAGCTGAGCGAGGAGATTTCTTCTTGGCAGCGTTCGATTTCTATCGTGGCTTCTTCGATGATGATTTGTGCGTCTTTTTTGAGTTGAGTTAGCACGTTTGAGAAGCTGTTATGCAGGTCTTGGTAGACTTCTGGAGTAATTTTTTTCTTGTCAGCTAAGTCTTTGAGGGCTTCGTCCTTGCGCCATATGAGGGGGATTTGGTCGCAAAGGGTGCTGGCTGTGTTTTTTATTTTTGTGATGAAGGTTATTTCGGGCCCATTGAATCGTAAGCTTTCCATGGGCTGTTTGGAAAATTGGCCGTCACCAAACTCTATGTAAACAGCGTCAAATTTGCCGCTGGGTGTTAATGCGAAGGATGCAATTTTGCCGATTACTCTTCCGTATTCATTCTTGACCGGTTTTCCGATGGAAAGAAAAAGATTGGAGTTAGACATTTTTTTGTTTTTTCCTCCTTATTTAGAAAGTGGTTTTTTCAGCCTGGGATACAGGCGCTGCGGGCATTCCTGGTGGCAGGTCTGGGAATTTGTCTTTGATCTTTTGTTCTGCAACAGTTGCTGCTTCAGTGAGGATCTTTGCTGCGTCTTCGTTTACTGTGTCGAAGTTGAGTGTCATGCCGCTGCCTTGGCCTGCTTCGATCATGATTCCGCTGAGCATGTTTCCGATTTCGCCTAGTTCATTTTCTGCCTCTGGGAATACGCTGACTAATCCTGCTCTGACGGAACGTAGTACGCCGACGGCTGGACCGAGGGTTGAAACTACGTCGCCTAACTCTGAGACTGTTCGTAACCGTAATGTGATTTGCTCGAGGGCAAGTTTAGCGTTCATAATTAATTTTGACATTTTTCTAACTTCGGCTAATTCGTTTGCGAAGACGTTGGCGCGTGCACTGTCGTGTTTGGTGTATGCGTCGACGATGCGTGCGAAGATTGCTTTGTCGCGTTGGCTGAAGCGGTCTGTTGCTTGGTCGAGTTTTTGGACTTGGAGTTCGATGCGTCTGACTGCGAAATCGAGTCTTGGTTTTAGTGGACCTGGTGGTTTGACGGCGTCTTTGATGCGGTTTGCAAAGGGCTCATCTTCCCGTTTACTTTCCCACTTCTTGGCGAATCTTTCTGACATTTAGTATTACCTCTACCACGCCATGAATGCGGAAAAATGAATTATACGTTGTTAATATGTTGGAAATATGGACGTATATATGTAGAGCTATATATCGTGAGTTTTGTGAGTTTTTGCTTTAACTTTTGGAGTTAAAGGCGATGTTGGTTATGGTGGTTTTATACATGAATGTGTAAGTTAGACTAAAAAGATGCGCTATCTAATCAGTAACAAAAAGGTGATTGAATGAGTAGTAGAGTTAAAGTGTTTGGTTTAATTGCTCTTATCGGCTTCATTGCAGGCGTCTTAGCGCAGGTCACAGCAACCTTTGTTATTCCATGGCTGGTCGAGGTTTTACCGTTGCTTGGCGGCATAACAAGTTACTTGGTTGCAGGGTTTGCGGGTGCAATTCTTACAGTTGTGATTGTTGGCGCTTGGGCTTATATGACGGGTAGAAGAAACCAACCGTACTAGAATACTGTCAACTTCCGCCTCTTTTTTAATTAAAGAGCCTATCTTTTCGAAAGTTTTTGTTTGGGTGAGTTTTGTTTGCTTGACCAGGTTACAGTTTTTGTTGTATGATGGGGCTTAGTTTGGTTAGTGTTGGTTGCGCTAAGCGGGTTTTGTTTTTTTCTATGAGACCTTTTTGCCTCACTTCGATGGATGCGTGCCTCATGAGCTTTATGTGGGTGTGGCGGTTCTGGGGCTGCCACAAGATTGTTTGCGTCTGCGGTTGCTTTTTGCCAGTGCAACGTTTTTCTTTGCCTGTTACGGTGTGGCACAAGATAGTTTCACCACACGCTCCACATAGTTCTATGTGGGAAACGTCGCCATGTGTATGTGAAAGCATGTTGCGACCTCTTAATTTTCCACAAGCCATGGTAAATTTTAAGCGTCTAATTTATTACAACCACTCTCCCGATAAACGAAAGATTGTTGTATGAAGAAGATTTTTGAGGGTATAATTTATGATAACTTATTTTTGTGGTGCAGCGTTTTTCTCATTATCTTTTGGCTCTGTCGTAGGCAATTAGTGGTGGTCCTAGGAAAACCAGCGATATGACCCAGAGATTTGGATTATGTAATGGCCCTATGACTTCATACCATACGCTTGGGTGCGCTGAATAGCCTCCTGTTAAGTAATAGTAGAGTGTGGTAATGACGAAGTAGGCACCTAATCCAGCCAAGGCCAACCCGATGTGGGTGAGGTTGAGTTGTGTTGATTGCTTTTTTATCAGCGGCAGAGTCGTCAATAACACGGTTAGGGCTACTGCAAGCAGACCAAACAGGGTAAGGATGAAACTGAATAGGTTAGCAGGCTGCAAAATGAAAGCCCATCCCCATTGTTCATAAACCTTTGAATACGGAATCGCAACTCCACTCCACATCATGGAAAAGTTGAACCAGAAAACCACAAACAGGTACCCAACGCCTGTTAAGCTGGCCCATTTTGCGATTTCTTGAGTGGACGCTTGCTGGTTGATGGTGGCTCGAAGTTTTATCAAAAGCGGTGGAACCACCAGAACCATGGCTAAGCAAGGAATCAGGGTAACATAGAGCAATAGTGCTTCTGGTGTGTGCCCAAAATAGAAGAGGCTGGAATCATTTGCTATGTTGTATGCTGCAGCTGCAATTATAGATGCAATCAAAGTCAAAAAGAAAACCGCCTCCAACAACAACGCCATACTGATGCTTTTCCGGATGCGTGGGTTTGCTGGCTCTTTTTTTCTCCAGAACAAAAAGGCTGCATAAACGGCAAATGCGCCTGCGATTGTGCGAGCAATAATTGCTATGGATCCGGCGACGCCTTCGCTGCCATAGAAGAGGACCATCCACCACCAAGGATTTTTGGCAAGTGAATTGTAGATGTACTGGTTAGATATCATTCCTATGCTGTCACGCATTCCGCTGGCTGCGTAGTAAAAAGCGTACGCAAAATAGGTGCATGCGACAACTAGAATCCAAAATCTGTAAGAACCAGCATATTTTCTAAGCCATTTTCCCATTGGAGCCACCATTGGAGTATGGGATTATTGATTATTTAGTTCTATTGAAGGAACAAAGCGTTCCAGCGCTGGAACACATTCAACTTTTAGTGGACTCAGCAGCGGAAAAAGTATTCACAAGCCTCCAGCTTAAATTCCCCGCTTTTGGCTTCATCGTACCTCAATGACCTCATCGTCCGAAATTACAAGAAACAATGGCGCCTTATTTGCATTTAGTTAATTTTATTCCCTAAGTAACGGAACGAGAAAAAAGTATCGTTATCTGCAGTGAGGTTAATATTACCTGAAATAGGCATGGCAAATTACGTAGCAAGGTTGTAAGCAGATAAATACACCCTTGTATTATTTTCCTTAAAAGAACCAAACAACCTTGCATCAAAACTGGTGAAAACCGTGAAGTATATACTCCTCGTTGGCGATGGCATGGCGGATTATCCTGTTCCTGAACTGGGAAACAAGACACCACTCCAAGTAGCTTATAAACCAAACATGGACTCCATAGCAGCCAACGGCAAAAGCGGCTTAATCAAGACTGTCCCAGACGAAATGACACCTGGTTCAGATGCAGCCATATGCTCTGTTCTAGGCTATGACCCACGGGTTTACTGCACTGGCAGAGGACCCCTGGAAGCACCTTCCCGAGGCATAAAACTCAGTGGAAACGACGCTGCTTATAGGTGCAACCTTATAACCGAGCAAAACGGCAAACTTCTCGACTATTCCGCTGGTCACATATCTACAGAGGAGGCAACACAGCTTATAGACGCTATAAAGAAGGCGTTTGATCAGCCGGGAAAAATAGAGTTCTATTCAGGTCTCGATTACAGGCACTTTCTTATACTGCGTAATTTTATCAATCCAGACTTAATAGATTGCACGCCACCACACGACGCCATAGGGACCGCTGTGTCAGCGGTTCTTCCCAAGGCCAAATCACCAGAAGCAAAGCTGCAAGCAAAACTTCTCAGGGATTTAATTGAAGGTTCCCGAGAAATTCTGCGTTTTCATCCCGTTAACTTAGCCCGAGAAAAAGCAGGCAAACGTCCGGGCAATCTGGTTTGGTTTTGGGGCGGCGGCAGAAAACCCTCCATGCCAACGTTCAAAGAAAAGTTCGGTGTGAAGGGCGCGGTGATTTCTGCGGTTGATTTAGTCAAGGGCATAGGCGCATATGCGGGTATGGAAGTTATAACTGTTCCTGGCGCAACGGGTTTAGCTAACACAAACTATGAAGGCAAAGCAGACGCCGCGTTGGAAGCATTAAAGACCAACGATTTAGTATTTGTACATGTTGAGGCGCCAGATGAAGCAGGGCACGTACGAGATTACAAACTAAAGGTTAAGACGATTGAGGATTTGGACAAGCGATTACTGGGCAGAATCATAAAGGGCATAAGCGAGCCGTATACAATCGCAATCCTGCCCGACCACCCAACACCCATCAAAACAGGGACACACTCACGTGACCCTGTACCATTTGCCATCGCCTCGCCTTCGCTTAAACCTGACGGGGTTAAACAGTTTGACGAGGACTCAGCAGCAAAAGGAAGCTTCGGTTTAGTAGAAAACAACTATTTGATCTCGATATTATTATCCGTAAATAACATGTAGCTGCTTATATCCATAATTTAGAACCCAAAACGAAATTAGCCTAAGCAGAAAAATATGCGGCAACGCTACCAACAACTAGCCGTCCATTCCGCAAAATCAGCATTCCAGTCAACGCTTATGCAGATGAGGAAACTGGCAGATTTAAGCTTGGTCATCCTGCATTGGAAACGGATTAAATGAAGAGTATCATTACGAATGGGTCTTAAGCGACGACTTCTTGTAGCCGCCGCTGCTTAACTGCTTCTTTTAGTTCCATTGCGATGCGCCTGCCCATATACATGTTCTCCCCGTACAGCAGGTAAGCGTAGGGTGAGGTGCCGATGCCAACGTTGGTTCCTGCCACGATGCGAGCGCTGATTTCAAACGTGAAGATTTTGAGGTCGTCGGTTATGACTGTTTCAAGGCAGAAGGGTCCGATGATGCCTGGCGGCGCAAGTTCGGCGGCTTTCTTTTGCACGTTTTCGCCCATGCGCATAATTTCAGGCAGTAAGGATTCGCGGAGCACGATGGGAAAGTTGCCCACGACCGTGTAGGTTGGGATAACCTCGATTTCGAGTTGTTCCTGCGCGGGGATTTTTCCGAGGCTGTCCACGGCGGATTCGTAGCGGCGATCCATGGCTAAAAGCTCTACATCGCTGTTTAGGATGCTGCTAAAGTAGCTTGGGTAAACGTTTACGCCCAACGTGTACTCTTGCAGGTGCACTTTTTCGATGTCTTGTTTGGTCAGCAAGCCGCGTTTAATCATTTCGTCAGCTTTCTTGTAGAAACTTTTGGGCGAGTTAGCGAGAAAGTAGCCTCTGCCGCCTTTGGCGCCTTGGAGTTTGGCGATGATTAAGCGGTCGATGTCGTCTGGCGACTTGAAAGTGGCGGGCAGGCGAAGGCCAGCTTGGCGTAGCCATTCTTCTTGGCTTTTGCGGTTGGCTTCCCAATGCAGGAGCTGGCGGTTTCCCATCATGGGCACGTGGAGACTATCGGTGAGTTCTTCAGTGCTTAGGTATGCGGTGAAGGAGCCGTGGGGAATTAGAACAACGTTGAGTTTGCGTAGACGTTCTTGCAACGTAGGGCTCAACAGTTCTGTAAAATCGTTGACGATGATTAATTCATCTACAAGAGGATACTTTTGGTACATAATGGCGTCTTTTTCCTTACAGATGCACACAGTGCGGAAACCTTCCTCCTTGGCGCCCTTGAAAATGTTCAGCGAACTGTGAGAACCCAAGGTGCCGATGGCGAGTTTGCCTAAGTCATATTTGCCGAGGATTTTTTGGATGTCTTGGCTGGTTATCATGTTACCACTTCAGATAGCCTGCCCTCTTTGATTGCACGCTTAACTTCCATTGCCACACGCCTGCCCGGACCAACTTCAAAACCATACTTGTACTTCATGTAAGGCGAAGTGGGCTCAACACACGGGCATCCTGGAACGCGGGGGCTAACGTCGAAAACGTAAAAGTCCAGATCTTTGGTTACTGCGCCCTGCAAGGCAAAGAGTCCAATCATGCCTGGCGGATATTCGCGCTTGCAGGTTTCCACGAATTTCTCGGCGGCTTCAAAGATTTTTTCGATCTGACTTTCTCGCATGGTTGCGCCCATGTGCCCGATTTCTATGTTCTGGGTGGGAATGTTTAGCGCCAGTTGTTCCTGTGCAGGCAAGTCCAGCACGCCATCCAAGTCGGTTTGGATTCTGCGGTCAAACCCGAGCAAGTCAATTTCGTCGGTTAGTGGAGACCAGAACAGGTTAGCGTTAAACTTGGCTCCGATAACGTATTCTTCAATCAACGCTTGATCGAGTGCTTCCTTGGTGATTATACCCTTAGCGATGCGGTCATTGGCTAACTTGTCAAATTCAACGGGGTTTGACGGATAAAAGAAAGCACGCTCGATTGCACGTTCCTTCTCCGCAACCTTCACTATGACTAAACGGTCAATTTCGCTTGGCGATTTGAATGTTCTGGGCGTTGCTATCCCTGCCTTCTGCAGAAGGTACAGCTGGTTTTTTGGGGTGTTGCGTTCTTCGGTGCGGAGCATAGCACGGTTACCCATCAGGGGCACGGCGAACTGTTGCTCGATGGGTTCGTAGCCAGCATAAACGGAGAAAGAGCGGTTAGGCACGAAAACCACGTTTAAATCCGTGAGTTTCTTGACGTTTTCAGGGCTGGTTATCTCAGAAAATTTGTCAAGCATCAAGACGTGGTCAAAAATGTTTTTGTAGTATTTGGTGTAGGTTTTGTCCCTGCCCCTTTGGCATACGACCACCGTTTCTAAACCTTCCTGCTTGGCGCCTGAAGCTATCTCCAGCGCTGAGTGAGAACCTAAAACACCGATGCGCACCTTTTTGAAGTCGTAGTTTTCGATTGTTCGTTTGATTTTATCGTTCATCGTCATGCTGTTTCACCCATATATTTTTTGTATTCCCTAATTACATCCGCAAGCTTTGGCGAATCAAACATTTTCTTGCCAGTCACTTCGTTTGCGGTTGACATGTACATTTGGCTGATGACCGTTTTAAGTTTAGGGTCAAGTCTTGGCGGCTGAGATTTAGAGAGGGCTTTCCAATCTTGTACGCCTTTAGCTTCAGCTTCTCGCTTAGCCTCCTCAACATCGCTGTACCACTGGGTTTTCTTGTAGAACTGCCTTGCAACCTCTTTGCTGACGTGCACGCCCTCAAAGGTAAAGCGGCACTCATCCAGTGTGCCCAAAACATCAACGAGCATGAGCGCTCTTTGATCGTCGAAGGCTAACTCGATTTTGCCATCTTCGTTTTTAAGCCCTGCTTTAGCGGCAACTTTAGTTATTGTTTCGTCAGCTTTGATCAGGATAGCTTTCACATCAGCTAGCTCAGAGTCATTTAAACCGGCGATTCTCTGCGCCTCCGCCCATGTCACATAACGGTCTGTTTCCTCGAGTTTTGTGCTGACGTCAAAGATGGGCTTGGCAAGTTGCTCGCCTGGTTTGGGCTCATGATCCAACCCCAGATCTTCCAACGTCACTTTGCGCTGTGATAGCCGTTTGAAAACTGAGGAGCCTTCGGGCAGACCGTTGCGGTAGATGATTTCCAGGGGAATAAGGCAGTTCTTAAGCTGCGGCGTGTATATGCTGTAGTCATGCACTATTTTGCCTTCAATCACCGTTGTTTTTGGCCTGTAAACGTTAACCAACGCAACTTCCATCACGGTTGAGGGCGCCTTGAGTTCACAGACTTTGACGACTTTGCCCTGCTCATCCAATACGCCCCGATAATGAGTCTTAACGCCCAAATCTTCAAGCTGTTCAAAGCAGTAAGCCCCCATCATGCAGAGCGCGGCTCCTTTGCCGTCGATGTGGTCAGGCATTTCGCCCCAGTCGAAAACGCTGTAACGATCAGAAAAATGGAATCGCCCGCTGCCCATTGTGGTTTGGGTTGGCTTTTGAATTATTTCTAAGTCTTTTACGCTGCCCATCTTTATTTTTTCCTCTGTTGATTTGATTATTTTGTTTTTGTACTTATATCGCTTTATATCGTGTGGTTTGGCATAAACAAAAATGCCAAATCCATAGGATAATCTGGAAGAGAATAGCTTTCGCCGTCTTGTTTGATCGTACAGGACCTGAACTCTAAGAGGGGTAGGTCGCTATGGGCAAAAGCTCAAAAACAACCAATTGAAAACGTCAAGACTTTGGAAGATAAAGCGACTCTGAACTCGCCAAGAGAATAAGCAGGAATAAGAGCAAAACAATGGTGCAGTAAAACGGGTATAAATAGGGCGGTTACAATTTTTGAGATTCATCTGAGGTTACCAAAACTTGCACCTTGAAGAAATGAAAAAAGAAATCGAAAACCTCGTCATAGCGAAAGGCTTCTACAACAAGCCAGAAGACATCCCCAAGAAACTGCTTTTTGCCTTCATAGAACTCGGCGAAGCCAGCGATGCTTGGAAGAAGGGGTTGCCGCAGGAAAAAATAGCTGAAGAACTCATCGATGTCATCTTTTACGTCTTGGACACGAGCCGATTAGCTTGTCCAGACATGAATATGGATGAAGTCTTCAAAAGAAAACTCGAGAAAAACCTCAGTCGACCTTTTCAGTACGGTGAAGGACACCGCAATAAAGAGCCCTAAGGAAACAAAAACTGAAAAAGAAACATTTTAAATTTAACCCATAGAAACAATATGTAGTTGAATAAAGTGGATTTCATCTACCCAGCCAACCTCAGCTACGAATGCAACCGATGCGGTTTATGCTGCGGGGACACACCGCATAAAATCAGGCACATATTACTCCTGCCTAAAGAAGCCCAAATGATTTCTCAGCAAACAGGATTGCCCAAACAGGTTTTTTCCAAAGAAGTGCCAAACAAAGACCCTTATTTCTATGAGATGCAAAAATCGGTCGAAGGCAAATGCTTCTTCCTAAAAAACAACCAATGCAATATCTACCAGATAAGACCTTTAATCTGCAGGTTCTACCCCTTTGAGTTAAAATTCTCGCCAGACCAAGGCATGTATGTTTTTAGCTACACGCTGGAATGCCCCACCATAAACAGAGGCAAACCGGTAACCAGAAAGGATTTTTCAGAATTGTACAGGCTTGCGCAGGAATACTTACCTTAAAACCTGCGACAAAACTTCTGCTTGCTCCAAAACTATGCCGCAATAGTGACATTTTAAAAGCAAGGGCTCTTCACGTTTAACGTAAAATTTAGAAACAATCGGTTCGTCGCTGTTGCTTATGCAGCAGGGGTTGGCACATTTAACTATGCCTTCGATTGCTTGGGGCAATTTAACCTCTGTTTTCTCCACAACTTCATAGTCATGCACAATGTTTATCGATGCATGTGGGGCTACAAGAGCGATTCGGTTAACTTCCTGCGAGCTGAGCGCTTTGCCCTCGATCTTTATTATGTCTTTGACGCCGAATCGTTTACTGGGCACGTTAATGGCTATGGTCATAACTCGCTTCTCTTTCCCTGTCAACCCTAAAATTCGCACCACATCAAGAGCAAAACCTCCGTGGATGTGATCGATAACTGTACCATCCTTAATTTTGGAAACCCTCAGCTCCTTCTCACGCACAGCATCACCCAACAACCTATTGCATATGCAGCAAATTAAGATTTATCAAAAATTAGAAACGGGAACGTAGATCGATGACGGTTGTACCTGCAAACTTATCGAAATATCGCATGAACGTGCAGTTTTTAATTCGCCAGCCGACCAACACGTCGAAAGGCAAAAGAGGCAAAACTTTTCCGAAGTTCCGCACCGCTGCATGGTCGTAAGACATCTTTTTCCCGTCTGTCCTGACGACTTTTAAGCCCATAACGCGTTTACCTAAGCTTTGACCGTTAAAGCCTTCCAGCAGTGTGGAGTATAGCCATAGCAGTCCTACAGTGATGAAGATTACTTCGCTGGCGCTGCCCCCACTGAAGCCTGTGATGGAATCGGCGAAAAGTGTGGGAATCAGAGTAATTGCCAAAGTTATAGATAACATTAATGCGAAGTCAATTAGAAAACCAAACACGCGGTTTTTAAAAGAAGCAAGCGGAAGCGAACTGGCTTTGCCCTGCACATCCGCAACCTCAGCCCAACCCTCAACGTCATGAATCACCCGAACAGCGCTTTCTCCTGCCCGGCTTAGCTTGTATTTACCGTTTTGAGTCTGCTCGATAAAGGGTGAAAGCGAACGCAAATGGAAGCTGAGCTTACCGGTATCCACCTTGAGCAAATTAAGCAAATCGGTGAAAGATGATTCACCATTGTTGCTTAGGTTCAATAGGATTTCCCGGCGCAACGGATGCGAAAGGACCGAAAGTACCTTCGAAACGTTTCCTTGGTCTACTGCCATCTTGCAAAACCATGCATTTTACTTAGTTAATGATATTTTATCGGTAAACGGCTTTGGCATATAGTCAATTACAGTTACATTCTCCCATATAAGTCCAACTCAAAAAACCCCAAAACACCTTCATGAAACCAAGTTTAATAGGAGAAAAACAGCCTATCATGTAACTGTATGTCAAGTGCTGATTTAGCAGTGCAAGTATTTCGTCAATTAGATAGCGAAGACTTCCGCATACTCCATATCATCGAAGCAGCGATGGCAAAACGTGAATACGTTCCCACGGAACAGGTACAAAAATACGCCAACCTCCCCCTCGAACGCATACAGTTCACCCTTGGCAGATTAAACAAGTTAGGATTAATCTACCAAACACGAGGCGCCTACATTGGGCACACCTTAAACTACGCAGGGTACGATTGCCTTGCTATAAATGCCCTCGTAAAAGCAAACATCATAGCCTCGTTTGGACAAACCTTAGGTGTAGGCAAAGAAGCAGACGTCTACGACGCATTAAATCCTGCTGGCAAACGCATAGCCGTCAAATTCCATCGGCTCGGCAGAATAAGCTTTAGACAAACTAGGCGCAAAAGAGGCTACATACGAGAGCATTCCACATGGCTCTTCCAATCACACTTGGCGGCGGAAAAAGAGTTTCAAGCCATGAAAGTTGCCTACGAAAACGGCGTTTCAGTGCCAGAACCAATAAGCCAGAACCGCCATGTCATAGCCATGGGTATGATTGAGGGTGGTGAACTATCTAAGTACAAAGACGTCGGCAATCCAAAGAGGGTTCTTAGAGAAATCTTGCGAAACCTACGGAAAGCTTACCTAAAAGCCCACCTTATCCATGCTGATTTAAGCGAATACAACATTATTCTAAAGCCTGATGGACATATCTTAATCATCGATTGGCCACAAGCCGTTAAAACTGACCACACTAATGCAGCGGAACTTTTGGAGCGAGACCTCAAAAATGTTCTGACTTTTTTTAGCCGTAAATTTGGCATGGAATTGGCTGTAAAAGAAGCGTGTGATTATGTTACTGGATTAGCCAGGCGTTTGCCGCTTTAATGTTTGTTGGCGTCCAGAACGATGTACAGTATGTTGTTTCCACGAAGGAGCACATTGCCATAGTTAGTCATGAGTTGATCTTCATGGCATTCCGTGGCGCCTTCCAAGAGGATGTTCATGTGCCCATCGCACTTTATCATTTTGCCCTTGTATTCATAGCCATTTTTAAGAACGACTTCGATGTTGCCGTGCAACTGTTTTATCAATACGTTTAGCGGTTTTTTACTTGGTTCCATCATCATTTGGCATATACCTGCCCATTCATGTAATATCCAAGAACCACCTACGAGATATAAAAGGCTTATGAAAGCTCAGATTTAAAAGGAAAAATACCCATTCCCTTAAGCGAGTTCTTTGAGGTTTCATAGGTTTTTTGACCAGGAATAGTGCTTTCCACGTTTTTTGCTCCAGTCACAGACGCCTTCTCGCTTGATTAAGTCCAAGTTGTAGTCCAACAACGGATGAACCCTCTTGATGGGCACGAGCAAGTCACAGTTCCTGTAGCCAGAGCATTCCCAGCAACCCTCATAACTCTTGCTTTGAGCACATAAACGTATTTTACAGTCGGCATAGCCGCCGCCTTGTCGGCAGGGTGCTTTGCATTCAAGGTTTTCTATCGCCCCTAAAACTTCCTTGAACTGAGGGTATTTCTTGAAAACAGCGTTTGAGCCAGATTTTAGCTGAGCGTATTTTTCGAATCCAGCCCTGTTTAGCTGTTCTTCAAAGGCCCTCAGCGTGTCGAATAAACGCTTGTTTGAGGGAATACAGTCTAAGCAGTAGAGCCCACAATAAGAAGTCAGCTTCTTGTTGTCCATAAAGTCTCATTTGTTTGTGCTGGTTAAATTCTTTCCGCTACTTTAAAATCAGCATTCACCACACCTTCAACCAACATTTTCAACATGCAATCTACGTTGCTCTGAAAAACAACCCCACAAACCCCAACCCAACCACAAAAACACCACAGCCACACACAAATAAAGAAATATACCCTTAAAAAGCAAAAGCTTTAACCACCAAGCAATCAACCTCAATGCCTGGATTATTGCCTTTTAACCCCTGCCTTTTATGCGCTGACTACGCTTTCAAAAAATAAGTTAGACAACAAAATGTCGAGTTTGCTACTTTATTCCTTTGACTTGCTCATTAGCTTCATCCAACTCTTTCTTCTTACCCTCTTGGTACTGCTTAACATTTGCCTCTAGCTCTGCGTCTTGGATTGCAAGGATTTTAGCGGTTGCTATCGCTGCTCCTTCAGGCTCGATTGTTACAACTGAACCAATGCCGCTGGGCACCCGAAGCGAAGAGTAGATGTCTGCGCCCCCGAACTTGTCGCTGTAAGGAGGACAAGCAATAACCGGCTTAGTCGTGTTGCCATCGATGAAAGCGCTAAGAGCGTTCGAGCGCCCTGCAACTGTAATGTAAACAATTTTTTCTTTTTCGAATTCTTTAAGCACTTCAAGAACCTTTTGAGGTGTTTTGTGTGCTGAGGCAACCCTAAACTCGTAGTCTACTGTAAGGAGCTTGAGATATCTAGCTATTTCACGGGAGAAATCAAGGTCCCTCTCCGAACCCATAATTATAACCGCTTTGCCTTGCATGCCTGTTCACAACAAGTGCTAACTAAAAACAAACTAATTAATTTTACAAACTAATTAATTTTAATGCCTTCACAAAAGAAGAATAGGCAGTTAGGGTTCGCCGAAAAGCCGATGCTCAAACCGCTTAATCCATAAAGGCGTCCTAACCAAGGCATAGATAAGCGAGCCAAGTAGCACAAAGCCTACGGCAAGCAACAGTGGCAAAAGAACATACACGATTACTGGTGCTCCTTCAGTTATAGCTATGTAAGCAAGAAAGGCCCAGACTGAAAGAACAACCGCCGACATTGCAACGCCAATGGCAAGGAACACTCTGACTATGGGCTGCAAGCTTGCCTTCTGAGAGAGCGAGGCGATTTTAACGTATTTCTCGTCTTCCGAGCTAGTTCTCGCCGCAACCAGATCCAGTTGCTCAACAGCTTTTTTGCCAAAAGACGTCAGCACGTAACAGTTGTTGCTGCTCTTTTCCAAGAAACCTTTAAGCTGTTCAAGATGTTAGTTTAGTTTCCCAGTGGACAAGGCAAGCTCGGTTATTAGTTCGGTGTAGGAGACGCCTTGGTTTTTCGAGCGTACAACGCGAAGTATGGTTCTGCGGCTAGGATGCGCCAACGCTTGGAAAGTCACGTTTTCTATCTGCTCATTCTGGCTTAACATGCCTCTTAACCTCAAAAAATAATGGTTTAGGAGCGCTTAAATTGGTTTTTAACAATTTTTTCTTGACAAATTCTACGTTGCTGTAAGGCTACAGCCACATTTGCTTATTAGCGCTATTCCCGCAATAATTTGGTAGGAGAAGTTTGGTTTGGCTCAGCAAAGCATAGAACAACCAAAACAGTTAGAACTGCTCAAACAGTTGATTGGAGAATGGAACGTAGGCGTCGCCATGAAAATGGAAAATGGCACTGTGCTGTCAGGATGCGGAACCATGACCGCCAAAGAAATCGCCTCTGGATTTGGTGTTAGCACAGAAATCGACTTGGATCTTGAAGGCTTTGGCATGTACACTGAGCTGGGGCTGTGGAGTTTTGACCGTTGGACCGGCAAAGTGCACCTTTACAGCGTAACTTCGTCGGGCGCAGTCCATGACCATGTCGGAGACTGGAAAGACGACAAAACCATTGAGTTGCAGTGGACTGGAATCTATGAGGCTAAAGATGCAAAAGAGGAAGTCACGATAAAATGGGAGGGCACGGATGAGATTAGAGTTTTTGAAACCGACTATGCTGAAGGAAAAGTGAACTTGACCGCCGAATACGTATTTAGGCGAAAAGAAGCCTAACCAAGGAGTTTTATTAGAATTTTTTCGATTTTTTCCGCAGCTTCTTGGGCTTCCATGCTTAAGCCTTCGCCGAATTCCATGGCTCTGGGCTCAACCAGCAGCAACGCAATCTTTGCGCCTGTCGCCCGTTTGATGTATTCGCAGAAAATCCGCAGCGGAAAAATATGCGTGGTGACTGCAGGGTAATTGGTGATTGCCTCAGCGTCATAAAGCCGTGCTTCCCCTGGTTTTAGCCCCAGCATGGCGGCGTCGATTAAGAGCACATGGGTCGGTTTGAACTCTTCGATATCCAGCAGGTAGCTTTCAGGCACAGTTTCAGCTTCAATTAAGAGGACTTTGTCTTCTGGAAGTTTGCCTTGGAGTTGCTCGACAATTTTTAAACCCACATAATCATCTTCGCGTACAGGGTTCCCGATTCCAGCTACGACAACCTTTTCTGCACCAATAAACCAGTTTTTAAGGCTTTTCTCTAGGTCGTTACTCATTGTGCACCACTAAAGAAGTAACTTTTAAGGATTGAAAAGCTTAACGTATAAAGACTAAATGGGCTGGCTTGTTTTCTTTGCCAAGGTCGGCGGTTTTCGGTGTGCATCCCAAGCATGGTGCAGCGCTAAAGTCGGGTGATAGAGGAGCATTCTTGGACCAGAGTACCGCATGATTTTTTTGACTTTTTCTTTCATGTCTAAACGGTAGCAATGGATTACGCATTTGCCGCATGTGCTCTTTTTGTCTTGGAAGGGGCATTTGTCGAGGCGCATAAAAGCGTATTCTTTGAATTCAACGCATTCGGGGCAGAGTTCACCCTTGGTTTTATGGTGAGCTCTACAGTAAATGTCTACCATGTAACCGATGGTTTTCTTTTCTCGTTTCATTCGTTTGTGTTCTGGATTGGGAGGTTGCACCTGCATGTTAAATCAAGCCTTACAAGGACGAATACAGTATTTCACTTAAGGTTTTACCCTAAAAAGTTAGGGAATACCAAGAAGTAGGTTTGCCTAAAAAGAAAAAGGGCTGTTTTAACGGCTGACCTTGCTGACTAACCGTTTTTGAGCGTCAAAGACCTCAACGGTCAGAGGCATTTGCCCCACTGCAGCGTGAGTTGCGCAGCCAAAGCACGGGTCGTAGGCACGGAAAGCCATTTCAACCATGTTCAGGATGCCTTGGTCGACTTTACCGCCGTGGATTAAGCCTTTTGCAGCATCGCGTATGCTCATGCAGATAGCTGGGTAATTGTTGGTTGTCGCCACTATCAGGTTTACGTCTTTAACAAGTGCATCTTTGTCGAGTGTGTAGTGATGGATGAGTGTTCCGCGTGCTGCTTCGGTGATTCCGACGCCTTCGCCTGGTTCGCCTGGCTTGTTGCGCACGTTTGTGCTGGTGATTTCTGGGTCCTTAACTAGTTCCATCGCGCGTTCAGTTGCGTACAGCAGTTCGATTAGGCGTGCCCAGTGGAAAGCCAACGTGCTGTGGACGGGTTTGCCTCCGAGCGTTTTGTACATGACTTCGTATTCTGCCTGAGCAAGTGGTGTCGCCATGCCGTCTGCAGCGTTCAGGCGCCCAAGCGGTCCAACACGGTAGATGCCGCTGTCTGCGCCTGGCACCTGTCCTTTCCAGCCGACTGCTTTGAGGAAGGGCATTTTGCTGTATGTCCAGGGTTCAACGTGTTCGCCCACGTGTTGAAGGTAGTCTTTGGCTTGGAATTTGATGAATTCGCTGCCTGATGGGGTGACCACGCGGATTTTGCCGTCGTAGAAGTTGACTTTGTTGTTTCCATCGACTGTGCCCATGTAATAGGTTGGCATGGTGTATGCTTGGCTTGTGATTAAGTCAACGTATTTGGTGTTGCCTAAAACCACGTCGTGGAACAATTTGAGTGAGAATTGTGCAAAGTTTACGCATGAAGCAGCCATCTTCTCTATTTCTTGCCTGTTCTGTTCTGTAAGGGCTTTGGAGATTCCGCCGGGGATGTAGGAGACTGGATGAGTTGCTTTGCCACCGATAATCTCAGTCATCTTTTGACCGTAAGCACGGTGCTTTATGACTTCTTTCGCTATGTCCAAACCGACTTTTTCGATGACGCCAAGAATGTTGCGTTTTTCGGGGGGTGCGTCTGGTCCAACCACGAAGTCGGGTGCGCCAAGGTAGTAGAAGTGCAAGGTGTGGTCATAGATGTAGTAGGCACTGTACATGAGTTCTCGGAGTTTCTTTGCGGGTGATGGCGGGTCGACGTTAAATGCTGCATCTAAGGCTTTTACTGATGCCGCATGGTGGGCTACTGGACATACACCGCAAATGCGTGTTGTAAGTTGCGGCATGAGTTCGGCTCGTCGACCGATGCAGAATTTCTCAAAGCCTCTGAGTTCTGGGATTTTGAGGTAAGCGTTTTCTACTTCGCCTTGGTCGTTTAGGAATATGGATACGTTTCCGTGTCCTTCGAGGCGTGTGATTGGGTCGATTATTATTTCTTTCATTTTTTAACCACCTTTCGTTTCAGGATTGAAGCTGGTAGACTGTACATGTAGAATGTGCCGACTGGGTCTTTAACTTGGCTAATAAGGTCCTCGATTTCCTTCTCAGTGTACTTGGCTTTGCCCTCTTCACCGTTGTAACCTAGGATTGAAGCTAAAGCGCTGATCATTGCTGCTCCCTGTTCTGGAACGCTTGGTGCAGGTCCACCGCAACCCGTGCATGGCATGTCTACTTTTAAGCATTGGGCACCACAGCCGCTTCGGGTTGCAAGACCCATGCAGAGTATGCCTTGTTCTAGGAGGCATTTTTCTGGGTCGGGAGCTTTCTCGTATACACGATAGAGTTTGCCGATTTTCTTGTTTTCTCGTTTGCGTTCACATTCGTCGCAGACTGCTTTGAGCGGTGCAAGAACTGAGCCTTTGGGTGGCAGTTTGTTGCTTGCGATGGCGTCAACTGCGGCGGCGATTAGTTTTACTGGTGGTGGGCAGCCTGGCAGGTAATAGTCTACGTCAACGGTTTGGTCTAGGGTTTTGACGGTGTCGTAGAATTCTGGGATTTTGAGGGTGCCCTCAGGAACTTGAGTTTGGGTTTGAGGAGTAGTCGAAGCTGGGTTAACGTTCGACTTATCCTTTACGTAGACTTGCTCGAAAATTTCGTTCTTATTATGCAGGTTAGCTAAGCCTGGGATGCAGCCTTCATGTGCACATGAACCGAAAGCGACAAGAGTCTTAGATTTTTGTCTAAGTAGCTTTGCCATGTGTTCCTGTTCGCTGTTGCGGATGGAGCCGTTGAAGAAGGTTATGTCGATGTGTTTGTCTGGGAGCGCTTCAACATCTTTGTATTTGATGTCTATGGCGACTGGCCAGAAAACTATATCAGCGATTTTGACGACGTCGAGGATTTTTTCGTTTATGTCTAATACGGCTATTTCGCAGCCGCCGCAACTTGCAGCCCAGTAAAAGGCTATTTTTAGTTTTTCACTCATGGATTATTTTGCTCCTTGGGTTACTTGGTTGATTATTTTTGATGGGTTTACTCGGAGTTCGTTGAAGGCTAGTTCTTCTGGTTTTATGCCCATGGCTAATCCGAGTAGTTGTGGGTAATGTAGGATTGGAATGCCATAGGTTTCATTAAACATTTTCTCTATGCGTAATTCGTTTGTATCATACATTATGTGGCAGAATGGACAAATCGTGATGAGTGCTTGGGCGTCAACTTGTTTTATGTGGTTGAGTTTGTCTTTGGCGAGTTGCAGAGCCACTTTGTCGCTTACGCCAACGCTGGGTGCGCCGCAGCATTCGGTTTCGTCGATGTAGTCGAGGCATGTGGCGCCTGTGGCTTCGATTAGGGCTTTTAGGGTTTGGGGGTCTTCTGGGTCGTCAAAGCCGATGTATTCTTTGGGTCTTAGGATGTGGCAGCCGTTGTGTTCGGCGACTTTAAGGTTGGTGAGTGGGTTTGTGACTGAGGCTTTGATTTTGTCGTAGCCAACATCTTCCTTGAGTAGTTGCAGAAGGTGCTTGGTTTCGATGGTGCCCTTGAATTCCATTCCTGCTTCTTTTAGGTGTGTGTTAATTTTTTCTTTGAGAGCCTTATCTTCTTTGAGGATTTTGTTAACTTTCTTCAGGGTGCCAGCGCAGCCTGGACAGAGCGTAAGAATGTTTAAGCCTTGCTGTTCAGCGAGTGCGAGGTTTCGGGCTGCCAAAATCAGCATGGTTTCATGGCTGACTGGGTCAAGCGGTAAACCGCAGCAGTTGAATTCTGGCATTTCTACCAGTTCAACGCCAAGTTTTGCCAAGATTTTTCTTGAGGAAATTTCGTAGGAGGAAACTCGATAAGGAATTGCGCATCCTAGGAAAATGAGGTATTTATTGCTGCTGGGGTTGGACATTTAGTGTTTCTCCTGCAGGTTTTTGGACGTTGTCGATTAGTTTTACGCCTTTTAGGGTTTTTTTGACGCTTTCAGGGTTGCCTTTAGGCAGGGGAGGAAGCCCTTGGGATTCACGTTTTTTGATTCGCAAGTCAGGGATTTTGTAGGCGTAACCTGAATCAAGAACAGCTGCGATTTGGTCCTTGAAAACTTGAGGCATGCAGCCGTTTTCCACTGCCAAGTTGCGGAAAACACGTATGACGCTTGCGACTTCTACGTCCTGTGGGCAACGGTCTGTGCATGTGAAGCATGCAGCGCAAAGCCAGAGTGTGTCGCTTTTGAGGACACGATCTTTTAAGCCGAGTTGCGCCATGTGGATTAGTGTGCGTGGGCGGTAGCTGTCGCTGTAGCGTGCGATTGGGCAGTCTGAGGTGCAGGTTCCGCATTGGAAGCATTTGAGGATTTTTTCGCTTCCGTGTATCTTTTGGAGTTCGTACTTGAATTTTGGGTCAAGTTCGGAAGCTTTGATGGGTTCTTGCCCTTTTGTGGTTGGGGTTGGTGCTGCCTCAGTCATAAGGTTTCACCTTGGAAGGATTAATTTGGATGGCACGATACGTGCTTATTTACTCTCAATTCCCATATCAACTACATAAAGATTGAGCCAAACCTCGGTTGATTCTTCCATGATTTTAACGTTGTTGAAATCTCAAAAAAAGGGTTATATGATAGGCTTTCAAGAGAAAGAAGCTGAAGTTTGCGTACTGTTGCTCGCCAGGTTCTATAGCCCCTTTTATAAAGGCGTATATGGAAGCGTATGCGCAAACTGTTGCTCTGCCATGAGACCCCTTCCCCCTATATTGGGGGAGGTTGTTTTAAACAGCTAAAAATTTATCGTTGGTGCAGGATAACCTACTACTGGGGAACGGCATGTTAGCCCCGCTATGGATTTTCTCACCCGCAATTCGCTGAAAAGCTTGACCGAAAACACAAAATACTTTCAAGGTCTAACTATGGCTTATGCCTGAAGATACGACAATTTTCATCCTATTTCAAATAGGCTTGTTAATCGTAGCTTCCTCTCTTGGTTCAGAGCTATTTAAAAAGTTAAGGTTACCTGGAGTAATCGGTGCAATCTTAGTTGGACTTTTTATAGGTGGTCCAGGCGGCCTTGGACTCGTTACTGACCTTACGGTTATCAACTTGTTAGCGGTTTTGGGTTCAGTTTTGATTTTATTTATGACAGGATTAGAGTTTGATGCTTCATCTTTCTGGAAAGTTGGCAAAAAAGCCTTCTTACTGACAACGGTTGGTGTAATTCTGTCTGTATTATTTGGTTATGGGCTTGGATTAGCGTTAGGTTGGTCGTGGCAAACTGCAATTCTTTTAGGTGCGGTTTTAGCGCCCAGTGGAACAAGCGTAATAGCAGCTGTTCTTAGCTCTGAAGGCGTTGTAGATACAAAAACTGGTTCTACGCTTCTAACAGCTGTCATAGTTGATGACATTGAAGGAATCCTGATTCTCACGATAACATTAGGCATAATTACGGCGGGAACCTTTTCAGTGACAAATCTGCTTAGCATCGGAGCTATTGCAACTTTATTTATTTTGGCATCAATTTATATCGGAAGTAAAGTTCTTCCAATTTTACTAAAAAGGTTTGAACGATTTTTATCTGACGAAGTCTTTTTTGCTCTTCTTCTTGGTTTTGGTTTAATACTGGCTTTTGTTTCAACGCAGGTAGGGTTAGCTGCTGTAACTGGTGCATTCATCATGGGTGCTATTATCCCTTATAAGAAAATAGGCGAAAAGCTTTCTAGCAGACTTCTTATGATGAAGGAAATCTTTGCTGCTGTTTTCTTTACAAGCATCGGTTTAGTTATAAGTCCTTACGGAATATTCGTTGCTTTACCCATTGGTTTGATAATTCTTGCTGTTGCTATCGCCGCGAGATTTTTAGGCGGTCTTGCTGGTGGACGCTTGGCTGGCTTTCGAGGCAAAACGCTTTGGACGCTAACAATTGGGCTTGCGGTTAGGGCTGAAATGTCTTTCATTATTGCTTTTGAGGGAGTTTCTTTGGGGATAGTGGGTAATGACTTCTTAGCATTAACTGCTATTTCGGTTATAGGGTCAATGATTGTTGTTCTTCCAATATTTCAAAGATTAATCAAGATTACATGAGCTTGAATCTACATTCTTTCAATACAGACCTCCCCTCTTATGGGCAGAATGGTTTGTCAAGAAACCTTGACTAAAAAACCAGCGTTTAGTCCAGAAACCTTGACAAGAACGCTTTTAACGACCAAACCAGCCCCTTTAAAATTGTGAAATCATGAAGAAAGCATTCGCCCTACTGTTCACATTTGCCTTGGCGATAGCATCTTACTTTACACTGGCTACGCCTGTTAATGCAGGTTCCCGAACCCTCATCGTCCCAGACCATTATCCCACCATCGCCGCAGCCGTTGGAAACGCCACCGACGGCGACACAGTATTCGTTAGGAAGGGCAATTACGATGGACCCTTCAACGACACTTTGAGAATCGCAAAGTCTATTTCGCTCATCGGGGAAGACGCCGCCACAACCAAATTAACGTTGCATCCAGCATGGTTTTCAAGGTGGATATTTGCATCTGAGATTTCAGGATACGAAATGTCAATAGAGGTAAATGCGCCTGATGTGACAATCCAAGGGTTCACTCTTTTAACTGAGGGTTGGGGAATGGCAGTAAACGGCGATGGCGCCAGAATACAAGGAAACATAATAACCCTTGATGTAAGTATGAACGGTTGCCATCAAACTTGCGCATACAACCTTATAACCTACTGCAGCTACCCCAACGGCACCATCAAAGCCTATGGCCGCGTAAACCTCAACGGCAACTTCTCCCAAGCCGCCGCAAATGTGCTAAATCAAGGAAGCATAACAACAGGCGGTCAAAACAACACCCTGTTTGCCAACACAGGCGTCGGAACAATAGGCGTAGGGGGCATTAGTGGACCAGTTCTCGTCTACGGCAACACCTTGATGGGCGAAGTAAATCAAGATTTAAACACTTGGTATGGTGGAGGCATACATATAGCTGGCTGCCAAATTATCGTAGCCAACAACACTGTCATTGGCGCCAAAGGAGGAGGAATCGGGGTTGCTTGGGGATTTGACAACATAATCTGTGGCAACACCGTTAAAGATTGCCCTTCAGAAGGTCTATACGAAATAGACAATGCTGGACATAATCTATTCTACAACAACAATATCGAAAACTGCCTGTGGGGCGCCAAAATTGTTGGTTGGCATGCAACCGACCAAAAAACAACACTCTACCATAACAACTTTGTAAACAACAAAAAGCAAGTTAACACTGAACCCAATGAGTTGGTAAGTTCCTATTCTGGGCCTAACTTCACCAGAACCCTAAACCACGGCGGCTTCTTTGACAACGGCGCAGAAGGAAACTACTGGAGCGACTACACGGGCAATGACCAAGATGGCGACGGCAAAGGTGACACGCCATACATCATAGACGGTAGCCGCCAAGACCATTACCCACTTATGAAGCCCTTGGATATCAACAGCCAAGCCTTCCAACCGCCCATCTGGGCAAACCTCACGCTGCCTACAGAAGCCCAAACGCCAAAAATCAACTCATACACCCCCATATTACTAGTAAACGCAAACCCGACTGCCACACCAGCAGACACCTCACCAAACCAAACACATAACCCAACACAAACTCAACAACCTGACACACAGAAAAACCAAGACCCAACCCAACCGCAGTTCACCCGCAACCTGCAATTTTCCCCCTCACCGTTCCTCATAGCCACTACAATAGTGGCCTTAGTTGCATTATGCGGAACCATCCTATCGCTACATCTTCAAAAAACAAGAAAGAACGAAGCGAAGAAATAATCCCTTTGAGCTATTCTTTGCATTGTTTTAGGTTGCGAAGCTCATCCATAGTTTTGTTTAGCACTGCCCTGTCGGCGCTGATGGATTTAACGGTGGAAACAGGCAAACACACAACGATTTTGCCGAGATAAGGATGCTTAAAACCCATCAGTTTGCTAGCTTCATCCGTTAATCCAACAAAAAAGTTTGTTACTTGCCACGTGTTCACGTCGACATCTGCGCTTTCCACTTCACCTAACAAAACATCGTCAGAAGTGAAAGCCCTCTTCCAGAATAACCGTGTTATTTCAACCATACAAAAACCTTCAAGAAATAACAGTTATTCAAGCGCCTCTTATAACCCTTTTTTGATACCTCTCAAAGAGAAGTCTTTTTTACAACCCGAAGCTCTAGTTTTAGAAGGTTATTCTATGTCTGCTTCTCAGAACTCGACTAAACTCAAAAAACTCACCCCGCAAGAAGAACAAATAATAGTTCACAAAGGCACAGAGATGCCCTTCACGGGAAAGTTCTACGCTTTCTGGGAAAAAGGCACCTACGTCTGCAAAAGATGCGGCACCAAACTCTACCGATCCGAGAGCAAGTTTGAAGCCGACTGCGGCTGGCCAAGCTTTGACGAAGAAATCCCCGGCGCGGTTCGACGGCTTCCTGACCCTGATGGAGTGCGAACAGAAATTCAATGCGCTAATTGCGGCGCCCACTTAGGACACGTATTCACGGGCGAAGGGTTTACGCCCAAGAACACGCGGCACTGCGTTAACTCCATATCGATGGACTTCATTCCAGACAAACAGTAGATAGTCAGCTTCGCTACTCGAAAGAGTTATAGAATACTTAGCGTAAAATTGGCACATAAAAAAGTGAAAAAACAGCCATGTCCACACCCTCACCACAACCCACCGCAACATCCGGCCCAACTTTGCTGGGCATCCCACTCGGCGCGATTTTTGAAATAGCATTAATCGCAATAGTTGCCATCAGCCTTGAAAGAATCGTTACTCGATACTTGACGCATTTTGCAAAACGCACCAAACTGGAAGCCAACGTAGCAAACAACCTAGCCTTAACCTTTAGAATTCTTGTCTTGATCGGAGCAATAGCCGCTATTAGCCGAGTAGGCGGCTTTGATACCAACTTGATTTTATCCATCTCCGCCATTGGTGCTGCAGCCGTGGGTTTTGCATCCCAAAAAACCATCGGTAATTTCGTAGCAGGTATTTTTCTAATTTCAGCCAGACCGTTTAGGGTTGGGAACTACGTGCGAATAGGAACTGTGGAAGGCATCGTAAGCGAAATCACCATAAACTACACAAAGATCTTGACCTCAGCAAACAACACCGTTTCCATTAGCAACCTGCAGATACTGGATCGAGATATAACCAACTACTTCTATGAAAGCGTAAACCACACTGACATATATTGCTACACCTTTGAAATCGGGTTCGACCACCTAGTGCCAACCGACAAAATCATCGAAATATTCAACGAAGTATTCAAGAAAATTGAAAGAAATCTTCCAAGAACCCCCGATTACATACTCACACGCTCCGCCGCCTTTGAACGAGTCTACACCATTTACCTCTATGTCGAAAACCCGACCGATATCTTCACGCTTAGACCAAAAATTGCCCAAGAAGTGTTCCAACGCTGGGATGAAGAGCGAGCGAAACTAAAAAAATAACAATCACATAAAGCATACTTAACGGTGACTCCACCCATGGAAAACAAAAATGAAGCAAAACCCAAACAACTAAAAGCCCAAGCCGCAAACCTAAAAGGCTTAATCGATTACCAAGAAGGTTCAGTGGTTAGCCGAACAATAATCGACAAGGAATCCGGAACGGTGACTCTTTTCGCCTTTGATGCAGGACAGGGCTTAAGCGAACATACCGCACCCTTTGACGCCATGGTCTTAGTGCTAGACGGCAAGGTTGAAGTGAAAATCTCAGGCAAACCCCTCATGCTCGAGCAAGGCGAAATGACTATCATGCCAGCAAACGAACCCCATGCACTCACAGCGAAGACAAGGTTCAAAATGTTACTTGTTATGATTAAATCCTAAGCTTTGCACCCCAAACATCCACAAAGCAATATTCACTTAAACTCTTTTTTGCCGGGGCGGCAGGTTGCTCAGCTGAGTAACCCATCGTAATGAAAGCCATGGGCTCCACTGCATCGGGAATTTTCAGTTCTGCTCGGACGGTTCCCTTGCAGAAAGCGGGCGCGCAGAACCAGCATGCGCCTAAGCCCTTTGCATGAGCCGCCAAAAGCAAGTTTTCAACGCTTGCGCCAAAGCTTTGCACTGCCAAATCCCTCTCGCACGATTGGCGTTTTGCGTCAGGGAACTCCATTAAACCATCCATCGTTAAGCAAGCAAGAATGAGGACCGGTGCGTTGATGAACTGTTCAACTCGTTCTTTGCGCTTATCAGCCTCAAGGGTTATGCCGTCCAGTTTTAAGTCTGCCACCCATGCTTGAGCCATTGCGGCAACTAACCGTCGCTTAATTGAAGCGTCCGACAGAATGACAAAGCGCCATGGTTGAGAGTTGTGAGCTGAAGGTGCCCAGCCTGCTGCCGCTAAAACTTCCAAAACCAGCTCTTTGGGAATTGTTTTAGGGCGGTATTTTCTGATGCTGCGTCGTTGTCTGATGGCTTCAAAGAGTTCTGACATAACTATGGCTATGTTTGGGTTGCTTTTTATCTCTATTCACGGTTGGGTTCTAATATGACTTTAAGCGAGTTTCCTGCTTCAGCCATCAGTCGGAAGCCTTCCTGCGCCTCGCTCAATGGGAGCTTATGGGTAATCATGGCTTTGACGTTTAGGCGCCCAGTCGCCAAATACCTCAACGAATCATCTAAATCGTTGGGGGCTGCGCCGTAGCTTGTGCGTATGGTGATTTCGTTGCGCCAAAACTGGTTAATGGGCAAGGGTAACTTGACAGTTGGGTCTGGAACCGCAAAATACAGGATGACTCCGCCGCTTTCCACACAATCCAGCGCAGACATGGCGGCTGATGTGGCTCCTGTGCAAACAACCACTTGGTCTGCCAAGCATCCACCGTTGGCTTCTTTGAGTTTTTGCGGCAAGTTTTCCTTAGCGTTTATCGTGTGGTGAGCACCAAATTTTTTGGCAAGCTCCAACCTGTACGGGTTGATGTCTGCCACAACTATGTTGGCTACTTCTTTGTACTTGGCAAGTTGGACATGGAGGATGCCTGAGATGCCGCTACCGATGATTAGGACGGTGTCGTCCTTTTTCAGGTTAGCCAGCCTCTGGCCACGTGACACGCATGCGAGGGGTTCGATGAAGGTGCCTTCGGCATAGCTCATGGAGTCGGGCAGTTTGTAAATGCCGTATTCTACATTTATTTTTGGCACACGTACGTATTGTGCGAAGCCGCCGGGGTAGTAGTTGGTTGTGTGTAGGGTTTGACAGGCGGTGTGGGAACCGCGTTGGCAGTATCGGCATTGGTTGCAGGGAACGTGGTGGGAAACAAAGACGCGGTCGCCTTCTTTGATTTTTTTGACTTTGCTTCCGACTTTGTATATGATGCCTGTGGCTTCGTGTCCCAAAACGCGTGGTGCTTTGGGAACGCGGTACCATTCGATGACGTCGCTTCCGCATATGCCGCTTGCCATCACTTTGAGCAGGACTTCGTCTTCTCCGATTGTCGGGATAGGAATTTCTTCGATGCGGACGTCATGGTTATTGTAGTAGAAGGCGGCAAGCATCCAAATCACAACAAGAATGAGGGGTTAGGCTTTGCCTGCTTTAACCTGATTGTAGAGGTCTTCAGCTTCCTGTGGGTTGTAGCCTTCATGGATGATGGCGCGAATAGCCCGAATTGAAGCAACGGGATGCTCGGTTTGCCAGATGTTTCTGCCTAAGTTCACGCCAATGGCGCCTTTTTGTATGCCGTCGTAGACGAAGTCGAAGACTTCACGTTGAGTTTCGGTTCTTGGTCCGCCCGCGATGACGATGGGGACGGGGCAGCCGTTGACGACTTTTTCGAAGTGTTCTTTGCAGTAGTAGGTTTTGACGACTCGTGCGCCGAGTTCGGCTGCGATGCGTGCGGCTAGAGCGAGGTAGCGTGCTTCTCGTTTTTCGAGTTCTTTGCCTACTGCGCACACAGCCATGACTGGGATACCGTAGGTTTCGCATTGGTCGACGAGTTTAGATAGGTTGGCTAGGCTTTTGTTTTCGTATTTTGAGCCGACGAAAACTGACATGGAGACGGCTGAGGCGTTTAAACGAATGATTTCTTGGATGGATGTAACTAGGCTTTCGTTGGCAAGGTCTTCGCCGACGACTGAGACGGCGCCGCTGACGCGCATGATGTAGGGTTTCTCGACGGCTGGGTTTATGCAGTTGCGCAATATACCTCGCGTGAGCATTAACGCGTCTGCGTATTGGTAGATTGGTTTGATAGTTTCGCCTGGTTTTTCAAGGCAGTGCGTTGGACCCTGGAAGTAGCCATGGTCGATGGGTAAAAACAGGGCTTTGCCGTCTTTTTGGATGAGTCTACTTAAACGGTTTTGCATTCCCCAATCCATATGTTTTTCTCTCCGAGAGATAGCTGTTGGTCTGGGTTATTAAATAGGTTATTGTTTGTTATTTTTTATTTTGTGTGGGTATGGCGGTTTTTAGGTTGCCACATGGTTGCTTAAGGAGTGCTATGCTTTTTGTGTTTGCAACGTTTTTTGGCGCCTGTTTGCATGTGGCACACGCGTTTTTCTCCACATGCCCCACATGATTCTATGCTGATGGGTTCAGGATGTGATGTGAAAGCATGTACTTCTTGGTTTTTTCTCCAACCCACCAAGCAAACATTCGGACAAACTCAAAAGAGCTATCGACAAAATGTTATTTTGTCTTATCTCATTTTGAAAGTCAGGAATAATCTATTTGTATTCTAAACAAAATTGTGGTTGGCTCTGTACAACCACAAAATTTTATTTTCTTTACTGCAGGATAAAATAATTTGTTCCCCACATGCATGCGTCGTTTGACAGATAAACCTGCTGCCGAATAAGGCTCTGTTTCCAGATAGTGCACTATGGGGCTTAGGCTCCCAAATGTGTGTATCTTGGCACCCTTACGGGCAGTCTGGATAATCTGCCAAACGACACCTAATAATCATTTGTGTCTGTTTGGCGTCGTTTCTTGGATTTGAGCGCATAGCTTCTGGTTAAGATAAAAAGAGAAGCACTCAAACTTAACTTCAACCTTACCTTTTTTTGTTTTCCTTAGGCAACAGATTAATTGATAATCTGATAATTTAGAAACGATTAAAAATGACTAGGGTAAAATGCAAAAAATGCAACAATGTATTTGAACAGGGTTTGGGTGGCGTAATGCTGTCTCCCCACATTGGCCCCCTGCATTACGTGAAATGCCCCGCCTGCGGCAAAAGAAGCTGGCTTAATGTTTACTCATCGGTTAAAGATCCAATCACTTGGCCACCAGAAGAACGGCAACGTGAGCAGGCTGCTGCACAGCCAGAGCTTGAGCTAACCGAGGAAGAACTGGAAAAAAAACGGATAGAAGAATCCAAATACGAAAAACCTTAAGTGAAAATCTCCGCTGGAAGGATGCAAACGCATGATTGAAACCAAAAACCTCACCCGAACGTTCGGCAACATAATAGCCGTAGATAATGTCACCCTACATGTGGAAAAAGGAGAGGTTTTCGGTTTTCTGGGTCCAAACGGCGCTGGTAAAACCACCACCATCCGCATGCTCTGCTGCCTAATCGGCAAAACCAGCGGAGAGGCCACAGTCGGCGGCTATAGCATCGGCAACGAAGAGGACTGTTTAAAAATCAGAAAGATGGTTGGACTTCTTCCTGAAAACGTAGGGTTATACGACAGCCTAAGCGCGTATCGTAACCTTGACTTTTACGGGCAACTCTACGAGGTCCCTGAAGCACAGCGGAAAGAAAACATCGAGCAGCTTTTACGTTTGCTAGGGATTTGGGAGCGCAGGGAAGACACCGTTGGCACCTTCAGCAAGGGTATGAAGCAGAAAATCGCCATCGCGCGTGCATTAATCCACGACCCTCAACTGTTGTTTTTGGATGAACCGACTGCTAACCTCGACCCAGAAGCAGCAAAAACGGTTCGCGATTTCATCTTGGAGCTAAAGAAGGAAAAACGCACCATCTTCATCAACACTCACAACTTAAACGAGGCAGAAAGGCTCTGCGACCGCATAGCCATACTCAAGAGCAAACTAATTACGGTTGATTCGCCAAAGAACCTCTCGCTTAGCCTGTATAGTCGAAAAACGGTTGTTCACTTAGAGAGTGTACCGGATAAGGTTTTGGCGGCGGTGCAAAAGTTAAGCAGCGTCAAGGCTGTCCGTACTTCGGATAACAAATTGATTTTGGACATTGACAACCCCGAAAGGGACAACCCTGACGTCGTTCGAGCAATCGTTCGTGCAGGCGGCAGCATCCAATACGTCACGGAGCTTCGTTCTACGCTTGAGGATGTTTACCTTAAACTGATTAAGGAGGCTTCAGCATGAGGTTTTGGAAATCATGGATAGTCACAAAAAAAGACCTAAGCGTAATCAGGAAAAACAAGTACGTGCTCTATTCGCTCATCGCCATGCCAGTTGTGCTAGGCGTGATTCTACCAGTTATCTTCATATTCTCCCTGAGCGCTGGAGCTGACCAGCTTCCAAAAGAAGAACTTATTGTAGCTGCTAGACAAGTTGTCGACTTAGGCTCCATGTACTTTGTCCTCATACCAGCCATCCTACCCTCCATCATCGCCTCATACAGTTTTGTGGGTGAAAAAATCGAAAAAAGCCTCGAACCCCTCTTGGCAACGCCTACCACGGACGGGGAACTGTTGCTTGGGAAAAGTTTGGCGGCGTTTGTTCCCTGCATGGCGGTGACTTATTTAGCGATGGCAATCTTTGTGCCCCTCATTGACTACTGGACTTACACGAGCTTTGGCTTGCTGTTGTTGCCGAACGTATACTGGGCAATCCTAATGTTCGTAATCACGCCGCTGGCTTGCGTCATGAGCGTTTTAGCCAACGTAATAATTTCGTCACGAGTAAGCGACATAAGAGCAGCCCAACAGTTGGGAGGAATCGTGGTTTTACCGTTGATTTTCGTTGTGGTCTTCGGGTCCGTCGCCTCTTCAGCATCCTTAATGCTCGCCATTGCGGTATCAATCGCGCTTGCCGGCGCCGACATAGCCCTGTTCTACCTAAGCAAAGCAACTTTTCAGCGGGAAGAAATCCTCACCAAATGGAAGTAACAACCCCCGAAGTTTTTACTCGCCTTTAGGAGTTCGTTTCGCCAAACCTGAGAAACCCCTTTAAAGGCAATACGTACTCTATTGTAAGGTTCAGGGGGAGGGTTCATGGCGAAAGCAACACCGAAAAGCAACAAAAATTCAAACAACTTGGCAGCCGCTGCTATGAAGCCAACCTTGACATCCGAAGAACTCTTGAACCTTCCAACCGAAGAGCTCATGAAACGCCTAGACACCTCGCCGCAGGGACTTAGCTCTGAACAAGCTGAAGAACGACTAGAATTTTACGGCCCAAACGAGCTCGCGCGTGCTCATAAACGCTCAGCGTTTGTGGAATTTCTGTTGCATTTCAAAAGTCCCTTGGTTATTATACTCCTGATCGCAGGCGTAATTTCTGGTTTACTCCAAGAATACGCTAACATGATAATCGTCTTAACTATCGTTTTAATCAGCGTCATACTGGACTACTACCAAGAAAGCAAAGCGGAAAAAGCCGCTGAACTGCTAAAACAAAAAGTAACAACCACAGCCACGGTCCTGAGGGACAACGTAAAACAAGAAATAAAGTTTCCACAAATAGTCCCAGGCGACATCATTTACCTCTCAGCAGGCGACATTGCACCTGCAGACGCCCGCGTTATAAGCGCCAAAGATTTGTTTGTTAACCAGTCGGCGTTAACTGGCGAGTCATTTCCCGTGGAAAAAACCGCTGGCCCAGTTAAAAGCATAGAAAAAGGAATCGTCGACTGGGGCAATTACTGCTTTATGGGAACGTCGGTGGTCAGTGGAACAGCAACGGCTATGGTCGTGAAGACTGGCGGCTCAACCGAATACGGCAAAATCGCTAAAAAACTCATCGAAAAACCGCCAGAAACCGAGTTTGAACGCGGCATCAAGGGCTTTGGCTTTCTCATCATGCAGGTAACCTTCCTATTGGTCATCTTCGTATTCCTCATAATTTCCCTTCGGAATCCAACAACAGACGGAGTCGTGCAGGCGCTGCTTTTTGCCGTTGCACTGGCGGTTGGGTTGACGCCTGAACTTTTGCCCATGATCATAACGATTAATCTTTCCAGAGGCGCCATGGCTATGTCAAAGAAGGGCGTCATCGTTAAACGTCTTGCATCTATCGAGAACTTTGGCAGCATGAACGTTCTATGTACTGATAAGACAGGCACGCTGACGGAGAACCGTATAAAACTTATCCTCAACGTGGACATGGAGGGCAAAGAGGACGAAAAAGTTTTTCTGTACTCGTTCCTCAACAGTAACTTCCAAACAGGACTCAAAAGCCCCCTAGACGAGGCCATTCTAAAACACAAAGACGTAGACACCTCAAAGTACGTAAAAATAGATGAAGTCCCATTCGATTTCATCAGAAGACGAGTCTCAGTAGTTGTCGAACGTGATGGGCAGAGAGGTTTCATCGCCAAAGGCGCACCTGAAGAAATTCTCAAAGTCTGCTCTTACTACGAGCTTGACAAAGTCGTGGCCGACCTTACCGAAGAAGTACGCAAGCGAATTGAACAAAAATACCAAGATTACAGCGCTGAAGGACTTAGAGTTTTAGGCGTCGCGTACAAGCGGCTAAAGGAAGATAAAGCCGTCTACTCCATAAACGATGAGACTGACATGGTCTTCCTGGGCTTTGTGGCTTTTCTTGACCCGCCAAAAGAAACAGCCAAACAATCGATACAGCTTCTTACAAAAGCAGGAATCGAACTTAAGATATTAACAGGCGACAACGAGCTAGTGACTCGAAAAGTCTGCGAAGAATTAGGCTTTGAAGTTAAGGGCATAGCTCTTGGAACCGACATATCCAACATGTCTGATGAAGCCTTGATGGCAGTGGTTGAAGAAGCAAACATCTTCTGCCGAGTCAACCCCGTCCAGAAAGATCGCATAATAACCCTGCTTAAAAGAAACGGTCATGTCGTCGGCTACATGGGCGACGGCATCAACGATGCACCCTCATTGAAAACAAGCGATGTCGGAGTATCCGTTGATAACGCCGTGGACGTCGCAAAGGAGTCAGCAGACATCATCCTTTCCAAGAACGACTTAACAGTTCTAGCTGAAGGAGTCTTGGAAGGCCGCAAAACTTTCGGCAACACCATGAAGTATATCATGATTGGCGTTAGCTCCAACTTCGGAAACATGTTCAGCGTCGCGGGCGCTGCAATCTTCCTGCCGTTCTTACCCATGCTGCCTGTCCAGATTCTTTTAAACAACCTTCTCTACGATTTTTCTCAATCCACAGTAACAACCGACAAGGTGGATGAAGAATACGTTGAAAGACCCAAGAGATGGGATATTACCTTCATAAGAAGATTCATGGTATCACTTGGACCGGTCAGTTCGCTCTTCGACTTCTTAACCTTCTTCACGATGCTCTTCGTATTCTTACCGATAATACCCGCTGTAACCTTACTCTCCGACCCAACCTATCCTGAACGCTTGTTCCAGACCGCATGGTTCATCGAATCACTCTGTTCCCAGACGCTTGTCGTCTTCGTCATAAGAACTAGACGAAGACCTTTCTGGAAGAGTAAACCCAGCAAATACTTACTCATCAGTAGCTTAGCAATCGTGACATTCGCTCTACTGGTACCTTTCACGCCGCTTGGCAGAATATTCCACTTCGTTGCGCCACCGCCGCTGTTTTACTTGGCTTTAGCTGGTCTTTTGGGCGCTTACCTGTTGCTGGCTGAAGCTGTGAAAGCCTGGTTCTACAAGCGACATGCATACCGACTTGAGCAGGTTTTGGTGCCGAAAAGAACCTTCTACATCACGAAGGCGGCCAAATTAATGCAAGACATGATTGCAACGATAAGTCTACGCTCGGAGGACGAATTTTCCATTGAATCCCTAACTGAAGACCTTAAAAGCGCCATATCTTACCCGATTAACTCTAATCAGATGGCGCGCAACCTCCAATATCTGCGACGCTCAGGGTTAATTAACGTTGACTGGAGCAAAAGAACCATAAAAAGGGAAAAATCACTAAACGAGTACGTCAAAAAAACTGTTATAGGCGGTCCGAACTGGTCAACACTTGGCGAGGAATGGCGAAAAATCAACAACATACTCATTAACAAGCACAGAGAAGTCAACGCCGAATACCAAGAGATGATCAGAAAACAGTAAAGACAGCCACATGGAAACGTCATACCGCTGAAAGAAATAATTTAGCAAAATCAAATTGACAACTTTAGTCAAGTCACGTTCATAATCTTTTTCAGGAGTAAGAATCTCTTTTCAGAGTTGTCAAATTTAGTTTGCGAAGCAAGCAAATCAGCGTTCTCAAAAATTCTTATTTGCTGTATCTGATTAAACGAGACACAGGTTAGGGCACCATGGTAAACAAATGCTTGAACTGCAAATTCAACACATTAAAAATAATGGTTCTGGTTCCATGCAACAAAACAATCAGAGAATACATCCACAGAACTGGAAACTTCCATTCAGACATAGCAGCAATCATCAAAGAACCACATGGACAATACACTGTTTGGTTCCGCTCTGAAGAACACATAAAACCCCTAAGCTTCAAGCTAATCCGAACATGCAAACTCCGAATCGAACCAAACAAAAAAGAAAGCGCATGCTTACATTACGAGCAAAGCCTAGAACAAAACCCAATCAGCACCATCACATACAGCAAGGCTACAGACTCCAAAGCCACAGCACCAACGATTTTTAGATAAACCCTTTCCAAAAATTGATAAGCAACTTTTTTGCCTAAGAATGCCAAGAAAACTCCGCCTTTTCTCAGTTTATTAAAATAAAATACAAGGAGTCCCAGCAAGAAAATACTGACTAAAATGATGCAAAAAATGGAAGATGATGAAGATGATTATGCACTGCCTGTCAATTCTTTCAGCTGTTGCTCGGTAAGGCCCCCTCCTGGCGTGGCATCGAGCCGCTTGATGACCTTTCCCTTCTCAAACAGCAACACCGTTGGGTAATAGTCAATAGAGTACTTCTCGCATAACTCAGGTTTATCGTCAATTATAACGCTCAAGCACTCATCAGGATGCAGCTTCGCATAGTGCTGGAAAATGGGCAGAAACTGTTGAGAGAAGTAACACCACGAGGCATAGAAGAGAACAAAAGCTCTATCCATAGACTCCAACAACTTATCAACGGGAAGATTTTGGTTTTTGCTCGTTTTCAATCACCTCTTGATCCTCTTCAGGATAATGGCTGCTATCACAGAACGGTTTGTTGGAGGATTTTCCACAACGACACAGAGTCACGCGGTTGCGCACCTCATAGAGCTTGCCTTCCGCTGAAAAGACAGGGATGCCACCGCGAACCCAAAGTGGTCCGCCAACACCTTTGCTTGGGTCCTCGATGATTCCAACCGTTTTTTCAAGCAATGGCTCTATGACTCGACCAGCCCCTTTATCGATTACCACAAGCCGACCAGAAGGACAATCGCAAGCATTCTCAATGGCATTTTGTCTTAAGCCAGAATCATCTGATTTGGGAATTGCCAACCAAATATCGCCTCCCCGATGGCAAAAACGCGCTGAAGCACAAAACAATTCAGCATCTTTAAGCTTCAAAGTAGGTCCATCATAAATTTTAGCCAATTCATCAAAATGTTGATTTCTACTCGTTTCAGTCCCATTAAATTTCGTCGTAACGTGAGTTCCGTCACAAAAAGGTTTTTTGCTGGATTGCCCACAACGGCACAAGATATATTGATTTGAGGTTGGTATCCGCTCACCAAACACCCACTCCGATGGTATCCCATGACCATCACAGCGGATGATTGCTTCAAAAAGAGGGATACCGCCAGAAACCAAGTAAGGACCATCTTTGAAAACACGAATCTGAGAGGCCGAAGCCTGTTTTAGGAGATTCTTGTCTTCCAAACGCGTCATCTCAATATAAAAAATCTATATTATTTGAAATGAAACAGGATATAAAATACTATTGCTCACATTCCCGCACAGCTTTTAGCAACCTTCCTTAAATCATAAGCACCTGAAAATTTAACCTACAATTGTGACTGTAAAATAACAGTCACAGAAAGTTATACGCTCAAACGCTAAATTAAACACATTAACAAACCAGAGGATGCAACATGGAACAAACCAAAAAATTCTCCATCACTGAATTAAACCAATATAATGGAAAAAACGGTCAACCCGCGTACGTCGCCTACAAAGGGAAAGTTTATGATGTATCAGAATCCAGCCAATGGCTCGATGGCGATCACTTAGGACACATGGCTGGACAGGACTTAACCGACCAGATGGAAATCGCTCCACACGCAGACGACGTCTTGGAGCGTATGAGGGTCATCGGCATATTAACACAAACCTAGCAACAAACGGAGGTGAAGACACTTGTCTGAAGAAAAAAAGAAAAAATATTACTATTACGCTGGAAAAGAAAAGAAAGCCACAGAAATTAAAAAACGCAACCAAGAAGAAATAGCTCCCTACTGGTTTGGCGACATAAGAGATTTCGACCGAATGATAGATAGCTTTGAACGTGAATTCGAAGACTTCTGGGGCAGGCCCATTATGGCAGGTCCAAGATGGTGGCGACACCGCTTCCCCATGATGCCGTGGGGACCCGCAAGAATGCCCTCAGTAGACCTAGAAGACCAAGGAAAAGAATACCGCTTAACAGTAGATTTGCCAGGCTTTAAAAAAGAAGATGTTGACATCGAAGTTACTGAAGACACTGTAACCGTTAACGCCAAAAAAGCCCAAACTGAAGAGGAGAAAAAAAAGAACTACATCCGCCGAGAAAGATCCGCACAAACATACTACAGAACAATTCAGCTACCTGAAAACATCCGCTCGGATGAAGCAAAAGCTAACCTCAACAACGGCATTCTTGAAATCACCTTGCCCAAGAAAGAGCCAAAAGCAACCAAAAAGATAGCCATCACATAAACAAAAAATAGATCAAACGAAAATAAAAAGAAAGAGATAAAGAAATACGAGCTTAGTCGCTACTGCTTCCACTGGAGTCTTCGGTTTCGACTGTGGTGTCTTCGCTTTGGTCTTGCTGGTCTTCGGTTGGCGCCTGAATAGGCGCTTCTAAAGGGTGGGCGGGAACGTGGGCCTCCTCCACAACCACCGGTTCAACTGCAGGCTCTGCTATTTCTTCTAGGACTTTCTCAAGTGTCGTTTCAATACTTGTCGGTTCTGTTACCTCAAAGGCTTGGAGGGGAACTTCAACTTCTGGCTGTTCAGGAGCGGGTTCAGCAACCACTTCAGTTTCAGCTATAACTTCTGGTGCAGGCGCTGGTTCAGCTGGAGCTTCAACGGCTTCAGGCATCTCTGGGGCTGGCGTGTCCACTATAGTTATTGGCTCTTGCGGCGCAGGCTCGATTGTCGGTGGCTCTTGAGTAACAATTTCGGGCGCTGGTTCTGTTATTTCTTGCACTTCAGGCTCTGGAACGGCTACTGGCGCTGTTTCGACTATCACTGGTTCAGCCGGGGCAACCTCGACTGAGGCAACTTCTGCTGGAGCAGGTTCAACGATTTGCACATCAACCGGAACAACTTCGGCAGGCTTTTCAGCAACAACTTCAGGAGCAGCCTCAACGGGAACCTCAACAACTGGAGTTTCAACAGAAGCTTCAACTGGAGAAGATTCAATCGTGCTCTCTGCTGGCGTTTGTGCCACTTCTGCGGGAACAACTTCGAGAACTGGTTCAGGAGCCTGCTCTATCGGAGCAGTTTCAACTGGAGTGGGAGCTATTTCCGCTGGAGCCGCTTCAATGGGGGCTGGTTCTACTGTCGCAGCTTCGATAGGAGCAGGTTCAGCGGAGACCTCAACCGGTGGAGCTTCAACAGGAGCGGGAGCTTCTTCAACTACTGGTTCCTTAGGTGGAGCAATTTCAACTGGCGTTTCAGGAATGGCTGGTTCAGGCGAGGTTTCTGCAGGTATGGCTGGTTCGATTGTTTCAATTGGAGTCTCGATAACTGGGGCGGTTTCAACAGGAGCGGGCTCTACCGGGGCTGTTTCAACAACAGGCGAAATCGGCGCTGCTTCGACTGGAACCTCAACTGGTGTAGTTTCTATCGGCGCTGGCTCAACAGCTACTGCCTCCGCGATTGGAGCAGCAGGTTCAGGGGCTAAAGGCGCTTGAATAGGTTGCGCTGGGGGGAAGAGCTGATCCGTGGCTTGCTTTATAATGCCTAATTCATTCTTTGTGGTCTCCAGACTAGTTGCCAAGAGATTGATTTCTCGGGCGTAAATTTCCTCATCTATTTCTCCAACCACATGTTGGATTTCATAGTTAGCGAGAAGCATCTCTAGCGTCTTAATTTGGCTTTCCAGTTCTTGGGTTTTAGCTTGCATCTTAAGCGCAAGTTCTTGGCGTTGCTTTTCGATTTCAGCAATGGCTGTGCTTATGTCGACATTGAATGAATCGCGAGTTGCTTGAGAAATTTTTCCTGTTTCATAAAGGTTGTCTAGGGCTAATTTCTTTTTCTTGGCTATTTCGTATTCTTCATTTAATCGTTTAAATGTATATTTCCATGAAATCACGTTAGGGCACCGTAGCAACCTACGGCAGAATAACAGATAACGTTTGTTAACATGCACATATATCGGTAACTATTAAAAAGGCTACATGTACCAAGAAAATGGTAATTTTGCATTAAAAAACAATGCAGAATTCACCGATTTGTATAAACAAATAAAGCAATGATTTTAGAAATGACACCAAACTCATAACAGCTCCATGTAAACTTTTCTCTAAGCATTCGAGCCATATATTGACATAAAATGAAATAACCAAAGCTGATTTTTACCAAATTTTTTCTCATGACGCCGCAAATAACCAGAGAAGCCACCCAACCATGTTTAAACACCGACTATTTTGTTATAATATATTATTCCAAATCAGAATAAATCTTAAATATCTAAACGCGAATAAACAGGAAAGCGAGCGTGCAAAACATGGTAGCGCTAACAATCACGGTAAACGGCGAAAAATCAGAAGCCAGAATCATCAAGAAAATGAACGAACGCGTCATCAAAAGCTTCATGGACACCATAATCATGGCTGAACTTCAAAACGGACCCATAAGCGGTTACGATGTAATATCATACATACACAACCGCTTCGGCTTCCTCGTCAGCTCCGGCACAGTATACTCACTACTATACTCACTCGAACGCAACGGCCTAGTTGAAGGCATATGGATCGAACGCAAACGAGTCTACAAACTCACCGAAAAAGGCGCCAAAACTATTCAAACAATCATAAACTCGCATGAAAAAATCAAAAGCTTCATGGCAACCATCCTGTGAGCCCAAACACCCCATTAACCATTCTCTTTTTACCACTAACCGAATCGAAATACTAAAAAACCCCTCTGTATTTTCCTATAGCCCCGTGAATCTTTGCGGGTCCGTAGCTCAGTCAGGCTAGAGCACCGGACTTTTAATCCGGGGGTCGCGGGTTCAATTCCCGTCGGACCCGCCTTACACGCTTAATAATTTACCAATTTTTGCGTGTGCAACCTCGCTTTCTCGTATTAGGCTAGTTGAAGATCAAAAGAAAATGTTCAATAGAATTCAGCCCAAACAAAGCTTCGGCGAGAAGAGCTTGCTGCTTTAAGCTGCAACAATATGTTTAGAAACCCCGTTCACAAACTTATTTTGTGGATTGAATGGAAAAAGTCTGGGAAGAACTCAAGAAAATAGAGACTCAAGCTCAAGAAATCCGCGTCGAAGCTCAAGAAAAATCAAAGCAAATAACCACTACTGTTCAGGACGAAGCTGAAAAACTGGTTGCTAACGCAAAATCTTACGCTGAACAAGACGCCCAACAACACTACGACTGGGTGGTCAGAGAAGCAAAACGGCTACAACAAGAAGCGTTGATAGCTATCGAGAAAGCCAACAAGCGCCTTCAGCAGCAAGCCCAAAGGCACCTTGACGAAGCCGCCGAATTAATAGTGCAGGCTGTTTTAGGAGAGAGCAAAGTTGGCGCAAGCGACAAGGTACGCTAGTGTCCTAGCGAAAATCGGGGCTGAGCGAGGCACTTTTCTTGGTGAGGACAAGCTTAAGGCTTTAACGGAAAGCACGAGCCTTGCTGATTTAGCGGCGCAGCTTCGAGAAACCGTTTACAATAGGCTGATTAGCAGGCTTTCTAAGCCACTGAGTAGCCGAAAGTTAGAAAGGAGCTTTCAGGAAAGCCTGATTGACGATTACTTAAAAATAATAAAATATTCGCCGAAGACTGCCCAAAGCTACCTTCAAACTTATTTTCAGGGGCTCGAAGTGGAGAACGTCAAAGCGCTCATAAAAGCAGTGTACACCAAGATGAGCACGGAAGAAAAGCTGGAGCACGTTTACTTTAGGGTTGAAGATTACTTTAAGCGGCGCATAGTTTTTGAGGAGGCTGCAAAAGCTGTTGATTTGAAGGGTGTGGCAGCGGCTTTTCGGAAAACGGAGTATGCGGCCGATTTGAGGTTGGGGTTGCGGCGTTATGAAGAAAACGGGTCAGTAATGTTCTTTGATGTATCGCTGGATAGAGCGTTTTTGGAGAAACTTTATTCAGCCTATCAGGCGTTGCCGAGACAGGATAAACCGCACGCCTCCTATTACGCTGGCATGGACAACGATAGCTTTGTGCTTCTTAGTTTACTTCGGGGCAAAATTCTCGGCTACGACACGAATTGGCTAAGGCTGGCAATTCCCCGATACACCTACAATCTGCCGAAGGAAACGATTGAAGCCTTGCTAACGGCAGTTGACTATGAATCAGCCCTCAGCATTGCCCTCAAGAGTGCATACGGCAAGCTCTTCAATAAAAGTGAAACTCCTGAAGAAACAATTGGCAACGCCCAGAAAGCCTTCCAAAAAGCCAAACTCAGCTACGCAAAAGAGGCGCGGATGAAAGAGAACTTTAACATAGGGGCTACGTTGGCGTTTCTTGTCCAGAAGGAAGCGGAGGTAAGGAATCTATCTGCGATTTCGGTGGGAGTGGAAGCTCAATTGCCAGCCGAAGACATACAGCGAGCACTTCTTCTGCCAGATTAGTTTTTCGCTGTTTTTTGGGTCAACATGACTTCCGCGTATTCGCTGGTTTGCTTGAATGGTGCGAAGGGGGTGCCGGTTCCCTGGTAGAATTTGCTGAACCACTCGTAGAAGTGAAGTCTTAGGCTGTGGATGAAAACGATTAGTCCTTCTAGGGCTATGACGAATATGTTGCCTCCGACAATCACTATGCTTCCAAGAACCATGCCCAAGCTGGAGCTACCGCTCACAAGTCCTGCGATGGTGTAGGTTACGGTGACCAGTGCCCAATGCGCCATTAACAGAGCCAAAATACGGGTGTACGAGACTGTGTTGCTGAGGAGCCGTGTCACGAGGTCGCCGCTTTCAAATAGTCTTTCGGAAAAAGAAACAGTTTCCTTGGACCCTGCTGCACCCGAAAATATTTTGGCATTGTAGAGGACTGGTTTGGCGAAAACTAAAATCAAGAATGGAACGAGTACAAACAATATGGGACCTGACAGCCAAGCGGCGAAGTTGAGTTGGTAAGCAGCGATGAGGTAGACGCTACCTGCGTAGAAGGCTATTTTGGGAATCGATGTCAAAAAAATGTCGCCCCAGTTTCTGCGCAGGGCAAAGTCGCCAAGTTCCATTGTGAATCCACTCATTATTTGGATTACGCCGACTATCAGGCAGAAGATGAGGAAGGTGAGCACGTTGTTGAAAGGGTTGAGCCATAGGGGTGTAAAAAGTTCGCGCCCGAAGACTTCGCCGAACAGTAGTCCAGCGATTATGGCGCCTACTCCGCATGCTGCTAGAATCCAACAAAGGTTCTTCATGGCTGATTCTTTTTTGATGAAAAAACCCAAGGTTAGCCCGATTGCAAGCAGAACCGCTCCGTGTCCAACATCGCCGAACATGAGACCAAACAGGATGGGAAACGTGACTGCAATCATCGGTGTAGGGTCAAGCTCGTCATAGTATGGTAATCCATAAAGGTGGGTTAACTCCTCAAAGGGCTTTACGAAGCGGTTGTGGCGGATTAGCGTAGGCGGGTCAGCCATTGGTAGCGGTTCGTTTTCCAGAACTAACGATGTTCCTTGTGAGGCGACATGCACTTTTTCTGTTAAGCGGTGAAAATCTTTTGTGGGCACGAAGCCTTTGATAGTTGCTAGTTGTTCTGATTGGAGGATTTTTGTTTTCGCTTCCAGAAGCGCCAGAATGTTTTGTGCGATTTCTCTGAGGGAAAAAAGCCTGCTTTTCTTTTCTGAACCTAGCTTTTCTAATGCGGCTTTTATGTCAACTTTTTTTTGGGCGTTTTCTTTCAACTGTCGACTAACTTCGTTTAGGGCTTCTTTTATATCATGAGGGAGCTCTTGTGGAATGTGAAAGATTTCTCCGTGGTAAGTTTTGAGGATTCTTTCAGCTTCTGCCGCGTGTTTGCTTTGGACAGCCATGCATACGAACTCCATGTCTTTAGCCAAGTAGCAGCGGTGAAAGATTAGAGGAAACCCGGTTAACGCACGATCTAAATCTGCTATGTTTTTGGTTGGGACACTTGCGATAGCGACGTGTATAAGCCGTGATTCCTCTATGGCTTGCAGGTCGGCGCCCATCTTGTCCATGATGATTAACATGTCTTGGATGTGAAGTAGCTGTGTGGTTTTTTCCTGCAGGCTTGTAAGCGATATAGTGAGGTTTTCTGCTTCATTCTTGAGTCCATGGGTTTCTTCAGTTATGGATTGGGCTAGGTCTTGCCAGTTTTCCGCTGTTACCTGCGTTTTAACTATTTTCGTGTCTTTGAAAATTTCTAACATTCCTGTCTTCTCAAGGTTCAGAATTTTTATAAGCTCGTTTATGTTGGCGAGTGTTTCCTCAGTTTTTTGTATGCCTTGCAGGTGCTCGTTCAGGGATGCATTTTCGGCGGCGTGTTCGATGTGGAATTGCCCAAAGTTGTTTAGCGCTTCCAGTATGGTGTCTACGTCTTTTCGTAGACAAATTATGGAAGCAGAAGTCATTCTTTCTGGTCGGAACATTTTTCCTAACAAAATGTTGATTAGTCTTAGAATTAAACCTTCATTTAGGGATTAAGGATGCTCGGGTTAGTTATCGGCAACACTGATTTGGTTACTGGATTTAGGCTTGTAGGAGTTGAAGGCGTAGAAGTCCGCTCCGTGCAGGAAGCAGAAAAAGCGTTAGCGCAGGCGTTGTCTCGAAGAGACTTAGCCATGATAATAGTCAGCGAAGAATTCTCCAGTCAGATGCGGAGCCAAATCGACAGCGCCCGCAGTGAACAGATAGCACCCTTGATTGTTGAAGTGCCCGGTGCCGAAGGGTCAGGCGCTGAAAGTCGAATGTCTGATTTAATCAGTAAAACCTTAGGTATGAAATTGTAGGAAACAATAGCATGACAACTGCAAGAATCAAGGAAGGCTTATCAGCCATCGCCAAAGGAGTCCTCGACGATGTGCAAAGAGAAGTGGAATCCATAATCGTCAACGCTGAAAATGAAGGTAAAAAAGCGTTAGGGGCAGCTAAAGCAGAAGCTGACGAAATCTACGCTACCACCGTGACTGAGGCATCTGTGAGGGCAGAAGCAGAAAAACGGAAAATCCAATCAGTAATTGACGTAGAGACGCGCAACCAGTTGTTGCAGACTAAGGAGTTGATGGTTGATGCCGCGTTCGATAAAGCGACTGAGCAGATTAAGGAATTTGTTAAGACCGAGCAGTACCACAACGTCTTAATTGAATTTATTAGGGAAGCAGTGGAAAAAGTGGGTTCAAGACGCGCCGTTTTGCATGTTAACTCGGTAGACCGAACTTGGCTTGCCCCTCGATTAGGCGACTTATCAAAGAAACTGAACGTTGACTTGAAACTGGCTGAGGATGAGGAAGAATTCATAGGCGGTTGCCGCGTTGAAGCCAATGACGGAAGAACTGCGTACGACAACACGCTTGAGAACCGGATAGAACAGCTCAAGTCTACGCTTCGCTTGGAAGCGGCTAAAATCCTGTTTGGGAAGGAGGCAACAGAAAACGCAAGCTAAAGGCAGCATCATTCGTGTGACTGGACCCGTCGTGGAAGCCGATGGCATGGCACAAGCTGTTATGCATGAACTTGTCGCAGTCGGCAGCGAACGGTTAGTCGGCGAGGTAATTCGGCTCGACGGGGAAATTGCAACGATTCAAGTCTACGAGAACACTAGTGGCTTGAAGCTTAACGAAGAGGTGTTTGGAACGGGCAACCCGCTTTCGGTGGAGTTGGGTCCAGGTTTAGTGGGCAATGTGTTTGACGGCATCCAGCGGCCTTTGGAAACTTTGCGGGAGCGGATGGGGCCGTTTATTCAGCATGGCCAACGAGTCGTGCCCATTTCAAGGGATAAAAAATGGTTCTTTACGCCCGCATCTAAGGTTGGGGGTGTCGTCGGCAGCGGGGATGTTTTGGGAACTGTTCAGGAGACAGGTTTGATTGAGCATAGGATTCTGGTTCCTATTGGTATCACTGGAAAAATTGTGAATTTAGCTGGTGAAGGCGAGTATACAGTGACGGAAACAATCGCGACACTGCGGGTTAACGGCTCAGAAGTTGAGGTACAGATGCTTCAGCGTTGGCCAGTTAGGCAACCACGACCGTTTAAACGTCGGTTACCCACTTACGCACCCCTCATCACGGGGCAACGCGTAATCGACACGTTCTTTCCCATCGCCAAAGGCGGAAGCGCAGCTATCCCTGGAGGCTTTGGTACGGGAAAAACTATCACTCAGCAGCAACTCGCTAAATGGTCCAACGCCAACCTCATAGTGTACGTGGGTTGTGGAGAACGAGGCAACGAAATGGTCGATGTACTCACCAGTTTTCCCCAACTCATCGACCCATCAAGCGGCAAACCTCTAATGCAGCGAACTATACTCATCGCCAACACCAGCAACATGCCCGTGTCCGCGCGGGAAGCCAGTATCTACACAGGCATAACCATAGCTGAATACTACCGTGACATGGGTTACGACGTAGCGTTGATGGCTGATTCCACAAGTCGCTGGGCTGAAGCCCTACGAGAAGTCTCAGGGCGGCTAGAAGAGATGCCTGCCGAAGAAGGCTTCCCAAGCTATTTGCCGTCTCGGCTGGCAGAGTTTTATGAGCGTACGGGCGTAGTTGAAACGTTGGGGTCGGGAAATCGGGCTGGTTCCATTTGCGCTATCGGCGCGGTTTCTCCTCCTGGCGGTGACTTCTCTGAACCTGTAACTCAGCATACTAAACGATTTACACGTGTCTTCTGGGCTTTAGATCCCGAGTTAGCTGACGCACGACATTACCCAGCTATTAACTGGATGCAAAGCTATTCAGGGTACATCGGAAATGTCTCAGCTTGGTGGACCAAGGAAGTTACCAAGGAGTGGGATAGTTACAGAATTCAAGCCATGCGGATTCTGCAGTTGGAAGATGATCTAAAGAATATCGTGAAGCTAGTTGGTCCAGAAGCGTTGCCTGATCGTCAACGGTTGGTTCTTGAGACTGCAAGAATCATCCGAACAGCGTTCCTGCAGCAGAACGCCTTGGATCCTGTTGACACCTACTCTGTGCCGCTAAAACAATTCAAGATGCTTAAAATTATCGTTGATTTTCACAAGTTAGGAGAAAGAATTGTCAGCAGAGGCGCCCCGCTGTTCAAAGTCACGCAGTTGCCCGTGCTTACAGATATCATGCGCATGAAGACAGCTGTCCCCAACGATAAACTCGACCAGCTGGACGAGATAGACCGGCGTATGCATCAGTATTTTGAAAATTTGGAGGCTACGATGAGGTAAGACTATGGCAGGTACAGGATTAGAATACAAAGGCGTATCCCAAATTTACGGTCCCATCATGGTTATCGAAAACGTCCGTGACGTAGGCTTTGACGAGTTGGTTGAAGTAAAGGTGCAGAGCGGCGAAACGAGGCTTGGCAGAGTCACTGAAGTCACCCGGAAAGCCGTGACGATCCAAGTGTTCGAAGGCACATCGGGATTATCGCTGTCAAAAACCCGCACCCGCTTCTTGGGCAAGCCGCTGGAGGTCCCAGTTTCCATGGAAATGCTTGGTCGCGTCATGAATAGTTTTGGAGAACCGATCGATGGGCATCCACGATTCTTTTCAGAAGACAGACGCGACATAAACGGTTTTCCAATGAATCCAACCGCCCGAGAGTACCCTCGAGATTTCATCCAAACTGGAATCTCAGCCATCGACGGATTAGCCAGCTTAGTTCGCGGACAGAAACTACCAGTTTTTTCAGGACCAGGGCTTTCGCACAATGCTCTGGCAGCGCAGATTGTTCGGCAAGCCAAAATTCGCAACGAAAGCGAAGAATTCTACGTAGTCTTCATCGCCATGGGACTTGAGCATGATGATGCCGCATTTTTCCGCAACAGCTTTGAAGAAACAGGTGCTATAAAAAACGTAGCGATGTTTCTGAATTTGGCAGATGACCCGCCTGTTGAACGCATTATTACGCCTCGTGCAGGGTTGACGCTGGCAGAGTATTTGGCGTTTGAACATGACGCTCACGTGCTGGTTTTGTTGACGGACATGACCAATTACTGCGAGGCGCTGCGTGAAGTCAGCTCATCAATGGAGGAGGTCCCAAGCCGTAAAGGCTACCCCGGCTACATGTACAGTGACCTCGCAAGCATTTACGAACGTGCCGGACGCATCACAGGCAAAAAGGGCTCCATAACCCAGATGCCCATCTTGACTATGCCAAACGATGATATAACCCATCCCATCCCTGACTTAACAGGTTACATCACCGAAGGACAAATAGTCTTATCTCGCAGCCTTGAAACGCAAAACATCTACCCACCCATCACGATAACCACAAGTCTTTCGCGTCTCATGAAAGACGGCATAGGCAAAGGCAGAACCCGCGAAGACCATGCTGACGTCGCAAGCCAGCTCTATGCCGCTTACGCGCAATACAACGCCGTTAAATCGTTGGCAACCATCATCGGCGAGGAGGGATTGGTAAGCCGTGACAAGGAGTACTTGCGGTTTGGCGAACGCCTCGAACGTGCCTTCGTTAATCAGGGCAGAGATGAAAACCGATCTATAGAACAAACCTTGTCGATTGCATGGGACACCTTGGCGCAGTTGCCAGATGAGGAATTGACGCGAATTCACCCCCAGTACATCCAACAGTACCTGCCTAAAATCGCGAGTGAAGTGAAGTAGAAACATGTCGGTTGAAAACATTAGCCCAACAAGAATCAACCTTATCCAGACAAAAAAAACGCTTAGCCTCGCTCAAACTGGACGCGACATACTGGAACGCAAACGCGACATTCTGCTCAGGGAACTGCGGCACAGCATATACGACGCTGATCGCGCCAGAGAAGACCTCTCCGAAGCATTAGTCAAAGCATACCGTAACCTGCGTGAAGCCAAGATGGCTAAAGGCTCCGAAGCAGTTGAGAACACGGCGTTGGGTTCCAGTTACCAAGCTGATTTTCTGCTTGATTACCGCAGCGTGATGGGTGTCACCGTACCCCTGCTTGAGTTCCAAGCTAAAACCGACGTGAAGCCTGACTACGGTTTTGCTGGCACCAGCGTTGAGTTAGACAAGGCTTTTGGGCAATTCTACGACCTGCTGGAATTGGTAGCAAAGCTGGCAACCGCCGAGGGCGTAACCTTCCAGATTGCTAAGGACATAAAAACGACTCAGAGACGCGTGAATGCACTAAACCATGTGCTCATTCCCATGTACCAGAGCACGGTTAAGCGGATTGAATCAGTTTTGGAGGAACGAGATAGAGAAGAATTTGTCCGTACTAAACAAACCAAACGAATGATAAAGGAGAGAAAAAAATGAGCTTAACTATGGATTTTAGTTTAACAAAGAAGATTTTAATTCCAACCGATGGCTCAGACTATTCCATGCGAGCTGCTGAATACGGCGTCAGCGTCGCTAAGCTGTTAGGTGCAGAAGTCACCGTCGTATACGTCATCGACACAGTAGTCCTTGATCAGTTGACTAGAGTAACCGAGATGGAGAATGTTGAACGGGAAATGAAAAGCGATGGGGAAAGATACCTAAAATACGTCGTTGGATTAGCCCAACAGGAAGGTGTGAAAGCCAGCTCTCTTTTGGCGAAGGGGCGACCGTATGAGCAAATCGTGCATTTAGCCAAGGGCTTAAAGATGGACCTGATTGTCATGGGAACGTATGGACGAAGAGGCACAGAACGGATTCTAATAGGCAGTGTAGCGGAACGTGTCATCGAGTACGCGCCGTGTCCAGTTCTCGTTGTGCGTTAGAAGGTGAAGAATACATGTCTGGGAAGGAAAAAATCGAGAAGGAATACCTGCAATCCCTGATGCTGGTGGAGCGGATGGCACAAGAGGAACTGGCAAAAATCAAGGCAAAAGCTGAAAGTATCAAGTTAGATGCTCAAAAAATAGGCGAAGCAGTGGAAGCCCAAATAACCCAAGACTCAGCCTTTACTCGAAAGAAAAAAGTTAATACACAGAATAAGTAAGTGTGTTTGAAGGAGTTTGAGTGTTTTGAAGACAAAAATGCTCTTCATGTTGTTACTGCTTCCGTTAGCACTTATCCCAGTCGTGGGAGCAGCGGTAATATTAACCGTTTCACCTAACCTGACCCCAACCCAACAGCAAACAGCAACCACAGGCATCTATGACCGATTAGGCATAGCAATAAGCGCAGGAATTTCCGTGGGGTTAGCGACTTTAGGTGCAGGTGTAGCCATCTCGGCGGCGGGCAGCGCAGCCATCAGTGCACTAGCCGAACGCCCAGAAACATTCTTCCGAAGCTTCCTTGTCGTCGCCTTAGCTGAGGCACTGGCGATATACGGCTTAATCATGGGCATCCTGCTCTGGACAAAACTATAACATCTATCGTGAATAGTTTTTCCTCATATAGAGTTACGTGAGTCTTTTTTGCTGTTTTAGCTTTACTAAAAAGGGTTTATTTTTGGGCGGATTGCATCTAATACTTCGCATGGAACTTGAACTTTTACCTCTAAGTTTGGTTTAATTTTGTTTTAATAGTAAAAAAGCTATATTTATAACTTAATAAGAATACTTTTATGGTTGCATGCCCTACAATCGAGAAATAAATCGCCTAAGACCAAGAGAAGGTGCCAACTCAGGATGGTTAATCTATCAGAGATATTTCAACATCTACTAAACACAAATGAAATCAACGGTGAAATCTTCGCTTCTATATTCACATTTCTAGTCGTTGCTCTAGCAGGTTGGTTGACTTATTTTGTTTTTGGAAGGTACTTCTCGAGTTGGGCAGCTAAATTAAAAATTACTCTAGCCGACGACATCCTTAGGGCTATTAGAACCATCCTTACCATCCTAATTATAATAGTCGGGATCCAATATGCACTATCAACGCTTTCATTTTTCCAGCCCTACAGCGAACAGCTAAGCGCCGTCTTTAGAGTCCTTGAAATCTTACTCGGCGCATTTGTCGTCACTAGAGTCACCAACGCACTTGCAGATTGGTATTCAAACCGCAACGACAACGGTGCAGGAAGGAATAATCGTCACCTGCTTTTTTTCTTAAAAAAACTAGTACAGTTGACTGTTTACATCTTTGCGTTCCTGATAATCCTTTACGTGTTTAACATCGACCTTACCGGAGTTATCGTTGGGTTAGGTGTCGGAGGCATAGCCATAGCGTTTGCTTTGCAGAACACTCTAAGCGATTTCTTTAGCGCTTTCTCGATTTATTTTGATAGACCTTTTGAAATAGGCGATTTTATTGTGGTAGGAAATTACAGTGGAACGGTGAAGAACATCGGGGTAAAATCCACAAGGATTAAGCTTTTGCAAGGCGAAGAGTTGGTAATTTCAAACAAGGAGTTGACTTCTACTAGTGTTAGAAACTTTAGAAAATTAGAGAAAAGAAGGGTGACATTCACTATCGGTGTTAGCTATAATACTCCGCTGGTTAAACTCAAGAGAATACCCAGAATAATCGAGGAGATTATAAAAGGTCTCGAGTTAGCCAAGTTTGACAGAGTGAATTTTACTGAATTTGGAAGTTATAGCTTGATTTTTTTGGTTATTTATTATGTTGCTTCTGCTGATTATGGGAAGTATTTGGAAACACAAGAAGCAATTAATTTTGCTATAAAGGAAGCGTTTGAAAAGGAAGAAATAGAGATTGCATTTCCCACGAGTACCGTTTATATTAAGAATTGACAAGGAGAGTAAAGAGTAACGATGTTCAAATCAATAACTGTAACTAATATGCCATAAGCATACCCTGTTTACATGGCTAAAAGCAAGAAAAAACAAGGGAAAAAAAGAAAAAAGTAGACTCCCAACTAACCTGATTTTTTTAAAGAATAGTTCCTTAATTAACCAGAAGCTTTATGATTTGTAGTCCTCAATTACGATTGTTATTCGCTTTATTGCTGTCTCGCACACTTTCCTGATGCCGCGTTTTCCCCGTTCATAGGTTACTTTGATAAGTTGTAGTTCTTCCATGACTTGGATTTGTTCACTTATGTACGCTTCACTTAGGTTCAAGCGGCGACCTATAGTTGATACATCTAATCGTTCTTTGGATAGTAACTGGAGAATTTTCATGGATGTAGCGGTTAAGGCTTCGGCTACTTGTAGCGCTTGCTCTCCTGAGACAACTATTTCTTTGGTTGACATACCCAATAAAGAATTATCTATATGAGCTATAATAATTTTATTTTGCTATTCATATAGCAATAGGAAATAGTTTTACAAATATTAACCCCTAACAAAGGCAGCGCCTTCATAATCCAAAAACCGCAAGCAAAAGCCATTACGAAGCAAAACAGCGAATTACGTATTGGTTGTTGTTACTCCAAAATATAATCTGAGTTTATTGTGTCCACAAAATAGAAAAACAGCATTTCCCTAACTTACAGCTATGACGAACAATAAAACTAAGTATCTCTGGCTTGATGAACTCGGCACTAAAGAAGCAGCTCAAGCCGCAAAAGAGGGCACCGTTATAATTTTTCCAGTCGGAAGCGTCGAGGAACATGGTGAGCATTTGCCTTTGTGCACTGATAGCATTCAGTCCGAGCACATCGCGTTAGAGGTTGCCAAGAAAACTGGTTGTCTGGTTGCGCCGCCCTTGAGGTATGGCATCTGTAATGCCACCCGCAACTTCTCGGGAACGATATCCATACAATTCGATACGTTATACAAGATAGCCCACGATATACTATCCGAGTTAGTTCGTAACGGCTTCAACCGAATTATCGTTCTTAGCGGCCATGCTGGAAACTCCCATATGGTTGCTTTAAGGCTTGCCGCACAGGAGATTGTCTTGGCAAACGAGAAGGCAGGGCTAAGCCGAACTGTTAGAATTATGGTTTTATCTGATTTTGACTTTGCGCAAGAATTAACTCCCGACTACGCCAAGGTAAGCGATGGACATGCAGGCACATTAGAAACATCCAGGATGATGGAGATAAGACCTGAACTTATTAAATCCAAAGGAGAAGCAAGTGTTTGGCAGATGCCCCGCTTTGAAGTGGTTGCGCATCCTGAAATGTATTTCCCAAGCGGAATAAACGGCGACCCCACAACAGCAACCGCAGAGAAAGGACAAAAAATTAACAAATACATCGTTCAGCAAGTTGAGAAGCTAGTGGAAGAAATCAAACAATGAAATAATCGTTGCAAAGAGCTCTGTCTGTTCATCGTCCACACGGTTTTTCTCAGCGAATTTTCTAACTCTCTTCCGATGTGACTATCTACGCTCACCTAACATGCTTCCACATCCACACCATGAGTTTCAACATGGCTCCATGCAGAGCATGTGGAGAGAGACAAATATCCCACACTATATCAGGTGCAGAAAAATGTTGCATTCCCAAAAAGCAACCGTCTCCATTTGCATTCTTGTGGCAGCCACAAAACCACCACACTCACACAAAATTCTTGATGCAAGAATCCATCGAAGTGACGAAAAAGATTCTCATAGAAAAAGAAAAAAAGAGCCCTAAATTAGCCAATGAAAGCTTGTTTGGAGAAAACAAACGCTGATTTCAGTTTAAATAGAAAAACTTATTTTATTTTCATGGGAAGCATACAAAATGAGATGGACATAATGTTGGTTGGTGCAATTTCTGATACACATGACAACTTGCCGCTCATAGAAAAAGCAGTAGCAACGCTGAATGAGCATAAGGTTGATTTAGTGCTGCACGCAGGCGATTACGTAGCAGGATTTGTAATCTCAAAGTTTAAGGCTTTAAACTGTAAGCTAATAGGCGTCTTTGGGAATAATGATGGGGACCATGAGTTGTTGAAGAAGCGGTTTAGTGAAACCACCAATTGCACAGTACATGAGCGGTTTGCGACGGTAACGGTAAATGGGTATAGAATTGCTTTGTTGCATGGGGAGGAAATAGAACTATTAAACGTGCTGGCTGAAAGCGGATATTTCGATGCTATCGTGCACGGACATTCGCATATAAAAAGTGTGCAGTTGAGGGGAAAAACGTTGGTTGTTAATCCCGGAGAAGTCTGCGGCTACCTAACTGGAAAGCCAACTGCTGCAATCTTGGATACAACAGCGCATGAAGCTAAATTAATCGAGCTGTAACGGCTTGAGCAGTCGCTATGGATGGGAACTTGATAGTAGCTTTGCGCCTTCTGCTTCCGTCCACGCTTTGAGGGTTTGGGTTCGTACATTCCCCATGCTGCCAAGACATAACAAGATTTCTGCCATGGCATCATCGCTTGGAAGTTCTACAACCATAATGAAGTCAAAGTTTCCCATTGTATAGTAGAGTTGCATTTTGCCTCCTGCTTTTTCAACCATGCTGTGGGTCGTTTTGATCCTGTTGGGAGCTTCGTGGATGTTTTGTATGCCTTGCTGAGTCCAGTTTCCTAAAACTATGTAGTTAGGCAAAATATCACCAATAAGTTATATTTTTTTGAGGGATAAAATGTTTTTCCTGCAGGAGCTTGGAAGAACATCAACGATTTAGCGCTGGATTTCAGATGCGAAGAATAGAGTTGACCTCAACTTTGTGGTTGCTATTTATATGAAAAATCGGCTGCGCAGTATTAAAGATGGGGCTTTTTACAAATTCAACCGAATTTAGGTTAATACTTTGTAAACATGTATGCAATATATGGGGCCTCCTTGACTAACTTTTGCATTCTTTGGGGCGATTACGCATAAATTCACTTCCCTGCTGATTTACTTTTGGACTATACATGACCAATGATTCAGTCGGTTTAGCAAATGCAGCCCTAAAACTCAGAAATGCTGTTGCTTACGAAGCCGCCTGCAAATATGAAAGCGCTTTGATGATGCTTGACGAAGCCTTGGCACTTCAGCCTGATTATTTGGATGCTTGGCTAATAAAAGGAGTGATTTTAGGAAAGTTAGGCAAATGCGGCGACGCCATAAAATGCTATGACAGGGTTCTTGAGTTAGATGGAGGGTTGGCGGATGCTTGGCGCTTGAAAGCAGCCACCTATGCATCGCAGAATCTCCATGACAAGGCTGTAGAATGCTACCAGAAAGCCATCGAATTAAACCCAGCAAGTTTGGAGTTCATTTTAAGTTTAGCTCTTTCTCTCCAACGCCTAAAGCGGTTTGACGAAGCATTCAACTGCTACATGGAAGCAAAACAACAAAACCCAAAGGACCACCGAATCGATTACTATATCGGCGTATTCTGGGGCAACAGAGGCGAACATGAAAAAGCACTTGACGCCTTTGAGGCGGCTTTGCAGTTGAAACCTGATTTCACCCAAGCGCTGCTGGCTAAGGGCATCATGTTGGGCAAGTTAGGAAGAAAAGAGGAAGCTCAAGAAGTCGCCAACAAACTGCTTGAAATCGATGGTTGCCAAGAAAAGCTGCAGAAGGCGAGCGAGGCTCAATCGTTAAATGAGTCCATTCGAACTGAATTTAATGCTGCTCAAAAAAGATTCAAGACAAGCTTCGCCCAAGATAAGTAAATATTGTTTTTTTTTAAAAAAAAAATTCTTATAGGGGCTTTTGCCACAGGTTGCAGGCTGGTTGAGTACAAAACCGAAGTCAGAGCCCTCAAAAAAGGAATAATGAATGTGCTGTTCAATATGGATTAATCTTTTTTGTTGTAGGGCTCTCTTAGCTGGTTAGCTTTCAAGAACAGTTCTTTTAATTCTTCATCGCTGGCGCCTTGGCGAATAGGCGTCAAGATATCTGTGAGGTTATCGTTTCTCATGAGGCAGGGTTTGAGTTTTCCGTCGCTGGTTACGCGGAGCCTTGTGCAATGCATGCAGAAATCGTTGTTCTCTATGGGTTTGACGACTTCCACAGTTGCGTTTGGCAAGTGATAGATCAGACGGTTATGCATGAAGGGACGCTGTTCAATCGTGATGCTTTTTTCCTTAAGCATGGCTTCTATGCCGTCTAGGCTGCGATGGTGCGCTGTGTAGTAGTTGCCGCTGACGTTTATAGGATCAAGCTCGATGAGCTGCAACACCACGCCTCTTCCCCCTGCGTACTTTATCATGTCGGGGATGTCATTTACGTTGATGTTGTTTAGTATGACCATATTGAGTTTGACTGGACAAAAATCGGCTTCTATGGCTGCCTGTACGCCCGCAAGAGCATCTTCTATTCTTCCCCCTGTTAATTTTTTGTATGTTTCAGCGTTCAAAGATGGCAGGCTGATGTTCACTCGTTTAAGACCAGAATCATGCAGCTTCTTTGCCAATCCGTTGCCAAACAGCAACCCATTGGTAGTCAACGACAAATCTCGTAAGCCAGGCACAGCGGCTATGCCAGCGACGATTTCGGGAAGGTCATTGCGCATGAGTGGTTCACCGCCAGTCAATTTTATGCGGCTAATGCCTAAACTGATCGCAACTCTGCCTATGCGCACGATTTCTTCAACTGACATTTTCTCCGCTGAATGGTTGGCGCGTTGAACTTCACCTTCCCGGTGACAATATGCACAGCGGTTGTTGCATCGCTGGGTAATTGATATTCGAAGGTTTAGGAGGGGTCTGCCACAGTTGTCCGTTAAATTCATCCGTTATTCCCGTGCGTGCTTAACGATGTGAGGCGCCTCGGGCAAAATAAGCATTTCCCCCGCAACACGCACAGCATCAGGGGAACCTGGAATACAAAAGATTGCCTTGCCCTTCGCCACACCCGCTATCGCGCGGGACAAAACTGCAGCTGAACCTACACGGTCAAAACTTATCCGACGGAAAAACTCTCCGAAACCAGGCAGAGTTTTCTCCAAAAAAGGTGAAACCGTCTCGATGGTAATATCGGTCGGTGTAATTCCTGTGCCGCCCGAGAATATGGCTGCGTCAACATCAGGCAATCCCAAAACGTACATTACGGCATCTTGAATCATCGTTTCATCATCAGCTATGATTTTTTTAAAGAGCACGTTGTGACCTGCGTTTTTGAGAAGTTCCACCAAGGTGTCGCCGCCGACGTCGCTGACCGCTACGTTGCCTTGCTGGCTTCCTTTGTAGCGTGAGGTGCTGCAGATGTAGATGCCAAAATTCAGTCTTTTGGGCGCTTTGGCTTTGTGCTGCTTGGAGCTCTCACTCTCACTCATAGTTATGCCTGCTTAAGCTTTCTAACAACATGAATGTCACTGATTGTTGTGGAAGGATATTGCCCAGCGGCGTCTTTTTCATACTGTTTAGTCATATCCCAAACTGTTAAAAGCGCCATCGAAACAGCGGTTAACGCTTCCATCTCCACGCCAGTCTGCGCCCTTGTCTTAACAGTGGCTGTTGCTGAAACCGTGCCTTTATCAGCGATTTTCACATCCACTTCGACGTTTGTAAGCGGCAAGGGGTGACAAAGCGGGATGAGCTCGCTGGTTTTTTTAGCTGCCAACACACCGGCGATTTTCGCTGTGTAGAGGGGGTCGCCTTTTGCGATTTTCTCCATCTGGATTAGTTCAATGGTTTGGGGTTTGAGTTTTATGTTTCCTGTTGCGGTGGCTTCTCGCAGAATCTCGGCTTTTGCTGAAACATCAACCATAGCCATTTTTCCGGTTCCTTCTATCCTTATGTTGTGTTGAATACTTTGTTTTTCTTGCTTTTATTCATTGATTGTTTATGCAATCTTACAATCACATAAGTTTATGTTTGTAGGAACCTGATAGCACGTTTCTCCTGATGGAGGTGAATAAGTTTGAGTGAAAACAAAAGCGAACGCAAAACAAAGGGCAAGAACTTGACCGTCGAAGAAGCAGGGAAGATGGGCGGGCAGAGGGTTCGAAAACTCGTTCAGGAAGGCAAAGAACACGAAGAGGAATAACGACTCATGTCTCCTCACCCCAAAAACCATTCGATTGCGTCGTCAAGCTATTTTTCTTCCCAAGCCTGGATTAACCCTGCAACCGCCTGCGCCCGTTCCGAACCCTCTTTAAACCTGTACATGCGTATTCGACCATACTTGCGCTCCTCCAAAATACCCTCGGCCTCCAGAAGCTCCAGGTGCTCAGCGGTAGAAGCATAGTTCATTTTGATTCTTTTAGCAATGTCGGAGACGTTTAGAGAGCTTAAAGTATAGAGGATTTTTAGGATTTTTATGCGCGGTTTTGATGAAAAAACCTCTTCCAACTCCATCCTCTTAGGCTCTCCTTGCTAGTTGTAAACTAGCGGTCAATTCCCGTTCCAATTCGACGGCGGGGATGGTCGGCAGCGAGAGTCGCGTGGACCTGCCACGGGTCTCAGCAGTAGCGACTTCGCTTCTTAAGATGCCTAATGAAGTAAAATATTGCACGTAATTCCAGACTTGCGTGTGACCGTGGGGTTTTTCATCGAATTCTTCACAAACAACCGCATAATCCAATTCGGCTTCTGAGAGTGAAACATAGGCTTCCTCGTTTTCTTTAAAATAGCGTGCAACCGCCAGCAAAAACAGCTTTTGGTGTAAACCAAGCCCAGCCAACTCGCTGCGTCGAAGCCCAGGAACGATGTTTGCAACTGCCATGCGAACGCACTCGGGCAGCACACAATTTGCCTCTTGCACATCCGCGTATTTGCCAGCACGCCACAGAACTTCGATGCCGAAACGGGCGTTCCCTGTCTGAGCATGCGCAAGCTCTGCAATCAAATCCACAACATCTTCAGCAACTGCACCGAGCTCAAAAGCCATTTTGACGCGGTCGTTCAAGATGTCGACTAGTTGTGCTTTGCCATAGCGTTGCAGACGGATGATGCTACGTTGCAGAGTGCTCTTCGCGCTCTCGTCTAACTTTTCGATGGCTTGAAGATCACGCATGATGAAGATAAATGACAACCGTTGAGGTTGCCCCTGCCTCGTCTCCTGAAGTCGCGTAAGCTTGTAAACAGCATCAGAACCTTCTTTTTCAATGAGGCTGTCGAACTCATCGAGCGTCAATATCATGGTAGCGCCTTCACGGTCCAGCACCTGCAGGAGCGTTGAGAGCGTTTCTTCGGCGCCATATCCACGGCTGGGATAGTTGGGTTCAAAAACAGTTACAGCTCGATGCAGAGTGGATGAAAGGTTTCCTCGGAATTCGCGGCAGTTAACGTGTACATAACGGAATTTTATGCCTCGTTTGTTAGCTTCAGATGCAAGTGTTGCACCAAAACGTTGAGCAAGCGCAGTTTTCCCCGTGCCGACATCTCCTGCAAGTATGACTCGCTGTGCCATGCGATCAGGGCAACGTAGGATAAAGCTGAAAAATTCTAGCAGAAGACGCTGTTCTGTTTCGCGGTGCGGCAGCTTCTGCGGTATGTAGTTTATGTCTAGTTTGGATTCGTCTTTGAATACAGTATGTGTTGATGCCACAGGGCTGCCTCAGGAAACGCTTATTGTTTTTGAGTAATATTACTTTGTGGAACAAAACACTAATAAATGCATTCTGCATCCTATTTTCCGACACGCCATGATACCTAAATACTTCTTTTTCACCAAAGGAGTAGGCAAACACAAAGAACAACTCCAATCCTTCGAATTAGCGCTACGCGACGCAGGCATCCAAATGTGCAATTTAGTCAGCGTATCCAGCATTGTCCCGCCAGGATGCGAGCAGGTTACACGTGAAAAAGGCTTAAAGATGGTGCAACCAGGTGAAATCACCTTCGTCGTCATCGCTAGAAACGCCACAAATGAGCCTCACCGTCTTGTTGCCTCCTCGATTGGCGTAGCCATCCCCAGTGGCAAAAACCAGTACGGTTACCTGTCCGAGCACCACAGTTTTGGGCAAACTGACGAGGCTGCAGGCGACTACGCTGAAGACCTTGCCGCAACAATGTTGGCTACGACCATGGGTATCCAGTTTGACCCAGAAACAGCTTGGGATGAACGAAAAAAAATCTTTAAAACCACAGGCTTAATCATAAAGACCGCTAACATAACCCAGTCGGCTGCAGGCGATAAAAACGGACTGTGGACCACTACGGTGGCAGCCGCGGTTTTTGTGCCCCCAGAAAACGGCAACAAGTAACAGCCGAAAGTGCGAGAACTAAAATAGTTCCGTTAACAAATGCCTGATTGCTAGCGGATTGTCGTTTAAATAACTTCCATTTATGAAGAGCTATGGTAACTGCAATCACAATAGGCATTATTACTATTAGAATCCATGTTGGAAAAAGAAATGTTTCAGAGATGGTTGTTCCTGTTATTTCAACCATTTTTGTATTGTCATGGGAGGATATGTAAAAATATGTATTATTTTCATCTTCCACAATACTTGGCGTAATTGTTCGACCATTAATTTTAACAGTCCAATTGTAGGAAGCCCCTAAGAGCACTTTAGGAACGGCGACTCTACAGAAACCTAATTCATCATCTGGACCAGAGGCGGAAAAACGGAGGAAATATCCATTAGATGCATTAAAGTAAAGGTCTGAAACGACAGAGTTGCTGACAACATAAACGAAAACTTCTGTACGCTCAAACGTGCCTGCGTAGAATGCATAAACTGGTGCCATAAGAGGATAATTATCTCGGTTGTTACTGTCAATAATGTATGGAGTGTCACCTAAACCGTCGCTGCCGGGCGTGTCTTGATTTAAACCAGAATAGTTGTCGATTCCCTGATAGTCGCTCCAATAGTTACCGCCAGAAGGATAACCGCCATCCCACGTGTTAACAGCATCCGATAGGCGAGCCTGAGTGGGGTTGCTAACAAAGTTGTTGTAAAGAATTGTGTTGTATATAGAGTCATAGAAATGTATGCCGTCCTTGCCGTTGTTTGTTATGGTGTTTCCCGAGATTATGCTAAAGGCACCATGGAGACCGATGCCGTCATAGCCGTTGTTTGTTATAGTGTTCCCTGTGATGTTGACAGAAGAACCGTGAACGCATATACCATCGTAAACATTATTTGTCAGTGTATTTTTGGAGATGGTGCTGTCTGAGGAATTCCAGAAAAACACACCTCTGAAATTGTTGGTTAAGATGTTTTCGGAGACGGTGTTGTAATAGGAACAATAGCTGTAGACGCCGTCGTATTGATTGGCTGTTATGGTGTTTTCAGAAATATTGTTAAAGTTGCAAGAAACATACAAAGAGACACCGTTATAGTTGTTTTTTATGGTGTTCCTAGAGATAGTGTTAAAGTTTGAAGAGTCATAGAGGTGGACGCCATATTGGTTTTTCGTTAAATTGTTTTCCATGATAGCGTTATTGGAAGAACCATCGAGGTGAATGCCATGGCAGGCTTCTGTTATCTTATTTCCAGAGATGATATTAAATTCTGAATAACCATAAAGGAAGATGGCATCTTCACCGTTTGTTACTGTGTTCCTATAGACCGTATTATTGTTTGAAGCATCGATAGAGATACCACGGCTACTATTTGCTATGACGTTTCCATGGACAGCGTTGTTGGAAGAACAATCAAGATGGATACCATGATAAGCGTTTTTTACAGTATTTCCAAACACGGTGTTTCCGCCGGAAGAACCATAAACATAGATGCCTCGATTGCTGTTTATTATGGTGTTTTCACAGACCGTGTTAAAGTTCGAAGGTTGATGGAGATGGATACCTTGGTAGGTATCTATTATGGTATTTTTAGAGATAGTATTATTGTTAGATCCATAGATGGAGATGCTGTCATATTTACTGTCTCTAAAAGTATTTTCAGAGATAACGTTAAAGTTAGAAGAACCGTAAAGTGAGATGCCTTCATAGTCATTTTTTATTATTGTATTTCCAGATATAGTGTTATTAGAAGAACCGGAGAGCCAGAACCCTCTGAAGCAATTAGTCATAATGTTTCTGGAGATTGAGTTAGAATTTGACGAACTGTAGAGTTCAATACCTCTAAGAAATATGTCTGTTATGTTGTTTTCTTTAATGTGGTTACCTGAGGAACTGGAGAGATAAATTCCGTGATAATTCTCAGTTATACTATTTTCGAAAATGAAGTTATTTGAAGAATCATGGGAATATATTCCATGGTAGTTCTTTGTTATTTTATTGCCGGAAACTGTATTACCTGAAGAACTGGCAAAATATACGCCAGACGAAAAATTTTGTATCTTAACGTTCTTGATTGAAACGTTATTGACGCCATCTAACCGGAATCCAGTTCCGGTTCCTAAACCCTCAAGCACAAAGCTGTTTCCATTAATCACTATGCCGCTTCTCTGAACCACAATTTCATCAAAAATGTTGTCATTAAACGTGTAGGTATCTCCATTCCGCGTAATCGGAGTCGTCGGAGGATCGATGGTTCCGTCACTCCTTATAATAATTCCTCGCATGCACTTGACGGATTGAATGCCAAATGCTATAGCCAACATGCTACTTAGCAACAATATCAGAAATACTGCAGAAATCAGCTTTTTCATAGTTCTTCCATGGTCACCTCTCCGAATGATTTATGCACTTATGTATTTAATATGCTTGTTTTTTCCCATCTCCAAAAGTCCCCTCTATTTATTAAAAACAAAACAAAATTTTATATTGTAAAAGAACCTATTAAATTATAAAAGAATCTATTTCATTTGAGTTTCTTTAGAGCATAAAAATAAAGTGTAAAATAATGGGTAAGCTCAAGGAAGTCGCGCTATTCATCCTTCTTACAGTAATAATAGGTATACCACTCTATTTCCTCACCCTCACAGGCTTCAGCTTTGGCACCACAGAAAAGTGGATCTTAATCGCTTTAAACGTGGTTTTCCTAGCTCTCTTCATCCTTTTTATCCCCTTCAAAAAGAAAATGGCACGACTACCCAGCAGCGTCTACATCGCTTTCGTAGTAGCCTTATATGTGGAAATGTACGGAATTCCACTCACCATGTACTTATTCGCAGGTTTCTTTGGCTATGATAGGATTTTCTCCTTAGAGTTTCTTTTAACAGGTATATTTGGCCAAGAGCGGTTTTATCGCTTCTTTAACACATGGGTATTTCCTGCCTCGAAAATTATCATGGGCATAGGCATACTTCTCATAATCTACGGTTGGAGAGAAATCCACAAAGCTAGGCGTGAAAACAGGCTCGTAACTACCGGGATCTACAAATACGTGCGGCACCCCCAATACACTGGTTTCCTTTTAATCACCCTTGGTCTGAACGTCATGTGGCTGACAATCATAACGACTATCATGTGGCCCATACTGGCGTTCCTTTATTGGCGCCTTGCAAAAAAGGAGGAAAAGGAATGTGAAGAACAATTCGGAGAAGAATTTAGAGAATACAAACGCAGGGTTCCAGCCTTCATACCACGTTTGCGAATAAAAAAGGAAAAATCAAGTCACGTATAGCTTGCGTGCTCATCACGTTTAGGTTAATTAGGATATTTTTAAACAACGAGACGCTTCCTCAAGCTTCTGAGCCGATAAAAGAGAAGTGGAAGGTTGCCACCAGCACCCAAGTGGATAATATTTGGGTTACGAACAAGTCGATCACTACAGAATCCCTATTTAGAGGGTATGCTAAAACTGAGTTAATAAAAGAAGATGTGGAGAGCAACCTTCTATGCTCTTGAGAGCTAATCGACCTACTCAATAACAAACTAAAATTCTGTTTTCTCTTCTCTCCTTGAAACGGTGATGGCGTTTTCGTTTACTTCAAAGAACTTGGATCGTAAGCTCTGTGTGGTCATGCGATTTTGTGGTTATCACAAGACGGTCGGTGGGCGCGGTTGCTTTTTGTGTTGCATTGCTTTTAGTGGTCTACTTGGTTATGGCGGAGGTGTCTTTAGCCACATAATACATGGTTCCATGCTGGTTGCTTTGGGTGCGGATGGGATGCATTTTGATAAACCTATAATTTTACATCGAAAAAGGGGGGAGGGAACCCGTCGTTAAGTATGCTTCAACTGCGCATAGGCTTCCAATCCTTACGAAACAACCCAATGAGCAATAAAGAGACGGAATTCTAACTTGGCTAAGATTTATAAGCAGATATACGAAACAAGAGATACCCAAAACTGACCTGGTGAAGCAGCATTGCTTAATGAAAACAAGAAAAGGCGAGATCAGCTGTCCATAATTGCGGATATGTTAACGATTGCTAAAGATGGTGCTTTGAAAACGGAAATAATGTATAAGGCAAATTTGAGTTTTACTCAGATGAATCGGTATTTAGCTTTTTTAATTAGCAAGGATTTGGTGAAGCCAAATGTTTACAATGGTAGAGGGAGTTATGTGTTAACTAGGAAAGGGTTGGATTTTTTGCGTAGACATAATGAACTTACCTTGTTGATAAAAAAATAGGTTTCTGATAAGTTTTATTCTTGGCGTTGCCTTTTCTAAGAGATGGTTAGCATCGAGCAAGTGTCAGGGGCAGTTCGCTTAAACGTTTTATAGTTTGGTCGGGGCAGGCCTTCTCCGAGGGTGTCTGCTTCCGGCGCTCGATGTAGATGGCTTTCATTCCAGCTGCTTTTGCTCCTTCAATGTCTGCGTCGATGGTGTCGCCTACAAAAACTGTTTCGCTGGCAGTAACGTTAAGCATCTTTAGTGTGTTTTCAAAGATTTCGTTGGCTGGCTTACGCTTATTCACCGTGGCAGAAACCACGACGACCTCAAAAAACCGATCGATTCCACTGTCTCTGAGTAGTTTATGCACGCATTCAGGAATCGCGAAATTAGAAATTATCCCCAACTTAAATTTTGTATGCAACGCCTCAAGCACACCTAAAGCGTCTTCATCTATACGCACGTACTTTGTGAATTCTTCACAGAATTCTAAGGAGGCTGTAACCACCAATGGGTCGGCGGTGTCATAGTTATAGCCTAGTTTTTTGAGTGTTTCAGCTACGCGTACGTTGAAGTGCGGTTCTTCCCAGTTTTGGTTTGCTTTGGCGTAGAGACGGTCGCGGGCTTCAATGTAGGCTGAGTTGAATTGTTCGAATGTCACATCGATGCCTTTGCTGTTTAGATACCGATACATCCGCATCAGGGAGGGGCTATAGAATTCATGGTTCCTCTCAATAAGCATAAGCGTGTCGAACATATCAAACAAAACAGCTTTAATCGGCATTGGCATTTTCCTGAAACTAAACTTAAGCGAACCTTAAAATTCTTATCGCATTCTCCAACCATTTTTTTGGCGTTCTCGCTCTTCTTTTGGCTACATAGTAGGTTGTGCCTGCAAGCACAGATATCAACCCAACAAGCCATGCTTGGGGTGAAGCAAAAAGAATGAACGCTAAGAGCATAATACATGTCGCTAAGCCAACGATTGGCAGGAATCTTGGTGCGCCAATGTTAGTTTTGAGTTTGAACGCAGAAATGTTTGTGATTGAGTAATTCAGCAGTAAAGCAAAAGTGCTGATTGCAACCACTGGGGTTAAGTCGACAAATAATGCCAGAATCGCCATAACTACGCCTGTTAATATAATCGCATAGTGAGGTGTAGAGAACTTGCTATGTAGCCGCTTTAACGTTGATGGTAAATCGTTGTGTCTAGCCATAGAGAATGCCATTCGTGAAACGCCTAAGATTGCAGTTAAGAGAACGCTTGCTGTTGCCACTAAGCCGCCTAACGATATGATTTTTACCGCAAGTGAGCTGTTTGTTTGGTTTATCGCTGTGCTCAACGGTGAAGTTGATTCTCGAAGTGCATTAGAGCCAGCTAAGCCAACAGCCACAAATCCAACCAGAACATAAACCACCATCGAAATCGTCAAAGAAAACATTAAAGCCCTTGGCACGTTCCGTTCAGGCTCTTTAATTTCCTCAGCAATAACTGTCACTCTTGCAAAACCTCCATATGCGAAAAAAATGAAAAAGGCACCGTACAAAACGCCGCTGGCGAAGGGCTCAAAAGGAATAAAATTTTGCTGGTTCACATACAAGGCCCCAAAGGCAACAAAAAACGCCAAGATCGCTAGCTTAACTATCACTAAAACATTGTTTACGCCAGCGGATTCATTGGCACCTACTAAATTCAATCCCATAAACACCAAACACAAAGCCGCAGCCACCACATTTGCGGGCAAACTTGGAAAAATTGCAGTTAAATAATATGCAAACCCAAGCGAAACCGCTGCTCCCGTGAACGTGTTTGCAACCAACCACATCCACCCTGCCAAGAAACCCGCGTAAGGCGAAACCAACTGGCGACCATACTCATAAACGCCTCCTTCCACCGGTTGCCAAGCTGTCAATTTGGCAAAGCTAGTGGCTGTGATGAAGGCGATAGCTCCTGCAATTATCATAGAAACAACCAGTGCAGAGCCAGCGTAGCCTGCGACTATGCCTGTGACAACGAAGATTCCGCCGCCTATGATTGCTCCAACGTTGATGGCGACGGCGCTCCATAAGCCAATTGAACGCTTAAGTGCGGGTACTTTGTGTTCTGCCACTTGAATCACAGCTTTAAAGCAAGAGAATTGAACAAATCTATAAACCTTAAAAGCTGTTGATTTGTTCCTATTCAATTTCTTTATGTGGCTGTGTCGGCTTGTGGCACACCACATGTCTGTTTGGGGATGACGTTGCTTTTTGGGTTCGGGCCTTTCTTTGGCTTCTCTTTCGGTGTGGGTTGTGCGATTTTATTCACAAGAACAACATGCCTCTATGTTGTTTTGGAGTGGATGTGAATGTGAAAACATGTGCGATTTGAATTTTTTTCACATTTCTTGCAAGGTAAGCATTTTAGGAATCCCAGAACTCTCTTGTTCGTAGAAACTGAATTTTCGCCCTAAGCAAATCCATGTAAAATTTTTCATCTTCGGGATGTAGCTTGCCTAGTATCCGTGATGCTGTCTCCGCGCCGACGCCTTTAACCTGCAGGGCGCGAACTGCCTGTTTACCGTAGCTAAGCACCAAATCTGCTTTTCGGCGTGCTTGGCTTACTTCTTTGAGTTCTTCAGGTGTTAACTCTTTGCCTTCCCGCCTCCTCTTTAGCGCATCCTGCAAATGAGCCACGTTCTGTGAACGATACAACGGTGCAAGCAATCCTGAACCGCATTTGCCACAATGGGGCTCCTCTGGCAAATCCTTGATTTTTTGCTGCACCGTCCACTCGCCGCATTTCATGCATAGAAGCGTTATCTCACGAGCGTTTATAGCCATTTTGAGTTTGTCGATGTTGTTGATTATGACGCGTTCTGGCGCCATGAGTTCGGTGACGTCGGCGTATTTGGCAAGGATGTGGTAGGCTAGCGGCGATGGCTTCTCATTACTTATGTAGGTTGTAACTTTGATTTTACCCGCCTCAACATCGCGCATGATCTGCTTGGTTTTCTCCAAATCTACTTTTTCCATCATTGCTTCGCGGATGGTTTCTCGGTAAATTGGCGTGTTGTTGAAGTGGGCTTTGAGTTCAGCTTGTCGCTGGTAGCTCATGGTTTTTCCTCGGGGCAAAACGCCAAAGCGTTCAGCTACGAACTTCATCTTGTAGCCGAATGGGAACTTGGCATCCAGATAACGTTGAAACGCTGCATCTACTGCTTCGTGGCTTAAGCCAAAGAGGGTTTTGGGCAGTTCTGCGAGTTCCAGTCGGTTAAGTTTGCGAGGCATCTCTATGAGTATGCGGTAGCCATCCGTCCACCAACCGCTGATAACCTCGCGCTCCGAGAGAACGCTGTCAAAGATGCCGCCCAACGTCTTGTTAACTAACTCGCCAAAACATGCATGCACAACAATGTAGCGGTCATAGAATTCCAGTACGATGTGGTTCTGGGTAGGTAAGGGTGCACCCTGCTTTAGTTGCTCATCCACCTCAGCAATTGCTGCACTGATGCTGTTTTTATCTGAGTCTAATTCCTTTGCCAAAACCTCAGTGGCAACTGCAACATCGCCTATCTCAGCCAAGACAGCGGCGATTCTTTCACGGCGCTGCCCCGTCTGCTGTGCTAACTCAAAGGGCACTGGCAAAATCTCTCCATCCCAGCCGGGGACCGATGCAAACGGATCTTCAGATGGCACTACATATACTGTGCCTGTTTCGTCTTCAATTTGCACAATCCGCCAGACCTTACCCTTCATGATGAAATTCAAGCCGACTCGTGCGTGTAGGGCCATGAATTCGTCGCCTAAAGTGCCGACTTTGCGGTCGGATAGAACGTTTATGACTGGGTAGCGGCGTTCATCGGGTATCATAGATAAGTTTTGGTAGTAGTACTCTCGGGTTTTGCTGGTTTTGCTCAAAAGTGTCTCGTCTTCGTTTAGTCTTAAATGGTTGAGGCTGTCTAAAAAGCGTATCAGGTCTAGTAGCTCGGTTTTTTGGAGGTTTCGGTACAAATAAGTTCTGTGCAGTAAACGCAGCAGTTGCGGCACCGTTAGCGTTTGTTCATCCATAAGTAATCCTGCTATCTGATGCGCCAAAACGTCCAAAGCTCCCTCATGCATAACCACCGGCTCAACCAGCTCTTGCTGTGCACTTTTAATGGATGCTAACGCTTCTAGGGAATCGTCAGGGTAAACAGTGATTATCGTACCCTCTGACTCTCTTCCCAAACGGTGGCCGCTTCTGCCAACCCGTTGGATGAGGCTACTGACTTGCCGCGGTGACATGTACTGCAAAACTAAGTCAACTTGACCGATATCTATGCCTAACTCCAGAGTGCTTGTGCAGATGATTGCTTTTAACTGTCCATTCTTGAAGGCGTCTTCTATAGTTATTCTTTCTTCCTTTGATATCGATCCGTGGTGCACTGCGATGTCTTCTCGACCTAACACTGCAACCTTATGCCCTAAAACTTCAGCAACCGTGCGACTGTTGACAAATATAAGTGTGGATTGATGCGAATCTACAAGTTCCAGCATGCGTCTGATTCGTGCGGCTGCTTCTGGCGATGTGTCCAATTTAGCGCTCAACTCGTAGTCAGCTTCAATGGGTGAAGGATGCTCCATTGTGTAGCGGTAACTTTTCTGCGGTGACGCTTCAACCACGTTTATTTCTCTCTTATTTCCTGCTAAAAACTTGGCCACTTCCACGGGGTTACCGATGGTTGCTGACAAGCCAATTCTTTGAAATTCCCTCTTAGTCACTGCATGAAGGCGTTCTAATGCAACGGAGAGTTGTGCTCCACGTTTGCTTGATGCTAAATCGTGTACTTCATCAACAACCACATATTCCACGCCTTTGAGGTGACTGCGCATCTGTGAGCCTGGCAAAATCGCCTGTAACGTTTCAGGGGTAGTCACCAACATCTGCGGTGGCTTTTGTGCTTGTTTTCGTCGAATTTTCATTTCTGTGTCACCATGGCGGACATCCACGGTTATGTCGAGTTTTTGGCTCCAAAACTGCAGGCGCTTGAACATGTCGCGGTTTAACGCTCTCAGGGGCGTAATGTATATGACTTGAATGCCTCTCTGCTCTTGATTTTTCTGCTCAACCAGTTTGGAGAAAACTGGTAGCAAAACGCCTTCGGTTTTGCCAGTGCCCGTGGGTGCAATCAAGAGCACGTTTTTGCCCTCAAGTATGGGTGGAAACGCCAAAGTCTGAGGTAGAGTTGGCTGTGAAAAACTGGCTTCAGCTAAAGCTGTGCGTATGGGTTTTGCGAGTAACTCGAAAACAGAATTGGAATTTTGAACTGACATTTCTTGGCTTAATTTTGGAGTTAAAGGACTGTTTAACTCTTATCGTGGAATTTCATGTTTTCCAAGGGAAAAGGATTGTGCATGAAAGGTAAATTTGTTAAGCTTGCTGTCTTCTTATCCATACGATTTGAAGGCAAGCTACTCAAATAACGTCTGTAACGCTTGTAAAATATTTAATTCTTGACGGGTTTCTTGTTTTGATACTCATTTGTTTTTGGGAAAGTTTTTTATGGTTGCGAGTTGAAAGGATTGATAACGGATAGTTCAACTTATAGTGAGCCTAAGCTTGATAAGTTAGCAGGAGAGACAGCGGGGTAATGAACTTAAAACTATACGCAATCAAGAACGGCAACCAACAATTCGAGCGCATCCAACTAGTCGTTGTAGATCTAGACAAAAGCAAAAAGTACCCACTAAATTTTGTCTGCGTACTGCCACGGTATTTCCGAATACTTGAAAAACGCTCAAGTAAATTTGCCAAGCTCTTTGGGGAAAAAAGCCTCTGCGTCGCAAAAAAGCTCTTACTTGACGCTTTACGTCGAGAAGACGACCCAGAAATCCAAACAGTCATAAACAAACGCATAAAAGACATCGACACCCAACAAGACTGTAAAACGCAACCATAACATCAAAAATATCAAACGAACAACGCACAACAAGAACTCGCCACTTTCCCTTCGCCTCAAAGCAACAACCACTGCGAGATTGATTAGCTAAGAGTAGGGGAGGGGGGTCTCGCAAGAGCAACGCTAAGCCATTATTGTTGCGTTCGTTCAAAATGATAGAGATATTCTTGAGCGTAACCAGCATACTTGCCGAAATAAGTTCGGGCGAAAGCACCGATTTTTTCGTATTCACCGCAAGTTAGGGATTCGTGACTCTGCATTTTCTTCACAACTGCTACTGGAAAATGCTTTGAGTAGTGGTTTAAGATAACCCGTTTCACCCAAACGTCCACTGGGAAAGCCTCCAACTTCTCCAACGAGAACAAAAGCACACAATCAGCTACCTTCAAGCCAACCCCAGAAAACTCCAGAAGCTTTTTTCTCGCTTCCACATAAGGCAAGTTCCTTAAGCCCTCAAGATCTATACCTTCATCACAGATCTTTTTGGCGGTTGCCTGCACAAACTTAGCCCTATAGCCCAAGCCGCAATCACGCAAACCATTCATGCTTGCCAAAGCCAACTTCTCTGCGGAAGGAAACAAGTAAAAATCCATACCCTCAAAGGTCCTTTTTTCTCCATACTTCATCGAGAGCCTTTGAAGCATTTGCTCAATTGCCGCTATGCTCTTGTTGGTTGCACAAATAAAGCTTATTAGACATTCCCAAGGCACTTGTCGAACAATCCGCAACCCGCTGAACCTCCGCAGAGCCAACTTAGCGTAATCATCTTTAGCGATGCACTGAGTAATCTTATTTAAATCATCGCCTAAACCAAAATAATGCCAAACGAAATCATCCTCGACATTCATAAACTCCAATTCAAGATCCTTCTGACGAACTTTAAACACACGTTCCCCCACAACGCCATACCACCAATCACCGATTTTTTTCCACCTAAACACTTGTCCACAGCAGAGCGAAGAATCTAAATCAAACTCAACGCCAAGCCTCATTTTTGCTATGTCCCCATGAACTTTTCTGGTTTAGGAACCTCTGGCGCGAGACCCTTACGCTTACGAAGCTCCATGATAACTTGCGGCGCAAGTTTAGACGGAATTTTTTCCCAGCGATCAAAGAAATATTGCCAGAATGCACGCCCAGAGGTTGCTGAACGCAGTTTTTTTGCAAACGTGAAGGTTTCTGCCACAGGTATGATGCCGCTGATTTGGGTTAGCTGACCTTTCTGCTCGAACAAGCCAACTTTTCCACGGTGCATGCTCAAGATTCGAGAGCATTCGCTGGCTAATTCGGATGTAACAGAAATGTCGATTTTGTACACGGGTTCCAAGAGCTCGGGGTCAGCGGTTAGGAAACTGCCGAAAGTTGCTTTTGCCACGCCATGAGTTATTTCTGAAAATGTCGTTTCGTCTTTGTTGAGTTGAAAGTCGATTAGATTCACCCTTACGTGTCGCATTGGTTCACTGCACAAGGGACCAGCTTTGCACGCATATTCAAAACCCGCTTTAATCGCGTCCAATGTCTCTGGGGAAACCGTTTTGGTTTTGCTTGTACAATCTAGAAGTATGTTTCTGTTTTCATCGATTGAGAGGATGTTGTTTGTTTCTTTTCGAGTAAGTGTGGTTTGAGGTTCAACCTGCACCCAAAAGCTGTTGAGCTTGTTTGGGCTTTTAGCCAAAGCAACGGATCCTGTTTTGTGCACGCTCTCCATGTAAACAACCCGTGGTGATGAAACCAATATGTCGATGTTGCATGTGCTTTTGAGTTGGTTTATGGCTACTTCGAGGTGCAATTCGCCCATTCCACTAAGCAAATATTCGCCTGTTTCCGTGTCCGTGGTTGACTTGAGATTTGGATCTTCAGCTACAAGGCGCTTCAATCCATACTGAAGAACAGGTATGTCGTGGGGGTTTTTAGGTTCAATCGCTAAGGTGACGACAGGCTCTGAGACATAGTCTATGTCTTCAAAGGGCACCATGTCGTCTTTGTTTGCGAGATCGATGAGGGTTTTGCCAGCTTGCACCTTTCCGCTCAAGGTTAAAGATGCCAAGTTTCCAGCTGAAACTTCGCTGATTTCTTCGCTGAAGGATCCCATGTCTATGGAAACTGCTTTAACCTGTGTTTCAGATGAGGTGTTTAAAAGATGGAGTAGGTTGCCAACTTTAACCTTGCCAGAAAACAATCGTCCAGTAGCGATGGTGTCACCGTTTGAATTGTAACGTATGTTTGTTGTGAATATGACTGTTGGTCCTTGGTCGTTGCATTCAACCAGAGCCATGCCGACTTTTGAGTTGATTTGTCCCTTCCAAATCTTAGGGATGCGGTAACCTTGTGCTATGCGTGGATTGGGAATCTGGGTTATTACCATCTCGAAAATTGCTTCGGAAACGGGTGCGGTTTCTTTGAGTTTTGCCTGTTTGCCTTCGGAATATGCTCTTATTATGTCAGGGAATCTTATGCCAAATTCCTTGGCCATTTGCAATGTGAAACCCCAACCATGCAAGGCAGCGCCGAAAGCCACGTTGCCGTTAGTGGCGTTGATTTTCCATTGTGTTTTGTAGGGGGTTTCTGCGTATAGTTCTATTAGGTCGTTAAATGTGTTGATGATGTGGTTGAGTTTTGTTTGTATTTGTTGTTCGTTTAGTTGCAACTCGGTTATTAGTCGGTCAACCTTGTTGATGAAGAGGACTGGGCGCACACGTTCTTCGAGGGCTTGGCGGGTTACGATTTCGGTTTGCGCCATAATTTCTTCCACTGCGTCTACAACCACCACGGCGCCGTCTATGGTTCTTAGTGCTCGGGTGACTTTGCCTGTGAAGTCTACGTGTCCTGGTGTGTCTACGAGGTTGATGAGGTAGGGTTTGCCTGCTTTTTTGTGTAGGAGGCTTATGTTGGCGGTTTTTATGGTGATTTTGCGTTTTTGTTCTTCTTCTAGGTAATCTAGCACTCTGGCGGTTCCTGCCATCTGTGGGGAAAGCATGCCTGTTCCTGCTAGTAGTGTGTCGGCTAGTGTGGTTTTGCCGTGATCTATGTGAGCTATGATGCCTATGTTTCGGATGGCTTCTTTTTTGTTCATTAACGCCTGAATTTCTGTGGTTTGTTTGAACCGTGGCATTTTTAATCCTGTGAGATAGGTTTATGTTGGAACGTGAGTTCCTATTAAATCTATAATATCTGTTTGAGGTTTGGCTTTGATTTGTCTGTTGTAGTGCCTATCGGAGAGTTGAATGCTGGGCTTTATGCTTCAGTGGTTTGCTATCCCAGGGTAACTCAAGAGGAGTTAGAAGGGCGTTTGGCTGAGTTGCGTAGATTCGGTGTGGAAGCTTTGGAGTTTAGGGGTAAATCCTCTGCGTTTACTGTTCCTGTCTTAGGGAAAGGTTACGTGGGTGTAGTTGTGGTGGCGCATGTTTGCGGAGAGAGGATTGCGCTAAAGATGCGTCGTGTTGATGCGGATAGGAAGAGTTTGGAGCATGAAGCTGGGTTGCTGGTGAGGGCTAATGCTGTTAATGTTGGGCCACGTTTTTTGGCGGTGAGCAAAAATTTTCTGTTGATGCAGCTGGTTGAGGGCGATTTGCTGCTCCATTGGCTTGCAGTGCACAGGGAGAAGGGTTTGATGCGAAATGTTTTGGCGGATGTTTTGGAGCAGTGTTGGCGGCTGGATGAGGCAGGTTTGGATCATGGCGAGTTGAGTAAAGCACCGAAGCATTTGCTTGTGGATGGGGCGAACAAGCCGTTTATAGTGGATTTTGAATCTGCCAGTGTCGAGCGTAAAGTGGCAAACGTTACTGGAGTCTGCCAGTTCCTCTTCCAAGGCAACAGTGACGCAGCCAAGTTAATCGCTGAAACGCTTGGCGAAAGTAGCAGGTCTGAATTGGTTGATGCACTGAGAGATTACAAAAAAGCAAGGGCTCGCAAAAAATTTGAAGCCCTAATTGAGATAGCATTGGGCAGAAAAAGCCCCAGTTGATAAACGGGCTGATTTTTTCTATAGCCCCCGTTTATAAAGCCGCATATAGAAACGTATGCGAAAAACCTTCTTTGATATCGCTTCACGATGGATGCTTTTGCGTTATGCTTTTTATTTAATTAATTGTTGCTTTGAGTGTTTTTAGGTTGAGGATTCATTAAATCGGTGAAAATTGAAAAATTAACCTGGCATGCAATACTAGGCTGGCATTTTTCGGCTCTCTCAGGTTTTGTCTAGGTCTTTTGTTTGTCTTTCGGCTTAAGCCAAGAATGGATTTCAATCGCTAAGACAGTGCTGAGAACGGCAATTATGGCAATTAAGATTATTTCGTTTACGGGTTGCCCTTTTGAGGAACTATTTGATGCCAAGTGCATGTTTATTTCATGCGTACTATGAGAGCAGTTGAATGTGAATATCCAGGAGTCAAATCCAGAGGTAACTGTATAGTTAAGTTGGTTGTCAGCCAAGTAAACCTGTAGGTTTTCACCGTTTGCAAGCAAACTCTTAGCAACAGTGGCTCTGACAAAACCTGTGGTTCCCTATTGCCCCGTCACGTTGAAGCTTAAAATGGCTGTCTTATCATTGAAGCTTAACCCGTAAACTGTGCTATTGGATTCGATTAAGAAAACCCGTTGGTTTTGGCAGGGTTCAAAACTCAGGGTTGTAGTATTGCTAATGCTTTGATATGTTGAGTCTCCGCTCCATTCAGTTTTAAGCGTGAACGTTCCTGAGGCGCTGTTTATCCATTGAATACAATATTCACCTTGTTGGTCAGTAAGTCCAGAACTAATCGGTATCCAAGATGTTAAGCCAGGGAATGTGTACGATAAAACAATGGTTTTGTTTTGCAAAGGAGCATTCTCTGAATTTGACAGTTTGCCAAATATGTTTACTGGCGAACCAGCAATGGTCGACAGTGATTCAGCTGAGATCTACAAACTCGTTTGGCCCCCCTTGGATTCATTATCTATAGACACTGGGTAAACTGCAAAATCATCAAAGCAGTCAGTTCCCCAATAATGCCCCCATTTACTAGTATATATGTAGATGTAACATTCGCTTGCATTAATAGCGTATGGTTCAGAATAGCGCATTAAACCGTTTTCAAAGAAAGAAATTACTCCTTCAGATACTTTGATTTTAAGTTGACCAGTAGACGACAACCATGGCGCCTCAACTAACCAAGAGATTTTTTCATCAATCCGGCTTACAACACGAATCAAACTTTGATTAGGGTACTTTGTATGTAGAACCTTGTTTATCATGTACCAGTTCGTCGCATTGACGGGGTCACGGTCGGTTATCTTTTGGTCACTAATCAGAAGCACCATTTCTGAAACATCGTCTAGTTCCACCACGTTAACGGATGCTTCGAATCCTTGAGCAGCGCTAATTGGGCGTTTTGTTACATACCCTGCTTGGCTCCAATACCAATCTTCCCAACTCTTGTTGCTATCCGGAGCTATCACTTGCAAAAGCCCATCCTTCTCCATGGCTACACCTCCGTTCACTTCGATTTTTTCCCAGATACTAGAATCGAATACATCATCAAAGCTATCCTGTAATAGAGGTTGTTTATTCTGTTGAGTTGTTGATTGAGAAATTAAGTCTGCCTGAACAGGTATACCGCCAGTTTCTTGGGTGAGCTCGGGGGTGCCCTCAGAATTTGTTTGAAGGGAAGAACCGTTCGCTGTAGGAGTATTTAAGCAAACCATGCTCAACATTAGAAAACACAACAGTAAAGCACTGGCGAAGGTGATCTTGCCGTTTTGTACCAATCTTATTTTCCCTAATACCTAATTTTTTCGTCTTGTATTAAAGCAGTTTAGTCAAAATTATTTGACTAAACTCAATTTGTTCTGTCAAGGTTTCTTGACTATTCAAGGTCAGAGCGTTGAGGCTCTTGGAAACCAACCGCCGTATTGAAATTGATTGTTTGAAAGTATTTGTTTTTTAAAAAGCTTAAATCATCTGCTATCCAACATCTTAGATGGAGTAGTATTTTTTGCAGAACCCGACTGTTGGAGAATATCTACTGGGTGAGCTCAAACGATTTGGCATCAAGCGAGCATACGGCATCCCAGGCGACATGATAATAAAATTCTTTAAACTGCTCGAGGATGACCCTGACGTAGAATTATGCACTTTTTCGCATGAACCAGCCGTTGGCTTTGCCGCCATAGCCGAAGCGCGAGCACTGCGAAAACCAACCGTCGCAGTAGTCACGTATGGGGCAGGCGCTTTCAACACGATGAACCCTGTTGCCTGTGCATACGCCGAGAAAACACCCCTAATCATAGTTTCAGGTGGCCCAGCCATTGCTGCAAGAACTAAAGATTTCTATCTCCACCACACCGTGAAAAGCTGTGTGTCCCAGTTAGATGCCTACTCGGAAATAACCAAAGAAGCTGTACTCCTAGACAGCGCCAAAACTGCTGCCGCAAAAATTTCTAAGGCTCTCACCGCATGCAAAGAGTACCAGTTGCCAGTATACATTGAACTTCCTGCAGACGTTGTTGAACGAGAAATAAGACCGAACCAAAAAACTCCCGAAACGCTAACAAGTGACGCAATCAACCTGCAAAAAGCCATAAAAGAAATTGCCAAACGAATCTCAGCTGCGGCAACCCCTGTCATCATGGTAGGCGTTGAATCTGACCGCTTGGGCTTAAAAAAAGATGTTTTGCAATTGGCTGAGAAGCTAAACCTGCCTGTTGTTTCCACACTGCTTGCTCGCGACCTCATAATATCAGATGAGCCGAATTTTTTTGGAACTTACTTGAGCGAAGCGGGTAATCCTATCGCAGGAAAACTTGTGGAGGAATCAGATATGCTGTTGATTTTGGGGGAGATGCTCTCAGATGTGAATTTAGGCGCAAAATTGACAGCTACCAAAGGTGATTGCCTCGTTTGGTGCTTCTCAAGAGAAGTACACGTCGGCGACGTAACCTATGAGAACATAGCACTAGTAGATCTCGTTAAAGGGCTCTGCAGGTCTGGAGTTGAAAAGAAAAAAGTTGCTTTCCCACAGAAAACACAGCCGAAAATAAATCGTACATGCAAGCTTACCCCTTCGCCGCTGGTAATGAGCGAAGTCATCGATGCAATAAACTGGTTCTTCAGCGAATTCGGCAAGATGCCCCTCATCGCCGACACAGGTGATTGCCTATTTGCCACTCTTCGAATCGAGGCTTCCTCAGTTGTGGCGCCAGCCTTCTACAGCACCATGGGGTTTGCAGTTCCAGCGGCCATTGGATATGCCCTGGCAACCAAAAAACGACCGCTAGTTCTGATAGGTGACGGCAGCTTCCAGATGACTGGACCAGAAATCTGTCATTGCCCCAGATATAGCATAAATCCAATGTTTGTAGTCATCAATAACAGGCGCTGGGGCATGGAGCAGCTGTTCTATCCTTCCGCACGCTTCAACGAACTCGTCAACTGGCAGTACGCCGAGATGGCGCAGCTCTGGGGCGGCAAAGGCTACAAATGCACAAAATGCGAAGACCTGTATCGGGCACTTGAAGAAGCCAAGGACCAGAAAAACTTTACACTTATCGAAGTAGTTACCGAACGCGAGGAGCTATCTGAAGAATTGCTGGCTTGGATTAAAGAGCAGCGACATGAAAAATAGCTTCCTAAGCCTTATCCGCTTGTTTAACAGCTTGAACAGTACGTTGCAGCAGGAGTTGAGCTGCTTCTTGACTAGGCCAACTACCCAATCCACAATCCGGACCAGTAAATGTCATGCGTTCACCATACTTTTCTTTGGCAATCTTGTAGCGTTTAGCAATGATTTCTTGGGGTTCAACTAACTGTTCGTTGGCGGGTTTTGAAAACCCCTTCTCGTAGAGTTCAGCCCATATGGCATCTATGTCTGTTCTGGCGACGCCGACGCGGATTTGCTTATCGGCTTTCTCCAGCATACTCTTTGGTACATCGTCGATGTTTCTAGGGGACGCCGCATATTCAAATGACAATACATCTAAGCCTTTGACGCTTAGCAGGTTGTGGATTTCTGAGGTGAAATGCAAATGTATCTGCTTGGTTGGTCCAGAGAAATCATAAGCTTTCTCCAAGGTTTCTCGGATTAATTCGGGGGTAGCAGAAAGGTTGTGATGCCCAAGGCTGGGTTCATCTATGGATATGACTGTGGTTTCTACGTATTTGTTGTTAAGAATGGCGTTCTTGGCAAAGCGGTTGATGGTTTGAGCAAACCCGTCAAGTACATCAGGGTAAGCTGTAGCACCTATTTCGTTGAGATACTGCTCAATTGGTCCAAAAATAGAAACCCGAAGCTGGATTTTTTTACCGAACTCTTCGCTGAGAAGTTTGGCATGCTTGTTTATGATGTATATTTCTGGCAGAATCGCTCTCTCTTTATCAACGACAAAGGAACCCTGCTCCATAGCTTCATGCACGGCATCTCCAACCTGCCTCATTCCACTGTATTGCTGGGGAAAATTAACCACGTCTAAGCCACAAGCAACCTTTCGCCTAAACGAATCAATAACCACTGAACAAAAATTCCTTTGAAGAGTCTCATCTAAAGTAGGATCTTTGCCGTTTAAAATGGTTTCTCGCGTCTGTCGGTAGGCTTTGGCGAATGCTTCCCGATTGACGCCTGTCGGCAGGGGAAAGCTACCGATGTCATCGATTAGGGTTTCCATAAAGTATTATTGAAGGTTAAATTGTAATAAAGTTATATCCCTACCTCGTTGACAAAGGCAACAGATATGACGGTTGATTGTGTATTCTGCAAAATTGCCCGCAAAGAAGCAATGGCAAGCATTGTCTACGAAGACGAGCAAGTGATGGCTTTTCTAAGCCACCGCCCAGTTAATGAGGGACACACTTTGGTTATCCCCAAAAAACACTACCAAAACATCTACGAAATCCCTGAGGCGGAGGCAGGTTACCTCTTTAAGATAGCTAAACGGCTAGCACACGCCATCCGGAACGCGGAGAACGCAGAGGGAATCAGGATTGTACAGAACAACGGCGAAGCAGCGGGGCAAGTAATTTTCCACTTGCATGCACATATCATCCCCATGACCACCTTTCGGGGAGGATTATACAATCGCTCACATGAACGGAGCATAATGGAATTAGAGGAAGACGCCCAAAAAATCCGAAAACACCTTTCAACCTCTCAGCACTAAAATGTTAAGGACACCGCCAACTGTTAAAGCAGCAAAAAAAACACCTTTTAAGCAACAAAATAAAGGCACATCTATAAAAGAGGGAAAAACAATCATTGCCTACATCAAAAGCTGAATAAACATGACAGAACAACCAAACGAAAATACCCAACCCCAAATAGAGAAACTTTTAATCGACAACCCCTCAAACTTCCAGTTCCATGCTGCATACCTCGTGTATGCCGAAGCCTTCGACAAGGTAAATAACCCTCAAGCCAAACTTGAACTCAACCAAAACATGCAAAACCTGCATGACAACAAAATCGACCTACAAACATTTTACGTGAACGTTTCTCGATACCGCAAGATCGATGTGCCACCGCAAGAGCGGTTTTCCATGCAAACCCAACGCAAGAAGGATTGGCGCAGGAAAACCCAGAGACAGGACCGCATAAAACGACACAAAAAATAGATAATACCCTTTCTTATCATTTTATGATCGCTGTAACGGCGGGATTTTGCGGTTGGTTCGCATCTGGTGCGTCCCAGTTTCTGAACTTGATCGCCAACATTTACTTGGCGAACACGCTGAACTTCACTGCATAGTAGGCGCATTAGAAGGCAAGCATCAGGCTTACCGAAATCATCCCCAAACCTTGCGATTCAAATACCGAATTGAACAACTCTACGCTCGGCATGCTGAACAAGTAGCAGAATTGCAACGACGAGGTTATCGGCATAACTCACCGCTTCCCTCAACCAACCAAACCTACGAGTGCAGTCCCGAAGAATACCAACGAGACCACGCCATCCTTAAAAGAAGACAGCTGCCCCAACAAAAACAAACTTTTGTTTAATCATGTTTAAATGTTATATACGGAATCCTTAATTGCTCCGTTAATTTTCCTTCTCAAACTAAACGATGTGGAAGCTCGATGAATTTAAGGTCAACCGACATAACCTTAACAGCCATGAACGCAGCATTGTATGCATCAATTGGCCTTGTTGTATACTTCCTGTTACCCGTATTAACTCCAACGGTGGGAGGAGTAAGATTTTGGCCAGTAGTTATAATTCCTGCAACCTTCGCCCTGCTCTTTGGCCCCTTCGTCGGCGGAGTCGGTGCAGCCATCGGAATCTTCATCAGCGACGTGTTGATTCATGGCGACCCCTTTCTAAGCCTAACCGTTGGCGTCCCAGCAAACCTGGTTGCGTTCGGTTTGATCGGGTATTTAGCGCAAAAGAAACTTTCTTGGAAAAAAACCTTCGTCGGTCTGGGCACAGGTGTTGCAATTCTGGCTACTTTGGCTTATCTAGTTATTACTCCACAAAACGTTATTGCCTACTTTGGGGTAACCCTTGACCAAGCCTTCTGGAGTATCCTCGTTGTCCTAATAGTATTCATAGTCAGCTACCTCATAGTGGTTATAACAGGCTTAGTATGGCCAAAATGGCGAAGTTACGGTGCAGCTGCAGTGGTGGGCGCAGTTTGCGGGAGCGCAATTATAGGCGTGGGCATATGGGCTTACACTCAATTCTTCAGTTTGCCCGCAGCTATCGGTGGAGCGCACAACTTACCTTACTTTGCAGGACTAATACTCTTCGCTTGGACATTTGCCACAGAAATACCTTTTATGGTCCTGATAGTTCCTCCAATCGCAGAAGCGTGTTACCTGGCTTTTCCATCCCTTAAATTCTACAAGAAAGAGCTGGATAAAAAATGAAAATCGCCCAAGCCTTTGCTCCAGCGGCGATTTCCAGCTTCTTTGCAATCAGAGATACCTACCGCGGTAAACCAATGAATGATTTAGAGCTAATCGGCGCTGTCGGTGGCGGGTTCGGTCTTCAAAAAGGCGTTCAAACCAAGGTTTTCGTTAAAGAAGCGGAGAAAAACAGCATACAGGTTATCATAAACTCTACGTCAGCCCCGCAGGCAAAAACAACCATCCGCATGATCGAAGCTATGCTCAATAAAACAGCAGCTAAGTACGCGGTTACAGTTGAGCATCAAATTGCTGTTCCCATCGGAACAGGCTTCGGTACCAGTGCTGGTGGTGCATTGACCGCTGGCTTAGCACTCAAAGAAGCATTAGGTTTGCCTTTAACATTCAATCAAATCGGCAGAATGGCTCATGTAGCGGAAATAGAGTGCCAAACTGGTTTGGGAACCGTTAGCTCTCTGACGTTTACCGGTGGTTGTGTGCTCGTGGTTGAACCTGGGGCGCCTGGCATCTGCCAAATCGACCGTATCCCAATAAAGCCCGATTACGTGGTGGTTGCAGGCTTCTTCAAGGCGAAGAACCCTAAATCAACTATCTTATCTTCATCTGACCGTAAACAAGAGATTAACCGCTATGGCAAGAAAACCCTAGAAGCCATTCTGGCGGATCCAAGTTTGGAGAATTTTTTGGGATGCTGCTGGGAGTTTGCCCAAAAAGCTAGGTTTGCAACAGATAACGTTCGCCAGCTTGTATATTTGGCTAAGCGAGCGGGCGCAGTTGGAGCCGCTCAAAACATGATTGGTGAAGCGGTACATGCCGTTGTGCACCAAGAAAATGCTGAATCAGTGGCAGAAGCTTTTAAACAAGTCTTGCCCAAACAACAGATAACAGCGAGCGAGATAGATTTCCAAGGCGCTAGGTTGGTTGCATGAAGGAACTCAGGAAAGTAGCTGTCGGCGGAACCTTTGATGAACTCCACAGAGGTCACAAAACACTCATCGAAAAAGCATTCGAAGTAGGCGAAAAAGTTGTGATTGGCTTAACCTCTGATGAATTTGTTAAAATAATGGGTAAACCCCACAAGACCGCCTCCTACGAGGAACGTCTTAGAGAACTCAAGAGTTACCTAAAGCAGTCTGGTGTTCTGCAAAGAGCCGAAATTGTTCCACTCCAAGATGCCTACGGCATAACTATCAAGAACGGAGGTATAGAAGGGTTAGTTGTAAGCAAAGAAACCCGAAAAACAGCTCAAACGATAAATGAACTCCGACAAAAAACTGGTTTGAAGCCCTTAAAAATTTTTATCGTGGATATGGTTCCAGCTGAAAATAAAACTCCAATCTCAACAACTCGTATCCGTAAGGGAGAAATTGACCGCAATGGGCACTTGCTCAAGAGTGCCATAAATTTTTAGAGTATTTCACCCACAACGTTGACTGGTTTAGGAATAAGCGAAGTTAAATCCTCAAGCCTTTCTCTGTCAATTGTGGCAAGAACGACTGTGGCTGGACCAGCAGACTTATTCAAATCTAAGTCCTTCACTTCTATAATTTTGAGTTGTCTGCCAACACCGTAAGCCATCATGGTTGCTTCACTTGCAATCCCAAACCCGCCCACTGGCGAAATGTCGTGAACATATTTTCGCTGAGATAGCTGAATGACATTTTTAAGGTCTGCTATTTCACCATGTGCTTCTGCCGCTATGACTTCTTCTCCGACCTTGGGTTTGCCAATCGCAACGATTAAGTCTCCTGGACAAGTTTTTCCGAGACGTAATTCATCGTCGTTTGCGAACCCAATTACAGTTAATCCAGCGCCCGTTTGCAGGGTTACAAAGTTGTCTTCCGTGTTCTCCATTATGACCTGATTAGGATCCAAGCCTATGGTTCGAGCTTCACGGCGAATGCCCTCCAGAATGGTGTTACCCGTGGGTTCCTTCTCAACTCCTAACGTTACTGAGAGCAAAAGTGGAAAAGCGCCTGTAGCGGTGACATCCATTAAAGCAACTCTAGCCAAAAACTTGCCCAATATTCGCCCGTCAACTTTGACGCGGTCCATTTCTTTAGAGCCAACCGAACCGCTCGATGTTGAACCAACAACTATGGCATGTCCAGTGGGTACCTTTAAGATTGAAACATCGCCTCTACGGGTATAGGCTATCTGGGCTGGTTTAACTTGGAAAACCAATGGTCGAAGCATTGCCCCGACATTTTCAGTTAGATGCAGGTATATCGTTAGGGCTTGGCGCATGACTTCTGAACGTGTAAGGCTGTGCTTTTTAGCTAATTTATCAAGATCTGAGACGACTTTATCTGGTAAACGAACATTTATAATTTCCAAGTATAAACACCGTATTACAAACGTGGTGCGTTCAAGCTCTCTTATCTTTTATTCTTAAAAATTGATGATTTCAATCCTAACGTCCTTTATTTCGCACTTAACAATAAAAAAGAGTTGGGGAAGTTTGCAGTTTCCCGGAAGCAAAACAACCATACTCTAAAGCGTGTCCTAAGGAACCAGTTCCAAGGAGACCACAAATAATGGTTGCTTGGCGATCTGGGCGTTTGAGGATCTGCAGGATCAGGAGCTGCATCTGGTTTTTGGGGTGAGGTTGGTGTCGCGCTTGGTTTAGGAGTTGGGGTTGCAGTGGGTTGCGGGGTTCCAGTTGGGTCGGGGGTTGGTGTCGGCGTAGTGGTTGGTCTATGGGTCTGGGTAGGGGTTGGAGTTGGCGTTGGAGAAGGCGTAGGTGTGGGCGTTGGGGTTGGTGTTGGCGTAGGTGTTTGAGTTGGTTCAGGTGTTGGTGTTGACGTTGGGCTTTGTGTAGGTGTCGGTGTGGGGCTTGGTGTTGGCGTCGCTGTCGGTGTCGGCGTAGCTGCTGGAGGTTGGTAGGCGTTTACGTATGCTT
>JAOZHX010000034.1 GCA_026014665.1 Candidatus Bathyarchaeota archaeon
GTTTACTCTGCTAAGAACCAGATCCAACAAAGCCCTCCTTATGCTGGATAGTCTGCCCTCTTAATTTGAACGCTGAGCAGGCTTCACTTGATGCTATACGATTGACTGATTTCTTGCCCTTCATGGTGGGCTCGCTGCAGCGTCCGCACCAAGAAACGCAGTCCATACAGTAGAAAACTTGATTGCTTGAAAACTCAGAATGCGCCCAGTCAGGACTTAACCTGTCTGGAGTAGGTTGTCTAGAAAAGAAAAAAGGGGAAGAAGAACAGGATGAATTCGAGTCAAATATGGCGGGCCCGCTGGGATTTGAACCCAGGATTCTCGGCTCCGGAGGCCGATGCCTTAATCCGTGCTAGACTACGAGCCCGTAACTGAGAATCCAAAAACATGCTTGTTAATTTAAAGGTACCTTATTCTTGGATTAATTCTTCGTCTAGCCACCATGCTTTTTTCTTGCCTGACCGGTCGCCAGCGTAGTATTCGACGATTGGTTTTCCCGCTTGTTTTTTTGATGTTTTCTCGATTTTTCTAAGCCTGTTTAGGATTAGCCAGCGGTTGGTTTTAAGGTAATCGGCTAATTCAGGGGTTGTTGCGCTCTTATAATGCAGCAAGTACTCCATTATTTTGTGGTCTAACTCGTCTATGCAGAATTGATGTGGGTTGATTTTCCCATGCTGGAAGGTGAGGATTTCTAGGTCAGCGAGGTACTTGCGGATTTGAGCGAACTCCTCTTCAATTTTGCCCATGCGTTCTTCAAGTGCTAAGATTTTGTCTGCTTTGGGGGTCTTCTGTAGTTTTTCGCTTATGGCTTCCCTGATGAAGATGCTTCGGTCTCCTTCTGGAATGCGCAGCACCAGTTCTTGGTATAGGTTTTCAGGTAGTTTTACTGAGACCATTCGGTTCTCGCTCATGGTGTGATTCCTCAGTCATGCATATGGTTGCTCTTATTATTTCATGGTTTCTCTAAACCACTTGCTGCAGCTTTGCTCTTTATGGAAATTGCGTTTTGGATTCCAGAGAGCCAACCGGGCGGTATGTGGCTTGTTCTCTTTTGCTGTTTGTGTGAGTGTGGTATTTTTGTGGTTGCCACAAGATTGTTTGTGGGGATTGTTGCTTTTTTGGTTTGGGCTGTTTTTGTATGCCTATTTGTGTGTGGGATAAGTGTTTTTTCTTCATATGCCCTGGATGGCTTCATGTTGAAGATTCCGCGGTGTGCGTGTGGATGCATGTGAAGACTGCTTTTTTTCTCATAAGCCACGGCAAAATTCCAGCGTCTGCATTACCCACTAAGCAGCCTCACCATCCACAAAATCCTCGACTAACGAAAAAAAACGATGTATTGTCATGCTCTTAACGTTGGAGGCGTTTGGATAAAAAAAGATTTCTCGGGTGACGACTTTGTTCAAAGCTCTGGGCAATTTACGCTGTTGAAAAGAAAAAAGCAAGGAAACTCTTGTTTCTTTTTCTTTTTTAGACTTTTGCTGACGAATCCCATAGGAATTGGAAGTATTCGCGTGCAAATCCCACTAAGCCGACATGGTTGCTCCATATGACAAGGGTGGGTTTGTCTTCGCCCAAAAAGAGCATGGCTTCTTTGCCATCGGCGATTATGCCGCCGCCAAACATGTGGTCGCGGATACGCAGTTCGCTTAAGCCAGCGTATTTTTTGATGAACACCCAGTCTTCTCTTTTGCCCGCCGCCATCAACTTAACGTTGACTGTTTTTTTTAAGCCATTACCTATCAAGGGCTCTGCATTGACGATGACGGGTTTGGCAAATTGGGGCGCTGCGATGACGACTTCGACTGAGGCTTTTTTAAGGACTTCTTCGAGTTTGTTGAGGACAGCTTGCTGCCCCCGAAGAATCAGCATGTCTGGGCGTTCAACGAGTTCCCGTTTTTCATACAGCGGCTGAAGCGTTTCAGCCACGGTGTTTTCCCAATTTGCGTATTTATCTTCGAGCCGCAGTTTTGTAGCTCGTGTTGCTTCAAGCGGTGGAACAGGGAAGTATTTGGAGGGTCGGCTTTCGCTACTTTTAATCCAGCCCTTCTCTTTTAAGGAGTTGAGGACTTCGTACATTTTGCTGTAGGGCACATTGGCTGCCTGGCTGATTTCCATAGCGGTCATTTGCCCACATTCAAGCAGCACTATGTAAGCATCGATTTCGTAGGCGTTTAAACCCATTTCACGCAGTGCCGAGCGGGTTTCTTCGTTTATCGCCATCTTCTTTCCCCTCAATCACCTTAGGAAACGTTTGGAAACCTTATTATCGTGATTTTGCTCTTAAGGGCTTCTAAAGTTACACGCTTACGAGACAGAAGGCAAAAGTATGAAAGACATTAAACCAACAAAGAGTCTTTGTCCTGAATGCCTAAAACCTATAGATGCAACTATCTACGAGGACGAAGGGAAAGTTTTCATAAAAAAGGCATGTCCTGAGCATGGGCAGTTTCAAGAACTCTACTGGTCGGACTACGACCAATACATGCGCGCTGAAAAATTCCGATTTGACGGAGACGGCTTAGAAAACCCTCGTACCGAAAAGAAAAAAGGTTGCCCTTACGACTGCGGTATCTGCCCCGAACATAAATCCCATACTGCACTGGCAATCATCGATGTTACGAACCGCTGTAACCTCAAATGCCCCGTGTGCTTTGCCAATGCCTCCGCTGCCGGGTATGTGTATGAACCCACCGCAGAACAGATTACAAGCATGCTTGAGAACTTGCACAATAACAAGCCTGTGCCAGCAACTGCCCTGCAGTTTTCTGGCGGGGAACCCACTATCCGCAACGAACTCTTCGATTTCATTCGAAAAGCAAAAGAAATAGGGTTCAAACACGTCGAAGTGAACACGAATGGTGTTCGATTAGCTGCAGATCCCGAATACGCCAAAAAACTCAAAGAAGCAGGCGTCAGCACGATTTATTTACAGTTCGACGGCTTAACTCCTGAAGTCTATAAGTTCATTCGCGGCTTGGATCTGCTTGATACCAAGATGAAAGCTATTGAAAACCTCCGCAAAGCAGGATATGATAGCATCGTCTTAGTAGTCACGTTGGTTAAAGGCGTCAACGATCAACAGCTAGGCGATATCATAAAGTTTGCAGCCAAAAACTTCGACGTCATCCGGTGCGTCAACGTGCAGCCCGTATCGCTCTGTGGAAGGCTTCCCCAGCAACAGAGAGAGAACATGCGAATCACCATACCCGACTTCATGCGTTTAATCGAGGAACAAACATCAGGCGACATCAAAGTATCCGACTTCTACCCCGTGCCCGTTGTGGTGCCCGTCTCCAAAGCTGTCGGCGCAATTAAAGATAAACGTTATGTGGAATTTACTGCTCACCCGCATTGTGGCATGGCAACGTTCGCATTTGTTGAAAACGGAAAAATAACGCCGATAACCCGTTATGGCAACATCGAAAAATTTGTCGGGACGCTCAAAGGTGTTTATGCTGATGCTACAAAGGGGCACAAGAGCAAAGCAAAAATTCGTCTCGTTGGCTCCGCACGTCACATTCAATTTAATTTCCTGCGAAAATACGTGCTCAAGGTCCTGATGGACGGCGACTACAGCTCGCTTGGAGACTTCGCAAGACAAGCGCTCATGGTATCCTCAATGCATTTCATGGATCCCTACAACTTTGACCTTGAACGTGTCCAGCGATGTGTAATCCATTATGCAGTGCCGGATGGCCGCATCATACCTTTTTGCACCATGAATTCAATCCATCGTGCGGAAGTAGAGAAGAAACTTGGCATCCCAATCAAAGATTGGAAAGACAAACATAAGGTTGAAATAAGCCAGTCAATCTAGATGTGCAGAACGAAAAAATAGCAGGTGAAAAAAAGTACATGGGTGGAAAAAAGAAGCTTGGCTTAAAACAGATGGAGAAGCAGCAGGTTAAGACCGACGAGGACACGAAAGAAGCTAAGAAGAAAGAGAAGGCAGGACCGCCAAAAGAACGGAAAACTATAGGTATTATGGGTCCAGATCCGAAGGATGGCAAAGTCATCGCTGAAGTCAAAAAGATGAACGTGCTCACACCATATGCAATCGCATCACGGTACGGAATACGCATCAGCGCAGCCAAAGACTTCCTAGAGCAGCTTGAAGCCAACGGCGCCATACAACTTGTCTCAGGCAGCCACAGCATAAAAATCTATAAGCCAGCAGCATAACAATTTTTTAGTTAATTCAATTCCCTGTTTTGAGGTCGTTTGTTTGAGTTTTCCTGAAAGAGTCTACACTGCGGAAGAAGTTGCAGTCGCCAAAACCCTAGTTAGTAGAGGCTACAAGCATAATCTAACTGTAGAGGGTGAACCAGCCTTTCAGCGTAAAGTTGGATTGGCGCTTGAACTGGTCAAAACTGCGGGTTACTATGACTTCCTGCAGACATACATAAGAAAAATTCAAGAAATCGACGGTATAACCCAGCTTCGGGAAACAGAAGTCGCCATCTGGGCAAACAAGTTCGCCGTGGAAAATGCGGTTGATGCAGCCAGTCTGTTCGTGCAAAAAGCTTATCATATGAAAGAATATCTGGAAGGCGAACTCTATTACGGTGGAAACGCAGAAAAACGCTCAGTAGCCAAACGCATCGAGTTCTTGGAGGTTCTCAAGGAAAAAAGCAGTGACCCCAACGTGCAACAAGAATGTGAACGGTTGCTACAAATGTGGCGTGAAAGCTCGCTGGCTTTCTAAGCGTTTTGCAACTGCACTCTTATGGTTGCTCCACTTTTTACTTGCCTAAAAAGCTCTAGGTTGCTGGTTATTTTTCCAAGAATACTCACTGGGCTGTAGGGCTGAGATTTCCCATAGAAAATACACAACGCACTACCCATTGGCCAAAAGGCAATGGTGCCTGTTTCAACGGTCGGCTTTGCTTTTTCTTCGCCCATCTTGATTGGAATCTCAAAGTAGACTTCTTCTTTCCAAAGCGCCGCCCGCCCTTCTACTGGTAGTTTGCGTACTATGGTATCTACTGTTCGGGGTGCCAAAAACCTTACGAGCTCACCGTCTGCTTCCCCTAAATTTTCAAGGATAAATTTCACCTTTACACGGGAAATATCTGCTTCATTACTCATTCTTTCAGGCTCCTAAGAAAATCTCATAACACCTGCTAATCAGTTGGTATAGTAGGTGAAGTTCCATTTAACTTTTGCACTCAACGATGTTAATAAGAGAATTAGATTAAACTAAGCACTGTTTTTCCGATGAATTCCACCTGCTCGGACGTGACTCCTGGATGAATCGGCAGGGAAAAAACCTGTTTTGCCGCAGTTTGGGTTTCAGGCAGGTCGGTGCCGCCAAAGTTTTCTCGGTAGAAGGGCATTTGGTGTACAGGGTTCACGTAGTATGCTTCTGCTCCGATTCCAGCTTTCTTGAGTTCTTCAAGCAGCTTGTTGCGTTGGGTTTCTGTGCTGTCCTTTAGCCGTGCTGTGTAGAGGTACCAGCTGTGTTGTCGGTCGCTTGTTTCGTAAGGTAAAACCAACTTGTTGCTTTGTTGCAGGATGCTTGTGAGTTGTTGTGCGTTTTGGCGGCGCTTAGCCACAAAAGATGGTAGCTTGTGCAGTTGTATAATGCCTATTGCTGCTTGGAGTTCGGACATGCGGTAGTTTGTGCCAAGCATAAGCGAGGCGTACTTGGCTTTTTCTCCATGGGTTCTTACCATGCGCAGGGTTTCGGCGATTTGGTCGTTGTCAGTGGTTACCATGCCGCCTTCGCCTGTGGTCATGTTCTTGCTTGCATACAGACTCCAGCATGCTGCATCTGAAAACGCCCCTGCTGGTTTGCCCTCGTAAGTTGTTCCATGTGCTTGTGCAGCATCTTCAAGGACGGCTATGCCGTGGTTTTGGGCGATTTCTCGGAGAGGCTTCATGTCAGCTGAAAAACCGTAGAGGTCCACTGGCAGGATGGCTTTGGTTCTGTTGGTGAGGGCTTTCTTAACTGAGGCTGGAGAAAGATTGTAAGTGTCCGGGTCGATGTCAGCGAAAACTGGTGTTGCACCTGCCAACACGACAGCTTCAGCGGTAGCTACAAACGTGAAACTGGGCAAAATGACTTCGTCACCTTGCTTTATCCCGACAGCGGCTATGGCTGCGTGGAGAGCAGCGGTGCCGGTGTTCATGGCTATAGCATGTTTTACTCCTGCGAATTTAGCGTAGTTACGTTCAAACTCTACAACTTTTGGTCCAGCGCCTAACGCGTTGGTCAGAGGGCCTTTACGGATAACGTCTAGAACAGCTTGAGCTTCTTCTTCGCCGATTTGCGGCATGTTAATAGGTATCAAATCTTCAGCCTCTCCGTTAGGATACAGCAGTCCTCTATATTTTAGTTGCTAAATCTCCCGGCGTCTGTGGGCTGGTGAGGGTAACAGGGCACAGTCACATACGCTAAATTAGCCTTAGGCGTTCATTTCCTTGGAGGTCTATGAGTAAATGATAAGCGAGTTAATCGGTGAATTCAAGGGCAAAAACACAGTTTACAGAGTGCTCTCCGACGGTGAAATGGAGGTTTCAGGACAGGGAACAGGCAAAATTCTTGGAGTGGACGCCTTCTTGGCAACAACCAGCATAGGCATGATGGAGAACGGAGTGTTCAGCGGCGAAGTCTACTCGTCAATCACAACGATGGATGGGCAAACAATCATGATGAACGCTTACGCAGTCGGCTACCCCTCTGGAAACGGTGGAGTCAGCAGAGGCGCTTCGGTGCAGACGACCAAATCAGAGAAATTCATGCCGCTAACAAAGGCTATAATTCTACATGAGTACGAAACCGATATGAGCGACAACTGGACAGGCAAAATGTGGGTATGGAAATAGCTTAGCAAGTTATTCAACAGCGATTTCTTGGGTAACCTTGTAGTCGGTGACGACCCTAATCCTTCGAGCCCTAAACATGGCATCCAATTCTGCGTCGCCTGTATCAACCCTTAAACTTTGCAAGCGATCAAGTTTACTTTTAGTGGCAACCACGATTATGTTATCTAAGCCTACTTTACGGATTACTTTGGCGCTTATCTGCTGATTGCCCCTGCCGAAGATGAAACCCTGTCCACCAATCGGCGTAACAATAACCTGTGCCTTTCTTCCACTTAGCGCCTGCAGAATCTGCTTTTCGTTCACATCGCTCGCGATAATTTTCTTGTCCAAGAATAAGTCCACACCAAGCAGGGTCTTTTTCTGGTCTAAAAGGTCAGCTATGGTTCGCGTGGTGGTTCCAGGACCAACAATGTAGAGTATGTTGGGCTGCATTTTTTCGATTATGTAGATGGCTATAGCGGCTTGATTTTCTACTTCGTTCTCCGTCATGGGGCTAGCCATCTTGTTGTCCTGAATCAAATGAGGCTCATAGGGGCTAAGCATATACCCGTAAAGCTCCGCAGAAAGCTGCCCCTGCCTAAACGCCGCTTCATCCACATCCATAACTTCAGCTTCCCGAAGCGGCAACCCCTCCCACAAGAACCGGATGGCGACTCTTGCGGCGGCTTGGGGGCTGATGGCGAAGGTGGCGCTGTGCATCTTAACGCCTGTGGGCACGCCGAGCACTGGCAGCTTGAAGTCAACGGCTTTTTGAATGTCGCGTGTTGTGCCGTCTCCGCCACAGTAAACCAGCAAATCCGCGTGGGCTTCAACGATGGCCAAAGCAATTTTCTGAGTATCGCTGGGAGTTGTTTCTTTTTTGAATTCGCCGACAATAGTACAAGTAAACCCAAGTTTTTCCGCTTCAATTTGCCCCATTTCTCCTGCTCCAACAACCAGCCTTAGGTATGCTTTAGCGGAAGAAAGCTCACTAAGAAAAGTTTCTGCTCTATGCGCAGCCACGGGTTTGGCGCCTAATGCAAGGGCTTGTTTTAAGATTGTTTTGCCGTCGGTTCCTTTCAGCCCGACGGCGCCGCCCATGCCTGCAATTGGGTTAACTATGAAACCTATGGTTTTCGTTGGGATAGTCGGTTTTGCAGCGTTTGTCAAAGTGATTTAACCTTGTATCAATAAGAGATGTGGTGATTAATAAAAAGAAAAAAGGTTAGGTTTTTTTGGATTGGCTTATCCACCAGACTAGGCCTACGATGGCTGGTATTGCAAAGATGGCAGCTATCCAAAGCAGAATCGTCACCATTGAACCCACCACGTAATCCAGTGTCCACCCCGCGATAGCGGAATTCCAGTTGCCGTCCACATACACTTTAACGGCGAACGCAATGAACAGTAGCGGCGAAATTGCTCTTCCTGCCCTTGAACTGCGCGAGCCTTTTCCCGAAAGGTGATATTGGCTTTTTTCTGCTTCAGGCAGCCGTTTCCACCATTGCCACCCTGCAACGGCACCTATTGCTACGGGGATGCCGATTAAAACCAGCTCCCAGAAAAGTGCATGCAAAATAAAAAGCACTATGTGGTTCATGGTCCATAGGTTAAGCGTTTGTGGAACCAGTCCTGTTGACTGCGCATTTCCAGTGAACCAAACGAACACGTAGACGGTACCTGCAACCGCCAAGACAACTGCTGCCACAAACACTGTGAATATGGCCCAGTGTTTTCTCATAAACCTCTGCCAGTCAGAACCGCTTTCAACTTCAGCTTGTTGTGTCACTTATTTCTCCTCCAGTATGCTTACGGTTGGTTGGTGTAGTTCTGGTTTAAGGTTTGTTCCTGCGCTGCTTGGGGTGGTGGCGGTTGAGAAAAACTGTTTGGTTGGGGAATGTATTGTTGATATTGTCGTGACTTCATGCTAAAGAAACCAATTGTAGCAAATATCCAAGCAATCAGTATCAGTAGTAAGCCTACGCCGATGATAGTGAACACAGAGCCCCACCAAAGCAGACTGCCAGCAGTGGTAAATGATGCTTCTCCTGATTTCTCTGCAAGTGCATCGAAAACTTTTCTTAGGTGTGTGGCTGCAAGCACGTAGAAAATGAATGCGATAATGAGACCTGCAAAGAAAACACCTAAAGCTACTGCAAAGCCTGCCGTGAACACAAAGTTGCCTGTGAACATCGCTGTGGCTGAAGCAGCTCCAGCCACCACTGCCGCAATTGCAACCGCCGCCGCAACTATCGCAACGACATAGTATTTTATGCCGCTGAGAGCGTTTTTGTAGATGCCTTCGTCCTGATAGTAGTAGGAGAATTCCCGCATACTCTTCATCAACAGGACTATGCCAACTATGGCTAACACCCAACCAACGTATGGAATCAAACCGAGCAAAAGCAGTATGGCGCCTTCACCCGCTAAAGTTTTACTATACTCAAAGTTTACGTTCAATTTTTTTGCCTCCATTTTCTGGTTAGCATAATATCGATGGGCGATTATAGCCCTAACATTTAGTAGAAAAACGCCAAAGACGAACTAAGGTTTAGAATCGGGGGCTCTAAGGGTTAGAGTCACAAAATAGAAAAGCAAGTTAAGGGCTAAAAGCATGCATAAGAGCCTCCCTTCACTTTACAACTTGAGAGCACGGTAAACATGGCAAAGTCACGTGGGATAAGTGCAGATATTCAGTCACCAAGAACCAGACTGCTCTATCTCATCTATTCTGCTCCCAACAGCCGTATAAAAGCTGCACCTGGAACAAAATCAAGCATAAGCACTGCGTTAGGCTACAAGTCAGACGGGCATTTTCATTACGACTGGAACTACCTAATCAACGCAGGCATGATAGAGGAAAAACAAGGCTACTACCAAGTTACTGACACCGGAAAGAAAGAATTCGCTTTGCATTCAACCGCTGCCATGAGCAACTGGATAATGGTGACTATGGGCGCTGCCATGGTTGTTTTTACCGTTGGGCTAAACCTAGGCTTTTTGCCAACGGAAAGCGTAGCGCTTTTTGGAGCCGCCCTGATTTTAATCGGCTCTTTATTTTTGGTTTTGAGCCGAAAGAACAAGCCTGTGCTACCAGCTCAAGCCAGAGCCTTGCTAAGAGAACTCTCTAGGCGCTAAAAGAAAAAGAAAACAAAGAGGAAAAGCGGGTTTAGAGTGGCTCGCAGCTAATGTATTTCTTGCTGACATCCTTGAGCCACGGGTAAAGCTTGTGCAGTTTCTCCATGGACTCAGTCACCTTCTCAGTCGGGTACTCATACGGCTGAAGTCTACCGCTGAAGTACTCGTCGTAGGCTGCCATGTCAAAGAAGCCGTGACCGCATAGCACAAACAGGATAGTTTTCTCTTCGCCCGTCTGCTTGCAGCGTAACGCCTCGTCAATCGCACCTTTGATGGCGTGCGAGGGCTCAGGCGCTGGAATGATGCCTTCGGTTCGCAGGAACATTTTTGCCGCATCGAAGACCTCTATTTGACTGTAGGCTTCGGTTGTCATCTGGTTGGTCGTGGTCAGCACGCTGATGGTTGGTGCGATGCCATGGTAGCGCAAGCCGCCTGCGTGGATTGGGGCTGGGATGAAGTCGTGGCCGAGCGTGTGCATGGGAACCAGCGGTGTGATTTTTGCGGTGTCGCCGTGGTCATATTCGTAGTAACCCTTGGTTACTTTGGGGCATGCAGTAGCTTCTGTGGCGACGAACTTGCATTCCTTAGGTGCTTTCTTGGAAACCTTGTCGTAATAGAAAGGCCACATAAGACCGCTGTAGCTACTTCCACCGCCGATGCAACCATAAATCACATCTGGGTAGTCATCAACCATCTCAAGCTGTTTCTTAGCTTCTAAACCTTCCACTGTCTGATGGAGACACACATGGTTAAAAACGCTGCCGATTGCATAATTAGCCTCTGCCTCGTTAACGAGGGCATCTTCGACGGCTTCGCTGATGGCTATCCCGAGGCTACCTTTGTTGTTTGGGTCTTCGGCTAAGATTTTTCTGCCAGCTTCGGTTCTTGTGCTTGGGCTGGCTATGCATTCTGCGCCGAAAGCGTTCATCATCATCTTGCGGTAGGGTTTTTGGTCGTAGCTTGCGCGGACCATATACACGGTAGCTTTGAGGCCGAACATCATTGCTGCAAATGCTAATGCACTGCCCCATTGCCCAGCGCCCGTCTCAGTGCTTAGGCGTTTTGTGCCTTCCTTCATGTTATAGTAAGCCTGTGGCACGGCTGTGTTGGGTTTGTGGCTGCCGGCTGGGCTAACGCCCTCGTACTTGTAGTAGATTTTTGCTGGGGTTTTAAGGGCTTTTTCAAGGTTGAGGGCTCGGAAGAGCGGGCTAGGTCTCCAGAGGCGGTAAACCTCACGGACTTCTTCAGGGATGTTTATCCAGCGTTCTTGGCTGATTTCTTGTCCGATGATTTCTTTAGGGAAGATTCTTGGGACGATGCCGACGCCTGGCTCCTTTGTTGCTACATCAATAAATGGGGGGAGCGGACGGGGCAGGTCGGGAACTATGTTGTACCATTGTTTTGGTATGTCTTCTTCTTTTAGAAGTATTTTTTTGAGTGGCATGCTGTTCGCCTTTGGTTTAAGGTATGAATCGTACGCTAAGGTTTTATTTAAGGCTTTTGTGAACAGTTTTGTACATGACAAACGCTATCTTCCCTAAACAACACATTTATACCAAAAACAGCAAAAACATCCTACAACCGATTCAAAATGTGGAACAAAATAAAAAGCCAACTCGAAGCCTACCCTGAACGCCTCAAAGTAGCACGCGTCCTAATCGAAAACGGACTATCCGCCAGAGGCGACAAAATCTTCCTTGGCGAAATCGAAATTCCACCCGTCCGCATCGCACGCGTAGCAGGCGTCGACCGTCGAACAGTCAACGAAACACTCCGCACCATCAAACAAAACCCCGAGCTCCGAATGATTTTCGACGAAATCCGACCTGCTGGAGCCTCGCTTAAGGAAATCGCAAAACACCTCAACCTCGGCGTCGTAGAAATCTCAGTCGTAAACGCACGCTCGCCAGGTATCCTTTCAAGCGCAGCTGTAATCCTAAACCGTGCGGGACTAAGCATACGCCAAGCCATCGTCGATGACCCTGAGTTATCGCCTGAACCCAAGCTGACATTTATCGTTGAAAAAAAAATCCCCGGGGAACTAATCCCTGAACTCCTGAAGATAACAGGCGTAGCTAAAGTATCTATCTACTAAATCCACGATAAATTTATTCTTCGATAGATTGCCCTCAACGATCAAAGAGACGTTTAGGCAGCGCTGTAGTACAGTTTTGATGTATGATGTTGGCTTTGCCTTAATCGCCTCATGCAAGCTGGCAGCTAAAGGTTTGGCAAGAACGATTTGAATCCTTTTATAGGGGGAGGGAGCTCTCAGCTGAGCAACCGTTTCAGAAGACAATCCAAGTATATAGAAAGAGTATTAGAAAAATAACAGAAAAAACAGAAAAAAGGAACGAACTTAAGATAGCCATTTTAGAGGTATGTCTTGGAAGGTGCCATCTGGCAGCGTTCGCCGAATCGTGATGGGCAAAATGCCTGCTTCAAGCTCAGTCACCGCAATATCAATCGGGTTTGTATTCTCAGCTGCATCAACCAAAATCGGCGCACCCATCGAAATCTGGAGTGCACGTGCACCAACAATCCTTGCCTTCTCAAACCGAGTAATCTTTGGGGGACCAACATTTACTTTTTGTTCTTGCATCTTAAAACTCTCCGCCTGGATAGCCACCGCCCATGCCCATTCCACCGCCAGGCATGCCTCCTCCAGGTGGCATAGGAGGAGATTTCATTTTCGCCGAAGAGATGACGTCATCGATTTTAAGTATCATGGAGGCTGCTTCATTGGCTGACTTGATGATTTGTTTCTTAACCGCGAGCGGCTCATAGACATTATTTTTCGACATGTCTTCGACTTCACCATCAAACACGTTAACACCCGCCCATACCTGCCCGCTCTCATGAGCAGCGCGTAACTTTGATAAAATCTCCACTGGATCCAACCCTGCATTCTCTGCCAACGTGGTTGCAATCGATTCCAAGGATTCTGCGAAAACTGTCACCGCCAACTGCTCCCTGCCTGGTAAGCTCTGAGCATACTTCTTGAGCGTCCCTGCCATTTCCAGTTCAGGTGCACTTCCACCAGCAACAATCTTGGGCTCTTCGACTAGGTCTTTAACGACGCAGAGTGCATCATGGATTGAACGCTCAGCTTCAGCAATCATCCGCTGAGTACCACCACGGATAAGAAGCGTCACGGATTTGGGATTTTTACAGCCTTCCACGTAAGTCATCTTATCGTCGCCCGTCCTCCGCTCTTCAACCAAGGCTGCATAACCAAGGTCTGCAGCTGAAAGTGCGTCTATGTTGCTTACAATCTTAGCGCCTGTGGCTTTGGCGAGTTTTTCCATATCTGATTTCTTGGCTCGCCGAATGGCAACGATGCCTTTTCTAGCAAGGAAATGCTGAGCCATGTCGTCGATACCTTTTTGGCATATGACTACGTTGGCGCCTGCGGCTAACACCTTATCTACCATACCTCTCAACATGGCCTCTTCTTGCTTGAGGAATGCCTCGATCTGTTCAGGGCTTTCGATGTTAATTTTTGCGTCAAATTCGGGTTTTTCGTTCTCCAAAGAGGCGTCGAGCAACGCGATTTTTGCGTTTTCTACGCGTTTTGGCATGCCTGAGTGGACGATTTCCTTGTCTAATAGAATGCCGTTTATCAGGGTGGTATTCTTAAGGGATTCGCCTGGTTTTTTCTCGACTTTTACATCATCGACATCGGCTTTATATGTGCCATCAGGTTGTTTTTCGATAACAGCTTGCATGGCTCTGACGGCTAGGTCAGCGAGGTATTCTTTGTATTCGGCGACGATTTTGCTCCCCATGGATGTGGTTGCAGCTTTGAGGAGAAAGTCTGATTTTTCTATATCTATGGGGATAGCGATTTTTTCAAGGGTTTGCAGGGCTTTTTCGGCGGCTTTCTTGTATCCATCGATGATAATAGTTGGATGGATGTTCTTGTCAATGAGTTCTTCGGCTCGGTTGAGGAGTTCGCCAGCGATGATGACTGCGGATGTGGTGCCATCTCCGGTTTCTTTATCCTGCGTTTTGGCAACTTCCACGAGCATTTTTGCGGCTGGGTGTTGGATGTCCATTTCGTCGAGAATGGTTCGTCCGTCGCTCGTTATGGTGACGTCTCCGAAGCTATCAACCAGCATTTTGTCCATGCCTTTGGGGCCAAGTGCAGTTCGGATGCTTTCGGCAACGATTTTAGCGGCTGTTATGTTTCCATGTTGGGCTTCTTTGCCGCGGGTGCGGTTGGAACCCTCTTTGAGGACTAGAACGGGTATACCGCTTGCTTGTGTGGGTGCTGTTGACAAATCAAGTAAACCTCCAATTGATGCGAACAACAACATGAGAGTCTTATCCATATAAGTTTTTCTAGGCAAGGCATGTTGATGAAGCCGCTGGTAAGCAGTTTTTGCATCGTTTGGCTGTTATTTGGGTCGAGTGATCGATGTCCGTATTTGAGTGCGACATGACGATGAATATTACTGGATTACAGCAACCGCCCAAGTCCAAGGTTACCCTCTATTTTCAGACGACACCTCCTTTTAAGAATGTTGAAAAACTTCAAAATATTGGGCGCCAACTAAAACGAGACGCGCCTACTTAATTTTTTTCTGTTGTGCTTTAGCTAGTGTGCTTGTGATTTGTTTCCAATGTGCGCCCTGCCAGTAGACCTGCCCACAGTTTGGGCACCGCCAGAACTTGTTATAGTATGTGTAGGTGTTCTGTTCTAACATATCTTTAAGCTGTTCTTTTGGGGCAGGTTGGAGTTTGGTGTTGCATATGGGGCAATGGGATTTGTCCATATCTACTTCAAGAGTTAAACCGAACCGCGAAGAAACCTCAGCTAAACGCGTTGATTCGGTTGAACCTTGGACGTAGAAGGCATCTAAGCCCCTGGCGATTGCACGTTTATAGAGTTCAAAATCCTTCGTCAGCAAAACACGATTCTCATCCTTTGCCATTTTCAAGAGCTCAGCATCTGTGTACTTCGCTGAGTAGGTTACGTCTTGACCCAGCATGCGCAACCAACGCGCAAATTTTCCCAACATACCGTCGGCGAGGAATTTCATCCGCTATCTCTCCGGATGATTGATCCACTGCCTGATTTTGCAACAATTTCGCCCTCATCAAAGATGGTTTGCCCGTTGACGATGGTTTTTACGACTTTGCCCCAGACGTCCCAGCCGTGGTATGGAGAGAATTTGGCTTTTGACTTGAATTTGGAGACATCCATCTTGTACTGCGTTCTATAATCCACAATGGTGAAGTCTGCGTTTTTGCCCTCTTGGATGTGTCCGCGGTCGTTAAGGCTGTAGATTTCTACAACGTTTTCAGCTAAAAGTTTGACCATGTTCTGCATGGAGAGGCGGTTTTTCTTTACAAGGGTAAACATAAGTGGCAAGGTAGTTTCCAGTCCAGGAACACCGACTTTTACCTCCCAGACGTTGCTGGATGCTTTTTCGCTTGCCGCATGGGGAGCATGGTCAGAGCCTATGGTATCAATTGAACCGTCTTCTATTCCTTGCCATAAAGCGTTAACCTGCATTTTATCCCGCAACGGCGGAGCCATAATCACAAGTTGCCCGTAACGCTGCAAATCATCGCTTGATAACAAAAGGTGGTTGGGGGTGACTTCACAGGTTATGGTGCGTTGGGCTTTCTTGGCAGCCACTATGGAGTTTAAGCCTTCTTTGGTGGAGAGGTGACAGAAATGCAACCGCGCCTCGGTGTTCTCGCTGAGTTTTAGCAGGCGCTGGATAGCTTTAACTTCAACCGTTTCTGTGTGGGCTCTTTGAAAGTCGGCAAGGCCGTTTTTTTGGGCTTGTTTGAGTTTCTCCTCATTAGTGGCCAGCATTCCTCTGTCTTCAGCGTGCACCGCCAGGGGCACTTTTTGCTCGGCAACTTTTTTTAGTGCTTCCTGCAACGCCGAATCATCATCAAGGTTTAAGCCGCCAATTTGATTGCCCATGAAAAGCTTGAATGCCACAGCACCCTCTGCGACAATATCAGCTATTTCTTGGGTGCGGCTTGGAAATTCTGAGTAGAACCCTACGTTTACAAGAATTTTCCTCTGAGCGAGCTGCATTCGTTCTCGAAGAGTCTGGGGGCTTGCGGTGACAGGGTCGTTGTTTGGCATGTCCAAGACGGTGGTGAAACCGCCTGCAGCGGCCGCAGCAGTTCCAGAACTAAAGTCTTCTTTGTAAGCTTTGCCCTCGTCACGCAGATGCACGTGCTCATCGATTAAACCTGGTAAAACTAAATGTCCCTGAACGTTGATCTTTTCATCTGTCTTGGGCATTTGGGTTTCTTTACCGATTTTTGATATTTTTCCTTCTTCTATGGCTATGCTGCATTCTATGATTTTTCCGTTTAAGTAGGCTTTGGCGTTTGTTAGAATGGAATCAACGATCACGGCTTTTCACATTTAGCATTAGCACTTTGATTGCTTAATTAAAGTTTATTTATAGAGGAGGATTTTTAACTAGTTAGTTTTCTGAGGGGTCTTGTTGCCCAGAAGCATTCTAATGAGTAATGGTCAATTTGCCGTTACCCTCGACGAGAGAGCTCAAATTAGAGACGTCTATTTTCCATACGTTGGCTTAGAAAACCATGCGGTTGGGCATCCTTTCAGGTTTGGCATCTGGATAAACGGTATGTTCGGTTGGCTTGACCAAAGCTGGGACATAGTCATGACTTACCTGCCTGAAACATTAACGAGCCGCTATCAAATAAGAAAGCCAGCCTTCGGCGTTGAGTTGGAAGTCAACGACGCTATCTACCATACCCAAGATGTCTTCCTCCGCAAGATAAAAGCAGCAAACACCTCAGGTCAGATGAAAGAAATCCGTTTGTTCTTCACCCAAGACTTCCACATCTACGGTTATGAAGCAGGCGACACAGCTTTTTTTGAACCCAGCATTAGCGCCGTAATCCATTACAAGGGTAGACGCTACTTCTTGGTGGGCGGAGCCAGCGGCGGCAGGGGCTTTTATCAGTTTGCAGTCGGCTACAAAGAAGTCGAAGGCAAAGAAGGCACGTGGCGTGACTGTGAAGATGGGCAACTAAGCCACAATCCCGTGGCGCAGGGTGCCGTGGATTCAGCCGTTTCCTTCCAACTGCAGGTTCCACCAGGAGGATATGGCATCGCACATTATTGGGTTGCTGCTGGAATAAGCCTTCAACAAGTCAGAAAACTGGATGCTATCGTCAAGGATGTGGGTGTTGAGCAGATGCTGTTGGAGGTGGAGAACTATTGGAGCGCTTGGCTAAGCCGCCTAAACCTTGACTTAAACGTGTTGCCCAAAGACGTTGCTCGCCTCTATAAACGCTCTCTGCTCATGATGCGTGCGCACGTTGATCACGGAGGCGGTTTTTTGGCTTCGCTTGATTCTGACATAATTGGTATCCATAGAGACACGTACTCGTATGTTTGGCCAAGAGACGGAGCTATGGCTGCTTTAGCTTTTACCAGTGCAGGTTTCACAGACGTGGCAGAGAGGTTCTTTTGGTTCTGCAACAAGGTAATCGGTGAAGACGGATTCTTTAGGCATAAATATTTGCCTGATGGCTCGTTGGGTAGCACTTGGCATGCCCTGGTTGATGCTGCTGGAAACTTGCAGTTGCCTATTCAGGAGGACGAAACTGCGAGTGTGCTGTATGCACTGTGGAAGTGCTATGAGAAAGCAGGTAATATAGAGTTTATCACTAAAGTCTATGACCGATTGGTGGTGAAAGCAGCGGACTTTATGATGAAGCACCGAGATGCCGACACCTATCTTCCCAAACCGACCTTTGATGAATGGGAAGAAAAAGTTGGTGTATTCACCTCAACCGTTGCTGGAGTCTGCGCTGCATTGGATGCCGCTGCGAAATTTGCTAAGGTCTTCTATGATAGCAACAGGCACGAAACCCTCTCAGAAGCCGCCCAGCAAACCAAAAAAGCAATGATCAAACATCTCTACGACAGCGAACTTAAACGTTTCATAAAAGGCATATACGCCGATGGACAAAAAGACACAACCATAGACAGCAGCATCTCGACGATCTTCACCCAAGAAGTTCTATCGGCTAAAGATACCATGACCAAAAACACAATGGATGCTTTAATTGATAATCTTTGGGTGAAAACACATGTCGGTGGTTTAGCACGCTACCGAAATGACCATTACCGTATGGTATCACTGAAAACCCCAGGTAACCCCTGGTTCATAGCCACATTGAGGCTTGCAAGATGGCACATCGCAGCGGCAACTAAGCTTGAAGAACTATCAAGAGGCATGGAGTATCTAAGGTGGGCTGCTAAAAACGCTCTGCCTTCAGGAGCATTGCCTGAACAACTTGACCCCTACACTGGCAAGCCTATTTCGGCAACACCACTGCTTTGGAGTCACGCCGAATTCGTACTGGCAGTAAATGAGTACATTAGCAAACACAACGAAATAAACTGGTCGCAAGGTGCAGGTGCTTAGGGCATGCTTGCGAAACTATGCGATAAAAAATTTTTACCAGAGGGCGAGTTGCGGTCCTTCAAATTGGGGGAACGCGAAATCTTAGCCATTAATGCAGGCGGCAAAATCTACTGTTTAGACGGCAGGTGCACGCACGCTGGAGCACCGTTGGCGGAAGGAACGCTTGAAGGTCAAGTTCTTACTTGTCCTTGGCACTATTCCCAATTCAACATCTCTGATGGCTCTGTCCTAAGAGGACCCGCATATAAGCCTCTTAAACCTTATGCCGTTGAGGAGAGAGACGGCTTTATCTTTATCGACTTATAAGGGTCCTTTATCCATCTTCTCGACTGCATACGCATCAGCCAAGAACCTGCGCTGAAAAGAAACGCCTTTAAGGTCAATCGAACGAAGATTCAATAGAGAAAAATGAAAGTACCCACCGCCATTTGTCTCCTTTCAATAGTATTCCTCTTGGTTTTAGGCATTTTAAGCGCTGTTTCCTCAGGCGCAGAAAATGCCAGTGATTGGTCTATGTTCCATATGGATCTTGCACATTCAGGCTACTCAAGTTCCAAAGCTCCTAAAACGAACGTAACACTGTGGAAGTTCAATACTGGCGGTCAAATGGGTTCCCCAACGGTCGCAGAAGGCATCGTCTATGTTGGTTCCTACGATCACAAGGTTTATGCGTTTAATGCTTCAAACGGCGAGCTTATCTGGGCTTATTTGACTGGTGCCGTGGTGATTTCTCGCCCCGTAGTTGTAGGTGGCATAGTGTACGTTGGTTCAGAAGACCACAACCTGTATGCACTCGACGCATCAACTGGCAAGCTGTTGTGGAATTACACGACAGGTTACTACGTTGACTGTGACCCCGCTGTCGCCGATGGCATGGTTTACTTTGGTTCTGAAGACCAAAGCGTCTATGCCTTGAATGCCATCACAGGCGCTTACGTATGGAGCTATGCCACGAGCAACAAAATCATGCTTTCTTCCCCCACCATCAATGATGGTAGACTCTACATCGGCTCGCAGGACCATAAAATCTATGCGCTTAACGCCACTAACGGCGCCTACCTTTGGAGTTACACCACGGATGGCGAGGTGGTTTCTTCGCCGACATGCCATGAAGGCTTAGTTTACGTGGGTTCAGCGGACGGCAACCTCTATGCCATAGATGCTTCCAGCGGCAAACCAATATGGAATTTTACCACTGGAGGACCCGTATACTCTTCTCCAACCATTGCTCAAGGTTTAGTTTATATGGGGTCATCAGACGGCAAAATCTATGCCCTAAACGCTTCAAACGGGCAGGGAGCTTGGAATTATCCGACGAAAGGAATAGTCGCCTCTGCCCCCACAGTTGCCCACGGCATCGTCTATTTCGGCTCTGAAGACAGTAAACTCTATGCGTTGAATGCTTCAAGCGGAGAATTACTATGGAACTACGCAACCGGCGATATGGTGATTTGTCGCCCTGCTTTGGCTGGAAGCAATGTTTATTTTGGTTCATGGGACGGCAAACTTTACGCCCTAAATGCAGCAGACGGCGGATACCTTTGGAGTTTTGCAACTGGAGGCAGAATCGATTCCTCTCCGACTGTATCGAATGGTTTGGTGTTCATGGGTTCGCATGATGGAAAAATAAACGCTCTAAACGCATCCACAGGCTTGATTAGCAATGAGGAATTGCATGGCAACGTCGTTTGGAGTTACCAAACAGGCGACATGATTATGTTTTCTTCGCCCGCAGCCGTCGAAGACATTATTTATGTTGGTTCCTACGACGGCAACGTTTACGCATTCAACGCTACAAACGGCGTCAAAATGTGGAGCTTCAAGACAGAAAACCCAGTGGTTTCGTCACCCTCCGTAGATAATGGCGTGGTCTATGTAGGTTCAGAAGATCATGCCGTCTATGCGTTGAATGCCTCCAGCGGCAGTCTTTTGTGGAACTACGATACCGGCGGTCAGATAATGGTGTCTTCTCCTGCAGTTCAAGACGGCAAAGTCTACATAGGCTCAAACGACAATAACATCTATTGCTTAAACGCTTCCAACGGTAACCTTGTCTGGAAGTACCCCACTAATGGCTATGTCGTTTCTTCCCCTGCGCTTGCAGATGGCTTGCTTTTTGTCGGTTCCTATGACTACAAAATTTACGCTCTAAACGCTTCCAGCGGTAAGCTTGTTTGGAGTTATACTACTGGCGGTAGCGTTCCATCATCACCTGCAGTGGCGGACGGCCGAGTTTACGTAGGCTCAGACGACAATCGTGTTTATGCGCTAGATGTATCCGACGGCAAACTTTTGTGGAGTTATAAAACCGATGGGCAGGTTGCATCCTCACCCGCTGTTGCAGACGGAAGTGTTTATTTTGGGTCTTATGATGGTAAAGTTTATGCAGTTAATGCCGAGACTGGTGTTTGCGTTTGGAGCTATGCTACTGGAGCTCCTGTCGTTTCTTCGCCTGCCATAGCCAACAACATCCTTTACGTAGGGTCATACGACCATGTACTGTACGCCTTCGGCTCTTTAAGTAGCGAACAGACGCGTTCTCCCCCATTCCTTTTGTATGCAGGGATAATTTTTATAGCGCTCATAGGGACATTCGCCGTTTGGGTGGTTCTTGTGCACAAAAAAAGACGATTAAATTCACTGTCTCAAAGTTACAAGAAGGATTCATGAGTAAGTTATCTTTTAGGGAAAAGAATTGGAGCTTTACTTTTCTTGTTCTAGTTCTATGCGACATTCTTCACAAATGTTTTGTCCATTGCGTTCTTTTAAGCTCTCGGAATAGATGTTGCAGCGGTCGCAGTAGCCTGAAAGCGGCGTTTCCTCGATTTCGTCAGTTCTCGAAGCCCCTTCTATGCGGGATCGTTCTTGGATGATTTCAATTAACTCGGGCATTACACCTAGGATGTCTTTGCTTGAAATTATCCCTACTAAGTTACCTTTGTAAATGACGACGAGGCGTCGGATATCTAGCCGGTTCATTCTTCTCGCAGCATCACTTATTGTAGCTTCAGGTTCAATGGTGACCAAGGGAGTGGTCATGATTTCTTTGGCTTTCACGGTGTCTGGCTTTAGGTTTTTTGCCAAAACACGGATGACTAAATCTCTTTCAGTTATTATTCCGATTGATTTCCCCGCTTTGTTGGTAACTATAACAGCGCCTAAATCATGCATGTCCATGTTGGCGGCTGCCTTGTTAGAGGTTTCATCCTCATCGATGGTGACAACTGGGCTACTCATTACGTCTCTTACCAGCATTTTAGTTCTTAACCCTATTTCAGACATTGCTTTGGTCCCTTCTGATAATCTTTGACAGGCTTAGTTTTCCTTGAACAATAAAAAGAAACGCATAATTTAAGAGTTGCTTAAACCAGACTGGTGGCTCTAAAAGTACATAAAATGACTCTAAGGATACCCGCATACCCAACGAGGTATTGTTTATGCAAAAAACAAACGCACGAAAAATCGGGCTCTTTCCAGCGGTAACAGCATCAAAGAGCATTTTAGAGAAAAACCTCAAAAATTGAAAACATTTATGAGCAAATTTCCAATAACATAATACGTTAATTAAGCTAAAAAGATGATGTTTCTTTGGAGTGAATGATATGCCGATTGTTCAGGTTTCAGTTTGGAAGGGAATGACTGCTGAGAATAAGAAGAAAACAGTTGAAGGGATAACTAAGGTTTTTGAAGAAATTGGTGTTCCAAAAGAGGCAGTTGAGATTGTGATTTATGAATCTCCGAAGGAAAATTGGGCGACAGGCGGTCAGCTGCATTCGGAAAGACTTGCTCATGTCAAGTCGCTATGAGTAACCTGTTCTTCAATGAAAAATTTTGCTTAACTGCTTTCTTTCATAGCGCTAGCTATATAGCTAAAGCTAGCTACATAGCTAAATGCAATCGTCCAGCGGTCTTGAACAGAATGTTAGATTAATTACACTTTGTTTTTCCACACTCTTAGATCGCGTAAACGTGGCGTGAGGTCTGCGTTTCCAGATTTAATTATCTTGAAAGATATCTCCATGACAAAACAATTCCAATGGTAGATAATATTACCGCAAATGCTATCAAGACCGCAAAATCCACGGCTAAGCTAGTCATGCCCGTTGCACCTATCATAAGTTGTCTGGTGGCATCGTTAGCATAACTCACCGGGTTAATTCTCACTACATCTTGAAGCCAAGTAGGCATTATAGACGGCGGAAACAGCGCATTGCTTGCAAACAGCAATGGGAGGTTAAGCAGATTGATTATCGCCATCTGAGTCTGCCAATCAGCCGACCTCAATGCAAGCATAGTGAAAAGCGCTGATAGACCTATGCCCATAAGGAAAATGACGACGAATATTCCTGCAATTCCCTGAACGGTGAAATGAGCGGTCTGCATCCCCAGCAGCACTGCGATAACCAATATTATGGCTGCTTGCACCAGCGATCTGCCCACGCTTTGCAGAACCTTACTCATTATGATAGCTCCACGAGCGACAGGTGTACTTAACGCCTTATTAAGAAAACCAAACCTACGGTCAAAGACGACCGACATTCCGCTAAATGCAGATGTGAAAAGAACTATGAAAGCAAACATTCCGCAGGATAAAAATGAAAAGTAGCTGGTTGTCCCAAAAAAGCTCTGTAAAATTGCATTTTGCTGAGCTACCGAAGCTCCGGATCCTGCAATGAAGTTACTGAAATTCAATGCTTTACCAAATAGTCCAAGCCAAATGATAGGCTGTATAATCGAAACCAGAAGCTGAATAGGATTAGTGTACCATTTTCTTAAGTCTCTATTAGTTAGAGCCCATAAACCATGCAGTGGACTCTTATCCAGCTTCGGTGCAGGTCTAAACTTTCTGTTTTCCCTTGTAGGAACTATGCTGGGCGATTCTTGAGGAGCCAAGTTCTTCGAGTTTATTTTTCTTTTTGCCTTATTCTCGTCCATATTCCTATGCTCTCGCAGTCCTCATAGTGCGCATTTGGGAGCGCATTTGGTACCTATCAACTTCTTCTTCTCTCAGATTACGACCTGTAAATTCCAGGTATGCCTCATCCAAGGTTGGCTTTGTTAGAGAAACTTTCGTTACATGTAGCCCATGTTTCTAAATAAATCAGTGATCAGTGGTGAAGCTTCTTCTCCAAGGTTCGTTTTTATGCGATAGGTGTTTTCACTTTTCCTTACATCCTTAACCAATTCTATCTTCGCGATTTCCGCTGAAATATCAGGAGCATTCTCTTTTACAACTACGGTAATTACATCTCCTCCGATGCTTTCTTTAAGTTCTTCAGGCGAACCAATTCTCAACAATTTACCATGGTCGATTATTGCTATCCTATCGCATAGCGTATCTGCCTCCTCGAGGTAGTGAGTGGTCATGAAAAGAGTCATTCCATACTGCTCTTTGAAGGTCTTGATGTATTGCCAGATGACAGTTCGAGTTTGAACGTCAAGACCAAGAGTAGGTTCATCCAAAAACAAAAGTCTGGGATAGTTGATTAAACCGCAAGCGAGTTCTAACCTTCTGCGCATACCACCTGAGTAAGTGCCAACTTTTCTATTTGTAGAGCTTTCTAGATCAACTAGTTTTAGCAGTTCTTGTGCGTGAGGCTTTGAATCGCTTCTAGATATTCCATAAAGGTCTGCTATGAGAAGAATGTTCTGAAGTCCTGTCATGTCTTCATCAGCAGTGTACTCTTGAGGCACGACCCCGACGTTTCTTCGAACCTCGTTAGCTTCTTTGTATATGTCGTAGCCCACGATCTCGGCATACCCAGAAGTTGGTTTAAGTAGGGTCGTAAGCATGCTGATGGTGGTAGTTTTGCCTGCCCCGTTTGGACCAACGAAGCCAAAGATTTCCCCTTCTTTGACCTCAAAACTAACATTATCCACCGCCTTAAGGTTTCCAAATATTTTTGAGAGATTCTCAACCTTTACAATCGCAGAATTTAATGACTTTTTTGTTGCAGACATAATAATTACCTTCATGTGCTTTCAAAACAGAACTGGGTAAATGGTCAACCAGATAAGCGCGGTATAACCAAAAAGACATCATATTACAGCATTCAGTTCTATTTATACTTAATTAGAATTTTTCCTCCGATCTATCCAAAAGCTGCTTGCATCGAAATTGCATTTAAGCATAGATTTCCGTTATTCCGTTTGTTCTGATGGGTCCTCTTATTATTGGAATGCTGGTGTATAGCATCTTTTTATTTTAGATATTCCACAACGCGCTTGTGATATTTTTGACATTTCTTGATGATTTTCTCGGTGAATATCGGTGGAGCAAACATCGCTATGCCTGATAGCAAAACAAGTTCCGCATTTCGATTCTGGCGTAGTTCAGTATATTCAGGGCATTGACTGCATTGATATGGGAAACCATTGAAGCACTTAAAACGTACTTCCATTTTAATCCCATATACTAATTATACAAAGTTGAATATTTTTATTGTTGCAGTATAATTGATAGGCTCCGTGTTGAGACCTCACACCTGATACGCAAAGAACCAGAAACCTACAACTTACAGAAACTTTGCGGTTGGAATCCGCACCAGCATGGGGAACAAGGAGAAGGGAAACAAGGATAACGATGCTCGGACTTTGGACAGGTTAGTGCAGATTTATCTTTGTGATTTCCTGCGAAGGCAAAATTGTTTCTTGAATAAGTTTGAAAGCAACCATAATTTCTCTGTTAAAGTTACGGGCAGATATATAAGATAGTTAAATCAATAAATGAAAGAAAAAGGAAAAGAGGTTAAATTTATTGCCGTTTAAACGAAAGAGTCGAGGAAGGTCCAAAGGAAGCAAAGGAAGCAGTACTCTGGTTCAATGCGTCAACTGTGGTTCGATGGTGCCACGTGATAAAGCAAAGAAGTCTACCCGTCGAGTCTCATTTGTTGAACCTCAACTGGCCAAGGAGCTTCGACAGAAGGGCACGTTCTTAGCTTCGTGGGTTGACACAAAATATTATTGCATTTCATGCGCAGTACACCGTGGCATCGTGAAAGTGCGAGCTGAAAATGAGCGTCACTCCAAATATCGACGCCCAAGATACTAAACTGCGCTTCACTGCTTTTCTTTCTTTAATTCCCTATAAACATGAAGTGCTCTTTGTATAACCGTCAAGTTTGAAACAACCGCCAAAACAATTATCCCATAATTTAGGGCTTCAAGCCACCAGAAAGCCACCATGGATGCAACGGCTAAAATCAACATGCGCTCTGCACGTTCTGCAAACCCTACTGACTCCATTTTTACGCCTGCAGCCTCTGCTCTGGCTCGACTGTAACTTACAAGCACAGAGCCCGTTAAAGCCGCTAAGCCCCAGATAGGGTTGCATAAGCCAGCGATTATGATCCCTGTGTACACGACTGCATCAGCGTACCTATCAAGAACTGAATCAAAGAAGCCGCCGAAAACAGTCGTTTGCTCAAAGGTTCGAGCAACTATGCCGTCAAGAGTGTCACAGAATCCCGAGGTTAAAAGGAAAACAACAGCTAAAATGAGAAGCCAAGGCTGTTCAGTAGTTGTTAAGGCATAGGTGATTGCGGTGGCTAGGGCTAATGTAAAGCCAACTATGCTTATGCGGTTGGGCGTGAACCGTAATCTATGGGCGATTTTTGCTACGCCTGTTAATGTTTGCTGAATTTTTTGTTTAAGTTTGGTGAGCACGGGGATTCTGCCATTTGGAATGTTAAGGGAATTACGGGTTGGCTGTAGAAAAGGCTTTCTTAGCCATCTGTTTATCGGGCCTATTTTTAAGATGCTTTTTGGTCAATTTTTCAATGAACTTATAAGGAGGTATTCTTATATTTTGGCAGTAACGTTCTGACGCTCAACAGAGCGTAAACAGCAACGTTACACAAGCAACACAAAGGAGTAAAATAGTATGACCGAAAACGCAGATGTTATCTTCGTCGGAAACAAACCCCCAATGAGCTATGTTCTGGCCATCATAACAAGCCTCTCCTCAGGCAAACTAAACGAAATAACCCTCAAAGCCAGAGGCCAAGCCATAACCACCGCTGTCGACGTAGCTGAGATCGCAAGAAACCGCTTCATAAAAGACCTCAAAGTCAGCAAAATCGCAATCGGCACAGCCGAGATGCCACCTCGAGAGGGAGAGAACAAGTCCAGAATGGTTTCCACGATGGAGATAACGCTGAGCAAGAAAGCATAGGCAGACAACATCGTAAAAAACCAACCAATCTTTTCCTTTTCCATTTTTTAAAATATGTCTTGAAGTCTTTTTGTGTATGTCTAAAATGGCTAACTCGTACGAATGAGTTTAAATAGTAAGATTAGTCGTGTGCCTCTCGAAAATCGAAGGCGTACCAATTGGCTATCGATGCTGTGCTGACTGCTACAGTGACCATATGTATTCTAGTGTTCTCAGCGAAGGTTCTGGGTGAAGTCTTTGCTTGGAGAAAGATACCCTCAGTCCTCGGTGAACTGCTTGCTGGGATGTTGCTGGGTCCTGCCGCGTTCGGTTCGTTTATAGCTATAAACGGTACACCCTTAATCCAGATAAACAACGATATCGTCCGAGCGTTCGGTGAGATAGGCGGCATCCTTATCCTGTTCGTTGCAGGTTTGGAGATGACGTTTAAGGATTTCCGTAAGGTTGGCCTAGCAGGCTTTGTCATCGGGGCAGTCGGTGTTATCGTTCCTTTCGTAATGGGTTATGGCGTTTCGCTTGCCCTTGGATACAGCACGATAGCAAGCTTGGTGGTTGGAGCAGCACTTGTGGCAACTAGCATTTCCATAACTGCGCTGGTACTGCAGGAGCTCAACAGGACCAGGACTGAAGAATCAAAAATGATGATCAGCGCCGCCGTGGTTGATGATGTACTCGGGTTGGCGATTCTCGGTGTCATAGTTACATTCATTTCTACCTCAACACCCATCACTCCGATAAGCGTCATGCTTGTGATTTCCACATCCCTTGCGTTATGGCTTGCCATGACAGTGTTTGCGGCACTTGTCGTGCCCCGAATAATAAATTGGACATCGAAGGGTTCCGAAGCAACGGTTGAAGCAGCAGCCACAGCATCCTGTTTTGGCGCCTCAGCACTCGCCGCTTACTTGGGGCTTTCGCCCATCGTTGGAGCCTTCGCTGCGGGCATGGCCATTGCCAGTTCTAACACGATTGAGAAAATTCGCGATTATACAAAGAAGATCAGCGTTATTTTCTCTCCTGTGTTTTTCGCGTTGGCTGGTGCACAGTTTGATATTCGCAGTTTCATCACAACTGACTGGTTCTTCTATGTTTTCTTCATAGCCCTAGTTATAGTAGCAGTCACTAGTAAGATGATTGGATGTGGGTTACCAGCAGCCTACTTTCTCAAGGACCGCGCGAAGGGCAACAAAGTAGGCATCGGCATGACGTCTCGAGGTGAAGTCGGTCTCATAGTGGCAGGAGTAGCCATCACAGCAGGCGCCATTTCACAGAGCACCTACGCAGCAATCTTGGGCATGATTATGATAACAACCCTCATTGCACCGCTACTTCTACGAAGAGCTTACGATAATGAACCCATTGAAGAGCACGTACCTACTGACGAAGCAGATGCACCCGACTACATACCAACGTACCCCTTAAACCCCTCTGGCTCCGACAAAGATTCAGCAAGCTAAATTCGCACATTCAGAATACTCCAAATACAACCAACAGGTAACATGAAAGAAGAATCTATCCATAACTCAAGAATTTTCTGATTGCTGTTTCTCCTTTAGAGTGCAGCCTCAACCAACCTGTCACATGAGGCAGACGCAGAAGCATAACAAAGTAACCTTTAAGTCCGCTGAAAAAAGATGCGTAAGGACTGACGTATCCTTCCTCTAAACTAGAAGAACAAAAAACAATGGATTACTGTATAAAAAGTGGGAGGGGGGTCCAGAATAAAAGCAACAGACATTTTATCCTGATTAATTTTTAGGAACCAAAGCAATCGTCAACGGAATCGACGGTTGAACCGTTGTTTGCATCGTAAGGTTAAATAGCTCATTTGGTCAGTTACACATTTACCCCTGTGTGACCCCAATGTTAGATATCAAGCTTATTCGGGAACAACCAGAACTTGTAAAAGCTAATTTGGCTAAACGCGGCAGCCCAGAATGTTTAACGATGCTCGATGACCTGATTGCTGTCGACAAGGAATGGCGGCTAAACCTAACCAAACTCAACGAGTTACGTCATGATCGAAAAACAGTGACTATAGAAATTGCCAAACTTAAAAAATCAGGCAAAGAAGCTGACAGCGAAGTTTCAAGGGCACAAGACATCGACCAAAAAATTACTCTTTTGGAGAAACAGGTTGCCGAACAGGAGCAGAAGGTACGCGATTACCTCATGCGTTTGCCAAACCTGCTTGACGAATCGGTACCGCTTGGCAAAGACTCAAATGACAACGTGCAGGTAAAAACCTGGGGAAAAATCCCGCAGTTTTCTTTTCCGATAAAAAACCACATCGACTTGGCACTTAGCCTTGATCAAATCGACATGGAACGCGCTGGGAAAGTCTCAGGCGCAAGGTTCTTCTACCTTAAGAACGAGGTCGCTATGCTCGACATGGCATTGATGAGCTTTGCCATCGAGACCCTCACGGGTAAGGGGTACACTCCGATTCTGCCTCCATACTTGATGAAGCGTGAAGCATACGAAGGCGTGACTGCATTGGCTGACTTTGCTGACGTCCTCTACAAAGCTGAAAACGAAGACCTGTATTTAATCGCAACCTCAGAGCACCCAATGGCAGCAATGTTCATGAATGAAACTCTTAAAGAACAGGACATGCCCATAAAACTCGCGGGGATAAGCACTTGTTTTCGAAAGGAAGCAGGCGCACATGGAAAAGACACGCGAGGTATATTCCGCACTCACCAATTCAACAAAATCGAGCAGTTCATCTTCTGCAGGCCCGAAGATTCTGCAAGACTTCACGAAGAACTCCTTCAAAACGCTGAAGAACTTCTGCAGAAAATCGGTTTACCGTATCGCGTTGTAAACGTTTGCACAGGAGATATTGGTACAGTGGCAGCTAAAAAATATGATATTGAAGCGTGGATGCCGGCGCAGAATGGTTACCGTGAAGTGGTTTCATGCAGCAACTGCACCGACTACCAAGGCAGGCGCTTGGGCATCAAGTACCGAGAAAAAGAGGGTGCTCCTCCCAAAGGTGTCGTGCACACCCTTAACTCAACGGCCATTGCAACAGGCAGGACAATCGTAGCTATACTTGAGAATAACCAAAATGCAGATGGAACGATTAATATTCCTCAAGCGCTGAGAAAATACATGGGCAACAGAGAAAAAATAATTAGGAAACGGTAAAGCTTTTAATATTGCTTTGAGAATGTTGTGAAGGCTTGGAGAAATAAGCTTGTCGACAAAACCAGCAAAAACAGCAAAGCACATTCGCGATAAATGGCGCGGAAAATCCTGGTACATGGTTATCGCGCCATCCTTCTTTGGCAACATTGAGTTAGGTTCCATCCCTGCGCAAGAAGAAAAAATGTTGATTGGCAGAGTGGTTGAAGCCACACTCTTCGACATAACAGGCGATTTTTCCCATCACTACCTAAAAATGTTCTTCCAGATAAACAGTGTAGAAGGCAAAACTGCTAAAACCATCTTTAAGGGACATGAGTACTCACGCGACTACCTGAGAAGCCTCGTACGCAGAAGAACCACCAAAGTTGATGGATTATTTAATTTAGTCACAAAAGACGGTTACAAGCTCCGCATAGCCGTTTCAGCGCTTACGCTGTCACGCATAAAAACCTCGCAAGAGAAGATTATCCGTGAAATGATGGAGAAAACCATCAAAGAAAAAGCCGCAGCCCTAACACTCGACCAATTCGTTCAGGAAATGGTTCTGGGCAAAATTGCATCCGACATATACAACCAAGCAAAACTCGTTGCGCCCTTAAGACACGTAGGCATCCGCAAATCCAAACTCATCTCTGCTCCCCTACAACAAGCACCGATTGCAGCCACCGCTTAGGTAACCTTTCTGCTTTTCAGTGCAAAAAGTTTTAGACAGAGCACTCTTCTTTTTTAATCGGGAGAGCGCAAGTTTTGATGATTAACGCAGGTGTTCATGCGAAAGGCACCTTCACCCTTCAAGATGCCATCAACAACATCAGGAAGGACCCAAACTATCCTAAAGCAGGTGCCATAGCAACCTTTATTGGCGTAGTAAGAGGCGAAACCTTAGAAAACGAGCGAGTAGAGAAGCTCACTATAGAGGCTTATGAGGAAAAAGCCAACGAAGTCCTCAATCAAATATGCAATGATTTAATGCATAAGCAGGGCATCATCAACGTACAGATCCATCATCTGCTGGGTGAATTCATGGTTGGCGATGACTTGGTTTATGTTGTGGTTGCCGGTAGCCACCGACAGGATGTTTTTCCAGTGTTGCAGGAAGCGGTTGAGCGATATAAAAGTGAAGTGCCTGTCTTCAAGAAGGAACATATCAAAACAGAAACGGGCTCCTCCTTGCAGTATTGGGTTTCAGAAAAAGAACATCGCCACGACCATTAAGGAGATGACCGTGGTTTGATAACTGCTTTAGCAGGCGGAGTTGGCGCTGCTCGGCTCCTAACCGGCATGCTCAGACTCGTAAAGCAAGAGGAGCTTTCTGTTGTTGTTAACACAGGGGATGACATTGAACTGTTTGGTTTACACATCTCGCCTGACCTTGACATCGTTGCTTACACGTTAGCGGGCATTGTGGATGAAAAGAAGGGCTGGGGAATCAAAGGTGACAGTTTCCACTGCCTCGATATGTTCAGAAAATATGGGCAAGACACGTGGTTTTCTTTGGGCGATAAGGATTTAGCGACGCATATCTACCGGACTCACCGTTTAAGGCAGGGCAAAACTCTCACAGAGGTGACCCGTGAAATATGCACATCGCTAGGGCTCAAGGTTAACGTTTTGCCGATGACTGATGATAGGTTTGAAACGCACGTTAGATTGAGAGAGGGTTCAGTGCATTTCGAGGAATATTTCGTTAAGAGGCAATGTCAAGGTAATGTTTTAGGCGTCGAATTCGTCGGTTCAGCCACTGCGAAACCTTCACCAGAAGTCATGGACGCTATTTTGGATGCGGAAGTGGTTGTTGTTTGCCCAAGCAATCCCATCGTGAGCATCGGCACAATACTCTCCGTGGCTGGAGTCAGGGATGCTTTGAGGCGTGCAAACGCACGTGTGGTTGCAGTAAGCCCCATCGTTGCAGGTTTGCCTATTAAGGGTCCAGCGGATAAACTGATGCGTGGGTTGGGCTTGGAGGTTTCTGCCTTTGGAGTTGCTAAATTGTACTCTGATTTCCTTGATGTATTTGTGATTGATACCCTGGATGCCTCTGAAAAGGAACGAATTGAGAAACTGGGAATAAAAGTGAAAGTAACCAACACTTTCATGAGAACGTTAAAGGATAAGGTTGCTTTGGCAAAAGCTGTTCTATCAGAACAATAAATCTTCAATATAGCATAAATTGTTCTCTATAGATTATTGGGACATTCTAAATAGAGCACGATGCATATGCTTAGTCGAGAATACCATGCGAATAAAAAAGAAGAAAAAATTCCCAGCTAAAGTTCAAACATCTTGGTATTTCAAGCATGTTTGATGGTTTGAGGGGCAAACCGATGAAGAAAAAATTAGCGATTAGAAAGCAAGCGAAGGCGAAGGATGCTGATCTTTTAGATTGGCTCTTGGCGATTGATGTTTGCTTGAAATGAGAAAACAGAAGAACGCCTGAGGATTAACAGTGAAAGCCATATTAAGACAAGGGTTATATCTGCAAGTTAGAATTAATGCTATAACAACCGGAGTTGGTGTTGGTGGAGAAAAAAAGTTACGATTGGTTTGAGCAACGCCGAAAAACAAGAGGCTTAGAATTAGCTCATGATCAAATAACCAAAGCCTTTGATACAGTTACTTGGCTGCATAAGGCAACCAAAAGCTTTGCCGACAGGAACATGAAGGAATCTAAAAAATTCATCGATAACCTCTACAAAGCAGAAGAAGAGGTTGACGTCCTTCGCACAGACGTATTCATGGAACTGTCTAAGGGAGCTGCACTTGTCGCTGATTACCGCGAAGACCTTTTGCACCTTGTTAAACGGTTGGATACGCTTGCAGATCACACCAAAGATGCCGCTCGGTGTCTTGAAATGCTTGCTGAAGCCGAAATTCCAGATGAACTTTCCAAAAAAACTGTTTATATGACGTCTAAGCTCGTTGAAACTGCCCAAACGCTCAGAAGCAGCATTGAAAAAATTTCCTCGAACCCCGCTGAAGCCATAAAAGAGGCTAAAGCAGTCGGTGACATCGAGCATGAAATTGATAATGAATATCTAAAAACGAAAAGCTTATTCGTCAAGTACGGTGCACAAGTGAACTGCGGCGCTATGGTGATTTTTGATGATTTAATCGAATTCATCGAGCAAGCCGCTGACATGTGCGCTGACACAGCAGACTACATCATAGTCTTATCAAGCAGAGAATAACCAACCAATATTTTCTTTCTTTTCATCACAACGCAGCAAAACGCAATCTGTTACACAGACCATCGAGGATTGTGTGTGAGAGAATAGGTGTAGCCAAGTTTATAATTAGTGTAAGCCGCCTTCCCTAAAATAATAATTTTCTTCCTTTTTTGGGCCAAAGCATCGCACACCACCACCTTTAAGCTGACATCGCAGTTCATCAGCGTACTCTTTGGTAATTTCGCCTCTCTTTTGCAGGTAAGCGATGATTTCTTCAGCTTGCGCTTCGGTGTCACATCGACGTAGAAAATCGATGGCTTGAGGGTTGAAATGGCGCAGCTTATCCGGAGTCTTGGCGCTCGATGAAAGCTCTTCTTCGCGCACACATTCTTCGTAAGCTTCCTCTTCCGCTGCCAACGCATCCTTTCGCACTGCATCTATAGAAATTTTGTTTTCTCCTTCTTCAAGCTCACGGTAGAGGTTCGGGAACATCTTCTTTAAGGACTTCTTATCTATCGCCATTATTCATCAAATTAAAAATTATAGTTGAGGTTAATCAGCCTTTTTGACAAAAACAAATGTTTTGCCTGAGCTACATCGGAAGGAATTGCTTGGTTGGATCACATTTCAAAGTCTTTTCTAGTTCTTTTAAGGTTAGACCCTTAATTTCGTCGCCAAAAGTTTCACATTTCCTTTTCTTTGTTGCCTCTTCACGATTGCGAACCACTATTTCAAGCCCATGCTTAGTAGGGGTGAGTGCATAAATGTGAAAAGACGTAGAAGTGATTCCCCGCTTGTTGACCGTTGCCCATGCTGTTTTAGAGATTTTTATGCTCCCTGCTTTGAGAACTTCTAAAACTTGTTCAGGCTTATCTGAATAAACAGCTATGTCTATGTCGCTTTCCAACTTGATAGTGCCTCGCCAGACACTGCCAATCAACACAGGGCAAAACCCGCAGAGAAGCCTCATGACTTCGAATGCTTCTTGACGCATCTTAATTAAGTGGTCCCTTCGTTTTGCACCTTCCTGTTCCTCTGCGACTTGATTTAGTTCCAAGGCGACCTCACGGTTGGATGGCAAAAAATGGGTGCCCAAAGTAGCGGCAGCACGAATTTTTGCTTGTTTGTATTCTTTTTCTGCGCCAAAATAAAGCAGGGTTGCAGCCTCACGTGCCACTCGACGTTTTAAATCAGAATCAGCAGTCAATGCTTCACCGTTTAACGATTGTTTCATATAGCTGAATTGTTCTTTCAGCTATTTTGTTCCAGGTGAACTCTGCTAAGACGCGTTTTCTGCCGTTTCTACCCAGCCACTTGCGTTTCTCAGGGTTTTCCAACGCGTTGACTACACCCCATGCGATATCTGAAGGGTTGTTGGGGTCAATATGGTAGCCACATTGCTCATCTCCACAGCAGACAACGATTTCGCGCATGCCACTCACGCCAGCGGCCCCAACTATCACAGGTTTCTCCATAGCCATGGCCTCGAGCGCCACGATGCCGAAGGGTTCATAGAGGCTAGGAAACGCTGCCACATCGCAGGCGGCGTAATGCAAAATTCTTTCTTCTTCGGGGATGAAATCAAAGCAGAACTTGACAAACTCGTCCAAACGGATCGTTCGCGTGAGGTTGGTGAGGTACTCCTGCAGGTCCCCTACACCGACAATCACCAGCCTTGCTTTAGGAATCCTCGTAAGTATGTGTGGCATCGCCATGATTAATTTATCAATGCCTTTAACGCCTACTAATCGCCCGACAAAAAGAATCATCAACTCATCATCTTTGAGTCCATACTTAGCCCTAATACGTGCAATATCCGCTTTGGAAACCGATTCAGGATTGTATTTCTGCGGGTCAACCCCATTGTAGCTAACCTGAATCTTGTCTCGCGGAAAACCAAGCTGAATCAACTCATCCTTCATGGCATATGAGACCGTGATAATCAAATCAGCAACTTTGCCTGCTCGCAATTCTATGCTGCTAACAACGCTAGAACCCGTACCCATGGTACGTCCTTTCTCCGTGGAATGCACGTGAAAAACGAACGGCAACCCCGTTTCCCGCTTCACTGTAATGCCGCCCATAGCCGAGAGCCAATCATGAGCAACCACCACATCGTATTTCATGTCTTCTTTTTTAATCAACTCATTAACCAGCTTAGCCGCAGACAGGTAATTGTAAACCATGAGCTTCCCGAACAAATGCAAGCCTCTGCCCCATTTGCGAATGTCCTCGGCAATCACATCTGGCAAAGAATCGGAAACGTCGAGGTGGAGCGGTCGGTGGATTTCGATGCCGCGCCATATCTCTCTTGTCGGCAATGAACCAGCGTCATCGTTCATGGTAAAAACGGTTACATCGTGATCGTTAAGTACGAACTTCCGAGTAATTTCAGCTGCGTAGGTTCCTAAGCCACCGACAATTTTTGGAGGGTATTCGTATACAAAAACCGCGATCTTCATCTTCTCAAAGTCACCAGTTATCACATAGCATTATGAAACAGCATACTAAAGCTTTACTTCTCTTCACTTGCCAGCGCCAAAACCATAAAAACGAGTTTAATAGCAGAAAAGTTTGATTACCACGCTCTCCATACAACTACAAGCAAGGTGCACACTATGAGTTTATCACCTCAAAAACAAGAAATACTCCAGCTGTTGCTGCTAAACGATGAGCCACTCAAGGCTGCCGACATCGCTAAAGAAACAAAAAAAGAATTCCAGCCAACCATGGGACACCTGCTAGGCCTCATCCGAAATGGCTACGTCACTACACCCCAAAAAGGACAATACATAATCACAGCCAAAGGTAAACAAGCACTCGGCATACCCCAAACCACTAAAGAACAGGCCATCACCATATTGTCATATGCACCTCATGATAAAGCTTTCAACTTCTATGCAGCTGTCGGTAAACCACTAAACCTCCATGCGCACAGCCTAAGAGATTTTTGTAACAAACTTGAACGCGCCGATATAGCCTCAATAGAATTCCACGTTAAACGAGGCGATTTCGAAGCTTGGTTTAAAGGACTAGGCGACGAAGAACTAAGTCATAAAACTGCTCTGATAAGACAAAAAAACATAGTCGGAGAAGACCTGCGTCGGCAACTACGAGGCATAGTTGAACAACGCTATCTTGAGTTGGCGAAACTGGCTGGTCAACCAATCCCAACTGAATAAAAAACCTCTTCGCAAAAAAAGGGAAGTTAGTTTAGCTAAGTTATTTGGCTGTATACCGGGTGGCCGCTAAACTTTAAGATGGTTTGTGATCTTTCCAAAGTTCCGCTAGGTAGCCTGGTGCAGATAGAGTTGACGATTGCACCTGTGGGTGTAAATCGTACGCCATCGAGCATTTCACCCTTGGTTATGCCTGAAGCAGCAAAAATAAGCTCGTTACCCTTGGCTAATTCTTCTTCAGTGTAGGTTTTTTCTATATCCACGCCTGCAGCACGTAATCTATTCAAACGGTTTGCATCGTCTTTTTTATCTTTCCACACTTTAACAAGCATCGTTCCACCCAGACACTTCACCGCAGTAGCCGCTATTGTTGCTTCCGCGCCTGCACCAGCCCCGACGAGTAAATCAATGCCTGAGTCAGGCAAGCAAGTAACGATTGAACCCGCTATGTCACCATCGGCGATGAGGATGATTCTCACACCCATCTTTCTTAACCGCAAAAGCAAATCTTGATGTCTCTCACGTTCAAGCATGATGACGGTGAAATTAGAAAGCAACAAATCCTTCTCAGAGGCCACAGTTTGCACGATGTCCTCGATCGACATATCAGAAGAGATCTTTCCTTTAGAACGCCCATCCGTTGCAATCTTAAAATAGTATCCATCGTCAGGTAAAACTTGCAAGCAACCCGCTGGAGCACACGCCAAAGCTGAGATAGCGTCTTTCTTACCCTTCGAGGTTGCAGTTGTTCCATCCACTTGATCGACCACAAACTCCACTTTGGGTCCGTTGCCAGTACCGACTTTTTCTCGGTAGCTAAAAGCGGGTGCGTTGTCTTTGGGTCCTTCGCAGCATATGACTTCGCCGTCAACTTCTGTTTGGTTGAGCACTGCTCTTGAAAAATCCAGGGCTGTTTGATCAACTTTATCTGGGTCACCTTTACCTATATGAAGTGCTGCACCAACGGCGGCCGCAGTCGTAATTCTCGTCAAAGACGGAGATAAAGATCTAAGAGATGTCATGCTATTCACCTTTCACGTTCATTTAACCATAACTCAGTAAATTCAACGTAGTTCTGAGCGATTCTCTTAACCGCTTCGTCCCTATTAATTTTGCCCGCTCGAAAATCAACCAGCGGTTGCCAAAAGATAGTTCTGCCAACAGCAAACCCGATAATGCCTGGTATTTTAGCGCCGACTTTAAGCCATTCCTGCACCTTCTCTTTGGATTCTCCTCGTCCTAGAGTTATAACTCCTACTTTGCGTCCGCCGATCTGAGCCTGCGCCACCACTGCCTTAGCGCTCGCAGGATCATCAACTCCCTCAAGTTTCCAGATTTCGGGTTCCACGCCTGCAGCTTGAATATCTCTCAAACAATCCACCATTAGCTTTGGGCGTAGTTCTTGATCGTACTTTTCTTTTGATCCGCCAAGGTTTGCCAATTGTGCTGCAGTTGCTGGGACGATGAGTTCAAAGAGGAAGGGTCGATCTTTTTGTTTTAGGTAATTGTTGAGCAGTTTAAGCCTTGTGAGTTGTCGTTTGTTGAGTGCAACGTCACTGTCTGGGTTATAACGTACAAGGACTTTTACGAATGTGGGATCGAACTCTTCTATGTGCTTAGCAAAGTCTTCGCCGTATTCAAAATCAAATTCATCCTGCCCCGACTTCTCCACCGGCATGGCAAAGTTGTAGCCGCCTTTCTTTGCCTCTCGCAGAACTAGCTCTCCGAATTCTTCATCCACCAACAAACCCGCAATGTCTTTAGGTACGCCTTTCTTTAGCGCTAAAGTGAAACCTTCAAAAATCATTTGCTTGTACTGTTCAATTTGCCGTTTCTCTTCAGTGGTCGGTTTGCGGTTCTTGATTTCAAAGAGTTTTTCGATAAAAGATGCTCGATGGTCAAAAGCCAAAATCAACAATTCTTTTTGGGACCAATCAATCAATACATAGTCACCCATGTTTTACTTAGTTTTTACTCACATAAATGATTATTGCATCCCACGGCTCGATCACTTTACTGCTCACTTGATTGTTTTTCTTAACAGCTTTTCTTCCCATCGCGACGTGACAATCTTAGGTTCCTTCAACATGCCACCACACCCACAACCAGCCGAACACAACATGAAACTATGCAGAGTATGTGGAGAAAAACACTTATCCCACACACAAATAGGCATACCAAAACAGCCCAAACCAAAAAAGCAACCGCAACCACAAACAATCTTGTGGCACCCCCAGAACCGCCACATCCACATAAAAAGGGAATTAACACACACTACGTCAGCACTCCAAACAGGACTTACTCCAAAAGAACTGATCTAAAGCACCAACTGAGCTGTCATCACCTTAGCTGTTGTACTAAGGGCGTTCGAAGGTAGCGAGTTTTGACAAGAAAAGCGAAAAAGTATAAGAATGCGTATGTTTCTTTAATCGGAAGCTGGTCGTGAATTAATTGAATGTTCCTAAAGAAGTTAAAACTTACTGCCCAAAATGTAAGGCTCACCAACTTCATAGTGTAACCCTCTACAAAGCCGGCAAACGCCGAGCACTCGCTAAAGGTGAACGCCACCATGAACGAGAAAAGAAGGGTTACGGCGGACAAAAATATCCTCTACAAAGAGAATTCGCCAAAACAACAAAAAAACAAACGCTCAGACTAAAATGCAAAGTCTGCAACTACATGCGCCACAAAGACGGCATCCGCCTAAGAAAACTAGTCATACAATAGGAGAAAACCAAAATGTCGGATTGGAACAAACTCATCCCCAAACCCAAAAGCGTTTTCCTCCGCGTAAAATGCCAAAAATGCGGCAATGAACAACTCATATTCAGCAACGCAGTCAACACAATCACCTGCAACGTATGCGGAGAAACCCTCGCCACACCAACAGGCGGAAGAGCAAAAATCAACGGCGAAGTCCTCAACATCCTCGAATAAGGAAGCCCACACCATGGCTGAGCGTAAGCCCCAATGGCCAGAAGTCGGCGACCTCGTTATCGCCACCATCGAAACCGTCACCGACTATGGTGCTTACGCAAAACTCGATGAATACGAAAAACGCGGGCTCTTGCATGTTTCCGAAATTTCATCTTCATGGATAAGAAACATCCGTGACTTTGTCCGCGAAGGACAAAAGGTAGTTCTCAAAGTTCTACGTGTCGATTTGGAAAAAGGGCACATTGACCTTTCGCTTAGACGGGTCACCAAACGCGAGCGCATCGAAAAAATCCTTTCTTGGAAGAAAGAGCGCAAAGCCGAATCTCTTCTAAGAGGGGTCGCAGAAAAACTTGGTTTAAGCAGTGAAGAAGTCTACCAAAAAGCCGGCGCACTCATAGAAGAAAAACTCGGCTTATACGAAGGCTTCGAAAAAGCAGCCATAGAGGGACCAGAAGCCCTAACTGAAATCGGGGTGCCAGCAGACTTCGCCAAAACCTTTGCTGAAGTTGCCAAAGAACGTATCCACGTGAAGATGGTCAACGTAAAAGGCGTGCTAGAAATCAGAGTCGCAAAACCCAATGGCGTAAAAATAATCAAAGAAGCATTCAACAAAGCAAAAGCTGAAAAAACCAAAAATGCCAACGTTACCTTCTACGTTATCGCTGCACCCAAATACAGCGTTGAAGTCCAAGCGGAAAACTATAAACGCGCGGAAGAAGTCCTGCAAAAAACAGCCCAAGCCGTGGTCACGTACATAACCAAGGCAGGCGGAACAGGAAACTTCAGAAGGGAAAAATAGTGGTCTATCAATTGCGCAAATGCGTAAATTGCCAAACATACACCCTCAACAAGAAAACCTGCCCAGCATGCGGTGGGCCAGTCAAAATCCCTCATCCAGCAAAATTTTCCCCAGATGATAAATACCTAAAGTATCGAATGGAAATGAAAAGGAGCCAAGAACGTTGAAAGAAACCTACATCAAAGAATTCACTCAAATCCAACCCAACAACCCTGTCCTCATCGAAGGCTTACCTGGGCTTGGGTTAGTCGGCAAAATCGCATTACGCTACCTAATAAAACAGCTTAAAGCCAAAAAAATCGCCTACCTCTATTCGCCGCATTTCCCCTACTTCGTGCTCGTCAACAAAAAGGGTAACGTACGACTACTTCGTGGCGCTTTCTACTACCACCAAAACCCTAAAGGCAACGACCTAATCCTCTTCACAGGCGACAGCCAAAGCCAAACTATCGAAGGACAATACGAAATCGCAGACCGCATGCTCGACTTCAGCGAAAAACACGGCGTAAAAACAATCGCAACCATCGGCGGCTACCGAATGGAACCCAAAGAAAAACCCAAAGTCTACATTGCAGCAACCAGCCCCGAAATGGTAAACAAAGCCCTCCAAGCAGGTGCAACATTAAGCGCTTCAGGTAGTCCCATAGTCGGCACTGCCGGGCTCATCCTTGGCTTAGCTAAATTCAAGAAAATCGAAGCCCTCTGTTTACTGGGTGAAACACGCGGTTATCTGCCAGATCCCCTTGCCGCAAAAAGTGTGTTAGAGGTGCTAAAATCAGCTTTCAACTTCGATTTGGACCTCACAGGCTTAAACGAAGAAATCACAAGGGCAGAGACTATGGTTACCCGCCTGCAGCAAATCGAAGCCAAACGTGCCCTGCAAGCTGAAGAAACCCGCAAGCAAGAGGACAAGAAAACAACTTACATATCCTAAGTAAAACTCTTCTTTATTATATCGACAGTTTTCTGTGCGGCAGTGCCATCCCCAAACGGGGAAACAGACGGCAGTGTAGTTTGGTTTGCGGCAGCTTCTTCCATAGCATCTAAAATTGCTTTACTGTCAGTCCCAACCACCAGAGCGAACCCTGCTTCAACTGCTTCTTGGCGTTCAGTTGACAAACGAATAACCAAAACACGTTTCTTTATGCCTGGAGCAGTAGCTTCCTCCTGGATACCGCCCGAATCAGTTATTATGAGTTTGCAGTTTTTCATTAAGACCAAAAAATCCAAATACCCCAAGGGCGGCAAAACCAGCACGTTCTTTAGTGCCTCCATGTCAGCAAGCATGTTATTTTCCTGCAAACGCTTCCTTGTTCGCGGATGCATCGGATAAACAATCGGCAATGGCGACTTCGAAAAAACCTCCATAAACGACTCAAGGACCTCAACGTTATCGACGTTTTCAGCACGATGCGCCGTTGCCAGAGCAAAGGTTTGGAAAGGAATTTTTTCCATGATTTGGGAGTTCTTTTCGGCTATGGGCAAATGCTGGTTTACAGCATCAATGGCTGTATTGCCTGTGAGAAAGATTTTTCCCCAGACATTCTCTTTAAGTAAATTTGATTTAGCCCGCTCGGTTGGTGCAAACAAAAACTCTGCTATATGGTCGGTTAAACGGCGGTTATGTTCCTCTGGCATACGCAAATCAAAGCTCCTCAACCCCGCTTCCACGTGCCCAATAGGAATAAAACGTTTGTTTGCTGCAAGCGCCGCTGCCAAAACACTGTTAGTATCCCCTTCCACTAAAACGATAGATGGCTCGACCTTTGCTAGCAACTGATCAGTCTTCGCCATGATTTCCGCCGTTTGCGCTCCTGGAGAAGAAGCATCAATTTTAAGCGAATAGTCGGGTTCGTCAAGCTCTAGGTTCTCGATGAACTGCCGCGCCATGTTATAGTCATAGTGCTGGCCGCAATGCACAAACACGTATGGGAGTTGTGCTTCTTTTAGCGCACGGATTATCGGCGCCATTTTTATGATTTCAGGTCTTGTTCCTGCAACGACAACAACTGGCTTCATGGTGCATGTCCTTCTAAGTTTTCTTTAGGCATCCTTCGCGTGGCTCATATATGGTGCCTTCACGCAGCATCTGGCTTATCATGCGTTCAACTTCGCCACGCGGGATTTTATGCTTAGTTTCCAACTCATTCACCAGTGCTTCTTTCTCAACGATGCCTGTTACTTTCTCCATAGCCATGAGCGTTGACAGCACCACAGATAAGCGATCTCGGATGCTTTTCGGTCTGCCAGTCATAATCAAATCGATGTCTACTTTATAGGAGGACATATCAATGCCAACTTCCTCAAGCGAACGCTTCATGATTGCAATGGCTGCTTCAGCATCTTCAGCAGTGACTTCTTTGCGAAGCGCAACTCGAGCTCTGGCTTCAGCAACCCGAACAAGCGACTCCAACTGGCGAGCGGTGATTGCTACGGGTGAGCCTTCGGTTTCGCTGGCTGAACGCATAGCTAAATAAAAGTCGCTGAGCCGTTTAAGTGCTTCATTGCTAAGCTCAGGCTTGATGCCCTTGGCATAGCTAACATACTTACGCAAAAGCTCAGGGCTCACTTGGGCTTCAACGGGACTCATACCTCGACGATGAATTTCTAGAATATGACGAGACATTTTCCCGTCAGCTTCCTTGTTTGGGACATCACGCAACACGAAGATTAAGTCGAAACGGGAAAGTATGGTGACTGGCAAAGGCACGTTTTCTGCTACTGTCCGGTTAGGTTCATACCTGCCTAACGAAGGGTTAGCAGCCGCAAGCACAGCAGTTCGCGCATTAAGCGTCGCAACAATGCCTCCTTTTGCCACAGAAACGGTGTGTTGCTCCATGGCTTCGTGGATGGCAACGCGATCTTCAGGACGCATTTTGTCCATTTCGTCGATGCAGGCTATTCCCTTATCAGCTAGTACGAGCGCACCTGCTTCGAGCGACATGCTGCCGCCTTTCTCGCGAACGACTGCTGCGGTTAAGCCTGCTGCAGTGGTTCCTCTACCAGACGTATACAGACCCCTAGGTGCAATTCTTGCCACATACTGCAGCATCTGTGATTTGGCGGTCCCAGGGTCTCCGATCAGTAGTGCGTTCATTTCGCCTCTAACGTTGACATCTGGGAGGCTTTTGGAGACTCCGCCAAAAAGCAGGTACATTATGGCCTCTTTGATGTGTTCGTAACCAAAGATGGATGGAGCGATGGAGCTCATGATTTTGCGGTGTACCCAAGGGTCCCGTGATAGCTCGAGGATTTTTGCTTCTTCCTCGGGAGTCGGCGGTGAGGTTTCGGGTTCTTTGCCAAGCACCTCTACAGAGTTGGCATCAAGTTGGAGGATGAAGGTTCGGAGTTTCCCCATGCCCATAAGGGACGGGGCAAATGCGCGGACGATACCGACTATGGACACATGGTCGCCTGGTCTCGCTAAATCAACTATTTCGTCGCCGACGAGCTTCACGGCTAATGTCCGCGGGAGTTGTCCAGGAGGTAAATCCTCGGGTTTTTCCTGTAACCGAAGGTCTTGTGAGTCTATGAATGTGGATTCTTCTTGGCTGAATTCGAATGGTCCGTCCCTGCCACAATCTGGCGCCATACATACGGCTGGAGCTTTGAGGAATTGTCCAGTTTGTTCAACTTGATTTAAGGTGCCGCAACGTTTGCATTTGAAAGCTCCGACTTGAACCATGGGGCGGACTGGAGTGGCTCGGACGACTATGCCTTCGACCATGACGAGTTTGGTCATTTGCTTGGAGCCGAGTTTACGTAGTTGTTCTTTACCTAGAAGCTTTTGGACTCTGACGGTGATTTTTTCTATTTTTTGTGCATATTCAGCGTCTTCAATGCGGAGTTGTTCGTATGCCCCTTTGCCAGCGTGTTGGAGGTATTCTTCGGGTTTGTTGAGCAGAAGTTCGGCGAGGGTTTGGTCAAATCCGTAGAGTTCTTCAAAATCAATGGTTAATGAGGCTTTGCCGCTGATGGCTAACTGGGCGATGCGTTGTCTATACTTTTCTTTTTTGAAGAATTCTTGGAACCGCTGCTGGGGGTCGATTGTGAGTGCTTGGTCAGCCATGTCACTTTTCGGCTCCGTTCTGTAGAATCTTTGCTTTCCATTCGGAGATTATTTTTAAAAGTTGCTGGTAGATGAGTTTTTCTTCGTCCGTTAGTCTTTTTAAGACTTGATCAGTTTGCCCGGGGGCTGAGGAGAGAGCGATGATTTTTTTAAGTCTCGAGTTAACGATGTCTCTGGCAAGTTGCTTAACTCTATCGCACTCTTGAAATTTCTCTGATTGTTGGGTTTGAGTGGCTTGTTCTTTGAGTTCTAACAGGAACCTGCGGAGTTTGGGGTAAAAATCTTCTGGCAACTCAGAGATTTGTCCGGGGATTTGTACGCCTTCTTTCCACTGGGCTTTATAGAGTTTTGTGGCGTCGAGAATGTCTTCTTCTCTGAAATGAACCATGCCTGCTTTGGCTAGTTCTTTTGCAACCCAAAAATATACTTCATATTCGTTGCCTTCGTCGAAGGGTCCAACGGTGAGTCCTGCAAGCTTGATTTCGGGACAGTTGCGGTTGGCCACGATTTTCACCATTGAGTTCTCGTAGCAGAAGTCCAATGTGGAGATTTTCGTTGCCAACGTGTGCCATCCTCTCAGTGTTGTTGTTCTTTACGGGGTTCAAGAGATATGCTGAATAGAGTTTTAAGGGTTTGCGTTGTAAGGGTTAGCCTTTGCTAAATGATTAGAAAAGCAATTTAGGGTTACTTTGAACTTTTATATTGCTTCAATGGATGCTTGCATCGAAAGCTTTGTGTGGGTGTGGCGGCTTTGTGGTTGCCACAAGATTGTTGGTGAGGGCGGCTGCTTTTTGTGTTTGCGTTGTCTTTCGGGGCTGCAATGGTGTGGTGTAGGTATCTTTTGCCACATGCGATCCATGATTCTATGCTGGCGGCGTTAGGGTTTGGTTGGGAAGGTATCTGAATGAACCCAAAATTGATACACCAAAAAAGGAAGGAAAAGTCGTTAAATAAAGCAACAATGAATAGTAAAAAATATAGCTTCCTTAAACTAGAACCCTTCAATTTCCAAGCAGACCAAGCCCAGACCCAGCTTTAAGTATTAAAGCCGCTGAGAAAAGCTGTTCCATCTGAAGAACGCTGATTTCCGATTATATAACGTAGGTTTCTTGGATAGTAACCAAGCCGTCGTCGCCTATTATCATCTTTAGCTCAGGCAAAAGTGGCTCCAGCTTTTCCTGTGTATCTATAACCTCTATTATTAGGGGCATGTTAACTGAAATCCCCTCAATGTGCAGGGTGGATTTGCCTCTTTTCCCAAACCCGTTGACTCCAGTCCAAACCGTTGCACCAGCGATGCCTGCTTTATTGAGGCAGTCCATAATGAGCACCTGCAGCCGTTTGCCACCTACTTCATCATTCCTCTTTATCCTGATCGTGAGATCCCACATCTTCATTCTCACCAGAAGATCCTCTCCATTACCGCAGTCCCTAACAATCTACCACCGATAACTGCTATAAAAGATAAACCCACATTTGCCGCCATATCCAATGCCGCAAGGCCAAGCCGATGACTATCCACAAGATTAACAGTTTCGAGCTCGAACGACGACATAGTTGTAAACGAACCACAAAAACCCACAGTCACAAACAACGTGTACTTAGGGTCTAAGTTAAAAGCCAAAGAAATTACTGAAAACAACCCCAAAATAAAACTGCCAAGAACATTAACGATCAAAACATTAACCGGCATATTGCCTAACGTAATGGGCGACTCAACAATTCTATATCGTGAATACGCACCGATTACTGCGCCTATAGCCAAAAGGACGAATTCAAGCCCTTTCATCGTAATTCAGTCAGCCTCATTGATTGCTAAGCAGGCATTATCAGCATCCAATTGGCTGCGGTTCGGGTACACGCCAAGGCTAATGCCATAGCCACATCCTCCGCTGTAATATACCTTTTAAACTTTGCCCGACAAAACATCATTTCTCCATGTAAATTAACATCGCATGTAGGAGTTGATGTTTCAAAGCTTTATGCTAAGCAAAAAACAGGGTCAAGCTGCCATAACCAATGTCCATTTTACAGAACCGCAAGTTCGGCAAGGCGGAAAGGTCTCAGTCCTCGATAAAGGTATGGTTGCTTTTTCACCCTTGCTTTTACAGAAATGCGTCCATAAACCCGATTCAGGACATTTTTCGCCCGTGCGGTAAAATTTAGGTTTTTTCTCCTGTGTTTTTTTGGACCTATTTTTTTCTGGGGCTGCTTTCTTAGAAGGCATTCAAATCAGACAATACACTTGGGGTTATTTAGAATTATAAGCTTTACCTAGCCCTAAGCACATGCTTAAGCGTTTAATCGGCGTCTGAAAGCACTTTTACTAGTGTTTCCATGTTAAAAAGGGTGTTTGCGCAACCGTTCTTAATCAAGGGGATACCTTGCCCAGCCACACCCATCCCGTTCAACAAAGGGCTTAGCATTTTCATTTCTTCCCCGCACGCCACTCCCACAATCCCTTCATATTTATGGCTCTTGAGAATTTTAGGTATACAAGAGCCACCTGGCAAGACGTAGATGTCATAGCCCTTCTTTTTTGCGAATTTATCCGCTTTATGTATCAAGCAATCTTCGCTACAGTGAGCACAGGTATAGGATGGAATTTCTGCATTGAAAGTTGCTTTACACCGGTTATCCATATACTTACGCGAGCAATGTGGTAGAAAAAGAGCACGGCTTTTACTTTGCAGAAATTTACTTCTCTCCAAAATGTTGATTGCTTGCAAATCAATAAGATCCTCAAGCAAAACCACGGCGTCTGAAAGGTTGAGCCCCGTAGCCTCCTGAATCCGAAACTTTAGAATTAAATCGTTCGCTTTATTTAAGAAACTTTTATGCATGCCCTTCTGGTAACTCAGAAGCGTGAGTTCAGTAAAGAAGAATCTAGGTACCTTGGAGAGGTCAAAGGTGAATTTGTAGGGCATGGGTTAGCATAGCATCGTAGTTACTTAAAAAAATACCTATAACTGAACTATGAATTACCAGCTGAATCCTTTCTCACACTTAAGCCCAAGAGCTCTTTTATGGCTTGAAGTTCCTCACGCAAAGTTTTAACTTCAGCCTCAAGCTTGTTTGCACGCATTTCAGCCTCTACTCGCGCTCCAGCGATGCTGCTTAGAAACTGAGGCTTAGAATCAAAAGTTTCAAGTTTTACGTGCAGGTTCGCTAAGTTTTGTTTTAGTCCTAATTGTATCTTCTCAAGCTTAGCAATTGTTTCCGATATCTTTGGCTTATCTTTAGCTTTTGGGATATTAGCCGTTGCAAACCGCCAGTTTACAGTTAGATACTAATCTGGAACATAAGGCGTTCAACGAGTTCCTTGTACCTATTGCGAATGGTAACCTCGGTGACCTGTGCAATTTCAGCGATTTCCCGCTGTGTTTTACGTTCACCCGTCAAGACTGACGCAACATAACTTGCTGCTGCAGCAATGCCAGTGGGTCCACGTCCTGAGGTAAGCTTAAGTTCTTTAGCCGCGGCTAGAATTTTATGGGCGATTTCTTCTACTTTACCCTGCATGGTGAGTTGGTTAGAGAACTTGGTTATGTATTGGCTCGGTCGCAAGGGCGGAATAGAATAGTTTAGTTCTCGAATTAGGAAACGGTAGCTTCTTCCAACTTCTTTCTTGTTAACAGTTGAGGACTGAGAAATCTCATCGAGCGTCCTGGGCAAACCGCATTGCCGGCAAGCAAGATAAATCGCCGCTGAAGTAACACCCTGGATGGATCTGCCCCGGATAAGCCGCTCCTTAACTGCTTTACGATAAATGACCGAGGCAGTTTCAAGAATGTTTTTGGGTAAATTCAAGTTATTAGAAATCTTCGTGATTTCCGATAGTGCGAACGCCAAATTTCTCTCGGTTGCATCAGAGACTCTAATGCGCCTTTGCCACTTGCGTAATCGGTAAACCTGCGCCTTCTGGCCAGGTGAAAGACTTTTACCGTAGATATCACGGTCATGCCAATCAATAGTCGTTGATAAGCCTTTATCATGAATCGTGTATGTTAGGGGTGCCCCAACTCGGGTGCGTTTTGACCTTTGCTCGTCATCAAAAGCTCGCCATTCAGGTCCACGATCGGCGAGTTTTTGCTGCACAACAATCCCGCAATCCATGCAAACAATTTCGGCGGCTTCAGAATCGTGCATAAGTCTTGTGCTACCGCATTCAGGGCAAACTCGTGCTCTGTAAGGCTCTGCCTGAACTGCAGGTTGATCTTGATCTACTTGTTCACGTAACTTGCTTTCTCTGCTCATTCTCTCTTCTGCTCCGTTTCGTTTTCGAGAGAAGCAGGTAAAGTGGCTTATTCAACAATCTGACCGGATCTTTGACAACTGGTTTAATCACTGCATAAGGCGCTGAGACTGGGCCTATAATATCAAACACTTTACCGATAACAACTAGATTCTCGTCGACGACTTCGGAGCCGATTTTCGGGGCATGCTCTGCTTTAACTATGGCGTTTCCTGAAGGAGATACATTTGACACCCTGCCCAATCTTTGCAAACGCAATTCCCCTCTCGAAAAACATGTACGTGAGCGTGACTGGAAATTTAAATCTTTCTAAACGATATATAAGCACAAGGTCTCAGTTTGAGTTTTTTAGTCGAAAGATTATTAAATAGGAAGTGGGGATAAGACTGTGCCTTAAAAGGGTGAGGCTAAGAAAGTATGTCTAAACCATTCTATGTAAAGTATGAAGTTCCAAAAGAAATCGTAGATGCAGCCTATGAAGCCCTAACGATTGCTTCTAAGTCAGGATCAGTTAGGAAAGGAACTAACGAGGCCACAAAGGCCGTTGAACGTAGCCAAGCAAAACTTGTCGTTATAGCAGAAGATGTTGACCCGCCAGAAGTTATTGCGCACCTACCGCTTCTTTGCGATGAGCGGAAGATCCCGTACGTTTTCGTTCCGAGCAAAGAGCAACTCGGCAAATCCATCGGCATAGACGTCCCGTGTGCAGCTGCCTGTATTATGAGAGAAGGCGAAGCAGCCGGATTAATCAAAGAAATCATCACGCGCATCGACCAGGTTAAACGAGGAACTCAGTAATGAGTAGTAAAGAAACAGCAGAAGAACTAATTCCCTCTGAAGTTATTCAAATAATCGGCAGAACAGGTGTCACGGGCGAAATTACACAAGTCCGCGTTCGCATCATGGAAGGAAAAGATAAGGGCAGAATCATCACACGCAACGTTAAAGGACCAGTACGCATTCAAGACATCCTCATGCTACGAGAAACCGAACGAGAAGCAAAGAAGATCACAAGATAAACTGAAACGGAGAAATTCTCATGCCAAAACCGAGAAAATGTTCGTTCTGTGGGGCTGATTTTCCAGCTGGCACAGGCATGATGTACGTTAAAAACGACGGCTCAATACTTTGGTTCGACTCCAGCAAATGTAAGAAAAGCAGCTTAGCATTCAAACGCGATGCACGCAAGCTAAAGTGGACAAAGTACTTCGGCAAAGAAGAAAAAGGCAAAGGGTAAAATCAGCAATCGTCTCTACGTTTTTCTCCCCGAAATTTTTCATTTCCAGTATTCGATTTTAGACTTAACATTTATCTTTTAGTCGTTCACCAATCAAAAGCCAAGGTGACAGAGTGCCGCTTCTCCGTACCAAAAAAGAAGTATTCCAATGGCTCAAACAGGGCAAAAAAACGATTGATATCCGAAAAGGCAAGCCCTATAGAGGTGATGTAGCCATTTTTCAGGCTGGACCACATAGCTTGAGGCTTCAAATTGTAAAAAGGGAATCGGGGCGACTTGTTGACCTTGTCCGCACAGATAACTTTGTTAAGATTATTCCTTCAGCTTTAACGCTGGAAGAGGCGCTCGGCTATTTTAGAGAACTTTACGACAATTATGACGGGGTCTTTTGCGCTTATCATGTGGCACCGCCTGAAAAGATGATCGATGCTTATGAATAATTTTTAAACAATATTGTCTAGCTAATAAGCTATGCTAAAAGTGAATAGGCAGTGGGTCAAGAAAATACAGATAAACGAAACATTATGGAAAAAGATAATGAATGAAACACTCAAGAACGTCCCAGCTCTTTTAGATTCAGCCGAAATACTTCTAAGCAATGCACTGGGTTATACCTATTTGCTTTTGAGGAGTATGGAAAATTTTTGTTGTTAAGTCAATCTCCATTAGTCAACGGTGAAGTCATTATTACATATAAAGAAGGATATAGGAAACATCAAACAAAATTTAAAATTGCATCAGATAACCTGCCATTAGTATGCCAGTGGTTAAATTCGGCAGTTTTTGATGAACCGGTTTTGAGGCGCCAGTATTTGAGGGAGATGAGATAGTTGATTTCGATACGAGAAATAACGTTTTTTATACTGATTTTACAATTGACGGTAAAAATGTTAGAGCTGACCCGTCTCTGGATGCTGGGTTTCTTAAACGTGCTATCGAGACCCTAAAAGGTATAACTAAGGAAACAAAAGCTCCAGAATAATTCAGATACAAGATTGATACGTTTTTCGTAAAATTATTCTGTAAAGCGCAACAGTTAAATACTGAATAAACGAATTCACTATTAACAAAGAGGAATTCGGAAATGACAACATTTAGTGGTTGTTACACCGCGTTAATAACTCCCATGAATCGTCATCGCCAAGTCGATTACGAAGGATTACAACAGCTAATAGACTTCCAGATAAAAAACGGCGTCAAAGGTATACTAGCCGTTGGCACAACAGGTGAAAGCCCCACACTAGATTGGAATGAACACAACTCAGTAATCGAGAAAACTTGTGAATACGCAGGGAAAGCCGTAACCATCGCTGGTACAGGAAGCAACTCTACGCAAGAGACTATTGATGCCACTGCCCACGCCCAAAACGTCGGTGTTAGAAACGTACTGCTAGTTGATCCTTATTATAACGGTCCAAGCTCTTTGGAAATTCGCAAAGAATACATCGAACCCATCGCGCGCAGGTTCACCGACGTCCAAATCATCCCATACGTCATTCCCGGCAGAACTGGGACTCAATTGCTTCCCCAAGACCTCGCTACTCTGCACCACCAGTTCCCCAATGTGCGTTGCGTGAAGGAAGCCACAGGTGACCTTAAGAACATGGAGTTGACAAGACAACTTTGTGGTCAAGACTTCGAGATTCTCAGCGGCGACGATGATAAGACGTATACTATGATGGTTTCCCCAGACATTCGGGCCAGCGGAGTTATATCTGTGGTTTCAAACGTTGCTCCCGCCGCAGTCGTAGATATGGTGCATTACCTGTTGGATGGCAACGAAGAAGTTGCAAGCGTAATTGACCAAGCACTCAGGCAGCTCTTTGGGATAGTCACTGTAAAAACTCAAGAGCAAACACCTTACGGACCGGTAACGTGCAGAGCTCGCAATCCGCTTGCTTACAAGACGCTGATGAACGTGCTTGGCATGCCTTCTGGACCCTGTAGACAGCCTCTGGGCAAAATGACCCGCACAGGCCTAGAAGTTGTGCTCACGAGCGCTCGGAAAGTGTACGAAGCCAACCCGCAGATATTCCAGCCTATCGCTGAATTCTTCGACGTAGACCTAAACGACCGACTATACAACGATAAGTACTTGGAGGGACTCTACTACGCTTAAGATGCCTGAAATAGATGCATCCAAGCCAAAGCTTTGCGTTGCAGGCGCCGCTGGCAGGATGGGTACAAAAATAATCCAGGAAGCTAGACGAAGAGGCATGGCTACCAGTGGAGCCGTCGAGTGTGCAGGTCACCCGCAGATTGGGCAATCCTTGTCTGAGATGGGCATAAGTCCTCAGGAGACAAGGTTGGTTGGACCTGACCGTTTAGTGGACGCTGTCACTGCTGCCGACGTGTATGTTAGCTTTACGATGCCAGCTGCCGAGTTAGCGAACATTCCTACCGTTGCGAGCCTTGGAAAACCCATTGTCCTAGGCACAACAGGCTTCACACCAGAACAGAAAAGCCAGATAATCGCTGCTATCCAAGGTAAGTCTCCAGCCATATTCACCTACAACTATTCGATTGGAATAAACATAATCTTCAAATTGCTTGAAACAGTGCCATTCAAAGCATTTCCCAACGGATATGACTTTAGCATCAACGAAATCCACCACACAGGCAAAAAGGATGCACCCAGCGGCACAGCAAAAACACTAAGCGAACTTATCGCAAAAGCTCGTGGATACAACACAACTGTCTACGGTCGGGAAGGATTAAGCCCGCGTGCACCCCAAGAGCTTGAGGTTACAGCGCTGCGGGCTGGCGGCGTCCCCGGAATCCATGATATAATCATCGCAGGACCAAACGAGATGATACGCATTGAACACACAGCCTTCTCAAGGGACGTATTCGTGGATGGAGCGGTGACAGCTGCAGAGTGGCTGAGTAAACAGAAAGAACCAAAAATGTACAGCATGGCTGATGTGCTGGGCTTAAATTAGAACCATTAACTTTTTTATCAAGGAAGAAAATAAGTGAAAGGTCAAAGGAAGAATAAACAATGACAAATAAACGCAAAGTCGCCATTCTCGGCGCAACTGGAGCTGTAGGGCAAAGGTACATTCAGCTCCTGCAGGGACACCCGTGGTTTGAAATTTCGGTGCTTGCAGCTTCAGAGCGGTCAGCAGGCAAAAAATACAAAGATGCAGCCAACTGGCTGATGGAAACCGAGTTGCCTAAAGAAATTGCTGAAATGCCAGTTGCAAACATCGATGTGGTTTCATGCGAGAAGACAGGCGACTTTGACTTAGTGTTCACTTCCCTGCCGGGCGATTTAGCGGGACCAGTGGAGGCAGAATTTGCATCCCTGTACCCAGTTTTCAGCAAGGCAAGTGCGCACCGTATGGAAAAGGATGTGCCGCTTATCATTCCTGAAGTCAACGCTGACCATGTTGAGCTCGTCAAGGTTCAGCAGCAACGTCGAGGCTGGAAAGGCTTCATTTCAACCGACCCCAACTGCAGCACAATCCAAATGGCGATTACGCTAAAGCCTCTAATGCAGTTCGGACTTAGGCAAGTTGTAGTGACCACGATGCAGGCTCTCAGCGGCGCAGGATATCCTGGCGTGGCTTCGTTGGACATAATCGATAACGTTGTCCCGTTCATTTCAGGCGAAGAAGAAAAGATGGAAACGGAAGCCCTGAAGATACTCGGCACTTTCGAGAATGGAGCAATAAAGAACGCTGATTTCAAGCTTAGCGCCAGCTGCAACCGCGTTAACGTCAAAGACGGCCATTTAGAATCTATATTCGTAAAGCTTGATCAAGACCCGTCAATTGAGCAAATCGAGGCGGCGTTCGAGGATTTCAGGGGCGCTCCGCAACTGCTAAAGCTGCCGTCTGCTCCAGCCCAGCCAATCGTTGTTCGGCATGAGAAGAATCGTCCTCAGCCACGTTATGACCGCGACACAGGCAAAGGACAAAGCGTCGTGGTGGGAAGAATCCGCAAGGACCCTATCATGACTTTCAAGTACATGTGCCTTGGACATAACACGGTTCGGGGTGCAGCGGGCGGAGGCATTCTTAGCGCGGAATTGTACGTGGCTAACGGTTTAGCCTAAATTACAATGGTTCAGCTACTGTCTGGTGTTTGGCATGGCTAAGAGAAAGCTTCGTGAGCCCTTGGAAGACCGCAAAGGCAACCTCTACTTCGACGGCATATCAGTCAAGGCTCTGGCTGAAAAGTACGATACGCCGCTGTACGTGCTTAGCGAAAAGCGCATCCGAGACAACTACAACCGACTCCACACCGCTCTTCTTAACAATTACAAGTATGTGCGTATCTATTATGCAGCTAAAGCCAACACTAACCTTACAGTCTTAAAGATTCTTGAGTCTGAAGGCGCCTACTTGGACACAGTTAGCCCAGGCGAAGTGTTCATGGGGCTTAGCTGTGGCTTCACTCCTGATCGCTTAATGTTCACTGGTACCAGCGTTCGAAATGACGAACTCAAGATGCTGGCTGACGCAAACATAACAGTCAACGTTGACTCGATTTCTGAGCTTGAGCGACTGCTAAAGTTTGCGGTGCCACCCATTGTTTCGGTGCGGGTGAACCCAGAGGTTGGCGCGGGGCACCACAGCCACTGCATCACTGCTGGTCCTGAATCCAAGTTTGGGCTCTGGGAGGACGAAACCATCCAAGCGTTCGCGATTGCTCAGAGGGCAAGGGTGGAACGTTTTGGCATTCACATGCACATCGGCTCAGGCATTCTCGAGGTGGAACCATATGTTTTAGCAGTTGAGAAATTGCTGAAAATCGCCAAGCGAGTGCATGATGAAGTTGGCATAAGCTTTGAGTTCATCGACATCGGAGGCGGAATCGGTGTTCCTTACCAGCCAGAGGACCAAGAACTGGACTTAGCGGAGTTCTCAAGCAAGGTTGTCACGCTGTTTAAGAACAAGGTCAAGGACTACGGGCTTGGCAAGCCGTTTTTGTGCGTTGAACCAGGCAGATTTTTAGTCTGTGATGCAAGCATACTGCTCACAACTGTCAACACAGTTAAAACCACGCCATCACGCAAGTTCATCGGCGTCGACGCTGGCTTTAACACATTGGCACGCCCCATGATGTACGGGTCTTACCATCCCATTTTAGTAGCCAACAAGTTGGATAAAGCCGACAAGGAAACCTGCGATGTGGTGGGTCCAATCTGTGAGTCTGGCGACGCCCTTGCCAAAGAGCGAAAACTGCCCAAAATAGAGGAAGGTGATTTACTGGCGATTTTGAACGCTGGAGCGTACGGTTTTAGCATGAGCTCGCAGTACAACTCAAGGCCGCGTGCAGCTGAGGTTATGATTCGGCAGGGCAAGGATGTGTTGGTTCGCAAACGCGAAGAACTTGGGGATTTGATGGCGAGTCAGCGGATGCTTGGTGAGCAATGATGCAGTTCTGGAAGATGCACGGCTTAGGTAACGACTACGTGGTTATCGATAATCGGGACCAAAAAATTCAAGATGTGGAAGTTGGCGAGTTGGCACGTCGGCTCTGCCAAAGGCGCTTCTCGGTTGGCGCTGACGGGCTTCTGCTGGTTTATCCTTCGCAGGTTGCTGATGTTAAGATGCGGATTTTCAACGCTGACGGCAGCGAAGCGGAAATGTGCGGTAACGGTATACGCTGCTTTGCCAAATACTGCTACGAAAACGCCATTGTAGCAAAAACTGAGTTCAACGTAGAAACCCTCTCAGGCATAAAGCCCGTCTGGTTAACGGTCAAGAACGGCGAGGTTTCGGCGGTCAAGGTGGACATGGGCGCTCCGAATTGGCAGCGTTCGTCGCTTCCGATGGCTGGCAAGGGCACATGCATAAACGAGAATCTTGAAGTAGACGGTGAACTCTACAAGGTAACTTGTCTTTCGATGGGCAACCCACATTGTGTTACCTTCGTTGAAAACGTTGACGAATTTCCAGTTGATTATGTGGGGCCAATTATCGAAAATCACCCTGCTTTCCCAAAGAGAACCAACGTCGGCTTCGCCCAAGTTCTAAACCGAGGCGAACTTAAGGTTCGAGTTTGGGAACGGGGTTGCGGCGAAACGCTTGCATGTGGAACAGGCACCTGCGCGGCTGTAGCGGCAGCTAACCGTCTGGGCTTGGTCGGCGGCAAAGTAACCGTGCACGTGCTCGGTGGCGATTTGCAGGTTGAGGTGGATAAGAGCCTCTTTTTGAGCGGTGCCGCCGAAAAAGTTTACCGAGGAACATTATTCAAGGAGACACAAAAATGACTTTTGAGTATGCGGAAAGAATCAAGCGGCTGCCACCGTACTTGTTTGCTGAACTCGAAAAGCTCATGAGGGAGAAACGATGTTGCGGCGTCGACCTTATTTCGCTCAGCATCGGTGACCCTGACTTGCCGCCGCCAGACTTTGTGGTTGAAGCCCTAAAAGAAGAAGCTGCCAACCTCAAAAACCACAACTACTCTTTCAGTCAAGGAGAACCTGATTTTCGCACGGCGGTCTCGGAGTGGTGCAAGAAGCGTTTTGGCGTTGACTTAGCGCATGAGCAGGTTGTGGCGCTCTTAGGCTCCAAGGAAGGCATTGCAAACGTTGCACGAGCATTCATTAACCCAGGCGACCGAGTGCTTGTTCCTGACCCTGCTTACCCCGTGTACGCTAACGGCAGCACCCTTCTCTGCGATGGCATACCAGTGCTCATGCCGTTGCTAGAAGAGAACGATTTTAGACCTGACTTTGACAAAATCGAGCCCCACGACGCTAAGATGATGTTTCTCAACTACCCAAACAACCCCACCGCCGCAACCGTCGACAGAGCCTTCTTAAAGGAAGCTGTGGACTTTGCCAAAGACAACAAGTTGATACTGTGCTATGACAACGCTTATTCGGAAATCACCTACGACGGCTATGTTGCTCCCAGCATCTTGGAAGTGGACGGCGCCATGGATGTTGCCATCGAATTTCATTCGCTCTCAAAGACGTTTAACATGACGGGCGACCGCATCGGATTTGCAGTGGGCAACAAGGAGCTTGTGGCAGGGTTAACGCAGGTTAAAACCCAAATTGATAGTGGACCACCAGTTTACACGCAGAAAGCCGCCATCACAGCCCTTCAATCATACAAAAGCAGCGAACCCCCAGAATTCCTGAGGCAAAACAACCAGATTCTGCAGCAACGCCGCGACCTGCTGGTGGATACGCTGTGCAAGTACGGCTATGAAGTGGAGAAATCCAAAGCAACGTTTTACGTTTGGGTTAACTGCAAATGTGACTCGATGGTATTTGCCAAGAAACTGCTGGATGCTGGGGTAGCTGTGACGCCTGGCCTTGGCTTTGGCAGGTTTGGCGAGGGTTACGCACGTATGACCTTCACGCAGCCCCAAGAACGTATAGCTGAAGCATGTGACCGAATTGCCAGAGCCTTCAAGTAGCCTTTTTTTGACTGTTGCTTTTTTTCAACAAGCTTATGCTGCTGGAAGCGCCAAAAGAGACCTCTCATCTTAGTAGATTTGGATTCGCGGTGGCTTACGTTACGTTTCTGCGTTTAGTAAGTGTTAAATTTCTTAAACAATCTTTTGAGCCTGTCCTCTCCGCCTAATTCATTTATCACAATCTCGGTTCCTTTTGGCACTAATGCTTGCCAATCTTCATCCATAATCATTCTGCGCCTTGTTTCTGTTCCGCTTGCTAAGCGTTCTGCATCGATTGCTTGAACGTTTTCTCCAAGCTCTCGGTACTTCTGGAACTTCCATTTGTCAAACTCGCTCGTCAAGGGAACGTACCAAACCCTTTTTTCAGGAATAAAATTTAAGGCTAAATCTAAACGGATGTATGGTCTTTGCAAAGGAATAATATGTATCCTTTCGAGATACTTTGCAAGCGACGACCGAATCATCGAATACCGCTCCCAGAAAGTAAAAGGGTTCCTTGCTTCATGGAATTGAGGAAACGCTGGATCTTCAGGAAAGCGGGGATCAGGGTTCATTACACCTATAACGAGTTGTTTTTCTTTACTCAAAATACCTGTTACGAGGTTTAGATGGCCGATGTGAAATGGTTGAAACCTACCAGTAAAGATGGCGTAGTTTTTGGGTTGAGTATCATTTGAATTTGTTTGAGCAACGAGGTTTTTATTCTGCCGCCCAAGCGGTTCGTTACGTCCTGAAAGCATTCATCATTACCTCAAACAGCAATGTGTTGCGCAAGCTTCCCTTCTAAGACTTTAGCGTCTTTAGTATCATCCTATCCAAGGAAATGAGTGTGTTCACCAAATAAATGTTCCCGAACAGTGCTGAATCTCTGTATCTTCATGTGAGTGTGGCGGTTTTATGGTTGCCACAAGATGGTTCGTGGGGGCGGTTGCTTTTTGTGGTTGCAACGTTCTTTTGGGGCTGTTTGTGTGTGGGGCAAGCGTTTTTTTTCACATGCCCTTGCATGGCTTCATGTTAAAAACCTAGTGGTGTGGGTGTGGCAGCATGTTTAGAGAGTCTAAAATTGGCACATCACGAAAGGGAAGGAAACGCCGTTAAGGAAAGAGCCAGAGCTTGAAATACTGTTGATTGAGTAAGAAAGCGGTACAGCTATCAGTACCAGACAGTAGGTTACTAAAAAAATAAAAAAATTTAGATTTTTGGGGTCAGTACGGGTGGAGGTTGCTGTACCTGAAGGTCTTTCAGGATTGGGGCAAAGTTTTTCTTTGCGCGAGACTTCTTTAGAGCTGATAGTTTGGCGATTTCTTCTTTGTTAACGTTGCCTCTTGTCAGGTCGATGTTTTCGGTTAGTTTTTTGCCTTTTTCTGAGCGCACGATCACGGTTGAGTAGCCATCTTCGCTTCCGACTGAACCGACTGAAACGTCGGCCAGTTTGGCGGTAAAATCATCGCAGTAAACGCACCCGTTTTCCACTGCTTTTGTTAAGTCTCTAACGCTGGTTGAGTATTCTTTTCCATCAATCGTTACGATGTATTTCCCTTTATGGATCTGTGTTTTCTCGGCTTGGTCTAGGTCTATTCCCATTAGTTTTTTGGTTTCCACTTTCAACTTATCATAGTCAAACGATTCAAAGCAGAATAGTCCAATGATTGTAAGTTCAAGGTCAGGGAACTTTTCAAGCAGGGCTTCTTGAATCTTTCTTGCCGCTCGGACTTCGCAGGAGGTTCCTACCATGGCGATTTTCTTCTTTCCCTTGTTTAGTAATTCGCCTATCTTTGACATCATTTTGACTCGCAGATACTTTGTTTTCTTGGCTTTAAGTATGTCATCAACGCTTTCCGCTACAACCGCTTCGGCTCTATATCCTTCGACTCGTTGAACCACGATAGCTGCGTCGAACAAGCCTCTCTGCATCCCTGAAACTAGCAAGGCTGTAGCAACTCCGCCGTCTTGTCCGCCTATGGAGCTCTTGGCAGCAAATATATCATTGTAAACTCCGAGTTCTTCGTCTTTTATTCCATTGAGGAATCGCTGTTCTATTCTTTCCACGTCTTCGGGCAAGGTAGGATAATTGTTAATCCTTAGTTTCTTAGATTTTGTTGGGCAAACGATAGCGCAGGCACCGCATCCGATACAATCGTTTGAGAATTCGTGATAGGGTGCGGTTACTTCTCTCTCAACCCCTCGCTTTGCAAAGTTGATAGCGGATACACCGATTTTTTCTTCGCATACCCTGCTGCATAAGCCGCAGAGAATGCAATCTTCTTGTTCATCGCCTATCCAGAATCTTGTTTTTTCAACTCCGTATTCTCGTGCCATGTCCTGAAGTTTTGTAACGTTGGGGCATCGTGCCAATAACAACTCGAGGAGCACTTTGCGGGTCTTTACAACCTTATCAGACTTTGTGTAGACAACGAGACCTTCTTCCACTGGATAGTTGCATGAAGTCACAATTCGTTTTCGTCCACGTTTATCGACGACTTCTACTGAACATATCCGGCAAGCGCCGAAGGGTTCTAAAGCACTAGAATAGCACAAGGTGGGTATGTTAATTCCCAATTTTTTAGCGGCGTCAAGAATTGTGGCTCCTTGGTTAGCCTTAACTTCGACGTCATCGATTTTCAGCGTTACTTCTTTTGCTTCCATTTTAGTTACCTCCAGTTTTCTTTATCCATCTCTGTTCCTCAGGAATAGGAGGCGGCACAGGCTCGCCTGATATTTTAGTCACAGCTCTAAATTTGGGTGGGCAAACATCAAAACAAGAACCGCATTTGATGCATTTGCTCTGGTCAATCAAATGAATCTTATTTAATTCTCCGTTAACTGCTCCGACTGGACAGTTTCGTGAGCAAAGCGTGCAAGCCCTGCATTTCGTTGGATCGATGTAGTAGGAAATTAAGCTTTTGCAGACCATCGCTGGGCATCTTTTTTCCTTGATGTGTGCTTCGTATTCGTCTCTGAAGTAACGCAGCGTAGTCAACATTGGATTAGCCGAAGTTTGACCCAGCGCACACAACGCGGCAGCAGCAGTCGTTTCACCTATTTCCTGAAGTTTCTCGATGTCTCCTTCTTTTCCGTTACCAGTAACTATACCGTCCAAAATTTTTCTAGCCTGTTTGAGCCCTTCGCGACATGGAACACATTTGCCGCATGATTCGTCACAAAGGAAATTAACGAAGTACCGGGCGACATCAACCATGCAGGTGTCCTCATCCATCACGATCATACCGCCAGAGCCCATAATCGACCCGAGTTTTGCTAATTCGTCAAAGTCAACGGGTGAATCTAGATATTGCTCTGGAATGACGCCGCCTGAGGGACCGCCTGTTTGAACAGCCTTGAATTTCTTTCCGTTACGGATTCCGCCGCCGATCTTAAATATAATGTCTCTTAACGTCATCCCCATTGGAACTTCCACTAGACCAGTATTGTTCACCTTGCCTGCTAACGCAAATATTTTTGTGCCTTTGCTACCCGCTGTTCCTATGGATGTGAACCAATCAGCCCCATTGTTAATTATAAGAGGAACATTTGCCCAAGTTTCGACGTTGTTCAACGCACTCGGTTTATCCCAAACACCTTTTTCAGAAGTGTGGACATACTTTGGTCGTGGCTCGCCAACCTTTCCTTCTATAGCTGTCATGAGAGCGCTTGATTCCCCTGAGACAAAAGCGCCAGCGCCTCGATGGATCTTTACCTTGAAATCAAAGCCGGATCCCAAAATGTTGTTGCCTAACAAGCCATGCGCCGTTGCCGAATCGATGGCGGCTTGCATGTTCTCGACTGCGAGAGGATATTCTTGCCTCACGTAGACAAAGCCTTCATGCGAACCGATGGCATAAGCTCCTATTATGAGCCCTTCAAGAATGCTGTGCGGATTGCCCTCCATTAACGCTCGATTCATAAAGGCGCCTGGGTCTCCTTCGTCGCAGTTAACTATGACATATTTGGGTTCGCCGGGTGCCTTGCGGGTAGATTCCCATTTCCGAAAAGTGGGGAAGCCGCCTCCGCCTCTTCCACGCAAGTTGGCTTTTCTAATTTCGTCAAGCACTTGTTCTGGCGCCATGCTGGAAAGAACCTTTGCTAAGGCTGAGTAGCCATTTAATGCTATGTAATCTTCAAGGCTTTTAGGGTCAACTCTGGAATTGTTATCCATCAGAATTCGGTTTTGGTACTTGTAGAAGGGTATTTCTGCCAGGTTTCTTGCTGTCTCTCCAGAAACAGGATCGGTATAGAGCAGTCGCTCAACAATTTCTTTTTTGAGAAGAGTTTTTGAAACGATTTCAGGTACATCCGTCGCTTTTACCCTGAAATAATAGATTTCCTCAGGATACACAACGACTCGAGGGCCTTTTTCACAAAAGCCGATGCAGCCGGTTTCTTTAATTTCCACCTCGTTTTCTAAACCATGCTTTTTAAGTTCTTCCTTGAAGGCTTTGATGACATCTTTGACGCCGAGAGCTTCGCAACCGGTGCTTATGCACATTGCTATAGCTGGTTTTTTGGGATTCTTTTTTGCAAGGATATCTTTTCTGAGTTTTTCTAAATCAGCCGAAGATTCTAAACGCAAATTTTTCACTCCCTGGTTAGGTGTAGCTAGCAAGTAGCTTCCCCACGGTTGTGGTTGTTTGCTTTCCAAAATATTGCCCATCAATTTCCACGACTGGACCAAGAGCACAACAGCCCAGACAGTTAACGGTTTCAATCGTGAACTTTCCGTCGGTAGTTGTCTCGCCCGCTCTGACGCCTAAGGTTCGTTCTACTGAATCTAAAATTCGTGGTCCACCGCGCACATAACATGCTGTTCCAGCGCAAACTCTGACAACATGCCGACCTCGGGGTTTAAGACTCAGCGCCGTGTAAAAGCTTGCTACACGGTAAATTTCGCTTACTGGAATTTTGAGCCTTTTATTTATTCGCATGATTGCTTCTGGCGGGATCCAGTTCAACTCTTTCTGAATATCCAATAATAGCTGGATTAGAACTCCGGTCTCACATTCGTACTTATCAATAATCTTGTCTATTCTGTCAATAGAGCTCATGTTCCCACAGCCTAATGGGCTAAAAAAGACACCTATCAACTAAATAAGCCTTGCTTATCCATTATACTCCATCCGTATGATATATATTCAAATAATAGCGTATGTATCAAAGGGTATATTGGTTACAATTTGGGGAAAAACGCGTTGGAAAGAAGAATTATGTCTTTAGGCAGATCATCCTTGGTTATTTCTCTGCCTAAAAATTGGCTACAATTGACCGAATTAAACAAAGGCGATGTCGTTTCATTTGCCATTCAACGTGATCGTTCTTTAGTTGTCTATCCAGGTTCAAGGAAAAAGTCAGATAATAAGGAAATCACCATCCACGTTGCGCAAAATGATGAGCAAGCTCTGATTTCAAGGCGAATAGTCGGGTGCTATTTGAACGGTTACAGCGGGATAAGGCTCATCTCTCAAAACATCTTCTCCATGCAACAAAGAAAGTGGATCAGAAACATAGCTGGAGTACTGTACATGAGAATCATGGAATCTGACGCAAAATCCATCTACATGCAGGCGCTTATAGATGAATCCAAAGCATCGCTTGAACAAGCCATCGAAAGAATGCGCTTGATCTCCCTGTCGATGTGTGAAGATGCATTCACAGCCTTAAAGAACAACAACATCGACTTGGCGAAATCAGTCTTCTCCATGGTTGCCGATGCGGATCACTTCACCTTTTTTATCCTACGATTACTTCGAAACGCCGCACAAAACTCAGTTCTTGCAAACGAACTCCATGTAGACCCATTAGATTGCATGGACCATGAAACCCTGGTCGACTCCATGGAATACGCCGCTCACAGCGCAGCAGACCTGGCAAGGCAAATAACATTACAGGGAGAAGAAGAAAAAATTCCAAACGAAATTTGCGAACTATTGAGTACAGCGGGAGCATTAGCAGTTGACATGTATACGAAAGCTATCAATACATTCTTTTCTAAAGATGATCAAACAGCCGTTGAAATCTTAAAAAACCAGCAGAAAATTGAGGCGCTCGACGCAGATATAGCTTTACAAGCGTTCACAATTAAGCAGAAAAACGCTCGATTAGCAAGAATGATATGTTCGATACGTGAAAATATAAAAAAAATAGCGGATAGCGCGGCTGATATCGCGAAGATTTCGATAAACCGCGCCTTTAAGGCTTCTCATTAGAACCTTTGGAAGCGTAGTTTAAGGTCAAAGCCATTTTGGCGGGAAAGAGGTCTTTCTCTAGCAGTTTTCGGGCAAGCGGCAACGCGACATTGTAGTTGTAAATGTCCTTGCCAGAGCTTTTTGCTTCACGGAGGATTTCCTTTTCCAGTTTATGCTTTAATTCGCCAACGGCAAGTGCACCGATGGTGAAGATTCCGGGTAGCATTTCTCTCATGTCATCTTTTTGATCGATTCCTTCGACGCCTAGGGGTGGAACAGCGTTTATGTCAAGAATCACTTTCATATGTTTGACTTCGTCGAGCATGCTTTTGTCTATGATTCTAACTCCCCTTATGCCCGCACACATGATTACGTCTGCTTTTTTGAGGACTTCTATTTTGGTTGCTGCGTTGGGAGCAAAGATACCTTGCACTTGCACTCCATGATCCTTGGCGAGAAGTTTTGCGATTCCTTCGACGTGTTCTTTCCCATCGACTCGTTTAGGGTTTAAGCTGACAATCATGACTGGGCAGCCCATCTTAGCTAAGAGGACGGCTGCGATTTGTCCGACTGCTCCTGTTCCCATGATGGCGCAGGTTTTATCTTTCAATTCTCCAAGCTTGTTGGTTAAAAGTGCATTCTCAGCTTTGGCAACCATGGCAGCGGCAGTTGTGTAGGCTCCTGCTGGGTCAATAATTATATTCCCCTTAAACGGCGGGAACATGACGTTCTTCATGGCTTCTAAGACTTCCTCTGCTCTTTCAGCGTTTTTCCCTCCGATCATGAAGACTGTGTTTTTGGCGCCTTTTGGTCCTCTGGAAAGTAACGCGTCCAATGCCACTGTTTTGCTGTCTTCAGCCGTAACGTTTTCGTACGGAATGACGGCGTCATAGCCTGCGTCGTAGGCCATGCAAATGTCGAAGGGGCTGGCTTTTGTGTCTGTATCTAGGTAGAACAGCAAGTACGGCGGGTTTTCCCCTGCTTTGCCTATGACAGGTTTAACTTGAACCTGGATGGATTGTAACCAGTTATTTAGCTCAGATGCCGATGGCACTTCAGCAGTCGCTGATATGACTTTCTTAGAGAGTTTTGCAACTTCGACTTTCACGTTCAACTGTTCTAAAAGCTGTTTAATTCCAGCCACATGATTTGGACTGCATATAAACAAGCAGGTGATTTCTTCTTTGCCTTGGATTTCCCGGGCATGATTCATTATTCCCATCGCCATCCAGCTTTCTCGAATAGCGAAGTTGAGTTCAGTCTCTTGTTCTTCAATCTCTGATTGCAAACTCTGACCGTAAGCAATCAGGTACTCTTTCTCCATGGATCCATCGTTAACGTTTTTCTTAGATAAGGCATCTACGGCTTTGACAACTTGGTCCCGTAACTCAATCTTCTTATCTAGAGCAGTCGCCACGTAGTTCTTTGCATTTTCATCTATCTCAACAGGGAAGTAGGGGATGTTGCTTTTTTGGAAGACTTGGGCCACGATATTGTCTTCATAGAACTCCTTGGGAGAACGCATGCCTAACTCTTCAGCTGCAAAATCCACTTTGACTTTAGATACAACAGTTTCTACGAATTTGAAGAAGCCGATTGATGGTTTGAAAAGCGGGTTTGAGGCGGACGTTGGCTTAGCAATTTGGAATGGTTCGTTGTATTCTTTCTCGATGATCAAGGCGTTAAGTTTCTTTTTTGTTAATGGTTTTAATTCGAGTGTTTCCATTTTTATTACCTCGCTTAATGCAAGGGCGCTGGAAAGTATGTGCGCTGGAAAATATATACTTAGTCGAAATATCTTATTAATCTATAAATATAGTATATACATAACGGCTAAGTCGCCCTTCAGACGCCCGTCTGCTCGGCGGGCGCCTCATTAACGACTGCTTCTGCCATCAATTTAGTTTTGTTTTTGAGTCTGCCGTCTTTTGCGTGGGGTTTTCTAGCGACGCTGTCGTTATATTTTTCTATCTCTCGTGCTTCTTCTGCAAGTCGGGCAGCGGTTTGTGCTATTTCATGCGCTGAAGCAACTAAGGGGATGTATTTTTCACTTTCTTTTTCCACGAAGCATGCAAGTGCATTTATGTCAGCGACTTTTTCTGTCAGTCCGTAAGCTGCCATTGCTTTGGCTTTTGCATAAGGATTGCTAAAAACAGAATTATCACGAATTACCCCAATGTCGACTACCAGTTTTGGCAAAGGTATCTTTTGTCCTGAGCCAATGGTGTGGATCACGTCGTCGATTTCGGTCTGAACGATCCTGTATACACCTGTTATAGCCAGCACTTTGTTGACGTTGGAATTGAAGACTGCCATTTCGGTTGGGTCTAAGAACTCTTTCCTTGCTCCAATCAGAGGGTCGCCAGTGATTATGATGTAGCCTAGTCCTTGTTTTTCAATGTCTGCCTTCACCCGTTTGCCGGGAGCATCAGTGATTACTATTCCCGGTTTTCCACTGTTAGCAAAAGTTTCCCTAGCTTTAGCAGGTCCCGGTAGGGCTGTGTTTGGAGAGATTACTACAAAGAGGTCTGGGTTAAATTCCAGCATTTTTGGAAGAGCTTCCTCCACGTCTTCAAGACCCATCTTTGAACCAGTAGTCACGGTCCGAACTTTGATATCCTTCCGGTCGGCTAATTCGTCGAGTAAAAGTTCAAGCAAGGGTGAAGTCCCTATGTTGCCACATTTGAAAATTCCAATTTTTTTGAATGGTTTCTCAGCCATTTTTTCTCAGCTCTTAAAGTGGATAAGTTGGTATTTACTTTTAAGAGTTGCCTTTCAGGTTTGTTTTTTATGATTGGTTGGCCGCTATAAGAATGTTAATATATATAAGTATGTATCATTAATACTAATAGCAAACAGGAGACAGGATTTTAATGGATAACTTTGATGCTTTGGAAAACATAGACGAATTCTGCAAGGTCTTGATTAAAAAAGCCAAAGACAAACCTGAAAATGTAGAAGCGAAGCATCCAGACGAAAAAATTTTCGAAAAACTTTCCATTAATATACCATATGATCCTGCAACTGAAATAAACCAAAATGTAAAACCTGAAATTGAAGAGCCCCTCGTCGATGTGTTTGATGAAGGGGACCAAGTAAGAATCCTGGTTCAGTGCCGTTGCCGAGAGCAACAGGTAACCTTTCACCCGAGTTCAGATGGAATAATTGTTTGCAGAGAAGAGTGCTACCGTGAAAGGGATGGTTCAGAGAGCTGCAGCGACGTTTGCAGAAAACTAAACATTAAAACGGATGAATTGCAATTAGAGGACATGCTGTTTGTAGTTGCCAAATGCAACAATAATAACACGCTCGAGGCAATGATTCCTAAGATTAAGAAATGAGCAGGCCAATTTCAATTTCTTTTCCTGCGCTCATATTTTTTCTGACTAGACAGTTCTTTGAAGCTAGCATGTTGATCTTTTCCCTCTAATCGCTATGAAGGCTTTTTCCGCGAATTTGCAGAAAGTGGGGTTGCGTGCGGTTGTGCTGTATCCACCCTTCGGATCAACGATTATATCTTATGTTATGGGTACTTTGCTTATAGTCGAAAATCACATAATCAAGGAAGGAGAAGCAAACCAAAAGAATCAGGGGAATTTTAGGGCTTACTGAATTAACTCTATTCGCCGTTTGCCCCTTGCCATCGATGAAGTGCGAATTTTGCCGCTGACCTCAAGCTTGAGCAATAGTTCATTGAAGTCCTTGAAGCCTAAATCCTCAAACTCATCTTTAAGCTGCGCGAACAGTTCATCGTCGGTCATGTCGCCTTTTTTATTGAGGATTTCCAATAATACAAAGTAATCTGGTCTTGTCTTCCATGTTTTCATCTGCGGCATATAATTGCTCCTTTCTAAGCAACAGGGGTTGCTGGCTTTTGTACTTGTCGGATTTGCTGCATGAAACTCTTATACCACTTCTCCATATCAGGCGTAATCGATGGACCCATCTCATGCATGGCATCCTGGAAATCCTTCATGGTGACTTCACGCGAGTTTACGTCCCGTCGCAGCGCGTGCATGGCGGCTTCCCTGCAGAGCGATTCGATGTCAGCTCCAGAATAGTATTTGGTCATCAACGCCAACTGGTTTAAGTCTACGTCTTTACCAAGTGGCATGCCCTTGGTGTAGATCTTGAAGATCTGCAAGCGGCTCTTCTCGTCGGGTTCAGGCACGTAGATTAAACGGTCAAACCTGCCTGGGCGAAGCACTGCGGAATCAACCATGTCAGGACGGTTCGTTGCGGCAATAACAACGATGTCTTGGAGCGCCACGATGCCGTCCATTTCGGTTAGCAGCTGGCTGATGACGCGTTCCGAAACGCCGCTGTCACTCATGCCCATTCCACGTCTTGGAGTAAGCGAATCTATCTCGTCCAGAAATATGATAGCTGGCGCGGCCATCCTAGCTTTTCGAAAGACTTCACGTATGGCTTTCTCCGATTCACCCACCCATTTGCTGAACACTTCGGGGCCTTTAATAGAGATAAAGTTGGCATCGCTTTCAGTCGCAACTGCACGTGCCAGCAGGGTTTTGCCGCAGCCTGGTGGACCATACAGCAATATGCCTTTTGGGGGACGGATGCCTAAGCGGCTAAACATTTCTGGGTTTTTAAGCGGCCACTCAACTGCTTCTTTGAGATGTTGTTTTACATCTTCTAATCCGCCTGCATCATCCCAGTGTACAGTGGAGACTTCAATGTAGACTTCGCGCATGGCTGTCGGAGTGAGTTCTTTGTAGGCGTTTTCGAAGTCACTCATCTGTACCTCCATCTTCTCCAGCACTGCTGGTGGGATACGTTCTTCTTCAAGGTTAATTTGCGGTAAGTATCGGCGGAGTGCTTTCATGGCTGTTTCTCGGCATAACGCTGAGAGGTCGGCACCTGTGTAGCCATGTGTCATTTCGGCAAGTCGGTCGAGGTTAACTCCTTCGCCTTTTTCGCCTTCTTTATAGGGGACAAGCGGCATGCCGCGGGTATGAATCTGCAAGACTTCGTAGCGCCCTTTCTTATCTGGAACACTGATTTCTATTTCTCGGTCAAACCTTCCAGGTCGGCGTAGAGCTGGGTCGAGTGCTCCAGGTCGGTTGGTCGCACCTATGACTATAACGTTTCCTCTGCCCGATAAGCCGTCCATAAGTGCGAGCAGTTGCGCCACAACTCGTCGCTCGACTTCGCCCGTGACTTCTTCACGTTTGGGGGCGATGGCGTCAAGTTCGTCGACGAATATTATGCTTGGGGCGTTTTGTTGGGCTTGCTGAAAAATCTCTCTGAGCCTCGCTTCTGATTCACCGTAGAATTTGCTCATGATTTCTGGGCCGTTGATGCTGTAAAAGTTGGCTTCCGATTCGTTTGCGACTGCTCGAGCGAGGAGGGTTTTGCCGCAGCCTGGTGGACCATGAAGCAGGACGCCTTTGGGCGGTTCGATGCCTAGGCGCTGGAACAGCTCTGGGTGGCGAAGCGGCAGTTCCACCATTTCTCGTACGCGTTGGATTTCTTCATGAAGCCCACCGATGTCTTCGTATGTTGTGCGTGGTAAGCCTTTGCCTTCTGGTGCAGGTTCGTTGAGGATGGCTAGGCGGGTTTCGGTTGTTACTTTTACGATGCCGTGTGGGCGTGTTTTGGAGACGGTGAAGGGGATAGCGTGCCCCAGCATCATGACAAGGGTGGTGTCGCCTTCGACTAAAGTGCGCTCCATAAGGCGGTTTTTCACGAAGTTGGTAAAATCATCATCTACGTTAAGGCGCATATCTACAGGAGCCAGCGTTAGGCTTAACGCAGTTTTGACTTTTGCTGGTCGGACCACAACGTATTCGTTTATAGCCACGCCGCAGTTTTTGCGGGTGTAACCGTCGATACGTATGATGTCGCGATTTTGGTCTTCACTGTAGGCTGGCCATGCAATAGCACTCGTAGTGCGTTTGTTTATGATTTCGATGACATCTCCGGCGCTGATGCCGAGTTTTTGCATGGTTCGCTGATCGATGCGGGCGATTCCTCTGCCGACATCTCTTTGCCTTGCGTCTCCAACGCGTAACTGCACTTCGCTCATTTAGAATTTCTCCAAATAATATCTTATGAGTGGATGTGTGGTTGAAAAAGGAACGATATTATATATAAACTTTAAAGCGTAATGGTTGTTACTTTCAGGTGCTTGTTTAAAAAGAATTGTTAGTTGGTTTAGCGGCTTGTTCTTCGGATGTTGAAGGTTTGCGCTTGGCTTACACCAGGGATCTTCGCTAGGGCGGTTTCGAATTCGTCGACGATGCCATGTTTGTCCTCTGGGAATTTTACCTGGACTAGGAGAGCTTTGAGTCCAAAAGCAACTGGTTCTTCTCCCCAACCTTCTATGCTACTGAATTCAGGCAGAATAGCTGTTATCTGCTTTTTGAGAGCGTCGAAGTTTTCGACGATGTCTTCGGGAAAGACTTTGTAGACTACAAGAACACTACCCATTTTTATCGCCTTACGGTCCTTGGAATCCGCATTTGGGACATTTGTAGAGTCTGCCGAATTTGCGGCATTTGCCGTCACGTTTGATTTGGATTTCGCCACAGTTTGGACATAGGAATTTAGTGGATTCGCTGCCCGGCGGGATTGGTTTTCCGCAACTTGTGCATGTAACGAGGGACAGTTTTTCTGACATAACTGACACTTCTTGCCCGAAATAATGTAAGGGTTCCTTATATCTGCTATGCTCAAATTCACGGTTTTAGTGCCGAGAGTGCTGGCTTACGTTGGTTAGCCCCCTTTAGGCAAAAAAATTGTGCAGTTATGGTTGTTTTTTGTTTTTTAAAACTAAGTGCTCGTTGATTGTGTAGTTTGCAACAAAGCGCACGATTGAACAACTTTGTCACGTTCCCATAGATAGGGGGAGGGGGGTCTGTAGAGAGCAACGGTTGTTATGGTGTTAATCTAACTCTATCTCGTGGGAAGAGTGTGACTTCTCGGATGTTTTTTTTGCCCGTCAATATCATGGTTAAACGTTCGAGGCCGATTGCCCATCCTGCGTGCGGTGGCATGCCAAAGTCGAAGGCTTGCAGATGAGATTTGAAGGAATCGGGGTTGAGGCCTTTTTCTTTTAAGCGTTCGATGAGTTGTTCTTTTTGGGAGATTCTGGTTCCGCCCGATACTAATTCAATGTAGCGCCACATTAAATCAAAGCCTTCACAGACTTCCGGCTTATCTTCCCGTGGTTTGATGTAGAACGCTTTAGCATGTGTGGGCCAGTCTGTGATGAAGTAGAAGAAGGGATAGAGTTTGCCCAATTCCCTGAAAGCTTCTGTAGGTATGTCTTCGCCCCATGGAATTGTGATACCAGTTGTTTTGAGGTCTTCAAGGACTTGGTCGTAGGTTAAACGTTTGAAAGGAAGTTGAGGAACTTCGAATTTGTAGCCAAGCACCTTGAGTTCCTTGGTACAAGTTTCTTTCACGGTGAGGCAGGTGTGATAGATCACTTGTTCTAAGAGCGCCATAACGTCTTTAGCATCTGCAAAAGCCTGCTCTATGTCAACGGAGGTAAATTCGCTTAAGTGCCTTCTTGTGTGGGATTCTTCAGCCCGAAAGAAAGGTCCGACCTCAAACACTTTCTCAAAACTCAACGTTAACTCTTCTTTGTAGAGTTGGGGACTCTGCGCAAGGTACGCCTTTTGCCCAAAATAATCGACACAAAACAATTGTGCTCCACCTTCGGTTGCAGAGGCGATTATGCGTGGCGTATGAGTCTCAAGGAACCCTTTACCAAAAAGGAAGCTACGGATTGCTTGGAGGGCAGTGTGCTGAATTCTGAATGCAGCAAGGTTCTTTTCAAGCGTAAGGTCAAGGGGTCTTGCGTCTAAACGGGCTTCTATGTTTGCAGGAGTTTTTCCTGTAATATCCAGGGGCAGCTGTTCGGTGGCCGTGCCCAAGATTTTGACGTCACTAGGTATGATTTCGATGCCTCGTGGAGTCATACTCGTCTTCTTAACCATGCCTTTTAAGGCAATACTGAACCGTTTCTGAAGAAAATTGGTTTTTGTTAAAACTTCAGGATGAACTCTTTTTTTGGGGATAGTGAGTTGTATTGTGCCTTCGCGATCTTGGAGGATGAAAAAGCGGATGCCGCCGAGATCGCGGATGTCTTGGATCCAACCAAAAAGAGTGACTTCCTGCCCGTCTAAATCAGGTGTTATTTGGCTTGTATAATGTGTTCTATTCCAGTCACCGATTGAGTCCAAGTTCATGGTGTTTGCACCTGTTAGTCTGCGATTTCAACGCGCAAGGACATGTTACGTACTTTACTGGCGATTTCCTTGAGTGCCTTGAGGTCAAAAGGCAATTGCGCTCCACGCTTGCGCTTGAGAATTACCCGTGTCTCAGTGGTTCCGTCTGGAAGCCAGATTGTGTTGATTGTTAGTATGCTGAAGGGTATAAAGAGGTCTTCGAGGAATTTGCGGTCGTCAACACCGTATTCGAGCACACGGATGTTTTTACCTGTTTCATCGCCGAGGGCTTTGACGATTTTGCCTCCGTAACCTAAAATCTTTGGGACATCACCATGTCCAACCAAGATGGCGAGGGTTTTTTCTACGTTTACTGCTTTGTAGAAGCAGACGTTTTGCAGGGAAGGATACTTTTCTTCTAGACTCAACAGTAAGCGTGCGACTTTAAGGTCCATGTCGCTAATTTCGCCAGCCTTGACTTTTGCTGCGCATTTCTGGCATAGTATGCCGCTTTTTAGGCAGAAACTGCATAGTTCGGTTTTCATTTGACGTCGGTTTCCTGCAAAGAAGGAGTTAGCTTGGTCGTGATTTTTATCTCATGAGGGTGATTTCTATTGTGCTGACGTTGGTTCCTTGATTGCCCTCTTCACTGTCTTGGGGGAGGAATTGGTCGGTTCCTATGCCGATGCTTTTGATTTTAACATCGGGGAGGAATCTGTGGCGGACGACTTCGGCTACGTCGATGGCTCTGCTGATGGATCTGCCGCGTGCTTTTATGCTGACTTCTTTGGCTCCACCATGGAAGAAGGTGATGCATGCAAGGACGTAATTCATTATGGGTTTTTTGCCGATTAAGACAGCGTTGGCGCTTTCAGTCACGGGTTTCGCTTCACTCCTAGTTTACTTTTAAGTGGCTTGACTTTACTTTTTTTGAAAATAAATATGTTGTGGTGTTCATTTGTTTTTTTGAGTTATGGGTGTTTTGTGTCTTTTATGGTGGGTTGAATGCGTTCCAGTTTTATGTTGGTTTCTCGGTTGCTAAGCATCAAATTCTTAAGTAACCTCACTATTGTAAAGGTTTAAGTTCACAAAATATCACATAAGTGACCAAATTGGAACCATTAACTAAACGTTCAATTCAGCTTCTCAAACAACTCTATGAGAAGGGAAAATCCACAAATACCTATACGCTTCGAATTAAACAAGATGAGTTATCAACTCAACTTGGAGTAAGCAGGCAAGCGCTCAACGTGCACCTGCGAAAACTCAAGAACCGAGGTTACATCCGCACCGGCAGGGGGTTCATAGATGTTACTGAAAAAGGATTGAGCGCTTTGGGTGTTTCAACCACGCCTGCCTTCATTTTGCTTAAGGTTTCTCCGATAAAGCGGATTCACGTTTATGAGCAGATTCACGCGTTAGCCGTTACTAGGGCTTTTCGCATCGCAGGCGAAGTTGATGCATTACTTATCGTTGAACGCGAGAACCTGGATGAAATTCTAAAGAAGCTCTACAGTATTGACGGCATCGAAGACACAAGGTCTTACGTGACCATCGAAGTCATAAAGTAGGGCAGAGGTTTTGGCTTGTTTGGGCAAAAGGTATATTTGATACTTAACCATCAAAATGTTACCCTAAACAAAAGGAATGCATAAAAATGCCGATATTAGATCCAGTCAAGAAAACAATAGCGCAGAAACATCGCTTGTACATGAAAATTTGCCGTGACTGCGGTGCACGCAACGCTGAAACTGCTCTAAAATGCAGAAAATGCAAGGGCAAGAACCTTCGTTGGAAGAAACGAGAAATCGTAAAGTAATAACTGCCTTTTTCCTTTAATTTTAAAAATAGAGTTCTTTTTAGCGCGATCTATAGCCCTCATTAGTTAATCGAAAATTTATTCTCATGTCTCATCAATCAAAATCCGCCTGCGGTCCATCCTTTTAAATAGCTGGAAAACGCTGGGTCAGCAGTTGCTTTTGGTGTTTTCAAACAACTGATTGATGTATTGCGGGGCGGTTTGCCGTCTTTGCTTGGCTAAGCGCCTTATGGCATCATTAATCCCCGTGGAGTACTGGACCGCTTTCTTTGGTTTTCCCGCAATTTTAGCAGACATGCCTATGTTGGATGCCATTTTCCTGAGCACAAGCTTTCGAAGAGTCTCCGATTTAGCTTCTATTTTGCATTCAATCGGCAGGCTCAGGGCAAATTCTACCACCTCAAAGGATGCGAACGGCAACCTTAACTCTACATCATGGAAACTGGTGATTTTTAGGTCGCGCTCAAGGTTGCTCTCATGAATGCGGATGATATCTTCAAACATCGTTTGACGTGCTTTTTTGCTTCCTTCTTCGATGCATTGGTTAACGTATCGCTGGTAGCCACCGAACAATTCATCTGCACCCTGCCCCGCCAGCATAACTCTAAAGCCTCCCTCAGCTGCTTTCTCCGCTGCCCAGTAAAAAGACACGCCGATGCTGGCTTTGATTGGGTCGGGCTCCTCGATGAGCTCCACTACTTTGGGCAAGACTTTCTCCACATCGGAATCTTTGAATAAATGCACTTGGATTGGCAAATCCAGTGCTCCGGCTGCTTCTATGGCTTCTTCAATTTCAGGCTGATTTTCAAGACTCACATGCAGCAAGGTAACTTTCGCTCCTAATTTACTTGCAATAAAAGCCACAACACTGCTGTCTAAGCCGCCTGAAAAAGCAACGGCGACCTCTTTTAGTCCGCGTATACGCCTCTGAATGGACCGCTCCAAGACTTCCTGCAGGTATCGGGCAGCATCGTCCAGCGTTGTTGGTTTAGGTTCGCCGTAACTGAGACGTTTGATAGCTTTGAACTTAAAGCCATCGCAATTTGCAAACCCCACGTTTCCAGGCGGAAAAGACATTGGATTCTCTATGCCGAGTTTCCATAGGGCTCGCTTGTTTGTGGCAAAAGCGGCAATGGAGCGGTTTTCACCGAAGTAGAGGGGTTGCACTCCTACGGGGTCTCGCCCTGCGGCAATCCAGCCTTCCCTTAGCATGAGGAAAATGTAATCCCCGTCGGATTGCTCAATTAGGGTTTGCAAGGTTGTTTCGCAATCTCGCGGGTTTTTAGAAACCTGTTCTCTGAGGGCGTTTTTTGGTGTAGGTTCATAGACATTGCCTTCGAAGACAAGCGCGGCATCATCCAACTGTAAAAAATCGGTTCCGCTGTCTGCTTGAGATTGGGTGGTTACTAAACCTAATAACGTAGATGCATGTGGACTTTGTTTGCTTAGCAAGGCAGGATTCCTGTTAAAGAGGCTCTTTTTAGGCGTGACAAGGCTGAAATGCAGAGTTTGACCAGAATCAAATGATTTCAAAACATCCAAAACATCTTCGACGACGCTGTTGCCTTTTTTACTTAACGCACCAATGGTCAACTTCATTTTAACATAACACCAGCCTTATAGGTTTCTAAATGTTGACCGGCAAAAATTAACCTTTATCACTGTTTTGATTTTCTTTTAAGTAAATTATGTCGAAGCAAAAGAAAATTAGTTGAATCAATTGTTGACTTACATGTTGGCTGCCACAGTGGTCAGGTCGCCTAAATCAATTTTTGAGTTCTTGTTGTAGTCTAGTTCTGGGTTGAAGTTGCCTAGTCCAGCTATTGCTCTGAAACAGCCCATGACGTGCTCCAAATCATTAACGTTTGCTTGCGGGGCCCCGCTGTAACTGAACGGGTTAATAATGTTTGTAGTTGTCATCATTGAGATTTCAACGCCCTCCAATGCGTTGACACCTTCAATTTCCACGGTAAACTTCTTCCAATCCGTAGTAATGTGCAATTGACCTGCGGCTTGCGTGACTATTGGAGTTACTTCACGCACAGTATTTACTGGGGCACCGCTTTGATCGAATAGGGTTGTAACCTTTACTTTGTTGACATTCCAAAGACCAGTTATGTTAACGATCATATCTTCCTGTTTTCTTATCGACGTCAACCTCACTAGCCTTGCATCATAGCATGTAAAGGTGTATTGCCCTTGCCCGGTGGGTTTAGAGCCGGGTAAGTGCGGTTGATTAGACCAGAATGCGCCAACCGTAACCCAAGGTTTAAACACGGCAGGAGGTGCATTAGCAGTTTTTGCATTCACTGTTATGGACCCGCGGTAGGGGTCGCTTCCCCATTGCGTTATAGCGCCCTGATAACGCATCCAACGTATAGTAAGTGGTGGAGAAGGCATAGGTGACTTAGGTGGATCAATCGATTGGGCAAATGTTTGACCGATCAATGTAGCAAAACAACTTGCAGCCAAAATTGTTACCAATAATGTGACTGAGGTTTTGCGCATTTTCATTCCGCCTAACGTTGCTTTATTTAGTTCATGGATAAAATATTATCTAAAGATCAAGAATCAGGTAAAGCTGTAAATTTGTTTAAATTTTAGAAGCATTGTTTATTTCTGTTTATTTATTAAATTTGAGGCGAGAATGAGCTTAAAAATTTTCAATTTTTTGTGCATTGCGATTTTGGTAAAAGTCTTATATAATAAGCACAGCAAACTAACGTGGGAGCAGAATGAATCAAACCCTTGCTTCCGTCACGGTATTGCTAATATTGTTGATGCCAGTTCAGGCGCATGACTCCTCAGACCACATTGAGTACAACATCACGATCAACGTTGACGGCTCTGCAACCTGGAGAATAATTCAGGTAACCGACATAGATTCTGCAATAGATAGTCTGGAGGATTTTCAACAACGGTTGCTAACCGTTATAAACGCTGTAAAAGAGAGCACCAGCAGAGACATCGCACTCGATGCATCTTCGTTGGAGATGAAAACAAAGGTGCATTGGGAAACGTCATCGCAGACAATTGAGCATACCTTTCGCTGGGAAAACTTTAGCGCAGTAAAAGGAAGCAAAATCGTATTTGGAGATGTATTCATCGATAACTTATTTTCAGCCCTCTACGGCGATGGCGAATTATACATAACCTACCCACAAGGCTATGTCGTAAACTCAGTTTCCATGCAACCCGACGGACAGAGTAATTCTACGCAGACTTTGCATTGGTACAGGACACAAGACTTAATCAATGCAAAATCAAGTATCACGTTGATAAAAAGCGATGCATCTACCAATTTGCCCCTAACAACACTTGCCGCCACACTCTCGGGAGTATTAACCGTCTTAATCGTGGGTTTTCTGCTTTTTAGCCGTAGAAAACAGAAGAAACAAAACCTCCTGCGAAACGCTGAGCCGCCTCTGTGGGGAGGAATCGAAAACAACGAAGAGAAAATTTTGAAGCTTCTCAAATCTTCAGGTGGAAGCATAAGGCAATCAGAAATTTGCAATAAACTCAAGTTCTCTAGAGCAAAAACAAGCCTGCTTTTGGCAAAGATGGAGAAGAATAATCAAGTTAAACGTGACAAGCAAGGAAAAAACAAAATAGTTTACATACTGAACTAGGAGTTAGCGTAATGAAGAAATTAGAACGAGCGGTTTGTTTCTTGGTTTGCCTGTTTTTATCTGTTGGTATAGCTCTGGATTGTGTGGAGCCTGTGTCTGCTCAATCCTCAACTGTAATTAAAGTTGAGTCGTCAACTGCCTCTCCGATGGTGGGGCAAACTTTCATTGTTACCGTACGCATAGAAAACGTGCAGAACCTGTATGGAATAGATGTAACTCTTAACTGGGACTCTTCGGTCTTGCAAGCGATAAACGTTGACCTTCGCGTCGGTGTGGAGTCGTTTGCGGATGGTGTTTTGCATCAATCTTCCAATTCGCCGTCTCTGTTTGTCGGGGAAAACAACCTAACTCAAAGTAATGGACAATACAGGCTAGTTGCGGTTTCAACATCTCCTGCTCCCTCATTTAATGGAAGCGGAAATATAGTAAAAATCACTTTTAAGGCCCTACGCATTGGGAGTTCAGCGCTCAGTCTACAAAGCGACCTCTCTGACTATCCGCCTTCAGGCAGAGACCCAAGAATATCCCTTGCCATTGACCATACAATTCAAGATTCCTCAGTAACGGTTACAGCTGCAACCACAACTCCCTCAAATTCTCCTTCGGTTTCTGAGGCGCCATCGAGCCCACCCTCAGGTGAACCAACAACCAATAGCCCTACGGCAACTGCTGGACCTAGCAAATTAGGAACTCTTGAATGGGCGGCCATCATAGCATTGTTTGTGGTTATTTTGGCTCTGATTGCTACCTCGTCGTGGTTGCTTAATAGAAGAAAGAAGTCTTAGGGTGCGGGGCAGCGGAGAAAATATTAATCTTTAGCTGCTGTAACGTTACTTTGAGGTATCACTAACTTGCCCATCCTACCCATAGACACTAGACGCTACGGCACCCCTGAGATGCTCAAAATCTTTGAAGAAGAAACCCGTCTCCAAAAGCTCCTTGACGTCGAGGCAGCGTTAGCTTTGGCGCATGCCCAAGTCGGAAACATTCCAAAAGATGATGCAGAAAAGATTGCTGCTATGGCATCCACCAAGTACGTGAAAGTCGACCGCGTGAAAGCTATAGAGAAAGAAATCAAGCATGACATTGCTTCGTTAGTGCGGGCGCTCTCAGAGGTTTGCGGTGAAAGCGGTGCTTATGTGCATTTGGGTGCGACAAGCTATGACATCGTGGACACAGCTAACGCCCTGCAGCTTAAGGATGCCCTAGAGGTAATCGAGAGAAGATTGCATGCCTTTAAAGGTATTTTGCAGAAACAAGCGATGCAATACAAAGATACCGTTATGATTGGCAGAACCCATGGACAACATGCCTTGCCCATAACCTTGGGCTTCAAATTCGCCGTCTGGGGTCACGAAATAAACAGGCACCTCCAGAGGATAGAAGAAAGCAAAAAGCGTGTTCTAGCTGGAAAGATCAGCGGTGCTGTTGGCACACAAGCGGGTTTAGGTGAACACGCCGCAGAGATTCAGACGCTTGTTATGAAACGGCTTGGTCTTCATGCCGCGGAAATCTCCACTCAAATCGTGCAGCGTGACCGTTACGCAGAGTTGATTTGCATTTATGGAATGGTTGCTTCATCTTTAGAGAATTTTGCCACTGAAATCCGCGAGCTCCAGCGTCCAGAAATCGCCGAAGTGTTTGAGGCATTTGAAGCTAAGAAACAGGTGGGCAGTTCCACGATGCCGCATAAGCAGAATCCTGAAACTTGCGAGCGCGTGTGCGGCTTGGCGCGGATTGTTAGAAGCCTAACGATGCCGGCGCTTGAAAATATGGTAACTTGGCACGAACGTGACTTAACCCAGTCTTCGGCTGAACGCTTTGTTTTGCCTGAATCCTCCATACTCCTGGATTACATCCTGACCCTGATGTGCGATATCGTTGCTAACTTGCGGGTGGACAGCGAACGCATGCTGGCAAACCTCTCGGTTACGCAGGGGAGGGCGATGTCGGAATCCGTCATGATGGCGCTTATCAAGAAAGGCGTTAACCGACAGGAAGCTCATGAATTGCTGCGGCAACTCACCATAAAAAGCGCCTCTGAAAAGAGACCTTTCAAGCAAATTCTCCAGGAGGACAGATTAGTCAGCAGCAAACTCGGTGAAAAAGAAATCGAGATGGCACTTGATCCTAAAAACTACTTGGGCACAGCAGTAAAACAGGCGGAAAAATTCGCTGAAAGCGCTTAAAAATCAAACAAGCCTTTCTGCTCCGCTTCTTCAGACGCCTTGCTGAGACTCTCCCATGTTTCTTTCTTTACGAAGCCGCCGACCTGCTCCTTGATTTTCTTTGCCAATCGTGGTCCGACTGAAGGCAGGTTGGTTAGGTCTTCGATTTTGGCGTGTCTGAGGTCTTCGATGGTTTGATAGCCTGCGTTAAAGATTATGCGTCCCCTTACTCTTCCGATGCCTTCCAACGCCACGATTGGCAAGAGTTCCTTTTTGATACCCTTGGAAACACGTTCTACCAACTCATGGCTCAGCGCTGAGACTTCTTTGTCTTTGGCAACAACCGGCGAGAGTTCGTCGATGGCATGCAGTAGCCACTTGGCGGTTTCGATGGTGCGGTAGAGGTCTCCAGGCTGGACGCTGAAGCGTTCAAGAATTTTCTCCTCAGGCAACTCCTCAATCCAATTGTTCATGACCATGGCTGTCTTGACTTCGCCCAAGAACTCAGCGTAAGCGATGTGGTCGCTCCATTGGTCAGGTGGTTCGATGAAGAGTTCCTGTTTGTGGTCTTCAGTTTGAACGGCTAGCCGATCCATCTCGCGTTGATAGGGTCGCATGATTGGACCCATATCAGGCGTGTGAGATACCAGATGCAACAGGCTAAACTCGGTCAAGATTGGCGGTTTGCTTTGGAGTGCGTCACGTATGATGACGCCTGAGAGTGGGTCGATGTAGAGTTCGCTTATGCGTTTGCCAAACTTAGTGGCGAAAATGTGGTCGCCTGCAACATAAATCATTTCCTCGTCGTGGAGGAAACGTAGGATGCGGTCGATGACGCTTTTGATGGCTTTCACATCGAACTGATAAGCGTAGAAGGTTTTGTTGAAAAACCCGTAGATTCCCTGCTCCGTGTCAGCGAAGCCGGAAGCGATGGTTGAGAGCACGTGCGTACGGATGATTTTTTCGACTGCTAGTCGCGACCAGATTTTCTCAGGTTTGGCAAGAACATAGTTTTCCATTAGGAAGTCAGCTTCGTCTGAGGTTTTGGCGATGAGGATGGATTCGCCGAACTTGTCGTATTTTGGTCTCCCCGCTCTCCCAGCCATCTGCTTGTAATCTAGCACGCTTATGGGATAGTTGCCGTATCCTGGCTCAAAGCGGCGATAGTCTTGGATGATGACCGTCCTTGCAGGCAGGTTGACGCCCCAAGCCAGCGTCGGCGTCGCAGTCAAAACTTTTATTTTTCTTTCCTTAAAGGACTCTTCGATTATTCTTCGATGTTGCCCCGACAGACCAGCATGGTGGTAGGCGACGCCACGTGAAACTAGCTCGGCAAGTTCATCGCTTAACTGTGTCCGTTCGCCTGCGTCAAGGATTTTTTTAGCTTCTTCTTCAAGGACCTTTTTTGTTCGCTCTTCCATGGTGCGTTTAACGAGTTTAGAGCCTGATTTTGGGTGAAGTACCTTCTCCATATGGCTTGAAACAGTTTTGGCGGTTGAAACGGCGTTGCGTCGTGTGGAAGCAAAGATTAGGGCTTGCCCACCATTTTTGAGGGTATCCAGAACCAAGTTTACGACGGTTAAGCGGGTTTCCTGTTCTATCCTTCTTGAACCGCCGTCTTTGTACTGCACTTCGGTTTGGAGGACAACGCCTTCTTTGAGGCTGATGGGTCGCCACTCTGTTACGATGAATTTTGCGTTTAGCCACCCTGCGATTTCGTCTACGTTGTTTATGGTTGCGCTTAAGGCTAAGACTTGGATGTGAGGGTTTACCTGCATGAGTCTTGCCAACACTATCTCCAAGGTTGGGCCTCGTTCTGCTTCGTTGAGGAGATGAACTTCATCAGCAACTACAAGGGAGATACTGTCCATCCACTTTGCGCGGTGCCGAAGCAGCGAATCAGCTTTTTCGTTAGTGGTGACGATTATGTCGTAGCGTTCAAGCCAGTTATCAGCACTGTCAAAGTCGCCCGTAGATATGCCTACGCTGACCCTTCGACCGTCCGCTTTCACGATGCTGGTGTATTTTTGAAAGTCCTCGAATTTTTCGCTTGCCAAAGCGCGGAGAGGCGAGAGGTAAATGACTTTGCCATGGTGTTCCAACACGTGTTTGAGTGCGCAAAGTTCTGCTATGAGCGTTTTTCCCGATGCGGTTGGGCTTGCCAGCACGATGTTTTGACCTTCAAGCGCTCCTGCTTTTATGGTATCTTCCTGGGGGGGAAACAACTCAGTGATGCCTAATCCTTCCAGTACCTTTTTAGCTGATTCGTGAATAGGTAACTGTTCAATCCTCAACGCGTTTCGCCGACAATATTTGTTAGTTTGTATGGTTGATTGTTGGTTTATTAGGGTTTTTAGGCGTGCGTATGTTTTCTATCTGGTCTGACACGTATCCTTCGAAAGTCGCTTTTGAATCAATGTGTTATGTTGAGTGCTCCTTAGTCCTTTGCAGAAAACTGTTCCTGTACTCATTCATGTTTTTATAGGAAGATTCAGAGTAGAAGGCGATACCCTTGCCTGATAAGTCCAAAATCAACCAAATTTCACTCGAAGAATCGTATGTTGCAAAGTCGAGCCTTACCAATCATGATTGCGCGGAATTCAGCCCAAGGTTGGGCGGTGAATCATCTGATAACAAAACCGCCAGCCGCACCTCAGAAAACCTCTTAGCTAAGAGAAAAATCAAAAAGGCTCTTGATCAAAAAACTACCGTAGTAGAATATCGTAAAGTGATGGGGAAAACAGGTGAGGATGCTTCTCATGGCTACTTTTTCAGTTTTTCTGATCCACACAACCTTAAACGGATGGTTCAAAAAAAATCGTATACGAGCTTTCTAAATTTTAGGCTCAGTATTGAAGCACATAGTTTTCGGCAAACCGCTAGAATCGATAAACTCATCTCGGTGGATGCTATCAGGGTCAAACTGGTTCCTTACGATTTTCAGTTAAGAACTGCGCTTCAAGTTATCAACGAAATGAACGGCAACGCTATATTGGCTGATGAAGTGGGGCTTGGCAAAACAATCGAGGCAGGGTTGATAATGAAGGAGATGCTTTTGCGGGAAGAAATCAGCTCTGTGCTCATTGTTTCTCCCAAAAGTTTGCTGACTCAATGGAAGGCAGAGATGGATGAAAAATTCGGCGAAGACTTCGAAATAGCCAATAACCATCGAAACGTAAACATCAAAACAGATAACAGGATAATCTGCTCACATGGCTTTTTAACCAGAAAGTACGATGAGTTTGCAAGTCGAACATGGGATTTAATCGTTGTAGATGAGGCGCATGTTTTTAGAAATCTCCAAAGTAAAGGAAGAACCTGCATAGCAAACCTGAGAAAAAATCATTTTCTACTACTTACTGCAACGCCGTTATGCAACAAGCTAACTGATCTATATAGTATCGTAGATTTGCTTCAGCCGGGGATTCTTGATAGTGAGCGTTCATTTGTTTCACGGTTTGCTAAAGACGCCAAGAGCAGAGTAGTGAAACCTGAAAACTCCGATTGTTTAAGGCGCCTCGTTCAAGGTCTAATGTGCCGTACGCGAAGAGAGCAAACAGGCATTCCGTTTACCAAAAGACATGTTGAGTCTAGAACGCTTGATGCAGATAAATCTGAGCGAGAATTTATCGACCGGGCAACCCAATATCTCCGCGATATTAGCCATAACCACTTCAAAACAATCGAAACCCTAATCGCCGAGAATCCGTCAAGAAAAATAAGCGCTTCCCAAAGCAATGCTATTTTGGTTTTTCAAGCGATTGCTCTTCAACAATCGTTTTCTAGTTCGCCTGAAGCCTCGATTCAGTCATTAAAGAAACGCCAACAACGCTTTCCCGCTGAAACCCAAGCAACAGACAGTCTAATTGGAATGGCAAAACAGATCCAAACAGCAAAACTCAAACTCCTAAGAAAGGTTCTCGATGAAATCCCAAATGAGCAAGCCATAATTTTTTGCCTGCGAAAAACCACTGCTCATAGACTCAAAGAAGTTTTGAACCAAGAGTTTGGCGCTGCTTCTGTTTACTTAGGCGACATGAGCCAAAACCAGCTGGAAGGGGTATTGCATCGCTTCAGAGATGGCAAGGTCAGGTATCTCGTTGCAACGGATACTGCAGCTGAGGGGTTGAACCTTCAGAATTGCTGCATCCTTTTTAACTATGATTTGCATTGGAACCCGATGAAGATAGAGCAGCGCATCGGTCGTATTCACCGTTACAAGCAAGAGCGGGATGTTACTATCTTCAACTTGGCGATAAAAGACACCATCGACGATTATGTTCTCCATATCCTGTACCAAAAAATCGACTTGTTTACCATGACTATCGGCAAGATGGAAACAGTCCTAGCAGAATTAAAAGAGGGTTCACAAGACATACAGAAAACAATAATGAATATTCTAATAAGAAACAGCTCTCACATAAGCATCAAGCAGGAACTTGAAAGACTCGCCAGCGACCTTATTGCCAAGAAAAAAAGTCATGAACTAGCTGAAACGTTCACCCAAGGTGTTTTAGGTTGACTGAAAAATATTCGCAGACAAACATTCACCGCTTCATTAAAAATTTTGTAGAATCCAAGAACGGAGAATTAACCGAGCAATCAGACCAAACCTTCCTTGTTAAACTCCCAAATAACCCATACCCAACTCAATACACCTACGACCCTGCGGTAGCAAGAGAAAAAAACGCGGTTTTAATAACGCTTGGGAGCCCCACGTTTCAGCAGATGCTTAGAGAATGCTCAGAGGTTGGGACCTTATGCAGGATAACGCTGAGCCCAAAAGAGGGCTATGAAACCCTGCTGAAAGCCTACTTCAAAGATACTCTATTCACTTGTGAAGGTTGTAGTAAATTGACTATGGATAATCAGGGAAGGAGGCTCTGTGAGCAGCCCAAACCATGCTATCACCAGATGAACAACGGGAAAATCGTTTCAATAAGAATCGCCAAAACAAAACCAACCATTTTCTTTCAATTTTATTTTTCAGTGGTCTTCCAGAACAGATTAAGAGCCAAAAATGAAGAAATAATAAAAATATTAGTCGATGAGAAAGGCAATCAGGTAGAAGCAGAAGAAAATTTTGAAAATACCCTCGTGGATAGCGGACAAATCCATGTTGAAGACTCTCGGGCTAAAATAAACCTCCAGTTATTCGATGACCTCAAAAAATCTGTAGATCGAAAGTTAAATGCTCTAATTGAGGAAAAGCTGATTCTTTTTGATCTACCGCTCATCAAGGAAAAAAATACCCGCTTAAGAAACTTTACCAGCAGGTTTAGAAGGGAACGCCGTGAGCAAGTAATCTCCAAGCACAATAATTTTGATTATGTACGATGGCAAGCGAACTATGATATGCTATTAAGAAGAGAGGAAGAATCGCTTACAACCGCTGTAACAGTGAAATTGCTTAACTTGCTTGTAGTGGATACTATCTGTGTCAACTTTGAAATCAGCATAGACAACGGCTCAACCGTAAAATCCTCTTTTATCTTAGGCATCACCCAGCCAGAAGTTATCTGCCCCATATGTCGAAAACCCTTCTTTGAAGGTTATGCAACACAAGACCACTTTTATGTTTGCGAGAACTGCATTCGCCAATCCGTAGACACAGCTAAGATCTACTCGAAAAAAGCGTCCCTGCGGCTGGACGAAACACTCGGAGAGTACATAGAAGCGGATATGGGGTTTGTCTGCTCAGTATGCGGAAAAAGACATAGCAGACTACTGGAATTCAAATGTAGCCACGACCACTCTAGTGTCTGCATCTACCACTATGACCGCTGTGATGTCTGCGGTGAAACGTTTTCAAAAGCAAACCTGTTCTACACAGACGAGTTTAGACGGCGATTATGTCCAAAACATGCTTCAAAAGAAACGATTAGAGGAGCTTTAACATGAGGTACATTCAGCTCAAGGGCATCTTAAAAGAAGCTATCGAACAGTACCCCGAGATTGAACTTTGCAGTTTTCTATCAAAGAAACTGCAGGTTCCCCCAGATAAAGCCGAGGAATTGGCATCCAGAATAGAAAAGCAGATCTGTCCAAACGCTAACAAAACCCAACCAAGCATTCCTAAAACTATCTTGGAGGAACGCTTAGAAGCTAAGGAACTGCTTAAACCGAGCGTTTACTCAATAGGCAGCCTATCAGAGAAAGAATTCGAACATTTCATAACATGGCTGCTCCAAGAGCTTGGCTTTAAAATCCAAGAAACATATGTCGCCAAGTCAGGCACCGATGTGGTAGCAACAAGAGATGACGAAAAAATCCTTATCCAAGCCAGAAAATACCCTGATAAGTTCATTCTGTCTGATTCGATTGTCTGGTTATCTTGGCAGGCGCAGCGTAACTATGGTTGCAACCACTCCATTATCCTATCGCCTACACATTTTTCGATGCAAGCGATTAAAGCTGCCGAGAAGTTAGGATTGGAATTGTGGGATAGAGACGTCTTAGATGTAAAGATTAGTGAAGTGTGCAAGAACGCTAATGTTAAGGAGCGGTATTGTTTTCCCAAGTTCAAGGGGTCGCTGCTTGAAAGCCTCCTTGGATTGGCGGAGACTAAGGATTTTTTTGTTGAAACCCGGGCAAACAAGTACGATTTGTTCCTGCGAGGTATCAGGTACCCTTTACTAACTTTTGAGGGTGTTTTAGGCAGGGTTACTTCTTGCGTATTTCGGATTAAGTACAACGAACCCGTCAGTGAACTCAACGGCACTGTACTCATCGGTAACAACCAGAATACCCACACCCTTGACGATGCATATGCTTATGATTTAATCATTCAGTACCTCGATGAGTTAATAGAATAAGCGGAAGGGTTCCAATCAACCGTTGAATCTATATTTTACTTCGGCTTTGTGGTTAGGTTTTTTTAGTTGAATTCGCATTAGCAAGGTGTCGAGTTATCTATCCCAAATTAGCAGGCAGGATTATGTATGGTTGAAAACGTAAAAGAACTTCTCAAACTCCATGAAGGCATTACCCATGAAGTCTATTTAGACAACGAAAACAGCACAATAGTTCCTCAAGAGGTAGTTGACGCCATGCTACCATATTACAACAAGAAAGCCTATGGTAACCCCTCACTCACGCACAAGCCAGGCTGGGAAGCCTTCGAAGTCATCATGGGCTGCTTTAGCAAAATTAGCCATTTCATAGGCGCCAAGAACCTCGAAGAAATCACTTTTACTCCCAGCGAAACCGAAGCCAACAACCTTGCCATCATGGGAAGCTGCTTTGCTCAAAAAGCTAAAGGGAAAAAAATAGTTATTTCCGAAATCGAGCCCATCAACGTGCTGCAGACCGCTGAAATGATGGGTAAATTCGGCTTCTCCACACAAAAAATCCCTGTGAACGCAGAGGGCTTCATAAACCTTGAAAAGCTTAAAGAAGCCATCGACAAAGAAACCATACTAGTCAGCATCGCCACAGTCAACAACGAAATCGGCACCATCCAACCCATCAAAGAAGCCGTTGACATCGTTAAAGCCAAAAACCCGCAGGTGCTCTTCCACACCGACGCCTCAGACGCATATGGGCGCATACCGCTTAATGTTCGAAACCTCGGTGTTGACTTAGCTACGGTGAGTAGCTACAAAATCCAAGGTCCTCGAGGCATGGGCGCTATGTACTTGCGTGAAGGTATCAACTTGGAACGCATACTCGAAGGGCAAATTGGCACGCAAAAGCTGTGGCCTGGTGTGGAGAACACTCCTTTAATCGTGGGTTTCACGAGGGCTTCAGAATTGGCTTTTAGTGATTTTGAGGGGAACATTGCTAAAATGCGCAGGTTGCGCGATAAGCTGGTCGATGGCATATTTGCTGAGCTTAGTGATTTGCGCTTTAACGGTCCGAAGGGTGATAAACGCAGTCCCGATAACGCTAACATCAGCATCTTGCGTGCGGAAGGCGAAGCCTTGACTATCGAGTTGAGCCTCAAGGGCGTCTACGTTTCAAGCGGAAGCGCTTGTAGCCGAAGATTACTTCAACCCAGTCATGTCCTCGTTGCTATCGGAAGGGTTTTTGAGGAGGCACATGGTAGCCTTTTGATGAAAACTACGCGTTCTCATACAGAAGAGGATATAGCTTACGTTTTAGAAGTGTTACCCACAGCTGTAAACCGTATTCGCGGGATAGTCGGCTCAACAGGAGTGCACTAAAATGTCTCGTATACCCTTACCCTACAACCCAAAGGTCATGGATTTATTCCGTAACCCTAAGAACCTCGGCAAGATGGATGATGCCACCGTCGTTGCGGTCGCTGGTAATCCTGCGTGTGGAGATATGATTACCTTTTACTTAAAAATAAACGACCAAGAAGTAATTGAAAAAGCAAGCTTCGAAAGCTACGGTTGTGCCGCCAACATTGCCACCTCCAGCATAGTCACTGAAATGATTAAAGGGATGACGCTTGAAGCAGCTTGGAAAGATATAACTTGGAAGAAGGTTACCGAAGAAATCGGTGGGTTGCCCAGCGTCAAATTTCACTGCGGAGTTCTCGCTGTCGGTGCACTTAAACGTGCCATCAGGCAGTACTATGCGCAACGGGGCGTTGAAGCACCCGCTTGGCTGTCTAAGGAACATACGTTTGAGGAAAAGCAGGCGTTAGAGGAGGAAGAACTCGCAAGAACGCTTTCTAAGAGGATGAAACCTGAGGCAGAAAGGTAACGTTGGATATTTTAGCAATCAGGCAAGACTTCCCCATTTTAAGTCGTCAAATCAACGGCAACCCCCTAATTTACTTTGATAATGCTGCAACCACGCAGAAACCCATTCAAGTCATAAGTGCCATATCAGATTTCTTTGAAAAGCACAACGGCAACGTCCACCGTGCAGTCCACAGTCTCTCCATGGAAGCTACGGATCTTTACGAGAAATCACGGGAAAACATCGCCAAATTTATTAACGCTAAATCTTCGAGCGAAACCATATTTGTCAGGGGCACGACCGAAGCCATCAACTTGATAGCGTATTCTTGGGGACTAGGTAACCTCGGTAAAGGCGATGAAGTGTTGATTTCGTTGATGGAGCATCATAGTAACATTGTGCCTTGGGAAATCACTTCTAAACTTAGAGGTTTCACCCTTAAGTATGCCAATATCTGCGATGACGGCACGCTTGATTATGAGGATCTGGAGGATAAACTTTCTAAGAAAACAAAAATTGTGTGTCTCAGTCAGGTCTCAAACGTCACGGGTGTAATAAATGATGTCAAACGGGTGGCCAGGGCAGCTCATGAAGTTGGTGCCTTGATGCTGGTCGATGGTGCGCAATCTGTCCCTCATATGAAAGTTGATGTTCAAGACCTTGGTTGTGATTTTTTGGCGTTCTCTGGGCATAAGATGCTTGGGCCAACTGGCATCGGTGTGTTGTACGGCAAGAGGGAAGTGCTTGAGAAAATGCCTCCTTTTCAAGGTGGTGGCGAAATGATTAAAGAAGTTGCCTACAGTCGTGATAGTGGGCACTGTGCTGTGTTATGGAATGATTTACCTTGGAAGTTTGAGGCAGGAACGCCAAACATCGCTGGAGCTGTCGGTTTAGGGGCAGCGGTGAAATACCTTGAAAAGTTGGGGATGGATAACGTTTTAAGCCATGAGAAGAAGTTGACCAAATACGCTATTGATCGCTTAAAAGAATGTAGTAAAGTCACCGTTTATGGTCCAAGTGACCCCAAGCAAAAATTGGGTATTATTCCTTTTGAAGTCAAAGGTTTATCTTCTCACGATGTGGCGCTTTTCTGCGATAATTATGGGATAATGATGCGTAGCGGTTACCATTGTGCCCAGCCGCTTCATCAGGTTTTCAAATTGGAATCTTCTGCTAGGGCTAGTTTCTACGTTTACAACACAGAAGCAGAGGTTGATCGCTTCGTTGAAGTCTTAAGGGAGTTGGATCAACTTTAATGTCGACTGTAGCAGATTATGTTTCACGTGTCGAAGGAACTTGCGGTGCAGAAAGCGATGTCATTGTCGTTTTTAAGTATGAAAAGAAGGATGAAGCCATCGCTAACATCTTAAAAAAAGCCAAACTTAAAAAGAGCATTGCTGGAATAATTTTTGAGTTAACTTTTGAAGAGCGGTCTTTTCGCCTCTACACGAGTGGCAGAGCAATTTTTAGAGGCTTTACGAGTAAGCCTGAACTTATGGATTTTTTAGCTAAACTGCTTCTTTAGACTTTTAGCGAAAATTCACTCCATTTGTGTTTTTGGGTTTTACTGGTTTTTTGCTCGTTGTGTGGGTGTGGCGGTTCTTGGGCTGCCACAAGATTGCAGAACGAAAAAGAGCTCTAAACAATCACTTAACGTGGTTTGATGCTTGCCAAATACTATAGGCCCCTTTTATATAGTGCACATACGAAAGCGTATCCGCCACCCAAACGTGGAGCCTGTTGCTTTGCCACCCCTCCCTACCCCCTATAAAAAGGGAAAGTCACGTAAACTCCATAAAAAAGGACGGCGGAGCGTGGAGCGAGCGTAAGCATGAAAATCGCAAAATCTTATAAGATGACTGCAAAATATCTAAGTTTGAGGCAGCGCTCCCTGAAAAAGATCCTTACAAAGACAGCAATAATTGCTTTAAACGGCCATTTTATCGGCAGGATTGCTGATGCCACTGGTTGTACAGGCTAATCCTAACTCTAATTCTGATACCGCAAGCGCTGAGTCACCTACTTTAAGAGGTTGTTGCTAACAATGGATAAAAAAAAGTTGCTTGGTCTAATTTTGGCACTTTTGGTTCTTTCTGCCTCTGCAAGTACAGTGCGGGCGGTTGAAGTAGTCAAAACGGTTCCTTTTGGCTCTCTACTGATGGTGTATGATTCCTACAAAGGTGCGATTTGGGGAAACCCTGAATATCTATCTGGATATTGGGGGGTTATGAACAATCTACCATCTTACTCACCAACCAACACCGTTGTTGCAATATCAGACAACGACAGCTCAGTGCTTGCAAACATCACAGTTGGTGGAACTCCAACCGCTATTGTTTATGACTCTGCTCTCCATGAGGTCTATGTTACCGATAAGCATACAATATGGGTCATATCTGATGATAGCAATTCGGTTGTGGCAACCATCAAGCCGAACACCACCCTTTGCGGTAACCCCTCAAGCATGGTATATGACTCGGGCAAAGAAGAGATATTTGCAATCACCTACAACTATACTCCTGGATATACTAACCGAACTTATGGAGTTACAGTAATCTCATGTAATACCAAACAAGTTGTGGCAAGTATACCTTTAGGAAACTATCCAGAGGTACAAGATTTAACTGGCTTAGTCTACGATTCAGCTAATGGAGAAATATATGTAAGCTGCTGGAATTATAATCAGAAGGAATATGAAAACTACATTTTTGTCATATCGGACTCCAATAACTCTATTGTTGCAACCATACCTTTAGGCAACAGCACATTTGTTGGACCTGGAGCCTACGATTCAGCAACAGGCGAGATATACCTGCCAACTAACAATAGAACCGTTCTTGTCATATCCGATAAGACACATACGATAACTGACTCTATTCATTACGCAAACTCTCCTGATTTTCGCGAATTTATAAGCATTGCATATGACCCCGTTAAGAGCGTTTTGTTTATAGGTACTTTGGATAAAACATACATTATCTCGGATAGAACGAAAAGTGTTATTGAAACTATTCCAATGTATGCCCAATCGATCGTTTATGATTCAGGGCAGAACGCAATGCTTCTTTTGAATAATGCTGTCCCTAATTCGATCAAATTTATTTCTGATGCGTCTTTACCTGACCCCCCGCCGACACCCACCCCTACACCTACTCCTTCACCGTCAGGTAACCAAAACCCAGTTTTTCTAGGTTTAGGCTGGTTGCAATTTGCCATTTTAGTGGTGATGGGCATAATCGCTGTAGCTGTTGGTGTGGCTGCTTTTCGGTTTCTAAGTAAAAGAAGAGGCGCAGAGCAAACTGAGCAAGAATGAAAGTGTCAACAATTTTCTGGTTTGTTTCGGTGTGCAGCGAATGTTTTCCTTCACCATGCTCCGCGTGGAGCTAAGTTGAAAGCGGCCGCTGTGTGGTTGTGGACGCATGCGAGCTTTTCTCCCACATACCATGTATTGTTAATGTTTCTGCCGAAGTCTTACTTTGGTTCGGCTTACCCAGTTGAAGACTGGAATGAGGCTATTTTTGATGGATTGTGGCAAGGCATCTTTGAGCTCCCTGTGCAAACCTAGGCGTATGGCAATTTTGCCCTTGTTTGTTAAGGGTACATAGAAACGAGTTATCGGATATTTTATAAATCCATTGCTTGCTTTGAACCTATCCAGCGAAGGATGGTTGCCCATTCTACCGTACATTAACCAGCGATTGCCGTTGGATGCACAGACCTCCACAGCCTTGGCAAGCATGGCATTGTTTAGGGCTTTATCCCAATGCTGTTGGAGAGAGAGAATATTTGAGATTATGGCAATTTGGTCTCCGTAGAGGATTTGGATGAACCCAACAACCTCCTCCCCCAAGTTGGCGGCGATAAAGGTGCTGTTTTTAGCGGCATACATGTTGCCCTTAACTGTTTTAAGCGGCTCGTTATAATGTGGAAAGGCGCGTTCTTGGCGAATCGGCGTCTCATTATAAATCTTCCATATGCCCTCAGCCAGCTTATCGTTTGGTTCGACCACGCTGATCTTTACACCATCTTTTTGGGCTTTTCGCACCATGTTGCGGGTTTTTTTGCCGATGCCTTGCCACCATAACTCATAATTTTTTATTTCAAGCATCCCAACGTTATCCTCTTCCTTTACCCAGGTTCTCGGGGGGTTGGGAATGAGATGACACCATTTGCGCTCCAAGAAGGTGAAGATGTCGATGCCTTTGCCGCTGAGTTTATCGAGGAAGCCTTCGTCTACGTTTATGTCTTGCTCGTACTCTCTTGTACTACGTGCCGTTTTCACGTTGAACCTCTTGCGTACACTCAGCACATCCAGTTCTTGGTCAACTTCTAACACATCTTTGAGTATGTCGTAGTAGGGTCCTCGGCGGCTTCCGCCTTTGAAAAGCCATTCTGGGTGAGCGGATAAAATGAAACCCTGCTTAATCCACGCCTCAACTTCTCTTTTGCCACGTTCACGGCCGTGACTATAAGCTATAGAATCCAAGCTAAAGGTTTTGCCAAACGTTTCCTCGTCATGCAGGGATTTAAGCGGAAAGTCACTGGGAATTTTTGCTTGGCGTTCGCTTAGTTTGCGCCCCCACAGCAACCGCATAAACGGATGGTTGGTGCCGTGGATTGTGTAGTATTTGACTGTGCGGTCAGATTCGTTCTCCAGGATTTTCCACTCACGGTACGGTTCAGTGGCGACATGAAGGGCAACCTCATGCTTCTCGGGGTTAAGAAGATTAAGGAGACGTTTGTCAGGTATCGTGTAGGGCGTGAAGAACCAGTAGGCTTTGACCTGTTTTGGCGATTCGTTAATCATTCTTGCAATTATGCGGGCGTTCCTCAGGTAGTTTTTACTTTTTTTGCTTTTACGTCGAAGGGCTACAGCTAGGATACTTTTCACTCGGGATTCAAAGGGGTAATCCACATCCAATCGGATTCTTATCGGCACCTGCGATTCCACGAGCGGAAGTCTCCAATTTTTTGGGTAAATTTGCTGGATACTTGACTGTTATGTTTAGGTACTTGTTTTATGAAAATTTATCTATTCCCATGCCTCCTCAAAGTGGAAGATGGATGCCACGCAACTATTATAAGAAAACTTTACCTACTTAGCACCTGTAGTACCAAAATGAGCAACCCACTCTCCATGCCCCCAAAGGTTTCGGTGCACTGGCTAAACTTCAACAGCATGCATGTCATCGAAACCACCAAGCAATCCCTCACCTCACTCGCCACCCTCGACTACCCAAACTACGAGCTTATAATCGTAGACATAGGCTCAAGCGATGGCAGCCCAGAGGTCATAAAAAACCACCTGCAGACAGAACCCTTCCGTAGATTAAGAGTTGTCTTCGTTAAAGTCAACGCTGATGTAGGTCCGATTGATGGAGAAAACGCAGCTTACAGAGTGCGAGATCGGCAAGCCCAGTACATAGCGTTGACGCACAGTGACGTTGTAGCTAGGCCTGATTGGCTCCGAAATCTAGTGGGTTACATGGAGCGGCACCGTGACGCTGGGGCTGTCCAAGGCATCGTGGTTAAAGCGGGCTCTGGCAAAGTAGACAGCTCAGGGTTAATGCTCGATGAGGCGCTTAACCTTTACGCGTTGCATGAGAACAGCTCCTTCTCGCTTAAAAAACCCATCCTCATCTCGTTCGTTGAAGCAACCATGGCAGTGTACAGGATGGAAGCGATAAGGCAGGCAATCGGCGAAGAAAAAGACTTGTTTGTGCCCGGAGCCTTTATGAACTATCTGGAAGACGTTTTGGTTTCGATTTTGCTTTGGAGCGTAGGCTACAAATCCATTGTGTTGCCCTGCGTGACAGGGGAACATTTGCGGATGGCAACCACCGGGACCTACGTGCAACCCATCGCACGTTATCATTATCGTCTTCGAAACCAAATCGCCCTTTTATACATAACAAACAGCGCTGACAAACTACGCTTCACTTTGCAGGTTTTCCGTCGAGCCATCGTAGGCAGAGGCAGCTTTGCTTTCCGCCAGATGATGCTTCGCAGTGTCATTGAGGGCTTAATTTGGGGGCATCGACTCAAACGGTTGTATGGAACCATTAACCTCTATGAAACGCCCATGCGTAAAACATCAATAATGGGTCGTTTGCATCCTTAGCCGTGTTCAATCAAAGGTTCGATAGTCTTCCAGACGTTGGTTTGGAAATTCTGAGGCGTCAAAACCTTGATTTTGCTCCATAGTTTTAGGCGTTTGTTGTCCCAATCTAAGCTATCCATCGCAACTATGACTTTTTGCTTCAAGTCCTCGTATGTGTTCCAGCGGAACTCTTCAGGAATGAACTCTTTCATGCCGCCGCTGTTATGGACCAGCGTGACGCATCCGCTTGCCAAACCTTCCACGGGAGCTATGCCAAAGTGTTCACCCTCCATCAGGTGCACGTAGACTCGGGAGTCCTGCAGGGTGTTGATAAGTTCTGCTTCAGGCAAGTTAACTTTCAACTGGTAGTTTTTGGGAAGGTTCTGTGAGAAGCGTTCAAACCAAGCTTTTTCGCCCTCGATCAAGCCGCCGATGCTTACAAACTCGATGTTTGGCAAATCAGCGGCTAAACGCTTAAGGAGTTCATGTCTCTTGGCAGGGATGAAGCGAGCAACGTAAACCACACGTCTTTGCCTCTCTGGGAGCGGTTTAGGTGACCAGAACCTGTCCAAGTTCACGGGCGGATAAACCACAATTGGTTCTTTCACGCCATGGCTTTTCCAGTATTTGAGGATGGTTTCTTTGGTGTAGTTGCTGTTGCACAAGACCAAATCCAACTTGCCGATGCCTTGCTCAACCCACCTTTTAAACAACCATAAATACACTCGGCGCTTAAAGCGTGCGTGGGCGTAGTCGTGGTGGATTTCTGGGAAATGCACGTAAGCTATGTTTTTTTTGGCTTTGTTGAGGAAAACTGGCTCAAAAGGCGAAGAGGACTGAGTAGAAAACAAATAATCGTAGGTAAGTTGTTTGCGGTATCTTTTGAGAAGCCTAACGAAGTTGCGGTGCCGCTTGTAGATGGTGAAGGGCGGCTTAACTTCTATGCGTTTGCCCAGCGAGTGAATAGGCACTTCAGGGGGGAACTCTTCGCCTACGATATCTCGGTATCGTGAGGCGTCAAAGTCAAAAGTCAGCAACTCCACCGTTTGCCCATGGGTGAGCAGCGTTTTGATGACGTTGTGGCAGACGCGTTCGCCGCCGCCGTAGATGTCTAGGTATGGGTGAACCACGAGGAACTTTGCCAAGTCCATCAGTCCATTGTTATTAAGCGTTATTTTTGTTGAAGCTAATGAAGCTTTACCCCCAGCACATCATCGTAGGCTTTCCGCTCTGCCTCGACCACGTGGTTCCAAGAGAAATCTGAGGCGAATGCAAGCGCCTTTTGTGATAGTGCTTCTCGGAGATGCTTATCAGCGATTATTTTTTGGGCTTCAATCGCCATAAGCTTGTAGTCGCCGACAGGAACGGTTCTCACGAGGTCTGCGGGAAAATTTAATCTAATCGCAGGTACGTCGTAGGCAACCACCGGTGTTCCAGCAGCTAATGATTCCAACACAACCAAGGGGAATGCATCGTGCAGGCTTGGATAAACCATAACTTTTGCCGCTTTCACCACAGAAAACAATGCCTCTCCTTCAAGGTACCCCCCATACACAAGATTCTTGCTTAAATTGTGGTTTTTTACTAGGTTTTCATAGTTTGCTTTCATGCCTAAAGAATCAAACTTGCCCAAAACTAAGAATCGCAGGTCAGTTTTTTCGTTTACAAGTAGTGTTGCGATCTCTGGCAAGTCATAAATTCCCTTTTCGGGGACAAGACGTGAGAAAAAGACAGCGTCAACTCTTTCTTTGGAAGGTTCTGCAGCTTGTATCCTCTGGTTTTGTACTGCGACGCCTGGATGCAAAACAATCATCCTGCCTCTCCAACCGCTAAAATACCGTTTCATATCCACTTCAATGGAGGAACTGACGGCCAGCATGGTGGTGGATTGCATCGCTTTGAGAACTTGCGCATAAAGCGGACCATACAGAGCAAAAAGGTAAGCCTTGCGGCTCGCATTTAACCTGCGCCATGGCATGGATGCGTAGGGTGGGAAGAGGAAGGATTGAAAAATGCAGGTCCACGGCAGGGTGCATTGTTTTGCGGCATGGTAGGCTTCAAGGAGGAAATCGATTTTTTCATGGTGGGATACGATGAGGTCAACTTTTTCTTGTTTGGCAATTTGCGCTATTTGTTTGGCTGTTTTTGCGATGGAATAGTAGTCAAGTGCGGCTCGGCTGAAGGTCTTGAAGAGTTGGTTGTAGATGACGTTTGGTCGCTTTAGGCTGTAGATTTTCTGTTTAGCGCTCAACTGCAGGTTGCCGTCTTGCTTCATCTTGCGGTAAACAAACTCATCCACAACGATAACTGGCTCGATACCTTGGCTACTGATTCGACGCAGAACCTCAAAGCTTCGCCTGTCACCGCCTGTTCCGCACCGCAGAGGGTTCGTTAAATAGAGGACTTTCATCATTGAGCATCTTGCGTTTTGTCTAGTTATCGTTTTCTGTTTGCCGCATTAGGGCTTCCACATGGGTCCATATGGTTTGCTGGAAATTTTCGGGTTTAAGAAGTGAGATTTTGTCTTGGAGTTGCTGTCGCTTGTTTTGCCAAGCCTCTGTTTGGTTTGGCGCAGTTAGGGTGGCGATTTTTTCTTTTAGGTCCACGTAGGTGTTCCACCTGTATTCAGTTGGGATTAGTTCGCCGCTTCCGCCGCTGTTATGGACTAGGGTGATGCATCCGCTTGCCAACGCCTCCATGGGTGCGATGCCGAAGTGTTCGCCTTCCATGAGGTGGCAGTAAACCTGAGAATCCTGCAGAAGGCCAATCAAATCGGCTTCAGGCAAGTTTGGCTTTAGCTTGTAGTTTGTGGGTAAATCTTTTGAGAAATTTTCAAACCAGGCTTCCTCGGTGTCCCTTAGCAAACCCACACTTACAAACTCAAAAGTTGGAAATTCCTTGGCTAACTTTTTTAGGATTTCATGGCGTTTTTTGGGGATAAAACGTCCGATGTACACTACCCGTTTTGCTCTCGCATCCAGCGGTTTGTTGCTCCAGAACTGGTTTTCTACAGGTGGATAGGCAACCACGGGTTCGGGGGCGCCGAATTTTTTCCAGCAGTGCTCCGTCATGGTTTTAGTGTAGTTACTATTGGCGAAGACTAGGTCCAACTTGCCGATGCCGCCTTCAAGCAGTTTCTTGTAGAGCCACAAATAGATTTTTGCAGTTCGCTTTGAGTGGGCATAGTCGTAGTGGATTTCGGGGAAATGCACGTAGGCGATGTTGCCTTTGCCTTTGTCGAACAGTTCAGCTTCAAACGCGGAGAGGGTTTGGGTGGAGAATGTGTAATCGTAAGTGCTGCCTTTTTTGAATTGCCTAACTGCTTGGATGATTTTTCTGCGGCGTTTGTAGACGCTGAAGGGTGGCTCCGCTTCGATGCGATGACCCAACATGTGAACAGTGGTTGCGTCGGGCAGTTTTTCACCCAAAATCTCGGCATAGCGGTTTTCGTCAAAATCAAAACTCAGCAACTCCACCTTTTGTCCATGAGCGATTAGGGCTTTTATGATGTGGTGGGCGACGCGTTCGCCTCCACCGTAGATGTCCATGTTTGGGTGGATGACTAGGAATTTTGCCATCGGAGCGTTCCCTTTACTGGGAAAAGTCAGCTTAAAGACTATTTAGGATTTATCCTCGGTGCCGATGTTGTCGGCGTTGTTGCATCGTTTAGGCAGCAAAATATATACGGTTGTATGGAAAGTGAGTAGTGGATAGTAATTTCGGTGACACATCAAACCATGACGCAGCGCAAATTTAAGGTTGTTTTTGCTGACCCGCCGTTTGGCAGGGAATCAAAAGGCGAAGCCGTGACGGAGTCACCGAACCTAGGCATACTCTACATCATCGGTTATGCGAGGCAGCGGCTGCCCGACGTCGAATTTTTCTATCTCGAGCCCTTTCTCTCGATGGATGAGCACCTGCAGAAAGTTAGCGAAATCAAACCTGACGTCTACGCCATATCGTTCACCACTCCAAGAAGAGAGCTTGCACTCCAAACAATAAACAAAGTTAAAGCCTTAGGCTTAAGCATGGTTATGGTTGTAGGCGGCGCCCACCCTACCATCGACCCCCAAGACGTCCTCAAGAACACGCCTGTTGACGTTTGCGTTATGGGTGAAGGTGAAGAAACCACAACTGAACTCATCCAGAAAATTCAAGCCAACGAACCAATCACTGAGTTATTGGGCACAGTTAACCGCCAAAAAAACAACGGCATAAGACCGCTCCTCAAAAACATTGATTTTTTCCCTGCATGGGACCTCATTGACTTCGAAAACTACGATGTTGCCGTTAGCAGAAAACGGCGTATGGCTTACCTTTTGCCGATTCGCGGTTGCCCCAACTACTGCACCTACTGCAGTAACCCAGTGTGGAAGTTGGAGAAGCCTTGGGTGCGGCAGCGTTCACCCAAAAACATCGCTGAGGAAATCCGCTACCTCTACGGCAGGGGCATCCGAGAAATCTATCTGCGCTCTGACACGTTTAACGTCGACATCAAATGGTGCCTGCAAGTCTGTGATGAAATTGAGAAGCTAAACCTCAAAGGCATGGTGTTCCAATGCAACCTTCGGGCTGATAAACTCAACGATGAGTTAGCAAAACGTCTCCACGACATCCACGTTTGGCTCGTGCACATCGGCTTGGAATCAGCCAACGACCGCGTGCTCAAAGGCATAGGCAAAAACGCCACTCAAGCTGACAACATCCGAACGCTGGAGTTGCTAAAGAAACACCACATCAAAGTCTACGGGTTCTTGATGCTCTACAACGCTTGGGAAACCAACGGCAAATTGGAGTATGAAACCCCAGAGGAAGTCCAAAACACCCTCAACTTCGCCAAAAACTGTCTCCGCGACAACCTCATCGAATACATCAGCTGGTCCATCACCAACCCCCTCATAGGCAGCAAACTCCACGACATCGCACAACGCCATGGCATCGCAGCTTACAACGTGAAAATCGGCAACTGCATGCAACTGCCCGGCATCAGCGAGGAACAGATGGTGGAGCACGTCAAACAAGGCATGATACTGCAACTGCTAAACGGCATCCAAAAAGGCATGATAACCAAAAAAAGCTACAAACGAGCAGCACAAAAAGCCGTAAAAATCCTAAACATGTAACCTTAGCCTCACTTGCTTTGCAAAGGAATGGGTACTTAAAAAAACTTGAAATCCCAGAATTGAGCTAGAAGCTATTATTTGCCTTATCTGCAGCTAATCGTGGCTGATTATAGGGTTTATTTGATATTAATTCGATTTACGCTTGTTTTTCATCCTGCTTGCCTGTAACTGTTCCTTGGGGCGTTTTAATTTCGGGAACTTTTATTCCAAACTCTTCTAAATCAAATGAACGTTTAAAACGTGTGCCACCGCTAACTGGAATACTTTCGCCTAGACCCATTTTAACCCACGTTCCCCATCTATTATGAACAGAATCTTTACTCATGCTGGCAAGACTTCCAAGTTCTACCGTTCCGTGAGTACCGTCACTCTTTTGGTAAACCAGTTTGTCAGTATCCGTTTTTAGCTGTTGTTCTAATACTGCCTTTACCTGGTTCATCCCAGCAAATTTTATCCATTTCAGGATTTCTTTGAGAAGAGATATTTCATCTGGTGTTGTTTTCCATTAGGGTTTTACCTCTGCTTCTTCTTTACTGGTGTTAATTTCAGTTTTATTTTCACTTCTTGGTTTGCCTTTTTTCTTCCTTATTATGTTTAGTTGGACACCGATATTGTCCGGACTCTTTCCGAGGAAAGCTGCTATTTCGATAGGTTTAAACCCTAGACGGTCAAGCAACTGCAGTAATGCCTTTGTTTTCTTCCGATACTGATCTTAATGGTTAATTTTAATATCCTCATATTAAAGGTATTTAGGTAATTGCGCCATAAAAAAACCTTAAAATTTATGTAGCATTTTAAGCCATGACTGTCGGGCAAAACACATCAGGAGGTTAGCCAATTATTTATCGACGTACATTCAAATTTTCAATATTTTATTCAAGCGTTTTCCCAACATTTTTCTAAAAAATCCAGTTTTATTTCCTATTCTGTCAAGATCTATTAAATTGTCTTCTAGCCACTCTTTTATCATACTAACTACATGCCAAGTTTTTCGCCAACATGTTTGGTCCAAGGTTCTATGTTGTTTCCTGTAGAGGATGGGGTTCGTAAGCGACTTGCTTGGTGCCTTTTTGTGGTTGTATGTTGGGAACGTAGAGGGGTAGCTGGATTTTTTGGTAGTATTTATGAGCGTTCGGAGTTTTAGGTTGTATTGTGGGGTGAAGGGTTGGAGGTTGTTGCTGGCAAGAAGGGGCGGGTTACGATTCCCGCAGGGCTCCGTAAAAAGTTCAAGGTAGAAGAGGGTACACGCTTAGAAGTCGTTGAAACCACAGACGGCATCCTCTTAAAGCCCAAAAAATCGCTCTGGGACCTGATTGGTTCGGGCACAGGCTGGACCGTAGAAGAGGCAAAGAAGGAACTAGACAAGATGCGTGCCGAGGATGTCTAGTGAGTCTACGGGCAGAGGATTAAAGAAATTCGTACGGTGTGGGTTTAGAGTTGCGGTCTAGGACTGTGAGAAAGTCTTGTAATAGTGATGCGGCTCGGAGGGTGCTGGAGCGCCTCGATAATCAGCCTGATTTGGGCGCCGTGAACGGTGGGTTGTCAAGGAAGGAAATCTATCGCGGTTTGAGTTAACTTCTTAGGTTCTTTTGGCTGTTGTCTGCTTTTTATAGGGAGCTAGGGTCTCTGGGAGAGCTGCAGCTTTTGGTTGTCTGATTAGAATATGGCTGATTTTTTCGTGCTTTTTAAGTGGCAAAATTGCTTATAGGGGGCGGTTGGGTTGTGTGCTGGTGACGGGTGAGAAGTTGCCGAATGGGCCATGCTAGTGCCCGCTTGCATTGCGCTATTCGTTGCTTGCTTTGAAATCGAGTGAATTCAAAAAAAGTTTCAACATTCTTCCACACGCACATGGCGGCGGATTCAACATAGGGGTATGTTGTTCTTGTGGTTGGAATCACGCACGCCACACCGCGTCAGCAAATGAGACATAACCCGAACCCAAAAAGCATACGCCTTCAATTGCCATCTTGTGGTGTGCCATAAACCACCACACCCACATAAAGCGTAGAGGTCGGGTGAAGTGTTGAGAAGCTTTTTATTTGCCTCGCAAAACATTATGGCTTATGCCACCTTGCCCCGATTACAAGAAAGTCGATTTTGTGGTTCCCTCACGCGACGAAGCCAACCCCACTTTGCTTCGCCAAATCCGCGAGATGCCATGTGCGGGGCAAATAATCAACACACACGAAAAACCGCTCAGCATAGCCCGCAAAAACGCAGTTTTACAAGCGAAAACTGAATGGGTAGCAATGGTTGACGACGACATGCTTTTACCCAATGATTGGCTGCAGAAGGTGACCAAAGCCATCGAACCAAAAGTCGGCGCCATCGGCACCGTCGCAGTCCACAAGAACAAGCACGTGGCAGCCTACGAACGCGTAGTGGGCACAGTCTACAACCTAAGCAAACTAGACACCAACCCCCACATCAACAACATCATAATACGCCGCAAACTCATGGAAAACTACCAGCCTCCCAAACTGTTCTTCGGTGAAGACCAATACTTCAAACGTTACGTACAAAAAACAGGCTACACTTGGAAAGTTCTCCCCTTCATCGGCGCCACACACCTAGGCACATCAAAAAACTACCTCACCATCGGCATCTCCTATCGGCGGTATGGCCATTTTGGACTCTACCAACTCGCACGCAGAATGGCCGCCCGATTCATCTTCACGCCGTTTGCAGCCATGGCAAACTTGAGCATCCAAACATTCTGGTACCTAACAAAGCTCAATGTTGAATTCATAGCAGGCTGGACAAAAGAGCTGATAAAAGAAAAAACCTAAAAACAACACAAATCACCCCACCGCAATCAATTATTAGCCAGCTATCATCATCTTATAGGGGGGTGAAGGTCACCAAGAGCAAAAAACCTCGGCGCTCAAATGTTGCTTTATGCGGATTACTGCTTTCAGCAAACTTAAAATAACCAAACCAGAAAAGTCCTAGTCTGAGGAATCTTTTTGTCAGATGTTGTTGAAAAAAGCTTACGGAAAGTAGGCATAACAGTTTCTAAACCCGTCTTAGCTGTGATATGCATAGTCTTTGGAATTTTGCTGATTATTTTTCCGCCACTCGTCGCCTACATAATCGGCATATTCCTAGTCATACAGGGCATACTTCTCCTAACAGAATACATGGAAATAAACCGCCAACAACAACCACGCCATCCATACCCCCCCTTCTCCAGAAACACCGCCTGCGCCACCGCCGACCGAAACCACATAAACACCACACCAAAACGATTTAATAATCAAGCCAATCAAACTCTAGCAACAGAGGAACCCTAATTGTCCCTGAATGAAAACCTAGAGAAACTATCAAACACATGCGGAGTAACGGGCAGAGAAAACGACGTCCGAGACCTAATTACCCAAATGATCAAACCATACGCTGACGAAATCCAAATCGACAAACTAGAAAACTTAATAGCCATCAAAACCGGCAAACCCCAAGCACCAAAAATAATGCTTAGCGCCCACATGGACGAAGTCGGATTAATGGTCAAAACCATAACAAAAGAAGGCTTCATACAATTTACAAAAATGGGCGGCATAGACGACCGCATCCTCCAAGCCCAAAAAGTAGCAATATTCACCAAAAAAGGAACCTGCCAAGGAATCATCGGCGCCAAACCGCCCCACCTCCAAAAAGAGGAAGAACGCAAAAAAATCATGAACTACGACGAACTTTTCATCGACATAGGGGCTGAAAACAGAGAAGAAGCGCTGAACATGGGTGTGGCAACAGGCGATTCCATATCATTCGACGTTAAATACGCCAGCATAGGCAAGGACATCGCAATAGGAAAAGCCTTCGATGACCGCGCAGGCTGCCTAGTCATGATAGAAACCCTGAAGCAACTCCAAACAACCGACTGCACCGTTTGCGCGGTTGGCACGGTTCAGGAAGAAGTCGGATTACGGGGAGCGGCAACCGCTGCATTCGGCGTCAACCCGGACCTTGCGTTGGCATTAGATGTAACTGTGGCAGGGGATGTTCCTGGCATAAGAGAGTTTGACACAACCGTGAAGATGGGCAATGGACCTTCATTACCCGTCAGCGACTCAGGGTTAATTACGCACCCAAAAATCCTTCGTTGGCTCATAGACACCGCCACTGAGCAAAAAATTCCTATCCAGATAGAATCTGGTTTGCCTGGCAGCACTGACGCAGCCCGAATATCGTTAACTCGCCAAGGTATTCCAAGCGGAACTATCGCTGTTCCAACACGCTACATTCACAGTCCGGTTGGGATGCTCAGCTTAAAGGACATAGAGAACGCCGCAAAACTCACCGTAGCTGCAATACAGAAAGCCACAAAATACTTCTAATCCTTCCTTAGACTGGGGAATTCCTTTTTAACTTACCTAAACTTTTTAATTTTGTGGTCTTGGGCTTATGAGCAAAACTGAAAAGTTTGCAGGGAAATTTGAGTTTTTGGAGCACACCGCCGATGTTTACATTCGAGCTCATGGCAGGACCATGGCGGAAGCTTATGAAAACGCTGCATTAGCGATGTTTGAAACGATGACTGACAGCGATAAAATCGCTCAAACCAAAGAGGAAACAGTTGAGGCGGAAGCCGAAGATCAGTACGCACTGCTCTACAATTGGCTTGAGACTCTTTTGGTGAAGTTTGAGACCGAAAACATGCTGTACTCTAAGTTCCAGATAACTGATTGGAAAGAGACATCGGAAGCCTTCCAGATTAAAGCTAAAATCTGGGGAGAACCATTCGACCCCAAGAAGCATCCACAAAAAGTTGCAGTCAAGGCAGTTACTTATCATCGTATGGTGATTATACAAGAAGTGGATCGAGTGGTTTTGGAGTTTATTTTGGATATCTAGATTAGTTTAGCCTTTTTGAGTTCACTCATCATTTGTTCAACTACAGTATCTGGGGGCGTCTCCAAAGACGTGGCTCTAAAAGTGATGATTGGTATGTTTTTCTGTTTGAAATGCTCAAGGATTGGCATGGTTTGGTCTTTGTAGACCTGTAACCGTTTCTTTATAACCTCCGGAGTGTCGTCTGACCTTTGGTAGAGTTCTCCACCGCATTTGTCGCAGATCCCTTCTACTTTAGGCTTTAAGAAGCGGATGTTGAAGATGGTTCCGCAGTTTTTGCATATCCTTCGTGTGGAAGAGCGCTCGATAATTATCCAATCTGGAACGTCTAACAAGAGTATAACGTCAATGGGTGTTATGGTTTCTAGAATTTTGGCTTGCTCGAGGGTACGAGGGTACCCGTCCATTATGAAGCCACGGTCGGCAGGAAGTTCGGCTAAGCGATTTTTTAAGGTTTGCACCACGATGTCGTCGGGAACAAGCATGCCTTTTTCTACGTAACCTTTTACTTTCCTGCCTAGGTCTGTGTTTTGTTTAAGTATCTCGCGGAAAATGTCACCCATGACGATGACGTTTATGTTGAGTTTTGCTTGAAGTCTTGACGCGTAAGTTCCTTTTCCGGAGCCTGGTGCACCGAAAATGATTGCCTTCATACTTGCTTCCTCAAGTTGCCTCTTGCATAGAAATTAGAATTCATAATTAAGGTTTATGTGTGTCGAATGAACGGAGAAACGTGTTTTGAAAGAAATTTAGTGAGGTAGCTTCCAAAGCTTATTGGGTAACGTGTTTTGTATGTTTATCTTGGTTGCTGGCTTGTTGTGCAATTGTATAAACGGATGAAAAATGCACATGGCTAAGGCAGCTGCACTTTTTCTATGTTCAATGGGTTGGCATGCCGTGTGCGGCGACGCTTTTTTTCTTTGTGTGAGTGTTCAGAGTTTTAGGGTTCCACATGGCTGTTTGAGGAAAGCGTTGCGTTTTGTGGGTGCAACGTTTTTTGGCTTCTGTTGGGGTGTGGAAACTGCTTTTCTTTCCACACGCAGTCCATGGTTCTATATTAGTGGATCACGTGTGTGGGTGTGGAAGCATGTATCGACTGGTTTTTTCTCCACAGATGCCTTGAACAGAATGGATAAACAATCAAAGACGGGGATATTAAGTTCGCAGCCTATGGAAAACCAGCTGCAAAAATTTGGTTCTTGTTAAATGGGGGCTGGATGGATTTTAATTGGTTTTTGTTGTCAAGTTTCCTGCTGCAGTAATTATAAAAAAGCTTGTTAATCTTCGATGTTCAGTAAGAACTCTATTATCTTGGCTAGCTGCTCGGCGGTTGCTGTGTCGAGGCTGTGTTCTTCCTCTATGTTTATGAGCGTGATATCGGTTCCCATGATTCAACCTATTGACTGCTTTTATTATAACGGTTATGTTGACTTGTACTTCGAAGTTCGAAGTGTTAGGCATGGGGGCAGTTCATGTTTTTAGCTTTTTATGTCAACTTAGCGGAAAAAGCCAAAGTACAATACGTAGAAAGTTTATGGCAACTATGTTGAATGCATGAAAAACCCGCACGTCCAAGCAAAAGTTATATGGCATAACCGATGATTAATTCATCTATGTCAACCAAGGTTCATTGTGCCCACATACTGGTTAAAACGGAAACAGAAGCAAAAAATGTGAAAGCTCGACTCGATAGAGGGGAAAAATTCGGCGCGGTAGCCCAACAAGTATCTCTTTGTCCATCAGGGAAGAAAGGGGGAGACCTTGGCACTTTTACGAGGGGCAAAATGGTTAAGGAGTTTGAAAAAGTCGCATTTGAGTTGTGTAAGGGGCAGGTTTCTGGTCCAGTTAAGACTCAGTTTGGGTATCATATAATCAAGCGATTAGAATAAGAGCCCCATTTTTTATTTTGTTTGGGAGCTGGATGTTTCCACGCTTTGCGATTTGTTATTTGAAAAGATATATCTAAATCAGATATGTTTATATCTGTCGTAGACAAAAACTACATTAAACAATCTAACAGAAGGATAATTTATGGTAAAAGCAAGAGATCCCGTCTGCGGCATGGACGTTGACACGGAAACCGCCTTGAGCGCCAAGATAGGCGACCGCACCTACTACTTCTGCAGCCAATCCTGCCTCGACGTCTACACTGCTCCTGAACGCGAACTCAAAACCATGAAACGCCGAGTAGCTCTAACTTTGCTTGGGGCAGTTGCAGCAGCAGGTTTGCGTGTCGCGTTTATCTTCGGTTTGATGGGTGGCATAATGGCGCTTCAACTTGTCGGCGGCTTATCCGTCTACAATCTCGCCATATTTATCGTTTCTACCCCTGTGGTGTGGGTTGCAGGCTTCCGGATTTACAAGGGTGCATATCTCTCCTTAAGAAACCGCAACATAAACATGGATGTGCTCGTAACAGTTGGTGTTCTTGCAGGCTGGTTTTATGGTGCCGTAAACGCCTTCTTTCCTGCGCTCACTCAAGGTGAAGGGTACTTAGAAGTGGCCATAGGCATCTTGGCTTTCGTTTTGTTGGGCAAATATATCGAAGAGTTGATTCGCAGACGCTCAGCCGCTTCTATACGAAAACTCCTCGAATTGCAGCCGACCATGGCACGGGTCATAAAAGATGGTAAAGAGGTTGATGTCCCAATCGAAGAAGTGCAAACTGGCGATGTCATTATAATTAAGCCTGGAGAAAAAATACCCATCGATGGCAAAGTTATCTCAGGATACTCTTCTGTGGATGAGAAATTGCTAACAGGCGAGAGCATTCCGGTCGAGAAGAGGGAGGGCAGCGAAGTCATCGGCGCTACCATAAACAAAACTGGACTCTTAACGATTGAAGCCACTAGAGTGGGCGACGACACCGCTCTCTCGCAAATCATTCACATGGTCGAAGAAGCTCAAGCTTCAAGCGCGCCGGTGCAAAAATTCGCTGACCGCGTAACCGCATACTTTGTTCCCATGATATTCACAGTTGCAGCTATCTCATTCACTTACTGGTATGTTACCGACACTTTCACGAGGGCATTCCTCATACTGCTAGCTGTGCTGCTAATCGCTTGCCCATGTGCTTTAGGCATCGCTACTCCGACAGCAATCCTGGCTGGTGTCGGAAAAGGCGCTGAATACGGCATACTTTTACGTAGCGGAGAATACGTTGAAAAGGCAAGAAAACTCAGCATGGTCGTCTTTGATAAGACGGGCACACTCACAAAAGGGGAACCTAGTGTAACGGACGTAAAATCCTTCAACCACTTTACGTCGACAGAGGTGTTACAGTTTGCAGCTTCCGCAGAAAAAGGTTCCGAGCACCCGCTGGCAGATGCCATTGTGAAAAAAGCCGAAAATGACAATGTTGAACTGCAATCAGTTAACAGTTTTGAAGCTTTGCCAGGTAGAGGCATCCAATGCATAATAGGAGACAAGAAGGTGATGCTGGGTAATCGTAAACTGTTGGAGGAGCAAGGGATATCAGCATCCGACATAGAACCCGACATTGCAAAGTTGGAGAGTCAAGGTAAAACCGTCATGATACTTACAGTTGAAGGCAAAGTTGCGGGTGTCGTAGCTGCCATGGATACGCCCAAAGAAAGCGCTGCCCCAGCCATAGCACAGTTACGCAGAATGAAGTTAGACGTGGCAATGTTGACTGGCGACAATGAACGAACAGCAAACGCCATTGCAGAGCAGTTGGGAATCACCAGAGTCATCGCCAACGTGTTGCCTTGGCAGAAGGCCGACGCCATCAAAAGGTTGCAGGCTGAAGGCAAGGTTGTTGCGATGGTGGGAGACGGCATAAACGATGCGCCAGCGTTAGCACAAGCGGATATTGGCATAGCAATAGGCAGCGGAACTGATATAGCGAAAGAGACAGGCGGAATTGTGTTAATCAAAGATGACTTGCGAGACGTTGCGTTAGGCATTGAGCTCAGCAAGAAGACTATGAATAAGATTAACAGCAACTTAGTTTGGGCTTTCATGTATAATGTGATCATGATTCCCGTAGCAGCTCTTGGATTGCTGGGTCCTCAGGGACCAATGTATGCGGCGGCAGCGATGGCGGTCAGCAGCTTAACGGTTGTAGGCAATTCTGCGACCCTGAAGTTGGCTAAGTTTAAGTTCGACAAAATCAAACAATAAACGATATGTTGCGAGGTGAAACAATATGGCTAAAGACCCAGTTTGCGGAATGATGGTTGACGAGAAAAAAGCAAAGTTCACATCAGAATATAACGGCAAAACCTTCTACTTCTGTGCTGCCTCATGCAAGGCGACCTTCGACAAGAACCCAGCGAAATACGCCAGCGGCGCTTCACCAGGACACAGTTGCTGTTGCGGACACTGCTAGACAGCATTGCTTTTGCTTTTTTCTTTAAGCCTCTTTCTTTATTTTATCGTTTACTGAAGCGTGCCCAAAACCACGTGTTCGGCGAACAAATCTTCGTTGAATTCACCCACAAACTCAACTTTTTCGTTAATCACAACTTTGGGAACCCCGACCACGTTGTATTTTAGGGCTAAATCGGGAAATTCGCTGCTTTCTATTACATCAGCTGTAATGAAGTTGCTTTCGATGGCTAATTTATGAGCGATAGCGGCAGCAACCGGACAGTGGGGACACGTCAACGTGACAAAGACTTTGATGTTTACAGGGGATTTAACGTCTGTCAGAATTTGTTTAGTCTTTTCGGAAAGATCCGTGGTACCCCTTGAAACATTAACAACTGCTTCAATAAGGGTTTGAAGCTCATAGCCATACGGGATACCGTAGATTCTAACACCATAATCTTTTTTGCCAACTATGGCTAACGCAGGAATCTTATCGATGCCAAGCTCCTTAGCTTTGGCGCCATCAGCCATAAAATCATAAACCTTAACCGTTATTTTGTCGCTTACAGTCGCTAACTCTTGAACTAGTATTCTTGTGTCGCTACAGAATCTACATTCAATTTCCTGAGTGAACATTATGATTTTGACTGGGTCAACTAGTTTTTCTTCAAAGAGGCTTTTTAGTAGTTCTTTTTTGTCATCGGGAAGTAGACTCAAATTCTCGCGCTCCAAAAGTATGCCGAATTGGCAATACACCTAAAACTTAGTTGTATCTTCCATATAACTATAGAGCCAATTAACGAAACCGATATAAGCGTTCCCGCGTGAATTTGCTTAACAACAAGTTTTTGGAGTAAAAACCAAATGGTCAAAGTCGCTTTAAAGAATGGAATATTCTGGGTTGGAGTGGTGGATTGGAATATACGAGACTTCCATGGTTATGTTACCAACCGAGGCAGTACCTACAATTCATACTTAATCCAGGATGAACAAACAGCCCTCGTGGACACCGTCAAGAACTCGTTCGCTGACGAGTTAGTGGCAAAAATCAGCGAACTTACCAGTTTTGATAAAATCGACTATATAATCATCAACCATGTAGAGATGGACCACTCAAGCAGTCTCCCAGTCATAGCTGCATTAGCTCCGAATGCCCGCATCTTCGCTTCGCAACGTGGCAAAGAGGCGTTAATCGACCATTATGGACCAGATTTTGAGCGAGTGGAAACGGTGAAAACAGGCGATGAGCTTAAAGTCGGCAAGAAAACCCTGCGGTTCGTGGAGGCGCCGATGCTGCATTGGCCTGATAGCATGTTCACATACCTTGTGGAAGATAAAATCCTCATGCCGAACGACGCTTTCGGGCAACACCTCGCCACGTCTGAGCGGTTTGATGACGAGGTTGACCCGCATGTGCTGATGGAGGAAGCGACCATGTATTACTCCAACATCCTCATGCCGTTGGCTCCACTCATCACCCGTAAGATTCAGGAATTAGTGGCTATGAAAATTCCCATAGAAATGATTGCGCCCAGCCACGGCATCATCTGGCGCAAGGACCCCATGAAAATAATCAACGCTTACCTAGACTGGAGTAGTGGTGTATCCAGAAATAAGGTTGTCGTCGTCTTCGATACAATGTGGCATAGCACTGATAAGATGGCAAGAGCCATAGCTGACGGAGTTGCCAGCCAAGGCGTAGACGTAAAGGTGCTTAAACTACGTTCTTACGCTATCTCAGAAGCCATGACAGAGATTTTAGACGCCAAAGCCGTGCTGGTTGGTTCACCGACACTAAACAACGGCATCTTTCCCACTTTAGGCTCATTTCTAACCTACGCAATCGGACTCAAACCTAAAAACAAATTATGGGGTTTCTTTGGTTCTTTCGGCTGGGGAGGCGGAGCGGTCAGGGGTATGACCAAGGTTGCCAAGGAAGCAGGCTTTGACGTATATGAACCAGGGCTAGAAATCAAATACGTTCCGGATGAGGAGGATTTGAAAAAATGTTTGGAGTTTGGAGAGCAGATAGCCCGAAAAATCAAAGGATAGTTACGCTATCTTCATGAATTTTTCCTTAGGCGTAGCGCAGATTGGGCAGCGATCAGGGGCTGAGCTTTCAAACGTGTTTCCGCAGACTGGGCAAACATAGAGGTCGGCTTTTGGCAGGTCTTGTTTTGTTTTGACGGCTTCGATTGCTTTTTGATAGAGGGTTGCATGGATTTGTTCGACTTTGTTGGCGTAGTCAAAGCTCTGTTGCGCCTGTTTGTTTCCTTCTTTTTTTGTTTCCGCGATGAAGTCAGGGTACATTTTTTTGAACTCATAGGTTTCGCCTGTAACAGCGGCGCTCAAGTTTTCAGCGGTTGACTTTACCTGTCCCATGACACGCAGGTGGTTTAGGGCATGTACGGTTTCTGCTTCCGCGGCGGCTTTAAAGAGCTTGGCAATTTGGGGGAAGCCTTCTTCCTCGGCCTTTTTAGCGAACGCCACGTACATCCGGTTGGCTTGGGATTCGCCTGCAAACGCAGCTTTTAGGTTTTCATCAGTTTTAACCATAAAATTCACTGAAAACACAATAGGCAAAAGAGAGTAATAAGCTAATCCATAACTGAAAAATCGCAACCCATAGGCACACCAGCCAAGGCAAAACCAAACCAAGACTTCTCTTAGCCTCAAGCGTTGCCAAGTTTGGAAGGAAACAGCGCTGACGCCATGACAATTAGGGTAAACACTAATATCAGACTTTAGTTTTTTATTTTTGTTAACGGTGTTTTAAATGGAGTATAAAAGTATATTTTTTACTTTTTTTACAGTATTTTTGGTTACTTGTTTTATGCTTCCAATTTTTGAACCTATAAATTTTTTGTGCGAAGCTGCAGATAACTTTACTTTGCCCCTTACCATCAATACATTCGGCAACGCGTGGGAGGGGGCAATAGCATTTGACTTATCGCAAACGAGCACCGGAGAAATCAACGCCTTGGTGGTAATAGACACTAACGGCAACCTGTTAAACGTTAGGCAAGCTACAACCACCTATGACGGCGCCATGTACAACATAGCACCAAATACCCTGCTGTTTATGGGCGAGCCGGGCACAAATCTAGCCGATACTGTCTGGACAGAATGCGCCACGCACATCTGGAACCTTCAAACCAACCTAACCGAAGACTTTCCTAACGTCATAAGTGAACACGATATTCAGTACAATCCAGACAACAACACTTTTCTTACTCTACAAGACTACGTTCGGCAAGTAGGCAGCGACTCAATTCTTTTTGATAAAATCTTGCAAGTAGATGCACAAGGTAATGTCCTATGGAGCTGGGACACCTATGATCATATACCACTTAGTGAAGCATCGCCTTTCAATGAGACGGTAATCACAAAAGTCACCAATCGCACAGTGAAGGATTTCACGCATGCAAATGCTCTCGACTGGGACTACAACAACGGCGTTATTTACCTCAACGTTAGGAACGTTAACACTTTCTATAAGATTAATCAGACAACAGGCGATATAATTTGGGCTTGTGGGGAATTCGGCAACTTCACCCTTCTGGACTCGACTGGCAATCAAGTTCCCAATCTTTGGTATCACTGTCATGACACGAAGCGGGTGGCGCCAAATGTATTCACCATGTTTGACAACGATTATGAAAACAACACTAACCCAAATGACTGCCATAGTGCACTAAAAGAAATCACGCTTAATGAAACGAGCATGACCGCCTACATCGATTGGAGCTGGGAAGCCCCGACACAATACTGGACACCCTATGGAGGCGCCACTGTGAAGCTCCCTAATGGCGATTGGTTAGGCTGTTTTGGAACGCCCACACATCACTACTCCGAAAACCAACCGTGGAATTTTAACGACACAGGAGCAGTATTCATAGAAGTAAACCCTAAAGGAGAAATCGTTAAAACTTTCACTTTTCCAGCCGGTTGGTACGTCTATCGTGTTGAAGCACTAACAAATTATACACTGCCACTGCCCGGTATAAGTCCAACTCCTGCTCTAACGGATCAGCCTTCAACTTCTCCAAGTGTCAGCCCAAAATCGACGCAATCAAATCAACCTATCTCACCCCCTATGAGTTCGCTTGTTTACGTTGAAACTGCCGTTGTTATAACCCTCATCGCATTTGGAGTATTGGCCAGCGTTCTGATGGTTAAGCGCTACCTCAAAAGGAGACGCCTCGAAGATACATAATAGATTCAGTTATCTGAATTGCGCCCTTATTGCGCCTTCTTATTGCGCTTTTTTCCATGCTTTTCCATGTGGTTGTTATTTTCTAGAAAGGGAATGGGGACTCCGAGGGCTTCTTTTTGGATAAAGTATATTAAGTGTTTTCGGCTTTGAAAAAGAATGATTTTGGTGAATTTTATGGAGAAAGTAAAATCTTTCACTCTACCCAAACTACCCTACGACTACAACGCTCTAGCGCCATACATGTCTGAAGAACAGTTAAGACTGCACCATGACAAGCACCATCAAGCCTACGTTAACGCCGCCAACAAACTCTTAAGCAGTATAGACGAAACCATGAAGTCAGACACAGCGCTTGATTACTGGATCAGCTTTGGATACGTAAAAGCCCTTGCTAAAGAACTTGCCTTCAACATAGGCGGCCACATGCTACACACAGCGTTCTGGGAAAACATGGCTCCGGCAGGCAAAGGCGGCGGAGGTCAACCAGGCGGAGCCATCGCTGATGTTATCAACCAAGAGTTCGGAAGCTTTAACGCATTCAAAAAGATGTTTTCAGCTGCTGCCACAAGCACCGAAGGTTCAGGCTGGGCTGCATTAGCCATGCATCCTTGTATAGGAAGGCCAATCATCGTGCAGATTGAAAAGCACAACGTCAACCTCATACCCAACTTCCAAATATTGATGACACTCGACGTTTGGGAGCATGCTTACTACGTTGACTACAAGAACGAGCGGCCCAAATTCGTGGAAGCCTTCTGGAATGTGGTCAACTGGGACAAGGTTAACAAGAACCTCAGCCTAGTAAAATAGCAAAAAACCTATTATCTTTTTTAGTTTCCACTTTCCAGTTTTTTGAGTAAATCACTCTGCTTTTTAGTGCACTCGGTCATTAACCCTTTCTGTAGATAAATTGATATGGCAGCTATGCTCTTGGTGAGGTCATTTCTCATGCTAATAGGGTATAAGTGCACGAGTTTTATTCCAACGATTTCCTTTGATATTTGTCCCTTAGCAAGCTTTAGTGCAAGTGCAACCGCATCATTAATTGACCCCCCAGCAGCGGCTATCTTGATTTTCTCGAATTTTGCCAGCCGCAAGAGGCTTATGGTGAGAAGCCGCTCGATTGTAGCCGTCCTGCTTACACTGATTGTTTGCTCTTCGACGTTCTGCATTTCTTTGTCTTCTTTTTCTGCAGCTTTCGCGTAATCCCATATCTGTTTTTGCCCCAGATGTACTGAGAGGGCAATGGTTCTGCCTAAAGCAGGCAGTTGAGGGTTGCCGATGCATATATCGTTGATGTGGATGTTGGCGATTTCTGTTGCCATACTGATGGCTGAGCAAACTAAGAAAACTGCGTCATTAACGCCAACTATATCTACTTCTCCTGCTTCAACAATGCCTGAGATAATTTGCTCCACGATGTCGGTGGTTTTTAGAGTAACAACTGGTGGCAGAATAACTATCGCTTTTGGGTTTGGCTGTTCATTCATGTTTGGTGCCTTAGCAGTATTTGGAGCGGTTGCTAATATAACACTTGCCAAATGTACCAAACAAAAAAAGAATGTGGCACCGCTAATGAGGAGTTATTTTTATGGCTTGAGTAGGACATTGCATTTCGCAGGCGAGGCATTGTATGCAATCCTGTTCGCGGGCAGGATCTGACTTCCGCTCGGAAAGGGGATGCCCAGGCGATTCAGCCCAATCATACAACGATACGGGACAAACATCTATGCATACGCCGTCGCCAACACAAACGTCCCAGTCAACTGCAGTGGTTGTTCCGTGAATACCGAGTTTTTGCGGTGGCTCCACAGGTCCCCAAACATTGTGTCCGTTGTGTTGGCTTACGATTTGTCGGTGGGTTTGAAAATCAGGGTCTATCGGCAAAAGTTTCACCACTCTTATTCAGATTAGCATGGATATTAGGGTTTCTGCCGAGCTGTTGGGCGAAAGCGTTTTTGCCAACAAAGCATAGTAAGTTCATGATTAAAATGGTTCAATATTACCTGCCCTCTGGCATGCGATTTTCTACGCTGGAAGAACGCAGACAATTCTACGCCGAAGAATTTAACCCAAAGAAGGTGGCAGAATGGTTTACGAGCGCATTATACCGGATAAAATTTGCGGTAATCATAGGGAGACACACAAAAATCTATCCTCAAAAATACCAAGAAGACGCATCAACAACCATAATAATCGATGAATACAAAGACCTGCAAGACCTACGCGAGCAAATTCTTGAGTTTCTACCCGAAGCCGTCTACTACGACCGAAACATCTACGATGAAGGCGACCGTCAAGTTGGACAGGAGCTTGCTTTTGACCTTGACCCAGAAAACATAACCTGCCCAATCCACGGAACGCTAGCTGATAAGATGAAACGGCGGCAAGGTTTGAGTTTTTGTGAGATAGAGTTGGAAATGGTTAAGAATGAGACAATTGGCCTCTATGAGTTTTTGGAGAAACAGTTTTCTGACCTCAGAGTGGTTTATTCTGGCAGAGGCTTCCACCTGCATGTTCTAGATGCTGAAGCGTTTGGCTTGAGCACAAAACAGCGGGTTGAATTAGCGGGGCAGGTTAAAGCGGCTGGCTTCCACATCGATGAATGGGTAACCTCAGGGGAATTTCGCCTCATTCGACTGCCCTACAGCCTTAATGGGATGGTTTCAAGAATTGTTTTGCCAATAAAAAAAGACGAGTTAGAAAGCTTCAACGCCATCAGCGACCGGCGGGTTCTGCCGCATTTTTTGGCTTTGGCTACTTTTTGACTGTTTTTGCTTTCTTCTCGCCTTTACTGTAATAAGCTTGTTTTTTCTTCTGTTCCTCGGCTGCTTTAGGTTTTTTAGCCATTTAGAATTCCTCTATTATACTACTTTAACGGTAGCGCTTAAAAGAATTATCTAAGCAAGCAGAGAGAATTGAAAGGTTTATTTGGATTCGATTCGCCATTTTAATGTACAAACATTGAAGGTTAAATTATGGAAGAATTCGACGTTTTGGTCGTGGGTTCAGGCTCTGGAATGCTAGTTGCTTCAGTTGCGGTTGAGCAGGGTTTCAAGGTTGCGGTGGTTGAGCATGGCAAAATGGGCGGCACATGCATAAACGTGGGTTGTGTGCCTTCTAAAATGCTCATTTACCCTGCCGACGTCTTGGCAACTTTACAAGACGCAGGCAAACTCGGTGTCCATGCAACTATGGATTCCGTGGACTTTAACAACATCATGACCCGCATGCATACCCTTGTGAACCATGACAGCGGACACCAAGCAGCCGCCGTGCAAGCGACGCCCAACATGATGTGGTTTAAGGAAACAGGAGAATTCATATCCGACTACACCATGCAGGTAGGCGCACATACAATCACAGCTAAGATGATCTTCATTGTTTCAGGCGCACGTACAGCGATACCGTTAATCAAAGGCATCCAAACCACCCCCTACCTTACCAGCGATACTGTGCTTGAACTACAAACTCCACCCAAGAGCATCTTGATCATAGGCGGAGGCTACATCGGAATGGAGTACGGTCACTTCTTCTCCGCCATAGGCACCAAAACCACCGTAATCCAGCGCCCCTTCCGCATATTGCCAGAGGAGGAACCAGAAATCTCTGCCCTGCTAAAGCAGCAGATTGAAAAACGTATTGAAATCTACACGGGCTACGAAGCTTTCGAAGTGCGACAAGAAGGCACCCAGAAAGTACTTATGGCGAGAAACCGCCAAGACGGTAGCCAAAGAGAATTTACTGCAGACGCACTCATGATTGCCACAGGCAGAGTGTCAAACGCTGACCTCTTAAAACCAGAAAAAACAGGCGTCAAACTCGACGAACACGGCTTCATAAAGGTCAACCAATACCTCGAAACAAGCAAGAAACGCATCTACGCCTTCGGCGACGCCATAGGCAAATACATGTTCAAACATGTCGCCAACTATGAGGCAGGCATCGCTTGGCACAACGCTGTTCATGACCACAAAGTCGAAATGAACTATTCAGCAGCTCCCCACGCAGTATTCACCCATCCTCAAGTGGCTTCCGTTGGGCTCAAAGAAGAAGAAGCAAAACAGCAAAAATACAAGATTCTCGTCGGACGAGCATACTACAGGGACACGGCTATGGGCGCAGCCATGGGTTACCCCGAAGGATTCGTCAAAGTCATCGTGGAAGCAGAAACAGGAAAACTCCTTGGAGGCCATATCATCGGCCCAGAAGCATCCATCCTCATCCAAGAAATCACCAACGCCATGGTCTCAGAAACCGGCAGTTTTGCATCCATCGCACAGGCTATGCATATTCACCCAGCGCTCTCCGAAGTTGTACAAAACGCCTTCGGTAACCTCCAGCCAGCATAACGCCGCAGGGTCAGCATAAGAATCCAAAATCATATTCCGCACGGGAATGCCCACAAAACAACTGCGAAATCATGCCAGCCCTTAATCTAAACAGTTATATGCGGCAAAAACAGAGAATAAACAGTGAAGTTTTATGCAGTTCTCTAAAGTGCCTGGCAAAAAAAATGACCATAAAGTAATCGTTTACGCATTGAGTACGTGTGTTTGGTGCAAACTAACCAAACAATTCCTAAATGAAAACAACGTAGAATACGAATTTGTTGATGTAGATCTTCTCCAAGATAAAGAAAAGTCTGAAGTTCATCGAACCATCTTGGATAAAGGCGGCAGCTTAAGCTACCCAACCACCATCGTCGACGACAAAACCGTAATTACAGGTTTTCGTAAAGACCAACTCAAAGAGGCATTAGGCATTTGACCATAAGTATAGATTTCGTCCGCAAACGAGCTGAAGCCGACGCAAAAACCTACGGCTACTACCTAACTCCCCAACCCGACCTGCTACAGATGTTTCTTGAGGGACTCAAAACTAATGAAGAACGCTACGGTTACCCTTCATGCCCCTGTCGCCTTGCCACCGGCAACCTAGAAATCGACCGAGACATAATCTGCCCCTGTGACTACCGCGATCCCGACGTAGCCCAATACGGCGCATGCTACTGCCGCCTCTACGTTAATAAAACTGTCTACGAGACCCAAAACCTTCCAGAAGTACCAGAACGTCGACCTTCAGAAAAAATTTCACGCGCCTACAACTTACCCGTCCCAACCGAAGCCGCACCTCAGCAAACTCAGGGTGCTCCAGAGAAACCGCAACTTGAACGGCCTAAATCAGTCGTAAAAAAGAAACTGTGGTACTGTAAACAATGCGGTTATGTCGTCTTTAGAGAGGATCCACCCTATGTGTGTCCCATATGCAAAGCAAAACGGGAAATGTTCGCTGAAATAGAAACAAAAATAGAATACAGCGGTTAAGCAGACTTTGTAATCTCTATCTCAATTTTACTCCAATCTTCCTTTATCCCTCGTAGCGAGGTAATCGCGCCTGTTATAGTTCCATTTAAGATTTTTTCCACAAACTCATTGAGTGGAATTTCTTTTCCGTCAACTTTGAGCTTTAAATCCAAGGTTTTCACCTTCTTCAAGGGTAGTCATACAAAAGTAAAAGGTTTTTTGCTGTAACGGTCATAAGTGTACTGTACCGATCAAGTTCAAGAAGAACGCTGGGTAAATCCCCACTAAAATCACCATTATCGCAAGCAGCACCATGGCCAACTGCATGAACTGCGGCACTTTGACGACCTTGGTTTTTTGCATCTTTGGCTCCCCGAAGAACACATTCGTTATGAACCTTAACGAATAGGCAAGTGAAAGCACTGTTGTAATTAGCATAAGCGATGTCGTAACCATGTAGAATGTTCCAACACCAGGGGTCATAACCATCTGGAAAGCGCCAACAAAGATGAGTACTTCACTGATAAAGCAAGCAAACGGAGGTGTGCCTGCAAGGCTCAAAGCCGCAGTTATGGATGTGGTTGCGGTTGAGGGTATTTTTCCTGCTAATCCGCCCATTTCATGCATGTTTCGCGTAGCAAGCAGGGTGGTCAGAGCGCCACCTGTGAGGAAGAAGAGACCCTTGCTTATGCCGTGGGTTAAGATTTGCAGAACGGTGCCGTCTATGGCAATTTGCGTTGGGAACAGTGAGAAGCCAAAGAGGATATAGCCCATGTGGGAAATGCTGGAGTAAGCCATTACACGTTTTATGTCAGTTTCTCTTAGCGCAAGGAAGGAGCCGAAAAAAGCCGATATTACGCCAAAGATGCTCAAGCCAAACAGAAAGTCAGTGGCAAAAGTTGCATTGTTGGCAACGACTGCAGGCAAGACTATACCTAGGGAGATTCTTACAACAGCGTAGGCTCCAGCACTCGTTAACACCCCGCTCAGCAACGCCGACATGGGGGCAGGCGCCGAGTAGGCATCTGGTAGCCAAGAGTGTAAGGGGACAACTGCCATTTTAACGGCGAACCCGGCTGTTAGTGCCAGCAGTATCCATTTGAGGTATCCGACGTTTGCACTCATCAACGAAGTTGCGGCTTGTGTCATATCTAGATTGCCAGTGAGCATGTAGATGCCGCCGATGCCCAGGATGATAAAAACTGCGCCAGCATGGGTGTAGATGAAGAATTTGAAAGCCGCCCTATAGGAGTCTTTGTAGCCCCAGTTGCCCAAGATGAAGTACGCGGGGACAATCATGAGTTCCCAAAAGAAGTAGAACAGCAACAGGTTGGAGGCTATGAAAACGCCTACTAAACCGAAGGTAAGCAGAGTAATCAGGGCATAGTACGTTGGAAGGTTCTTTTTGCCCTCCATGTAATTTATGGAGTAAATAACCGCTGCCAACACGATGATTAACGTCATGATTACCATTGATAGGCTTATGCCATCAACAAAGAGCATGAATGAGGAGTTTAGCACAGGGATCCAGCTGTAGACTTCCTCATACCGAACGTGGCTAAACACGGTTGGAACTGTGGTTAAAACCAGCGCTAAATCCAAGAGCGTTAGCATTGTTACTGACAGTGCTGCAGCCTTGGATGATTTTTTGCCAGCCAAATAAACGAAGGGAAAACCCACGATGGGGATTAATAGCGAAACGAGTAGGGTATATGCCATCGGCTAAGCGATCCTTTCTTGGCTTGAAAGCTTCTTTAGCGCTTATTGCGCTCTTTCAGCTTTCTCCTGTTTCTTTTTGCGCGAGATCGCATACTCGATGAATGAGAAAGCCAGTGAACCTACGCCTAAAACGCTTGCGATTATGATGCTGAAGTCAAACATTGCTTTTCCTCGCTTTGACCGTGGATTTATGAGGCTGCTTGAACGGCTACCCATATAAAGTTATTTAAGGATAAACCGGAAAGTCTTTGGAAAGGTCGGACCTTTATAGCGGAATGTTGGGTTGAAAGGTAGTGAACGCTCCCAGAGAAAACGGAGGGGTTAGTTGGATGCATTTTCACGTTTCCTCCTTGAAAGGGTGTATTCGGCGAATGAGATTCCCAATGAACCCACTCCGAAGGCAGCAATCAGGATAGTTGTTACATCCATGTCCTTGTGCCTCCTAAATTTCTTTCAGGGCTGATTCTATCCAGCCTGCGCCGGTTTTTTCGGCGTATTTTCCAAATTTGATTGCTAGTTTTTTACTCATTTTTTTCACCTTTTTTTTGTTATCTTGTAATATTTGCGATTAAATATAAAGTTAGTTAAGAATTATTCATAAAAATTAGGAAATGCGGGTTGGGTGCTTTCGGTTCCCAGTTTGTCATCCAAAGGGTTTAATTTTTGCTGATGCAGGCTTGATTATTACTCTGAGCTTAGTCAAGTTCTCCTTTATTTCTGCTTTAACGCCCATGGCCTCAAAGTATTCTTCGAGAAATATTCTGATGAAATCTTTTGAAAGTTCGGAAACCAGCACTAACGTGAAGTCATTCGGAGCATTTTTCGTTAAGCGGAAAAAGTTGCACGCCTCAAGCCTGAAAAGAAGGTCTTCGCTTGAATGAACCGTGTTTTTGAGCTGTTCCCAATGTGCTCTTGCGACATCTCTATGCTCACTCCAAAAGCGCTCTTTATCGGGCGAGGTAGCGATAAGGCGTAGGAACATAAGCCAGTGGTCAACATCCACTATTATGTGTTCTCCTGTGGGAAGCATGGCTAGATATGCATGAAACTTTTTCTTTATGGCAGGGTCTTCGAGTGCTTTGTTTTCGCTGTAGAATTTGAGGGCACGGCGCATAACTTCGCTTTGTGAAAGCTGCGCTTCAGTGCTTATTTTTTCTAATAAGTCAGCTGTTGATTTATCGAATGCGACCGTGATTCTTGTGGGGTTCGCCATCTCGATCACTGCTTTAATGCCTTTTGACAGTCTTTCAGCTTATTAATAATTATATAAACGTTATTGTAATAAAATGGTTTTTTATTTCACAAAGCTCAGACATATGGCTAAATATTCTGAACATTCGTCTAAAGCAGACAAATCGGGGCTCTTGTCCCTATTGGTTTTCCATTAAAAAATCGTAATTCTGTATCTTCATGCTGTATCTTCATGCTCACTTCAATTGGCATTTGCGCTATAAGTTTTATGTGGGTGTAGCGGTTCTTAGGCTGCCACAAGATTGTTTAAGAAAAAGGTTGTATTTTGCGTTTGCATTGTTCTTTGGCGCCTGTTCGCGTGTGGCATAGGTGTTTTCCTCAGCATCATATGCATGTTTTCATGTTGAATCGGCAACGGTGTGGGTGTGAAGGCATGTGCCGTTTGTTTTTTTCCATAAGAATTATAGAATGTTTGACCAGCAAAAGCGCAACGCCAATGTTGGCACCCGTCCACCAATCCTATCACTCAGCATGCCAAAGAAACATACGACGAAAATTTTAATTTGGGATACAATTAGGAGTTGTTAATCTTTTAGTATTTTGCCGTTTACTACGACCATGCTAACGGCTATATCCTTGATTTCCTCTGGTTTAACCGTTAACGGATCAGATGCCAGAACGGTGAGGTCTGCTAGTTTGCCCTCTTCAATGGAGCCTTTATGGTTTTCTTCGCCAGAAACGTAAGCGGCATCAAGCGTGTACATGCGCAGAGCTTCCTGAGGGCTTAACCGCTGCTCAGAAAAACTTGGTCTCACAACCAGTTCATGCATTCCCAAGAGTGGACTTAACGGTTCCATGGGACAATCGGATCCGCCTGCAATTCTTACGCCTGCATTGAGCAGAGTTTTGAGTGGATGGAGCCATTTTGCGCGTTGCTCGCCGAGATGTTGAGTTGCTGACCAAACCGCAAACTCCGTTGTTATGACTTTAGGTTGCACAGTTACAACAACATCGTTGACTTTAAGTCGTTCGAGCAGTTCTTGGTTGAGCACCGCGGCCTGCTCGATTCGGAAAGGGACCTTCCCTTTTTTTGGTGCCTTCTCAATTGCGTTTAGGGCTGCATCAACGGCTTTGTCACCCATGGCATGGACGATAGGTTGATAACCTGCCGCTAAAACCGTGTTAACCAAAAGATCCAGCTGTTGCTGAGTACAGAGTAATTTTCCGTAGTTACTTGGTTCATCATCATAAGGCTCAAAGAGCGAAGCGGTCTTAGAATCTAAATATCCATCTGCGAAAATTATTACGCCCCCAACACGCAACATAGAAAGGTCATTTGACTGAAAATTTTTTATCTGCTCCCAAAATGCCTCTGGAACAATCACGTTAACGCGAAGCGGAAGCCTTCCCTCTGCATGTAACTTTTTAACCAAGGTTACCTCGGTTTCCGAGATTAAAATCCAGTGAACACTAGTTAAACCTGATTTGACGATTTCATGACAGGCCACGGCAGTTGCTTTTGTCAGTTCTTCAAGCGAAGGTTCAGGAACAGCTTGCCAAACCAAGTTGGTGGCGCTGTCACGGAAGATCCCTGTGAGTTCACCCTTCACGTCATAATCTATGCTTCCGCCTGACGGCACAATCGTTTTTTTGGAAACGCCGGCTTTAGCTAATGCTTTACTGTTGACGGCACAAATCATCGCAGAATCATGGTATAGGATTACAGGATTGTTTGGCGCAGCGGCATCCAAGTCGGCAATTTCTAAGAGGCGTTTTTCTTTGAAACGGTTCTCATTCCAACCGCGTCCCACTATCCAGTTTTCTACTCCAGTTTCCTTTGCTTTTTCTGACAATTTTTCTTGGAGTTCCACGATGGATTCAGTAGAAGACACATCAAGCCACATCAGGCACCTGCCGAAGTCTGCAAGATGAATATGGGTGTCAATCAGCCCCGGCACCACTGTTTTTCCTTTTAGGTCGATGGTTTTTGTATGTTTATCTATCAGCTGTTTTATCTCTTGGTTTGAGCCTACTTTTAGGATTTTGTTCTTGCTTACTGCCACGGCTTGTGCGGTTGGCTGCCGTGGGTTCATGGTTCGAACGTTTGCGTTTAGGAAGGCTAGGTCAGCTGACAAGTTTCCACAGATCCGCTATTAGACTCGATTGTTTGCTATTAAGTACTTAGGATAAAAAAACTCTTGCGGATTATTGGTTCTTGTTTAGCTGGAAAGATTTGCTGTTTTTTCTCCAAAACATGTAAGTTATTGCAGCTGCAACAGCAATTGCGACGGCGCCTGTGATCGCAATTAGCGTCGACATGGTTGGCGTTAAAGTCGCACTGCTACTCGTCGACCCAGCTGATGATTCAGGGTTGGTTATGTTTTCGCGGAAAGCGTAAAGATTCCAGTCGTTGCAGCCGATGTAGAGCATGTTGTTGGCTATGGTTGGTGAAGACCAACTGCTAGAAGGCATGTCTGCCACGTCAAGTTTTGAACCATTGTTGGTTGCATCCAGTACAAATACGTGTCGTTGACTGGTAACATCATAGATTTTGTCATCCGCATACGTCGGTGCAACGTAGAGTTCGTCGCCGGTGTAGAAGCCCCACATCTTCTTTCCCGTCGTCGCGTTAATGCATGCTACATCGAATTTGTCGATGAGAAAAACTTTTCCATCAACGTAAATTGGTGAACAAAACAGGAATTCCCCAGCAGAGGGATTGGAGAATGTCCATAAGACTTCGCCGGTTGCCTCGCTTAGGGCATAGTAGGCTGCCGTGTTGGAGGGCACAAAGACCATGCCATCCGCGACTGATGGAGAACCCAGTAGCTCGGTTCCGCCAATGAATACTGGAACGTAAGGGATGTCTTGCTTCCAAATTACGGAGCCAGTTTTTGCATCAAGTTTGTAGAGAACGCCGGTGGTCGGTCCCTGAGAAGTGAAGAAGACTGCCCCGTTAGAGACTGCGGGAGAACATTCGATTGGACCAACGGTCGCTATTTTCCAGACAACTCTGCCGCTATCCGCGTCTAGCGCGTAGAAGTTGCTGTCTAATGACCCAATGTATACTATGCCGTCTGATACTGTGGGCGAAGATTTAAGCACTATCGTTGCAAAAGTAAATTCTTTGTTACCGTTGATTGGCGTTTGCCAGAGCAGTTTACCAGTGTGTGCGTCTAGGCAGTAGACGTTGCCGTCGTCGCCGCCAGTGTAAACTTTGCCGTTGACAACTGCAACTGAAGACTCAACAAACGCTCCAGTGGTAAACCTCCAGATGAGTTTGCCGCTCCAAGCGCCCACCGCATAGATGTTTTTGTCCTGTGAACCAAAGTACACAATCCCGTCCACGATTGTCGGCGAAGAAATAACAGAACCCCCCGTCGTAAACTTCCAAGCCAACGTCAAGTTAGCTGGACCAGCCGTGGCAGCTGAAGAATGCGTCGGGTCGGCACCCCACATGTGCCAGTTGCTGACGTCAACCGAGTCCGTGCCAACAGCCCAGAGCTGATTAACCGTGGAGTACTCGTTGCCAGAAATGGTGTCAACAGCCTTCGTCACCTCACCCGGAATCATGAACAATCGGCCATAAGCAACGATAACGGATTCTTTAGGCGCCAACGCTTCCATCGGCAACCGCCAAATCACCGCTCCAGTATACGCATCCAAACAAGCAAACTCCGAAGCCCCAACTTCTTGGTTGTAGTAAGCGTTCTGTCCAGTGGTCGCGTACACTTTTCCATCTGCAACTGTGGGATACCCTGGAAACATCAACGGACCCGGACCACTGTAATTCCACACTAACTTGCCTGATTCAACGTCGAAAGCGTAGAGTTTGCCGTCCTTGTTGAGCGAGTAAACCATGCCGTAACCCACCGCTGTCCCAACACAGAAATACCCGTCGCTGTCAGGGGGCGTATAGGTCCACAGTACCTCACCGTTTGTGGCGTTAAAACAGTAAAACGTGTTATCATCTGTGCCACCGCGCAGAAACCGCCCCATATAATAAGAACCGCTGAAAATCATAGGACCCTTCGTTAGCGTGTCCCAAACAACATTGCCTGTTTTAGCATCAAGCGCCACCTGGTGATTCTCAAAAGAACCCGGAAACACCAACCCGCCGCCATAAGTCACGCCTGAGCCAGTGCTGCCGCCACCAGCCACATAAGCCTTCCACGCCAAAGTAGGCGGCACATCAGGATTAGAGAAATCCCAGGCATAAACGTAGGAGCCTACTTTAGTGTAGAACATTCGTTCTTCGGGGCTGTAAACGTTGGCGATAAAGAGGGGCCCCGTGTCGGCGGTGAAGTCGCTGCTGGTCCACAATATGTTGCCCGTGTGGGGGTCAAGACAGCTGCTTTCAACAACCAAGTGAGAACTATCGACCTTGTAGGGAACAGGCCAGGTGCCAGTCATTGGAACCTCTTTCTGCCACACGACCTCACCTTCTTGGTTCACCGCTGCTACGCCGTGGGTTGTACAAACAAAAATCAAACCGTCAAAAGCTACTAAATAAGGCTCGATACCAGTTATGTTCGTTTTCCACAGCACGTTGAATGAGGCAGGGGCAGGTCCATCAGAGAAGCGGGAAAAAGAAGAATCGCCTTGGAATTGCGGCCATTCATACCTGTTCAAATTGGTGCTGGAGGATCCATTTGAAGTGCTCAGCTGCGCTCCAGTGGAGTTTGCTTGCAGAGACAGCATACCAAATGCCGAGATAACGAGGAGGAAGATTAAGACCATTCCAACTTTAGGCTTTTTTATAATCGGCAGTTTCCTCCAAGAGTTATAATCGAGGTGATTTCTTGCCCACAGAGACAGTCTATGATGTTATTCTGCTATAAACTTTACGTTAAACCGCTTCGGAGGCGAGGAGATCCTTTTGATGATGAAATTTTGAATTGGTTATATGGAGAAAAAACAGGAAGAGGGAAATTTTTCGGAATTTATTAATTCTACGCATGCTCTATTGAAATCCAGACATAACAATCGTAGTGCTTCCAATGCGCGTTTGTCTCATTAACCCGCCACGTATTCAACCAAAACTCTGGGGAAAACCAAGCATCCTGCAACCCCTAGACATAGCGTACGTAGCAGCAGTCCTTGAGAAAGAACATGAAGTCCACGTCATTGATGCAGCAAACGAAGGCTGGAAAACCCTCCAAGAAGTCGACGGCAATAAGTACCGCCAAGGCTTAAAAAATGAAGTTATCGCTAGTCGGCTCAAGAAGTGGATGCCTGACGTTGTAGGCATAACCATACCCTTCTCAGGCTGGTGGAAACCTGCGTATGAGATGGTAACGTTAGCGAAAAGTATCGATGAAAGCACGCCCATCTTCCTAAGCGGATTGCATCCATCAGCGCGACCAATCGATTGTCTATCCCACCCCAACGTAGATTACGTGGTAATTGGCGAACCAGAACGAACAATCGAAGAATTAGTTAACTTCTTGGCAGAGGATAAGTTGGGAGACCTCAAAAAAATCAAAGGCATCGGCTACATGAAAGATGGACAACCAATCATAACGGCACCAAGACCAGTCATTCAAGACTTAGATTCTCTGCCGTTTCCCGCCAGACACCTTCTTCCGATGGATGAATACTTTGCTGCCGTAAAAGAGAACCCTCTGAGAGGTGAAATTGGCAAGCACTGGACCACCATGATTACAAGCCGAGGCTGCCCCTACAACTGCGTCTTCTGCACCGTGCACACGTTGATGAGCAGGCAATGGCGCGGCAGAAGCCCAAAAAACGTAATCGATGAAATACAGCAACTCAAAGATACCTACGGGATTGAACAGATTGATTTTAGCGATGAAAACATGACCCTGAACAAGCAGAGAATGGAAGCCATATGCGACCAAATGATAGAGAAAAAGTTTAACATTGAATGGTTCACTCCCAACGGCGTCAGAGCAGACACCCTGACCGAACCACTCATCAAGAAAATGAAGGCTTCAGGCTGCAAAAAAATTCGGTTTGCTCCCGAATCAGGCGTACAGCGTGTTGTAGACAAAGTCATAAAGAAGAACCTCGACCTCAACGCTGTAGAGCAAGCCATTGTTTGGGCGAAAAAGGCGGGAATTAAAGTCGGCTTGTTCTTTGTACTGGGACTAATAGGCGAAACCAAAGAAGACATCGAACAAACCATAGCTTACGCGTACAAGTTGAGGGCGCTTGGAGCCGAGAGTTTTCACTTCAGCATTGCTATGCCAGTCTATGGCACCGAACTCTATGAACAGGCCTCTAAAGGTGGCTATCTGCGCAGTTGCTTTAGCGATGAGGCATTGGCGGCTTCAGAGCCCCTCATAGAAACAGAAAATTTCTCGGCTGAAGATTTGATTTACCTGTGTAAGCGAGCTAATGAAATCAACTCGGCAATAACATGGGATAAAGTTATGAATGCTGCAAGAAACCCGCGGAAAGTTATCAGATTCATACGAAGCCTAATGTAATCTACCACGAGTTGGTTGAAATAATAGCCTTGTATACCTCGTCAGCGATTAATTTTGCTCCTGCACTGTTAACATGGACGCCATCCCGAAAATAGTCAGAGTGCCCAGCAAAAGCCGCATGAACATCCACTATTGGCACGCTGGCTTCTTTTGCAGCTTGTTCAATGCCCGGAATTATCGTTGAATCGAGATATTGAGGGTCTATTCTGCCAGGGCCTGATTGATTACTCAAAACCGGCGGTGGCAACACAACCCATATATCCGGTTTACTTGCCAGTGCTTGAAAGGCGGCAATCAGTTTCACATAATCGCCCACGAAACTCGCGTTGTATACCTCGAGGTTTGGCTGTGCATCGTTCGTTCCGAGCATGATGACAACTATGTTTGGTTGAAACTCGAGGGCATTCTGGAACATACTTGTATTCATGTATGGCGTCTCCGTGTTCAAAAGGACCGTTGTCGAGCCTGCACCAAAATTACCCACAGCAAAATGTTTACTATCACTCAAAGTGCTGTTATCGCCATAAGGACCTATGCTGTAGTTGCCCATAACGTAGGGTCCGCTTCTGCCAAGCAACGTCCAAAGCTCATAGGGGTATCCAGAAGACTGCGTTAGGCTATCCCCGACGCATGCGATTCGGATTGTTTTATGATTGGGTCTGTTTGAGGTTGATAAAATCAAGTATATTGCAATTCCTGAAGATAGAAGTATGATAAGTAAACTGATGGTCAAGAGTCTCTTGCTTAGCATCTTACTTTTTTCAACCTGTTAACACTATTGGAAACCATTGTTCTATCCTAAATATTTTAGCAAAAACAAGATAGGAGCACAAAGATTTTAGCTAACGATAAAACATGGAATGATAGCGGGCAACGCTATCTAAGTTATGGCATTATAGATTTCAGATGCTATTTCTTGTGATGCTTCGACGTTTGGATGAACGCCGTCTGGAAAGTCTGCCGAATTATCGAGTAGAGGTGTGTGTACATCTATTGTGGGCAACCTAAGCTCACTTGCTGTTTGGTTGACTAGCGGTATTACTTCGTTATCGAGAACTGATGCCGGAAGCCCCAACGTATTGTTAAAAACAGGGGGCGGAACAACAATGTAGATTTTAGGGTTGGAAGGAAGTGCTTGGAACGCTGCGATTAACGCTTTATAATCGTTTACAAAATTAGCGCGTTGCTCTGGGCTAAGGTAGGCATCGTTAGTTCCTAACATGATAATTATGATATCAGGATTAAAGCGCTGGGCGTCTTTGAATGCTTGTTGGGACATATACGGTTTATTGAATTGAAGAGAGATTGTAGTTCGGCCCACTCCGAAATCTTTTACAGTATAGTTGGCACCAAGAAATTCCGATAAGGCCTCGGGGTACTCTGTATCTCGAGTAATGCTATCGCCCACGCAGGCAACACGGACCTCGCTCGCAGATGCGCTTTGAGTCCCAAAAAAGAGAACTGCTAAACTAGCGATTAACAATATTGTGCCTAATGCAGCGGCAAACCACTTTAATGAGGGAATCATTTTCTCATACCAGTACTGCAAAATTCTTATAAATTTTTTGCTGCTTATTCTGAAAATAAGCAACAAACCGCCTAAACGATAAAGATTGGTCAAACCCAGATTCAACGTTGAAAGAATCAGAATTACCAATAATTTATAAAGTTAAAAAAGGTTTCCTATTATGGTTGATATGAAAACGCTGTGGCGAATTGCCCTCATATCAGTTCTTATTCTAATGATTTCAACACCGCTCTTTATTGCCGACGCCGCAGTTCAACCGGCAAGTAGCGAAAAGGTATATTTCGGCATAACCTTTGGCGGAACGACTGTGGAGCAAGCAAAAGAACTTATTGATAAAGTAAAGTCTTACACCAACCTTTTTGTCATCGCTTCATGGACCATAGATGGCGGACCGAACTCATCTGCCCTAACTGAAGTTTGTGATTATGCAGTTGCTGCTAACATGTACTTTATTGTTTATTTCAACTTCATCTATCAGAATTACACTTCTAGTATTGGTGGCCGCTATAATGCCACCACATGGGATGATTATGGCATGGAGCCTTGGCATCGCCCATGGTTAAACTCGGCGAAAGAGCGGTATGGAGACAAGTTCTTGGGAGCCTACTTATACGACGAGCCTGGAGGAAAACAGATCGATTGTGGTTATTGGAACAGGTATAACATGACCTTTTCAGGCGCCCCTATTACGTATTTCCGAAATGTCACTACCTATGATGGCGCCACCAGGGCGTATGTTTCAAGTATTGCTCGGAGTGGAAGCATGCAAGTCTTGACAAATACGAGTTACCGGTATAATATAACCAACACCGTTCCTGTTTTCACGTCTGATTACGCCCTCTACTGGTTCGACTATAAGGTTGGGTACAGCGCTATCTTTGTTGAAGTAGGCAATAAATTGGATACCAAAGGAAAAATGACTCAGATCGCCCTTTGCCGAGGCGCGGCAACAGCGTATAAAAAAGATTGGGGTGCCATCATCACACTCATCGATGACAACCCACCTACAGCTGAAAGCGGACCTACAATGCTTAAGGATATGACGATGGCTTATGAAGCAGGTGCAAAATACGTCATAGTGTTTAATTACGAAGCTGACGGTCAGAGCACCTTAAGTGATGAGCATTTTAACGCTATGAAAGAGTTCTGGAACAATATCCACTCATCGGCATCAAGCCATGGAAAATTCTGGGGGCAAGTTGCTTTGGTGTTGCCAGCGGATTATGGCTGGGGATTTAGAAATGAGAAAGACAGGATTTGGGGATTTTGGGACGCAGACAACAAATCCTCGCAAATTTGGGAAAACACCAACAAACTAGTCGAAAAATATGGTCTAAACCTCGACATAGTCTATGAAGATTCTCAAGTCAGCATTGAAGGGCTGTATCGACAAACGTATCCCTGGAATAGCACCCTCAACTTATCAGGGCCGTGGCTTTCAACTCAAGCGTATGTTTTGGGCCCAGTCGTTGGCTCAGTCGGTGCCGCAGCTTGCTTCTCCACCTACTGGATTACTAAACGCAAAAAACCAAAGAAAACAAAAATGCAGGTAGAGCAAACCCAGCAAACATCTCTTCCAACCGAGACGATGGTTCTGCCTCAACCAACCATCGGGCACCCAGATTCCAAAACGCAGGAAACGCCAGCAATAAAGCTTGATTTTATCTTTAATTCATTCGCCGATATTGCTGACCCTCTCTTTGATTTACTTATGAACCTTAATGGGTCCGCGGATTGGAAAGCCGCCGAAATTAGTTTAGAGCGTTGTAAACTTGCTAAAGTTCTTGGAGCTGAATCATTGACACACAACCTTAGTTTCCAAGCTCTCGCTACTTACATTAAAAAGCAGCAATTTATCAGTACCAAGCAAGAATGTGAATCGCTCATCAAAACATTGTACCAAAATGCTTTGGCGCTGGGTTCGCAAGGTCCTCCTGAAGAGGCTCAAAAGTTTGAGGCACTAAATGCTGCGGTTCGGTTCTATTTCTTGCTCAACGATGTTTTGCTGCGTCAGGCGCTAAAAGATAAAGAGGTTGAAAGAGGGAGGTTGGAACTCGCCAGCGGACTTGACTGCTTCTCTGAGGAAAGAACAACTAACTTGTTTGCTGAATTTACCAGCACACTAAGGAACAAAACGATTGATTTTCTTCTGGTGGGAGATAGTCGAGCACTGCTAAGAAAACAATTCTGCAGGCTTCTTAGGTATCAGCAATCTATTCGGAAGGGGCATTAAATCTATTCTATTGCTTTTTTGCTGCGGGACCGAAGTTTTGCCAGATTTGTGAATGCCCAACGCAGAGACCGCGTTCGCCATATGCGGTCGTTTAAAGCAGTACGGCCCATGTTTTTGCTATAGAATGTTCCACGCCAGTACTGACGCGCGATATAGCGCCAAGAGTAGAAGTGGTCGTAGAATTCACGCCGACTCTTAACTAAGTCCACATCGCCCAACAAGGGGTTCTCAAACACAGGAATCTGCAAATCGTATTGGCTCCAATCGTTTGACACCTTCCAACCTAACTCTTTAAGATAAGCGCTAAGATGTGTGCCCGGATACGGCGTAGCCAAACATAAGTAAACATAATCGGGCTCCGCACGCCGGATAAAGTCATAGGTCTGCTGCAATGACTCTTCCGTTTCTCCCGGATACCCAATGATAACTGACATAGCAACGGAGAGACCGGCTTTTTTGGCCATTTTTACGGCTTTCTCATTTAATTCAACAGTTGTCCGCTTGTTAACTGAGTCGAGGATTTTTTGGCATCCCGATTCGGCGCCGAAACTGATGAGCTGACAGTCGGCCGCTTTCATCTTTTGAAGGACCTCAGGGGTTATGCGGTCAACTCTTGTCTGGCAGTCCCAGGGAACGTTGATTTTTCTTTTCCGCATTTCATCGCAGATTTGCATGGCACGGTTTATGTCGTAGGTGAAGGCGTCATCGTAGAAGCTGAAGGCTCCTGCACCTGCATTGTGGTTGCTTTTTAACCATTCAAGCTCATCGACAACTTTTATGGGGTCTCGCGCTCGGAACCCTTTGCCAGCCATCCTCGAAGAAACGCAATATGAACATTGATAGGGGCAGCCACGGCTGGTTAATATGGGCAAAATTGTTCTGCCGAAAAATCGGTATTGCCTAAGCGCAAAGTATTGATAAGCTGGATAGGGCAAATCATCTAGATTCTGAATAAAAGGTCTGTCTGGGGTTCGAATAACTTCCCCATTCTTACGGAAAGAAATACCCAAAATACCCGATAAGTCACGACCTTGGAGCGATTTTGAGAGCAGTTCCACCGAGGTGAGTTCTCCTTCGCCTCGAACCACGATATCTATGGCTGGTTCTTCAGCTAAAACTTCCCGGTCGAGGAATGACGCATGCGGACCACCTATAACTACTGTAGAGTCAGGAGCGTTTTCTTTGGCTACTTTAGCGGTTAGGTAAGCTGACTTGATGGTGGGAGTCACCGATGTTATGCCTACAACGTCAGGCTGGTAACTTGCGAATTCTTTGCCTAAACCTTCATGGCTTAATCCAAGGGCTAAGCAATCGAACACTTTGAGTTCATGCCCACTTTTCTCGATGACTGACGCCAAATAAGCTAATCCGATGGGCAGGTTGGGACACCATAGCTTCCGTATATCAAACGAGGGCGGTATAACTAGGGCTACTTTGAGTTTTTTGCTTGCTTTTATGATGTTAACGTCAGACAACGCTTTTCACCGCATCCTCAACACGCTCTTAGCGAAAGCAACCACCCCATCACGCCTAATTCGGCGAAGTAGCGTTTTTGGTGCAGTGTTGAAGCCTCTTTGGTAGCGTTGCTGAAGAGCAACCACCGTTTTGTAGTCAAATTCGTCTGTTTTAACAAAAGCCAAAAAATCGTCCATGCGGTCGTAGAGATGCTTCTCCAGCACTTCCTTGTAGAGGCGGCTGGTAGGACAAGCAATAAACACGTAGAAGGTACACCAGTCGGGACCCAATTTCTTGGCGAATTTGTAGGTGGCTTCCATATCAGCGAGCGTTTCCCCGGGAATGCCCAGCATGAAAGAGGCTGCGATGTTTATGCCTGCTTTTCGGCACATTTTGAACGCAGCCTCAATCTTTTCTAGCGTCGTGTGCGTGTTTAGTTTCTCAAGGATACGGGGCACTCCTGATTGAATGCCGAAGAATATGGTGCGGCAGCCTGCTTCCCGCATTTCCCTAAGTAAATCTTCAGAGAGCAAGTCAACGCGAGTGTCGCAAGCCCATTCCAAGTTTAGTTTTGCAGCTTTTATTGCGCGACATAGCTCAACCGTGCGTTGCTTGTTAATGGTAAAGTTGTCATCAATGAAGTAGATTCCTTTGGAGCCAAATTTTTCCTGCATGTATCTGAGTTCGCCGATAACCCGTTCTGGACTGAATGCTCGGCATTTCATACCCCACAGGTCTTTGGTTTCGCAGTAGCTACAATCGTAGGGGCAGCCGCGCATGATATGCATGACATCGACAGGTTTAGCTTTCAAGTAGCCGATTTGTCGGTCATAGAAATTCATATCTAACAGGTGCCGTGCCGGATAAGGAATTGAATCCACATCTTCAATCAGTTCAGGAGGGGTTTTTGAGATTTTTCCGTCAAGCCTACAGGCGACTCCCGGGATTTTCGCGATGGCTTCTTGGTTGGCGCCCTTTGTGATTTGAGTTGCAAGTTCCACCATCGTGCGTTCGCCTTCGCCCATAATTGCATAATCAATCTCTGGGTTCTCCAGCGCTGATTCAGGCAAATAAGATGCATGCCAACCGCCCACCACCACTTTGCAGGATGGGTCAACTTCTTTTATGGCTTTAGCCATTTCTACGGCTCGGCGGTAAGTAACGGAGCCGCAGGTGATGCCGACGATTTGGGGTTTGCGTTTTTCTACTTCTTGCTTGACAAAAGCGATATCCGTTTGCAGCTGGTAGTTATCAAGCATTTGCACTTCGAAGCCGGCTTTCTCGAGGGCTCCAGCAACATAGGACAATCCAAGCGGGGGAAGTCTTGCCGGTATGCCCCATGGCGATTCTTTAGGTGGAATGGTAGTCATTAACAGAATCATCGCAATTTCTGCCCCTCAGTCATGTAACTTGTTACAGATAGCATGAGTTTGTTTAATAATAAAGTTAACTGTGGAGGCACATTTAGAGTGGTTTGGTGAATTAAAGCAGAAATCTGTTAGGGATTGGTCATTTGAATAATATGGTTTGCTAGTAATTGGTGAGTTGTTATGCTTAACGACCTGACGTATACCTTGTTTAGGAGTATCTAGCGTTTATTTTAGGTGACCAGCCAGATTTGTCGGCTCAGCAGGAACGGTGGATGTATTTATTGACGAGTTAAGAAGAGATGGGAGGTCATAGGGATGCTTAACGAAGATGGCACCCATCTCTTTAAGTTCTAATATGAGTCGTGTTGCTTCTCCGTTTGTAAAATCTCGTTTTTCAACAGGAACGTCGTCAATAACATAAGTAGGGATACCGCGTTTGAGTGCTTCTTTTGCGACTTCCAGATTTCTAAGGTTCCCAAAACCAAAGGGAACTGCAGTTACAACCACCATGCTTGCGTTCTCCAACATCTCCAAGTTTAAGGCATGGGATTTATCAGATATTGGCGAGAAAGGTGCTTCAGTAACCGCGGCGATTTTCAGTAGTTCGCAGGCTTCAAAGTCCGAATCAAGCAGGTTCAAAACTCCTGCCGTGACATTGTAACCTTCGTCTACGAGGGCTTTCATTAGCAGTGTTCCTGTTCCTGCTCCACAAATCATGTGAACGGTACCTTTCTTTTCACAGGAGTTTCTCTTTGGCGAAAGCGGAATAACGTACAGCGAGTTAGTTACTAAATTCTTGCGAACGATAGCATCCACGGCAAAAACGCTGCGTATGTTTTCGCTGGTTAAAACTTCTTCAGCTTTGCCCAACGCGAACACTTGGCCATCTTTCAACATTAAAATCATATCGCAATATCGCGCAGCCATGTTTAGGTCATGAATAACCGCAAGGACCGATAGACCATTTTTTACACATAAGCCCTTAACGAGATCCATAATTTCCAGTTGATTGATAAGGTCTAGATGACTCATGGGTTCATCTAAGAGCAGGATTTTTGGTTCCTGGGCTAAGGCACGAGCAAATATCACCCGCTGTCTTTCGCCGCCACTGAGTTCATGTACGGACCTGTCTGCCAAGTACCAGGTATTGGTTAACTCCATGGCTTTTCGGGCAACTTCCACATCTTTCGGGGTCTCCATTTGAAAACGACCTAAATGTGGGTTTCGTCCCATTAAAACAACGTCCATAACAGAAAAGTTGAAGCCGACAGTGCTGTCTTGTGGAACAACAGCCATCTTCTTAGCCACTTCAAGAGGCTTTAGCGAGTAAACATCCGCTTTATCGATTAAGATGGAGCCAACATGAGGCTTCAGTACTCGGCTGATGCTCCTAAGAAGCGTGGTTTTCCCTGAACCGTTTGGTCCAATGATCCCGATAAAATCGCCTGTCCTAACTTCCAACTCTATGCCAGAGAGCACTTTCATAGAGCCGTAACGACATTCTACACCATTTACACTTAACGTAACCATGAACTCTCACATTCACATTCGATAGCTCAACTTCTTTCGCCTAAGCAGAAAAATAAAGAATGGCCCCCCAGCAAGCGCGGTTATGACCCCCACTGGTAACTCTGCAGCACCAGTGAGTATTCTAGCAAGGGCGTCACATGAAACTAGGAAAATGGCTCCGACAATTACAGATGCAGGAAGGAGGATTCGATGGTCGGGTCCGATGACAAGCCTTGTTATATGAGGAATCATTAAGCCTACAAATCCTATGAGTCCACTTATCGATACTGCTGCCGCAGTCATCATAGAACCTAAAGTCAACAGAATTTTTTTTGTCCTTTCTGTGTTTACGCCTAAATGCTGAGCAGTGTCTTCGCCTAAGGCAATCATGTTTAAGTCGCGGGCAAAAAAATAAGACAAAAAAATTCCCACTATGATGAAGGGAAAGATGGACCACCAGTCTCCCCATGTGACGTTTGTTATACCGCCAATAAGCCAGAACACAAGTGCATGCAGTTTGGCGTTAGGGGCTAAAACCTGCAAAATCTGAAACACTGCTGAAAGGAAAATTGTTATGGCGATTCCAGAGAGCAGCAATGTCATTTCTGGAACCCTTGAGCCTATTCTTGAAATGTTATAAACGACAAAAACAGTAGCCAAGGCTGCTGCGAACGCAGTGGTTGGGACGATGGGAAAACCCAGCACGCTTAAACCAGAACCAAACACTATTGCGATTCCTGCGCCCAATGAGGCGCCAGCGGAAACTCCCAGAACGTAAGGGTCAGCCATAGGGTTCTTAAAAACACCCTGGTATAGCACACCTGCAGTGGCTAAAGCGGCACCGATAATTACCCCAGCTAATATGCGTGGCAAACGAATGTCGAGGATTATTGCTTGGTTAACAGTCGATACTGAATTTGAGCTAATACTACCATTTAAAAAAGGGATTTGTTTGCCTAAAGCAGCAAGGATTTCTGAGAAGGATATTGGGGCGTATCCTACGTTTAGAGAAGCAAGGACTGTGACGAACAAAGCTATTATGAGAGCAGTTAGGGTTAGTTGCCAACGTCTCGAGCGTTTCGAGTAGGAAATTTCAATATTGCTCATCACTTTTCACTCAAGGGTTAGGGGTAGAGTTGAAGAGTTGTGGGTAGAGGCTTGCTGCTACTGCTCTCACTTGATCGGCGACTCTGCAGCCTGGCTCGTTGAATAGGTCTTGGTCGATGATATATATGCGGTTGTTTTTCACTGCGTCGATAGCGCTCCAACCTGGTCTGGCTTTGACGTCTTCTACGCTACCATAGAAGGGGGTTCCCGTACCCATGTTAGTTGGTAAGAGTATCACGCTTGGGTTCCTTTGAACAATCACTTCTGAGCTGGTAGTCAGATATTCTTGGGACTCATTAGCGAATATGTTAATGCCGCCCGCCCTTGAAATAACATCGTTTATCCATGAACCTGAGCCCGCACTCATAATGCCTGAGGCGTCACACCACACTTCATAGTAAACAGTGGGCTTTTGAGTTATATTTGCTGCTGCGATTCTTGCCTCTATGTCACTGATCTGACTGTTTAAGGTTTGGACTATTTGTGTGGCTCTGTCTTCAGTGCCTGTTGCTTTTCCAATTAAGGCTATGGTTCGGTAGATGCCTTCTATGCTGGTTGGACCAACAACTATTACCTTGTAGCCCAGTTCCCGCATGTTAGGAATGGATGCATCATTTATGTTAGTCGAGAATATCAAGTCTGGATTTAAGGAAGCGATAGCCTCCATGTTTGGCGTTGAGAAACCACCGACGCAGGTCATGTTCCCGGCTTCGAACCAAGCTGAGAAATTGTATGGGTAGTCATCATATTTGGTTACACCTACAACTTTGTCTCCGACGCCTAATTCAAAGAGGATTGGAGTAACACTAGGGGCTAAAGAGACTATTCTTTGAGGGATGCCGGTTAAGGTTGTTTGGTATCCTTGGTCATCTACCACAGTTATGCTTTCTTGCTTATGCGAAGCGGGGTTGCTCGCGGAATAATAGCCATAAGTTAACGCCGCTAAGACAACTACGATTATAACTACCGTGACTATGATTATGTTTTTTTGCATATCCTTCATCAACTCTCTTCCTCTTACATGGATAATTTAGCCAACCAATTAATACCTCGCCGATTTATTAATTTTCGTTTAACTAAAGTTAAACATAAGTTGAAATGAAACATCGCAACCCCGTAGAATTCATCAAAGAGTCGCGGAAGCATTACGCATCTGGCTCCAAATCAGATGCACTCTCAAAATTTCTTACGCACACCAGCCAAGTGAGATATGCTTAATTAATTCGGGTTTTAAAAGTATAGCAAAAAGGTGGTCGATTAGGCATGCCTCTTGGAGAAAAGCGACGATTAAAAATTGCACTTATCAGTCCTCCACCGGCTTCCCAATGGGCATTTGTCGACTACCAAAACCCAACCATTGGCTTGGCTTATTTGGCGGCTGTTTTGGAAAAAGAAGGACATGAAGTCAAGGTGTTTGATTGCCCACCGTTACACGTGGATTACAGCCAAATTAAGCAGGTTATTGGGCGTTTTCTACCTGACATGGTCGGCATAACTTCCGTTACTGCAACTTTCAACTCAGCCCTAAAAGTTGCCCAAATAGCAAAACAGGCGCACCCAAACGCTTTTGTTGTTTTAGGGGGGCCTCACGTTACCATCGCTGATGACAGCTTTATTTTGCTGCATCCTGAAGTTGATGTCGTCGTCAAGGGGGAAGGTGAACAGACCATTCTTGACCTTGCCGCCTACGTCTCCGGCAAAAGAAACCTACAGGATGTTGTTGGTATAACATTTGCGAAAAACGGTCAATTGACTCATACCCCCAACAGACCCTGCATTCAAAACCTCGACGACCTCCCATTTCCAGCTTGGCATCTTTTCCCTCTAATCAAATACCGAATATTCCACAAAATCGGGGTTCCTATGCTGACCAGCCGAGGCTGCGGCTCCAATTGCAGTTTTTGTTTGATCCCAAGAACGGCTGGCACCACCTTTAGGGCAAGAACGCCAGCAAGCGTCGCCAAGGAAATGGAGTACGTTAAACAACAGTATCACGCGGACTTTGTGACTTTCAACGATGAAATCTTTACGTACGATAAAGAACATGTTTTGGGAATCTGCCAAGAAATAAAGCAACGCAAAATCAAGTTGCCATGGGATTGCCAAACAAGACCTGATTTGATTTCAAAAGAACTCCTGCAAACGATGAAATCTGCAAATTGTCAATCTATAAATTTCGGCATTGAATCCGGGAGCCAAAAAATGCTAAACATCATGAGAAAACCAGCGACTGTTGAGCAGAACACATTAGCCATTAGCTGGGCTAAAGAGGCAGGGTTATCGGTAACGGTCTCGTTGGTTTTAGGCTATCCTGGAGAAACCCAAGAAACACTGATGCAGACCATCGATTTCATCAAAAAAAACAAGCCCGACGACCTCTATCTTTTTTTGGCAACGCCCTTCCCAAGCACACCGTTGCGCGATGCTGTTACCGATCTGGGTTGGAAGATGTCACAAGACTGGAACAGCTACGAAATGCAAACTGCGAGCTTCGAAAATCCACTCATACCGTTTGAACAGATAAACAAAGCCCGAGAAATATTTTACAACCAGCTGTATTCGCCCCAATACATCATTCGCCACTGGTTTAAAGGAACCATATACAGCAAGGTTATGGTTGAAAATGGATTGCATCAACTTTTGTGGAGATTCAAGCTTCCCTGGCTTTCTTCAAACTTTAAGCGCTTAGTCCGATTATAAAATAAAAAAATATAGAAACAACCTTTTTCGGATTTTTTTAAAAAAAGAAAGGAGGGAAAAAATTGTTTTGGTCGTCGTTTGTCTGCTTATGCTCGTTTTCTCATCATAAGTAGCCCAAGAACGATGGCTACAACTATGATAAGGACGAAGAGACCAGCTATTGCTGGGAGGAAGTATAGGTCAGCTGCTGATTGAGGCGGGGTTGAAGGAGGTGTTGCTGTCGGGGCTGCGGCGTTTATAACGAACGTTGATTCAGCTTTGGATGGCCAGTAAGCGCCTGAACCGTCGAATGAGGCAATCACTGTGTACAAACCTGGACCTGCCGTTGTCATGTCTGGCGTTATCTGGAAGGCGTAGACTCCGTTGGCATCGCTATGGGTTGTTCCTACGTTGTTGATGTTTCCGTTGGGGTCAATGATAGTTAATGAAACGTCGACACCGACTGCATCGCTGGGTCTTGGATTCTGGTAGTAGACGTATTCCATCCATTTGGTTTGGCTTGAGTCGCTGACTGCTGGGACACCGTTGGGGAAGCGCAGAGCTATTCCGGATTGCTTTGTGCCTGGGGAAATATCGGTTACCATTCCTTGTATGGCTAAGCTTTGTCCTTGCATGACACCGTTGAGTGGAGTTTGCAGCGTTGTTTGAGTTGGCCCTTTACCGAAAGCATAGATTTGATTGTCGAATTCGTTCAATGAAACAAGGTATCCATTGGCAACTGCGAGGGTTCCGCCTTTGAAGAAGGTAATGTTCCAAAGTTGGTCTCCTGTCAATGCGTTGAAGGCCTGCAAGTATTCAGCCGTTTCAAGGTTCGGTCCAGGGCTGTGTTCTGCACTGCTGGTGAAGACTACGTTTGACGAGAATGCTGACACTGATGCCGGAGCATATGCCCAGTAACCATCATAACCCATTGGAGCTGAATTGTAAGTGAACAGCAAGTCACCGTTTGTAACGTTGTAGGCATATACTTTTCCACCTGTGCCAGATGCGTCGCCGCTGTAGAGGATGCCGTTATAGATGCCGCCGCTGATGCCGTACATGTGGTTAGTGGTTTCCGGCACTTTAGTAGTCCATATTTGTTCGCCAGTCTTTGTACTAAAGCCCATCCAGATTCGTGTTTCTTTCTGCATCATCGCAAAGACGCCGTTTCCCAAGTTGTTCTGGCTGAACCACATGGTTAGGTTTCCTGGTCGTGGTGCTGTCACTGACCACAGAACTTTGCCTGCGTTGTCTGGTCCGATGCCTATGGCGTACTGAACATAGTTAGCTGGTGTTGGATAGGATGCTGTGCCCAGAGTGTTTGGCAACGTGCTGTATATGAGTTCTTGGTCTGCTTGGTCTACTGCGAAGAGTAATGGTGAAGTTGGAGTGTTGGGTATGGTACCGGTGATGTTGTAGACTGTGTTGCCATAGACTCTTGCGTCGATTTGAGCGCCCAGTGCAGGTCTATAGAACCAATAGCTGTTTGATGAGCTTCCGTAGTTCACTGAACCGTTTCTTATTAGCGCGGCTGTTTGATACTGGTTAACAAAGACTGCGGTGCTATTCCAGATGGTCAACGTTTTGGTGACGTTGCTGACTGTGTAAATCAATATGTTTCCCATTTGGTCAGTTGATAAAGATGGGGAACCGAATGTAGTAACGTAACCTGGGACGTTCCAGAGGTTGCATATCCAGTTGCCGGTGAAGGGGTCAAATGCTGACCAGACGGTCGATCCGTTGTATGCTGTCCAGATTGCCCATAGAGTGTTGATTGTGCCGTGTTGGTTGGGTGATTCAAAGTCCATTTCTTGTCCGAAGGTGAGTTGTGGGTAACTGTTTTTGTTGAAGCTGCCTATCTGAATCGGGTTTGGACTGTAGCCTGATCCCATGTTGACTGTGCTTTGCCAAGCTGCACTACCGTTTTGGTACCAAACATCTTGTCCAGTTCTTAGATCAACGCATTTAAAGCCATATTCTGGTGGGTTGGGTGTGTTGTAGTAGAGGTATCCGTTCATGATGATGCAGTTTGCAAACATTGTCTCGTATGATTGGTAGCCGTAGTAGTTATCTCCGCCATTGAGAAGTTGCTGTGGGTTTCCTGCGACTCCTCCGAAATTGATGGGTTTAGACCATGCAATGTGAGCGGTTGTTGGTGGTTGCATGTAGTCGTTTATGATTCCGCCGATGTTATTCGGTGGAATTTGGGTGCCTTGGTAGTTAGGTGCAATTCCTTGACCTAGCCAGTCGCCAGTTATATAAGCCCAGTTTGAGTGACCGGCTTGGCTAACTGGTTGAGTCCAGTATTCAACTGGCAATGGATAGACGGTTTCAGTTGGAATCGGTTCTTCTTGTACAGTGACTGTCACAGGGTCAGATATGCTTGCACTGTAGTATCGGTGCCAGTTTGCGCCTGCAATAACGTAAGCGTAGCCGACTGAGATTGGAACGTTGTTAGCTGTTGCGTAAGCTTGAGCATTAGCGAGTTGTGTCGGAGTAAGATTGGCTACTGCTGCTGGGTCAACACCGTTGGGTGTTTCATCGATGAGTTTTCCAGCTGTGAATCCTTGGAATGTATAGTTGCCCGCTACATTCGGAGTGTATGAAGCGAAAATGTCACCCACCGGGTCTGAGGTATAGGGTCCTAGCGTAGTGTTTGTTCCGTCTGGTGCAGTTACTACTGCCCACATACTCCAGCGGTCACCGTATGCTCCGCTTGCGGTTGGAGGCAGGTTGGCTGTCCAGACAAAGACACTGATAGTTTGGCCGACACCTACTGGATTTGGAAATGCGTTAATGTATGTCCACTGCGGAATGACTAGAGTTGGTGTGACTGTTTGCCCCATTGTATGCGGTATAATCATGGCGAAAATGCTTATAGCGAGAAGCAGAATCAATGCGATTGCGGTTACAGCAGATTTGTTCCGAGAGAATTTTTTATTCATAGCCATTAGTTTTGACATTAGTGTTTTTTCTCCAAAATTTTTCAGCATACTTTTTAGGTATGCGTAATGGATACCACCGTTTTGCCCCTTTAAAAGGCTTTCCCCAAATTAAATTCACGCTTGGTCTAAAGAACTCGAAATAGGTATGAACGTTAATTACGAGCTTACAAAAATTGCTATTCATATCATAAGAGAAAGCTAAAACCAGTTGTTCTGGTGCGATAAGGCTGCCTTCATGCTTTCAAACTAAACTACTCTATCCAAATTCTCTGATTGTTACTTATTAAAAAAAGAGGGGGTGAATTGGATTACTCTTTTTTCTTATCGCTTTCTTAGTAGCAGTAGCACTACTATGACGCCTATGATGATTATTAGCACTGCAAGGCCGACGATTGCGGGAACAAAGTATAAATCGGCAAGCGAGGATGGGGGAGTAGCCGTTGGGGTTGGAGCTGCTTCACTGCCCATAAGCAGGGTTGTTTGGGTTTTTGATGGCCAGTATGCTCCTGAACCGCTGAATGATGCTGTTATGGTGTATTTACCTTCAATCGGAACCATATCGGAGGGCACTGAGTAGCTGAATGCACCAGTCGCGTCAGTCATTACAGTATCTACATGGGCGTTGCCGTTTGAGTCGACAAATGTCAGGATTATGGGTACTCCGGTTACATCGGTTGGCTCGGGGTTTTGCATGTAAACGTATTCCATCCATGCAGTTTGGTCCTTATCAGAGACTACCGGAACGCCTTGTGGGAAGCGCATTGCAATGGCCGTTTGTTTTGTACCAGGAGATAAGTCGATGATTCGGCCTGTAACAATTGGTCTTTGACCGGCCGCAGTGAGGGGTTGCTGCATCGTTATGGATGTTGCGTCTTTGCCGAAAGCATAGATTTGGTTGTCGTAGGCATTTAGGGCTGTCATGTAGCCATCAGCAATGGGGATGCCTGCGCCAAAGCCGCCGCCTGCATTCCAGAAGGTGATGTTCCAGAGTGGTTCTCCTGTTGTTGCGTTAACTGCGCCTATTTTGAAACCGGGCTCTAGGCTAGGTCCGGGGCTGTGTTCAGATCCATACCAGTAGATGTTGCCTGCAGCAAATGTTCCCACGCTCATGGGTACATAGTCCCAATAGCCATTGTTGCCCATGCTTGTTGGTGTGGTCTGCCAGAGAAGGTTTCCGTTGGTTATATCGTAGGCATATATGACTCCTCCTTCCCCGATGGAGTCTCCACTATAGAGGACGCCGTTATAGATGCCGCCGGTGACACCATAACTGTGAAGGGATACTTCCGAGGGTGACGTCCAAAGTTGCTCGCCAGTTGTGGAGCTAAACGTTATCCATTGTGTTAGTTCTTTGATAAAGAGACTGTAAACACCTTCGCCTACGAAGCCGCTAAGGAGGGTTACATTGCCTGGCGGGTATGGTATTATCTTGCTCCACTTGTATTGACCCATACTATCAGGGGCTATACTGATGCCCATTGAAGCGATTGCATTGGGTGTTGGGAAGCTTGCCATGCCTAAGAGGGCTGTTGCGTTGCTGTAAACGGCGATTTGGTTTTGCTTATCAATCCCTAAGAGGCTCAGACCCATGGAGTTACTGGGTCCAAAAAACCCTATGGTTGTTTGTTGAAAGGCTGCAGGAACACCGGTTGTATTGTAGATTGTTAAGCCAGAGTTAGCGCTGACTATACCACCCAGTGGAGGTCTCCACATCCAGTATCCATTTGCTACCGAAAGCGACGGATTTGTGTTTTGGATGCATTGAGTGCTGTTCCAGACCGTGACGGTCTTGAAATCTGGCGAGAAACTGAAGATTAAGTAGCTGCCAATTTGGTCCGTTATCGTGCTTGAAGCGCCGAAGATCGCTGCTCCCGCTGGAACACCGACTATGTCACATATCCAGTTACCGCTGAAGGGATCATACATAGCCCAAACGTTCGAGCCGTTGGCTAAGGTGTAGGTGACCCATAGGTAGCTGATTAAGCCATGTTGGTTGGGTGATTCATAATCGAGTTCTTGGCCGAAACTAAGTTGCGGATAATTCTGTTTAGCGAAGCCGAATCCGAGCTGCTGGGTGGCTAGCGGGTCTTGCGTACCGTTGTTGTACCAGATCTGCTCTCCTGTTAGCAAGTCAACGCATTGGAAACCGTATTCAGGTGGATTTGGAGTGTTATAGTAGAGTCGCCCATGCATAATTATTGGCGGTTGGAACATACCTTCGTATGAGAGGTATGAATAGTAGTTATCACCTCCGCTATCAATTGCAAGTGGCTGACCTCCGACGCCTCCGAAGTTGATAGGTCGGGTCCATGCAATGTGAGCGGTAGTCGGCGGTTGTGTATAATCATTGATGTTTGCGCCAGGTATCATGGCCGCAAGCCAATCACCCATGATGTATTGCCAGCTCTGGTGTCCACTTTGACTCACTGGATTACTCCAGAACTCTGTCGGCAACGGATACGTTACGGATCCAGGAATGGGAGTTTCGACGACTTGAACGGTTACGGGAGCTGAGTCTGCAGCGAGGAATGTATCATTTATGTATTGAGTTCCAGTCTGAGAAGAGGGGGAGTCACTGGTTCCTGTGGATTGGTGCCTGTTATTTTCTGCGCAGGCAAGTGAAATGTGAATGAATAATTTCCCGTAGTATCAGGGACGTATGTCGTAAAAACCGTACCCACTGAATCAGACTCGAAGGGCCCAAGCGTTTTGTTTGAACCATCAGGCAAAGTTACGGTGATTGTACAACCAAGCCAGCGGTCACCGTATGCTCCCGTTGCTGTTGGGGGATAAGTGGCACTCCAAGCGAACAGACTGATTGTTTGGCCCACACCTATGGGCGTTGGAAACGCAGTAATGTAGACATAGCTTGGGATCTGAAGCGGCGGAGTATGAGCAAGGGTTGAAGTTACCAGTACCGAAGCGATGCTGGTGGTCAACAATGCGAATAGAAGTAATGATGCAATTGCTTGTCTATGTCCAAAAAAAATTAGTAGATTTAGGGTGCGAAAACTAGACATTTTCTCACTCCTTTATTCGATAATAGTCAATCAGATGTGATAAGTATTTAAAAATTTCTTGCAACACAGCCCTAGATTGAAAAAATTAAATATTGTAGGGCAAGCGCTATTTAGTTTGTTCCATTGGGGGTTATTTGAGTAAGGTTTAATTGTTTGTACATCAAATATTGAGGGCATATTACGTAGGGTATGCTACTGATGCAGAGGGCAAAAAAGCTTGATGCGCTCGATGCGAAAATTCTCCACATACTGCTAAAAGATTCAAGAACTAGTTTTACAAAGATGGCACAAGAATGCAAAATATCGGTTGTTGCTGTAAAAAGACGATATGAGCGCATGAAAAAAGCAGGTGTAATTAAGGGGGAATTGATGTTAGTAAACCCCTACAGTTTGGGTTATAAGTGTACTGTTGACTTAGGGATTGTAACTTCCGTGGAAAATGAGAAAGAAGTTATAGATTTTTTGCGTAGCAAACCATTCATATCTGGTGCGAACGGCAATTTTGGCAGGTACAACATCCAAGCTTTTTTGGTCTTGCAGGATATTGAGAAGTTGACTGGGATACTCGGGGAAATTGAATCCCACCCCAAAGTTGTACGTATAGATAGTCTCATTTGGGCTGAATCGGTGAATATGGATCACACAGAAAACTTGGAAATTCCACCCTTGAAACAAACACAAAGGGATTATAGACCTCTCGCGGTAAACCGCAAAGAAGAGGAGCTCGATGAGATTGATAGACGGATAGCGGCTATACTTTCGATGAATTCGCGGATGCCCTTTAGAAAAGTTGCAAAGCAGGTAGGCATCTCAACACGCAGCGTAATTCAGAGGTTCAACGAACTCAAAAAATCAGTGTTAACTAAATCAACTCTATGCATCGATTTGAATAAACTCGGATACAACGCCATGGCACACATATTCATCAAGGTCTCAAACAGAAGCCAAATGCAGGAAATCTATAACCAAATTTTTCAGATTCCAAACCTAATAATAGCAATCAAATTGATCGGACCCTATGACGTTAGAGCTTTGGTAGCCCTTAAGAATTTTGAGGAATTGTTTGAGGTTACAGAGAGATTCCGTCAGATCAAGGGCATAGATAAAGCGGATACCTACATATACAGGGCTTTTTGTTTTTGGCCAATGAACCTTTTTGCACCGCTTTTATGGACACACGATCAATATATCCATCCTTTCTCAAAAGGCGCACCCTGCTGAACCTAATGTGACAGCGACCCAAAACAATCTCCAAGGAAAAAACAACGGAATATTAAAAGTGAAAAAGCGGAAAATTTTGTGATTTCATCTCTAAGTTATTGAGGGAATATAGCAGGCGCATACCGCATAAGCTTTTTTAGGTGGTGAAATATAGGGTTTAGACGAAGATGGGAATCAACCAGTTAAACGAGGGGTTTTAGTTTGGAAAAAAAGGGACCTTTACTTATGACTTCTTGGAGAGCAACTGGCGCCTGTAACGCACGGTGCGCTTACTGTAACGTTGATGCAACTGGCAAACATGCGGAGAGAGAATTAACCACCCAGGAAGCTTTCAGATTAGTCGATGCCGTCCACAGTTTCGGCGTTAGGTGGTTTGGAATAAAAGGCGGCGAACCCTTGACTCGACCAGACATTTTTGAAATCGTTAAATATGCTAAGAGTAAGGGTCTGAACGTGTGCTTGCTGACAAACGGATGTTTTGTCGAGGGAGATATCTACGATAACCTAGTTGAAAATCAAGTTTGGACGTCTGTGAGTATAGATGGCCCTGAAGAAATTAATGATCAACTGCGAGGAAAAGGCTCGTATAAGAAAGCGTTGGCAGCTATACAAAAGTTGTCTGAGGGAAAAATTCTCAACGGCTTAGCTGCTGCGATAACAACCATCAACTATCAGCATCTGGACCATGTAGCTGAGTTAGCGGATAAATACCATGCAAACTTTGTTTGGTACAATCACTTGGTTCCAAGCGGCAGAGCCAAAGAGATGCTGGCATTGACCCCTTCGCCTGAACAATACGAGTGGGTGCTAAATCACATTTGGGATCTAACAAAGAAATACGAGGGCAAATTTGAAATCCACGTGCACTGCCCCCATTACGCGCGTGTCGTCAAACAACGCACTATCAACCCTAAGGAATTTGACGAGTGGTACGAGAAAAAGTTCCATGGAAAATGCACTTACTTTGCCTTCGGAGGTTACTTAAGCGTTACAGAAAACGGCGACCTCATCCCCTGCTTCTACACTGATTTGCGACCTTCCGAGCCTATGATGCTGGGAAACATCCGGGAGAAAGGCCTCACTAAAGCATGGGAAGAAGTACAGCAATCAAAGTATTACAGAAGCTTCCAAGACAGGAACATTTTGAAGGGCAAATGCGGGGTCTGCGAATACCGAGAAATATGTGGCGGCTGCAGAAACAGAGCGTACGCTTACACTGGAGACATTTATGAATCGGACATGGCGTGCGCATACGTACCTGAGGTCCTACGTAAAAAGCAGTGAGTTTCCCTCTTTCTCACCGATTTTCAGATTTTCGGTGGCTGAAATAAATTAGTCATATTGTTAAGGTTAAGTCGAGTTAGGAGTAAAAAAAGAAAGGGGTTTTTTGATTATTTCTTTCTGAGTATGAGAAGTGTGGATATGGCTATTGCGATGATTATGGCTATGCCTATTCCTAAGATGTAGGTTTCAGTCGGTGGAATAGCGGTCACTGGGTAGGGGGCTTGAGTTGGTGCTTCATTGCCTATTGCCAAGTAGGTTGAGGCGCTTGAGGGACCGTATGCGTTGGAGCCTTTGAATTCAGCGATGATTTGGTATGTGCCTGGTACTTCAGGGGTATATGCTATGCCGTAGTTGCCGTATATGTCGCTTGTTGTTGTACCGATTGAAATCCAGTTACCGTTGGGGTCAATCGCATGGAGTTCGACATCAACGCCTTGGGCATTTGTTGGTTTGGGGCGTCCTCGGAACATGTATTCCATCCAAGCATCCATGTCTTTGTCTGAGATGGCAGGTGTACCTTTGAGAGCTTTGTCGATGTTGCCGTTGATATCACGTCGTCCATATGGTGAATCGTCTGTAACTGTGCCAGTGATCATGACGCTAGAGCCTAGAGCGGGGATGGTTTGTGGTGCAGATACTGTAGTAGCGCTTGAGCCTCTGCCATAGCAGTAGATTTGCTGGTCGTGAGAGTCAAGGACTAGTAGTCGTTCGTCTGCTAGAATTGGTGCACTGCTTGGCCAGCAGGTTAGCATCCAAACTTGTTCACCGTTAGAAGCGTTGACACACCATATTTGAGCATCTCGTCTGATTGGATTGTTGACTGAGTGTTCGCTGGAGTATAGGTATAGTAGCCCATCGCCTGAGAGACAGCCGAATGATGTTGGTGTATTTTGGTATGGAGTTTCATCTAAGCCGACGTTTGGAGCGGTCCAGTTCCAGAGGAATTTACCTGTCTTTGCTTCAAATGCCTGCACGACTCCACCGTAGCCACCGCAATCAATAAGTTGCCCGTTGTAGACAATCTTTGCGCCCATGCCGTAGAAGCTGAATTGAGGTGCTGGTGGACTTGTCCAGAGAAGTTTACCAGTTGAGAGTTCATAGACGTAGGTCAGCAGAGTCATTGGGTTTTGGTACCAGAAGATATCTGCCTGTGCATTGACGCCGCCGAAGGCTATGTCTTTGCTGCTGTATTGTTCAGATTGACCGTAGGCGTCTCCGATGCCTGCGGGTGAAGTAAAGTTGTAGCTGTATAGTTCTTTTCCGACTTGGCCTGGGACGAGGCTAATTGCGACAGTTCGGCCTGGGAGAACAACTGAGCCGTTATTAAAGCCAGCGTAGATTACGATGAGCCTGTCGTCTGGGATTACTTGGCGGATGGCAGCGCCTGAGGGTAGCCCGGTTGAGGTGCTGAGCAAGCCTAGGCTGATGCTTGCGTTGGCTGAGAGACCGTTCCGTCCGTTATAGGTATAGTTTAGGTTGGGTCTCCACATCCAGTGTGCGTTAGTTCCCGACCCTGTATCGTGTGCAACGTATGAATCATACATGATAACTTGTGAGGTGTTCCATACTTGTAAGTACCATTGTGGCGCTGCGTTTGTGCCTAAGTTGACGATGTTATACCGTAGTATGCTGCCTTCGTTTCCAACTGCTGAAGTGCCTGTTGCACCCTTAGTGACGCTACGTCCACTATGGGTTTCTGACCATGTGACGTTTGCTATGCTGCAGATGTATTCGCCCTTGAAATCATCGTACATGTCCCATGTTCCGGTTTTCCCAGTTGAGGTAACCCAGTAGTAGCCAGTTGTGCCGTGTTGATTTGGATTATCGACAACTAGAACTTGGCCGAATGCTGGTGCACCATAAGGTATGCTACCAGTGGAGGAGAACGAACCGCCTGCACCTGAAACAGCGCCTGTTGTATTGCGGTATTCAATTGTTTGTCCACTGTAGAGGTCAACAATGTACCAGCCTTCGCGTGGATTCACTGAATCGCTATAGTAGACTTTGCCGTTGAGAACGATTGAGGGTCCACCGAAACTTTCGTATGATTGTCCGCTGTAGTAGGAGTTATCGGGGCTTGAGCTGTTAACTGTTGCTTGCCCACCTGCGATGCCGCCGCTGGTGTAGGATTTTGTCCAGAGTATGTGAGAGCTTGCTGGTCCTCTTGTGAAGGGGTTGTATCTGCCGTTGTTGCCGAACTGTGCAAGTTCATTGGCGTTTAACCATTGACCCATCACGGTGGCTCCCCAACCGCGGTTTGTGTCGTAGACTGGGCGAGTCCAGTAGTCGGTGGGAAGTGGTGTTTCATTGTATCTTGGCACTTGCTCGGTAGTGACAGTTAAAGTTACAGTCATACTCAACGCTGACTCAAAAACAACTCCTTTTGGATCAAATCCACTAATAGGTTGTCCTGATGGCCACCAACCTGCACCATTCGGAGCAACGAGGCCTCTGCTTTGACCGCCATCAATGACGTGTTTTTGCATTATGGCTTGGATAATGTAAGTTCCAGGTTCGGGTGGAACGTAGTTTGTATATCCTGCACCTACAGGGTCCGATTCAATGTTTTTGATAGTGTCGTTTGTTCCATCCGGTTTTATGATGTTTACGTCGAAGGTCCAGCGGTCACCATAGTCGCCTAAAGCAGTGGGGGGCAATTTATCTGCCCAGAAAGCGATTATTACATTTTGCCCAACACCGACAGTCGGAGGTGCAACGGAAACATAAACAGTGCTTAGGTAGTATCTCATGCGGGATGTTTGAGCGCTTACGCTTGGCGAGAGAGCGATAGAGAAAGCAATGATTAATACTAGACTTATTGCGATTAAAGATCCGAATTTTTTACTTTTTTTGGTTTTCATTTTTTTGTCTTCCGTATTTTTTTGAGTAACGGCTAAAAGAAAGCAAGCCATCACTCGCGGAACCTGATTTATAGTCTAGATATTAATTAAATTTGTGGCAGTCAAAATTTGAGCAAACGAAATTTGAAACAAAAATCAACTTGATTTTTCCTAAAATTTGACCTGATTAATGAAAAAATAAAAAAGAAGGAGGGTTGGTTGGTTTTTTTGTGCTTGCTGGTTTATGGTCGTTTCCGAAGCAGAAGGAGAGCTAAGATTGCGCCTACAACTATGATTGCAACGATGATGCCTGCGATGGCTGGAACAAAGTACATGTCAGCGATGGATTGTGGTTGAGCTGTTGGTGGAGGTGCGGTTGGTGCTTCATTGCCTACTGCTAAGTAGGTTGTGCCGAAGGATGGTCCGTATGAATTGGATCCTTTGAATTCAGCGACGATTTGGTATGTGCCAGGTACTTCAGGTTTGAATGAGATGCCATATTTGCCAGCTGAGTCACTGGTAGCGGTGCCGATTGGGATCCAGTTGCCGTTGGGGTCAATTGCGTGCAGTTCCACATCTACGCCTTTAGCGTTTGTGGGCATCGGTCTTTGGTGGAACATGTATTCCATCCAAGCATCCATGTATTCGTCGGAGATGGCGGGTGTTCCTTTCAAAGAGAAGTCAACGCTGCCTGCAAGATTTCGTCTTCCGGTCTGTGTTTGGTCTGTTACGGTGCCGGTGATCATGACACTAGCGCCTAGAGCTGGAACGGTTTGTGGTGCTGAAACGGTTGTTGCGCTTGGGCCTTTGCCAAAGCAGTAGAGTTCGTTATCGTGTGAATCAACAACTAAGAGGCGTTGATCTGCAACGATTGGTGCAGAACTTGGCCAGCAAGTTAGCATCCAAACAAGCTTTCCACTGGTTATGTTTAGACACCAAATTTGTGCGTCTCGCCTGATTGGGTTGTTGACTGAGTGTTCACTAGAGTAGAGGTATAGTAGACCATCACCTGTAAGGAAGCCATAGGATAGCGGTGAATATTGGTAGGGAGTTTCGTCTAAGCCTACGCTTGGAGCAGTCCAGTTCCAGAGGAATGTGCCAGTCTTGGCGTCAAACGCTCTGACAACGCCGCTGTAGCCACCGCAGTCAATGAACATGCCATTGTAGCAGACAGCTGTGTAGCCACCGTAGAATTGGAATTGCTCCGCTGGTGGTGCGATCCAAAGTTGGTTTCCAGTTTCGAGGTCATAAACGAAGTATCGTAGAGTCATCGGGTCGTAGTACCAGAAGATGCCTGCCTCGGCGTTAACGCTTTGGAAGGCTGTGTTCTTTGAACTAAATTGCTCGGCTTGGCCGTATGCATCGCCTACGTTTGGTGGAGCTGTAAAGTTGTAGTTCTTGAGAATTGTTCCGACTTGACCTGGTTTGAGGCTTAGGATGACGACAGTGCCTGGAACGCTGACGGTGCCATTGTTGGAGCCTGCGTAGATTACGATGAGTTTGTCCTCAGGAATTACTTGGCGAATGGTTGCGCCACTTTGTAGTGGGAAGTTAGGTATGCTTACGTTCGCTGAGTAGCCATAAGCGCCGTCATAGGTTCGGTTGAGTTCGGGTCTCCACATCCAGTTGACGTTGCTGCCAGAGCCAGTTTCGTGTATTTGGTAGTTGGGGTACATGATTGCCTGTGAAGTGTTCCAGCATTGGAGGTACCATTTTGGCGATGATGTGGTTCCTAAGTTGACAACTTGGTATCGTAGTATGCTTCCTTCAGTACCGACGGCTGGGGTGTATGGTGCTGCACCGAACTGTGCAACTGCGCCTGAAACCCATGTTGGAATGTTGTTTATGCTGCAGATGTAGTTGCCTGAGAAGTCATCGTAGAGGTCCCATGTGGCTGATTTTCCAGTGGCTGTAACCCAGTAGTAGCTGAGAGTGCCGTGTTGGTTTGGAGAGTCATAAGTTAATACCTGGCCAAATGCTGGTGCACCGTAGGGTATGCTGCCTGTGCTCGAGAATGCTCCGCCCGCGCCTGTAACTGGACCTGTTGTGTTGCGGAAGTATATTGTTTCTCCTGTGTATAAGTCGACACAGTAGAAGCCTTCACGTGGGTTAGTCTGGACGCTATAGTAGATTTTACCGTTCATGACTATTTGCGGACCGCCGTAGCCTTCGTAGGATTGACCGCTATAGTATGAGTTGTCAGGGCTTGAGCCGTTAACAGTTGACACACCGCCGGCGATGCCACCTGTAAAGTATGGCCTCGTCCAAAGGATGTGAGAACTTGCCGGACCAGTAGTGTAGGGGTCGTATCTGCCACCGTTGGCATATTGGTTTAGCTCACTAGCGCCAAGCCATTGACCCATAGCGTAGGTGCTCCAGCCTCTGTTAGCGTCGTATACTGGACGAGTCCAGTAGTCATTCGGAAGTGGGGTTTCCTGATAGCGCGGTACTTGTTGGTCTGTGACAGTTAGGGTTACTGGGGTGCTAAGGGCAGCTTCGAAGACGACGCCGATGGGTGACCATCCAGGAGGAACAAGGTTAGGATTGGGGGGTGAACCAGAAGGCCACCAGCCAACACCTGCAGGACTAACTAGACCTCTGCTTTGGCCGCCGTCGATTACGTGTTCTCGCATGATAGCTTGGATAGTGTATGTGCCGGTTTCAGTTGGAGTAAAGGTTGTGTAGGCTGCACCTACAGGGTCAGACTCAATGCCAGTGATTGTATCGTTACTTCCATCGGGTTTAACGATGTTTACATCAAACGTCCAGCGGTCACCATATTCGCCTATGGCTGTTGGTGGTAGCTTATCACACCAGAAGGCGATGAGAACATTTTGGCCCGTACCGACTGTATTGGGAGCAACTGAAACGTAAGCCATGTCAGCGTACCGCCTCATGTAAGCTGCACTAGCTGCGGGTGAAATAGCAATCGACACAATTATAGTTATGGTTAGGGTTGCTGCAATCAAAGAAGCTATAGATTTATTTTTAGATATTTTCATATTTTTTCTCTTCCATTTTTTTTAACCGATCGAATAAGCCCTTGGAGGGACTTATCTTCGATCAGCTGGATTTTTCATAAAAGAAAAAGGAACTAATTAAGCTTGTGCATTTTAGGCTTACTCGGCTGTTTTTTTGTTACAAAGATATACAATCTATAATCTGGATGCTAATTTTGTGATATTTATAAAAATAAATCTGCGTTTATATTACGTATTTAATCATCTGACTTTACGTTTAAAGTGAGTAACCTCTTGCTAAACAAGATTAAGCTTTGCTTGGGTCAAGTGGGCATGATGGGAAATTGTTGGTTTTGTCCGACTACATAGCTCACGACTTTCCAATCTGGCGTTTGGGCGTTGGAATAGCAATGTTGCTGTTTCAGAAGTTTGCATGTTTTGCCTATTTAATAGAGTATACATATTAGGGTAGAAATTCAATTGAATATTTAATTAACGCTGGATGGTTGGTTAGTTGAGGGTTAAGAGGGCAATTTCTGCGGCAATGCTCATAGCGCTAGTTACCTTACTTTTGTTTGTTACGCTTGATCCCCTTAATCCTAAGCATCTGCCTGATTTTTATGTAGGGGTTGCGTTTGCTTACAGCCACAACTTAAATGACTCTGGAGTGATTTTTAGCGATTTGGCGGATTTAGTGGATAGGGTGAAAGGCTCCACCAACCTCTTTATTATTAGTATTCCTCAGGTTTCCTTGAATCAAACGTTATTGAATCAATCCTGTGATTATATCAGCGCAGCTGGATTGAATTTCATCATATTGTACACTGACACGACGACGTATAATTACAATTTGGCTGATTGGACCAGGAATGCCAACCAAACGTACGGGGGCAAGTTTCTGGGTGTTTACAGGATTGATGAGCCAGGTGGTAAAGAACTTGAGAATGCTCCTTTGAACGGCACTCAATCAAGGTTTCTCAACCCCGATGACTATAACCAGTCAGTCCGAAACTACACGGGTGCTGCTCAGCAATACGTTTCTTTTCTCGGTGCACATCTAAGTTATCTCAAGGAACGTTTGTACCCAACTATTTTTACTTCTGATTTCGGTCTATACTGGTTCGACTATGAAGCGGGCTACGAGACGATTTTTGGAGAGTTCGTTTGGAATCACAGCCGTGAAATGACAATTTCGTTAGTCAGGGGTGCAGCAGCGGCACATCATAAGGATTGGGGGGTTATCGTAACTTGGATGTATGAGCAGGAACCGTACTTGGAATCAGGCGATCAACTCTACGATGATTTAGTTTTAGCGTATCGTGCAGGCGCAAAGTACGCGGTAGTTTTTAACTATCCAAATATCACTCAGTTTGGATTACTTAAAGACGAACATTTTAATGCGTTAAGTAAATTCTGGAGTTATATCAAGAATAATCCTCAAGAACATGGAATAAACAGGGCTGATGTTGCATATGTTCTGCCTGCAGGTTACGGTTTTGGAATGAGACGACGTGATGATAACATTTGGGGCATATGGAACGCCGATGAATTATCTGGCAAAGTATGGGATGATGCGAACTTTTTGTTAGACCAATACGGCAGCAAGTTTGATATAGTGTATAGTGACCCCCAGTATGCTGATGCAATAGCTGTGCGATATGAAAGGTTGTTTTTCTGGAATGAAACGGTGATTTCCAGTTAAGTTGTTCAGTGCTAAGTTTTAGTTATCAAAAATCAATAAAAAAGAAGGGGGAGGTTATTTGGTTGTGGTTATTTTTATGGTCGTTTTCTGATCATCAGGGCTAGCACTACTGCTACCACGACGATCAAGATGAATAGGCCTGCGATTGCTGGAACGAAGTAGGTTTCCGAGAGCAGTTGTGGTTGTGCTGTTGGTTCGGCTGTTGCTTCGGGTGCTGGTTCAACAGTTATGTAAGTTGTTGCTTTCGATGGGCCGTATGCTTTGGAGCCTGCGAAGGATGCGATGATTTGGTAGTCGCCTGGGACTTCAGGTACGAAGGATATGCCGTAGTTGCCTTGTGCGTCGCTTGTGGTTTTGCCTATGGGTACGTAGTTGCCGTTGGGGTCGATAGCGTTGAGCTCTACTTCGACGCCTTTAGCGTTTGCTGGGAATGCTTGTTGCATGAATTTGTATTCCATCCATGCTTGCATGTCTTCGTCAGAGATTGCTGGTGTGCCTTTGAGTGAGGAGACTAGTACGTTGTTTGTGTCGCGTTTGCCATAGGGTGTTTGGTCCGTAACGGTGCCTTTTAGTAACACTTTTTGACCGTTTACTGATACGCTGTTTTCTGCTTCAACTGTGGTGGCGCTTGGTCCTCTGCCGAAGGCATATAGTTGCATATCGAAGTAGTTGAGGCCGACTAGTATGCCATCACCCATGATGATGTTTGACGATGTGGGTGACATTCCGCCGAAGAAACCAAGGATCTTCCAGATTTCCTCGCCTGTTTCAGCATTTAAGCAGCGTAGGTTGGGGCCTCTGTATAGTGGCTGAGTGGGTGAGTGTTCACCGCTGACAGTGTAGAGTTTTCCATCGGAAAATAGAACGATGCCCAGAGTGTATACACCACCATAGGCTGATTCTGTGCCTATGCTGAGAGGTTCGTATGTCCATTTTACTTTTCCTGTCTTAACGTCGTAGGCTGTAATGATTCCTCCGTATCCGTGGCTGTATAGGGTGTGGTTGAAGTAAGCTGAGCTCATTCCATAGTACATGAATTGAGTTTCTGGTTCGCTTTTCCAAACCAACTGTCCAGTCTCCATGCTGTATCCGAATCGTTCAAGTGTCCTCGTTTTGTGGAAGCAAATCATGTTGTCTTCTGGATAAGTTCCGGTGAGGCTTACGGTTTCACCGTCTGCAGAAGATGGAGGGGTAAATTCTTGCCGTAAAAGCTGTGTTCCTACTCTACCAGGTTCGAGGCTGATCTTTATCACAAATCCTGGAACTGTATGTGTTCCGTTGTTGAATCCTGCGGCTGTAAAGACTGCATATTCGTCTTGTTTAATCACAGAGAGGCTGGCCGTTTGATTGGAAATCGCGTTTCGTGCACCTAGGAGGCTAGGTATAGTCACGTTTATCAACGACCAGAATACGTTTCCGTCATGGACGTAGTTATATGCGAGCGCTCCGAGGTAAGCAGGGGTGCCACCGAAGGTGCCGCCTGCAGGTCGCCATTGCCAGTATCCAGTTCCGAGTTGACTGGAAACCATCGTGCCTGCTGATGCGTTCCATACTGAAAGACGGTAATCAGGATGGGTTGTGTTGCCATAGTTAGTTGCAGAATAGCGCAGTATGCTTCCGTCTTTACCATAAACAGCAGTACCGCCAGATGATACGTTGGCGATATAGCAGACTGTTTGCATGGTGTAGCCGTCTAGCATTTCCCAGATGGTTCCAAATTGGTTGGTTGTTGCAGTTCGGTTAATGCTTCGAGTGACGCCTGACCCAGTGCCCATGTAGATGACGGAGCCGTTGGCGAATTGTTTGACGTTTGGCACCTGAATTATCTCAGGTAAGGCACTGCTGGAGATTGATCTGTAAAGGTATGTGAAGCCTCCGTGCTGGTTGGGTGATTCGTAGTTGTAGACTTGCCCAAAGGATGGCAGAGACGCGTTATAGTCGCGGGATAATAGTTCACCTGTATAGAGGTCGACAATTTCCCAGCCTTTTGTGCCGTGTGCTGTAAAACGTGGAGAATAATGTAGCTGACCATTAAGGGCTAGTCCACTCCAACCAATTCCTTGGTAGTGTTGTGTTTGAAGCCCCATGGTTTCATATGTGTCCTCTCCATAGCCACCAGCGTAGTATTGCCTTGTCCATAGTATGTGGGGCGACTCGGTTCCTTTGCCACCTGCATAGTTGGTTGTCATGCCTGCGGTTCCCCGTGGGTAGTTTTGGGCTGCGCCGCCGAGCCAGTTTCCTGCAAGAACATACCATTCGTGGTTTGCGGTGTTTATAGGTCGAGTCCAGTAATCGTTTGTTAGAGGTGTCTCAACCCAAACTGGTTGCGGCTCTTCCGTGACTGTCAAAGTGGCAACAGGGCTCCAATCAGGTTCATAATATCGATCTATTGTTGCTGATTTTTTAGTTTCTCCTGGGAAGTAGCACTGCAATGTATAGTTGCCAGCAGTGAGGGGTGTATATATAGCCCATGTTGCGCCAACTGGGTCGGTGCGAGGCATCGAGAGTGTATCGTTCGTGCCATCGGGTTTTGTGATGTAGACTATCATCGGGTTGTTCCATGCGGCTCGTCCGTTAGGTGAAGGGATTTCCAAGTTTTGCTCGCCTACATCAGGAGGCATGTCTGCAGTCCAAGTTACTACAATCACTTCTTGTCCAACACCGACGACTTTTGGAGAACAACCGACATAGACAAATGACCGATAGTTAGTGGTTTGGGCAGCAGTTTGAGGTAGTATAGCAATAAATGAAGCAGCGATTGTCAGTATTAGAAATGCTGTTATCAGGGGTAGTTTTTTGTTTTTTGGTTTATTCATTTTTTCAATTCCTTTTTTGTTTGAATAGATAGGTGTTGCCTATCTAGAGGCTCTTTTATTTAATCAAGTTGTATATAAAACTAATCCAATTTACCAAAATCGTACTTCAATCAAAATTTTTATTTCAATATATATCTTTAATCTAAATCCTCATATTATTTAATTGAATAATAATAGTGTTATAAAGTTTAAATTCAGGCACTAAACTGGATTTCCATTAATTGTTTTGATTATAATACGCCATAAAAGTTAAAAAAAGAAAGAAGGGATACTTGGTTTTAGAAGTTATGGACGTTTTCTTAGTAACAACAGTGCAAGTATAGCGCCTACTATGGCTATTGCTATGATTATGCTGATTATGCCTGGTATGAGGTACATGTCGGCGACAGTTTGCGGTTGTTCGGTGGGGGCAGTGGTGGATTGTGGTGCTTCCTCTACTGTGAGGTAGGTGGATGAGCTTGAGGGGCCGTATGCGTTTGAACCTTTGAATTCAGCGATGATTTGGTATAAGCCGGGGACTTCAGGTTTGAATGAGATGCCATAGTTGCCGTATACGTCGCTGGTGGCGTTGCCCATGGGTATCCAGTTGCCGTTGGGGTCAATTGCGTGTAGTTCAACATCGACGCCTTTAGCGTTTGTTGGCATGGGTCTTTGGTGGAACATGTATTCCATCCAAGCATCCATGTCTTTATCTGATATAGCGGGTGTTCCTTTGAGTGGTTTATCTAAGTTGCCGTTGATGTCATGTCGGCCTGAGGGAGATTGGTCGGTTACTGTGCCAGTGATTGTTACACTTGTTCCCAGTACCGGGGCGGTTTGGGGTGCGGAGACTGTGGTTGCGCTTGGTCCTCTGCCTATGCAGTAGATTTGGTTGTCATGGTTGTCGAGGAATAGGATGCGGCTGTCTGAGATGATGACTTTGGAGAGGGCGTTGTTTGCTGTGTTTGGATATGCCATTAGTCGCCAGATTAGTTCGCCTGTGTCTATGTCTAAGCAGAAGATGGCTCCGTCGCGTCTAATGGGCGAGGTTTCGCCTGCCCAACCTGTTGAACCATGGAGGTAAACTAAGTTCCGTCCAGTTACTGCATCGTCGATGAAGAAGCACAGACTCAATGGTGTGTAGGTTAATCCCTGAGTTTCGAGGTTGCCCTGCAGGGGTGCTGTCCAGTTCCACAGGGATTCGCCTGTTCTTGCGTCGAAGCAGTGCATTTCGCCCATGGAGCCTAAGGTGAAGACTTTGCCGTCATGTGCAGTAACAGACATTCCTTGGAACGCAAATTGGTTGTCTAATTGGTAGGTCCATAGTTGGTTTCCTGTTTTGAGGTCGTACACCCAGATTTTTCCAGTTACTCTTTCAGTGTACCAGAAAACGTTGTTTTGGTATGAGACGCCTCCCAATGAGACTCCTCCGCCGTTTGTTCCGTTGTTGACTGGATAATTGTCTGATGCTAGTGGTGCATTGAAGGTTACGTCAAGGATTGGGGTTCCCCATTGGCCTGGTTTTAGGCTGTAAGCTCTCATGAAACCGGGAGCGTTTCCTCTGGCGTCGTTTCTGCCTGCTGTTCCAACTAGAACGTATTCATCGGGTACGATGTCTCGGATGGTTGCGGTTTCGTTGAGGACTGAGTTGCGTGGTCCGTATAGGCTTGCAACGGATATGTTCATCGTGTAGCCGTTGTACCCGTTGTAGATTGCACCGTTTGCGCTCGTGGACATGCTGACAGTTGTGGCTCCGGGTCGCCAGAACCAATATGCGTTGTCGCCTGTTGCTCTGTTAGGCACATCGGTGGTCCCGTTGATTAGTGTGGCTGGATAGGCAATGCCGTAGTTGGGTCGCCACCATATGGCTTGTGTTGAGTTCCAGATTTGCATGTAGTAGTTTGGCGCCGCAGTGGTTCCGAGGTTTACGATGTTGATGTAGCAGATGCTTCCGATTGAGTCTCGGAACTGTGTGCCTGAGGTGGACACGTTAGCGATTTTGCATATCGATTTTCCAGTGAATCCATCGAGCATTTCCCAAGTTGCTAATCCTGATGCCGTGGTGGTTCCACTCGGTAGTGTGACGCCGCTTGTTCTCCAGAGGTATGAGAAGCCTCCATGCTGGTTGGGTGAATCGTAGTTTAGGATCTGAGCTAATGAAGGTATGGCGGCATCGCCAAGAGTGTTGTTTTCATAGTAGATGGTTTCGCCGTTGTAGAGGTCTATACAGAACCAGCCGTAACGTGGTGGGTTCTGAACTTGGTAGTAAGCTTTGCCCTCCAGAGTTATCAGGGGGCTCGAGAAGCCTTCGTAGGCTATGCCGTTGTAGTATCCGATGTCGCCATATCCGCCCATGATGCCACCTGTCCAGTATGAGCGAGTCCAAAGAATGTGGCTGCTTAGTGGACCTGACTGGTTGGGAACTCCTCTATTCCTTAGGATTGATTCGTAGTAGGTTCCGCCTAACCATTGACCCATGACAGCGTTGCCCCAGCCTCGGTTTGCATCGTTAATGGGTCGTGTCCAGTAGTCGTTTGGAAGTGGAGTTTCTTGGTAGTTAGGTATTGGTTCTTGTTGTACAGTGAAAGTGTTGGGTCTGCTTATGCTTGGTGCGTAGGTGTCGTTGACATATTGATTATTTTCGTTGCCGGGGGCACCTGTTAGTGTTTTGCCTGGGAAGCTGGCTTGAATCGTGTAAACTCCAACTTCGTCTGGTACGTATGCGATGTAGGCTCCTCCTACTGGGTCAGATATGATTGGACCCTTTGTTTCGTTGACACCGCTTGGTTTGGTTATTGTTAGGTAAAAGGTCCATCGGTCGCCCATTTCACCTGTGGCTGTGGTTGGATAGGCGTTGAGGTACATTTCAATAAGGATTGTTTGGCCAACACCTACAACTGGTTGTCCTGGAAAGACGTAGCAGTATGTAGTGAAATTGGCTCCTGGGTAGCGCGCGGTAGTTGTTTGTGCTGAGATTAATATTGCTGCTGAAGTAACTAACAGGGTAATTAAAGAAATCGAGACAGCCCTTTTATTATTTAACATTTTCACTTTTCTTTTTTCTCCTTTTATTTGCTGGCAAGGGATTGAAAGATGCCAAGCGTCCACATGTTTCATGTTTTATGCTTAAAAGGTTTATGCAACCGTTAGCTCTGTCTCTTTTTTTGTGTTTGTGTGGGTATGGCGGTTTTGTGGTTGCCACAAGATGGTTTGTGGCGGCGGCTGCTTTTCGCGGTTGCGTTGTTTTTCTGGGTCTGTTGTTGTGTGGCGAAGGAGTTTTTTGCCACATGCAGTACATGGTTCTATGTTGGTTGCTTCAGGGTGTGGGTGTGGAGGCATGTATCTTTTGGTTTTTTCTCAACAAGAACCTTAGGCGGCAAGAGCCATCGTGAGGTCAGATACGAGTCCATCGCCCGCCAATTACTAATCCATGAAATTTCACACTAACCGCTAGCAGGTTGGTGATGATTCTTATTTTTTGATGAATTGTCGGCGTTTGGTTGTCATGGCCATAGTCCTAGTGTTTTTATGGCATTTGCCACTCTGCCGACGCCCAGCATCAAGGCTCCTGTTCGCATGTCGCTTTCTTCACGTGCCACAATGGCTTCTACGTCGTTGAAGGCTTTGCTCATTTTTTCTTCAAGCTTTCGGTTTACTTTTTCGAGTGGCCACTGTTCGCGGGTTAGGTTTTGTACCCATTCGAAGTAGCTTACGGTTACGCCTCCGCTGTTGGCGAGGATGTCTGGGATGAGGCAGATGCCCTTTTCGTAGAGTATTTTGTCTGCATCTGGGGTGGTTGGCCCGTTTGCTGCTTCGGCAACCATCTTTGCTTTAATCTTGTCAGCGTTTCTGCGTGTTATCTGGCTTTCCAGCGCTGCTGGGATAAGTATGTCGCATTCGAGCTCCAGCAATTCTTCATTTGTTATGTCTTGGCAGCCTTCAAAGTTCTGCACGCTTCCTGTTTTTTCTTTATGTGCTAAAACTGCCGCTGGGTTTAAGCCTCCCTCGTAGAATATGCCGCCGCTGGAATCGCTCACCGCCATGATTTTGCAGCCGATTTCTTTAGCTGCTGCCGCTGCATGGTAGCCAACGTTGCCAAAGCCCTGAATCGCCACCGAGGCACCGCCGAGTTTTAAGCGGTTGTTTTCTGCTGCTTGTTTTACACAGTGGATGACGCCTCGTCCAGTGGCTTCGACTCTGCCCCATGACCCTCCGATTTCCACTGGTTTTCCAGTTACGCTTTCGGGTATCATGTAGCCTTTGAGCTGGCTGTAGGTGTCCATGACCCACGCCATGGTTTGGGCATCAGTGTACATATCAGGCGCGGGAATATCACGATGTGGACCCAGATACTCTGCGATCAAGCTGACATACCGCCGAGTTAAGCGTTCAAGCTCATGCTTGCTGAGTGTTTTGGTGTCAACACATACACCGCCTTTGGCGCCGCCGAACGGTATGTCAGCTATTGCACATTTCCAAGTCATCAACATCGCAAGAGCAGTAACCTCGTCTATAGACGTGCTGGGGTAATAGCGAATGCCGCCTTTAAACGGTCCGCGAGCATCCCAATGCTGCACCCGCATGCCATTGTAAACGCCGACTGAACCGTTATCCATGCGGATGTCGATGCTCACCATGATGGAGCGCTTTGGCTGGGCAAGCATTTTTTGCATGCCAGCGTCTAGTCCGAGTTTTTTGGATGCAAGTTTAAGTTGGGATAACGCAACCGTTAAGGGAGTTTGTTCTTGTGACATAAAATTGCGCCTTCTACTTAGGTGTAATCGGGATTGGTTAGATAAGAATTACTTTTTGCTTTTAGGTTCATGTATCCAGAAAATGACGTATACTGCTACGAATAAGGTTACCCGTAGAAATGCTTGGAAATATAATCTCTTGAAAGTTGAAGTACCTTTGCGTCCGTAGGGTTTACAATACAAAAGAAGAAAGGGGTTAGTAGTCAAGGATTTTCTTGACTGCGTCGTTTTCCACTTCATGAGCTAGCGGAATGCCAGTGACTTGTTGGGCTATTGTGCTGAGGCTCATGAGGTCGCCGCGAGTAAGCAAACGCAAGTTCCATTTGCGGTTGCCTGCCATCAACTGTTTGAGGCCGACGCCGACTCTGTCCGTTAGGTAAGTATAGACACCAACGCTTTCCAGCGGTATTTCACCAAAGCGGCTGCCATATTTTGCTTTAAGCTCAGGGATGGCTATGAAGAATTTGTCTGGGGTTGCTCCGAACTTTTCAACGAAACTCTTGGGCAGTTTGCCTTCGGCTGCGAGTTGTTTGAAGTAGCTGGCTTTCATCGCTGCGGTGATTGGTGAGCGACCCATCAATACTCCTTTAACGAGTGGACCGTCTCCGAAGTTGCTGAGAGCTATGGTTTTGAATATGCTAGTTTCTTCGATGAAGCCGCCTGCCATGACGAGATCGGGAACGTATTTGCCTTTGGCTTTTAGGATTTGGGCACATTGCAATACAAGGGTTTGCAGGTAAACCGTTGGGATGCTCATTTCGTCCATCATTGGCACTGGACTCATGCCTGTTCCGCCTCCTGCACCATCAAAGCTAAGAGCGTCGATTTTGGCTTCAGAGGCCCATTTCATAGTATAGGCGACTGCGCTGGGTCTGTATGCACCTGTTTTGAGGAACACTTTCTTTGCGCCTTGTTTGCGTAGCCAATCGATGTCTTCTAAGAAGTTCTGTTCTTTGGGTATGCCAACTCGACTGTGGCGTTCGAAGGTGTTGAAGACGCCGTCTTTGAATGCTTGCTGAACCACTGGATCTTCTGGGTCGGGGATGACTATGTAGCCGCGTTTCTTTAGCAAAATCGCTTTTTCTAGGTTTTTGAGTCGGACTTCGCCGCCAATGGCTTTTGCGCCTTGGCCCCATTTGCGTTCGATTATGTTGACTTCGAGTTTAGATAAAGCGTACGCGTCTATGCCTAAGCGTTGGTCTTCAACGTTGGTTTGGATGATTACGTCGCCGTATTTTCCATCCCAAAACTTACGGAACGAATCCACTCTGCGTTTAAGCTCAGGAGAGTGGGTTACTTTGCCACCTGCTAATTGTGATTCAACGTCCATGCCTGCGATGTTCTCGCCGATTGTGACGGATACACCTGAGAGCGCGGCGCCGATGGCGAGGGCGTCCCAGTTTGCGCGGGCAACTTCTGTTGAGCCGAAGGCTCCTGTAAGAATGGGTAGTTTAAGGGGCATTCCACCGACTACAGTTTCCGTGTTGGCGTTCGGGAATATGGCTGCTTCTGAGGTCTCCGCTATGCCTTGTGCTTCGAAGAGTCCAGCTTGTATGTTGAAATGAGACCAGTCTAAGCCGAAGTTTTTGAGCGCTCCTGCCGTGCTCGTTCCAAACTGTGCTGGCTCTGGGTAGAGGGCTTCTCGTCCTCTGAAGGCTGAAAGGCTGATTTCGCACATGACAGGGCAATCACGTATGCATATGGGGCACATGCCGCTGATAGTGCTCGTGTCTTTAACGCGTGTATTGGTTCCGACGGTTGATTTGCCGTTCAAATATGAACTGTTTTTGTGTACTCTTTCACTCATTTGTTCATTTCTCCTAGTTCCACTGATGATAATTTGACACATCAGTACAATTGTTCGGTATATAATGTTATGCAATAGCATCTATACGAAAAAAACGGTAGTTATATGAAATAAATGTAACAACCGTTCAAGCAACATGGTGAGCTGTAGACATTTAAAAAGGAAAATTGATTGAACAAACGTCTAAAACTTTTCCAAGTACTCCTCAAACTGCTTCCTGTCCCGGAGACATTGGGGGCAGACACAGCTAAAGGGCAGGTTCTTGGTGTTACAGAGCTCAATGTAGTTACAGTTGGTACAGGGAAAGTCTTTCCCGCAGCGGATGCAACTTTGCAGAAAAACAACTTCGCTTCCACCCAAAATGCTGCTGATTGCTTCCATAGCTTTTTCTATGTTGTTGTAGCTTTTGATGGAGAAGACGCCTTGGTCGCGGTTGTAGTCTAAACCCAAACGCATGAGGCTGATGAACTTTTCTCGGTCAACTCTTGGCAACTTGAATGCATTCTTGTTTAAGACTATAACCATGGCAATCAGAACCTACTCATTTTAATTAGGAAGTCAACCTCTTCAGGGGTAAATTTGAAGTAAGCAATCAAGGGACTTTTCTTTTGTTTAATCAATATTTCTTTAATGTAGGGAACGAAGTCTTCTTTGGCTGTTTCTTTTGAAACATGACATTGCACTCCGATTTTGCTACAAATTGCATCCAGCATGCTTCGCCTGCTTTTAGTCCAAAACAGCGTCATAACTCTTATGGGTGGTGAAATGAACTCAAAAGGCTTGTAGGATTGTGGGTTAACTGCAGCCGCTTTAGCCAACGCATTGTAGAAGTATTTGAGTAGATGCCAGTTCTCGGTTCCGATTCTGCCGCGGAAAACATCGGCTTGCGACACGAAATCATAGGCTGCCGCCAACTCCCCTGGATCCATATAGCGTCTAGGCAGGTTATCGCTGACCGAGAGCAGAAAATCGTCGTAGTCCACGCTTGAATAACTAAGCAAGCTTGAGGCTTCAGCGACGGATTTCGCTGAGAAAAAGCCCCTGAGGGTTTCATCCATGCTTACATCCTTGTTTCGAGACGTCAAAACTACTGTGTCTTGAAGAGTAAGGGTACGGTTTGTTTCGCTGAGGCTTTGCAGGTCGTTTATGGCCGAACGTACGTCTCCTCGGCTGTTTTGAGCAATTCGTTCCAGCGCCTCAAATTCAGCGTGCACATGCTCCAAAAGACAGATTTTCTGTAGCAAAGCAATAATGAGCGGTATACGGACCTGCTGAAAACGCACGAGCAAACACACTTTCTTTAGTGGTCGCAACTTGTCTATGTTTGGGTCGTTAGCAGCCAATATTACAGGCACGAGCGACTCTTCAACGATTTTCAATATAGCGGCTACTCCGCCACGGTCTTCGTTGCCTGCGATGCCGTCGACTTCGTCGAGGAAGAGGAGATTACCGCTGCTTTTAGTGGAGCCGGAAAAGTTGTCTAGTGCCACATAGGAAGTGGCTGGTTTAGCGACGGCATTGACTGCTTTTTCGGAGCGAGTGTCGCTGGCGTTCATCTCGATGATGGTGAAGCCGAATTCGTTTGCGGCGGCGTTAACAAGCGCTGTTTTTCCGACGCCAGGTGGTCCGTAGAGCAGCACGGCTTTTTTGGTGTGCCGCTTGTTTTTAAGCCACTCTACAAAGAGCTCTTTGGCTTCTTCGTTGCCCACAACGTCTTGGATTTTTTTCGGGCGATATTTTTCAACCCATAAAAGCTCATTTCGTTGCATAGCTTTCCTCTATACTTTTTCCAAATCTGGCAAATTGGGCCAGGAGCGCGCTGAGCTGGATGTCGCTGTTGGCGCCTTGAGTTAGCCGGTAATCATATTCACCGATGAGGTTGGAAAGGTCAGCTTTCTGTTCTGGTGTAAGGTCGCTCATTTTGAATATTTCACGTTGGATTTGACGAATGATTTCGCTGCCTGAAAAGCCGTAGGAACCCATGATGTCATACATGGTTTTTCTTGCTTCCATAAAGTCGCCGTAGAGGGCTTTCCTTATCATCTTTTGCACAAGCATCGGGCTAGCCTCACCTATGACTAAAGAAACGGTTTTTTCGTCAACAATACCCCCTTCCCTGTACGCGGAGGCTGTCTGTAACGCGTTTATGGCGTGACGCAGGTCGCCTTCTGAGTAATCCACTATTCGTTCAGCGGCTTCTGGTTGCAGTTTTACGTTTTCTTTTTTTGCGATGCATTGCAGGTGTTCTTTCATAGCTTGGCGGTCTAGGCGTGAGAAGCGGAATATGGCGCATCGGCTTTGGATGGGTTCGATGATTTTGCTGGATTGGTTGCAGATCAAGATGAATCGACTTGTTCGGCTACCTATTTCCATGATGCGACGCAGTGCAGTTTGAGCGGGACCAGTCATTTGGTCAGATTCGTCAAGGATGATGAGTGCGAAGGGTATGTTGCCAAAGCCCGTGCGGCTGTAACGGGAGAAATCTTTGATGCGTTCGCGGACGGTGTCTATGCCTCTTTCATCTGAAGCGTTAAGCTCCAATGTGAAACTGCGCCAGTTTTGGCCAAACAACTCGTGTGCGATGCAGAGGGCTACGGTGGTTTTGCCTGTGCCTGGGATGCCTGCGAGCATGAGGTGGGGCATGGTTTTGGGGTTGCGCATGAAGGCTTTTAGGCTTTCCACGATGTCGTGTAAATCTACGACTTCGTCTAGGGTTTTTGGGCGGTATTTCTCGACCCACATGAGTGCTTCTTCGGATGTTGCTGCCATAAAGGTGAACCTTCAGGATAAATTAGTAGAATAACTGATTTTAAGTACTAATTTAGTTTTCTCTGCCTAACAGAATATTTGTTTTGTGTGAGTATAGCTGGCTGCTATGCCAAGTCTTTTGGTTTTTGGGGCAGGTTGTTTTTTTGTTTTTGTTTGCTTGCCTGCAAGGTGTCATGGATTTTGCATGTGCCAAAGTAGTTGCTGTTATGGATAAAATTTGGGAAAAATGGTGGTAAAAGCTTCTCAGTCGAGGTTTCTTGACTAAGCATCGCCAATGCTATTTGCATCCAAATGTGCCCCTAAAGGTATGGTTTATGGTTGTGTTGTGTGTTGTTTGTTTTCTATTACTTCTCTAAGAGTCGCTTGCATCCTTCTAGCGTCAACGTCTAGAATCGGCGATTCACAAATCATCGTTGGATGCATCCCAAAATCCACAATCACCTCGGCCAGCATATGGAAGTCTGGTCCATACCGTTTCTCGTCAAGGGTGTGGTGGCGTTTTTCGCCTTGGCTTGTGAACTCGATTTTTGAGAAGTGACAGTGCATGCTGCGCAGCGTTTCCGTGCCCAAGGTTTGCTCAATTTTTTCAGCGATTTTGCGGAAATCATCAGTGCTCTTAAAAGTACCTTGGTGCAGCGCGTGCAAGTGCCCCCAATCAACAACTAGTTGGGTGCCCTCAACTTCTTGGCATATCATCATGATTTCCTCTAGGCTGCCCACTTGGAATTTCCTGCCCATCGTTTCAGGCCCCAACTTCACTTTCAAGCCTAAACTTTTCATTTCTGTGCTGACTTCTTTTAGGGCGGTTATACATTGTTTGAAGGCATAACGTTTTTCGAATTTGCCGTAGAACCCAGTGTGAAAAACCATCACGTAAGCGCCCATCCAATCTGCTGCAGTAGCGCATGCAATCATTCGCCGTTTACTCGCTTCTACAACTTCTCTTTTGCCTGATAAGTTGATATAGTATGAGCCATGGAGGCTTAGCCTAACATCGTTTTTCCTAGCTTCTTCGCCGAGCTTTTGGGCGTGCTCTTGTTTAATCTGCGGTTTTGGTCCCCACCTGACGGCTTGATATTCGAAAGCATCCAAGCCTTCCTCGTGCAGTAGCCTTGGCACGTCAATCATGGTTGCACCTAGTAGCCTAAACATGGGCGGTACGCCTGCGGGACCAAATCGTGTGTGCTCAGACATAGAATCCCTTTGTTTAGGTAGAGAGGGTTTTTTCCTTTTTAAGGTAATCATTTTCACAGGCTCTAAAACCCAAGAAGACTGGATACGGTTGGCACCGCCACATTGAAATGCGCATAAACAGCCAACGCCAAAATACCGATTGTTATCGCTAGCAATGCAAAGTCGCCTTTGTGCAGTTTTAGCGAATAGAGGTTCGTGCGTTTTTTGGCTGCGCCCCATGCTCGGGACTCCATGGCTTCAGCTAATTCAAGGCTTCGGCGGATGGCGCTAACAATCAGTGGAATCAATATGGGTATGTAGTTTCTTATTCTCTTAAGTAAGCCTCCTTTTTCCAACTCAAGTCCGCGTGCTTTCTGGGCGTCCATGATGGTTTGGGCTTCCTCCGCCAGCACGGGTACAAACCGCACGGCAGTGGTGAAGGCAAAGGCAAATTCGTAGGGTACACGCGATTCTTCCAGCGCTAAACCTAAATGGTCAGGTGATGTTGTTAAAAAGAACACGGAGAAAGACTCTACCAGCACGATGAAGCGTAAGGTCATGGCGGTAGAATTCTCAATGTTAATCGCCGTAAACGTATAGCCTGAAGTGAAATATGTTGTCACAACGTTTATGATAAAGATGAAAGCAGCCAAAAAAGCTGCTCCACGCAAGGAACGCAGCCACTGCCTCTGCACCCGCGCCAGTAGCACGAAGGGGATTTGCATGAAGAACAAAACTAGCAATGGAATAACTTGGTAGAAGATGATAGCCACCACAAAGATAGCGATGACATAGGCAAATTTCATACGGGGATCAAGGTTGTGGATGGGTGAGTAGACCTTTCGGAATTTTAAGCCGTCAAAAACACTCATCTATGTCTACTCTCCTTAGCTTTTAGGATTATGTTTTTGGCTTCGTAAATGTCGATGACGTCTTTCGGCAACCCCAACTCTGAGAGTTTAGTGAACACCTGAGCTATTTGCGGCAGAACGATTGACGACAATTCTAGCAGTGGCGGATCAGTTAAGATCTCCTTTCCAACTCCGTCAGCCACAATCTTGCCCTCTTTCATGAGTACAACACGCGGGTTGCATTCCGCCACAAATTCCACATCGTGAGTAACTACGACAACAGTCTTCTTTTGTGTCTGAAGCTGCATGATGAACTGGCGCAGTTTTTCCTTCTGTTCATGATCCTGCCCGATGGTCGGCTCGTCAAGGATTAATGTTTGAGGGTCCCAAGCTAAAACTGATGCTAATGCGACGCGTTTTCGTTCTCCGCCACTCAACAAAAATGGAGAGGTTTTGCGGTACTGTGTCAACGATAAGAGATTGAGCGCCCACTCGATTCGTTTTTCGATGACCTCTTTCTCGAAGCCAAAATTCTTAAGAGCAAAGGCAATTTCTTCTTCCACAGTCTCGCTAAAGAGTTGGTGATCTGGGTTTTGGAAAACAAAACCGACGTTTCGTGCCAAGGCAGCAACACTTGATTTGGTGGTTTCTACACCGTCCACCCGGACCACGCCACGTGAAGGTTTGAGCAGTCCGTTAAAGTGCTTAACAAAGGTGGATTTCCCTGCGCCGTTTTGCCCCATGATGGCGACAAACTCGCCGTCATTGATTGTTAGGGAGACGCCTTTGAGCGCTTCCACCTTGCTGGGGTACGAAAACCACACGTTCTCGGCTACGATCACTCTACTTTGAGCGCCTCCAGCAGTTGGTCAGCTAGCTCTTCTGAAGACAGCGGCGTTGCGTTGTTGAGGTTTAAGCCTTCTTTCTTGAGCATTTGATAGAGCAAAGTAGCTTTGGGGATGCCTACGCCGATGAGGCGGGTTTCTTCATTGCTTAGGATTTGCCTAGGATCGCCTTCAAACCTGATTTTGCCCTCGTCCATGACGATCAGGTGGTTAGTGTATTTGGCTGTTAAATCTAAACGGTGCTCCACAAGGATGACCGTTATACCCTGTTCCCGATTAAGCTTAAAAATAACCTCAAATATTTTTTGCGCACTAAGCGGGTCAAGGAACGAAGTAGGTTCATCGAGAACTATGATTTCTGGCTCCATCGCAAGCACCGCGGCAATCGCCACCCGCTGCTGCTGACCACCGCTGATTTCATGAGGCGAGCGTTCGCGGATGTCGTAGATGCCTGTTTGTTGGAGAACCTCATCAACTCGCCTGCGCATTTCCACTCTATCTACACCGTTATTTTCTAATCCGAAGGCAACATCTTTCTCGATTGAGAGGGCGAACAGCTGGTTTTCCGGGTTCTGAAACACCAAGCCGACATGCTTTGCCATTTCATAGGTGTGGTGCTTGAGGGTGTCGAGTCCAGCAACGGAGATTTCTCCTTTCAATTCACCTTGGTAAAAATGGGGGACAAGCCCGTTGAAGCATCGGCACAGCGTGGTTTTTCCGCAGCCGCTTGGACCGGTAATGAGGACAAACTCGCCCTTCTCCACCTTAAGGGACACATCGTTTATAGAGGGTTTGGATGCGCCAGGATAGGTGTAGGTGAGGTTTTTTATCTCGATTAGGGCCATATTTTGTGCCTGCTCACCTTAAGCGTTAATGTTTGCTCATTTAAGCGTAGCTACGCATTTTTGGCTATTTTCTGCTTCAGTAGCTCCAGACACTTTTTTAAAGCAGGTTCAATCTCGCCTTTGCCGCTGACCCCCGCCGCCATCGCATGGCCGCCACCGACGCCCGCCAAAAACTCCCCTAACGGAGTGGCTATATCAACGCCCAGATGCACGCCTGTTTGCTCGTTAAATTGGCGCGTGCTCCGCAAGCTCAACTCGACTTTACCGTTTTTTTTGCCTGCCACAGCTGCCATATGCGCTCCGAGGTCGACGAGGGCTTTAGCTGCAGGCGCCTGATACGCACTGACGTGCGAGAGAGCAATTATCCAGCCTTCAACCTTGAGGATTTTAGCTCGTTTGCACGCTTTCAGTTTAGCTACGCGCTCAGACGGGTCGATAGGTGCAGCGAATTGTGCAAGAGTTTCCTGCGCATCTATGCCTTCCTCCACCAACTTCGCAATAACCTGAAATGTGGAAGAATTAGCCAACGCAAAATGTCTGGTGTCAAAGGCTATGCCGATAAAGAGCGCTTTAGCTTCGTTGAGGTTTGGTTGCACATCGGTTTCTACGAAGAGCCTATAAACTAATTCGCAGTTAGCCGCTGCCTTCTCATCAATTATGCATAGCTTGCATATCTGCATGGTTTCAGGGCTGGGTGCATGGTGATCTATGATTATTTTTGGCGAAGGCGACTTCTTTATGATTTCCGCGACTTCATCAAGTTGCTCTATGGTATTCATGTCAAGCAGAACGATGACTTCTGCGGATTCGATGTTAGGTTTGAGGTTGACGTTTATGGGCATATGGTCAAGAAGCTGCTTAGACGGCTTGTTTATACCCTGAGGACACCCAATCTCCGTCACCACATTGGGCAAAAACCGCTTAAGCAAACCCTGCAGAGCGTAAGCTGAACAAATCGCGTCAGCGTCAGCACTGCGATGGCACAACAAAAGCACAAACGATGCCTGTCTCTGCTCTAAAATCCCTGTTAATTCCTTGAAGCTCATTTTATCTTTCTCAAAAAATTTTCAGCCGCTCGATGCGCCGCTGCAACCCCCTCCTTCACCAAAGCGTCTGCATCTACACCTTTGGCTTGAGGCGAGAGGACAAGGTTGACTTCCACAGTAACTTCAACTGGCTTAGTGCCTTCCACTTCAACGCTTATGTCTAAGCCCTCGACTAGTTTAGCAGAAACCTTTTGAAGGATAACTTTTCGTGCAGCTTCCTCGGCTTTTTGGCTTAAAAGTTCGATTTGCTCGGTGGTTAACTCTGGGATACCCAGCTCCACCAAAGCATTCACCAGTCTAAGATAATGGTTGACCTGAAACGGGGTTGAGGTCTTCTTGGAGTTTTGTTTGTGCTTCTTTGACTTGGCTGCGTATACGTTCCTCTTGGCGTGCGATGACGGTGCTGCGAGTGTTTAAGAGTTCTTTGCGTTCAGTGAGCTCTTCAGCTACCTTGGCTTTATCTGCCCTGACAAGAAGCGAGCCAACAGCCTTGTAGATAACGGCGTCGTCAGCGGTCTTTTGGAGTTCACTTAGGGTTTGCTCAACTTCGGTCTTTTCCATTTCAACCTGCTGCTTCTGTGCTAATATGGTTTGTAAGGTTTGCTGCAACTGCTGAAGCCGCAGAAGCCTTTCTTGAACGTTAGGCGGTAACTTGGATAATTCATCACTCAAATTCTATTCCTTCCGTACCCAGAAATGAGAGAAGCTCTTAATTAAGCATTTCCAACAAGTCAGGCGTCGCAAACCACCCAAACCCCCACAAACCGTAAAACACAAAAGCCTCAAAGCTCACCCATAGTCAAAGCATACAGCCCTAAAGTCATGCAGAACCTGCATTCAAAAAAGTGAAAATGACGTTGACAAAGAAGTTAATCGTCATAGCCTGCGCAGCAATCTTGGTTTTAGCCTTAAGCTTAACGGTGGTTATTTCAGAAATCCTCGCAACCAACACCCCCAAAACCGATTTAACCCGCATTGCTTGCCTCGGCGACAGCATCACCGAAATCTGCGGCTACCCTGAATACCTGCAAGAACTTTTAGGTAACGGGTCGGTGGTGGGTAACTTTGGCGTCAGCGCATCAGCGGTTAATTTTTGGAGCGACAAACCCTACTATTTCGAGCCAACATACCGAAGCGCAAGGAACTTTTCTGCAACGACAGTGATTGTTATGCTTGGAACAAACGACGCCCGCTATGGGATGGATGACAAAATCGTGAATTTTACGGCTAACTACGAGCGGCTCCTAAACAGGACACAACACTGGAACAGCACAAAACAGGTTTATGTGGTTATCCCACCGCCCATTTTCGATAACTCTCTTGATTTAAACGGCACCTTCTATGCGCAAGAAGTGATTCCCCGCATAAAACAAGTAGCCAAGGATATGGGTTTGCCAGTTATCGACGTCTACACGCCCATGCTCAAGCATCCCGAGTACTTCTCGGTAGATGGTGTGCATCCTGACTGCGAAGGCGCTCAAGCAATTGCCAAGATAATCTATAACTACATAAAAACGCATTGAGCAACCCACAAAAGTTCTGCAGGAATAATTAGTTTTATAAGTTCTAACCAAGGCAGATATTCTATAACTTCCTCAAAGGCGCTACCATTGGAAAAGGACAGCGTGGATTCAAACCAAAAAATCGCTATTCCAGCCGACCTCATCCGCACCATAGCAATCATTTTAGTCGTATTGTTGCATGCTTCCAACGAAACCCTCCAAACGGCTTCTGCATCAGCAACTGAATGGTGGACCGCAGTGGTTTACAAGAGCATAGCTTTGCCATGTGTGCCACTGTTTATCCTGTTAAGCGGGGCTCTGCTGCTTCAACCATCCAAACTCAACGAGCCCATCAGAGTTTTTCTCAAGAAAAGGCTAAGCAGGATTGGTTTGGCTTTTGCTTTTTGGAGCGGCGTCTATATTGCCTGGAGCTTCTACACCGCAAACCCGCCAGTAGCTCTAACATGGGATAACGTGGGTCAAAGTATCATTCGCAGCCTGTTCACTGGAGCTTATTACCATTTCTGGTTTATCTACCTCATCATAGGACTTTACCTGATTACCCCTATACTGCGTGTGATAGTAGCCAGCGCCAACCTGCGAGTTATTCGATACCTGATTTTGCTCTGGTTTGCAGGCGTCGCCATCTTGCCTATTATCGAATTGGCTAGCGGTCAAATCTTAAACAGCAGCGTCTTTCTCCTTGGTGGTTTCATAGGTTACTTTGTTTTAGGCTCATACTTACAGAGGATAAAGCTAAAATCTACAATACTCTACAGCCTCCTCATAGTAGGCATTGCAGCTACGGTGTTTGGCGTTTGGCTTATGACATATCCCTTAAGCGCTATGGGGCAAGGCAACTTCTTCTTCGATTACATAACAGTCAACGTGATAGTCACTTCGGTTGCTCTGTTTTTGATTCTGCTAAAGTTCCGTCCTGATTGGCCAGGAACCAACCACACCACTGCAAGTCGCTTGGTAGGCGCCATAAGCAAAAACACCCTGCCGATTTTCCTGTTCCATGTATTAATTTTGGAATCTTTTGAGCGTGGCTTCTTTGGCTTTAAGCTAAGCTTTACTGTGCTAAATCCGCTTGTTGAGATTCCGTTGCTTGCAGCGGTGACGTTTCTTGTAACGCTTGGTTTAGTGCTGTTGATGCGGCAGGTGCCAATCCTCAATAAACTGATAGGTTAACGTATAACGGATATTCTCCCTGCTGCAACACGATCTTTTTTCTTTGTCTTATTGATGTGAAGTATTTTTAAGTCAAAGAAGCATTAACCACCCACGGGGAGAAAAGTACCATGGAGCGCGCCAAAGTCATAAAAGAAGACCTGTTTGAGCAAGATACGCATTTTCTGGCGGTTTATGTAGAAGCAAAAAACTCAGTTATGATTATGCTAAGCGAACGAGAGGATAGACTTGGCACCATGGCCATTGCCGTACCGAAATTTAAAGAATTGGGCTCCGTTACCTCTTCTGTGCTTTTAGGTGACCGAAACGTTATAACCGCTCGTATGTTCGCCGAGTACGTGGCTTCCAAGAAAGGCAAGATCGCCATGGTGTCGGTTTATCTAGAAAAAGTCGGGGAAATGCAGGCGCAAGCGTTTTTTATGCATTTAATCGATAAACTTATCAAGAGTGATATCCCCAAGGAGCCCACAGCGATCTAGCTTCAACCAGTGACCACGCCATGATTCTGAGGTTAACCGACGCCAACTTCCAAGATATCTTTGCTGTCGTTAACGGAGCTGCGGTTGCCTACAAGGGCAAGATACCAGCAGACAGATGGAAAGAACCCTACATGTCCAAAGAAGAACTCAGAGAAGAAATCGCAAGCGGTGTTCAATTCTATGGCTACACCGAAAACAACACGCTAGTCGCAGTCATGGGCATCCAACAAGTTAATGACGTCACACTTATACGGCATGCCTACACATTAACTATCCACCAACGCAAAGGCATAGGACAAAAACTCCTCAACTACCTGCTTAGCCTAGCCAAAACGAAGCGCATCCTAGTCGGCACTTGGGAAACCGCGTCGTGGGCAATCAAGTTCTATCAAAAACACGGCTTTGAACCCCTTTCAAGAGAACAAACAAACATGTTGTTACGGAAATACTGGAATATACCTGAACGCCAAGTCGAAACCTCAATCGTATTAGAATATAGAGGTCGACCTTCATGAAAACGCTACTGCTCGATGTCAACCCAGAAAACCCAGACCCTGCAAAAATTCAAGCTGCTGCCAGAATCATCCAGGCAGGCGGATTAGTGGCGTTTCCAACAGAAACCGTTTATGGCTTGGGCGCAGACGCACTAAACGCTAAAGCTGTGCAAGCCTTGTTTGAAGCCAAGAAGCGCCCCTTAGATAATCCGCCAATCGTTCATGTTGCCGACCCAAAAGATGTCTCCCCCCTCATCAAGGAAATGCCAAAAAAAGCCAAGGTGCTTATGGAACAGTTCTGGCCTGGGCCACTCACCCTAATCTTTAAGCGTTCCAACATAGTGCCAAGCGTAACAGTGGCAGGCTTAGATACAATCGCCATCCGTATGCCCAAACACAAAGTCGCCCTCGCCCTAATCCGGCAAACCCAACGTCCCATCGCAGCCCCAAGCGCCAATCTTGCCGGCAAACCCAGCCCCACCACTGCACAGCACGTTTACGAAGACCTCGACGGCAGAATCGACGCCATCCTTGACGGCGGACCCACAACCATCGGCGTAGAATCTTCCGTAATCGATTTAAGTGTGGAGCCTCCGATGCTTCTGCGACCTGGTGGAACACCATTCGAAGCGCTAAAAGAAGTGCTCTGCAATTTAAGACTGCATCCTTTCGTTCAGGCAGAGCAAGAGTTGCCGCTGGATAAAATTCGGTCGCCTGGTATGAAACACAAGCATTATGCGCCTAAAGCACAGGTTGTTTTAGTTGAGGGAAGTATGCCCGCTGTTATTGAAAAAATCAGATTCTTAGCCCAATCTCGTAGGCAGAAAGGCGAAAAAGTTGGCATTCTAGCTACCGACGAGACTCAACATGCATATAAAGCTCAAGCCGATGTTGTGCGTTCGCTGGGTAGTCGCTTTAACTTGGCAACGGTCGCTCAAAGCCTGTTTAGGCTATTGCGTGAGGTTGATGCACAAAACGTCGATGTCATTATCGCCGAAGGAGTTCCCTCAGAAGGCTTGGGATTAGCGGTGATGAATCGTTTGCGGAAGGCTTCAGGCTATCACATCGTAAAGGTGCAATAGCGCTTCTATCGGTGTATGCTGGACAAGAGTTTATCCAATCCAATGGTGGCGACGCAAAGCACGCTATCTGCTCCACCGTAGTACACGAAGAGTTGGTCGTCTATGATGATGTTGCCTGTGCTGAAGACAACGTTTGGCACTTTGCCGAATCTTTCATAGTCTTCTTTGGGAGCTAAAATGTACTCTTTGCAACGGTAAAGCACATGCTCAGGGTGGTCGGCTTCGAGCAGAGCAAACCCCAAAAAATACATGCGGTCCATATTCACACCATGGTAAATAGCCAACCAACCCTCATTAACTTTCAGCGGTGGCCCTGCAACACCGATTTTCCAGTTATCCCACGTGTTTGGTCGTGGTCCCATAACAGACATAATGTCACACCACTTGATTAAATCATCCGAATAAGCGATGCAGATATCAGGCTCGATTCGATGCAGCATGGCATACCTGCCGCCTATTTTTTCAGGAAAAATCACTGCGTTCTTGTTTCTTACGCCTGGGAAGGGAAGGCGACGTATTTCCCAGTTCCATTGTCTCTTTACAAAGTCATCACTATCGATCGTTGTAAGTGATATTTGATAGACCTGCAGGTGGCTGTATTCACGGAGCGCTGTGTAGGTTAACACCAGTCGCCCATCTATTCTGGTGAGTCGTGGGTCTTCCACGCCGTCTTTTTCAGTTTCAGAGGTTGGAGTAAACACTGGTTCTGGAAAACGCTCATCTATTGTAAAGCCATCTTTGCTTGTTGCATAGCCGAGTCTGGATATGTTGTCATTGCCGATTGCCCGATAGAGTAAGTGCACCTTGCCATCGAGGTAAACTGCTGCAGCATTAAACACTTCCCTTGACTCCCAAGCATGCTCTTCAAGAGGTGTTAGAATCGGGTTTCCAGAGAAGCGTTCCATGAAAGATACCACTATGTCGAGGCTGGTATTGGCGTCTGTATTCCCATTATTTCATCAAAGAATGCCCTCAGCGAGAAAAGCCCAATTAGTTTCCCAGTGTCATCAGTTACCGGTAAATGGCGAATGTTATGCGAGAGCATCAGGTTTTTGGCTTCTTCAAACGACGTTTCCCGCGGAACCGAGACTACATGTCTACTCATGACGGCGCTCAAATGCTGGTCTAGAGAAAACTTGTGCGCGATAATACGTATGGCATCGCGCTCCGTGAATATGCCTCTGCATTTTTCTTCATCATCAATCACCACGATTGATCCGATGTGTCGGTCGTTGAGCAGTTGAATGGCTTCCTGGATGGTCATGTCCTCTTTTGCGGTTATGACTTTCTTACACATTAAATCTTTTACTTTAAGCATAGGTTCACACATCTCTCATTTCACCAAAGATTCTACTAGGATAGATTCCTCCTTTTTGGTCTGAATCATTTGCTTGAGTTCCTCAAGCTTTAATCGAGCAAGCAGATAAGAAATCGAGGATTCCCCTCCTTGATTCATATTTACGTTTACCACGTTCAATCCATCGTAACATCCGCCCGTTTGAGGATCATAAACCATAACTTTGTTACTGTTTTTTCCCAAAAACCACTCAAACCCCGAAGCAGCAACTTTTATGTAAACCTCATTTTTTGTAGCGTAAAAGGCATCCACTGCTGCATCAGTCATGGCTGCTGCTTCGAGCGGTTGTTGATCATAGAAAGCGCGGTTCTCCCCCCGTTTGTACCAACCGTCATTTCCTATGGGTAAAAACACGCCTTCCAGCATTTGGGTTTGAAGCAGAAAATCCATTGTTTCCTCTGCCACCATCAAGTAGTTTGGCTTGCCAACTACATCGTATGCTTCGAAGAGCGCCTGGGGTAACCGAGCGTTGTCATAGGTTAGGTAAGTTTCAAACCATCGCCAATCATCCTTTGCTGTGTCCAGATAACGCTGAACCAAAGAATCTGCTAACTTCCCTATGCTGACTCTTATGTCGTTATCTGGGTACGCGCGGTTGTATTGCGCTAACCCAAGAATTGTAAAAGAATAGAACCTTAGAGATGTGGATTTAAAAACCCAAGGTAAAGCTTTATCAAACATTTCTTTTGCCGCTCTCTTCATGTAGACAGGCAAAGTCGAGTTAAGAGTGCATCCGCAACTCCACATTGCACGGCCCATGCTGTCTTCCGAACCATCAACATCTAAAAAGGTGCGTTCATAGGCTAAGTAATTGTGAAAACTGCCTTCAGGCTTTTGCATGTGATTAAGGAAAGCCAAATAGATTTTTGCCAATCTCTCTACTCGTTTCTCCTTCTTTAGCTTGGTATACCTTGTACACACAATCAGTGCACGGGCGTTATCGTCAGTAGTATAGCCCTCACTTCGTTTGGGAATACAGTATTTGGCGTGTTGAAAAACACCTGTGTCATCAGTTAACGCTTCAAGGTAATCTATCTTGATAGGCGGAAGCCGGATGGCCATCCCTCCATAGACTGCCTATTTAGCTCCTCAAAGAGCGCGAGGTATTTTTTAGCAACCAACGGCCAAGTAAACCTTCGACTATACCGATATGCTTTCTGCTCCAGAGACTTCCGAAGCGTTTTGTTCTCGATTATCTCGGAAACTCTTTCAGCGATGGACGCTGAATCATTAAATTCACAAAAAACACCGCGACCTTCACCCAAAGCTTCTTTAGCGTGCAGATAAGGCGTCGAAACCACGGCTTTTCCGGCAGCTAGAGCATAAGATAATGTGCCGCTACTTACTTGATTAGGCGAAAGGTATGGTGTTATATATACGTCGGTCGCCTGAAGATAATTGTAGAGTTCGGGCTTGGAGAGAAAACGGTTAAGAAACTTTACATGCCCCCGAAGTCCAAGATTTTTTGCCATCTTGAGCAACATGTTCCGGTAAGCTTCGCCTTCATTTTGCTTAACTTGCGGATGCGTTACACCTAACACATAGTAGACTAATTTGGGCTCTCTCTTTATTATCTTTGGAAGTGCCTCTATGACGTATTCTATTCCTTTTCCCTTACTGAGCAATCCGAAAGTCGAGAGAACCGTGCGGTTCTTTAAACCTAAGACAGGTTTCACTTTGGCGCTTGGAACCAAGGGTAAATCAGGGCATCCATGCGGAATCAGCTTTACCTTTTTTGCGGGAACTCCATAATGCCTCACGAGCGCCCTAGTGGTTTCATTTAACACGACCAGCGCCTGGCTTCTTTCGACCACTTGGCTAAAAACTTCTTTAGCCTTGTTTTCAAAACTTGGGAGAACCGTATGAAGGGTTGTTGCCACTGGCCGTTTAAGTTTGTTCAGAAAAGCGCAAATATACTCTCCACATTCGCCTCCAAAAATACCGAATTCGTGCTGTACGTTAACCACGTTTACGGATGAGTGATTTAGAAAATCAGCCATCAACTCATAGTCTTCGATGAAATCACGGCCTATTCTATGCTGTGATCCTCCACTAGGAAATTTGAAAAGTCTACGGCCGTCTATTGAAATTATTTTTTGATCTCTTAGCTTTTGCAATTGACTAAGCGATTTTACTAAATCAGCGGTGAAGGTCGCGATGCCGCATTTCCTTGGCGGAAAGGTGCTCACATAAGCAACTTCTTTTACAGTAGTCAATGAAGAGGTGCCTAGAACATACTTGGCCAACAACAAATCACGGAATATACTGAGGTTTGGGACTGTAAAAGCACATGTGATTGTACTTCTACAGTCACAAGGTTAAATTTTGGCATGCTTGTGCATCAAACTTATATGTTGCTTATGCAACAGTTATTTTTTAGAGGGGAGAGGGGTCTTACGAAACGATTTCCACACAATCCCATACTGCAACCTATAAAAGAGAATGCTTGGGAAAACCGAGCAGTATTCAATGCAGCAGCAGTTTACAGCGATGGATTGGTACATATAGTCTACCGTGCCTTAGGCTCAGATAATATCTCACGGCTCGGCTTAGCAACCTCAGTCGATGGCTTTACCATTAAAGAACGTTTCAGCACTCCAGTTTTCAACCCAATAAACCACGCAGAAAGAGACGGCTGTGAAGACCCACGGCTCACAGTAATCGGCGATCAATGTCTCATGGCGTACACAGCCTTCCGAAATCATGATTTTCCAATAATCTTCCAAATATCCCTAACAACCATAAACATGAAGGATTTTGTGAATAGAAACTGGAACTGGAGTGAAAGAATTCTTCCGTTTCCTGGTGTGCGCAACAAGGACGCTGTCATTTTTCCACGTAAGGTTGATGGCCAATACGTTATGTTCCACCGTATTGAACCAAGCATATGCGTTGCTTATTCTGAAGACCTCAAAAAATGGCACGGCTTTAAATCCATAATGGAGCCGCGAGATAAGATGTGGGATAGCGTCAAAATCGGTGCAGCTGGAACACCCATTGAACTCAACGAGGGCTTCCTATTCATATACCATGGCGTGGACGAAAGGAAACATTATTCGCTTGGTGCCGCGCTCTTAGATAAAAACAACCCAGAAAAGATACTTTACCGTTCCGAGAAACCAATTCTTTCGCCATGCGAAAGCTATGAATGCATCGGCGACGTACCCAACGTAGTTTTCAGCTGCGGCAACGTGCAACTTGATGACCAAATCATCGTGTACTATGGTGGAGCAGATAGTGTGCTGTGTGGAGCAAGCTATGAACTCAACGAATTGCTTCCTAGAAAATAATCAGAAACGATAAAGACCCAATCGATACTTTGCTTAGCCAATGCTCCCGCTTAATGGGTCATTTCAGTCTTATCGTCTTCATAGTGTTGGCGTAGAATTACAATCACATATTCTTAAATTACGGTCAAGCTAGCTCTTATGATGAACGCCTAATCAATCAAACTAAAAAATATCCTGACCACAATGGAGTGCAACCGTTGCATCTCCTTTTTTTCTGATTTTTGTGGTCGGTTGGCAGTTGATTTACGGCGAAGGTGAATGATGTGCAAGATGCTTGTGAACGATTCGTCGACGAAGGACACCTATCCAACTGCTTAGGTGAGGCTAAATCAAGAGATATGCCTAGCCTAAACGAGAAGGATTACTCAGATGAAATCGAAGATAAAGCGCAAACCGAAGAAGAAGAGGGATGGCATAACCGCACTCAATCGCCGATTGCTGGAAGAATATCGGGAACCATGGAAGAACTCGAACGCATCCAAAGCAGCTCGGGGCAAGCTACAAGCGATGAAGTGAGTGAATGCATCAAGGATTCTTTTGATTGCTACAAAACCTGTACAGAAACAACGATAAGATGCCTCAACCTGGGCGGCAAACACGCCAAAATAGAAAATTTGAACCTTCTAATGGATTGTGCAAAAATGTGTAGCGCAAACGCCGATTTTATGCTCAGGAACTCTACTTATTACCCTCAAGTATGTGGCATAACCGCAGACATATGCGATGAATGCGCTGATATCTGCGAACGCTTTGATGATGACTTTATGAAAGAATGCGCGAGCGCATGCAGACGTTGCGCTGAATCATGCCGTGAAATGGCAAGGTAATTGACTGCATCTTTGACTTTGAATGGGAGGTGAGACCTGCTTTATGGAGAATGTAATGGACGAGGAAATGAAAAAAGAGGAAGAAAGCATTAGAAAGAACGCCACCATCTATGACCTCTTAAAACTTGAACACAAAGACGTTAAGAAACTATTCAAGCAAATTTTAGACTCGGAAAGCTTCCAATCTAACATATACAACCAAGCCAGCAAATCACTAGCGATCCATTTGGACGCTGAAGAGAAAGTCTTCTACACACAGCTAATTAACAATCGAGAGAGCCGATCAGAAACTATTGAAGGATTCGAAGAGCATGATGTAGCCAGAAAAATAATGAAAGACATCGATGATTCAACGGATAATGATGTGAAATTTGCCAAATTCAAGGTGCTCACCGAGGTTGTGAGCCAACATGTCGATGATGAAGAAGGCGATATTTATAGGAAAGCCAAAAAAGTTCTCTCAAAGGAGCAAGAGCAAGAAATAGCTAAGCAATTCATGAACGAGAAAATGTCTATGATGAATCTGCCCAGCAGCCCAAGTGCAACGAACCCACAGCCTTCGCCAACCCCTACCCCCATGTAAAGTAGCTGATATCCCAGCCCTTTTTTTCCAGAAATCTATCTAAACTCTGCTTTTAAGGTGGTGAACATATGCCTCCAAGAAGCATAGAAAGTAATAAGCGTAAGCGGCAATACGAGCATATCAAGGAATCAGAACTTAAACGTGGCATGACCGAAGAGGATGCTGAACGCATCGCCGCAGCAACGGTCAATAAACTGCGACGAGAGAAAGGGGAACCCAGAAAATAAACGTTGTAAAGTGAATTATAAGAAATTTACTTCTCATTTTTTCACGTCTCAAACTTTTTGTGTTTATCATCAAGACCAAGAGGGAGCGGGAATTTTTTTTAAAAAAACAGGAGAAAAGCCCTGATCAAGAAATTGATCTCTTCGGAACGCTCGTTTTTAAGCGCAGCCTTGATGTCTTTTCAGCATACACTTTTAGGTATCATGTATTTTTTAGGTCCCTTTAATGGATTATTGCATCATAAGGTTGTAGTGGGTGAGGAGCATGCTAGAGGAACCTTAAACTTATCGCATCTGAGAAGGAAAAAATTGTTGCTAAGAAAACAACTGACCGAACAATAAAGGGATAAAGCTGTTTGGGGCACAAAACTTATATTTCCACTTGTTATTTCTCCGTTTTTGATTATATAATATTTGGTGAAAGCAAATGTCTCAAGGTGCAGGAAATATTCCCGTTCTAGTGTTGAAAGAAGGCACTGGTCGCTCAACAGGTCGAGAAGCCCAAAGAAACAACATCATGGCTGCTAAAATCGTGGCTGAAGCGGTGAAAACAACGCTTGGTCCATGTGGCATGGATAAAATGCTCGTCAGCGGCATGGGTGATGTTGCCATAACCAACGATGGTGCAACCATCATGAAGGAACTCGATGTTCAGCATCCAGCTGCAAAAATGCTTGTTGAAGTTGCCAAAGCCCAGGACAACGAGGTTGGCGATGGAACCACAACTGCCGTCGTCTTAGCAGGAGAATTGCTCTCAAAAGCAGAAAGCTTGCTTGATAAAAACATCCATCCGACAGTCATAATCGAAGGTTATAAGAAAGCAAGTGAAGAAGCCCAAAAAATCCTTAACAAAATAGCCATTCCCGTTGCTTTTGAAGACGATAAAACCCTTAGGGATGTTGCAATCACTTCAATTTCAAGCAAAAGCATAAACGTAGCCGAGGACCACTATGCAAAAATCATCGTTGAAGCAGTCAAACAAGTTTCCGAAAAAGTCGACGACAGATACGTAGCTGACATAGACCTGATCAAGGTCGTTAAAAAGCATGGGAAGAGTCTGGATGAAACCGAACTTATCAAAGGCATGGTACTAGACAAAGAAGTCGCAAGCTCAGGCATGCCAAAACTCATAGACGACGCAAAAATCGCCCTCTTAAACGCTAAATTAGAAATTGAGAAAACTGAATTCGACGCTAAAATAAACATTGAGAGCCCAGACCAAATGAAGCTATTCCTCGACGAAGAAGAACGTATGCTCAAAGAAATGGTTAACTCTGTAACCAAGGCAGGCGCAAATGTTATTTTCTGCGAAAAAGGTATCGATGACATGGCACTGCACTTTTTGGGCAAAGCAGGCGTCTTAGCAGTCAAAAGCGTCAGCAGCAGCGATATGGAAAAGCTTTCTCGTGCGACAGGCGGCGAAATCGTTGCAAACGTAAAAGACCTAACACCTGAAGCTTTAGGCAAAGCCAAACGCGTCGAAGAAGTCAAAATCGGCGACGACAAACTAATCTACATACGCGACTGCAAAAACCCTAAAGCCGTAACCATCGTTATCCGAGGCGCATCCAACCATGTTATAGACGAAGCCGAACGTAGCCTACACGACGGTTTATGCGTCGTTCGAAACGCCATCGAAGATGGCAAAATAGTCGCAGGCGGCGGCGCCCCTGAAGCAGAGCTTTCAAAAGGCTTACGCTCTTACGCAGTTAAAGTTGGCGGACGCGAGCAGCTTGCCATTGAAGCTTTCGCCGAAGCAATCGAAGAAATCCCCTTGACTTTGGCTGAGAACGCAGGTTTAGACCCCATCGACATCATGGTTGCCCTACGCGCACAACACGAGAAAGCAGACAGCAAAACCTTCGGCATTGATGTTACAAGCGGCAAAATCATCGATATGTGCACACCAATGATCATCGAACCACTCCGAGTAAAACAGCAAGTAATAAAATCAGCAACCGAGGCCACCAACATGATCCTTAAAATCGACGACCTCATCAGCATCAAAGGCGCAGGCGCTGGAAAGGCTCCTCCGATGCCTCCAGGAGGAATGGGCGGAGGCATGGGTGGCATGGGCGGAATGGGTGGAATGCCCTACTAAACCAGCAAGCCTTTTTCTTTTTGTTCCAAAGGTTAGCCGAATAAGTTCATGTATTCTTTTGTTTTGTCATAGAGGTAGTAGTGGTCAGGTTGGACAGCGGTTGCATCTATGTGTGGCTCTATTGCTGTTCTTTCGGGATACTCGTTCCAAGAGCTAATCAGTATTGTGTCAATTTCGCCGTTTTCCCAAAGTTGTAACGCATTTTCCCATTGTTTATAATAGGTGCTTTCGTTCAAGTAAACGTCCACTCTAACGTTTCCTATGCGTTCAAGTATGTTTGATTCATCATATCTCGGAGTAACGCTTACCTGTCTGTCTCCTAAAGCGCGATAGTCTAGCTTGTTTAAGTTAGTGTAAATCCATTGCGAATAAGGCTTCTGACCGACTATGATTGTGTTAAATCTAGCATCCGGGAGGATTTTTCCGTGGCTAGTTAAGTTGTCATCGTTGTAGAAACATATAGTCGGTTTACTTCCTTTGTAGTAATATAGCGATGGGTACATCCTAACATAGTTAAAGTAGATGTAATTGTAGATTCTGTTGTAATCATAGGATTTGCCTGTGTGATTAAAGGGCTCAACCATTATGAAGAACTTTAATTTGCTATCGATGCTTTCGGCTACATCAAACACTTGCTTAGTTGCATTATCTATGAACACTCCATAAGAGTCATAGTTACCCCACCACGAAACAACTACAAAATCAATGCCTAAATCTTCCATCCACAGCAAATGCTGCCTTATCACTGAAGGGTCGCATGAATTGTAATACCCTAAAACTGGCGTATCAATGATTTTTGCTCGGTCCCATGACACATTCAAATCCGGATTGTACCAAGTGTAGTAAAAGATACCTATTTGTGGTCGACTATGGCTTGGTTGAAGTGTAAAAGCGCAGAAAACCACGGCGATACCTGCCAACAGAAAAATTGCTGTGACATTTTTTCTCGGCATAATCGACCAGTAAATTCAATATGCTGGCATTCAGACATAAGCTTTATTCTGCACCAATCTTATATGATTGAATAACTCAATAGAATTTTTGAAACTTCCGAGGGAAAGGCTGTGAAGCACGTAAAGATTTCAGCGTTCGACTGTCCTGATGCATGGTTCAAAACCCTCAGTGCCATCTGGAGAGAAGGCGATGTTTTCAAAGTAGGGTTTGGCTCGGAAGAAACTGAAACCCGAAAGCTGAATCTAACCATAGAAATCACTAATCCAGAGAGTCGCCCGCTAGTCAGCGATAAGGCGCCATGCGATTTCAAGTACGTGCAGGGCTATGCACTAGAGTACCTTTGGTGTGGCGAAAAACAAAGTGAGGAACCCTACACTTACGGCAGCCGCTTAAATGATCCCTACGGCGACCATCGAATTAACCAGGTCGAAGAAGCAATCAAAAGGTATACTCAAGAGCAGAATGACCGCCAAGTCACCATGGTTATCCGTCTTCCTGAAGATATTATTAAATTCGATAAAAACAAGAAAAAATCCGAACCGCCCTGCCTTAGCCTCATTGACACAGAAATATTAGAGGGAAAAATGCATTTAACTTGTTACTTACGCAGTTGGGATGCATACGGCGGATTGCCAGCTAACATCGCGGGGCTGCAATTGTTCAACGAAGCTTTCGTTAACGAAATTAACGAACGAGGCAATCTGTCATTGCAGACAGGTAAACTGGTTTTTCATAGCAAAAACTGCCACGTTTACCAACGTCAATTTAACCTCGTTAAGGAACTGCTTGAGCCTACAGACAGTGCTAAAACTTCAAGATTGGCTAAGACTCTGAAGCAAAAAGAGGAAAATTAAGGTACCCGAACAACTGGGTAGCCAAGGCTTGTCCACGCCTCCATGCCGCCCAACACATTGCTAACCTCTTTGAAGCCTGCTCGCTCGAGAATACTCACAGCGATGCTTGTTCGGTTCCCTACTGAACAGGTGACAGCGATGGTTTGGTCTTTTGGCAGTAACTCGGTTTTGTCAGGCAAATCAGCGAAATGAATCAACCTCCCGCCTTCGATGATGCCTTCTTCTTTCCATTCATGTGGCTCCCGTACATCCAACAGCAAAACTTCGTCTCCCTCAAGCTTGCTTTTGAGCTCAGTCACCGTCATTGTTCCTGTGTGATTGAATGGTTTGCCAGATTCTTGCCAAGAATCCATGCCGTCGCAAAGGTAACCGCACATGTTATCAAAACCCAGCCGCCTCAATCTCGCCGTAGCGACATCCATATCTTCGGGTCGTTCGTGCACAAAGATGATGTATTGGTTGGTGTCTAACAGCCAGCCGGGATAAACGCTGGTTCCATCGAGCCAGATGCTGAGCGAGTTAGGGATATGTGAACTTGCATACGCATATGGTTTGCGTGTGTCGATAACTATCATGTTTTCTTCATGCATTTCCTCTTCAAAGCGAAGTAGTGAAAGCGGTTTAGGGTATGCTAATTCGCTCAGAAGAGGCGGACCGTTGAGGTTGTACTCTTCCATCCGCTTGAAATAGCGGGGTGCAACTAACTCTTCACGCATAACTCTTTGGACAAATTCTTCATTATTCAACTGCAAGTATGGATTGGTCTTTTTTTCGAACCCAATGGTGGTTGGTTCATTTCCGCTTATCCTGCTGCCACAGACGCTGCCTGCCCCATGACCAGGATAAACAAGCACCCCATCATCAAGAGAAAGTAGCTTTTCATGCAAGGTGTTGTAGAGCCTCTCAGCTTGGGCTGACTGAGCATCTTTGCCATAGAGGTCGGTTCTGCCAACGGAGCCTGAAAACAGGGTGTCTCCAGAAAAAACCAGAGTGGCTTCAGAGCTTCCTGAATAGACAACGTAGCACAAGGATTCGTTAGTGTGTCCTGGAGTGTAGAGGGCTAGGATTTTGGTGTTGCCCACGTTTAGGGTTTCACCGTCGGCCAAGTTATGTTCGCCGTACTTGAAGGGTAATGCGTTGCTGTGGCCGATTTCTGCCTCTGTCATGTTTTGCAGTTCCAGGGAGCCGACGACATAGTCCTCGTTTCGATGTGTTTCAAGGATGTATTTGATTTCTACGCAGTCTTGTTTAGCAAGTTGGGTGTAGATTTCGCAGTCTCGGCGTGGGTCCACCACCACCGCTTCGTTTCCATCCGATAGAAAGTAGCTGTTGTGCGATAGTCCTTCTGATTTAACAGTCCTTACCTTCATCATATTCGCCGCTAATCAGTCCAATCAAGCAGCCTTTTTTCCCCTTGCAGCTTCTGAATATCGGTAACGTCCTGAACAACTTCCATGGTTCCCAAGTAGGTGCCCTCTGGGCTGCGAACTGCAAAAAACCGGATAAAAATCATGCGTCCACTAAGGTTTATCCAAAATTCAGCAAGGTTTTTTCTGCCTGACTTGAAGGAATCCAATATCTTAGTTACTGTATCGAGGCTTTTGGCTGGGTGGCAGTTCTGCACTTTTCTGCCAATTATGGCCTTTGTGCGCACGAATATTATTTTTTCTGGGAGGTTGAAGTAGCGCACGGTATCATTTTCATCTATGAAGGTTATCTCCACCGGCAGTGTGTCTAGTAGACTGTTGAGTTGGGGTTCAGTCAAGTTGCCATTTTCAAACTGCATCAGTGTTGATGGCGTGGGAATTTCTGGTTGCAGTGGTGCTTCGGACGGTGCAGTAATAAGGGTTGGGGGAGTGAAGCAGCAGTAGCCAATTTGGTCGAATTGTTTCCGTATGTCTATCCATTCCTGCTGCGTAAATACGCTTAAAGCAGTTGGGAAAAGTATGTTGTTTTCTTTGAAGAAGTGACTCGGAAGCAAATTGGCAAGTGCGTTGGCAGTTTCCCAAAGGTTCTGCTTGAACTTCTCTTTATCAGGGTCCATAGCTTGCTGAAGCACAGTCAGTAACTTCTTTTTAGTTTCTCGGATTTTGTCGTGTTCCATCCACATTACGCTCGGCGGCTCACTGATTCCATGCTTTTCAAGGTAAGGAAAAAGAACGTTTTCTTCACGTTGATAGTGCTTTTCTGAATCAGTAAAATTACTTGCGAGATGCTCGATTTGATGAATGTCCTCTTCAATATAGCGGAAGTCAGCAACATTGTGGATTTTATCAGCGACAGCGAGGAGGTCTTCCGCCATCTTAGTCATAATTTTATGTTCTTCCATAAGTATGCTGATAGGTTGAGTAGGCTTCAGGTTTAGGCTTTGTTTTTCAATTTGGTCCTTGAAAATTGCCATGTGGACGTCGCAGAGTCTTTGCATATCCTCACGTTTCATGCCTTCCCTGATTAGTTCATCTTCGATTTTAGCAATCTCCAACGAATCAATGCCCTCCAGAACAGTTCGAAATTTCTCTTTCACCTGCTGGGGCGGCACACCTGCATGGAGTTGGCGTATTGCTTCTTTAATCTGCGTTTTCTTGTCTGTGGACAAAAATAAAATACTCCTCAATTTAAATACTCCTCAATTTAAATACAAAAAATCCTTTAGATTTATTCCTTTCCAAAACCCAAAACAGCATGATTAACGTTTTATAGCGCAAAGTGCCTAAGCATTAGGCGAGGCATCAGCTATGGGTCACAGCATGGCATCTTGGAAATTGCTTGAAGACATGATGATTGAACTGAAAAAGAAAGGAGTAGCCATCCCACCCCATGTCATCAACGATTTAAGGTCCGCTAAATCAATGATCCTGTTGGGATGCAACGAGGACAGCCGCGGAGAAGTCTACCAGAAAGCAGAAGAATTCTCGGCTAACGTTGAAGCCTTCTTGGTAACTGAAGCCCAAAAAGTCCTAGGCTCAGAGCAAGTGGACCTGTGGCTTAGGCGGCTAGAGGAAGCCAACGCTGAAACATGTGAGGTACAATCAAAAGAAGCAGACAAATTCATCACAGGCGTTCCCCGAGACCAAAAATGGATAAGAGTTGAACCAACAGGTGACCTCACCTTGGAACTTGTGGAGCAAGCGGCTAAAGAAAACAACCTACAAGTAAAACACCAAGAAAACGGGCGCATAGTAGTCTACGGACAACCCCAAGATATCAAAGTTTTCCTAAAAAAGATAACTCCCCAAAAAAAGATGTAGCCAACAGGAACATAGTCAAGAAAACTTGACGAAGAACCTTTTAATCGCCAAGAAAGAGGGAACGATTGTGTTTGATGTTAAGTGAAGAATCTTCGGGGGTCCGTGTCAATATCCACAATCGCAGGCTTATCGGCAGCTAGCGCCCGCTTTACAGCTACTTCCAAATCTTTGGGTTCGGTTACCTTTATGCCTAAGCCGCCTGAGTGTTCAGCAAAATCTGCGAAACTATAGTCATGCAGCTCGGTTTGCCAGCCCTCGTAGCCTTCCACCTTCTGCTCCTGCATAATCATCCCTAACCGCTTGTTGTTCATGACAAACACTTTGACCTTCAAGTTGTACTTTAGAGCCGTCAAGAAATCGCCTAAAACCATCGTCAATCCGCCGTCACCCGTTAAGCAAATTACCTGTCGCTGAGGATAAACCAATGCACAAGCCAGAGCTCCAGGCAACCCAAAACCCATCGTTGCCAAGTTCCCTGTCATCACCAACTTCTGTGTCTTTTTCATCAAGAAGTTGCGTCCAAACCACCAGCAATTCTCGCCCACATCAAGCGAAAAAACTGCATCATCAGCGGCTTGGTCGTTGAGCACTTTGATTATGTATGGGGGTCGAATCGGTTTAATGGTGGCATCAGCTTCGCTCTTCAACTGGTTTAGCCACGCCTGCTTAAGCCGTCCAACCTCAGACAGGTAATCTTCCCTCTTCTTGGGCTGAACTTTCTCCGTTAGCTTCGGAATCAAAACGGCGCTGTTGCCCAGCAAACCTACTTCAACAGGATAACGGCGGGCAATCATGAGCGGGTTAATGTCAATCTGCACCATCCGCTTCTTAGGAATCTGCGAAAGGTCAGCGAAAGAAGAACCAATCACTATGAGCAAATCAGTCTTATTCATGAGCTCACCTGCAGCCGTGGAGCCAACGCCACCATGGCAACCGACATAAAGCGGCTCCCGCTCGTCAACAACGCCTTTAGCCCTAAATGTCCCAACGATTGGCGCTGAAATCTTAGAAGCCAACGCCAGCAGCTTATTGCCCTGTCCTCGAGAGCCAAAACCAGCCAAAATCAGTGGTCGCTCTGCCCTATCAATGACCTTAGCTGCTTTCTCAATTACCCAGTCCTCTTGCCCATAAGCAAGGTTTGGCATTCTGCCTTCAAACGGCAAAATCTCTGTGTCATATGGCAACTTTTGCACGTCGTTTGGAATCCCTATGTGCACTACGCCTTGATCCAGAAGGGCATGTTTAATCGCCAAAGTAGCCAACGAAGTGGTTTGTTCTTCAGTCATTAAGGTTTTGTTGTAGACTGTTAAAGGTTCAAAGAACGCTTGTTGATCTATCTCCTGCAATGAACCTTGCCCGATAAGGTTCCGCGGCACCATACCCGTCAATGCCAACACCGGTGAATGGTCCAACTGGGCATCGTACAACCCTGTGACAAGGTTCGTCGCACCAGGACCCGAGATTCCAAGGCAAGCCGCGATATGCCCCGTTAATTTGCCATAAGCCGAAGCCATAAACGCAGCAGTCTCTTCATGCCGAACCTGCAGGAACTTGACTTTACCGCCTGTCTTTCGGATAGCATCCACCACACCCAACGTTGATGTACCTGGAATGCCAAAAACGTACTTGATGCCCCACTCAGCAATCTGCGCCACCAAGACGTCGGAAACCGTATGCTCCGCTTTCTTCTCAGCAACTTTCTCTTCTTTTACTTGCTCAGCCAACAGGATGAAGGTTGATTTGGGTGCTCCGCAAACTGGACAAACCCATTCTTTTGGTAAATCAGAAAACTTGAGCTTCTCTTTTGCTTCATCATAAACCCAATTGCAAACAGTACAACGGTATTTCGCCATAACTAACCCTCAAAAACACTAAAATTAAATTGCTTCACACTTATCAGCTTATTGGAAACCAAAAACACTCGCCAACTATCGAACAATTCATAAACTGCTCCAACCAAGTATTCATCCATAGCGAGACGAACACACCATGGAAAACTGGGACGTCATAATCATAGGCGCAGGCTCCGCTGGATTAGCCGCTGGCATATACGCCGTACGAAGCGGACTCAAAACATTAATTTTAGACGAAAAATTCGCTGGCGGAACCATCTCTGATGCACCAACCATTGTCAATTACCCCGGTTTTGCAGAAATCAGCGGTGGCGAACTTGCCCAAAAAATGACAAATCACGCCAGAAAACTCGGTGCAACCATTCGCGACCTCGAAACCGTAACCGCCTTGAACCTGTCAGGCGAAATCAAAACTGTGACAACCACCAGAACCACGTATGGAGCCAAAGCCATCATAATTGCCACAGGCTCGCATTACAAGGAAATAGGCGTTAAGGGTGAAAAAGAGTTTCGAGGGAGAGGCGTAAGCTACTGTGGTGTATGTGATGGCCCCTTCTTTAAGGGCAAACGTGTCCTTGTGGTTGGCGGCGGAAACACAGCCGCAACTACAGTCCTTTACCTTTCAGGCATCGCCGCCGAAGTAATCGTTGTACACAGGCGAGGTGGGTTCCGAGCGGAGGAATCTTTGATTTCAGGAATATTCACAAAGCCCAACGTCAAAATAATGTGGAATACCGAAATTTTGGAAATAAAAGGAGAAAAAGTGGTTAAGTCAGTGACCTTAATCGATAACATGACACAACAACAAAGCGAAATAGCCACTGACGCAGTATTTGTGCAAATCGGAGAAGCCCCCAACAGCCAACTAGCCATAGCCAACGGAATCGAAACCGACGAGCATGGCTACATCAAGATCGACATTCGGCAACAAACCAATCAACCCGGTGTCTTCGCAGCAGGCGACGTAACTAATCATCCAGTTAAGCAAGTGGGCACGGCGGTGGGGCAAGGTATAACCGCTGCGTTGGAAGCGTACAGTTACATTCGGAAGCCGTACTACAGAAAATAAGACTTTGCCGTATCATTGCTTTTCTATTAGTCCTGTTAATCATAAGTCCTGTTTAGTCAATAAGGCCGCTTTAAAGAAGCGACCGGTAGGTTGTCAGTCGGAGCGACTTCTTACTACATTTTATAAGTCAGCGACAACAACCAACCTTCCGTGAAGATAACAATAAATCTTCATTCAAAAAACGGAAGAGTAAAGAATGAAAAGAACTAAAGTCTTTATCGCCATATTATTTCTGACGCTAACAATCACACTCACGCTTATCCCGCTACAAACTGTTACCGCACATTATCCTGAATGGGTATATCCCACATGGTGCTACTGTGTCGTCGGCAACAACATCATCGGAGTTGGTCAAACACAGAAAATAATCTTCTGGATAAATAGTGTGCCGCCAACAGCCAACGGACAATACGGTGACCGATGGAAGTTCATGATAGACATAATAAGACCCGATGGGAGAAACGACACCCTTGGACCTATAACATCCGATCCGGTGGGAAGTGCATACGCTTTCTACACTCCCGATACGGCAGGGAATTACACCGTGGTCGTAAAATTTTCCACCACAGTGATTACCGGTCTGCCCAAGAAACCCGGAGTAGCCGATACAGCACAACAAGGTTATGCATACATTAATGACACCTACCTAGCCAGCGTAAGCGACCCAACGCCCTTCACAGTACAAGACGAGCCCATTCCATTGTGGCCTGAAACGCCTCTCCCAACCGAATACTGGACACGGCCTATTAACTGCGCAAACATTTACTGGTATCAAGTTGCAGGCAACTGGTTAGGCGGCGCAGCTCAAAACGTCGGTCCCACCACCAACTTTGCTTACGGCAAAGGCCCCGAAAGTGCACACGTCATGTGGTCAACCTCAGTGTTCACAGGTGGTCTTATGGATGAACGATTTGGCGACTACGGATATGCCACTTCGCACTATGAAGGCATAAGCCTCTCACCTCTCGTGCTTGATGGCAAAGTATTCTTCAACGCACCCAACTCTGGCATGAAAATGGGTTGGTACTGCCTCGACCTCTACACTGGCAAACAACTCTACTTCTTCAACACCACTGGACCTGTTTCAGGCATTGGCGGCGGCTTCGATGCACATGGCAGCATTTCGCAGCAATCTTTGGCGTTTGCACAGATATACGACCCTGAATTAGCTAACCAAATGGGCGGCTACCCGTATCTTTGGAGTACCAACGGAATCCAAGCTAACTCTTGGATGATGTATGACGCCTTCACGGGCAACTACATATGCAGCATAGCCAACGTTACCCAGACTGACCGAACAGCCGCTGGAACCAGCGTAACCATTGGAGCCACGGGCACCGCGGTCTACGGTAAAGACGGCAGCATACTACGCTACAACATAGTCAACATGGGCACAACAGCAGCACCTAAGTACTATCTGCATTGCTGGAACACCACCCAAGCTATCTGGTGGAAGGGCACCCAGCAGATGTTCCAAAACGGCGACTACTCAGGCTTCTCAGGCAACAACTATGAAAGCTGGAGACCCTACCTCAACTACACCTTCGACGGTTCCCACGGCTACTCCATAAACGTAACCATTCCAGCAGTTCAAGGAACCATACGGGCAGTGCGTGAAGACCAATACGTAATCGGCGGAACTCAAGGTTCAAACAACGAGCAAGGAGTAACACCTGGCAACTTGTGGGCACTTAACTTAGACCGAACAAAAGGTGCAGTAGGTTCTCTGCTTTGGAACATAACCTTCACACCGCCCTCATCAGCAGGAAATAAAACAATAAGCATGGGAACAGTGGACCCAGAAGACGGCGTATTCCTGTTTGCTTGTACCCAGACAAGGACACGGTGGGGCTACAGCCTCTCAACTGGACAACAGATATGGCAAAGCGAGCCCGAGGAACCAATGAAATACTACGGCATGGGCTATACAAACATCTACCAAGGTATGTTACTTTCAGGCTGCTATCTTAACGGCGGAATACTGGTTTGCTATAACATAACGACGGGTAAAGTCCTTTGGAAATATGAACCAGTGCAAATCGGCTTTGAATCTCCATTCGGCGATTACCCCGCACAAATCGGTTGCATTGCAGATGGAAAAGTTTACATTTACTCGAGCCCTCTGTGGCGTACTCAACCTCTTTGGCGTGGCTCATACATACGCTGCATAAACATGACCAATGGAGAAGAAATCTGGAAAGTCCTGCATTATGGATCATTAGTCATAGCTGATGGCTATGCTTTGGGCCTTAACTACTACGATAACAAACTATACTGCTACGGCAAGGGACCAACTTCACTCACAGTTTCAGCTCCTGACAGTGGCATAGATCTTGGCAAATCTATAGTGATTCGCGGTACAGTCACAGATATTTCAGCGGGTACAAAACAAACCGAGCAAGCTGCTCGCTTCCCCAACGGCGTCCCCGTTGTCTCAGATGAAAGCCAAGAAGCATGGATGGGTTATGTATACGCACAGCAAGCCATGCCAACAAACGTCAAGGGTGTTGAGGTTACAATCAACGTTATTGACGCTAATGGCAACTATCGTCCCGTTGGAACAGCAATTACTGATAAAAGCGGATTCTACAGTCTCGACTGGAAGCCCGATGTTCCCGGCAAATACACAGTTTACGCTTCGTTTGTAGGCTCTAAGGCTTATTGGCCATCATCATCGCAAACCGCCTTCGTTGTTGATGAGCCAGCCCCAACTGCAACGCAGCAACCAGCGATTGCCTTGCCACCGACAGAAAACTACATCATCGCGGCAACCGCCGCCATAATCATTGCTATCGCCATAGTCGGTGCTGTCCTGTTCTTAGCGATTAGAAAACGACCATAGGCGAAAGGTAATCACATTTCCCTTTTTTTGTTTTATCACTGTTCAGTTTGCTCTTGCAGTTACTCGTTACTCTCTTTCTTGTTCTATTGATGTTGCGTCTGCTTTGTACTGGTCAATTTGGAATTGACTTGATATGTGAATTAAAATTTCCTATCTATTTTTTTTTTAAAAAAAAAACATTGAAGACAAGGTCAAAATGTTCAAAAATGTGGATTAGCACTTATAGTTTTCGCAAGTTTCTTATAGATAGACCTTTAAAAGATAAACTTGGGGTTTTGGAGATGAGGGGACTCGGAGAAATAATAGTCGGATTCATTTTAATCGGTATTTTCTTTTTCACATTGACGGAAGATTCGATCCCAATTATATGGACTGGAGCGCTGATTGCCGGTGTTGTGTTTATAGGGAGTGGAATCAAACACCTGATCACTTCAGAGCAGCATCCCAGACAGTACCCAGTTACCCAGTACCCTGTCAATCAACCGTATTATCAAAACCCTGCTAACATGCCACCACCAACTTCTCCTGATTTGACCTCTGGTTTGCCGCCGCCACCTCCTCGTTCGAGAGTATGCAGTGTGTGCGGGTTTAGAAACAAAGAAGGCGTACCTCTGTGTGCAAGATGCGGGAGGCAGTTATAGCCAAAGCAGGCGGTTCTCGCCCAAAATGCCACTCGTTTCTACGTCGGAAGACAATTTTGTTGTGGAAAGTGACCCTGTCGATATCATATAGATATTGCGGAATCCTTAGGGAAAGGATTATATGATTCTAAAGCCCTTTTTGTGCTTTCAATAAGCTTAGCTAGCATGCTCAAGCCGTCAAAGTAACAGCGGAAACGCATGAGAGAGGTTTACGAATGAGCGAAAAATGTCTTGCTGTAGTAGAAATCAACCAAGACCTATGCAGCAGATGTTACGTCTGCAAATCCATCTGTCCCTATGAAGCCATAAAGGCTGACTCCACCGGAAAAGTGGAGATTAACACTCAGGATTGTCAGGTTTGTGGTATCTGCTACAGCGCTTGTCCTTCTTCAGCCATTAAAATGCAATATTACACTTATGATACATTATCGGATTACCTAAAGAAAGCCCAAGCCAAAACCCCTAACGTTGACACTCTTGTTCTTATGTGCCGCGGAAACTCACCTTCAACAGGTGAAGTCCAAGATATTCTCAAAGAACAGGGACTAAACATAGACAATTACCTTGCCCTGAGGTTGCCTTGTGCAGGACGTGTTCCAACCGATTTTGTTTTTGAAGCTCTCAACTCTGGCGTAGAAAACATTGTTTCAGTACAGTGCGAAGACCCGTTTTGCCGCTACAAAGAAGGCACAAAGATTAACACCCGCAGGCTGGTTTTGGCTCGGAATGTTCTCAAACAGTTAGGCTTTGACGAGAACGCTGTAAGAATCATCAAGTATTCAAGAAAAGCAGTCTACGACGTGATGGAATGCGTCGGTTGTGACAAATGCATCTTCATATGCCCATATGATGCGCTTGAGTTTGAGTCGTTTGCCACGCCCAAAGTCAACGTTGAAAAATGCGTTGGTTGCGGCGCTTGCCAGCTGGTTTGTCCTCATCATGCTATCCAAGTGAAAGGCTTCGAGTTCGAAAATGTCCTCAACCGCTACGGCGCCTCAGCTGAACAGTTAAAAGCTAAGGGTAACGGTCCCGCGGTTCTGGCTTTTGTTTGCCAATGGTCCGAGTTCTCGGCACTGGACAATCCCAATCAAGCCTTTGAAGGGAAAAACGTGTTGGCGTTGGAGGTTCCCTGTTTCAAATCTCTTGACCCAGTACACGTCGTTAACGCGTTGAACTGCGGGTTTGACGGCGTCATGGCTGTGGTTTGTTCATCCAAAGACTGCAAGCTCCAAGAAGGCAGGGACACTGCAGAGCGCAACCTTGGCGTAATGCTAAACGTCCTCAAGAAGAAGGGCTTGCTTGACAGATTCGAACTCTATGAGGAATCACCAAGATGCGCTAGCGATTTCAGCCAAAAACTTGACGCTTTCTACCAAAAGATTGCATCTTTACCTAAACGTAAAGTAACTGTGGAGGCGACTGCGAAACGTACAGAATAATCAGTAAAAAGGAGCTAGTTCCAAAGATTAAACTGTTTGAAGTGGAAGCTCCAGATGTTGCAGCTAAATCGCAACCTGGACAATTCCTAATCGTCATAAACGGCAAAGAAGGCGAACGAATCCCCCTGACCATCTGTGGATACGACCGATCTAAAGGCACGGTTTCTTTTGCTTTCCACGAAGTCGGCAAAACCACCAAAGCCTTGGGGTTGCTGAACGAAGGCGACTGCATCGATAACGTTACAGGTCCATTGGGCAATCCCTCTGAAATCAAAAAATTCGGTAAAGTGCTCTGCGTCGGCGGAAGCGTGATGATTGCGCCGTTGCTGTTGCAAGCTAAAGCGATGAAAGAAGCAGGCAACAATGTAACGACGATTCTTGGTGCACGAACCAAAGAGTTCATCATGATGGAGGACGAGGCAAAAGTCTACAGTGACAGAGTCATGGTTGCAACCGATGACGGTTCAATGGGCTTTAAAGGATTAGACTTTCTCAAGGAGATGCTAAAGAAGGAAAAGTTTGACCGTTGTGTCGTCATGGGTCCAGTGATCCTCATGAAGGACGTCAGCGAAATAACAAAGCCTTACGGTATCCCAACGATTGTTACGACAACACCCATAATGATCGATGGTATGGGCATGTGCGGAGTTTGCCGTGTCACCGTTGGCGGTAAGATGCAGTTTGGCTGCGTTGACGGACCAGAATTTGATGGTCACAAAGTTGACTTTGATGGGTTGATTTTACGTCAGCGCACGATGCTTCCTGAAGAAAGGTTAAGTTCAGTGCTGTGGGAAATGCGTGGAGGTTGTAAGTGTGGCAGAAACAAAGCCTAAACCAAAACTAAACAAGAAAGCAGTTGAAATGGCAAAGCAAGACCCTAAAGTTAGGGCTAAAAACTTCAATGAAGTTGCTTTAGGTTACACTGAAGCAGAAGCGTTAGAAGAAGCAAACCGTTGTTTACAGTGTCCAAAGCCGCTGTGTATTACTGGTTGCCCTGTTGAAGTTCCTATTCCAGGCTTCATTAAACTCCTAAAGGAGAAAAAGTATGATGAAGCCATCGCTTTGATAAAATCTAAGAACGCGTTGCCTGCTGTTTGCGGAAGAGTTTGCCCTCAAGAAGTGCAATGTCAAGCTAAATGTATCGTTGGAAAGATGGGTGACCCAATCAGCATCGGACGGCTAGAACGTTTCTTAGCAGACTGGGAACGCGACAACGGTTACCAGCTACCACAAAAAAACCCGCCCACGGGAAAGAAAGTAGCCATTGTCGGTGCAGGTCCAGCTGGGTTGACGGCTGCCGCTGACCTTGTTAAGCTTGGTCACGAAGTTACGATGTTTGAGGCTTTGCACGTTGGCGGCGGAGTGTTAATGTACGGTATTCCCGAGTTCCGTTTACCCAAAGTCATCGTACAAAACGAAGTAAACTACATTCAAAAACTCGGCGTTGATCTACGCCTAGGTAACCTGATTGGCAGAATCCACACTATTCCAGAACTCATGAAAGAAGGCTATGATGCTGTGTTCATCGGTAGCGGCGCTGGCTTGCCCCAGTTCACAGGTTGCCCCGGAGAAAACCTCGGCGGCATCTACTCAGCCAACGAGTTCCTAATCCGAGTTAACCTCATGAAAGCATTCCAGTTTCCAGAATCAGACACTCCAATACGCATAGGCAAACACGTGGTCGTCATCGGCGGTGGAAACGTAGCCATGGACTGCGCAAGAAGCAGCATGCGGTTGGGCGCTGATGTTTGCTTGCTTTACAGGCGTTCACGCGACGAGTTGCCTGCAAGGCACGAAGAAATCGAAAATGCTGAAGAAGAGGGCCTAGTTTGTAAGTTCCTCGCTGCTCCAGTTGAATTCTATGGAGACGAAAAAGGCTGGGTTAAAGCAATGAAATGCATCGCCATGGAACTCACCGAACCAGATGCAAAGGGCAGAAGAGGCGTCAAACCAATCCCAGGCAGCGAATTCATCATGGAAACCGACACGGTTATCATTGCCATTGGACAAACACCTAACCCAATCATACAGCGCACAACAGAAGGCTTACAAAGCGACCCGAGACACGGCACCATATGCGTTAACGAAGTTGGAAAAACTAGCCTTGATGGCGTCTATGCGGGCGGAGATGTCGCAACCGGAGCAGCCACAGTCATCAGTGCAATGGGCGCAGGCAAACGCGCAGCTAAAGCCATACACGAATACCTCACCAACAAAAAATAAACCAGACTAATTTTTAATTCCCTTTGTTTTTTGTAATTATTCCCTAAGCTAAGTGGCAAAGCTAACAATTACGTAACAAAATAAGAGGATGAGATCGTTGCAAAGGAACAAAACTCTCAATCCTCAACCTTCTTTTGGTTCTGCATAAAATTTAACAGTTAGGCTGAACTAATACTCCACAAACAATCCATATAGAGAGGAAATCAAGATGCGCAGTGACGAGATAAAAAAGGGTCCTGAAAGGGCGCCACATCGAGCCCTCCTTAAAAGTTTAGGTTTAACAGATCAAGATTTAACTAAACCATTCATAGGCATCGCAAACAGTTACACAACCATAGTGCCAGGGCACATCCACCTCCAAACTCTGGGGCAAATCGTCAAAGAAGGCATCATACAAGCAGGTGGCACACCCTTTGAATTCAACACCATAGCCATCTGCGACGGCATCGCTATGGGACATGAAGGCATGCGCTATAGTCTTCCAAGCCGAGAACTCATCGCCGACTCAGTCGAACTCATGATGCAAGCCCACCGTCTCGACGGCATGGTCCTTATCTCTGACTGCGACAAAATCACGCCAGGTATGCTTATGGCAGCCGCACGCTTAAACGTCCCAACGATTGCCTTGACTGGCGGACCCATGGCATCTGGCATATTCGAAGGCAAAAAAGTTGGCGTTAACAATGTGTTTGAAGCTGTCGGCAAGGTCTTCGCTGGAAAAATGACTGTAGAAGAATCAGCCGCGTTAGAAAACGTTGCTTGTCCTGGATGTGGCAGCTGCAACGGCATGTTCACAGCCAACACCATGGCATGTATGACTGAAGCACTCGGTATGTCATTTCCATACTGTGCGACTGCCCTTGCAAATGGGGCGCTCAAGCAGCGGATTGCTAAAGAAACAGGTCGGAAAATCGTTGAATTAGTTAACAAAGACGTCAAGCCCCTCCAGATCTTAACGCAGGAAGCCTTCGAAAACGCAGTTGCCGTTGACATGGCGCTCGGTGGTTCCACGAATACGGTTCTTCATCTTTCTGCCATTGCTAGAGAAGCAGAGATTAAGCTTGATTTAGTGAAGTATGATGAAATCGGTCGAAAGGTTCCGCATTTATGCAACATGGTTCCCAGTGGACCGTATGATATGGAAGCTCTTGGTTTGGCAGGCGGCTTACCTGCTCTAATGAAAGAGTTAAACCCCTTCATTCATCCTGATGCGCTCACAGTCACCACGAAGACTGTTGGCGAAAACATCGCACAAGCTCAGGTAACCGACAGTGAAGTCATTCGTCCATTAAGCAATCCTGTGCATAAAGAAGGTGGCATAGCCATCCTCAGGGGTAATTTGGCACCCAAAGGAGCCGTCGTGAAAGCAGTCGCGATTGCTCCCAGCATACTAAGACATCAAGGACCCGCTAAAGTCTACGATTCAGAACGTGAAGCAGAAGAAGCCATGAAACGCAAAGAAGTTGAAGCTGGCGATGTTGTCGTTATCCGCTATGAAGGTCCTAAAGGTGGACCGGGAATGCCTGAGATGCTGATTCCAACAGCCACCATTGCAGGTATGGGGCTTAGCGAAAGTGTGGCACTGATTACGGATGGACGTTTTTCAGGTGCGACTCGCGGACCATGCATTGGTCATGTTGCTCCAGAAGCCTTTGAAGGTGGACCAATCGCTGCCATCAAAGACGGTGATGTGATCACTATTGATATTCCCAATCGCGTGTTGAGGGTTGAGTTGTCTGAGCAGGAACTGAAAAAACGGTTGGCTGCGTGGAAGCCTAGAAAGCCCAAGATTATGAAAGGTTATCTTTCAAGGTATGCACCAACGTAAGTGGAGTAAGCTATAACATGGTTGGTGCCTTTTTGCGGTAACCTAAATATCTTTTTACTTTTTTGGTCGTAGTTTTTGTTGAGAAAAATTGTGTTTTGTGGCAGAATCCTTAAATCTGTATCTGGGTAAGCCTTTTTTAGATATAACATAAAAAGAGTTAGCGTGTTTCTTGTCATAGTAATTGTTTCCCTTGCGGCGTTATTATCGTTAACCGTTGGTAGTTTTATGATTGCTTCTAATTCGGCAACGCAACAGGGCTCTAGTGATTGATGCATCGTATGTGGTGTAGCGGTGGAATTATGGGGCAGAACGGTCAGGTGACGACTTAGATTGACTCGTTGCCTTATTTGGCGTTACCTTTGCAGTGCTGATTGCTACGACAGTCATCGGGTTAGTTGGTTTGGGGTATTATCTTTTGTATCCTCAAATTCGGGTTGGTGTTGTTTCCTTTAGGATAACTGCGATTTTTTTCTATAGCCCCCTTATTTATAGGCGGTATATGCAAGCGTATGCGAAAAAGGCGAAGGCTTGTTTGCTTTGCAGGTAGACCCTATCCCCCTATAGGGTGGGTTAAGCCGTTGATTAGTTTGTTTTTTATTAGTAGAAGGTGAGAGTGGCTGCTGCCTTGCTCATCATCTACTCGCAGATTTTTACGTGGATTTTTTGTGCGTATCAGCGTTAGCCCCCAGACTGCAGGCAGGTTGTAGCCAAATCCTCAAGCAGAAACCACCAAACTGTCGCTCACAGCACTTGCTAAAATAAGCGGGTTTACGAGAATCACCCAAAAACTCAGCCTATACCACATGTCCACCTAAATACGGGGCTATTCAACCTACTCGCCCATCAAACAACAAAAAACAAAACCCAACTCCGGCTTTTTGGGTATGTTTTAAAACACGCTATAGAGAAGCGTTAATCTTTCATGATTAGCAATCTTTTTTTAACAGTTCTTTCAAGTCCTGAATAAATTTATCAAACATTTTGACTTTGGAGCTTTCCTCTACAGTTTTTTCGCTCATTACATAGCTCCCATCTAAGTCGACCTCTGATATTGCGCGTCCTTTTTTGGCAGGCGTTCTCGTTGTTAAAGTTCCATCTTCATCAGGTGTTACGAAATAAACTTTCACGCTCTTAGTGACAGGGTCTTTCGACAACTTGATCTTCCAATAGCCTGTTTGTGCGATCCGTTCACGCAAGGTGACTTTACTAGACAAAACAGCCAGCACTTTGTAAGACTTCGGGTTGTATATTATGCAGTCAACATCAGGTAAATGGGAACCAAATTCTCCATAATCAATTAACAAGTTGTGTTTTACTGAGCTAAGTTCAAGAGAGATTCTCTGCTTTTGTCCTATCTAAAGTAGCGCCATTAATAATTTTAAGCCCCAAGGTTTCGACCTCATCCTTCAGTATATAGGCAATTAATTTCTCTAGGTTTTTTCCTTTAAAAGCTCTCCACGATTGCTCATGATCCCCGTTTGGTGTAGGGTTCTTCAACCAGTCTTTTTTATGGATTTCTTTTGCTTCTGTGAGAAGCTCTGAAATATGCTTATAAGTTTCAGCTCCGCAAATAACCTTCTTTTTTTCATAAAGAGCTATTAAATCTTTGAAATTCATCAATTGTCACTTGAGAGTATCAGTCTTCCTATTCCTATCATAATATGCCCATTTAACATTTCTCTTTTCAGGTGTAACCTGTGTCTCGGAAGGCTTACGCATTATAAATAGATACTTAAAACCTCTTAGATAGAAATTATAACGCTTCGCTCGGTTATGCCAAAAAGAGGTATTAGATGCTTGACTTCTCCGAACTACACAGATGATATCGACTGTTTCGAAGTTCTTGCATAAACTTTCATAGACTTTAAAACCAACAGGGGTGAATTTCTTTTTTACCCATTGGTCGCCTATGAGCCAGCCAATGACTTTGCCTGGTTTTAATACGCGGTAGCATTCGTCCATAACTTTTTCTAGTGCTGTATAGAATTCCTGTTTTTCGCTTGAAATGTGACCAATATTGTCAGGGTGATCGTTATATCGAATATTATCCCCATAAGGCGAATCAATAAAAATCATGTCTACTGAATTATCAGGGAGCGGTATATGGCGAGCATCATTTTGTACCACATCAGATCTATATGGCGGTGGCGCTATATCGTAACCGATCGCTTTTCTGCCTTCTTCTTTACAAACATCTATCGTTGTTCCACTACCGCACATTGGATCTAGAACTAAGTCGCCAGGTTCAGTATATCTTTGTATCATATTCCAAATTACAAAGGCAGGGGTAACTCCTGCATATTTGTTATTTCCTTTTGGAGATTTTCCATAACTTTGACGAGGAAAATCCCACAGAGTGGTTGATTCTAGTTTGGGTTTTTCTTCAGAGGATAAGTTAGCATTCTTAGTCTTTTCATTTTTTTCATATTCAGGAGTTAAAAGCCCCCAAACTTTGTTGTCCGCAAGTTGTTTGAGATAATCTGTTTCGGTCAGTGCAAAAAGGGTAAGAATACGCCTAGTTACTGCATCATTCAGAGATTTATGAGACATAACGCCAAGCTTTTTTAGTAATATCCTTGCTTTTTTCAGCGTTTGAAGGTTGCCAACTTGCTCAACTTCGACCTGATATGGATATTTGCCTTTCCATGCTTCAGGCACAATGTCTTTTCTGCCATTGGACTTTGCACGGAAAACGCCATGCAAAACATTAGTATCAATATTCAAGAGAAAAAGCAAATCGCCTTTTTTTACTGCTAAGGCATCTTCACTATAAACTTTGCTGGTCCCAAAAAGCATTCGATCTAAACACTCGTTTTCAGTCTTCTTTGATGAAACGAAAATATGGGAAGTAACTTGTGCCGTTTCCTCTAACATCAGGGTACACTCAAATAATACCGCTTTTTTCTACAGTATAAATATACTGGTGATATCATCGTTTTACTTAATTTTCAGTCTACCAAGTTAGATTTTAGTTTTAAGTTAGCGCTGGTTTGGAGCAATATAATTCTTATAGTTGTTTACACAGTAAAAGCAATTTATCCCTTAGTTATTAGGGGGTAACTCTAAATTGTTATTGTCGCTTTAGTGTGTTGTTATGAGAATCGTTAAGGTTAAAGATACAAAGTCTTTCCCGAATGCTCATGGGGTTGATGCTAAAAGAATCTATGAAACAAAAGATGCTGAGGTTATCTGTATGGCTTTGGCGGCTGGTCAGAGCCTTAAGAAGCATACCACGCCTGTGAACGTTTTTTTCTACATTTTAGAGGGCAAAGGTGTTGTTGAGATTGGGGAAGAAGCTCAAGAAGTGGAGAAGGACATGGTGATTGATAGCCCGAAGGGGATTCCGCATCTTCTTCGAAATACTGGAGACGACGTTTTCAGGTTTCTTGTCGTGAAACTGCCAAAAACAGCCTAACTAACCACTAAAGCAATAAGCGCCCGAATCAAAACACCATAAATCTTATATCTTCGCAATACGCCTTCAAGAGAGATGTGATTTAGAATGGGGTATTGCTTTATTCAACCGCTTCCCTAAGATCGTGAAATTTTTAGACACCACCCTTCGTGATGGTGAACAAACACCTGGCGTATCCTTGGTTCCTGAAAACAAACTGCGTATAGCCCAGCGGCTAGATGAGCTAGGAGTGGATTTCATCGAGGCTGGATTCGCTGCTGTTTCTGAGGGTGAACTCGAATCCGTACGGTTAATCGCCAAGCAGGGTTTACGTGCGCAAATCTACAGCGCGGCAAGGGGCACGATAAACGACATTGACGCTGTTTTGAAAAGCGGCGCTTCAGGCATATGTATGATTATACCTACCTCGGACTTGCACATCGAATGCAAGTTGCGCAAGACACGCGAGCAAGTGCTCAAGGCGACTGAGGAGTGCGTGCAGTATGCCAAGGCTCACGGGTTAACCGTGGAGCTGTTGGCTGAGGATGCCACCCGCTCAGACTTCAACTACCTATCTAAAGTATTCCAGACCGCCGTTAATGCTGGCGCAGACAGGCTGGTTCCATGTGACACCGTAGGCATCCTAACGCCTGAGCGCACTGCCGAATTCTTCTCCAAACTAAAAGAAGCCTTCGATGTGCCCATCGGAGTGCATTGTCACAACGATTTCGGCATGGCGGTCGCCAACAGCGTAGCCGCGCTGGGTGCTGGAGCACAAGAAGCTCACGCCACAGTGAACGGACTTGGCGAACGCGCAGGAAACGCAGCGATAGAAGAGATTGTAATTACCCTACGGTCACTTTATAAACTGGACCTCAACATCAAAACCGAGCTACTCTACGGAACCTCACAGTTGGTTTCACGCCTCACAGGGATTCATGTGCAACCTAACAAAGCGGTCGTGGGCGAGAACGCCTTCACCCATGAATCAGGCATCCACACCCAAGGCTTACTCTCAAACCCCCTCACATACGAGCCCATTACACCCGAACTAGTCGGACGCACACGTCGCCTATCTCCAGGAAAACATTCTGGCTCACACGCCATACGCCAAGACCTCCAAAACATGGGATTAATGCCCACAGAGGAGCAGTTCAAAGAGATTTTCCAGCGGATAAAAGAACTCGGTGATAAAGGCAAAACCGTTATGGACGCAGACGTTTTGGCTATCGCCGAGAACGTGATGGGTCTTAGCCCAATCAGGCCAATTCAGCTACAAGAAATGACCTTCGTAGGAGGCGACAAAGTCACAGCAACAGCTTCGGTAAAGCTTAGGTTAAACGGCAAAGATGTCTGGGGTGCAGCGGTAGGCGTCGGACCCGTGGATGCTGCAATTAATGCAGTGAAAGCAGCCATCGCCGAAGTAGAACCAATAACGCTTGAACAATACAACGTCAAAGCCATCACAGGCGGAACCGATGCCATGGTCGAGGTAGTGGTGCGCATGCGCAAAGGCAACCGAACCGTCACAGCCATGGGTGTCCGCGAAGACATCGTAAAAGCAAGCATGGAAGCAGTCCTAAGCGGCATGAACGTGCTCACAACAGACTACAACCACAAAAACCAAAAGGCAAAACCCCAAACCTCCCCCTAACGCAGCAGCCAATTTGCATATGCTGCCCTGCTCAATTTAGGTAAAAGTTGCCTGAAGAATCAGCGGCTTGACTGCGTTGTTTGCGTTTCTTTTTTATCGGATCGTTCTTTAGCTAACAAGTACTCAACAAATTCTAGCATGCTAAGGTTTGCTTCTTGAGCCCTTCTTTTGAGGTCTCCATGAATTTCTTCGCTGACAGTTATGCATTTGTAGCCTTTTCGAGGCAACCAGCATTCCCTATTGTTTTACTGTCTATTGCAGTATATAATTCGGTTGGTGCCGTATAAAAGGAGCCGTAAAATCAACTCAATACCCTGTATTTTTATGCGCTTATTTTCGGCGGCGGACGCACCCGTTTCTTGCCCAACTTTACTCGCAAAGCTATACGGTAAAGCTTCCGAAGAGACTTCACCAACTGTTCCACGCTGGGTGAGGTGGAGTAAATGAGCGGTATCTGCTCATACTCTGCTATACGCATGGCTTCAGCATCAGGTTGAGTTCGGTGGAAAACCACGACGCGCGGTTTGAGGCTACTTACCCGCACAATCATCATTGGGATTAACCCTGATTCGACGTTTGTAAATATCAGAGCTCGTTCAGTTGTGGCACCAAAAAGCTGCAAATACTCCGAGCCAGAGTAAGCCTCAATCGCCTTGCGACTATCAATGACTGTGTAACCGTTGATTTCTTTCACATACTTCTCCTTGCAAGCCACAACCTCGCCGCCGATAGCCTTGCATAAGTATTCAACACGCACCGGAATCGGAAACTCACGTAAATCAACCACCGCCATGCTTGGTGAACTGGTGAGTTTTGCGAATTCTCGAATAAAGCGGCTGCCTTTTTGCTCATCAATCTGCAGTAGGGAAAGCACGAACCTACGGATAAATTTGGCCCCGGGACTTTTTCTTCTGCCGCTTTCATAATCACTAACCACAGAGGAAGAGAGCATCATAGTTTCTGAGAGGCTCATCTGCGAGACAGCAAAGAGTTCCCGCCATTTACGCATAGTGGCGCCTGGCTTGCTTGAAAGGATGATTTCTCCAGCGATTCTTCTTGCTAAAACTTCTCTTAAACCAGGCGATACAGACATGGTGCGGTTCTCCTTGCTTGCATCTTCCTTCAAGTTTGAGGTATAAAACTATAACGTTTTTTTATCTAACAGATCGCTATTGACTCGAAGTTTATATCGTCACAAACGCCAAAAACGTTAAGTTAAGCTGCAAACAAGAGAAATCCTTGTTCATTATTTTGTTGATATATCGGAATGCTGAATTGCGTTTATAAGGAAGTTTTACGTACTAATGCACACCAACGTTCCAAGTCTAAACGTAGACATCAAGAACGTTCTTCCCTATGCATAGAAACAACCAAAAAAGGAGTGAAAGAAAAATGTCTGAAAAAGCTAGTGACGTAATCTTTGTTGGAAACAAACCACCCATGAGCTATGTACTCGCCATCATAACAGCGTTCTCTTCAGGTGCACAAAAAGAAATCACCCTGAAGGCACGAGGCCAAGCAATAACCACAGCAGTCGACGTTGCGGAAATTACAAGAAGCCGCTTCATAAAAGACCTCAAAGTTGAAAAAATCGCAATCGGAACCGCAGAGATGCCACCACGAGAAGGCGAAAACAGGTCCAGAATGGTTTCCACCATAGAGATAACTCTATCCAAAGCGTAAACCATAAAGGACAAACTGGAACGGAGTTTTTAACTCCTACACAATCTTTTTTGCACTTAAGTTATTGTTTTTTTGTTTATCCGCTCATCCACCGCTTCGACAATTTTCATGAAGGCCATAGTAGCAGCAGAATCCTTATGCGAAAGAATAAACGGCGTTCCCTTATCTGAATCAGCCCCCACTTTGGGGTCTATAGGGATGCTGCCTAAAAAGGGAACCCCTGCCTCCTCAGCCATCTTTTTTCCACCGCCCGATTGAAAAATTTCAATTTTTTCACCACAACCAGGACAAACGAACCCACTCATGTTTTCCACCACACCGATGATTGGCATGTTGAGTCTTTGGGCAAACGTGATTGCTTTCTTTACTATGGCGCTTGAGAGTTCAGAGGGCATGGTTACGATGACAACGCCGTCTATCTCAGGCAGCAACTGTGCGATGCTAAGCGGTTCATCACCTGTTCCAGGGGGCAAGTCGATGAAGAGAAAATCCAGTTCTCCCCAAACAATATCTGCTAAAAATTGCCGAATTGCACGCATCTTTAGCGGTCCACGCCAAATCGTCGGCATCTGCTCGGCTAAAAAGAAATCAATCGACATAACCTTCATGCCCAGCGGGCCTTCAACTGGAAAAGCTCCCGGCGGACCAGTTTTTACTTGTTTGCCTTCAAGCCCAAGAAGCTTTGGAACGCTTGGTCCGTGGATGTCTGCGTCTAGAATGCCTACTTTATTTCCTTTTTGTGCAAAAGCGGTCGCTAGGTTGACGGTTATGGTGCTTTTGCCAACGCCGCCCTTGCCGCTTATAACTGCGATTTTGTGTTTTATTTTTCCCATGCGCTCTTTGAGGCGCTGCTGCTCATCAGAGGCTTGCTGCCTGTAGGCTTGAAGCTGCGCCACATTTCTTTCATAGCTGCTCATAAAAACACCAATTGATAATTTGTTTAAAGAGTTGATTCCTAAGTAAACTAAAATAGTTTATGGTGCTTACCTACAAGTAAACCAAATCTTCTAGGCGAGTAAAACATGGTTACCCTTCAAGACATACAAACTGCGCAAAAAACAATATCGCATTATGCAAAGCTAACACCCCTGATTCGTTCCGAATGGCTAAGCAAGCAAAAAAAGGCAGACATATACCTTAAACTAGAAAACATGCAGGAAACCCATTCGTTCAAAGTTCGCGGCGTCCTAAACAAACTGTTGCACCTGACCGTTGAAGAGAAAGCTAAAGGGGTCGTGACTGCTTCAGCGGGCAATCATGGGCAAGCTGTTGCTTTCGGCGCTAAAGAGCTTGGTTTTTCAGCAAAAATCGTCGTTCCAACCAACACGCCCCAGGTAAAAGTAGAAGGCATCCGAAAATGGGGCGCTGATCTTCTGCTGTTTGGCGAAACCTACAGCGAGGCTGAAACCAAAGCTAAACAACTGGCAACTCAAGAAGGGCGGCTTTACATTTCACCCTACAATGACCCTTTGATTGTGGCCGGGCATGGAACAGTGGGCTTGGAAATTCTCCAAGCACTACCGGCGGTGGACGCCGTTGTGGTTCCTGTGGGTGGAGGCGGCTTAATCGCTGGCGTAAGCATCGCCGTAAAAAATCTAAAGCCTAAGGTACAAGTTATCGGTGTTCAATCGGAGGCTGTGCCAATCATGTATGAATCGCTAAAGGCAGGTAGAATTGTCCCACCACACAGACACGAAAACTACACCGTTGCAGAGGGACTCTCAGGCAGCATCGAAGAAGGCTCCATAACCTTTAGTATAGCCCAAAAGAACGTCGATAAGGTTATGCTGGTAGAGGAAGAAACCATCAGGCGAGCGGTCTATTTGCTCTACGAAGAGGAGGGGCAAGTTGTCGAGGGTTCAGGCGTTGTCGGGATTGCTATGCTGCTAGAAAACCCTAAAGTATTCGCTGGAAAAACGGTTGCTTTGGTGGTGACTGGCGGAAACATAGACCATTTGCTGCTCGAATGCATTAAAGCAGAACAAAATGCAGCTCAGAGCTTGTAGCCAATTTTCCGCAGAAAATCACGCCGCTCTGTAACGTCCTGGTCGCTTTCTATACCCCTACTCTTCAATCCATCAACGACGCCTATGATGCCCCTGCCCTGCTCAGTTTCCGCAATCAGCACTTCCAGCGGATTAGCAGTCGCCGCGTAAATCGTGCAAACCTCAGGCACCTTCTTGATTTTATCAAGCACATTGAGAGGATAGGCGTTTCTAAGATAAATCAGAAAACTGTGGCCACAGCCGATTTCAAACGCCTTCTGGGCTGCTGAACGACGCAACTCCTCGTCGTTTCCTTCATGCCGAATTAAGCATGGTCCAGAGCTTTCACAGAAGCCTAAGCCAAATTTGATGGCCGGCACAGAATTAACAAGGGCTTCGTAGAGGTCTTCAGCAGTCTTTATGAAATGAGCCATACCTAATATGACGTTTGCGTCTTTAGGCGGGTCGACTTTAACGGTTTTAAACTCCAAATGGCATCCCCTAAAATGCATAGGTATTTTGAGAATATAACGTTTGATATTTTCTAATGTTAGACATTTGTTCAATAAGAATAATCAGGTAGGCGGTTTCTTTTTTTGCCTTTGACGACAAGTCTTATATGGTACCTCGTGTTGCTTGTAGACATCGTGCAAGACAATGCTTTTGCACTTTAAACAGTCAGAAGGAGTTGAAAGTAGAGTGGCAGAAAAAGAAATGCATAAGGCAACATGCTCTGAATGTGGTCAAGAATGTGAAGTTCCATTCAAACCCGACCCAAACAGGCCTGTGTATTGCCGTGAATGCTGGTCCAAGAAACGACCCGCAAGACCCAGACGATACTAAACCTTATAACCGCTTAATAGAGACCAATCAAGTTCATTTCTAATTTTTTATTATTTGTATCAGCCTTGTTTTTGTCAGCACTTTGAGATTTGTGTTTGTTTGGCAAAACCTAAATATCATTGAATGATAACAGAATGGGAAAGGCAGCGGGCCGGTAGTTCAGTTGGTATGAACGCTTGACTTGCACTCAAGAGGTCGGGGGTTCAAATCCCCCCCGGTCCACTTATACATGCTTTCTAGTGATTCCCGGTACTCTGGCGGTTGCTATGTTTAACCTTGTTATTTGCGTTTTCTGAAGATATTGTTGCGGTCAAAATCGCATACTTACTCAAAGCCTGATTCTACGAGTTTGCAAGCTTCTTCGTCTGGATGTGCTACTTGGATATAACTTCTTCATCTTTGAAGTTTATTAGGTTGAGTGTAGAGTATAATGTTGGGAGGGATTTGTGACGGAGGATTATTTTCACAATGTCTCTGGTTTTATAGTATTCCATGGTTGCTTTCCAGTGGCAGAAGGTGTGGAAAGTTATTGTTTGAGTCTTGAGTGTTGTAGTTTAGCTGCCAATTGGTTGCGTTGTTTGCTATAGCTTCTTCTTGTTAATTCCGCTTTGATGCCGAAGACTGTGGTGGTGTTTTTGGATATTGAGTTTAGCGCGTCTACAAGTTTGTTCGAAAGGGGCATGATTCTTGGGTCGCTTCCTTTTTCAGGTGTGATTCTTACGGATTTGCCGAGAAGGTCTCTCGGTTCATTTGAGTTGCCAGATTTCGGCACATCTTGCGCCTGTCTCTTTGAGCATCTGCAGGTAGGTTGCATTTTTGGATTGCATGCTGCGATTTATTGCTCCCTAATGTTGATGTTTGTTTTAGAGAATAATGGTGCAGCCAAAGGATTTTTTCCAATTTAAAGGTAGAATAAAGAAAAATAAAAAAGTGATAATTTATTTTTTTTACAGTCGTTTTCTTAGCATAAGAATTGTTACTGTAAATCCTATCGCGATAGCTATTATTATTGCTGCTGTAGAAAGCGCAAAGTACAATTCAGTTGGAGGCGACGCTGCTAAAGGCTGCTGTGTCGGTGTTGGTGCGGCATCTGAAACGGTAAATGCGGTTTCTGCATGTGATGGCCAGTATGATTGGGACCCTGCGAAACTAGCGATTACTGTGTATTTTCCCGGTATGTCTGGTTGCCGAAGCTGTAGAAGCCGTTTGCGTCGGTGGTTGTTGAACCGATCGGGCGGTAGTTTCCGTTAGCGTCAATAACATTTAATATCACATCGACTCCATTGGTGTCGGTGGGTCGCGGTTTCTGCATGTACACGTATTCCATCCAAGCGCTCATGCTGTCATCAGAGACTGCTGGAACACCATGTGGAAAACGTGCCGCCTGCTCCTCCTGCTTTGTACCCGCAGATATATCAGTAACAGTTCCGCGAATGACTAGCCTTGTTCCTATTGTTATAGCAGTCATTGGTGCGTCTACTGTGGTAGCACTCGGTCCCTTGCCGACACAGTATACTTTACCGTCATATTCGTTAAAGTATGCAAGGTAGCCGTCTGCAATAGCGCTTCCGCCCATGTTTCCAGTTCCTCTGCCATAATAGCCCATCATAGTCCAAATTTCCTCTCCGGTGGTTGCGTTAAGGCAGCGTATTCTCAAATTCTTGTAGTATGGAGAGGTGATGGAGTGTTCATTAGGGAATAGGTAAAGTTTTCCATCGGCAATATTGCCAAAGAAGAGCGGATAATTACCCCATGGGGCATCGATGCCACAGTTAGTACTGTTGCCAGGGCCTCCATTACCATAAGTCCACAATCGTTTTCCCGTCTTCATGTCATAGCAGTAGACTAATCCACCATAGCCTGCAACGTAAAGCTTGCCGTAAGCCACTGTTCGCCCTGAATTCTCCGGATGTCCTGACCAAGTGTACGTCTGAAAAGCTCTTGCATCTCCACCGATTGGACCCCATTGATAGCTTCCATCATCCAAGCTATAGCCTGTATATTCCATTGTTTCTTTGTCATAGAAAACGAAAACGCGACTCTGTGCATCTGCCAGGTCATATCTTCGGGTGAGATTGCCTGCTGGTGCCGTATAGTTTTTGATCCACAATAGTGCTCCTCGCGATTCTGGCTTCAGACTTAAAGCAAACATTGTGCAACCTGGATTTTCGCCGAGTCCGCCGGGTGTGCCGAAGCTGCCGAGCAATAAGTCATCGGGAAAAATTCTCTGAACGGTTGGCGACCCGCCAACGTTCGGCAAAGTCGGTATTGTTACATTCCAGGAATATGCTTGGCTCATGTTTACTGACTTTCCAACAGGTCGAAACTGATAAGCATTGGTGTCGTTTCCTATCGAAGTTTCTAGTCCCATGTTATGCTGAGTATTGTTCCATAAAGCCAGCCAGCGTCCCGGATAGTTGAGGATATACCTTGTTATCTCCCCGTATGCGCCGTAAATATTGCCGCCACCTGTGCCTCCTGAAGGAACGTCAGTTAAGTTGAACAGCCATTTCCCAGTTAATGAATCATATGCACTCCACGTAGTGCCAGTTTCTTGCCACAAATATCCGTTCGGGATTACGCCGTGTTGGTTCATTGACTCGTAATTCAAGAGTTGACCGAATCTTGGTGCAGCACTCCCAGTTACTCCGATTTTGTCGCTATACCATATCTCTTTGCCAGTAAGCAGGTCTACACAGATGTATCCGCCACCTGTGACTGCATCACTTAGTGGTAGATTGTAAAAGAGCCTTCCGTTAATTATCAGCGGATTTTGGAATCTGGGTTCGTACGATGCCCCAGCGTAATATGCGACGCCCTGAATAGCGTAGCTTCCCCCGACAACTCCACCGTTCTGAAGTACTCTTGACCACATTATGTGGGGACTGTTAGGTGCAATCCCGTCTGGCTGGATAAAATAGTGACCGGTGGGATAAGGATAGGCTTCGCGTAACCAGTTTGATGCAATCGTGTACCATTCGGTGTTTTGACCTTCTATCGGGCGCGTCCAGTATTCCGTTGGAAGCGGAATGTCCGGTGTTTTCTGTATTGGTTCTTGTTGTACGGTTAGTGTCGTTGTTGCATTGCTGGGTAAGAATGTATCGTTTACGTAGTCGTTAGCAGTGCCGGGCAATCCGTTAGGGCCAACCAAAGATAGAACTTGTCCAGGATAGGTTACTGTGAAAGAGTATACGCCGACTTGACTGGGTGTGTACGTGGTGAAGGTGCCTCCTATTGAGTCAGAAGTAAATGTCCCCAGCGTCTCCGTCGTTCCGTCAGGCTTTGTAACATCAACTTTTAGGTTGCGGTACCTGTCGCCAGTAATGCCTGTTGCTCCCGGCGGTACGCGGTCAAGCCAAAACATAACAAACACTTCTTGACCGACACCTACGGGATTGGGGTTTGCAGTGATAAAGGCATGAGTAGGAATTTGCCATGGAGGAGTATGCGCAATAGCAATTGGTAAAACAATAATCGGAGCAATAATAGTTAACATCAGAAATAACACCGTCAATACTGTAGTTTTTTTCCTTGTTATTTTCATCTTGCCTTTCTCCCTACGTTTTTCTTAAATGCTTTTGGCAAAGTACCCTTTTAGTTGATACTTTGCCATTGAAAATGGCGTTTGTTTGCAAGTTATATTTATAATTATTGGTGCTGAATTTTGACGAAATTAAAGCACATCTTTCTGAATTCTGTTTTGGTTGTTAATTTTGTTGTTAGTTCATTTCTTGTTTATTCGGTTAATATTATTGAATTATTCTCTTTTACTATTACCTCAGTTGTATAACCCGCACCAAACCACCAATAGCGGTCTATGATATGCCTGTTTCTTAATTTGTCAGTAACGGGTGCTTCAAATGGTTTTTATGTTAAGACTGCTATAGTTAGTGGTAGGTGTTTTTTATGGTTGAAGATTTTGAGCAAGAAGATTTCGATATGCTTCCTCAGTCAGCCAAACAGGTTCTATTAGCCCTATCTCAATTTGAGAAAGGTCTGCTTGTAAAAGTGGACCTAATACATAGAAAGACAGGTTTAATGCCTGAAGGACTCAACGACGCAGTGAGGCACCTATCAAAATCTAAGCTCGTTGACATACTGGATACACCAAAAAGAATCGGTCCCTATGAATTTTACGCCCTTGAAATAACCGACTTAGGACGGGAAGTGCTGGCCAAATTCGGGTAAGGCCTAGAAAACACGCGCCTATTGGAAAGGATTCTATTAGACTAACCGATTTGTGCTCAAGAGAAGACTTTACATCACTCTGCTTATGGCATCTTGCGCAACGGGTCTGCAGTCCATCGTGAACGTTGAAGTAAAGAACAATTATCCTCAGAGCCACTCAAAGAAGATATAAGTAAGAGCAAGCCTTTTTTGCTCTATTACTTGAAAAAACGCTTGCTTTCACCAAAGAGGTTAAGGATTCAAAATCCCCTGTCTGCTCAGTTATTGAAACAGGTCCTCGAAGTTTTTGATAGCCCATGTTTCCAAAGGTCATTTTGGAGTTAATACAACTGCCTATTCACCAAATTTGGCAAAAACTCATAAGGCAACAGCAACCCATTACAATTGGTCGGTATGAGACGAATAGTTGCTTTAGCTATACTTCTTGCACTCTCAATATTGGTTGGAATAGAGGCAATCGGTGTAGTAGTTGCTAACCCTTTTGGTATGGCTAAGCAGATTGATACTCCGTCTGATGCTAAGCCACCAATTATTTCCATAAACAGCCCTCAAAACAACACTGACTATTCAGGATCATTCAACATTAGCTTTAACATTAAAACAATTCAATACTACGCTCATTCCGCTATAGTCGATGTCATATATACATTAGACAATGAAACTGTCACCATCCCCCACCAATATTGGGTTCTCGCCCAAGGACCCGGTGTTTGCCAATACAGCACTTCCATAATAGCGCCCACCCTCCCTGCAGGCAACCATAGCCTAAAAATCAGGGCACAAGGCGCTTCCTATGATTTCTATAATTTCTTCCTTATTGATGCTTACTCTCAAGTCTACTTTACAGTATCAGACAATAGCACAAAAACTAATCCTACAAACCAAGCCACCGCTACAGATGCTTTAGAAAGCAAAACAGCCTTTAGTTTACCCACTTTACCATTAATGATAGCAATAATCAGCGTTATAGTAATCATAACTGTTGCTTCAGTATCATTGGTTTCCCTTAAAAAAAGAAGAGAATGATTCTCCTACGCCGCCTGCGCCACACTTCCCTAGCACTATTTTAAGCCTTATCTCAACCGTTCCAGATTCCCATTAGCAGGCAATCTTCATAAGCTTACAACAATCTACTTGTTTTCTTTAAGAGCCGAATTTTAAAACGTCTTTGTGAAGAATTCAAGAATCAAGAATCTAAAACCTCATAAGGGTACAATAACATATTAGCGAACTGGTGCTAAATGAAAAAGAAAGTTCATGGCTCACTAATTATTCTGCTAACTCTGTTGCTTGTTATATTTCAGATTAGGCAAGTGGTTGAAGCCAACCCCATTCCATATCCAGCTACGCCAAGCCAAGAAAAACCCATTTTAACTATAAAAACCTGCAAAATTATTCCATATACGGAATATGTGGTATGGCTGTTGATTTCTCAGTGGTTCAGCCGCAATCTTGGGCTGTGACCTATGATTTCTTTTTTCATATCGGACAAGTAAAAAACATAACCGCGACGTTGGATGGAACACTTTGCAGTAGCTTCCCTTATAACTCCACAGATTATTCTCTTCTAATAAATGCACCACCCTTAGGGATTCATAAATTAGAGGTTGCGGTTTTTTCTCGCGCCTTCTATACCACGCCAATGGAAGGTGTTCAAAATATCCGTTCAACGGTAATGTACGATGGAAATTACCTCTTTGAATATCCCATAGTTGTCTCTGACGTGGTTTACTTCACTACGAGCTCATCTTCTTCAGATTTGCCAACCCATATTCCTGCAACCCCAACACCGCCTCAAAGCTCGTCACCAACGAATGCTCCCATCAACAATCCAACACCTTATCAAACCAGTAATTTTCCCTCTCCTAACCCAAGCTCGACTCCAATCGCTCCAGAGTTCCAATTAGCAGCAGCGTTGTCTTTGTTATTTTTTGCCTCTATCACATTGATTTACTTTAAGAGAAGAAGGGGAGAAGGCAACAAATAAGTTGTAGTTTATCAATTTAACAACCAGAAACCTGAAGACAGCTGTCTGGTGTTTCTCAGAAGATGAGGGCCTCCCCTTGGTTGTCTATAAGCGTGTCCTTCTCAATCTATTTTGTTTCATCCGTCTATCCTTACAATGCTTTTGCACTCAAAACTTTAGCTGCACCTTGAATGGTTCTCATTTGATTTAAACTCCGCATCTCCATGATTGGCGCATGATATAGGTTTTCGCTCAAGCACATTTGCCCATAGGTCTTCAACACCACAACAGGGTAATGGATAGGCTGAAAGCTGTGTTAGTAAGTAAGTTTTTTATCGTTGGCTGCTTCCTTATCTATAGGCTGTTTTCTTATGGCTGATGATTCTGGGCAGAAAGGAAGCAAGACGAGTTCTTCCCTCTTTGAGCAGATGTTTAATTTACTTAGCGAAGTCACAGGAGAACAACCCAACCTCAAAATTAACATTAAAAACTTGAAACTAAACTTATCCAGCCAACCTAAAGAATGGGGGCAACTGTTTGAATCAGCGAACGTTACCGTTTCAGCCAACGATATGAGTCTTATTAAGGTGGCCGTTGAAGAAAAGACGATCAACATCGATGTGGAAAACAAAAAATTCCTCAAAGGGCTGATAAAAATTGGCCGTAACTTCACCAAACAACAAAGCCCCAAAAAAGAGGGTAAACAAAAATCACGTAGTGCACTAAACACGGCTCGAACTGTAGCGGAAACCCTAGAGAAAAACGGCATTACTATGACAATATCCTACAAGGGCAAACTTGTTGCCACACTAGGAGCAGAGGCGCATTCTACTCTTCTTCAATTGGTTATGAAGACAAGAGCGATAGCGCTCAACAGCCCCTTGCAAGCGTTAAGGATGATAATTTAATTTAACCCAGAAAAAGGGATAAAAAAGATTTTAGCGTGCTCTTGAACTGCGCACTTTGGGCTCCAGCAAGGTCCAAAGCCATTCAGTGAATTCTCGGAGGTTCTTGGTTTGAATGTGCACTTCGCCTGGACCTGTTATTTGGGTGACTAAGCCTTCGCCGCTGAGCAGGGTTTCTTTTAAGCCGCCAAAGCGCGTGACTCTGTAGTTGCATGTTTCGCTAAAGCCAACAAGGTGGAAGTTATCGACGATTAGAGTTTGTCCTGGCTGCAGAGTATGCGTATCTATGGCACCAAACGTGTTGATGAACATCTGTCCGCTGCCCGTTGCTTTAAGCATGAACAAGCCCTGTCCAAAGAGCCCCTTTGTAAAGCCTTCCCACTTCACATCCAAATCGATGCCCTGTGTGGAGGCTATGTATGCGGATTTTTGGATGACGTAGCCACTGCCTGGTGCGATATCGAGTTGTTTGATGTCGCCGACCGGTGCCGCAACAAAACCTGCTTCGCCTGCGCCATTGACGGCAGTGTAGTCGTTTACCCAAAACGATTGGCCGCCGATGAGGCTTAAGCCTAAACTGCCCAGTAGGCTTTTTTCTCGTTTGCGGGTGTGCACTTCAATGTTTGGGGTGAGATAAGTCATGGCACCCGATTCCGCGGTTATGGTTTCGCCTTGGTTTAGGGTGGCGACAAGCATTGCGTAAGAGGGTTTGTATTTAATTTCAAACTTCATGTTCTTACTTCCTGTGTTCTTCATATTTCTGTGGCTTGTTAATAAAACTTCAAAGTGCTGTGACGGAATACTCGGTTGTCGCTTTGTTATTTGCTAGCTATGTTTTTCCGTCTTATGTATGACCTGTGAAATGTCTGATTTACCGTAATGTAATTCTTATTTTAGCTCAAATGTTTGATTAAATTTAGGCTTGGATATGCGTTACTTATAAAAGCTGGATGTACAAACCTTTGGTTAAAGTTAACCATAAGGGCTTATCTAAAGGTCATGGCATAAAATGGCTGGCTCCGTTGGAACAATCTTAAAGAAAATATACAGTTTAGCACTAATCTTTAATGCGCTCATCAGCGTCGCCTGCGTAGCCGGCATTATCTATGGATATTACATGGCTTATCCCTACTGGCGTCCCTACTGGCCTTTTCTCATAAACGGTAATATTTTTTGGTTCGCGCTTGCAGCTGGCTTAATCAACATATTCCCAAGCGCCGCCATCGGTAGAGCGTTGCATACAGGTCGGTTTCTGTTCCACCACTATGTCTACGGTTTCTTTGTCTTAGCTTCAACTTCTGCTTTCGTAACGGCGTTTACGCCTCTCTCCGTTATCAGCATGTTTTTTGTCGATGACAGCACAGTCCCGGTTAATGCTGGAAGAGTGTTCTTTTTAGCTGGTTTAGCTTTGTTCTTGGACGATTTACCTGATGTTTCCAAAAAAATTCATTCAGGCTTGAACTGGATAAAAGCGAAAGTGTACCGAATAAGAAAATCGCTCCACGTCTTGCAAGCCCTCACGGGTGCGTTTGCGCTTTACTGCTCGTTTTCGATTCTTTTCTCGACATTGCAGTATAGTGCACGTGCGTTACCTAACTCGTTTGTCATCGTTAGCCTATTTATTACTGGTATAACTTCCTTTGCCCTTGTAAAACGCAAAGCATGGCTCAGCATCGCTCCGCCCGACTCCAAAGAACTTACTGTTTCTGTTTGATTATTTCTTTTGCTATGGCTTGAAGTTCTTGCGCTGAATAGCGGCGTGTGTTCGAATGAGTAATTATGTAGTGGGGCAAGTTTTGCAGTTTGAGAACGGGCACTGTGGGGTTGTTAAGGTGGAGAGTGGCGTGCTTGTTTGTGAAGACAACTATCCCTTCAACCCAAACGTTCAGCGACCTCAGGCTTGCGGAGTTATCGATTAAGCGTTTTATTCTCATAGCGTTCCGCTTTGCTTGATGGCTTGGTTGCGCTGAGAAACCTCGTTTGCCTGTTCTTTGCCAATTGTCGCCGTTGCAGGTAATGTTACCGCTCCAATTTTTGGTTTCTAAAACGAAAATACCGTTTGGACCCAGCACCACGTGGTCTATGTCTCCGCCGCCGTTCTGGAGGGATAGGTCGTTTACGAGGTAGTAGTCATCGTTTAATTTGCTGCTTAGGAGTTTGGTGACGCTTTTTTCACCTTGCCAGCCGCTGTTGTAGACGTGGTATTTGTGCAGATAGGTGTAGGTTGCTATGGCAAGAACAAGCAAGAATACAAGTGCTGTTACCTCTAGAATGCTGATTTGAAGTTTGGTGAGAATTCTATACGTAAGGGCAGCCAAAACAGCGATGAATAATAGGATGCTGAGGACTGCTTTAGCTAGATTTTTCCTGACTTGGTTTTTAAGGTAGCTGCTGGAAGCTTTAATTTTTCTCATTAGCAGGTGAGTAGTCGTTATGCTATATTACCGTATGCCAATTTCAAGCCTGAATTTTAGGTGTTCTTTTTGCGGAACAGTCTGTTCTCTGAGGAGAGCTATTAGTTGCATAGGAATCATTTACTTAAATGGTGGCAAAGACATGACTTTAAAAAAAATTCATAATGCTGCGTATAAATTACTCATAGTTTGCTTATTGAGCGTAGGCCTTTTGATTGGTATTGGCGTCAAAGCGCAAGGCAGTGGAGTAACGGTTGGTTACTGGCCCCTAAATGAGATAAAATCGAGCGGCTACAACGTTATTACGCCTGATGCCACAGGAGTGAATCCAGGAATCGTGGCAGGTTCACCCCAACCAGCGCTGGTGGATGGTAAGTTTGATAAGGCTTTGCAGTTTGATGGAAACAATTTCGTGTATGTGCCTATCAAGTTTGTGGTTGGTTTTCCGCCGACGCCTCAGCCGATTTATGTTTCGATTTCGCCCAATCTCGATGTGCAGAAATACGTGGAAGTTGACGCATGGATTAATGTGCCGGGGTTTAAGAATGCAACTTACAACACAATCGTGATGAAAGCTACTCATACTGATCAAGCTTGTGCATGGCAGAATGCCACCCGAGTCTTAGGTTTAGCCTTGAGGGCGGGGACGCCTGCGTATGGTGAGCAATATGTTGAGGGTGCCCTCAGCGGTTTTGTGTTGACTGAAACTGGATTCAATGAAATCGTTACTACGCAACCGGTACCTTTGAACGAGTGGATCAACGTTGAATTTACGCGAACAGCAACGGGTCTGCACCTATATGTTAACGGACATGAGCAAAGCATCAACGTTCTCCACGGTAGCCAAAACCCTCAGGGCAACATCGTGAACGGCACAGAGTACTATTTTGGACATGATGGATTCGCAACCATAGATGATGTTCGCATAACTGATCTTTCGCCGCCAGTTGAGGAAAACGCCTTTGACATAGGACCAAACATAATGATCGCTATAATTGCTGTTTCGGTGATTTTTGCAGTTGCTTGGCTTCTACGCCGAGCGATTCAGCTTTGGGTTATTCGTCCCAAAGCATAACTTAAACGTGTGGAGGGTTGGTCTGTGGGCACGATGCTAAAGATGTTGGAGTTGATGCTTAGACAAAAGCTTTTAGGTCAAGGACTTAAAGGTGAATTAAACACGCCGCTGATTGTTTCCTATGCTGTCACGCGAGCCTGCAACCTGCGTTGCCTCCACTGCCATGTATCTGCTCGAGAAGCCATGCCCAACGAGCTCAATTTGAGGGAAGCGATGCGTGCCATTGACGAGATGGCGAACCTTGGCATGGAAGCCTTGATTTTTAGCGGTGGCGAACCACTGTTGCGCAAGGATTTTGTGCTAGCACTTGCCCAGTACTGTGAAGATATAGGTGTCATAACTGCTCTGCTTTCCAACGGACTCTTGATGACGCCGCAAACGGCTTTGCAGCTTAAAGAGGCAGGCATTAAAGCCGTCGGCATCCCTATAGATTCCGTTATCCCTGAATGCCACGACCACCTCAGAAATTTGCCTGGCACTTTCCAAAAAGCTGTTGCTGCCATTAAGACCTGTCTAGAGCTCGACTTAGAAGTCGTTGTTACGACCATGGCGCTTAAAGATACTTATGATGAGATGCCAAAGCGCCTTCAGTTCCTTGCGGATTTGGGTGTGGATGAAGTGGCGGTTTATGATTTGGTGCCTGTGGGCAGGGGTAAAGATGTCATGGATCAAGCTATGACTAAGGAGCAACGGGTTAATTTGATTCGGTGGCTGCAGGCGATGCAGGAAGATACGGAGATGACTTTCACTATGTCCGGGGGCATACCGCTTTACCCAGAAATTACCATGGAGATGCATCGCAACCATGGCACCAGCCCAAAAGACCTTCTCATAAAAGAGTTCTATATACATAACAGTGTCGGCTGTCATGCGGGGGTTCTCTACTTCAGTTTACGCCCAAACGGCGATGTCTACCCATGCACTTTCCTACCCATCAAGGCTGGAAATATACGAGAGCAAAGCCTCACCGAGATATGGCGAAACTCAGCAGTCCTCAACAGCCTACGGCAAAGACAAAAGCTCAAAGGAGCCTGCGGAAGCTGTGAGTACAGAGAAACCTGCGGCGGCTGCCGAGGGAGAGCTTACGCTTGCACGGGCGACTATTTGGAGTCGGACCCTGTTTGCCTCAAAGATTTGATGTCGCAAGAAGGAATTTCGGCGGTGGACGTGAAGCGGTTCGGATGGTGCGTTGGCTAAACTCGTCTGACCTTGTGTGGTTGTTAGTCAAGAAAGTTTGACTAAGGCAAAACTCGGGTTAGTCAAGGTTTCTTGACGAAAACACATTATAACCTCCCCAAGCCTCTGGAAATATTGATGGCGCTATGGGCAACGAAGCGGCAGCATTAGTGGTTGGTCTCCTAACGTTGATTCTTCTTTCTTTGTGCGCAGTAAATTTCAGGTCTGTCGAGGCTCAGTTTGATGGCATATACATCAATGCTGATGGCTCAGTCACTGGAACCAACAGCATCCAACGCAATGGTAACATGTATACTTTGATGGACAATGTTTCAGGCGGCATCCAAGTTCAAAAGAGTTACATCGTAATTGACGGCGCAGGCTACGCTATCGAGGGAAACGGAAAAAACGTAGGCATAGACCTTGGCAACGGAGTAGGACAGGACCCTTCACGTTCCCCCATCTGCAACGTAACTGTAAAAAACCTCAAAATCATAAACTGCTATTACGCAATAGGCAACGAAAACACCTACAACAATACTTTCATCGGCAACTACATTGACCACTGCGATACAGGCTTTTGGATAACTGGAAGCGCCAACAACACTCTATTTCATAACACAATCAAGAATTGCACTACGGGCATATCCATAAATTACGGCAGCGGCGGCAACGTTATAGTTGAAAATAACATCATGAGCAGTTTTTCAGTCTGGCTCTCGCCTGCACCAGTCGTGGACAGGAATTACTGGAGCGACTACACAACAAGATATCCAAACGCTAAAGAAATAGACGACTCAGGAATCTGGGATACACCTTACGACCGCGAGGCTTTTGCAGACAATAACCCCCTAATCGAACCAATAGCTATTTCATCTGACGGCAATTCTCAAGTCCCTAAGGAAACAGACAAGCCACCATCAAACGCTCAACCTTCCTCAGCAACGTTTTTCGCAGTAGCTGCCGCAGCGTTAGTAGCAGTCATCGGCATCGGCCTATTCCTATACTTCAACAAACGCGATGCGAGTCGGAAACCATGAAAACAACAACGCTGAAACTATCAATCATCTTAACCTTACTCATGTTGTTAGCGGCGGCTCAATTTACAGATTTTTCATCCGCGAATTTCTTCCCAGACCCCGGACCAGACCTACCTCGCATTTACATAAAAAGCAACGGCGACATCGAGCCGTCGACAGCGCCCATCGAGAGGTCAGGCAACCTCTACAAACTAACCGGTAACATTGTTCAATATACAATCGAAATCCAACGTGACAACGTCGTCTTAGATGGAGCAGATTACGCGATTCAAGGAAATGCAAGTCGAATCAAAGGTTATGATGATGGAAACAACGGCATTATCATTGTTGGCAGACATAATGTGAACATTACGCGATTGAATTTTGAGCTAGGCGATGCGGGCATTAGAGTCTCGAACTCTGCAAACATAAAAATCATTAACAACCGATTCTCCAACGATATCAACAGGGGCATAGTTGTCAAGGATTCTTCATTTGTTTTGATAGAATCAAACGTTTTTGCAGATATAGCTCATGACCTTCCATCAATCAGCCTCAACGGCTCAAGAAATACAATCATAAATAACGTAATAACCGGCAGTATCAGGGCCATTGAAATCGAAGGCTCATCAAATGTCATATCTAACAACAGAATCGAGTCAGTCCTTCCAATAATACTGGATAAAGCACATTTGAATATGATAAACAGAAACATTATCACTGGATCTGCACCATCTCAAAGAATGTCTGATCGCAACTATACTGGCAACGAAGGCATAGCGCTTTTCCGTCAGTGCTCAAACAACATAATCTCATTAAATAACATAACAGGATTCGTCAATCAAGCTATTCGACTAGCTTTTGACTGTTCAAACAACACCATCTACGGCAATTACCTGGGAAATAACCAGTTCGCTATAGCCCTTCAAGAGAGAGCTACAAACAACAAGTTTTATGGTAATACCTTCGCGGCTGACTCATGCAATATCTCCATACATAATTCTGAGGGCAATTTCTGGGATAACGGAACCATAGGCAACTACTGGGGCAACTATAAGGGAGTAGACAGAGACGGGGACGGGATAGGAGATACCCCTTACAAACTTGATGGGTACATGTGGGACCTTAAGGCTGGAGGGTTTGTAAGTGCTCACGCAGGTCAAGACAACTACCCACTTATGGCACCACACAACGTTGAACATGAAGCCGTCGTAGTACCGCAGAACAAGTCGCTTCCAGCCATACTAATCGCCTTCACTGTTGCATTGGTTGCCGTTGCTGGCTTACTTATCTATCGTAAAAAAAAGCCGCTATAGGGTTGAATAATCATGAGTAAAATCAAAGTGTTGCTCCTTGTGCTCGTCTTAATTTTTTCAAGTGCAGTGGTTCTTCCTGTTGATGCTGGCTCTAGAACAATTGTTGTTCCAGATGATTACCTGACTATATCTTCAGCCATTGAAAATGCTTCGGCTGGAGACACCATTTTTGTGAGGAAAGGAACCTACCAAGAACAAAGCTTAGAAATCAACAAATCAATATCACTATTCGCCGAAGATTCCCGCCAAACAATCCTAAACCTTAACCCACCGCTTGTCAAAACCGAGTACCTGCGAAATTGGCTTTGGATTCCCGCTTCAGCCATCAACATCAACGCAAACGATGTCACACTGCAGGGTTTCATGATAAACTTGCCAGACGATCGCTATGGCATCGGCAGCGGAGTGTACATCATAGGTGACAGAATAGCCCTGATAGATAATACGATTGCTAACCGCAGTGTCTATCTACGAGGCAACATGCAGAACATCACAGGAAACCTGTTGCCAAGCGCCCTCGAAGTTATAGGCTCGCATCAAATCATCGCAAATAATGCAATAGGGGGAAACCTGAAAATACAGGGCTCTTTCAACCAAATATTTGCCAACAACATAACCAACAGTTACTATTTCAGCGGAATCCACCTTAACGGCTCCAACAATGTTATTATAAAAAACTTTTTTTCAGAAATAACCATGGAGGATTCTAATTCAAATATTATCGGCGATAACGTCTTTGCACGTTTGGTCCTTGAGAATTTCGGAAGAGGTTGCTCACACAACATCATTACAAAGAATAGTGTGGCAGGTAACGGCGGAATCAATGACGGCATACAGGTTTTGTCTGGTTCAAACAACACCGTCAGCGTAAACAACATTCGCGACTGCGAATACGGCTTGCGTGTAGGCAGCGAGGCTACGCAAAATTTTGTGTACCTTAACAATTTCTTTAACAACAGCGAACAACACATTTTTTGTTATTCAAACTACACCGAAAACCAATTCGATAACGGCATCAAAGGCAACTACTATGACTCTTACCATGGTAATGATGGAAACTGGGATGGAATTGGCGATTCTCCGTATACAATCCAAGAAATCCATTGGGACGAGGAACTGCAAAGAGAAGTAACTGTCGTTTATTTCCAAGATAATCTTCCGCTTATGGCTCCCTTTGACATTGATGGCGTTAGCATTCAACTTCCAGATTGGGCGACTGCGTCATTGAATTCTTTACCCGAGACCCAAACATCGGAGGCTTCCCCACTAAGCTTAGTTACAATAACATCAGCTTCAGCCGTTTTTTCGGCTGCCGGCCTTTTAGTTTATTTTAAGAAGTACAAAAAGAGGGCAGTTCCATGAGAAAGAAATCATCGGCATCTTCAATCGCGGCGTTGTTGTTATTGATTTTGATTTTAGTTGGTGCCCTCTTATTTGCCACTTTGGTTAGTGCAAATTTCACACCCCTTCCAGAATTGCCAACGCCGATTTACATAAAAAGTGACGGAAGCATTGATCCATCATCAGCACCTATAAAGCAGGTCGGAAGCACCTACACGTTCACTAATGATATCAACAATACAATAGAGGTTCAGCGCTCAAATGTAGTGCTTGATGGCAACGGCTACACTCTTACAAAACCCTCAGTTGACACCCACCTCATGGTGCCCATCGGCTGGCTTCCTGGGGTTCACGTCGCTGGCGTAAGTGTTGTGTCAATCACCAACATAGCGTTTGAGGGCTGCATCACCGGAATAACAGTTGAGAACTCAACCAACATAACAATTATCCAGAACACCTTTAGGGAAACCCTGTGCGGCATAGTTGTAAGGAACGCTTCATATGTGAACATCGTTAGTAACGACATAGCATTGATGAATCAGTCCTTTGCCACCGGAATCCAGTTCTTGCCCGGCAGTCCTAAAGAAAGTGTTCCTCGAAACATAAAGATTGAGGGAAACAACATCGTTGGAACCAGTCAGGAAGTTCCAGCTTTTGCGCCTCAGCCTGAACAATATGGCATTTGGGGTGGGATCAGAGAGTCGGAAATTTGCAAAAACACCTTAACTGACATCAAAGGAATCGCCCTCTACAATCTTGGAGTCAACAACCGGGTAGTCGGTAACAATTTCCAAGACAACTATGAAGGCATTCTCATGAACACAAACCAAGAAGCCTGGTTTAACAACTTCATCTATGGCAACAACTTTAACCATAACAGCAAAAACGCGGTTGTGGCATTCATCAGAAACCCGCCCGTTAACTTCTGGTATAATGGCACAGTGGGCAACTACTGGAGCGATTACGAGGGTGCTGATAAAGACGGCGATGGCGTAGGCGATTCACCCTACATACTAAAAATCACTTACACAGATTATGAGCAATATAGGAATGTAACCGTGGAAGTAGGCAGAGATCGCTACCCTTCCATGTCACCGTTTGATATCCCTGCCATCAACGTGAAACTACCCCACCCAGCAACTGCATCGTCTCCCGCTCCAACAGAACCTCAAACAACAGAGCCTCTCCCAACAGCACTGGTCATAGCAGCCCTTTCAGCGTTACTAACTATAGTTAGTGTAAGCTTGATAGTCTATCTTACAAAGTTCAAGAAATCAACCATGAAAGGATAAAGGCACCACAATAAGTCTTTAATGTGAATACCAATCCAGTCCCTTCATTGTTCGCTTGGTTGCTTTAATTAACGGTTTTTTCTTCACTTTTCGATGTACCACCTTAGGCTCTTTCAGCATGCCTCCACACCCACACCCAGCAAAACTCAACATGCAACCATGTAGAGCATGTGGAGAGAAACACGGCTTTCACACCAAGGCAGACATTGGAAAGCGTTGCAAACCAAAAAAGCAAAGCGTTCCTAAAACAACCATGTGGCAACCCTAAAACCTCCACACACATAAAGCTTACAATTCTCTAACAGTAGATGAGACGAAAACAGTTTTTTGGTTGCATTAACTAGTAATCTAAACGAGCCAGCAGAGCTCAAAGGACGTGGCTATCGACAATTTACAAACGGATATGTTTATATTGAAACAGACAATTTTACTGACTACGCAATCAGGGAAAGAGGACTATGTCTACTCAAAGCCATTTACGCAAAAGAAAATTAACAGGCGGCAAAAAACGAGTCTATCGTACCAAGAAAAAATTTGAAGCAGGCGGATACCCAGCTGAAACAATCCTTGGAGAGCCCAGAAGGAAAATCTCACGTGGCTTAGGTGGAAACAAAAAAGTTAAAGTTTTAGCCGACAAATACGCTTCCGTAACCGACCCCAAAACTGGCAAAACTCAGAAAACCGAAATTGTCAGAGTTGTTCACAATGCTGCCAACGTTGACTACAACCGCCGAGGCGTTATAACTAAGGGTGCAGAAATCGAAACTGCCTTGGGCTTAGCAAAAGTTACTAGCCGCCCAGGCAACGACGGCGTAATCAACGCTGTCCTGATAAGCAAAGAAAAAGCCTAAGGTTTTCTTTAACGTTTAATCGGTTGTTGTGGTTGCTGACTCTTAATCTTCACTAACTGTTTTGCGATCTTTTGAATGAGCTTCTCTTTGGATTCCTTCTTCTCAACTGTAAGCATGCCAGTTTTAGCCCATGGCATCTTGGGATAATGTGCATCAACGTTTACTTCATATTTTAAAGCAAGCTTCTCAACTGCCTGCTCAATTTCAAAGATCTTCGGAGATTGAACCGCCTGATTTTTGGGTATCCGACGCCCCTCTTTACGGGTTTTAGCTTGGTCGAAGTAGATTGGCCAAATTATCGCTTTATCGTTGAGTTTTCGCATCTTTCTCCACCTATTTTTGAGCGTAATAAGCTACCAGTTTTCCGCCGACTTCATCCACGCGGACAAAACCATAACGCTCAAACTGTATGATTGTGTTAGGCTTTAACTTTTTGCAAGCTAACTCTGCAAACCCCTCAGTAACCGATGCATCTTGCAAGATAACCTGCGTTGGGTACTCTGCACCCTTAGGAATCCACTGGATAAGCTGGGCTTTGAGTTTTCTAGCCTCTTCATAGGATTCACTAGCATAGGTACCCGTTACAGCCTTGTCGCTTACTTTTTGAATTTGGACATTAAAGAGTTCCATGAGTCGGATGGTCTGTTGTGGTTGCATAGTTTTTGCATCTGCACGTGAAATCCAAAAGCTTACAATCTCTCCTTCACCGCTTGGTTTAACTGTAAATTCTCGGTAGCCTCGTTCGGGATGCTCCGGATGCAGGAGCAGTTTAGCCTGAAAAACTTTCGGCACCTTCAACACCGTTAACTCTACAGGTTGCGCTACGAAGAAGTAGCGATTGCTCGTTGCATCCAGAATTTTGCGGTTGTAAGCGTTAAGAGTTTCCCAACTGAGCGTGACATCGTTTGATTTTATACCAACGTCGATGATGACTTTTTTGATGGCTTCTGGAGTGATACCTCGTTTTCTGAGGGCTTGGAAGGTGCCCAGCCGTGGATCATCGAAATCGGCAAAATCTCCTTCTTTAATTCCGGCGACGATTTTTGATTTACTCAACGATGCACCTGTGATTTTAAGTCTACCATAGTGGATGGCTTCTGGGTATTCCCAGCCAAAGTGTTGGTACATGTATTTCTGTCGAACCATGTTTGTGTAGTGTTCTTTGCCTCGTATGATGTGGGTAATGCCCAGTAAATGGTCATCTAATCCTGCCGCCAAGTTGTAGAGTGGCCAAACAACGTATTTGCTGCCTACACGAGGATGGGGATACTTTTTGGTATCGATTATGCGCAGGGCTGGCCAGTCGCGGACAGCAGGATTCGGGTGCTCCAAATCAGTTTTCACTCGTACGACTGCTTGCCCTTCTTGATAGCCGCCGTTCAGCATCCGATTCCAGCGTTCCAATTGTTCAGAGGTGGGCAGGTTGCGGCATGGGCACGGTTGTTTTGCCAGGATTTTTGATCGAAACTCGTCGGGTATGCAAGTGCAGACATAGGCGTTTCCGCTAGCGATGAGCTTCTCTGTGTACTCATAGTATATTGGAAGTCGGTCGCTTTGGATGTATTCCTCGTCGGCCTTGCAACCTAGCCACTTGAGGTCTGCTCTGATGCTGTCATAGAATTTTAGGCTGGGTTTTTTCACTTTTGGGTCGGTGTCTTCAAAGCGGAGGATAAACTTGCCGTTGTATATGCGTGCGTACTCGTGGCTTAAGAGTATGGCTCTAGCTGAGCCGAGATGTAGGACACAGTCTGGGTTGGGAGAAAAGCGGGTGACGATTTGCTTGTATTTATCAGCGTTTGGAAGTGGCGGGAGCTTTTTGTCCTCAGCTTCATGTTTTTTCAGGGTTTGAGGCCAGTTTTTCTCCACGATTGCCTTCTGCTCTTCAAGTGACAGACTGTTAACTTCATTGACGACTGAGTTAATTACAACTGAAAGCTCCTTCACGCGGGTGCGCAACTCTGCTTTTTCGCCGAGAATCTTACCGACCAAAGCGCCTGCCTGCGCTTTGCCATCATGCGAAACCGCGTTTAAAAGGGCTGCTTTTCTGATTAACTCTTTAAGCTCTGCATTTTGTTCTAGTGCCAAACTCTCTACGCTCGCCAAACCTTACTTATTGCGCTTTATCAAGAATTCGGCGAACGCTTTTAATTTTTCCTTAGCCAGCGGCGTCGGCAAAAGTTTTTCCGCTTCAGCCCAGCTTTCCATAACCATCCGTTCTGCGGTTTCCTTGACGTGTTGCATGGCACCATACTTTTGCATGAGTGCGATAGCTTCGTCACGTAGTTGCTGGTCAGAAGTGTGCATGTTGAGGATTTCAATTAGCCGTTTCCTATCGGCGTTGCTGGCTTTTTTGATTGTGTAAATAACCATCAGGGACCGTTTCCCTTCAGTAATATCCTGCCCAACGCCGCCTTTTTTCTTGGCAAACTCTTCTCCTGTCAAGTCCAACAGGTCGTCTTGCATTTGGAAGGCAACACCGATGCTTTCAGCAAAACGCCCGAGTTTTTCCACAAGCTTGGGGTCAGCGCCTGAAAGAACCGCAGCCATCTTCGCAGCCATACGCGCAAGTGTCCCTGTCTTGTAGGCGCACATCTGAAGGTAATCCTGCTCGTCTAAATCATCGGCGTTGGCTATGCCTCGATGCCAAGCTATATCCATGGCTTGTCCCATGCTCAGGTTAATCATTTCTTGCACGTAAACCTCGTAGATATCCCGCTGCATCTCTGCTGGAAGCTGATTTTTTTGAGTCATGAGGGACAGGAGCGGCAGGTAGTACATGGCGTTTCCAGCGTTAACAGCAATGTCCATTTGGAAAATCTTGTAGGTACATGGTTTGCCACGGCGAAGTTCAGAGGAATCTTCGATGTCGTCGATGACTAGGGTGCCGTTGTGGATAACTTCGGGGATGATGGATAGGTCAAGGCAGTAATCATCCTTTTTGCCGAGGGCTTCACATATAAGTAGGAAGAGGGCTGGTCGCCAACGTTTGCCTCCGCGGTCCAGCATGTCCCAGATGGGTTCAGCAATTGCCTTGTTGAGTGGTTCAAGGGTGTAGCTGTACATTGGTGGGTTAACTTTGAAGAGCACCGAGTTTTCGGTGAACCTGCGGGGAATGTATTTTTCGATTGCTTTGTCGATTAAGGGTGCTTTTTCTTCCAAGAACTTCTCAACATCCATGGTTAGTAGGCTCCTCTTTTGGCGTATTTTTGCAGGTTAAAGCCTCGGGCTTGCAGCCACTGAGCGGTTTTACCCGTAATCACAACAGGCGTTTGTGGTAGGTCGGATAGTTTTTGAGCGCCTACCAAGAACAGGGCGTTTCTTAATTCCTCGATTAAACATCGAAGTTTTTCCTCTGTTTCTTTTACGCCTAGGACTGCGGTTTCAAGGATGGGCTGGGAGATGCTTGCTAAGCTGGCGTTGATTGCTATGGCTTTTGCTATATCGGTGCCGCTTCGTATGCCCCCGCTGGCAATCAAGGGCAATTTCACGGTTTGAGCGACTTCGATTAAGCTGACTGCGGTTGGTATGCCCCAGTCCCAGAATGCCTCGCCTAAAAAATTGTGGACAACGTTTGTTTTCTTGTCTGAACGGTGATATTCGACTGCGGCAAAACTTGTGCCTCCCACCCCGCTGATGTCGATGGCTTTGACGCCTGCAGCTTCAAGTGCTTTAGCGTCTTCGGCGGAGATTCCTGCGCCTGTTTCTTTGACGATTACTGGCACGTCGATTGCATCTACGACTTCGGCGATTTTGCCCAAGACGCCTTGGAAGTTAGTTTGTCCTTCTGGTTGCACGGCTTCCTGTAGAGCGTTAAGGTGGATTGCAACGGCGTCAGCGTCAATCATCTCCACGATGTGCCTTACCTCTTTTACGCCGTAACCGTGAACAAGCTGTACACCGCCGACGTTGGCGATTAAGAAGGCGTTTGGCGCTTTTTCGCGTGCCACCCTGTAGGTTTTTTCAAGGCTTGATTTTTCTACGGCTGCTCTCTGGCTTCCCACTCCCATACCTAATCCTAGCTGTTCCACGGCTTGGGCTATGGCTGAGTTGATCGGTATGGCTTCTTCGGTACCGCCCGTCATGGCGCCAACGATGATGGGTGCTTTGAATTTTTTGCCTAAGAAGGTAGTTGAAAGGTCGATTGTTTGCCTGTTGATTTCAGGGAGGGCGCGGTGGATGAGTTGGATGTCTTCAAAGCCGGCTGTGGCTTTTTTGGCTTGAGCTTTTTTTTCTAGACAGATTTTTATGTGGTCAATTTTTCGTTTTTCTGTTTTTTCTGCCATGTTACGCCTTCTCGATTTCTGTGCCTAGGATGCTTTGGTCTGTTAATGCTCTGTAGATGGATAAGCCTTTTGTGGCTCCTGTGATTGTGACGTGGGTTCCCTGTTCGATGGCTGGGATAAGCTCGGCGATTTTGCTTGCCATGCCGCCGGTGACGTCGGTGCCCGTTGCTTTGCCGAGTTTTGGTTGAATCTCTTTGAGTTCCTTTAGGGTTAGGTGTTTGTAGGGTTTGGCGTTGGGGTTGGTTTTGGGGTCGCTGTCAAATAGTCCGTCCGTGTCGGTGCCTATGACGATTTTTTTAGCGTTGTATTTTATGGCTAAGTAGGCAACGAGTTGGTCGCCGGACAGGATTGTGAAACCTAATTTTTCGTCTAAAACTGCGTCGCCGTACATGACGGGTGTGAATACCAGTTTTGCCATGGATTTAAAGACTGTTTCATCGAAGTACTTGACTTTGCCGTTCTCAGTAACCATGCAGGATGAAGGTGCCACGCTCACCGCAGGGATTTCATGCCAAATAAGTGCATCCATAACTAGGCCGTTGAGCACGGTCATGACGTGGTGGGTTTCGGCAAAGCCTATCTTTTGGGCAGGGTCTTCTTTGTAGCCGTCTTTTATGCCGTATTTAGCGGCGGTCGGGTGACCAAAGCTGCCGCCTCCGTGGACGATGATGAGGTTATCGAGGTCTGCCCTCTTGATTTCTTCTGCTAAGCGGTTTATGACTTCGGTTTTTGCGGCTAATTCGCCTGTTTTATCTGTTATGGCTGAACCGCCAAGTTTAAGGATGACTGGTCTTTCAGTATTCATCGTAATCGAAACCTACCTATGACTTATCAAGTTCTGCTAATTTAATATTACAGTTGTTTGCCCAAAGCTTGGTGTGGCAATCGCGGATTTAATAGGTGAATTCTCGGTTTTTTTTACGTATGATTGTTTTTCGTCTTTATGTGAGTGTGGCCGTTTTTAGTGTGCCACAAGATGGTTTGTGTGGGCGGTTGTTTTTTGTGGTTGCAACGTTTCTTTTTGTCTGTTTCGGTGTGGCATAAGATAATCACACCACACGTTCAACATGGCTCCATGTTGGTTGGGTATTCTTGTGGTTGTGGAAGCATGTTGAGTCCACATAAATCCTCACAAGCTATCGCTTGATTAAGCATTGTAAGCAAGCATCCAAGTGCTCCAAATCCTTAGCGGACGAAAAAATTTGGCGGACAGTTAAAGGGCAGAAAGGGTTCAATAAAGCGGTAGTAGTAAAAAGGGAGCAAACAAGCATCTGCAGACGATGCATCAATTATTAGTTCATAAACACATTAGAAAAAATTACAGTAGAGAAATTGTGTCATCTTCCACTTTTACTTTATCGCCTGTCTTGATTTTGGTAATATCGATTTTGTCTACGAAGGGAATTTCGCTGATGATGGCGCCCACAGCGACGATGGTTTCGGTTTCTTTGTTTATCATGGCTGCAGGGGCAGTTTGGTTCTTTTTCATGCGGTACAGTGTGTAACTGCCCACGGTGCTTCCTTTGCCCTGCGGAAACACCAAAATCTTGCCCTTGATGCTTTGCCCTTGCAACTCATGCCCCTTTTCGAGCACGACACCCGTGTTTGGGTCCACGCCGCCGTAGAAGCTAATGGGCATCGACGTGACGAGTGCTTCGCCTTCCGCCTTGCCTTTGTAGATTATTCTTCCTTTTAGTTGTTCCATTTTCCAGTCACCGCCGCATCAACACATTCTTTCATACTTCCCATCTTAGTTTTCATAAGGTTCTGCCGTGAGTAGAAGCAGCCCTTAGCCGACGTGGTCGCAAGCGCCTTAAACCTGCCCTTGAGGGGTGCCACCGCCATACAGGTGTCACAGGCGAATTTGCCGCCTGCCTCCTCGATGATGGCCGTGTAGCCACGCTTGTCCGAGAGTTGCTTTGCGGTTCGGGATGTGGCAACCCAAAGCTCCGTGCCCCTTGCGACCTTTTTGCCCTTGATTAGGTCGGCGATTTGCTGGATTTCTTTGATGCTGCAGTGGGGGCACCCGACGCAGACAAAGTCTATGTCGCTTACTTGGTCGTTGATGTTGTCATAAGCGTTTTTGATGTCGGCTGACTCTATTGTCACGGTTTGGGCGGGCTGTTTTTGTGCTTCAGCGCCAGGCGTTACGCCCTTAACGTAGAAGAGCGGTTTAGCCCCGTAAGTCACCACTGACGCGCAGAACGATTTGAGGCTATCGAGGTCGGCTGTTTTAATACCTGTGATGTATGGGATCTTGTTTTCCGCCTTCTTGCCCACCGCATAGCCCAGTGCACCCCAATCAGAAAGCTTGGAAAGTTCTGTGTTGACTTGAACATGCACGTCTGGCACTCGGTTCTCGTCAAGATGCAACCCATAATTGGGCGTCTTGCCCACAAAAGCCGCTGCCAAGGCTGACGGTCCGCCTTCACGGTTGGTCCGTGCGCCCAAGACCGAGTTGGCAAAGGTTACCGCTGAGCTTTCGGACCATGCGACGTGTTCGCCATAGAGGGGTAGGTTGCCGATGAGGTAGGGTGTGCAGGTGCAGCTGACAAGGATGCCCATGCGTTGGAAAGCGTCGATGACAAGGTTTTGTTTTTCTGCAAATTCGGGGCTTATGCCGAGTTGCTGCCAGTTTTCCAAGTCCATGCCCGCAGGGTTAAGGGTTGTTAGCACTTTGACCTTGCCGTCAGCCGCCAACGAATCCAGAAATTCTAGGCCAGCATCGCCAAGGTTGTGGTAGCTTACGCCTGCCACTTGCACGCTTCCAACGTCGATTAAGCTTTTTGCACCGAAAATCTCGCCCAGCGCAACCAGTATCTCCATGCTTTTGCGCACAGCATAGCCTTCTTTGCCATCCAGCATGGCTTGCTCTTGCTTGGTTAATTCCATACCTGTCACTTGTACTTGGTTAAGTCAACTTTCATGTAGTCTACTTTCTTAAAGCCCTTGCCCGTTGACACCAACGGTGCAGTCGCATCTAGGCCTGCTTTGGCTGTTGTTGCTTTCTTGCCTTCCGATAGGTCGCCGGATGGGTCAAGCGACGAACCGGGTTGATTCGAGAGAATAACGGCGTTCTTGTCAGCTTGGAACCTGGTTGCAATCGCCCATTCCACGTCATGCGGGTCATAGATGTTAATGTCCTCATCGACGATGACGCAGTGTTTGAGCGAACCGTGCCCTTTGAACGCGGCGGCTATGGCTTTCTTGCCGTCGTCAGCATTCTGTTTTCTGATTTGTACAACTGCATGCAGCCAACTGCAACCGCCGGGTGTAATATACACATCTTTGCAATCGCATACTTTGCTGACTTCAGCGAAGATGGTGGGTTCTTTGGGCATGCCCATGAGGAACTTGTGCTCGTTCTTGCCTGCTAGGATGGTTTGGTAAATGGGGTTTTGACGGTGGGTTATGCAGTTGATTTCAACAATCGGTTGCTGGCGTTCCCGGTCAACGATGCCTGTCAAATCAAGGAACGGGCCTTCTGACGCTTTTTCTTTGGTTATCCACCCTTCCAACACAAACTCGCAGTCCGCAGGCACCTCAATATCCACGGTCTTGCACTTGACAAGGTCACTTTTCTCCAGGGCGTTAGCCATTCCCAGCTCATCAACACCCATCGGCAAGGTCGTGGCGGCAGCAAGCAACGTGGCAGTGGAGTTGCCAATGCAGAAGGCTATTTCGAGTTCTCCGCCCGCTTTCTTTAGCGCAGTGTCGGTGCCTCTGTTCTCGACTATGCGGGCGACAAAGTGATTTTTGTCCTTTAGCATGAGCCGGTGGAAGCACATGTTGCGGGCGCCGGATTCTGGGTCTTTGATGATTGCGACGGCTGAAGCGATGTATTTGCCGCCGTCCCGCTCCGTGTAACGCATGATGGGCAGTTTGGTTAAGTCCACGTCTGCTTCAACGACTTCTTGGCAAGCGCCCTCCTCTACGACCTGGGGCGGAATTGGGTTTTGGATGGCGCTGAGCAGTTTTGGCAGCAGTTGCTCTTTGGTTATCCCCATGGAACGGCAAATCCGCTCTTTGCTGGAAACCAACCCCGCCACCACAGGATAATTGGACTCTTTCACGTTCTCAAAGTAGACTGGGGCTTCTCCCAGCGCGTTTATGATGCCTGCCATCTCATACTCCGTGGAGACAGGCGTTCTGATTCTTGCAAGTTCACCGTTCTTGTCGAGCATTTCAATGAAAGTTCGCAAACCCAAAATTATTCCTCAGTATGTTACAACGCCGATTTTTGTGCTTAAGAACTCAAAGCCTGCAGTCTTAAATGCGCTTGCAACTTTGCCCTGCAAATCCTTGCCCGGCGTTAGTGCGACCATGCAGCCTCCGCCTCCGCCACCCGTAAGTTTCGCACCAAACGCACCCTGTTTTCGAGCCATATCCACGAGCAGGTCGAGTTCTTTGCTGGAAACGCCGATTTCTTGGAGGAGGCGGTGGTTTTCGTTCATGAGGTCGCCGACTTTTTTTAGGTCGCCTGATTCAAGGGCTTTGCGTCCTGCGACTGCGAGGTTTTCGGCCTGCTTGAAGAGCGGGTCGTATTTTTTGGGGTTTGCTTTTTTGCGTTCGGCCACGCCCTCGACCATGGCTTTGGTGTTGGCAACTTTCCCCGTGCTGCCTATGACGATTTCGATGGGACGTTTAACATGGATTTTTTCTACGAAGTCTTGTCCGCCAGCGGGGTTCTTCTTAAACCACATCAAACCGCCATAAGTTGCCGCGGTATTGTCGATGCCGCTGGGGTTGCCAGCGTAAGCTTTTTCGCCCTCATAAGCTACTGCATTGATTTTCTCGTTTGAGAGGTTGAGGTTTAATTCTTGGCTGATGGCTCGTGCGATGGCAACGCTGCTTGCGGCGGAAGCTCCAAGACCGCTAAAACCCGGAAGTGTGCCGCCTATCCAGATGTCAAGCGGTGTTTTGGGGTCTAAATCCATGGCTTTTAGCATGCGTTCGATGGATTCGACCTGTTGTAGCCGTTTTTCTTCGCTGTACCCCTTGGCAGTTTTGCGTTCGTCTTTGATGTTTAAACCTTTGATGCCTTTTTTGACCTCTGCATCAGTTGAGGAATCAATCGCGGATACGATGCCTGGCACCCCGTGGACCACGAAATGTTCCCCGAACAATATTACTTTCCCATACCCTGACCCTTTACCCATAAAGTTACACCTTGAATGGATGCTAATAGCACTAGACAGATAAAAAATATTCTTTGCTCAACCAATCGAACCTGTAGTGTCAGAACAGCGGATTTAGAAGAAACACTAAGACAACCTTGGTTAGCCTATGATATTATTGTAATGGGTTTGCAAGATCAGTTTTTGCGGCTGCTTCTTTTTTGTTATGCGGATGTGGCGGTTTTAGGGTTGCCACATGGCGGCTTATGGTTTTGGTTGCTTTGCGGGGTTAGGATGTTTTACGTTGTCTGTTTCGGTGTGGGAATGCGTCTTTCTCCACACATTCTACATGGCTCCATATTGAAAACGCTGCAATGTGAGTGTGGAGGCATGTTGAAGAAGCCTAAAGGTGTGCATTGGAAAAGGGATGGAAAAGCCGTTATGGAACAATCAAACGAGCAATAAAAAGACAAGGCTGTGTCTTGCCAAAATCTTTTATCATCAACCCGCCATAAAGGTTCATGGGCAGATATACCCGAGAAGAAGGTGAGGCAGGGGCATGAGCGTAAACCTCGATGGGTTAATTGAGCAGAAAGAAAGTCAGCTTTTGCCCTACCTCAAGCGAATGGAACAACTCAAAACAAGATTTATCACCCAGACTGCAGCGTTCGCTTCAGAATGGTACAAGAAAACTGCCAAAGAATACTTCGCTAAGTATCTCAATGTAACCCTGAAGTTGAAGGAAGAGCAAATCAGCCAGATGAAGATGGAAGTCAACGAACTCATAGATGATGCTGAAAAAAACGTCAAACAAGAACTTGACAACCCTGAACCATGGTGGCACCTCAAACCGCATATCCATGAATCCATTGATCAGTACCTCCAAGTTGCCGATAAATATCCCATAGTCATTGACCGTCCAGTTAGACGTGTACTTGGACGTTTGGGTTTAATTTTAGAGAAGCATGGCTATAACATAACTGTTCAGGGCAAAAGGGGCAGCTATCCTGAGTTCTGGTTTGAAAATGCACAGGAAACCGCAGAAGTTATGCCATACTATCCACATTTGTTGAAGTGGTCAGAGGACATGACGGAAACCATTCGAGAATACCACAACCAATACCTCAAAGCCAGCGCTCTTTTCATGGAAATCCAAGACCTAAAACAAGAAAAGAAACGTCAAGAAGCCCTAAACCGTTGGAACAGCTTATAGCACCCCAAAACAAAAACCTTCTTTTCAGGTTTCCGAAACCTAAAATAAGCGCGTAACAAAATTATAGCCATTTGAGGTAACAGCTTGTCGTCAATCATCGAGGACCTCATCGCCCGAAAAATTTTTAACAGTCGTGGAGAAGAAACCATAGAAGTCGATGTCATCACAACCTCAGGCTTCGGCAGAGCAGGCGCACCAGCAGGCAAAAGCCGTGGAAAAACAGAAGTCGTATACTATCCTCCTCAGGGCGGTGTAGAAGCTGCCATCAAAAAAGTTGACGACATAATAGCCCCTGAACTTGCAGGGTTAAACGCTGATTTCCAAGAAGAAATCGATAACACATTACGTGAAATCGACGGCACCACCGATTTTAAGAACATCGGGGGAAACACCGCTTTTGCCATCAGCATCGCAAACGCCGAAGCAGCAGCAAACAGCCATGGGCTTCTTCTCTTCCAATTCCTAGGAGGCAACGCTGCAAACACCCTGCCCTTTCCTTTAGGCAACTGCATAAGCGGTGGAGCACACACCCAGGGGAAAACACCTGACATCCAAGAATACCTTGCTCTCCCACATGGCGCAGAGAGTTTTCTGGAAGCTCAAACCGCCAACACCCTTATCCATAAGAAAATTGGCGATTCTCTGAGGCGAAAAAGCACCAGCTTCAATGGGGGCAAAAGCGATGAAGGCGCTTGGATAGCCAACATAGACACTGAAAGCGCTTTTGAAGCCATTGCCCGAGCCACCGAAGAGGTCGGTAACGAAATGGATTTTGAATGCGGGTTCGGTATAGATGTGGCCGCTTCATCGTTTTGGAAGCCTAAAGAAGAAAAATACGTTTATGAAAGCGAGGGCAAAAAACGCGACACTGCCGAGCAGTTAGAATACATGTTAGAACTCATCGATAAATATCATCTTGCTTATGTTGAAGACCCCTTCCAAGAAGAGGACTTCGAAAGTTTTGCTGAACTAACCCGCAGAGCAAAGAATTGCATAGTTTGCGGAGACGATTTGTTCACGAGTAATACTGAAAGGTTAAATAATGGAATTAAGATTAACGCTGGAAACGCTATCATCATAAAAGTCAACCAGATAGGCACCTTAACCGATGCAGCTGAAACAATTGAGACTGCCCAGCGGAATGGGTATTATGCCGTCATGTCTCACAGAAGCGGTGATACGTGTGACTGGCACATCGCTCATTTGGCAGTTGCCTACAGATGCCCTGTGATTAAGACAGGCGTGGTTGAAGGTGCACGTATAGCCAAACTCAACGAGCTCATACGTATTGAGCATTTCCTTGGCGACCGAGCCAGGATGGCTGACTTAAACATACGCTAAAGAGAAGATGAATCGAATGTCTGAAGACCAAGAAAAAGAAAATCAACCAGTTGAAGGCGAAGAGGGAATCATAGAAACCGAGATTCCCCTCGACGAAAAAACGGAAAACACGTCATCCGAGATTGAACAGGCATCGGAGGTTGTGGAAACCCAGCCTGAAGAAACCCTTCTTTTGCCAAGAGATACCTTGCTCTCTGCAGGTATCCACATAGGGACACGCATGAAAACTCTTGACATGGAGCCATTCATCTACCGTGTTCGACCAGATGGTCTATTCGTCTTGGATGTTAAAAAAACCGATGACCGCATCCGAACCACAGCCAAATTCCTCTCACGCTATGAACCGGCAAAAGTCGCTGTTGCAGCGACCAGGCTCTATGCGCATGAACCAGTTAGAATGTTTTGCAAGCTTACCGGCGCCACACCGCTTATCGGAAGGTTCATTCCTGGGCAACTCAGTAATCCACAGTACAGCAACCGCATTGATCCCGAAGTCATCGTCGTTTCTGATCCACGTGCAGACGCTCAGGCTGTTAAAGAAGCCAGCGCCGTCGGCATCCCTATCGTCGCTTTATGCAGCACCGATAACGAGTTCACAGGCGTCGACTTGGTTATTCCAACCAACAATAAAGGACGCAGAGCCTTAGCCGTCATATTCTGGCTGCTAGCTCGCCAAGTGCTCCGTGAAAGAGGCGAATTAGCTCCAGACCGCGATCCACCCGCCACGATAGAAGACTTTGAAGCCAAAGTCACACGCGAAGAGGAGGAGGAAGGCTAAGAATTTGCCGACGATTCGGCGTCCCATCGTAGCAAACCAGTTTTATGAGGGCAACGCCGAAGCGCTCAGAGCACAAATTCGCTCCTGTTTCCTCCATGAGCTCGGACCCAAAAAACTCCCCCAAGTTAACATTCATAGTCACCCGCGAGACATCGTGGGATTGATTTGTCCCCATGCAGGCTACATGTATTCCGGTCCTGTGGCAGCCCATGCTTTCTTTGAGTTAGCCCAAGACGGCAAACCTGACACGGTTGTATTGCTTGGACCCAACCACACTGGGTACGGCAGTGCGTTGGCATTGATGCGTGAAGGCGTTTGGCGTACACCATTAGGCGACATCGAAGTGAACTCTGGTTTGGCTGATGCGATTTTGCGTGAAACCGCCATCGTCGATGTTGACGAGACTGCGCACCGGTTTGAGCATTCAATTGAAGTTCAACTCCCGTTTCTGCAGTTCCTCTACGGCAACTCATTTAAGGTTGTGCCTTTGTGCTTTTTAATGCAGGATTATGACTCAGCAGTCGAGGTTGGCAGAGCACTCACTGAAGCCTTGGATGCCACAAACACGGTAGTCATTGCTTCCTCTGACATGACGCACTATGAAAGCGCAAAGGCTGCAGCTGCCAAGGATCAAGCTGCCCTCAAAGCTGTAACTGCTTTAGATGCTAAAGGCTTCTTTGACATTGTTGAGAAACAGAATATAACTGCATGTGGTTACGCGCCGATAACCACTTTGATTACCTATGCAGTAGGCGTGAATGCGAAGGCTTCACTTCTAAGTTACCACAACAGTGGAGACATCACCGGCGACCACTCTAGTGTAGTCGGATATGCTGCTGTGAGCTTTAAAAAATAATTTGTGCTAAGTTGGAAATTGAAGGATGAAGGTTGTTCCTTGCCCAGGCTGGCTTTCAAAGGTCACGGTGCCGTTCATTGCTTCGGTCATGCGCTTAACAACAGCTAAGCCGAAGCCTTGCCCCTTGGCTTTAGTTGTCATTAAAGGTGTGAATAGTTTGTCTTGGATTTCAGCGGGGATTCCTTCGCCTGTGTCTTTGATTTCAAGGCTTATGTAACGATTCTTGAGCTGAGCGTGAACTGTGAGGTTTCCGCCTTTAGGCATGGCTTGGACGCCGTTTTGTAGCAGGTTTGTTAACACGCGTTTGAGCATCGTTGAATCGCCGATAAGATACGGTAAGTCTTTATCGATGGTTACGGTTATTTTGATATTTTTGGGAATCGTTACCATGGATAAGGCATCATTTACAGCTTTTTCGACGTCGACTTGTTCTTTCTTAGGGTTTAAGGGTTTAGCGAAGTCTTGTAGGTCTGCCACAATCTTGTTAATATAGAGCAAATTATCCTCGATACTTTTCATACCTTCCAGAAGTTCTTGCTTTGCCCCGCTGGGAGGTAGCGATTCAATCGTCATCCGTTGAAGGTACATTTCACCGGTTATTGCTTGCAGGGGATTGCGTATGTCATGTCCCACCATGCCTGCAGTTGCACCTATAGCAGAGAGGCGCTCTGCATCTTTTAGTTTACGCGCCCTTTCCTCTGCAAGCTGCTCCATTTGGGAAGCGTATTCTTCAACTTCGGCTGCTTTGTCTTCGAGTTTTGCTTGCAGTTCTTTTTGGTTGTATAAGGATTTAGCTAATTTGAGGTTGGAATAACTTAGCTTAGAAATTAACTCGGAGAGGTAAGCGTAAAATATCATGAGGTCGTTGATTCTTTGTCGGCTGAACCGTGGAATACGGTCGAAAGCTGCAAGGTACTCCTCTTTAAAGCCGTATTTTTCTGCTTGTGCTATGAATAAGTCTCGGTCGACCGTTTCGTCGTCAAAGAAGAATTGACCAAAGAAGACGTTGCCCACATGTTTATCACCTATAAATAGTGGAGTAGCGACGTCCCACATGTTATTTTTGCATTTGTAGAGGCGAACTTCCCCTTTCCTCAGCCCATTCGTTAGTTCGAGGTCGCTTTCGACACAGTTCTTGCATGTTTGCGGGTTAACTCTGTGGAATTTGGTGCATATGTCTTGCCAGCCCGTGCCAACGAGAACGTTTCCTTTGAGGTCTATTAAGGCAAACCCCATCTTGGTAACGTTATAGAGGTAGTTCATGGTTGATTGAAGAGAGGGAACATCTATGATGTTGGCTAAGTCTTGCTCTTCTATCGCTACATCGGGAGAAAGCACGGAATCCAGCTTTAACTTCAGGCGTTCTTCGCTTTCTCTTAATGTCTCTTGAATAGCTTCACGTTCAGCAATCTCTGCTTCCAACCGCTCGTTAACTTGCGTAAGTTCTTGTGCATGGTTTGCAAGTGCTGTTTCGCTTTGTTTTAAGTTGCGGAATAGGCTGTCATATGGTTTTGTGAGGCTTGTTTCTATGAGTGCTTGGTAGATGAAGATGAAGGAAACAATGTTTAGCATGTGCCCAACTATGTTTGCGATGCCATAAACATCCGTGTAGAGAGTGAATGCCATCTCCGTGGCGATTGCCAACGCCATAGCAGCAAGCAACATTTTATAGACACTTGGGTCGAACTCCTTTTTCTTTTTGATAAGTAAACCAATCGTCACCAAAAGAATCAACGATATAATATATTCGCTGATTATTTTGAAAGGAGTCTGAGTCAGGGTGGCGTCATCGTAGGCTTGCGGGAAAAACCCGAAAACGAATGAAAAAGCCAGCAAAACCATGAATGCCGAGTAGCTGATAAGGACTGTTCTTGGTTTTATCCTGTGTTTGATGAGGAGCAGTGGAATCAAGAATGAGAAAGCAAAAACATACCTCTCGGCAATCCACAGTTGGGTCGCTAGGTTAGCTCCTGCCACGTTCGGGAACACACCCATTCCCTTGTACGCCAACGTGTGAAAGAGTGCAAGACCTGCCACAAAGAGAAGCGCGATGCCCAAGAACAGAAGGTAATTATTGTCTGTTATGTGTCTAGTATTCCAAGCTATGGCGAAAATGGCTATCGCCGTAACGATGCTGAAGACTTCAACGATGGTGTGAAACAGGGGATAACTATAAGTAGTTATAGCATACAGACCTGCCAAACTAACCGCTGCAAGCACGATAATCAAGGCAGTTCTGAGGCGCGGCTGCTTTTTCGCAGCTTCTCTTTTATCGTTGCTGCTGCAAAAATCGCTCAATTTTCCCCTCTCTCAAGTATATTAAATGTTAATTTGTTGAGTACTTTAAAAATGTAGTGAACCTTTCCTCAAAAAATCAGGCAGATAATTAAGACCTAAATCATAAAATAGGCATTTGCCCATTCTTCTGGCTCAATGCTTTTTCAGTAGGTTCTCAAAGAGTGCTTTTGTTTTGGCAATTTCTTCAATTGGGGTTGAATGCTTAATCTCCAATGTTATTGGCCCCTCATAACCATACCCTTGCAGCGTTTCAAGGAACTCTGTTAGCTCTGGGGTTTCCTTCATGAAGGGTTTGTGAGCTTTGTCTGCCATATGCACGTTGCACACACGCCTGCCGTACTTTTCGAGTAAGTTTTTGGTTTGTTTGGTTTCTAAGGCATGACAAAAATCAAAGGTTATGCCCATCCTGCCGTCGTCTATGATGCCGAGGACTTCTTCAAGTTGTTCAACGTTTTTGCCAAACCCCGTCGACGTGTAGGATAGGTTTTCAAGAGCCAGCTTTACCCTGTGCTTGTTTGCGTAATCGTTCAGTCCGCTAAAAATTTCCGCTAGGCAGCTTTCACGGATCGGCTTAGGCAGCATTTTTGAAATGTTTGAGTGCACAGTCATGATTGGCACCCGCATTTTTTGGGCAAACTCAAGCGATATTTTTCCGTAGTAAACGGCTCGGTGGACTTCAACTGGGTCTTTGACGTGGAGAACCGCGGAATGAAGCGTGAGGCAGTTTAGTCCTGATTGGTCCAAAAGTTCTTTTGCTACATAGACCGCTGTGTCGTTTTCTTTTTTGACTGTTTTCATGTTGAACTCAATGTTTTGAAAGCCTAGCTGTTGGATAGAAGCGAAGTTTTTTGTTAAGCTTAATTTGCTAAAGATGCCGTTGGATAAACTCAGTTTCATTGTTGGATTCCTACTATTTTGTCAGTGTTGCTTTGAAATTAAAGTTTGCCTGCATTCTGATGGGCTTGCTCTAAATTGAGTGAAAAATGGTTTTAGTGGAAGACTCAAATATCCCAGTACACCCATATTTTCTTGACGGTTTTGTCAGTTGAAGATTGCATGGCCGAATTAATCAGGGTAACCTTAGACACTATTTTAGCGGCGATTTCCATTGGCGTTGTCGTCGTCGAAAAAGAAAGCAAAAAAGTAAGCTACGCCAATGAACGAGCCATCGAACTCCTCGGTGTAGACCCCAGGGGGCTTGAAATCCCTGACCCATCAACCAAAAAAGTGCACTTGTTGCTTCTAGGCGGTGGGGCTTATCCGCCTGAGAAACTCCCCGTAAACCGAGCGCTTCTTATTGGCAAACAGGTGAAAGATGAGTTAATAATAGAACGCCCTGACGGTTCACGAGTGACAGTTTTGACATCTGCTGTACCCATTAAAGATGGGGAAGGCAAGACGATAGCCTCGGTCGGAGTATTTGACGATATTACAGAACAGAAGAAAGCTGAAGAGGAAGTAAAAAGCAGTGAACTTTATTATCGCACCCTTATTGAAACCTCAACCGATGCAATCGTAGTCCACAAAGAAGGACGTTTTATGTTCGCTAATCCAGCAGCACTGAAACTTTTTGGAATCGGCTCTTTCGAAGAACTCCAAAACAGAACAATCTTTGACTTCATTCCACCTCAAGAGCAGGCGAGCGTTCAGGCTAGAATTAGCAGCGTTCAGGCAGGCAAAAAGGTGCTTCCTAGAGAAGAAGAAATGATTAGAGCGGATGGACGGCACTTGTCTGTTGAAGCCACAGGCGCCCCGATTTATTATAAAGGTGATTGGGCTGTCTTGGCGATTCTTCGTGACATAACAGAACGCAAACAGATGCAGAGGCAACTTGAGCAATACGCAAAGACTCTGGAGGCACAGGTAGAAGAGCGTGCCAGAAAGATACGTGAGAACGAGCAGAGCTACAGAGAGCTCTATGAGAGTTTTGGCGAAGCCTTCATAGCTACAGATTGGGAACTAAACGTAATCCACTGGAATAAAGCTGCTGAAAGAGTCACAACTGTGCCTGCAAAGGATGCGCTAGGTAAGAAGATCTATGATGTTTTGCCTGAAATGGAAGAGATTGATACAACGCCTTATTTTGAGGCTCTCCGAGACAGGAAGCCAGCGCGTTTTATGATGAATACCATAAGTCGGCAGACTGAGCAAGAAGCGGTGTTTGAGGTTTCCACTTATCCTTCAACTTTGGGCATCATAATTATCGTTGAGGACAAGACTGAAGAAGAGCGTACTAAACGGTTATCCGCTATAGGGCAGACCGCCAGCATGGTTGGGCATGATATACGTAACCCTCTGCCGGCGATTACGGGCGATTTGTATTTGCTAAAGGAGGAACTCAAAGGCATGCCGAAAAGCAAACGCCGGCAGCTTATGGATGAGAGCATAGATGCCATTGATAAAAACATTGCTTACATAAACAAGATTGTAAGTGACCTGCAGGATTACACTAGACCACTTAAACCCAACGTAGAGAAAGTCAACCTCACCGAGCTAATAGCAGGCACCCTTTTGGTTGAAAATATCCCAAACAACATTGAGACTCTTGTTAATGTTGCTAGAGAGCTTTATGTTAGGACTGACCCGGCATATCTTAGACGAGCGCTATCAAACCTTATCATAAACGCCGTGCAGGCTATGCCAAACGGTGGAAAACTCATGATTAGCGCTCAACAAATCAGTGATAAGATGCTGATCGGTATAGCGGACACGGGCGTGGGCATACCTGAAGAAGTCAAAAGCAAGGTATTCTCACCTTTGTTTACGACTAAAGCTAAGGGGCAGGGTTTGGGTTTGGCTGTGGTGAAGCATCTTTTGGATGGGTTGAATGGAAAAATAAGTTTCGAGAGCCAAGAAGGCAAGGGAACAAAATTCACCATTGAATTGCCCGTGTAACACGTTGTGTGGTTGCATAAGGGTTAATTTCTACCGCACGCTTCATCGTTATGGTGTAGTTTGAGTGGAAGTTAGAGTTCGCCTCTTCACTGTATTGCGGGAAATCACAAACAAGCGGGAAGAAACCCTGCAATTTCCGGATGACAAAGAGGTTACCGTGGAAGTGGTTCTAAAGACACTTTCTCAGAAATACGGTGCTGCCTTCACTGAGTACGTTTATAGTGGCAAAACGGGTGAGCCCAAGGGTTTTTTGCAGTTCCTCGTCAACGGAGTTAGCATTCAAACGCTTAGTGGGTTACAGACAAAGCTTGGAGACGGGGATGTCTTGGCTGTTTTGCCCCCTGTTGGCGGTGGTTGATTGGGCAATATTTGCGGTTTTGTTGGTTGATTGAATTTTATTACGTTTTGTTACTTGTGGGCTATGGAGGAAAGGTAGCGCTTAACATAGATTGCTTTACAATTATGGAATAATTTAAAATAACCCCTCTTGTTTATATGAGAGAAACACAAGCAAAACAAGCGGAAGACGAGTAAACATGAGTGAAGAAGGCGACACATTCTGGGTTTCGTTGTCAGAGAAATTTTTTGGACTAATCCTAATCATAATTGGCGCTATAATGCTTTATTATTCTGCCACCACTCCTGACTTGGGAACTTTCACTGTGTTCTTTGGCATACTAAGCGTGATTATGCTCTTAATCGGCATCTTCCTCCTAATAGTTAAACCGCCTGAATAAGCGGTTTTATTCCCTTCTTTCAACGACGATTCTGCAATTCGCCACCAAAGCAGCTATGGCACCCAACGCAACTGCCCATGGAGCGATAACGACGCCGATTACGCCGATGGTCGCTGGGATTTCAAGCAACGTTTTACCTGTCTCGTCCTTAACGATTACGCGGGTTACATTCCCCTCATGCAACAGCTCCGTAACCTTATCAACCAGTTTGCTGCCAGCAACTGAGAACTCTTCGCTGGAAACCTTGGGAACGGCTGCACCACAAACTCGGCAAAACTTATCCGTATCTTTTACTGGAGAGCCACATTTGACACAATAAGGCAATCAACATTCACCAAACCCAAGAAGGCGCGGAGAGAATAAAAGATTTACCTTAAACAACGGCTCTACCTCTTTGGTTATTTATTTTAGTTGTCTCCTTAGGACTTTGCCTGCACCACTTACTGGCAACTCTTTTCGGAACTCAAGCATGCGTATTGCTTTGTAGGGGGCAACTTTATCGTTTACATAAGCCATGATTTCCGTCTCCGTGGCAAATGCGCCTTCCTTGAGAACTACGAAAGCCTTTGGTACTTCGCCGACGGCTGGATCAGGCTTGCCCACCACTGCGCACAACTTTACGGCTGGGTGCTCGTAGAGGACGTCTTCGAGTTCTCTGGGGTACACGCTGTAGTCTTTGTATTTTATGAGGTCTTTTTTGCGGTCAGTAATGTAGAAATAGCCATCGCTATCCATCCGGGCAATGTCACCTGTTAAAAGCCAGCCATCACAGAACACAAGGGCGGTTTCCTCTGGCTTTTGCCAGTACCCCCGCATCACCTGAGGTCCCTTCACGGCAAGTTCACCTGTCTCGCCGACTGATAGCGTTCTCATGCCCGTTTCTAAATCTACAATTTTTGCTTGTGTGTCAGGGATTGGCAGACCGATTGAGCCCACTTTCACAGTTGCCATAGTCTTGTCGACTGGGTTGCAGTGAGTAACTGGTGAGGCTTCAGTGAGTCCATAGCCTTCGGCGAGGAACCCGCCAGTGACTTCCATGAAGCGTTTCTGCACTTGTGGCGGCAACGGCGAGGCGCCCGAAATACACACACGAATCGAGGTTAAATCGTACTTGGCAAGGTCCGGGTTAGCCAGAAGTACCGTATACATGGTTGGGGCGCCGCAGAAAACCGTGGCTTTTTGCTGTTGGATGGTTTGGAGGATCTTAGCCGATTCAAACTTTGGCGTCAAAACCATTTTCGCCCCCAAACTGATTGGCACCGTCATGCTGGTTGTCATACCGTAGATGTGGAATAGCGGAAGAGCGGTTAAGAAAACGTCGTTTGGGGTTCCGCGTATCCAAGCGGCGAAGGCAAGTGCGTTTGAGAGCAGATTTTTGTGGGTTAGCATTGCGCCTTTGGCTGTTCCCGTGGTGCCGCCAGTGTACTGGAGCGCCGCCAAATCCTCCGCAGGGTTTAAAGGCAGGTTAAGCTTGTTTTGCGGTGCTGAATCCACGAGACACTTTAGGGACAGCACATCGTGTGGTATTGGAGCTGGAGATTCGGAGGAGAACTCGTCTAAGCTTGTGGCTATGACGTTTTTGAGCTGTGTTTTCTGCCGTACCGCCTCCACGATTGGACAGAGCGAATCCAAGGCAACTATGGTTTTTGCGCCTGAATCGGCAAGTTGGTATTCGACCTCACGTTCACGATGCAGAGGACTGATTGCTGTGACGGCGGCGCCGGCTTTGAGAGCGCCAAAAAAAGCGATGATAAATTGGGGCGTGTTAGGAAGGTAGACTGCTACGCGGTCACCCCTTTGAATGCCCATTTCGAAGAGAGCGTTGGCGAATTGGTTGCAGAACTGGTTAAGCTGGCGGTAAGTGATTTCCTTATCGAAGAAGGCAATCGCTGCTTTGTTGGGAAAATCTTGTGCTGCTTTCTCCAAGAGATGCTGAAGCGGAACCGGGGGGTAGTTTATACTTTTTGGCACGTCAAGGGGCCAATTTTTAAACCAGGATACATGCTGTGCAGCCATGGAACAAGCAACCTAACGCCGAAAAGTAGGTAAAACAATATTAAAAATGTGGTGATTTTGCCTTTTGGTGCGTCGGAAGTTTTCCTTTTCTGTTTTAAGTCAACCCTAAATTAGATGTAGTACCCTGTCTTGAGGGCTCGTAAGTCCTCATCGCTAGTGTAATCTGGCTTCAAAATGACGTGCGGTTGCGTAGACAAGGGCGTCTGAGAAGTGCAGGTTATGCTCCAAGCTATAGTCTGGTGCTTCAAGATATGGACTGGTCGATTGGAGCTATTGTTGTTTGGCTAAGGGCAGCAACCGCTGTGCCTTGCTTAAAAGTGTGTTAATTACTCCTTTCAAACCCAAAAACTGAAGAAGAACCTGTAAAAATTAAGGTGAATTCTAACAGAAAATTGTGGTGCCGGGGGCGGGATTCGAGCCCGCGACTTCTGGACATGGGCGTTTGGCCACCTTTGTTCTCCAGATTATGAGTCTGGCGCCCTAGCCAGGCTAGGCTACCCCGGCATGTTGCCGCCGTTTTTTGGGGCACTTGTCTTTTAGTCTGTTTTCGATGATTTAAACTTTTAAAAAACGTTTGTTTTTTTGTTTGATAGATGTGCAAGCTCCCACCTCTAAGCCATGGCTCTGTCTTGCTTGTTTAAATACAAAATGCACAGAAAATACGGTTGCCTTAGAAGGCTCGCTACTACGACCATCATAGCTGTGACTACGACCATACGTATGGTCGTGGTGGCTTCAACACTTAGGATGGTCGTGGTAAAAAACACAATGCTGGATAGATTAGAGCATCGCATGAAGCTCTTGTGTTACCATTGCTTCCAGGGTAAGTCATCCATGTACTCGTTTAAGCTGCGGATGGAGTTGTCGTTTTCGCCTTTCTTCTTCAAAACATCCACCAATGCTGAGGCAAGTTGCAGGTTGGTGATGACGGGCACGTTGAATTCTACTGCTTGCCGCCGTATGATGTAGCCGTCGGTGATTATATCGTTGATGTTTGAGCGGCGGTTCGCCATGGGCACGTTGATGACTAGGTCAATTTTGCGTTCCTGCAGGTAGTCCAAGATGTTGGGGGTGACGTCGGGATCTTTGACCTTGTGAAGAACCGTCGCGTTGATGCCGTTTGCGTTCAGAACTCTTGCCGTGTTCAAGGTCGCGTAGATTTTAAAGCCCATTTCTGCAAAGGCTTGTGCAATCGGTACAACACGGGCTTTGCGTTCATCGTCGCCCCCTATGCTGATTAGGACTGCGCCGTCTTTGGGCGGAATCGTGAATTCTGCTGATTGCAACGCCTTACTGAAGGCGTCAGAAAAGTTTTCGCCCAAACAAGCCACTTCGCCTGTGCTTAGCATTTCAACGCCCAACACCGGGTCGGCGCCACTAAGACGCATGAAACTGAACTGCGGCACCTTTACACCCACGTGGGGAGCTAAAGTCATGGGTGAGAGTTTCACACCGTCGATTTTCTTGCCAAGCATTGCCAACGTGGCAAGCTCAATCATGTTTATACCACGGGTTTTACTGACAAACGGCATAGACCGTGAAGCTCGCAAGTTGCATTCGATGACGTGGACGACGTCGTCTTTAACTAGGTATTGGATGTTGTAGGGTCCATGGATTTTGAGAGCTTTAACGATGCTGATGGTGGCTTTTTCAATGTCTTTTTGAACCTCAGGCTTGAGAGCTTGAGGCGGAATAGTCATGGTTGCGTCGCCACTGTGGACACCTGCGTTTTCAACATGCTCCATGATGGCACCGATGAAAACGTTTTCTCCGTCTGAGACGCCGTCTACTTCGACTTCTTTGGCGCGGTTAATGAATTTGCTTATGACTACCGGGTGGTCGCGTCCAACCTTGGCGGCCAAGTTGAGAAAGTTCTCAAGCGACGCCTCGTTGTAAGCCACACGCATAGCCGAGCCTGATAACACGTAGCTTGGCCGCACGATGACTGGGTAACCGATTTTTGCTGCAAACCGCTTAGCTTCCTCAATGGATTGGAGTTTACTCCAACTAGGCTGTGCGATTCCAAGCTGGTCGAGGAGAGCGCTGAATTTAGAGCGGTCCTCCGCTAGGTCCACGTCTTGTGCTGAGGTGCCCAAGATGTTTGCGCCTGCCTCTGAGAGGGACAGGGAAAGGTTGTTTGGTATTTGACCGCCGACGCTTGTTATGATGCCGAGGGGGTTTTCTTTCTCGTAAATGTCTAGGATGCGTTCGGTTGTGAGTTCTTCAAAGTAAAGTTTGTCAGAGACATCGTAGTCTGTGGAGACGGTTTCTGGGTTGTAGTTAACCATTATGGCTTCTTGAATGCCGTTCTTTTTGAGCGCCCAAATCGTGTTGACTCCACACCAGTCAAACTCAACGCTTGAGCCAATGCGGAACACGCCAGCACCCAACACGATGACTTTGCTTTGAGTGCGGGACAACTCAATATCATCCTCATCTCCGCCATAGGTCATATAGAGATAGTTGGTTTTAGCAGGCCACTCCGCCGCTAACGTGTCAATCTGCTTAACCGCAGGCACGATATTAGCGTTCTTTCTAAACGCTCTAATCGATGCCTCGTCAGTTCTTACGCACTTGGCTATTTGCTCGTCTGAAAAACCCAGCCGTTTAGCTTCCCGAATGGTCTCCGCTGCGTCGTCACTGCATAGGTTGAGGTTGCAAAGTTGGCTTTCCATGTCGATTATGTTTTTGATTTTGTAGAGGAAAAAGGGGTCAACACCGCTTAAGCGGTAAATCTCCATGATAGGGATGCCGATTTTGAGGGCTTTAGCTATCTTGTAGAGACGTTCATCTGTGGGATGTGCCATTTCGTCTCTGAGGTGCTCTTCAGACTCTAATTCGGAATCTTCAGGGTTGCAAACCAAGCCAATCTTGCCAATATCCAGCATACGCACCGCTTTCTGGAGGGCTTCCTCAAAGCAACGGCCAATCGCCATGACCTCGCCCACACTACGCATCTGAGGACCAACGTGGCGGTCAGCATTCTTGAACTTCTGCAGGTCCCAGCGCGGGATTTTTACAGTAATGTAGTCGAGGGCAGGTTCGAAGCAGGCGGTTGTGACTTCGGTGACTTTGTTTATGAGTTCAGGAAGCGTGTAGCCTAGCGTTAGTTTGGTAGCTATGTAAGCAAGCGGGTAACCCGTGACTTTGCTGGCAAGCGCGCTGCTTCTCGACATTCTTGAGTTAACTTCGATGACACGGCACTCCTCAGATTTGGGGTGCAGTGCCCATTGGATGTTGCATTCGCCCACGATGCCCAAGCTGCGGATGGCGTTAATGCTGATTGAGCGGATATGGTGGTACTCTCGGTTAGTCAGGGTTTGAGATGGCGCAACTACGATGCTGTCACCTGTGTGTATGCCCATGGGGTCAAAGTTCTCCATGTTGCACACAGTAAGGCAGTTATCGGCATAGTCACGCATGACCTCATACTCGACTTCTTTCCAGCCACCTACATACTCTTCCACGAGAACTTGGCTAATGCGACTTTGAGCAATGCCTACCGTGACTATGTCCTTGAGTTCTTTTTGGTTGTGCGCTACTCCAGCACCTTTGCCACCCAGAGTATAAGCGACACGCACCATCACGGGATAACCGATTTGGTCAGCGATTTCCAAAGCTTGTTTCACGCTTGTAGCAGCTTGACTCTTTAAGAAGGGAACACCAGCCTTTTGCATGGCTTGCCGAAAACGTTCACGGTCACCAGTGTCTTCGATGGCTTGGACAGGGGTACCTAAAACTTTTACATTATACTTTTGGAGGATGCCTTTCTTCTCAAGTTCTATTCCGCAGTTTAACGCGGTTTGACCGCCGAAACCCAACAGGATGCCGTCGGGTCGTTCTTTTTCTATGACTTTTTCGACAAATTCTGGAGTGACTGGTAAAAGGTAGACTTTGCCTGAGAGACGTGGGTCGGTTTGGATGGTTGCTATGTTGGGGTTGATTAAGACTGTTTCTATGCCGTCCTCGCGCAGAGCCTTTAAACATTGGCTGCCGCTGTAGTCGAATTCGGCGGCTTCACCGATTTTGATGGCGCCGCTTCCCAGAACCAGCACTTTCTTAATCCAATCAAACTTTGGCATTTTAGGTAACCTCCAAAGTTTTAGCGAATTTATCGAAGAGTAGTTCCGTGTCGTATGGTCCAGGTGAAGCCTCAGGATGCCATTGCACAGCAAAGACGGGTTTAGACTTGTGTTTTATGCCTTCTGCGGTTTTGTCGTTTGGATTAACAAACCAGGGTTCAAGCGGCGTTTGTCTGAGTGAGTCCATGTTTATGGCGTAACCATGATTCTGGGTAGTAATATAGCAACGTTTGCTGTTAAGGTCAAGGGCAGGTTGGTTCTGTGCACGGTGACCAAACTTGAGTTTATACGTGTCCCCGCCAAGTGCCAACGCAAGGATTTGAGCGCCAAGGCAGATGCCCATAAGCGGTTTTTTCTCGCTGAGTTCACGTATGGCGTCGATTGTTTTGGTGCATTTTTTGGGATCTCCTGGTCCGTTGCTTAAGAAGACGCCGTCTGGGTTGTAGGAGAGGATTTCGCTGGCAGAAGTGTCATAGGGTACCCGCACTACGTTGATGCCTCGTTTTAGCAGGTTACGTATGATGCTGTATTTTACGCCGCAGTCGATTAGAACCACAGTTTTCTTGCCATCTACATTGTATTTGACAGGCTCTTTCACAGATACTTCTTTTACCAAATCAGTTAGGTTCGGATCGGCTATGTTTTTTCCGTTCTTTAGTAATGCATCTAAATCTGGTTCAACGCCCTCATCGAAAACTTGCAAAATGCCGAGCATAACGCCGTGAGTCCGCAACTTTTTGGTTAAACGACGAGTATCGACGCCGTAAATGCCTGGAACACCCTCATCGGCTAACCACTTATCGAGCGTTCGGGTGGATGCCCAGTGGTAAGGTTCATGGCAGAGTTCGTGGATGATTAAGCCTTGCACTTGGATGTGGTCAGACTCGAAGTAGAGCGGAAGCCCAAGGTTTAATTCGTTAGAAGGCACGCCGTAGTTGCCTACGAGCGGATAAGTAAAAGTCAAGATCTGTCCTTTATAAGATGGGTCCGTGAGCGCCTCGGGGTAACCGACCATCTGCGTTGAGAAAACAACTTCTCCAGATATTTTCGCAGTTGCGCCAAAACCTTTACCGATAAAGGACGTTCCGTCTTCAAGAAGCAGAATCGCTTTTTTGCTGTTTTTGTTGGACGTGCTATGTTGTGGAGCCAAAGCCCTATTCAACCTATAAGTTTAAATTTTTAAGTCTTCCGCTTTTGGGAAGGGTTTGAAAGAGAATAGTCACGGGTTGTTTGTGTGAGCGTGTTTTCTGCGGTTTCAAGCTTTTCCTTAAGTTTTGCTATGGCTGTGTTGGTTTGATTCATGGTTTTCTTTCTTGTTTTGATGGCTCTTTCAATTTCTTTGGGTGAAGGACCACCTAAGACTTTATACGTTTCGATTAACTTGCGCAGATTCGTGCATGAAACAAGGTCCTCAGCACTAACCGCCAACTTGATGCCTGCAACATCCAAGGCAACTTTCTGCAGCAACTGCGGCGTGGCATCAAGCAGAGTCTTCTTTTCAGCAACAAGAGCCTTAACAAGAGTACCTACAATCTTGTGAGAAGTTCGGAAGGCAACGTTATATTTTTGAACAAGCATGTTGGCAAGCTCAGTTGCTCCCACAAAACCCGCAGCAGCCTTACCCTCAACATCCTCAGACACCTTAAGCTCAGGGATTAACTTGGCAAGGATGTCCAGTGAAGCGTTCAGGTTATCGGTTGAAGCCCAAAGCTTGGGGGTTACTTCTTGAAAGTCAAGGTTGTAGGTTGTAGGTAAACTCTTCACGGCAGCGGTCGCAGCTACGAAATCGCCCAGCGCATGACTTGCTCGGGCGCGGATAACTTCGAGCACTTCAGGATTCTTTTTCTGAGGCATGATACTGCTGGTGGAAGTGAACTCGTCAGGCAACTCGACCGTTCCAAACTCGGGCGAACTCCAAATAATCAAATCCTCCGCCAAACGGCTCAAGTTAACCGCAAGCAACGCTAACGCGGCTTGGGTTTCCAAGATGAAATCGCGGCTGCCGACCGCATCGATTGAATTTTCCAAGACAGCGTCAAAACCCAACAGCTGAGCGGTTCTCTCGCGATTTATCGGGAAACTTGTTGTTGCCAACGCTCCAGCGCCAAGCGGGCACAGGTTAACATGTGCATACGCGTTCTGCAACCGTTCAAGGTCTCGCCCCAAAGCATCAACATGCGAGAGCAGGTAATGGGCAAAAGTGACTGGCTGGGCAGGTTGCAGGTGAGTGTAGGCTAAGATTATGGTTTGGGTGTGCTTGCTGGCTTTCTCAACTAGGCACTCCTGCATGCTTAGAACCTGCTGCATGATGGTTAACAGTTCTTTGCGGAGTTGCATGCGGATGGCGGTTGTGACCTGGTCGTTTCTGCTCTTAGCAACGTGCAAGTTGCCGCCCACTTCGGGTCCTGTCTCAGCTAAAACCGCCTCTTCAACCGCCATGTGCACGTCTTCAGCGTTCGGGTCGAGTTCTTGGCTTGACTTGGTTTGGAGGGCTTGCAGGATTTTTTCGCCGTCCTGCCACTGGATGATTTTCTGCTCCATAAGCATGGCAACGTGTGCCTTGTTGATGGCTAAGACAGCCTCAGCTACGCGTGCATCGTCTTTTCGGGACGAAGTAAACTTGGCAACGTCAGCGCGGACATCGCCCAAGCGTCCCCCATGCAGCATCTTTGACGTTTCTTTGCCCTCCTTCCAGCTTACCTCAAATTTAATAAATCATGGTTTGTTTGTTTTCGGTTTTTCGCCTGCTTTTTTGAGCGAATTGTACATTCTCGTCTGCAAACCCCACAGTTCGATGAAGCCCTTGGAGTATGCTTGGTTGAAGGACGTTTTGATGTTGTAGTTGGCGAGGTTCTTGTCGTAGAGTGACATTGGTGATTGGCGCCCGACGACTTGCAGGCTGCCCTTGTAGAGTTTAAGCGTGACTTCCCCGGTAACGTTCTCCTGAGAGCGGTTGATGAAGGCGTCAAGGTCATCTTTAAGCGGGTCAACCCACAACCCAGCGTAGGCAAGGAAAACCCATTGCGCGTCAACTTGCTGTTTGAAAAGCACTTCATGGCGGGTCATAACCATCTTTTCAAGGTCTTTGTGAGCTTCTAAAATCACCACCGCCGCTGGACACTCGTACACTTCACGGGATTTTAAGCCGACTATGCGGTCCTCGATGTGGTCGATGCGCCCAACGCCGTTTCTACCCGCAATCTTGTTAACCTCCATTATAAGGTCAAGAGGCGCCATCTCTTTGCCGTTAACTGCAACCGGTACGCCTGCTTCAAACTGAATGGTTATGGTTTCGGGTTTGTCGGGGGCTTTTTCAGGAGCAACCGTCCACTCGTAAGCATCGTCCGGCGGCGCGTTGTTTGCGTCCTCCAAAAGCCCGCATTCGATAGCGCGCCCCCAAACGCTCGCATCTATGCTGTATTTTTTTGCCGCTTCCGAAACGTGGATGCCTTTGGTTTTAGCGTAAGCGATTTCCTCCTCCCGTGTTAAGCCCCATTCCCGCACTGGAGCGATGATTTGTTTACCAGGCGCAAGTGAGCCGAGGGTAATGTCGAAGCGGACTTGGTCGTTGCCTCTGCCAGTGCAGCCGTGCACCAGCCCTGTTGCGCCTTCTTTCTCGGCGATTTCCACCATTTTTTTGGCGATTAACGGGCGGGAGAGGGCTGTGCTGATTGGGTATTTTCCTTCGTAGAGGGCGTTGGCTTTTATAGCTGGGAAAATGTAGTCTTTGGCGAATTCTTCTTTGGCGTCGATTGAGTAGTGCTTGGTTACGCCGAGTTTTTTGGCTTTTTCCTCGGCTGCCGCTATGTCTTCTTGCTGGCCGACGTCGACTGTTACGGTTATCACTTGAGCGTTGTATTTTTCCTGAAGGTATTTTATTAGTACGGATGTGTCTAGTCCGCCGGAGTATGCTAACACGAATTTTTCTAACATGAGTGTGCCTCTTTTTTTATGTAAATTTGTTTCGCATACCTTGAGGGCTGAATTTTTAAAGGTTGCGACTTTTTTGTTACTTAACAAGCTTTAAATGTTCCATTTGGTACAATGAGTTCGTTATGACTATCGCTAAAGATGTCAGAAACCACCTACGTAACAAGCCTTACTTGCTGGAAGCGCTCGAAAAAGGCATAGTTAACCTCAGCGAACTCAGCCGCCAAATCCAAAGCGAACTCAAAATCAACGACACAAGCGCCATTAAAGCTGCCCTGCGACGTTATTCAGAAGAACTCCAAAAGCACAAGCAGAAGCGGGAAGAAAAAGTTCTTCATCTGCTTAAACGCAGCAGCATAGCTGTTTATGATCGAAAATCCGTCATGATAACTGGCAAAGAGTTGCCCTCTCAAACCGGGATGAAGGTGGATTTGCTGGGCAAATTTGTGTATTTGCTGGATAGAAGCGAGATGCCTGAACGCATCGCTACTCTGGTTAAGCATGAGAACTGCACGATGATTGTGATTCACTCACCTGAAGAGCTTGAAGCCACTCCAGGAGTCGTCGCTTTCCTGGCAACCTTGCTGGCGGAACAGAACATAAACATAGTCGAATTCATTTCTTGCTGGACCGAAACCATCCTGGTTGTCGAAAAGAAAGACAGCCTCAAAGCATACGAAGTCTTATCCAACATGGTAGGCTGAGCCGTTTTGTTTGTTCTAATTTAGAAGAAGGCAACGCCAACCTTACTCATCATCTTCTCAGGTTTTGAGGGCGAAGATTTCTTGATTCAGAAATAACTTCCAATTGTAAACAAGTGTGGACAAAACTCAAGCAAAATGCAAGACCTTAGCTTTAAACTCGGATTCCGGAAAGTCCACAGAACTCGAAGCCTAGGTTTTTTAACCGACAACCATCCGCGAGGACCCTATGCCTGTTTATTTATATATGGTGCAGGGGGTTAGGTTTATGCCGCCGTTTAAACCGTCGAATCTGCTTATATATGAAAGTGGAGGCGCTGGGATTTGCTCCCGGCGGTCAATGGGCGACATCTCCCGTATTCCATTTTTTTCTTCCTAGAACATGCACGTTTTTATTTGCAAGTAGCACTAGAGCGCACTTATACTAGAGCCGCGCACACAGAAATAGTACTAGTGAGTTAATGGAGACCCGAAGGCGAGAGGCGGCTTCTAGCCTAAGTAAGAACTCGCATTTCTGCTAAAGAAGCTGAGTGCTTCTGGTTTTCTAGAATTTCCAGCCCTTTAATATGATACGGTAAAATAAAACCATCACACACAAAAAGATATCCTCCCAGCGCGCACATAACATTACAAGCGCGCCCTGAAACACCGCTAGTTCTTAGGCTTGCCTTAAGAGGCATGGTTCTATTTCCAAAGATTTGCTTACCTTTGTTGCTATGAGGTAGGCGATTGGGATTGTGTAGAGTGGCAAAGTCAAGGTGAAAAGGAAAAAACCAGGAATCAAACCAACGACAGTGGCTTCTGGGATTCTTATTCCGACAAGAGGCAACAGAATCTGATAATGTATCTCAAAAATTATGACTGGCATGATTGCTCCTCGAGTTGCCGATGCAAAAGCGGTTAAGTAGAATGTTCTCTTTCGATCATTGTAGGGTTTTTCCGTTGTTTTGCGAATGAGATATTTGATTGCTAGGTATGTACCTAGAAGCGTGAATAGCAAACCTATGAAGCCTATCGGATAAGCTACCATGAATGCGGGTCCCTGAGGAAATATTAATTCTTGGCCTGCAAGGTTAAGAAGCCCAACCAAAACTCCTATCTTGAGACCAAAGAGCAGAAAAGCGGTAACTATTGGTATTTCATAAAAATGATACGAGAAGCCAGGCAAATAAATTGTAGGAATCCTGATAATATTTAGCGCTATGGCGTTGGCGGAAAAAGTAATCACTAATGCAAGAGATCTAGTATTCATCAGTTTTTCCTTTTTCAATCAGTTTTACTTCCTGTGTTGGAGAAGAGCCCTCGAAGAACTGAGGGTTGGTTTCTAAGAAAAAGTCTCTTATCAAAAATCCGTCGGTGCCTGGTCCCGAGTATCTTGATGAAGGGTGCATGAAAGTCACGAAGGCATCGAAGCCGTTTTGTTTGACCTTAGACGCTGCGCCCGACGGTTGAATTATCCTGTACGCGTCTGTTTTAACGTCGCCGTAGCCCTCGATCAGTATGCAAGCTGGTGGAAGAATATACTCAGAGGGATAAAGCGGAATTGGAACCGTCCATCCAGCAAAGAGAGTGTTTCCATGCACTCGAATCTGCAACTCATCCTTCTTTACGGGCTGGAAGTTTCGGATTGTTGGTGTTGCTGAGAATTGTCTTTCCCAGAAAGATTGAGCTTGCGGTCTGGTTCCCAAAACAGCAACCGGCACATAAAGGTGACCTTTCGATGTCTCAAGCCACAAGCTAATTATTATGACGTCTTGCTCGCTGAAGGTTGAGTGTCTGTCAAAATGGTGGGCACGAAACAGCATGGGTGGCAGGTTGAAGAAGTTAGGCGGATGAATAATTGCCACTGCCTGGCTGGAATAGACTCTCCATATTTCATTCTTCGGTGGATTATTCTGCGCGGCAACAATTGCGTTTACAACATCCTGCTCTGTCAGTTTTCTGGAAGGCTCATCATCAACGAAGGTCGGGAATTCGCGTTTCTTTGCTGGGTCAAATGGAAGTCGATATGCTGCTCCATGAGGGCCGAG
>JAOZHX010000009.1 GCA_026014665.1 Candidatus Bathyarchaeota archaeon
TGTTTTCATTGTGCCGAAGCCTTTTTCGAGGTAGCCGTCGTATGCGTTTCTTAGTTTGCCAAAGATGGCGTTTCTTTCGTCTTTGTTTCCCGTTAACATGTCGCTCATGTCTTTTACGTAGACTGTTTTGTTGTTGAATTCTTCGAATATGCCGTATTTGCCTTCTTCGGGTTTGTATCCACTGATAAAGGATGCTTGGGTTAATTCGTCGATTGTGTATGTGTAACGCCATTTTTCCATGAGTCGCATCATTTCGGTTTTTCCTGAACCTGACGCGCCTACTATGTATGCCCATACTGCGTCGCCTTGTGGGTTGTATTTTCGTTCTATTCCAGTTGCGATTAGAAAGTCGATTACATCTTTGTTTGAGTCTACGAGGTGTATGTGTCGGCTTATGGCGTTTCGTAGTTCTTCTAAACTGGGGGGTTTCCACGCGAGTGCGATTGGGGTTTTGTTTGGTATCCCCGCGCATTCTGGGCAGATGGCGTTGTTTTTTGCCCATTCACATGTTATTGGTTTGCGGTTGCATTTTTTGACGTTTTCTATTTGGTTTTGGGTGTAGGTTTCGTTGTAGTCGGGGTCGTGTTTTAGTATTTTGTGTATTTCTTGTTCGCCTTTTTCGCCGAAGAACGTGAATGTTTGGCTTAAGAATATTCGTTGCTGGTTGGTGATGTGTACGCCGTTTTCTGCGTTTTTTGCTATTTTAGCGATTGCGGGGCACTTGTAGAGTTCTTCTATGTTTCCTGACCTGTTGTATATGACTGCACCCTGTTTTTCTTCTGTGTTTGCCATCTGTTTTGTGGTTATGTATTCGTGTAGTTTGTTTACAAAGTTTTTGTCTACGTTGAAGATTTTTATTTCTGTTGGGTAATTTACGTTTCGGTCTTTTTCTGTGAACGGGTAGGTTTTCGTGTTTAAATCTATTATGTTTGTGTAGTGTACAAAGTTTTTTAGTTTAACGTTTTGTCCACCTATTTCTCTTACTTTGCGTCTGGTTGATGCGGTTGCTCCACTGTCGAGTCCCCAAACGTATCCTTTGCTTTCATGGTTTTGGATGTTTAACGGTAAACCGCTAAGTTGCATTATAAGTTTAAGGGTGGTCATGTATTGTTGTTCGTCTTTGAATCCTTTGCAGAATACGCTGAATTGTAGTCCTCTACCTGACGCTTTTATCTGGATGTATTCGTCTGTTATTCCTAAACTGTTTATTGCCGTTAACAGTTTTTTTCCTGCTTCTTGTATGTTTTTCCACTCGTTTTTTATGCCTTGCTCGGTTTCTATGTGTTTGTTGCAGTCGATGTCGAACCATAATTCTTTAACTGTGGAACTGTTTGTTCCGTCTATTCTGTATCTTCCAACTATGTTTTGTTTTGTTGTTTGTATGGCTGTTTTTAGTTCTGAGTCGGGTATTTGCCAAACGTTGATTCCGATTTGTTTTTCTATTTCTATCCATTCCACTGAGTTGCGGTCTATGAATATGGGTTTGTTTACTTCGCATGTTTTTTCGAGTATAAGTAAGTATTCTTTTTGTCTGTTTTCGTTGTTTGTGATGTTTTGTTTAATGTTTTTCAAGTTTTTTATTAGGTTTCTCAACGTAGCCACCCCACTATTAAAGCTATTAAACTTAACACTAAACCGATAGTCCATTTCCAGTCGTTTTTTGAGTCTTTAAGTAAATCGTTGCGTTCTTTTTCGGCTGTTTGGCAATCTAACAGTTTCTGTTGTAGTATTCCGATTTCTTGTTTGACGTTGGATAGTTCTTTGAGTATTTCTTTGTATTCGTGTTCGAGTGTTGTTAATCGGTTACTGTAGAAATCCATTCTTTCGTTGAAAGTCATTTTTGTTTCATTATTTAATATTGGCTGTAAATTAAATTTTGTTTGATTTTCTGTTTTTTCACTCGTTTTTCTTCACCTTTTTGTTGTATTCTTCTCGTTCTTTTAGAAATTTTTTGTGCAATGAAACAATTTTTTTTATTTTTGGATTGTCTGTTTTAAGTTTAAAATCTCTATCTTCATGGATAAGTTTACGTACACAGTTGCTTAGTTCGTGGCAATTGAAGCAGCATTCGTAAGTAAACTTTAAAGCTAACTCGTTGTTTAACCGTATTTCTTTGTAAGAAAAGTTGTAGCAGCAGTGGTGAATGTTTGTGTACACTTTTTTTGCTCCACAAATCACGCATTCCCCTTTACGTGGGTTGTATGGAAATTTCAGTTTTAATCTGCCGTAACTTAAAGTGTGCCACAGTTTAGCTTCAAGAAAGTTTCTTAACAGTTTTAGTTTGTTACGTAACAAAGTGGTCACCAACGTTCAGGCGGGTTTTGGCAAACAAAACTGTAGGCTTCTTTTGGGTCTATACGTTCACAGTCACTGCATCGTTCCCTGTTTTTATCTTCGATACGTTGCAGTAATAAACAGAGTTTGTTGATTGTTTCTTCTGTTAAAAGTACTGTGCCGTTTACGTTAACGAATTTTGCTTGTTTTAGCCAATCCTGTAGAGCGGTTTTTGTTTCTTCTTCAAGTTCACTTTTTTGTATTATATTTTGCATTTATATCTCTCCATTGCTTTTTCAAGTTCTATGGCGGCGATAACTCTGCCGTTTTTTACTGTTAAATTGCTAAAGTTTTCGACGCTGATTCCAGAAGGCAAAGGTTTACCTAGTAATCTAAGTTTTCTACGTTTCTTTTTTGCCCATTCAAGAAGGTAGATTCGTCTCTGGGGGTTTGTTTGATAGTAAAACTGGTTTCTTCTTCGTTTGTTAATTTTGTAGCAGTTTAATGTACAGTAAGTTTTTGAGCCGTAAGCGTCGAATATTTTTTTACAGATTGGACATATCTTTTTCATTTGACGAATTCCTCGCTGTAGAACCTTTTTTTGCAGTTAACACACACAATTACTGTTCTTTTTGTGGCTTCTAACCCGAAAAGTTCTGGAAGATTACGTGGGTTAACGACTTTTTCTTCGATTGCTACAATAAATGTTTCTCCGTTGCATTGTGGACAAGGGGTTTTTTCTTGTATTGTTTTCCAAAAGTTTGTTCTGTTAGCAACTGTTTTAAGTGGATTCTTCATTTTTAATCAACTCTTTAACGATTTTTAAAACGTATTCTTGTCGTTCCGTCTTTTGTTTTTGGTCAACAACGTATATGTTGCGTGTTTTTTTCTTGTTAAAGTATTCACAGAATAGTTCGTCGATGGTTTTTTGGTAACTGAAATCTAACGGTCTATTGGGGTCTTCTATTATGAGTAGAGGTTTAAAGAACAGGAACGCTTTGTAGGGGTAAAGTTTAATCCAGTTTTCAGCCACAGTTTTTAGGTAGCTAACTGTTTTTTGGTTTTCTACTTTACCTAAGTGTGCAAGGTAACTGTAGTATATGTAGGGGTCGATTACGCTACGGTCACTTAATATCGTTTGCCATTTAACTGTTAAATCGGCTTCTTGACGCATTTGTTCGGTGAGCATCCACAGTTGACTGCGAAAGTCGGCTTCTTTGTTGATTGGGTACGGACACATGCGAGCCGTCTCCATGATTACGTTTATGTTGTTTACGTTTTCTGTTTTGAGTTTACTGAAAACATAAAAAAGAGCGGTAGTTTTTCCGCTACATTGTGCACCAACGAAAGCTATCTTCATCCTACATGCGCCTCTTTGTTTGATTCAGTTTCTAAAGTGAACACTACTCTTGACATGGCGTCGTAGATGTCGTCTTCTGCGCCTACAGCAGCTTCGTAGCGGACTGTTTTGCCACTAACTTTACACTGTAAGAAAAGCAACTCGTTTATGAGTGCTTTCTCGTTTGGGTACGTGATTTTTCCACTGTTTATTCGTTGAAGTGTAAATTCAGCCGCTTGCAGGTTGTATTTGTTGCTTGCGTTGACTACGTAGACGGGTATACCTTTTTCTTGTAGACGTTGAGCCGTACTTGCAGATTGGTATTGGTCGATTACGATGTGTGTAATGTTAAAGTTGTTGTAGAGTTTTTCGATGTAGTCTTCTACTACTTTAATTTGGATTGGGGTGTCTTTGTCGAGGGCTCGCCAATACTTGATTAAATCGATTACGATGTATTCTCCGCTTATGTGTCCCATTACGAGTGCGTATTTGTTTCCTGTAGTTGCGGGGTCGAGGCTGATTACGCGGGGTGTCTTTTTGTCTGGGTGTTCAACGTTTATCATTTCTCCAGTTGCACATTTAGTGATGGCGTCTGCGCTTAAAGCTGCGTCTACGGCGTCGCAGAATTGTGCTCCGTATTCTTGTTCAAACGTTTCTGGGCTTCGTTTGTATTCTTTGTACATTTCGAAACTTGGGCATGTAACTGTGCATTTGTCGGTTTGCATTAAACTGCAATTTATACAGTTAAATTGGTAGCGGGGGTTCATTTTCCAAGTGGGTACTTGAAATACTGCTCGCCAAGGTTCGCTGCCGTGTTCGGGGAATGACTGTATAACTTCGTATGGTTTACCGTAACGGAATAATTCAAAAAAGATACCTGATTTACCTGCTGGTGAGCTTAGTAGAACTGAACGGGAAGCTGGAGCTAACGGTTTAAGGTTTGGTTGAAGAGCGTTGTATACTGCGTCTCCAGACAGATTCCCTTTTCTGTCGATGAACCACGCTATTTCGTCGTAGAGCATAACTAAAGTTGTGAATCCACGCCCAGAGCGACTTGAAGATGTCTGTGTTCTAATGATTATGTTTTTGTCGAATTCCAGTTCTTCGTTGGTTGCGTTAACTATGTATTGACGTAGGTAGGGGCTGTTTTCGGCGAGTGAACGTGCATATTGGAAGCCGACGTCGAGGGCTTGGTCTTTTGCTGGAGCAACCAGTATACAGTAGATTGGTGCTTTAGGTAATAGACCGAAATGGCGTTGTGGGTCTTCGTATAACGTTAAAAGTTTGTAGACTTCAAATAGCATAATTACGGTTGAAATGACGGATTTGCCGCTTTTTCTTCCACAAACCAGTACCAGTTCTCTGATGTTGTTGGCTGGATTGTAGAATGTTTCTAAGATTTTTTCTTGGTAGACGCTGAATTTTGTGAATGGCAACTTGAGCATTATGCGTGCAAAAAGGATAGGGTTGTAGGATGCTAACTCGATTAAATCTTCTGAATCGTATACGCCGTCGTTGACTTTCTGTAAAATAACTGCGTATGGTTCGTAAGCGTGTGGCATCACTGTTCACCTTCGATGGTTTTTTCTTCTTTAACTGTTTTGATTGATTCGATTAAACTTGTGATGTTTTCTTTGATTTCTTCGTTGACTTTTGGGTTGTAGTTTTTGCGTTCTTTAGCGGTAACTTGGGGTTTACTGCTGTATGTGAATCCAAGTTTAGTCATTAGTCTATCCCATTGCTGGTAGAATTTGGCGACTGTTCCGCTTAGCTGTTTATATTTAACTAAGTTGCCTTCGTCGAGGTATTGGTCAAGTAATGGTGTTAGTTCGTATTCGAGGCGACAGTATAAAGCGCACATTTGTTTAAGCATGATGTGTTGTTCTGGGTTGTCGCGTAGACGGGGGTAGCTGTTTTCGAATAGTTTAATCATTTCTTTTGTTCGTATTTCACGTAGTTTAGCGTTGTCTATTTCGCTGTGCATAGGGTTCTGTAAACCTTTAGTCATTTTTCTTGTTGCAGCAAAACGTTTAGTTTCTATCTTCATTTTTTATTCACCTCTTTACGTTTTTGTTCTATTAGCCGAACCATGTTTTCTATTACGGCTTCTTTGTTATTGTAAAGGTTCTTGGTGGCTGATTTCTCGTAGGCTATTCGCATGTTATTGTACATTGTAATAACGGGGTCGAGTAACTCTTTGTTTAAGTAGTATTCTATGAATTCGTGGTCGCATACATGTAAGGCGTCTTCTAATTCTGTAACGTAAATTACGAGTGTTCGGTCTATGACTTCGCCGCATAGTTGCTTCTTTTTGCCGAATATGTTGTCGTATTGCTGTTGGTTTGGTCGCCAAACAACTTCGAGTTCAGCGCATCCAAAAAGGGTTTGTAAAAACTTTAGTTCCTTTTTTAGTTCTGCTTCAACATCCATATTTATCACCTAAAATTTTTAAAAGTTTTTTGTTTAAGTCATAAAATGTGACTTCTAAACTGTTTGAGTTGTCAACTACTATGTCGGGTTTTATTTTTTCTAATTCAAACTCACTTGGATGTTTTGATAATTCGCCTAAATCGTATTTTCTGCCTTCCACTTTTATGATTACGAAACCTTTTGAACGTAGATACTTGGCTTCGTTTAGGTAACGTAAATCGTCAACTACAACGTTTGTGTTGTGACTAAAAGACTCCAGTTTTTTGTCGAAGTGTTTAATCCAAATTTCTTCATCGTTTTCTCTTGCAAGCGTGCCCAGTTTTTGCAGGAACTCTCTATCTTTTGCGTTTAACTTGTTTATTGAATGAAGCAAGATTTGTTCTGCTAAATATTTTAGTGGAGCAGCAAACGAAATTTTAATGTAGCCGATTTCAACGAATAAACTGGCTAAAGTGCTTTTTCCGCTTCCAGCTTTACCAGTAAAAGCTATTCTCATAGTTTCATCTCCATTCGTATTCTTTTGATTAATCGGTCGATGTCAGTTTCGCATCGTACCTCTAACGCGGTTATCCAAGGATGAATGTAGGGTGTTAAAGCGTAGGCTGGTCGCTGGAGATGGTAACGGAAATACCAAAACTCTATCGGTGTTCCGATTCCACCAGTTAACTGTTTGTTTCCAGCCATGTCGGGGAAGAAAGAAATAAGTAAGTCGCTTTGTTGCATTAACGTTAAATCTTTACGTACTATCTGTTTTGACAAAGCAACGCTTTTTTCTTTGTTTGTTACCCATTTTTCTGTTAAGTCGCCGACTTTGAATGGGTTAACCAGTTTAATTTCTGGTAGTTCCTTTGCTAATTTGCATTCTACAAGGAAAGCTGAACCGCATTCTTCGGTTACGTATGGGTGCGCATAGTATGCTGTGTATTTGTACATTGTTTTTTCCTCGTTTATTTTTTATTCATACTTCATATTCTTTTTTTGTGTTAAAAAAAAAAAAATTAGGAAATTCTTGTTATTCTAAATTCTAACAAGAACTCTTTGTTTTCGTGTTTAATGGTTTCTTCTAATCTTTTAGATTCTCCGATTTTCATTTTTTTCATTGTGTGACACCTGAAATTTTTATTTGGTTAGAAAAATCTGTAACGTTTGTCACTTGACTTGAAACAGTTAAAGAGATGCTGGCTGTAACGCTTTCGCCTCTGTAGAGGACTTCGTTTTCTCTATCCCAAGTTACGTAAATGTATTTTGACGCAAGTGGAGGATTCCAATCTTCAACATTCATTTTTAGCGTTAAAGGTACAGTTCCAAGATTGGTTACAATTACAGTTTTTGTAACTGTACTGTTCGGGTAAATTGTTCCCCATTCTATTCGGTTTACGTTGAGACCTAAATTCGCTGTAGCGACGACTCCAGAAGAAGGAATCGAAACGGCTGGTACAAGCGAAATTACGATTGTTGCGCTAACAATTATAACTAAAAAAATGGTTGCTAACGCAAGGTACGCTTTTTTTGTTTTACTCGCAGTTTTTATTTGGCTGCGAATAAGTTTCATTCGGTTTTGCAAGTTTTTTGTTACGTTTTTCATAAAAACAACTCCAATTTTGTGTTACCTTCAAAATAACTCTTTAAATCCTTGAATGGTATACCTAAAATGCGTGACGCAACATCACACATTCTGCTTTGATAATATTGGGTTTCGATGGTGCTGGTGTCGTTTAAGAGGATACTGGGTGTGTATCCACGTATTGTTTTAACGTAAGAAATGGTGTTTCCCCATTCAACGTTGATTCCGTTTTTGCGTAGTTGAGTGACTAATTCAGCGTAAATCGACGATGATTCATAATCGTCTGGGTTTTTTGTTATTTTAGCGGTTGAAATAAACGCTTTAAGTGGATAGCCAAGTATTTTTTTGCGAGTCCAAGACCGCAAAACATCCTCGTAGTTTTGTTTGTTGAATAGGGCTTCGGCTAATTCGTCTACGAAGGCGTCTACAATTAAAGGTATATGTCTACCCAGAACGCTTGAGCCGTGTTTACTGATTTTGCCTTCTGCATCTTTTAATATGTAGCTTTTAGCTGCTGGCTGCCCATATTTGTCTTTTAAAATAATCATTCCATCGGCGTCTTCTTTTTCTTGTTTAATTAAGTCAAGATTGAAACAGGAAGGCAAAACGGAAGCTGGATTAAACTGGGTTGCTTTGTTTTCAATGTACCAGTAGCCGTCTGTGTCTACTTCGAGAAGGATGTTTCCTGCATCTTCTTCTTGTTTCATGGAAGCGTTAATTAATAGTCGAGGAATAGCGGTGTCTAACATGCCGATTAAAACGTTGCCGTAGATGGCGTATGGCATTGTGTTGTAGCCAAAAAATATGTTGCCGATTAATTTTAAACCGATTTGTTTACTGTCATATTTGGGGTTTTTTGTTTCACGCCACAGTTTTTTTGCTTCAATTCGATGTTTAACTATTTCGTCGAGGGCTTCAACCATTACGCCTTTTTGTGATAAATCTATTGAAACAACAACTTGACCGATATGGTTGTCTGGAACTTCAACGATGCAGCGTTGGTTTTCTTTTTGGTAATCAAACCTGTATTTACCTGTGTATTCTTTAATTTCGATTAACTGTACTGTTTCAGGTGAGAGGTTTAACGCTCGGTTGATGTTAACGTACATCGAGTTGAAGTCTTTGTGTTTAACGTTTTCGAGGAAAACGCCGCTTCTGAAACAGCGAGGTTCTGCCCCTTGAATAGCTTTTTCGCCTACTTTAAAAAACTGTGGAAAACGTTCACAGTTTACGCCGTCACTTATTATGCCTTTTTTTGCGAATCCTCTACCTATAAGTATGTTAGCTATGTGGCTTGGTGCACGTTGAACAACCATTTCGAGCGGTATATCGAGGAATTCCGCTATTTCGTAGAGTGTACGTAGATAAATCAGCGAGATTTCGTATGTTACACGGGCGTCGCTTAAGTTGTAGTCTTTTAACTCGTCAAAACTTAATTTATCCATTTTTTCGTAGTCTATTTCGACAGGTTGCAATTTGTAATGTCTACCTGTCTCTTTTAGTCCTCTTGTTTTGAAACCAGCCAACGTTAAAGTGTAATCAGATTCAACCTCTTTGTGAACGTCGAAGGCTACTCTGCCTTTAATGTAGATAGTGTTTTCTGTTTTACCTTTGCCTAATTTTTCAAACTCTTTTTTCAAAACGAATGGTTCTGTGCCGTCTCTGCCTAAAGCACATTTGATTCCGTATTGGTGGCAGTTGTTTAATAAAACGATGTAATCGTAGAATCTACCGTAAAATTCGGTTGGTACATCCGCGTTTACTTTACGCCAAAACTCTAAGAATTCTGTTATTACTTTTTTTGTGTCTCCATAAAAGAAGCGTCTTTCTTCTTCTTTTTCGCTCCATGTAGCTATACTTATTATTTGGTCTCTGTTTGGGTCTGGGTTTAATCCAGCCAGTTTCGTTTCGCAGTCCCAAGCTAAAACTTTTGGGAAAGCGGATGGAAAACGGTAACCTACATCGATAGCGAGACGCATCTTGAAGGGCAAGTTTGCTTCTAAAGAATGCTGGTTTCTTGCTTTTTCTAAATCTCTTTGCGAGTAAAACTCTACTTTGTATACGTCGTGTTCTTTTAAGTCGCTTAGGAATGTTCGTTTAACGATTTTTCCGTTTTGATGTGGCTTTTTAGAGTAAAAATATGGTTTGATTGGTGGCTGAATGGTTCGTTGTTTTCCACCAACTTCGGTTATTTTGATTAATGTACCGTAATCAAAGTTGTCTATGGTTTCGACTGTTAATAGGCAACGTTTTCTGTTTTTAAGTGTCATAGTAATCGTAATAATCGTAACCATTAAGCTATATATATTTTGTTATAATTTTAGTTTAACGTTAAACTCTTTTGGTATGAACAGAAATGTACGTTGATGTACAAAATTTTATTTAACGTTAAACTCTAAACGAAAAATAACAGTTTAATATTAAACTCAAAAATGGGAAAGTTAAGGGATGTGTGCCTATTACGCCAAAAATAGGAGAAAAGAGAGGCAAAAAGCGGATGGAAACCCAATAGCGTAATAGTGTGCACACCCTTATTTTTTGAATAGTGTTTTAATGGCTTGGATTGCTACGTCAGCAAATATCAACAGGAACGCTGAGATTTCGCCGATAGAGACGCCAGCAACAGTAAAGTTTAAAGTGGAACCGATTGCAGCGATAGAGGGAATTAAACCGACATAGTAAGTTAAGGTGGCGTATAGTTTTGTTTCGTTGTAGGTTTCTTTCAGGTCTGTTTTGAACCATTCTAAAGCAAATCCACTTACGTTTCTTAATATGGCAACAACGAATAAGATTGTTCCAGTGTTAAAGAACGTTCTGATTACACTGAATATTCGGTTGTTTTGGTCTAATTCGTTTGCGACTGTCGAGAAACCTAAGAAGATTAATAGGACAAGCATTGAAATAACGATGATTCTTGAAAGCGTTATCTTATTCACTATTTTCACCTCGCTTGATAGTAATCGTAGTAAAAAAATATAAAGGTTACGGTTGATTTGAACCGAACCTAACGATTACACAGGGTTTAGCGTCGTATCCACAAATAATGGGGGAATTTTTTCCCTGAATTAAACCGTCATCACAGGGATAGTTTACTTCGACGCCCCTTCTACATATAGCTCTAATTTTGTACATTGTCAATCCTCGATTTCTTGTATGCTTTAACGGTTTCTTCTGGTTCAGCGGCTGGCTGCACCTGTTCAAGTATCGGTGGCGGCGGAATGTCTTGGATGTTTACACCTGAAATTTCGCTGAAAGGTTTAGGCAACAGTATATTGTAGCTGAATCCTTGAGAAAACTTGAGCGGGTCAAGTAGAAACATTGGGTTAAAGTTTCCCCAAGAAACAGGGCTATATCCTCTACTTTTTAGTATGTCGTTGTGGGTTTTTAAGCCAAGTTTAAGTTCTTGTTCGTCAATTTCAAGTTGCTGTTTATAACCGATGGGGTCGAACAGTTTGAAGCGGAAAAAGATGTCTTGTGGTTTACCAGCCCATTTACCGATGTGTCCATGTTTAAAAGTGCCGTCGTCTAACTCTAATGTTTCATCTCGGAAGAATTCACTTAAAATTTGGTTGTTGATGTACCATTCAAGTGTTTTTAGACGAGGAAACAACCCCATTCTTATGTAGAGAGCTTTTTGGCTTTCAACGTTTTTCTCCGAGTTTCCGCGACTTGTGTTACTGAAACCTAAAGCTGCACTTGTTAAACCAAACACAGCCATAGTTAAGTTGCGGTATTCTTCGCGGGTTTCGTTCCATAGCATGTCTCGTAGGTTGTGTCCTAACGGTGTGAATTTTGTGTCGCTGTCGGCTGTTATGGTTTTAATCATGTTTGAGCCCCGCAGAATCTTGTTTATGCGTTCTCTCCACTGTTCAAAGACGGTTGTTTGCATGTTCTGTGTTGAACTTATACCGATACTGCCGATTGCTCCGTTAACCATCAATTCGTTGTAGAACTCTTCGTTGTGAAGCAAAGCCGAGTTAATTACACGTAGCACCGTAAATGGGGATGTACCGTAATATATGTCTGTACGTGGATGCCCAATCATGTAGACCACTTCGTGTGGTTCCCAAGGGATGGGTTCGCCACTGTAAGGGTTTTCCCAATAGCCAACTTTGTAGTTTTCAGCGTAAAAGTTGTCCCATTGTACTGACGTTTTTTCTCCAAGTCTACGGTAACGGTTGCGGACTTGCAGGAAGGCGGCTCCGTCGCGGGCATGTAACTGTACAAGCTGTTTACTTACGCGACTGTACTCTTTAATTATGACTCCAGCATCTAAATCGATTAAGTCGCCTAACGCTTTAGCAATCAACGTATATGGGCTTTCGCCGTTGTCGTTTACTCGGTTAAAAAACCAGTCTGATGCTTCTTTAGCATGTGTTTCAGCTTCTGCTGTCGGTTTATCTCTACCTTCTTTAGAGAGCGGTATTATTTCACATTGTGTACCTAAAACGTCGGCTAAGATTTTGTTTCTACACATATTTGGCGTCGGCGTTAAAGCTAAAGTTCGCGCTTGAATATAATTAAATGGTCTGCCCCCACCCATTTCGAGTCGGGGTATCCCACGCCAATTAACGTATAGGTTTCTGTTGTAGTCGCTTTGTGGCTTCTTTTCTGCCTCGTCTACTTGTCTGGGTTGCTGTGGATAAACTGGTGGTATTTCTTCTCTGCCATATTTAAAAAACTTTGAAATGAAACTCAACTAAAACACCCCGTCTTTTTCCATACCTAACCTAATGTAGTAGTTTACGCAAGCTGAATAGCTTTGGAATTTTTTTTCAGCTTTTTTATCTTGCGTTTTATGTTTACTAAAAGAAAGTTCTTGGATTTTTTTACGCAAATCGTTTTCAATTAGAAACGTCATGGTTTCTGATTTTTCTTTTACTGTTCTTATATTATTCATTTTTGTTGTCACCAACTAATACGATTACTATTAATATCAACAGTTACGTTTATAAATCTTACGATTACTATGAATATCTGTCCACAATTATAAGCGAGGACACATAGTATGTCTATTGAAAGTAAAGTAACAGAAATCTTGAACGAAGATAAAAACAGAAGAAAAAGTAAAGAAAACGATTCATATTTTCAAGACATAGTTGATTACCTGAATAACTGTCGAGACAAAATCATTTCTTTTTTCGGCGAAAACGGCAGATTCTGGTTCGACTACACGATGGTACGTTTAGGACTCTACAATTATCCACTTGGAAAAGCAGAAAAAATCAACAAAATCACACGCGAACTACTCAACTTTAACGTATACAAAAACGAAAACGTAGCTCTACCGTTTATTAAAGAAGAAGAAGACAAAATTGAAGTAGGCAACTTAATTCTCAACGAAGTTGGCTTTACAAAAATCGATTACAAAGACCACACAGTGGAAGGATACGCTAACGTTACAATCGCTGATTTAGCAGACGACCTGATTTTTCCGTCAGCATACAAAGATTCCGCTTCTAAACTAACAAAAACATACTTCATGCACCACAAAGATTTACCCGACGGCGAAATAGTGGAAAGCCGCTTCGACGAATTCGGGTGGTACGTTAAAAGCCGTCTTGAAGATTGGGCTTGGGCTAAAGTCGCCGACGGAACAATCAAAGGCTACAGTATAGGCGGCAGTTTTGTTATGTTCCCCAAATTTGTCGGTGGCGTAGCCGTATTCAAAGAGGCTGGTTCAGTTGTAATAGACGATTTGTCTCACGTAACAAGCCCCTGTAATAAACTTAGTTTCTTTAAATCAGAGTCACAAAAGACCGACTCCACCGTCGTTAAAGGTGGCGAAGAAATCCCCGTTACGGATTTAAACAAAAAGGAAAGTGAAACATTCTTGACAGAAGAAAAAATAAACAAATTTGAATCTGAAACTCTTGAAAGATTCAAAAAACTTGAAACAACCTTTGAAGAAGCAATTAAACAAATAAACGAAAAACTCGACGCATTCGGCAAAAACATTGAAGCAGTGTCAACTAAAATCGCTAAAATCGAAGCAGTTCCAGAAAGTAAGCCAACCCTACAAAAAATTGACGTTTCACCAATCGAAGTCGCACGTTCATCTATGAATTTCAGCGACTTTTGTGAACGGATGAAACAACTAAACGAGGTGCACTAAAAATGCAGAAACTTGTTTACACCCCAATCACACCTGAAGGTATAACCAGCGACGAATGGCAGACTTTACTTGACAAAAACCAAAACTTCGGCTACAACGAGTTGCTTAGAACAGGTATAAAATCAGGATTTAGCACTCTTTCGCTGGTTAGAACAGTAGAAGAAGTAGAGAGATTCGTTAAAGACGACGCCCCGTTAACTTCAACCACAACCGCTGCATGGAACCCCGTTTTCGGTAGAGATGTTTGGGTTTGGCAAAACGTTGCTTGCCCAGTTATAGGTGCTTTAGCTAAGCAAGCTTGGACTCGAAGCGGCATCCGCGTTAAAACCGCAAACTCAAGCACATTGGTTAGCGGTTTAGGCGAAACATCGGCTCTTCCAGAATCAACTCTACCAACATACGCCTACATGAAGTTTCCATTGAAACAGATGGTTACACGCATCGACTACACAGCTAAAATGATTCGACTCGCCGCATCTGGAGACGACGCAATCGCTACCCCAGAACAAATCCGCAAAGACAAAACCGACGAACACATTCTCGGCTTAAATAGAGCTATTCTTGCTAACGCTGAAACACAAGCTGCTGGAGCAGCAGGAAACTACAGTGGAACAAACGTGTACGAAGCTCTTGACCGTTTGATTTCATGCAAAATCGAAGAAGACGATTTAGGCGGCACATACAGTGGCTGGTACGACCCCTACGACGGCACAAGCTACGACCGCGACACTGGACAAGTCTACGACGCCGTTGTAGTTCATGGCGACGGTACAGTAGCTGAAGGAACAAACAACCCAGACTTCGCGGTAGACGCATATTTGACTCTAAGAAGCAAAGATGTGTTGCTTGAGAAATGTTTGAGTAACGGTCTCAAAATCGAAAACGCCATGTGGGTTACTGGACAAGACACCTACTTCCGTCTAAAGCAACTATACGAAGTCAAAGAACGCTACATGGAGCCAAAACAGTACACCTTCGACGTTAACGGCGTACAGACACCTACAGGCAGCAAAGTTGGTATGAAGATTTCAACAATGGATGACATACCAATTATCATCGACCAAAACGCACCTAAAGACACCATCAGCAAACTGTTCTTAATCGACAGAAGCAACGTTTTCCTACGAACCGCTACACCAACCACAATGATTGACCTCGGATTCCCCGCGTTCAGCGTTATCGGCAGCGCACTCGCTCAACGTTTAGCTTACGGTCAAATCCTGTTGACAGAAGGAGAACTCGTCGTTACAAGATTCAACACCTCTGGTAAACTTTGCGCTCTAAAGTAAATGGGATGACTACACATGCCATTTAGTTACACAAGAGACTTAGTTGAAAACGTTAAAGGTACAGAGAAATACACCTCTGGAACCTTTAGCAACAGTGGTGGCAGTACAGGTGGCACAATTGACACTGGATTGCGAGTCTGTAAACGCATCTTTCTTCAATATACAGGAGCAGCCGTTGTAAGCGATGCACCAGTAGTTAACGCAACTTTGCCTTGCGCTGGAAACGCAGTTTCAATCGTTACTGTCGCAAACACAAGTGGGGTTTGGGAAGCCATAGGCTTCTAAGGGGGTAGCCTAAAATGACTGGGCTACTCCTCTCCCAACTTTCTCAAGCAAGCACCGACTCTTACGCTTCACTACTGAAGATAAAAGCCGACGACTTAACGAAAGTAACGTTTGTACTTGCAAACTTGCATAGTACACGCGCAATCAACTATAAGGTGCTTGTCAGCAACGACCAGTACGGTTCAAATGGAAGTTTCGCTCAAGACATAAGCGAAGGCACTCTTAACGGTGGAACAAGTCCCATCGTGCTTGAACCTAAAGTTGGTTTCTGCTGGTACGACCTTCAAATAAAAAGTGCAAGTGCTGGTCAAAGCGCAAACGTTAGTGCATGGGCAAAGGTGCAGTAAATGACTAACCATGTAACAGCAACCGTTCCAAACGATGTCTTTGCAGCTATCGAGAAACTTAGAGGCAACAAAAGCCGCAACCTATACATACGCGAAATAATCTGTAGCTTTCCAGAAATAGCGGAATACGTTAAAAATCAACCTAAAATCAGTTAATCCCCCTCTTTTTTTTTATAACAACCTTTAAAAATAAGAAAATTAACTATTACGATTACGAGGAATAAGAAATGGCTGATTACGCGAACCCTTCAAACGTAAAAGAAAACTGTGGTGTAACATACCCAGAGTTAGGTTTCGAAAACGAAAACGCTTTTGAAACAGCGATTTCCCGTCTAATTACGAGAGCGTCACGTTTAATCGACAGATACTGTGGTGTACCAGACAACTTTTTTAATGGTGGAGCACAAATTACACAGATAAACGACGGTTCCACCGAAGATAGCGAATTCACTTATGACGGGTCACTTCGGCAACTTAAAAAAAGTTTTGATAACCGAGTATACATACTTGACTTTACCCCTGTTATACAGATTAGCGGTGTATACGAAAACACTGCGTTAACGGGTTCACCTGTCTGGGTTGAAATAACAAACTACAGTTTCAACCCAGTTACTGGCAGAATCGTTTTCAGTAACCAAGACTTTCCAGCAAGCGGAGTAGACAACGTTAAATTTGTTTATACAGCAGGATACGAGACGCTTCCAAGCGAGATAGAGTTAGCTTGTGAAGAACTTGTCCAGAACGCTTTAATGAAAATGAACAAGAATCAACTTAACGCTAAAATCCGTTTTGGTGCAGCTCAACCCATCGAAACTCAACCTACACTTCAAATAAACAGCGAAATAAAAGAAGCCCTTAACCCATATAAAAGAAGGAATTTCTGATGGATAGACCAGATATTGTATTAAAAGATTATTTGTCAAACGAACAAACGTGGACTTTTACAGAAGAAGGTTTAACGTTAAACGACATTGTTTTTTCCACTCGCGACTGGACAGACACTGGAGCCTTCAAAAACGGTAAACCCCACGTTGTAGTAAAATTGGCTGGTTGGGAGCGGCTTCAAGAAGCAGAAGAAACCCTACACAAGTTTATTTTCATAGTCGAGGTGGCAGTCCACTGCCCAGACAAAACAGAGTCAACGGTGGAAGCTAAAAAAACGTTGCAGTGGCTTATCGGCGAAAAAGTAAAGTTTTTAGTTGACGGCATCGACGCTTCAGTTTTAAGTGGTTGGAATTCAGCAGTTGCCAATTTGGGTACATTCGCCGACGCAATCGAGGTTTTACCTGAAACTTTAGTGTTAAACATCACGGTGACAGCTTACATAAACTGGGTGCAAGGTGGCAACTAAATGTTAGAACTTAAAGTGGAAACATTCGATAACGTTTCAACCGTTTTAGTTACAGAAAAAATACTCAGTCCAAATCAACTGTTAAGTTTCGTTAACGAAGTAGCTAAAATAGCGGAAGAAAACATTTTGAATTTTTTAGGTAAACATATCCGAACTGGACAAACATACTATTCTGTTAGACGCCGACTAATTTTAATGTCAGACAATCAGGTTTCTATCGGTGTAGGTAGCTACACGCGGGGTTTTCAACTTAGGATTTTAGATAAAGGCAGAAAAGAAGTTTATCCAGTTCGCGCAAAGAAACTTAGGTTTCTGCTTTATCCGTCTCAAGTAGTCATATTCGCAAGTCATTCACGCGCTGTGCCCGCTTCGGGCATAATGAAATCTTCAAGCGAGATAGCTTTAGCCCGCAGTAGGCAAATCGCGGATTCAACTCTGCGAACTCAAACATATTTAAGGTGATAAAACATGACAACAGGAAAAAATTGGGTTTTAGGAACATACAGCGGTTCCACAGGTCAAAATCTTGGTGGAAAACCGTTTAACGTAAAAATCGAACGACACATGTTATCCACAGCAGATGAAGCAGGAACAGCACAACGTAGACTGGTAAATCAAGCGGCAAGCGGTATCTACTACATTATAACGTTCAAGTTGAAACTGCAAAACCTATATTTTATAACAACGTATTGTATGCCAAGTGAAGAAGGTGATTTGCCAAGTTTTAACTTGTACACCGACGACGGTATAGAAAAACGGGGCTTCACAAACTGTTTAGTGGATACATGCCAAATAAGTGTTGAACAAGGTGGCAAAGCGGTTGTGGCTTCCGTTAAAGTGTTAGCTATAAGTTCAGAGTCTGCAAACATTTCTATCACGCCAGCAACGGCTGCTCCAATAACTAAAGCGGGTATCCTTACAACGTTGAATAATATACAATTAACTAAATGGGTTAACATCGATTTCGGCGTAAACAACAACGTTCAAGTCGTAGAGTCAGGTAACGGCGTAGAATGCACTGAAATCTTTGCTCAACAAGCAGTCTACAGTGGCAGACTTAGATGGATAAAAACTGGGGCGTTAGCTTACGGTTTCTCTACAACTACTAAACACATTTTAACTATAACTGTCATAGACAATGAATCTACAAGTAAAACATTAACTTTCAGTAACGCTATCGGTTCCCCTAACAGTAAAGACGTTGAAGAACTCGGTTTAACTTTTGAAGAAGTAAACTGGATAGCGGATACGATGGTGATTTCCTGATGCGACCAATCAAAACTGTTGAGATTCCAGAATCTTTAGTTGGCGAAGAATGGGCTGGAAGATACGTTGTAAACGAACTTAACGCTGTTGAGTATCTGCAAACAATAGATTACGCTTCCCGTTTCTGTCGAGACAACATTAAAGATTGGGATGGAAAAATTCCACCCCAAATTCTTCAAATAGCTGTCGTTGCTTTAAGCGTAAAAAAAGAAGAACCAAAAGACGACTTAACCGATTTATATTTGCCAATCGATATGCCAAGTAAACTGTACGAAATCTTTAGCGCAATCAGTTTACCCGTTAACACTTTAAGCACAGAAGAGTACCGTTCCCTTTTTTTAGAATCCAAAACAGAGAAGAAAACGAAGCAGGGTTAATGATTACCCTATTCAATTTAGGCGCACTGAAAGCGGCAGATTTAACGGCTCGTCAACTTAACCAGTTAATCTGTTATCTACGTGTGCAACAATTAAATCGAGAATTAGAAGAAGGAGAAAGAGAAGAATGAGTTTCAAATATGAAATGGTGTTTACAGCCAACAACTTTGCAAGTAATGGGATAACCCAAATTACTTACGAGGTTCAAGAATTAAACATTCGACTTGACCAAACAACAGAAAAAGCCTCTAAGACGGCTTCATCGTTTAGAGGCTTAAACAGTTCTATAACTACAGGTTTATTAACCGCTACAAGGGATGCTCGAACAGAATTTAAAAATTTTGATGCTGAAACGAACAGGATGGCTATGTCTCTTAGGGGACTTATATTTGGTTTACAGATGACTGCCTTCTCGATTACTATGATAACCAGTTACATGTACAGTATGGAATCCGCTCAGCTAAGTTTACAGGGAGCACAAGAACGCTACAACGAAGCGTTACGGGAACATGGAGCGGCAAGTTCAGAAGCTCGAAGCGCACTACGTTCACTGGAGCAAGCCCAAATAAACTATCAACGTTCAGCCACCATGAGTCAAATAATGACTATCAGTTTAGGGTTACAGTTTGTAAGCCTCGTAATAAGCAGTTACCAAGCTATTCCAGCAATCCAAAAATTAACTGACAGTTTAAAAGCGTACAACACTGTAAGCGCAATCAGTAAAGCCATGAATCCTTGGGGTTGGGTGGCGTTGGCTGGTGGTATAGCTATCGGTGCAGGAGCCGTTTACGCGATTAACCAAATGCAGAACAACCAAAAAAGCAACGTTAACGTCGCCATCCAATACGATGAAGGCGTAATAGCTGAATTCGAGAGAATCGCAACTAACAAAACCAAAAATGTAGGTGTAGTGCCATGAGTATACGTAAACATGTTTCACCCCATACTCATTTAGCAAGCGAAATAGTCGGCGACTTAGCAGCTATTATAACTCAAATGAATCAAAATAGTAACATCGGTTACAACGGCTTAGGAATCTTAAACGTTAGAGGCGAACACCAAGTTTTAAGTAAACTGGACATTTTGAATTATATTTGGGGATACCAAAATGGTATATGGATACCTAACTCGCTTACGTTTCCAACAGGCGAAAGCAGTTTACGTTTTCAAGATACAAGTAGCGGCAACTACATTGACCTTTTTATGATTAAAATAGAAGGATACCCTAACCCGCAAGAATATGACGTAATATTCGGTATCAGCCACGGTTTACTTGTAAAGAAAGATATAAGTTGCGGGGGTTTCGTTTCAGCCAATCAAGGTTTAATTGCGCTTGGGTCGGGAATGACAAGCCAATTTGACCCCGCAGGCGCGTGGCTGGTTCACAGCGAAAAATCAAGTTTACATGACATCGAAACCCGCACTTCGGCTCCTTCTAACCCGCAGACTGGACAATTATATATCAACTCAACCAACGACCACCTTTACCGTTATAACGGTAGCAGTTGGGTTGACTGTGGAGACAAAGACGACGCCAACTATTATTTTGACACTTTCTACATTCGCAGAGCGGGTTACACGACGCCTATTCCACCCTTCGCGACGCCTAACGTTCCTATCCCCTACAGTGAACTGGGGCATCTGCGTTGCGCTAATATTACTGCAAGCAACATTAATCCCAACGCCGACAACACTTTTGGGTTAGGTAACCCAACCGCTAAATGGCAAGGTATAATGACTTACACTCTATACACTGACAGTCTTAAGAAACTTAACGGCGACGACTGGTTCGGTTCAAGCGGTGGAGAATTCACAGTTGATGTTACTATTCTTAAAGCTACACCCACTTTAAACTTGAAAGCAAACACTGCATCTAACCCCACCATCACCTTCTATGACGATTCAGTTCTCAAAATGTCTTTAGCGTACAGTAGCAGTCTTGACCAACTATTCATCTATGACCATTTAGGTAGCAAAGTGATAGCTACCCTTAATCATGCGGGTAATTTTGGTGCATTCGGCGACATCCAAAGCGGCGGCAACCTAATTGCGGGCGCAAACCTTTCAGTTACGGGCGTCGTAACAAGCAACCTCGTTATCCAGAAAGCCACCCCGCAGCTTAGTTTATACGCTAACACCGCATCCGACGCCTCTATCCTGTTTTATGATGCGTCTGTGCATAAGATGAATTTGAGTTATCAAAGCAGCACCGACATACTGTTCCTCTACGATGTGGTTGGCAGTAAAACTTTGGCTTCTTGGACTCATAACGGAGACTTCGGCGCATATCGTCACATTACGGCGGGCGGCGACTTTGTGGTCTCCAACAACAGCAACTACATTAAGCTCCGTAACGGTGCAACTCGCCTCTACAGTGACAGCGACGGCGAACTCAAAGTTCTCAACGCAAGCGACGCCTTAAGCGACATCAAAGTTAGCAACATAAAAGGCGACCACTTAAACAGTGCTTCTGGTTCAGGTATCTACCTATTTGACCACCTTAAATTCTGGAACGGCTCGGCAGGTCTAAAACTCTACGACGCCACAAACAATTCTGGAAGCACTGGGCAAATTTTGACAGTAAATGCTTCAGGTTTACCTGTCTGGACAACTGCAAGTTCATGGAATGGTGGCACAGTAACCAACGACATAGACATCACCAACGGCAAAGCGTTACGTTTCCCTTCACCAAGCGACCCCTATAAAGCTATTGACCTGTGGAATTGGCGTAGTATTTGGGGTAAGAATACATACGATATAGAAATTGACACCGCATATAATGGTAATTTTACTCCAAGATTACTGATTAAAGGTAACGGAGCGCAAGGAAGTTGTCCGATTATTAGTTATGAAACCATCAAGATTCCAGCAAACATGCATGGAATAGGTTACGGTGACGCGGCTAATGGTACTTATCCTGTGGCTATTGGTATGTTTCATGCAGGGACATCAGGTTTAGGTTCTTTGGTGTTTACGACTGACGGGTGGGATTATAATCCCAGTTTTAGTTGGCGTAATAGTCGCGATAGCAATTTAATTATGGCTCTTGATAGCAACGGAAAATTATGGCTTACTGGAGAACTCTACACCTTTAATGGTGTTGCGTTAACGCTTGGTCAAGATACTAAAGTTGAACATGCTAACACTGTTTACTTCAACTTAAACAGCAGCAACAGTGGTACAGTACAAGTTACCCTGCAACAGGCGGGGGCAGATAAACTTATACTGCGACATTATAGCGGCAACAGTTACCTTTCAAGTGCGGCAGGCGCTTTGTATCTTGCTGGTTCAACAGTGCGTAGCCAAAACGATTTTGTAGCTGAAGCAGGCTGCTATATTAACACATCAAACCCCGCGCTTACATTGCAGGTTAGTGGCAGTAACCGTATTAGTTTGGGCTTTAACGGTTCAAACAGTTTTATAAATGTAACTAACGCTGGAGATTTTGGTATAACAAATCAGAACGGTAACATAAGTTTAGCTGCTTCAAGCGGCTACATTTGGATAGGTAACAACCAAATAATCCCCACATACGGTGGACAGGGACAAATCGGCAACTCAACTTATTATTGGTCAGCAGTAGTAGCCCGCAATGTACTACCCGACAGCAGCAGTTATGGCTCACTTGGCAATACCACATATTGGTGGAAATATGTATATCTTGAAGAATTATGGACACATAACTATTCAGGTCACACCTTTGACAACTACGACGACCTATCACTTGTAAAACTCTGGGGTGAAAAAGACGCCGAAGTCCCAGACACATACGACAGCACAAAAATTATACCCCCAAAAAACGACCCCTTCATTATGCTAAAGCACCCAGAAAAACCCGAATTCTACAACCTTTTTGACATGGTGAGTTTTGGGTTAGGTTGCGCTAAAGCACTCGCTAAACGCCACGACGAAACAAGTGACCTCTTGCTCGCCTTCTACGACGGTGTAGAAGTGCATGACCAAAAGATAGCGGCGCTGGAAACACAAATCCAAGAACTCAAAGAAGAATTAAATAAAATTAAAGGTGAAAAAGTTTGACAGACATCGAAGTAAGTTACTATAACGGTTCAACGTGGGTTTCTCTTTCAGACTACGTTAACCGACTTGAAGTTGAAGAATGCGGAATCCAAAAAGTGTCAAGCGCGATAGTTAACACTAAAATAACAAGTCGCAGTAACCTACAAGACTTTTTAAGTAACCCTTACCGTTTAATGCGTATCCGTGCATACGTAGACGGCTGGCAAACTTTGCTGTATGGTTACTGTAATAAACCATACGTTAAAACTGTAACTGGAACTATAAATGAAAAAACAAAAATGAGTCTCGACGTTAAAGGTTTCATGAGCCGTTTAAGTAACGACACTAAAACAAAAGATTACTACGCTTTACAATCCGCTTGCACACCATACACTAATGAAAGTATCAGTTACCGTGAAATGCTCGAAGACGCTTTAACTTATCCAGACAGCCGAGACGGCAACTTTCCTTACGGTACAGGTTTCGTTATTGATGCTGCTTCAAACGTTAACGGAATCGATGCAGCTATAAGTGGCGTAGCAAACTGGGAAAACCAAACCCTCTTTGAAATTGTCCGTTTAACCTGTGAACACATCGGCTACGACGGCTACTACTATCTCGCTAACGAGTCTTCGTCGCCTACAATTAAACTGTTTCCATTTAACAAGTCATCCACTTTTAATTTGACTGCCCCCTTCATCGGCGAACCCACATGGGAAGGGGGTGCACTTGATGATGTAGCGAACAAAATTTACCTTGAAGGTGGCGTAGATAAAGGTGTACCAAGTGATGGGGATAGATGGACAGAGTACGGTTACGTTAAATATAACCCTAAAATTTGGTCAGCGACAATTTATTCTGGTAACATTCTGAACCCCACCTATCTTGGTACAGGAAACATAGAAGATGCAAACAACACTGTATTTAATTCAATTTACAGAGTTGGTGCTAAATGTTTAAAGTTTTCCACAACAAACAGTTCCGCAAGTATACTTCAAGTTATATTAAACATCCAAAACAGTGAACACGTATACATAGATACGACTAACAGAATGACAAGTTTAGTGTTAAACTTAAAAGTGTTTAAGATAAATTATGCTACTATAGAAACCTTCCCATTCTCTGTAGAACTTATAGATGACACTGGAAATATCATAGCATACGCTATCGATAAATACAGAGATTACATCGTAACTGACCCTTACGGTTATGGTGGGGGCTACAACGTTTACGGTTTGTTAAGTGACTTCGAAAACGTACTCGTTATTCCTTTAAACACAAAAATATCGACGGATAAAAGTCTATATAACACTTGGTATCAAGTTACTGGTTCAAGTTTTAATTGGAGTAAAATAAAATATGTAGTATTCAAATTAATTAGAAGCCTAAACAACTCGGTTCAAGAGTGGGGTTTCTACGTTGACGGTTTACAATTTTATGGTGGACAAAAAATAAGTTTCTTCCATCCACTTAACCCACCTGTTTACGACCAAAACAGCATCAACACTTACGGTTTACATATCTACAAGCATACTGACGCAAACGTTTCCAGTTTCGAGCAAGCCGTAGCCGAAAAAAACCGTATCTTAAACAACTTGAAGAACCCAATCAACGTTTTAAAAGTAAAAAAGGTTGCTCCATCCACTCAGCTTTATCCGTCTAACGTTGTAACCACCAACACTGTCGAGTACCGTATAAACAAAATAAAGTACGAGTGGCAAAGTAGAACTAAACTTTTAACTGCTGAATACAGTTTAATCGAAAAAACCAGTCCGTTGCCACCTATCTGGACTGAACAGAACGTTTTAAGATACTTAATTAAATAAACCCTATTTTTTTTTTTAACCGTAATATTTATTACTACGATTACTAATAACATGATGGGTTGAAATCCATGAATAAAAACGAAGTAGAACAACTCTTACAGCAACGCCAAAACTTAATTGGCGAATTCCAAACCAACATGAATATAGCAACCAAACCTTTTGTTGATTTAGCAAAAACAGTTTCTTTGTATATGCAAGTGACTGATTTGCTAATCAAAAACCTTCAAGAAGAAAACCAAAAACTTGAAAGCGAGGTGAAAAAGCAATGAAAAACGTTCTCTGTAAAGCAAAAACTTTAGCTCAAGACACAAACTGGCTTAGCAACGTTAAAGAACTTAAAGAGTTAGCGAAGAAAGCATCTCAGGGTTCATTCGAAAAACTGCCAATGCTTGATTTAAGAAAGATGGGTGGCTCGTTAGATAACCCCGAAGTTTTAGTTTGTAAAGCGTTGAGTAACATTCGTGCTCTTAAAACTAAAAACATGGAAAACGAAGCCTACATAGTTGACCTTGAAGTGTATGGTGCATCTACGGAACTTAAAAGTTACGTAACTGAAAACGGCAAAAAAATTGAGAGTCCAGCAGTTTTCCCTGCTAAATACACTATCTGGTTATCTACCACTGTTTTACGTAACGAGTTAGTTAAATACGCGGACGGCAAAATCGAAGACGGTGCTATCGTAGATTTCGGTGTTTTACAAGGTAAAGAATTTGTTATTTCAAGCTACGGTACACAGCCATCTAAGAAAGGCAAAAAAGAGGTTTTCCTTTTCAAAGTTTTCGATAAACCTTAAAGGTGAATACGGTTGCCCTACGTTACATCCGTTCTAAGAGACGAAATCCGAGAAGAAACAGAAAACTTGATTTTTAAGTTAGAAAACAACATAGACGAAAACGATAGGGTAGCCGTCATCACCTACGTTTTTTTTGTAATCTTGAAACATTTCTATAGTAGAAAAAACTGGTTTCAACGTTCAATTCCCAATTTAATATTAAAATCGGTTGAAACCGAATTTAACCGTAGATTCATCTTTCCCTACGAAAACCAAAAAATGAAGCAAAACGGTGACGTTTAATGGAAAAATCATACTTTTTTAATATATTTAAACTTTTTAGGTCAACAGAAAATAAACCTGTCGAAGTAATTCGTGTATCCACTTTAGCAAGTTACTGGTACTGTTCAGTTAAAGCGTGGCTACAAGCTCAAGGGGTGGAACCTGAAATAGAAAACGAAGCCACCGAAATAGGCACAAAAATCCATAACGCTATCTCTAAAGCGCGAAGTTTAAGTGAATGGGAAAAAGAGTTTGAACGCCACCTTAAACAGTTCTTTATAAAAGTGGATGCAGGTAAAGGCACAACCGCTTTTAACGAGACAGAAGGCAAAGTTTTAGCTCGCGCATGGAAAAGAAACGGAGAAACAGTAGGCTACATCGTTACACACGGTTTAGACGACTACGAAGTGTCACCTAACAGGGAAGTTACTTTGATAGAATACAAAACCACCAATCAACGATACATCGACAACTATAAACTTTCTACTGCTCTTTTTCAACTTAAATTGTATTGGTGGATTCTTGTGCCCCTGTTAAGTCAAGTGGGCTACCGTATTGTGCAGGCAAGACTTGTTTACTTAAACAGAAAAGGAGAGATTCTTGGCGAAAAAATCATTCGTCAAGACGAAAGCCAATATTACGAAAACGAAAACTACAAAGACGATTGGTTCGTTTACAACACTGTTAAAGTAGAAAAAGACATCGCAAACATTTTTTTAGCTTTCGAAAACCCCGATAAACTTATTCCGCCAGCTAAATTCAAATGCTTCAACTGTAGCGACGCATACAAAAAGAGGTGTCCGTTTGCGAAAACAGTCATGTCGTAGACGGATACAATGCGAAACTGTTCTACGCGAAAAAGGCGAAGTTTCCTGTGTTAACTTAAAAATACTGGATTGCCCGCTCTACGAGAAAACCGCTAAACAGCGTTTAGTAACCAAAAAATAAATATAACCCCAACGTTATTACTATTACGATGATAAATATGGATAAAACAACAAAAATCTTGACTGCTGCAAGTTTAATATTGGTGGTTGCTTCCCCGATTGTTTGGTGGACAATCAACTATGACATAAGAACCTACGAGTTAACTGGAAAAGTTAAAGAAAAAACGTTTGCGCTCGACGGAGACTCTGTAACTTACGTTGTAGTTTTAACAGATAACCGCACTTTAGAAATCAAAAGCAACTTTTGGCACAACGTAAACGAAGATTTAGTTTACTCAAGTATTGAAGCAAACAGAAACTACACTTTTCACTGTTGGGGTCTCCAGTTAACTGTGCCGATGCTTGGAATATACGTTTACCCAAACATTATTGAAGCATCCCCCATTCAATAAATCCCCCTTTTTTTAGAAAACTTTATAAATACGATTACTATTAAGATTCTCAGTCATAAGCGTTTACAAAACGCCATTGACAGGTATATACCCGAAGGTGGAAACAGCAACCAATGTGTTGCTCTCTCTCCACCTTCCTTTCTTATAACAAAGTTTAAAAACCCCTAATTAATAATCATAATCGTAGTGATACTACATGAACACAAAAAACGGATTAGTCGGCTCGCTTTCTCTTGTTTGCAGAGATAAACAGGGAAACATTAAATGGCAAGAACAAGTCTCTGATGTTTTAATTAAATATCCAGAGACACAAAAAGAAAAAGGATTAAGAAACATAAAAAAACTGATAACAAACACTGGCATGGCTGAAGTAGCTGGCTTAATAGGCAACACGGGCTCCCCCACCGCTTTCACAGTTGTCGGAATAGGCGACAGTGGAACAGCAGAATCAGCAGCCCACACCGATTTGCAAGCATCCACGAACAAAAAACGTAAAGCTGGAACAGTCTCAAGAGTTACAACCACACAAACCAACGACACCCTACAAATCGTCGCTACATTTTCAAGCGCAGACAGCATAAGCGGTACATGGTCAGTTCAAGAAGCTGCTGTTTTTAACAACACAAGCGGCGGCGTTATGCTTTTCCGCAAAATTTTCAGTGCTAAAAGCTGCAACTGGGATGCTGGAGACACCCTCGAAGTAACCGCTAAATGTCAAGTTAAACAAGGAAGCTAAACCTTTTTCTCCATTTTTTTTTTTATTTTTTAAAGGTGACCTAAGTGAACGAAAACAAACTTTACTTTAACCAAATCGAAATCGAAAAAACCACAAACGGTTACACAGTTAAACCCAACTTTAACTGCCCAAAATGTAACATAAACGTTCCCGCAATCAACAAAACATTCACAAAAAACGTTTCATCCACGTTGACGCCGATTTTAAGTGAAAAAGAAATGTTGATTCAACAATTACTCAAAACTGGATTAAAAACAGAAGAAATCTTAACACAAAAAAACGTTGAAACCGCATCCGACTCAATCAATTTTAACCAGCAAGTTACTTTTACTATGCCTTGCTGTGGAACAAACATAACGTTATACGTCGCTGTTTACAAGTCAGAAAAAGATGCCAATCCACAAACATGCATATCCGTTGAACCTATCCCAACAAACTGGTATAGTAGGTTAGAGTGATGCGTTTCCGTAAAGTTTTCCTCGACAAATCATGGTTACACCGCATTTTGCCTAAATGGGACTATTTCTGTCCAAAATGCAAGAAACCCATCAAACGTAACACTCATGAATGTCCGCATTGTGGTGAACGGTTTCCGTTTAACTTCGCCGTTAAGTCACCCAGTAAACTGCTTCAGAAAGGTTATGAGAAAGAGTTATCGGCGTATATTCACAAAGAGGTTTTTCCAAGCCTAAGCGAACATCACCGTAATTATTTAGCGCAGTATTTCACGACGTTTTTAGCTGACGGTTTTGAAAGTAACGATTTCAGCAATTGGTCTGGAACAGTTGGTTCTCCAACTATAAGTAATAGTGGTGCTTATGATGGAACTTATTGTTTAGCTATTAATCCATCTTCATGGACAGAAATGTCGGTATATAAGACTATTTCAGACATAGATAAATTGAATGTGAGATTGTATTTTACAATAGCGAATTTACCGCCAAACATTAACGATTACGTATATTTTATGAAGTTTACTGACACTTCAGGAAATCTTTATGGATATATTTACCTTATAAAAACTGGTACTGGCACCTATCAATTTAGAGCTGAAGTACCGTCATGTTCATTTTGGACATCTTATACTGTCACAGACATAACTGGTTATCATAGTCTAGAATATGAGTTTTATAGGCATTCATCTAACGGCTATCTTAAATTGTATTATGACGGCGAATTAAAATCTACTTCTTCAACTGGAAATTCTTCATCGATAATAAATATCGGTAGAGTTTACATAGGAGCAACCCATAATACATCTACATACAACTATCCAAATATTAAAATTGACGTTGTCGAAATTGCAGATACTTATATTGGATTAATACCCTTTGAAGATGGATTTGAAAACGGAGATATAATTAAATGGGATTATAATGGAAGTATCTCTGAACCAATTTCTTCTTCTACTGCCCATCATGGAACTTATTCTTTAAAGTTAGATGGTGACTATGAACGTATAGCAAGAACCTTTCCAGCAACCGATGAAGTATATGCAAGAGTTTACGTTAAGTTGACTACTGCTCCAGACAGTGGACAAAACGTTATGTTCGCCGCAATTGAACGTTCCATATTTAACCCGTTAGTTGCTTGTAGGGTTTACAATGACGGTGGAACATTAAAATGGCAAATGTTGTATAATGATGGTTCCACAGAAAAGGCTGTTACTGTTTCTTCGCCTACGCTGTCACTTAACAGTTGGTACTGTGTAACATTATATTTCAATAAATCTACACAGGTAGGTAAATTATATATAGATGATGTTCAAGTTGTTTCTGTCAGCGATGTTGCGCCATATTGGCAAGCAACGGACTTTATGCTTATCAACGTTAAAAGCAGTGGAACACAGCCAGTAGTTTACTTTGACTGTGTAAAGATTTCTTCAAGCTATGTAGGTAAACATGAGTTATTTAGTGATGGTTTTGAAAGTGGAGACTTTAGTGCATGGAGTTGGACTGGTGGTTCACCTACAGTACAGTCATCCGTGAAATATAGTGGTAGTTATACGGCTTCATTACAAAAAGTTACTTATGTTGGTAAAGAGTTTACACCCCAAACTTTAGTTCACATGGCTGGTTATGTACGGTTTTCTTCTTTGCCTGCGTATGATGAAACTGTTTTTCCGTTTGTGTTTCTTAAAAATTCAGATTCGACATGGTCAACACAACTTGAATTACATAATAATGGTAACTATTATTTTGCTATATGGTGTCCTCATGGTTCTATCTGGCAGAGTTCAAGTTACCAATCATTAAGCCCTGATACATGGTATCATTTTGAATTAGCTACATTGTATTCAAGCAGTGGATATGTTAAGTTTTGGCTTAATGGAAACTTGATTATTAATGCTACTGGTGATACATCGGGGGATAGTTGTAAAGGAATAGAAATTATTAATTATAACGATTGTACTACTTCACCTACAGTTTACTTTGATGATGTTGTTGTCTCTGACACCTACATAGGCACAGAAGCTAACCCAATTACGTTTATAACTCAAACCAGCAACGTAGATTCAGTTGCCGACATCGGCTCACATAGCAACTTTGCGTACCAGCAAGCAGATGACAGCAACTATGACACCTTAACGGAAGCTGACGCTGACACAGGAACATCAACTTTCGGCAAAACAAGTGGCACAGGCTCAAGTTACCGTACTACCGCCGCTAATGAAATGCGTCTTGGCGTGTTTACGCCGTCATCAAGCGGGGAAGTTGCAAGCATAGTGTTCTATGGGCGTGGCTCAAGCACAAGTGTTAACTGTAAAGCTATAATCACAGATTCAAGCGGTAACTTACTCACAAACGGCGTAGGCAGCGCAGTTTCAGTCAACACTACTGCGAGTACAAAAACTTTAACTTACGCAAGTGGTAGCCGACCAATAGTTACGGCTGGCACAACTTACTGGATAGGCGTAATAAGCGACGGCGCATTACGTATCTATTACGATTCAACGACTGGTGGCACAAGCAAACAGGACACAACCAACAGTTACACTACACCTACTTCGCCGACAGATGCTACTTCAACGACTGAAACTTGGCGACTCATGTACGCCAACGTAAACAACATCAACTACCGCCTCGAATTAGAAGAAGAATTCACAAACATACCCTACAACAGTTTTAACACTTGGACTCTACACGTAAAAACAGGCACGTACAGTAGCCCTGCTGAAACCCTTTCGGTGCAAATCCGTGACGGCTCAACATGGACAACACTCGGAAGCGCCGCAGCATCCACCGATAACACTTTCAACGTAACCAGCTACATAACGGCTTCAACTGAACAAATCCGATTCGTAGACGGCACACAAAGCGACGACACTGTGCAATCTACTTGGCAGATTGGGGCAGTTTGGCTAGAAGGCAGCAACAGTGGCGTTAACTATCAACAAACAATAAACGATTTAGTCGCCTTAACAGATTCAATTACATTAAAAGGCAACCTTAAACAGGTAGCTACAGATATAGGCGGATTACTCGATTCGTTAACAAGCAAAGGAAACTACAAAATTTCAGCAACCGACAAAACAGGTTTACTTGACGCAATAACTTCAATAAAGAAACTCTACAACGTGGTAACCGACAAAACAGGTTTACTCGAAAACATCGCTTTAATATTAAAACATTTCCAAACAGTAACAGACAAAACAGGGTTAACTGACACCGTAACCGTTAAACAAAACTTTAAACAATTAACCAACGACTTGACAGGTTTAGTTGACTCGTTCACTTTAAAACATAACATTAAACAAATCGCTAACGAACTAAACGGATTAAAAGAAACAGTCAACGTTAAATATTATGGAAAAACTTCGCAAATAGATAAAACAGGTTTACTTGACTCTGTTACAGTAAAAGAAAACATTAAACAAACCATCCAAGAAATAGCTGGATTATTAGACACCGTAGAAACCGTCTACACTGCTGGCGTTAACCCCAACAAACAGCAAAGCATAATAGATTTAACTGGATTAAACGACTGGTTAAGTGTAAAAGGAAACTTTAAAACTACACAAATAGACCTGTTAGGTTTACTTGACGCAGTAACTGTACGTATAAACTCAAGATTTTCTATAACAGAAACAAACGGTTTAGTTGAGTCGTTTACCATAAAGACTGGTCGCAAAGAAACATTTACAGAAAGCACAGGTTTAAAAGATGAAATAACCATAAAAGGCACATTGCACGACGCCGAAAACGACATAGCAGGCTTAGTTGAAATCGTAGCTTTAAAACATGGACAAAATGTTCAACAAACTGAAACGTCTGGATTAGTTGATTCAGTTACAGTTAAATTTGTTAACTTAATTAGAGTTAACCAAACAGAAAAGTTTGGGCTCAAAGACACAGTAACCGTAAACTTGACTAAAGTGCCGATGCGTTCAGTTCGTTTCCACTTAAAAGGTATAAGTCAAAGAAGAATACGGCTAAGACAAAGCGGAAAAGCCTAAGTTATAATAGGGGTTTAAACTTTTTTTTGTTTATAACCCAATTTTTTGTTTTAAACCCATAATTATAAGAAACCTTTATGTTTCTAAACAGCTTTACATATTAGTGGTTTAAACACGCCGATAAACGTTTCAAAGAGAACCCCTACAAAGTGTAGGCGTTTAAAAACGTTTATATTGGTGGAAACCAAATAGTAATCGTAGTGATAAAACATGAAACCCGAAGAAATGATACCAGAATATTTACAATACGAATCCGTTCAACGATACATACGACAACTAACAAAAAACGCAGCCCCAATAGAAGAAGATGGTGTACCAAAAGACACCTTAATAAGCGTAAAAACAGCCCTACGAGATTATATTCAGTTCACAGGAAAAAACCCAGATGAACTCATACAAGAAGCCATCAACCAAATAAAAACCGACGGAACATGCCTAAAAATAAACGACCAACTCGACAAGTTCTACCTACACTACAAATCAAAAACGACGGCTTCAAGACAAACAAACATGATAAAAGGCTTCTACAAACACAACGGCATCTTTGTCACATGCAAAGTTGCTTCTCCCCCAGTCATAAGAGAAAAAAACAGAATCTTAACCAGCGAAGAAATACGCGCAATCTGCGACAGAGCACCCCTACACTTTAGAGCACTATTCTTAGCAAACAACTACCTCGGTTTAAGAGTTGGAGCAATACAAAACTTAACTGTCGCAAACTTTAACACCGAAGAATGGACAAAAAACCAACCCCTCTATCCAGTGTTTATCAGCAGAAAACTAAGCGGAACATTCAGCTACACCGTATACATCGGCTACGACGCCATGACGGTACTAAAAACCTACTTTAAAACAAGAAACTTTGAACCAAACGATAAACCCTTCAATTACGCTCAAGACTGGATAAACAACGTATTCAAAAGGTGCGCTTACGAAACAGGTATAATTAACGCCACCGAATTCAACGCGGTTGGTGCACCGAAAGGAATCAACGAACTTCGTTTCCACACTTTACGTATGAGACGCCAAACTATACAGGAAAGCGTAAAAACGGCACAAAACTGGGTTGACCACATAATGGGTCACATACCTAAAGGGGCAGACGGAAAAAACTATAGTCATCCACCCCAAAAAGACATTTACCAAGAAATACTTAAAGCCTTACCTAAACTTGAAATTTACGGTCACCATGAACAGAGCCCAACTGAAGCAACAGTGGAAGTGCAACGTATCTTAACGTTGGAAGCGGCGAAAAAATTACCCAACATGACGCCTGAAAAACTTAGCCAACTCGAAAACATACTAAAATACACCAAAACACTACAAGAAATAGAGCAAATAACAGAAGCAATCAGTAAATACAACTCGTTAGAGGAAGGCTTAAGAAACATCACTAAATGCTGGTTATACAAATAAAACTTTTTTTTTCTAATTCTTTTTTTTTTTTTAAAAAAAAAAAACAGATAAAAAAAAACTTAACGTTTATAAAGGTAATCCAGTCTGTAACGGCAACGGGGGCAAGCGGGCGGCATCAAAGGAAAAGCATGCTTGCGAGGCTCCCACACGTAGTATAAATCTTCAACTTTCATATCGATACAACGATGAATGACTGCTTCAACAGTGTCGCCTTTAACGTTAAAGAACAGTTTCTTTTGTTCTGGAAACTTTGACAAGTCAATTATACCCCAACCGCTACGTACATCGTTAGCTCCACTTAACTTGTAGCATCTGTTTCCGTAATCGTAGACGACTTCTTCGACTTTTACGTTTATTTTTGTTTTTTCCATTTTTGATTCATCCATTCAATTTTTTTTATTAATAGTAATAATAGTAAACGTTATATATAAAGATTGCATTTTATTAACGCGCAAGATACAAAAATAAGTCAAAAAAACTTATATTGAACCGTACTAATAATCGTAGAAGGTGCATCCAATTGAAATACACCCCCTACAACGAAATAGAACAAGCAACAAAACTTTTATCAAACATTCTAAAACACACACTCGACCCAGAAATAGACAGGTTAGTTCTGGAAGCCCAAGAAAACCTGCAAGAAGCCTTAGAAAAACTTGCATATACCTAAAAAACCAACTAAAAACCCACCCAAACATATTTTTTTCTTTTCAAAAAAGCCGCCCCTGTTAAGTTAAAGAATAACTTGGAAGAATTTTACTCAGAAATCTTAAATCTTAAAAGATACGAAACCAACCTTAACGTTTATAAACTACGATTATAACGATTACTACACAGTGATAACTATGAAGATAAAAGGAAAACTAATAACAACCATAACGTTAGGAGAAAAAGGGTTAATATACATAGAAACAGAAAAATACACAACACAACACTACATCGCCGCAAAAAAACTTAGCGAATTCCTAAAAGAAAACCCCCACGTATTAAACGTTGAATACGACACAGACACAGAAACCTTAAAAACGGTTGACTAAAAATGCACAAGTTCGACGTTGAAGAAGCAAAAGAAACAGGCTTCTACGTGTCTGGAACAAGCGGCAGTGGAAAAACCACATTAGCCAAACACCTCGTCAAAGATTTAATACTAAACGGATGCACAGTCATAGTTTTAGACGCATCCAGAGCATGGTCAACCAACAGCCCAATCAACAACACCGTAACGCTCAACACACCCTTACAAAACAATCCAACCAGATACCCCGTCGTAAACACAGTATTCGACATGACAAAACTGGCAATAGCAGAAAGGTTCACGTTCTGTGACAAACTATGCGAAGCAACAATGCAAAGCCGAATCAACGCGCCCAACCCCAAAAAACTGGATTGGCTTTTCCTCGTATTCGAAGAAGCCCAATTGTATCTCTCAAACGGTTGTATGCGTAGCTTACACAAATATGGCAACGTATTAAACGTGATAAGCAACGGCAGAAATTTTAACGTTAGATTCGGCATCATTACCCAATTCCCTGCAAACGTAGACAAAGCACCAGTAAAAATCACTCAGCAACGCTACTTCGGGTTGACTACAGAAAAAAACGATTTAACATACATAAAATCATTTTTTAATACTAAACAAGAAGCTGAACAAGTACGCAACTTAGAAAAACTCGAATTCATGTATCAATACAGAGGCAAAACAGAAAAAATAAAAACATACTACTTCGGCGATGCACCCAAAAAATACGAGTTAACAGGATACCAAATAGAATTACCGACATACATTTTATAATCATAATCGTAAAAACGTTTAAATATAACCAAAACAATTTATTACACAACCACAAAAAAACGGATGAACCCAATATGATAGTATTGATGAGTCCCGAAAACAAAAAAGTTTGTATAACCCCCAAAACAGATGAACGGCTATATGCCGCACCAGTCAACCCACCAAACACGGGAACAACCTACACAAGTGGAGTAGACCTGTTTCGACATGTAACAAGAAACAGAAACGTATACTACTACCTCTATGAATGGAGTCTATGGCAAGGCGTAGAAAACCGTTACCGCTTAATCACTGAACAAGAAGCAAAAGATTTCTTGCTGCGAGCACTCGGCTGGACAGGTTGGGCAGCACTCGACGAACAAGAACTAAAACGTGTACAAGAACTATTTCCAGACCTATTCGAGGAAGATGCATGAAACAACTAAGAAAAGCGTTAGCTATGTCGCTGCACTTCAAACAAAAAAACAATTGGAGCAGAGAAACAGGAGCGGGCTTCATAGCCGAAGACATAGAAAACATACAATACAACCCCGCCAACAAAACTTTAACGTTAAAATTTGGTTGGGGCACAACACAAACCGTTACAATTCGAGACCTAAACTTGCGTGAAACAGAAGAAGCCATAAAGTGGATAGACAAAAAATGGGCTGAATGGAACGAAAACTTTTATAAAAAACTCAAAGAATCCATCTAATTTTTTTTTAATACTAAATTTTTTTGTCCCTATCAAGTTATAGCAAAGAAACCGACATAACAGGTTATATCTTAAAAAGATATATACAAAAATGGACATATAAAACGCTTAAAAAAAACGCAAAAAACGCTAAGTTTTCTATTATATATTGTCCCACACATACCTAAACCCACAATTTTACAGTTGTCCAAAAATTTAAACATTATTATAGTAGTTGTAGCAGTAGTAGTAGTAGTTTTTAGACAACTGTAGATAATCATAATCGTAGCATTTATTAATCTCCCTACACAAAAAACTTTAACGGTGAACCCAAAAAATGGAACAAAACAACATTAAAAAAATTTTAAACTGTGGAAAAGAAACACCGTGCGAAAAATGCGCACACTACATTTTTAACTGTTACGGGAGAGTCACACCATGAAAAAAGAAATACTATTTGTGTGTCCAGAATCAAATTGCCAACCCAAACCCGATTTTAGCAATTGTGAAATATGCTACCAAAACAGTTTAACCGAAAAAAACTTAGCAAAAGCGCAAACAAAAGCCGAATACTGCATCCAACAAAAAAGCTGCAAAACATGTGAATTAAAACTGTGTGGGGTGAGGATGTGATGGAAATAATCCAATCGGCTAAAGTAGGAAACGACAAAATAATTAAAATCGCCTACGACGACACACCATTAAACCCCTTCGAAGAGTTTGACTTTTTAGGTACATGGATAGGTTGGCATAGAAATTACTTAATCGGCAAAAAAGAAGAGAGAATGACACAGACAGAGTTCAGCGAATTCGTAAAAGAACAGAGAAACAAAATTTTAATACTAAACTTATATTGCTATGAACATGGCGGCATAATGTTTAGCACAGACAACACAGTTTACCCATTCAATGACCGATGGGACAGTGGGCAAATAGGTTACATATACGTCACGTACGAAAAAATCAAAAAAGAATTTAACGTTAAACACGTAACCAAAAAAACAATACAAAAATGCAAAAAAATAATTCAAGCCGAAATAGACACAGTAAACAAAATATTTAACGGTGAAATCTACGGATACGTAATTTATAGAATCGAAAAATGCAACAAAAACCACACACATTTAGAGCATGAAGATAGTTGTTGGGGATACATCGGGTTAGACAGCATTAAAGAAACACTTGAAAGCATGGGCTACGTAAACGTTGAATGGCAAGATGGGGATGTTGAAGCATGAAGATAGCATGTACACACTGCTCATACACATGGCAAACAAACAGCAAATTATTGTATGTTACATGCCCAAATTGTGCAAGAAAAACAAAAAACGGTGAAAAAAATGAATAAAAAAACTAAAAAGCATGAACATAAAGCGAAATTAACATGCGGCAATTGTGGTTATGTATGGTACGTTAAAGGTAGCATAATAGATTTAGACTGCCCAAATTGCGAGGATTAACGGAGACTGATTAAAATGACATCCACTTTATATAAAAATCCAGAAGCAAAAACAGCCGAAATCAACCAAAAAATCAGAATCGGCACAGTTATCCGCAAAAAAAACTATTACGTCGACCTATGGATGATAACAGCAATTGAAGATGCGAACGATGGTTGGCGCGGCGCCAACAACTACCGTTTAACAATCGTCAGCGTACACGACAACAAACACGGCTTTTATAATCTTCCAGTGTTTAAAGCGAACAAAACCTGCCCGTGGCTTGATAAACTGCCTCGGGTCAACGGTGAACCCGTGCACATAATGCAAACACAAGACACCGTTAACACTTATGACATCGCAAATAACCATGTAATTACTTGGGAAATATTTGCGGCGAACAATGTCGAAGCAGAAAAAAAGATGTTAACTTCGGCTACTATTATGGAAGGAGATGAATAAAAATGGAAATAAAAATATCATATTATGGCAGAATCGAGGAACTAAACAAAAGAACAGATTTAGAACTCGTAACAAACAGTCAAGACACAGAAGCCATAAAAGAATATTTAGGCGGAACAGACAAAAGAACAAAAACACGTAGACAACTTAAAGAGTACGCGCTTTTTTTCGTTAAAATAGAGGAAGGCGAATACACAGAAATATACGCTTCAACCTATTCGACGGCATGGCTAAACGCGCCAATAGACAGAATAGAGATACTCTATCCACAGTACGAAATACAAGGCGAATATGGACAAGGATGGGAAACAGTAACAATAGAACGCGACAAAAAAGAAGCCGTTAAACGTTTAAAAGAATACAATTTGAATGAATCACAATACCCCCATAGGCTTAGACGGGTGTGGACAACTTAAAATATCCATGCGAAAATGCAGAGAAAAAACAACCAAATGTAGATGCCGAAAAAAAACTGTGAAACATTTAAGTGTTGACTTAACCATTAAATCCGCTTTTTTTTAATATTAAATTTTTCTCTTTTTCTTTAATGTATATCTCTTAGCGTACAAAAATTTTCCCTATTAAGTATACAGAGAACCTTAAGGCGAATATATCTATCTAAAAAAGATATATCTTTTATTGAGCACGTGTTTCTTGAGACTTAATATTTTCCCGCACCACATACCACACACACACCACAAAAACGCAATAAACATTTGTCAATTTAAACATTTAGTTTAATGTTAAACTGTTCAAATTATAGTTTAATACTAAACAATTGTTTAATACTAAATTTTAAAATATATAAGCAACCTACGATTACGATTAATATCGGGTCACTGACCCAACAGAAAAAGAGGCAAAAAACATGGAAACACAAAAAATTGAATCAAAACAAACAGAAACAACCCAAAATGTTGTAGAACAAAACAATTTCAAAATAGGTTTTAAAGTTGTGAAAAAAATAAGCAAAAAAACATATAAGCCATGCACATTGCTAGCTCTTCAACGCATACGATACAGAATAGCAAACCCAACTATACAAAACAAAGAAGAGCATGGCGCGTTTGCAGTTTTTCAAAATTTGGAAAGCGCGCAAAGTTTTCTATACAATATATACGACACGAAAAATACGAAAAATATGCGAATACTAAAAGTGCAATATCTACCGAGCGACGAAAAAAAATTATGGAAAAAAGAGAAGCCAAGTATACAAAAAAGCAAGTATGGCGGATATTTTTTTGTTTCTAACGGCATAAAAGAAAAGTACATCGAAGATTGCCCTTACGGCACAGAATTAGCGCAAGTAGTAATCCCCATCGAAGAGGTGAATTAAAAATGCAACAAAACACAGAATATAAAGAATTTATTACAAGTTTATCCCTAAAATATTGCAAAAATTGGAATTTATGGGAAGCTATACGTGAAATAGTGCAAAATACCCTCGATGAGACTGGAAAAATGCCGCAAATAACGCAAAAAAACGGCAACATCGAAATAAGCGACGATGGACAAGGCATAAGCCTTAAGCAGCTTTGCCTATTAGGTATCAGCGAAAAAAACAACATAGATGCACGTGGACAATATGGAGAAGGGCTCAAGGTTGCTCTGCTTATCTTTGTGCGCATGGGTCACATTGTCACTATCGAAAGCAAAAACTTTACATGCGAAATAGACGCCGTCGAACAGTTCGACGAAAAAGTGATACGATACCGCTACGTTGAAAATACGCAAAGATTCCAAAAAGGCACAAAAATAACAATTCACAATTTCAACGAAAAAATTGATTTTAACGATAGATTCAATGTTGGACAAAAACAAATAATACATGCAAATCCAGAATTAGGCGCAATTATTGCAGAAAAAGAACCGAAATTGTATGTTAAAAATATCTATGTGCAAGATTTAAACGACGAAAAAGCACTTTACAGTTATGATTTGCGGCAAATTAATCTCGAACGTGACAGAAACACACCGAATATGTATCAAGTGCAATACCAAATAGGCGCATTAATCAGCGGATTAAACGACAAAAAAATGATTGAAAAAATGTACAAAATAATGCAAAAAGGAGAGAATTTAGAGTCAAAAATAACATATTTCCGTGCGGTCAATCGTGACATGTGGAAAAGCGTATTTTTCGAAACGTATGGAGAAAAAGCGGTCATCGGTTGCACAGAAGATACCCAAAAAATGGCGAAAGCACGATATCACGGCTTTAAACCTGTTATTTTCGCAAATACGCTATTTTTTGAGCGTCTAAAGTATTATTGCGAAATACCCGACATTGACGATGCAATAATAAGAAAACAGCAATCAAGAAAAGAAAAAAGTGTCAAAAATCTCAAAAAAATTGAAAAAAATGTGTTAACTGATGCGCTAAAGATAGTAACAGAATGTACGGATTTTAAAATACCCGAATTAGTCTTTTATTCAACAAAACAAAACGATGTCTTAGGCTATGCAAGTGATACAAAAATTGGCATAAACAGAATAATATTAAACGATTTAGGCAAAACTTTAACCTGTTTAGTAGAGGAATTAGTTCACTATAATACTGGAATGGATGACGCAACTCCCGAATTCCAAAAGTTCTATGTACACTACATGTCAAAGGTATTAAGCTATATAACCAAACCAAAAAACACGCTTGCACAATTCGAAGCAAAACTTATCATTCGCAAACTAAAAATCAAAAACTGGAATTACATACAATATTCTGTCAATTTACCCATGAAGTTAAACGAAAAATTAAGCGATAAAAAAACAATAAAAATCTCTGTGGAAGCGTGAATAAAATGATAATAAGCCGCATCACTAAAAACGAAATTGAAACAGCTTTCCAAAAAATTAACGCAAAATACAACAACAATTTAGTACTAAACTGTGAGACTCTGAGCGCGACACGGCATAGAGTACGCATCCGCGCAGTGCCCAAAAAACAGCGAAAAAGCGATGATGGCGTAAAATTAGGATACAATGGAAGATTAACCGCTGCCGCATGTTGGCATGTGCATGGGTATTTTTTCGACGAACTCTTAGCCCTTCAACCAAAAACGATTATTAGGGCTCTAAAGCGTAAAATATACGCCAAAAATGGGCGAATATTTGGAAATTGGCAAGATTGGAACTGTGGAAGCATTTTAAATCCTAAAATGGCTTCTGATTATTGTATGTGTGGCAAAGAAGGTGTAAAAATCGGAAAAAGGAAGATAATAATTAGCATGGAGTAAAAACGCTAAGATTCCCATTCTTTTTTTTTTTAACGTTAAACTCATATATCTTTTAAAGACATAAAACGCGGTCACTTACTCAATTTTAAGTAGCTACCAAAATATGTGACGCTATGTAAAAATTTACACAACGATGTAAATTAATTACATTCCTATGTAGCTTTGTCTCCCTAAAAAAAGTGGATGGAATGTGTACCAATTGATACAAAAATGTTCCAAATGATACATTTAACAATAAGGGATAATGGCTATAAACGCCTAATATCCCCCTACCTTCCAAAAATTCGCAAAGTTGCCAAACACCAAAAACCACATCCACTTAAAATGTCAGCAACGGATGTTGTACCCCTATAACGGGGTTATAAAAAAACGAGTTTAAGGTTATTATAACGTCGCCACCGCAACGTTTTTTAAGCTCATAATAGTAATCGTAGGTGGAGACCATTAACATGAACTGTAAACACACAAAAAAAATCTTTATCGAAATGACAAACCACAAAGCGTTCCCGATATGGGAATCCATTTACAAAATAAGAAACATGTCAAAGGTTGATAAAGCCACAATTAAAATGAAAACCGCAAAGGAAGTAGCTGTGTTTTATTGCCCAAGATGCAACACAGTAATTGAGCAGGAAGTGGAAAACGTGCACTACCAGCCGTTGCCGATAGAAGCAGATGAGAAAGTTTTCACTTTAGCGGAACTATGCGAAACAACAACAGAGATAGAGGAAGAAATAGAGAAACAAATCAAAGAAAACAGCAACGACCATGAAATGGTGGTGTAAAGGTTGAAGCGTTACGTGCTTAAAATTTCTTTTTATCCTTTAGCGGATTACGATGCGGTGTTGAATTTGCAGCGGTTTATTAGGTTAAGCTGCTATAACGAGTTGATTGAAGAAATGAAACTTAGAGAGGAAGATAAGGTTGAGTAGTGAAAGTAAACAGAAAGTTCCCTGTAAGGTTATGTTTGACCGTTACGGGGTTGTGTCGGTAGAGGGGGCTTGTGTGGATGAAGTTAAAGAGTTGTTTGATTATGTGTTGCGGTTTAGGCGGGTTTCGCCGATTGATGAAGCGGTTAGGTGATTTGGATGCGGCGGGGTAAGGTGGAGTTGGTGGTTGCGGTTTTGGATGCGGTTAAAAGGTTGAGTGTGAATGGTGGGGTTGCGAGGGCTTCGCGGGTTGGGGGGTTGGCTGGTTTGAATTATGGTTGTGTTAAAAGGTTTTTGGGGTTGTTGGTGGAGAGGGGTTTTGTTGTTAAAGAGCTTGGTGGGTTTAGGTTGACTGAGCGGGGTGTTGAGTTTATTTTTGATTTTAAACGGTTTAGGGAGGCTGTTTACGAATTAGAAGCTGTTTAGCGGGTTATAATGGTTGCTATTATTATTACAGTTTAAGGGGTTAAGGAATAAATCTTTACGTTTGTAAAGCTATTTCGATTTTTCAGTAGGGGGGTGTGTATATCCCCTCTGCTGTTTTTATTATTGCTATTATAGTATTACAGTATATACTTCTTCTTATCTACACAGAAAACCTTTACATTTGTAAAGTTTTTACGGTTGACTCAACCGTTTCAACCGTCTCAGCCGTCTCAACCTTTTAACGGTTTAAACGACCCTTCTGTGTCAGAGCTTATCCACGTAATAGTAATAACGGTAGCGGTAGCGCGGTAATAAGAGTGGTAAAAAAAAAATAAACAAATAAAGACAGGGGTAAAGAAAGGGGGTTTAATCTTCTTCTTTTGGTAAAGTTTCTTGCAGTAGCCAGTTTTCTTCTTTTTCAACTATGTGTTTTCTTGGTAGAATGCGTTTCATTTCTTTGAATTCTTTTGTTGCTTGCGGTAGCCAACTGTACCAGCCGTTTTGTAGGTATAGTTTGCCGAGTTTCTCGAATTCTGGGTTTAACAAGTAAACGTTGTCGTCTTCTGTTGGTTTAATTACTATTTTTAGAAAATAAAGTTCTTCTATTACTTGTTCAGCCTTTTCGTGTCTAACGCCGAGTTCACGTGCGACGGTGTTTATGTTTACGGCTCCTTCTTGTAGTATACTGTAGAAGGCTTGGATGCGGTAAAGTGGGGGTGTTTGTATTAGGGTTTTGCCTACAAAGTCTATTTCTTCTTTTGTTACTTGTTTTTTGCCTCTGACTGCTGCTAACATGAATAACAATTTTTTGGCTTGATTTAATAGTCTGGTTGGTAATTCGCGTTCTCCTCTGAAATGTAGTGAGCCGTCGCCGTCTATGTTTACGTAGACTGCGGTTCTCATTGACGCTGTAAATTTAGCTAAGTTTATTAGTAGTTCTTCGTATTCGGGTGGAGCTTCATATTTTGGGGTGTCTATGCTTGATAGGTATTCTACTATTTTTTGTTGTAGCTGGTGGCGTTCTTTTATGTATTCGTCGCTGTCGCCTCTGTAGATGCTCGATAAGGTTTCATCTTCTTTTATTGCTACTCTTACTTTGATGAATCTTTCGCCGAGTTGGTTGCTTAAAGTGTAGTAGGCGTCTATGATTGGGGTCATGCCTATTATTAAACCGAATTTGGCGTCTACGCGGGCTTTTGTTTTCATTGTGCCGAAGCCTTTTTCGAGGTAGCCGTCGTATGCGTTTCTTAGTTTGCCAAAGATGGCGTTTCTTTCGTCTTTGTTTCCCGTTAACATGTCGCTCATGTCTTTTACGTAGACTGTTTTGTTGTTGAATTCTTCGAA
>JAOZHX010000012.1 GCA_026014665.1 Candidatus Bathyarchaeota archaeon
CCCAAAGGCAGAATGTACGACTTAAGAGTCCACAGCCTACGCAAATACTTCAAAACACAACTCTTAGCCTTAGGCGTCCAACCCGACTACGTTGACTACATGATGGGACACACCATCGACACCTACCACGACATTCAAAGCATAGGAATCGACAAGCTCCGTAACGTGTACGCGGCAGCAGGCCTATCGATTAGACCCAAAACCCAAGTCAGCAAGGTCGAGGCACTCAAAGAAATCATCCGTGCATGGGGAATGAACCCAGAACAAGTCCTCGCCAGAGACGCATTAGCTGAAGGCGCAACCACCTACAAGAGTCAGGAAGACTTAGAAGCCCATCAATTAACTGTGCTCGCCAACCAGATTAGACAACTCGTGCAGGAATCGGCTAAAACCTAACGGTTCATATCCGCCGCCAGAGGTGGACCAACCAGCGGCCCCACCACACTCCTATAGGCCCCTATTTATATAGGGTCTAAGAGTTTTTCTGCTTGTGAGCATATTTAAAGGCTTTCGGCTATTTACGCTTCCTAAAGAGCTTAACTTCTCCAAAGTCGCAAACGTATTCAAAGCCTGCCTCAACTAGCTTTTGAGCGTCTTCTACGGTTTTAGCGGTTGCTGAATGGAACTCATCGTTCTTGAAGGTGATGAGCTGAGTATATAGCAGGGTATTTTGGATGTTCTTGTGACCGAGCAGTTTCATGACGTGTAAGATGTCTTTGGTCTTTGCGTATTCAGTGGTTGCTTTCCAGTGGCGGAAGGTGTGGAAGTGTATTTTCTTTAAGCGGTCGTTCTTAAGGTTGTTTGCTATTCGTTTTCTCTGTAATCGAAATGCTCTTGCGAAGTGACGCTGACTGCATCCGTAAGGCTGTTCTGAGTCTCTTGGTAGGCTGTTTAGCATTGCTATTAGCTGTGGCGAGATTGGGAGTTGTCTTGGTTCGCTGCCTTTTTCGGGTGTTATGTCGACGGTTCTGTTTTCAAAGTTAAAGTCGGCCCACTTGAGCATGAAGGCTTCTCCGCATCGCATCCCTGTTTCTTTGAGTAGCTTTAGAAACGTTGCCGTTTTCCTATTGCAGCCAGCGATTAAGCTGTCGATCTCTTGCTCTGTTGGGATGAAAGGTATTTTTTAACACTCTTGAACTTTGGCGGATTCCAATTTAGACCTTGCATCTTTAGGAAGAGGCTATAGGTTTCGACTGCGATTTCTTTGGTCTTTACTTGCCAGTTCTGTTGTCTTGCGAGCATTTCTTTAACTGATTCTGGGTCTGCTAAGTTGGCGCCTCTATTTGTCATTGTTTTTAGGAAGCGGATTCGGCGTGTGATGGTGGTTTCGGCGTAGCCTTCTTTTTGCATCCAGAAGGCGTATTCAAGGATTTTTCCTTTGACTTCTTCGTTTCTACGCAGAACTTCAATTGCCTGTTGTTCTGCTACCAAGTTTTTCGTCTCCGTAACGCATATTTGGCAAGAAGATACTATGCCGGTTTTGCTTTTTAATGACTTCGTATCAAACCTTTCAACGGCTTTAGCGGCTTCTTTGGCTCTTTTGGTGTCGTTTGGGTCTGAAAAGCGCAGTTTACAATCTCGACATAGCCAACGCTGAATATCAAAGCCATCAGCCGTGAAACGTTTGGAATCTCGCCACAGCCTTCTAGATTGACATCTAGGACAAGTAAGGTTTGGGGGGTTGGAGCCAGCGGACAAACTATCCGACTTGCAATTAACTGGCTTTTTGCCAAATACTGGAGACGAATCAACCTGCAAACGGCAAAAGGCTATTGCAGATTTGATGCGAAAAGCGATAGCGGAACAGAAAAACAAAACCCCTTGATAAAATAGAAACGGTAAAGTCTTATTTGTTTAGAGCGCATTAATAGGCTTACACTTGGATGAGAGGATAAGCGTTGGCTAAGCAGCAGACCTTAAACGGTAAATCAGCAAACGGCAACGGCGCGAATTTGGGTTTTGAGCAGAAACTTTAGTAGGCGATTTGGCACTTGTTAAAATAAACTGTCAACCGCTATTTTTATTGGATAATTAGTTCCTTAATTCTCTCTACAACGGTTTCTATTTGTTTGCTGTCTTTCAATCCTGTTATAACAACTTTTCCCGAAGCGAAAACCAAAATGCTAGTCTTAAAAGGTTGCTGTAACCTAAGGATTGCTCCCGGGAACTGTTCGGGTTCATAGATGACTCTTGTTTTCTGTGCCAGTTCTTCAAGGTTGACTTGTTGTTCAAAGTCTGCTGTGGCTACGATGTTTTGGGTTTTTGGCTCCAACACGACTTCCTTGATTAAGCCTTTTTCGGCAAGAAATCGTTTGGCAAGTTGCAGTTCTTTTTGGGCTTGCTCTTCGCTTTTTGTTCCTACACTAATCATTTTTCCCGAAGAAAAGATGGAGACTTTGCCCTGCATCCCCTTGGTTTTGAAGTATGCTACGCGTCCGCCGTAAACGTCGGAGTCATGGAAAATTTCGCCAAACCGTCGTAGCTCCTCAAAATCCATCTCTTGATTGAGGGAGGCGGTTGCAACGACGTTGACGATGGCAACTTTAACCAACTGTTGAGCCTTCAGCTTTCGCTGTTTTTAGTTCTTCTATGATGCTGTTGAATTGTTCAAGGGCTGACTCCAAGTTTTCGGCTATTTCTGCGGCTATGACTTCGGGTGCGGGGAGGTTTTCGGTGTCCTCTAAGCTTTCGTCTTTGAGCCAGAAGATGTCAAGGTTTGCTTTGTCTCTTTGGATGAGGTCTTTGTAGTCGAAGGCTTTGAATCGGTCTGTTTCTTTTCTGTCGTGGCGGTTTTTTGGGTTGTAGCAGGTTATGAAGTCTTCAAGGTCCTTGTAGGTTAGCTGGTTGGTTTTTAGGGTGAAGTGCTTGTTTGTGCGTAGGTCGTATATCCAGAGTTTTTGGGTCCAGGGGGTTTCGCTGGCGGGTTTACGGTCAAAAAACAGCACGTTGGCTTTGACGCCCTGTGCATAAAAGATGCCCGTCGGCAGCCTAAGAAGCGTGTGGACGTCGCATTCGTGGAGGAGTTTTCGGCGTATGGTTTCTCCTGCGCCTCCTTCAAAGAGGACGTTGTCGGGGACGACGATGGCGGCTTTGCCGTTGATTTCCAGCAGAGTCTTAACGTGCTGTAGGAAGTTTAGTTGTTTGTTGCTGGTTGTTGCCCAGAAATCGTTGCGCTCGTAGGTTAGGGCTTCTTTGTCTGCTTTGCCGTCTCCGTTGGTTAGGGTGATGCTGCTTTTTTTGCCAAACGGCGGATTAGTTAAAACCATGTTGTAGCGTTTGCCTGGGTCAGCTATGAGTGAGTCGCCTGTTTCTATGGGGCATTGTTCGCCGTTTTCTCCGTCGATGCCGTGCAGGTAAAGGTTCATGACGCATAGGCGGACGACGGCGTCAACTATGTCTTTGCCGCTGAAGGTTTGGAATTTGAGGAATTTCTTTTGGGCTAAGTCAAGTTGGTAGTTGGCTGATATGTAGTCGTGGGCTGCGATGATGAAGCCGCCTGTGCCACATGCGGGGTCATGAATGGTCATGCCTGGCTTAGGCTGCATAACCTCAACAATAGCCTTGATGAGTTGACGCGGCGTGAAGTATTGTCCCGCTCCGCCCTTGATGTCTTCTGCGTTCTTTTGGAGTAAGCCCTCGTAGATTTCGCCTTTAACGTCTATATCCATGCCCAGCCAGGTTTCGTTGTTGATGAGTTCCAGTAGCCGTTTGAGTTTTGCGGGGTCCTGAATCTTGTTTTGCGCCTTGCGGAAAATCACGCCAAGCATGCCCTTCTCTTTGCCCAGTGTTTCGAGCAGGTGGCGGTAGTGGTTTTCCAGTTCGGTTCCGTCTTTTGCGATTAGGCTTGGCCAATCGTAGCCTTTGGGGATAGAGGATTCCCTGTTAAAAGGCGGCTTAGTCTGCTCATCCGCCATCTTCAAAAACAGCAGATACGTTAACTGCTCCACATAATCCCCATAACTAACCCCATCATCACGCAAAACATTACAATAATTCCAAACACGCTGCACAATAGGCGCTGCATCACTTGACATACTTACACAACTCCACTTGACTGTTTTTTAATTTATTGGTTAAACGTTCAGCCCTAATACGCTCTAACAACCGCTCAGCAGGCTCATCAGAAGGGTCCTGAGGAACAAGCTTTCCCTCGAAGGCAGATTTCAGAACGCTTTGACGCAGCTTATCTGCTTGTTTAAGGATATTAATAATTGATTTATTGGTTTCATCGGCGATAGAAAGTCTATATTCAATTTCTCTGACAATTTGCTCTTGTTCCATTAATGGTGGTAGCTTAAAGTTAAGAGGATATATTTTTGTCGAAGAAATAACTGGCTGGGCTGTGCTGACTGAAAATTGATTTAAGTTGAGATTAGATAGTGAGTAGTAAAGAAATTTGATATTCATGTACCAAGAGTCAACTACGAGCGCATTTTCAGTAACCCAGCTCTTAGGCGCTGTTATGTGAATAACTCCACACTTTGCACCCACTCTGCCTATGATTACTTTGCTATCCTCGAATAGATATTTGCTGTAGTGCCCAGAGACGCCGTTTCCACCATAAACAGGGTATTCCCCTTCATTTTGCATTTGTCTTGTTGTGAGTCCCTCACCACTGTGGACCGAAATTATTTTCCCCAATTTAGTCCAAACCCAAGATTCAGGGAGCTCAGGCATTTCTTCACTGTTGTTATAAATTTGCTTATCAGTCCTTGCCTTTTTTGTTGATTCTTTAACTTTGATTATTCTTTCGAGCAGTTTTTGTGCTGGTTCTATTTGGTTTTTGTGTGTTTGTCGCCATTGTTGTGTTAGTTTGCCTTCGAATGCTGCTTTTAGGACTGCTTGGCGGTAACGCTTAAGCTGCAACTGCACCGCACGCAACTGGGCGACCCCCGCATCTAAGTAAGAAAACAACACCTCAACCTTATCTGCAATTCGATATTGCTCTTGGAGAGGTGGAATGGGTACAATCGATTTCTCAAGATATTGGTAATGTCGCGCATAGCCTTTCTCTGGTAGCCTAAGAGCTTGCATAAAATAATAAAGCAACTTGGGAAAAAAGACCTTTGCTGGTTTGATGACCTTAACTCCATCGGCTCCAGCGACAAAGCTAAAGTCTACATATTTTATGACTTTGGTGTGGTCGCCGAAAACAATTATTGGGGAGTCAGTTGAGATTTTATATTCCTCGTGGTCGGTGTAACCCCCAATAAAATTTTGTCCTTGGTCAATTACTGGCAATATGCCTTTTTCCTTGTATTCGGATTGCTTTAGTTTTTTTCCTGTTAACGGAATATTTTCCGAAATCTCTGCAAACGAAGCACAAGTCCAACCTTTCGGTAAAGATATGACTTCTGCATCTGTCATTTTACGAGCACCGTGTTTAGTTCTTCTAGTATGTTGTTTAGGTTGGTTCCGAAGAGTTGGTAGGCTTTGACTGCTCCGCCTCTCTGGTTAAAGGGCGCCAGTTCAAAGGAGTCGAGGTTTATGTTTAGGCTGGTGGTTATGTGTTGTTTTATCATGTTTAACCATTCTTTCTGTTCAGCCGTAAACTGCCTGCCTTGCTGTTCTTGCCTTGTTAGCCAGTCTTTAAAGTTACGGTCCACTTCCTCGGGAAACGGCTCCAAAACCTTAGCGTAGCCCAAAGCGAAGCGGACAAGAGAAACAATGTTTGTGAGCAGTTTCTGTGATCCTGCACCTTTAACTTTGGATTTTTCCAGCTGCTCATACGCAAGCCACAGCAGCTCAGGCGTGAGGTTGTAGGGTGGCTTTTCGATGGCTTCGGCTAGCTGCTTAACTTGGTCGAAGGTTAGTTGGCGCAGGTTGTAGGGTTTGCTGTAGAGGATTTGAAGCGCTGTGAGTTCGTCTTTGTTTTGGTCGATGAAGTCTTGGAAGCTCTTGATTTGAGCAGCTGCCAACTGCACTTTGGCCTGAATGTCTGGTCCAGCATAGACCAGGGTGTCTTTGCTGACATTGTCAATGGTTTGCTCATTCCGCTGCTTGACTTCGATTATTTTGTTTCGGAATTTAGGGTCATCAAATAATGTGCAGGCTTGTTTGCCCATTTCTTTAGCTGCCGCTTCAATCTGCTCTTCCGTGGGGGCTTCGGTTTGATAGAGCTGCTTGGCTTTTTCGATGTGTTTGTCGGGGTTAATGGCGTCTAATACTTGGTTGATTACTTGCCGAAGGGTTTTGCCTGGGATAGTGGCTTCGATTTCAGCCCTCTGCGTAGAATCAATTTCTTTATTGAATCTTGCAAGACGGCCAGCCAAAGAAGACAAAACATCCACATCAGAAACACCCTGAGAAACTAACGCTAAAAGCCGCTTGAATGGCACCGTGGGTATTCGTTCCAGAGGTCGAGAATCAGTTTTATCGGTTTCACAAACACCCACCGCATCCACAATAATGAAGTGGGTTTTGTGCTTGGCGTCGGAGGATACGCCGATTAAATCCGTGTCAGTTATGGTTCGGGTGCCCCGTCCCTTCATCTGTTCAAAGTAAACGTTTGAGTGGACATCCCGCATAAAGATGAGGCACTCCAGGGGTCGAATGTCTGTGCCTGTGGAAATCATGTCCACGGTGACGGCTATTCGGGGATTATAGGAGTTTTGGAAGCTCTTGATTAAACTGTCAGGGCTCTCCTGCGTGCGGTAGGTGATTTTTTTGCAGAAATCATTGCCTTTCCCAAACTCTTCCCGCACAATTTCAACTATGTCCTCGGCGTGGCTGTCATCTTTAGCAAAAATCAAAGTCTTAGGCACATTAGTTCTGCCAGGAAAAATCTCCGTAAACAACCTATCCCTAAAAGTCTTAACTACAAGGCGAATCTGGTCTTTAGCAACCACACTCCTATCCAACTCGTTAGCTTGATATTCAAGGGGGCTGTCAAGCTGCTCCCAACGCACTTTGCGCGTTAACCTATCCCGACGGTCAACATAGTACCCCGCTTCTACCTTGCTGCCGCCCTGCGTAATCTTGGTTTGGATACGGTAAACCTCATAGGGCACATTCACGCCGTCAGCAACCGCTCGGTCATGGCCATACTCCATAACAAGGTTTTGGTTAAAGAAACCCAGCGTCTGCTTAGAAGGCGTAGCCGTCAAACCCACAATAAAAGCGTCAAAATACTCAAGCACCTGACGCCACAGATTATAGATGGAGCGGTGGCACTCATCAACGATTATAAAATCAAACTTTTCAATGGGAACCGCAGGATAATACTCCACATCCACAGGCTTCAGACTGTCAACGGCCGTTTCAAACCCAGAAACCTCCTCATTCTCCTCCGCATAATCCTGATTCCTCAAAATCGCATACAACCGCTGAATCGTCGTAATGCAGACTCGGCTAACATCATCAATATTCTTAGACGTCAAACGCTGCACATTATAAATCTCAGTAAACTTGCGCCCATCATCAGGAGTAGCATAATTCTGAAATTCCTTCAGCGTCTGCTTACCAAGGTTAGTTCGGTCAACCAAAAACAAAACACGCTTGGCATCGGCATACTTGATTAAGCGGTAAGCCTCGGTTACGGCGGTGAAAGTTTTACCACTGCCACTGGCCATCTGAATAAGCGCACGGGGCTTAGCCTCCTTAAGCGACCACTCCAACCCCTCGATGGCTTCTATTTGGCAATCCCGCAAACCTTCCCGCTTCAAAGGCAGCATCCTACGCAGCCTATCCCTCAAAGTAGTTTCTTGATGTACCCATTCATGCAGCGTTTCAGGCTGATGAAAAGCAAACACTCGCCAAGAACGAAAATCGGGGTCTCTGACGTCTCGGAAGTAGGTTTCCGCTCCAGTGCTCTCGTAAGCAAAAGGCAACACATCACCCAAATGAGGGATGCTCTCGGGGAAATTGCGCAGGTACTTTTCGGTTTGCTCAGAAACCCCACTCAACGTGGTGCCCGCTGGCTTAGCCTCAACCACGCCAACTGCATGACGCCCCACAAACAGCATGTAATCGGCAAACCCAGACTTCAACGGGTACTCACGCACGGCAACGCCCACGCCAGCGCCCAAATTCAAGTTCTCGTAATCCTGAAGCTTCCAACCTGCAAGCTCAAGCAGTTCATCTATTTTCTTACGTGCGGATTCCTCGGGCTTCATCTCAAGCGGCACCAAACAAGGGTTAGTTAGCTATAATTCCATAGTTAAACTTTTAACATTTGTGAATACAAGTGACCGTTTGCAAGTAACTCTTCTAACAAGAATTATAAGCTGTCAGCTACAAAGGTAGTTGCTTGGTGTATTGATGCCTAAATGCCCAAGGTGTAATTCGCCTGCAAAGCTTACCGGTAAAGAATGAGAATATGACACATTCCATGTTAAGCAATATGCCTGCTCTGGCTGCGAAAAGAAGTTTATGGAATATCATAAAGATGGAAAAGTTAGTCGTACAATTCCAAAATCCAAGGCTGCCTAGCTTGGCGATAAAACCTTGCAGGGTATGGCCAGAGAACTTGTGGATATGGTTAGAAAGAACGTTATTATCGATTGGACTTTGAGAGACAGCGTGCAATCAAAGCTACGAGTCATGGTTAAGCACATACTCAAGAAGTATGGTTACCCACCGGATAAACAAAAGCAACCATAACAGTGCTAGACCAGGCTAAGCTGCTGTGCAAAGATTGGGCTGAGCCAGCCAATGACTAGTTTAACAATCTATTAGAATCATGCCGCAAGGATTTGTTGGACATAAGGCTTCATCGCTTTTACAAAGTTGATCATCGTTGAAATAAGGGTCGAGTACATTTCTGACCACTTGTCCTCATCTCGCCAGCCGCCTAAGTCAATTTGTTTCTTAACTCTACTTGCACGCCTATTGTCCAACTTTTGCCAATCTAGTTTATCGCCAAATTGCGCTTCTATTTCTGTTTTATGTTTTGAGAGTGCATCAAAGAATGCCTTGTTTTCTTCCTTCTCCCCAATATCTATGTAAAGTTCAACGTCAGCGTTATGTTCTCTAATCACATAATTATAGCTCAGACCACTTGTACCAGCGGATGTTCCGACCCAACCAAATCGACTCGGAGAAATATTATCATGTAACTGGGTTTGTTTCTTAGCCGAAGCTAGTAGTCCTGTCCAGAATTTCTGTCTTATATCATACCTCTCGGCTCTTTCTTCCTTTATTTTGCCTACTTCTCTGGTCTCTTCATTTGGTCCAACGATTAAGGTAAACAAGGGTGCTGGGGCGGATGACCCGATCTTTACAGCTTCGACCTTTATCAAATAAAATGCAGTTGAGGAAGACTCATTTAGCCAAGTGATTGCGTGAACGTGTTCTGGTTGGGGATCAGCAACGATCCATATACCTGCTTTCGCCTCGACAGCTACTAAGTAAGTGATTAATTTGCCCAAATGATCATGGTTGCTCTTTTCAAGTTGATTTTCGATAACAACGGTATTTCCCATTTCATCTTCGGCTATCAAGTCAACACTAAAAGATCCAGCCGTTTTTTCTCGTTCTGGATTGGTCAACTGAAAATCTAAAATCTCAGTTAAAACATCAATGTTCTCCACAAGCCAAGGAGTAAAATCTTTTGCCTCATCTTTCCAAACATAACGCAGCGGAACTCTTTGCAGCTTCTCAATCATAAATCCCATTTATATCTGAGCTCTCCTAAAAGTTTTTGCTGAAAATGAAGCATTCAACCACTATTATACCTGGCAATGCCTCATCTTATTCTGAACCAAGAGCTTTTCTATTGCTTCGAGCAATATATTTTAGAGATACGCTTAGCCGTTTTCTACTCAAACTATTCTTGATTTCGTCGTTTATTCTTGAGTCGTTTCTTCCCTTGCTTGCATGACCAATACGTGCAATTTTCCAATTTCCGAGGTGGCCGCGGATTATCTGTGGGTTGCTTGTTAGGATATAGAAGGGCATTTTTGTTTGGGAGGTATAAAGTTCAGCGATATAGTTGAGAAGACGCTTCCCAACGCCAATACCCTGATAATCAGGAAGAACCACTAAACGGCTTACTCGAAAATACTTAGCTTTCATCCTAACAGCCGCGACGGCGATAAATGCTATAGGCTTGTTTTGGTAGACAGCGCAGTAGCACCGGACGCCTGCTCCAAGAGAACCATTTAGATAATGATAGTTCCGAAACATCTGCCAAGCTGATTTGCCGCACCGATGAATTTTGAGTTCAACGGGCGGCCTGCTTCTTTTTTTCGGCTAAACTCCATCGTGTCAGTGCAGAACACCCAATCAGGATCAAGCCAATCCACCACGTCATAGTGGCAAGTAACGGCTATGAATTTCTTGCTTGAGCGCCTAACTGCCTTGCTGATGGCAAAAGCGCTGACCTTGGCGATTTCCCTATCAACCACAGAAGTAAACTCGTCAAAAACGATAAGCGACTTATCTAGACATAAAGCTCTTGCAATGTCAACCCGCATCTTCTCACCCTGACTAAGGCAATCATAACTTTTCAGCCAATCCGGTGGAGAAGCAAACCCGACACTGCAAAGCATCCGAGTAATCTCTGACGTTTCAAGCCCTTCTGGGAAGTCATCAAGAACACACTTGCTTTTATATTCAAACCCTCGGATGTATTCCTCTGGGAAAAGCCGCTTGGCTATGCTTGTTTTGCCTGAACCGCTGCGTCCCACTATGACGCCGACTTGCCAATCAAACTCTTTCAGTGGCAGTGAGCCTTTGAAGCGCTTCTCTAGTTTTACATCAGTAAGAGTGTAGCTGCCAACTACGCTCTGCGCGCGGAAGCTATCGCTTTCTTCCCAGCGTTTCACAATGTCAAAATCCGTAGCTTATACCCCTCCGCTTTCAGTTTCTCAAAAGTTTGCTTCTGATACTGCTCATCTTTACACTCGACAATTATTTCATAAGTCGCTGGAATCGTTGAGGGCAAATCATGCTCTTCCACAATCTCGGGTAGCCGCTCACCCATAGAAGCTAAAAGCGCTTTAAGCGGCTCTTTCTCACCCGCCTCAACTATACGTATGTACTCTGCCGCGTCAAGTTCCTTGTTGTGCTTACCCTTAAGCTTGTTTAGAATCTGCCTAAGCATGCGCCTGTCTACGTCGCTGACTGGCAAACGCAGCACTGGAGCAAAAAACTCCCCATGGCTTAAGCAAATACTTTGGCGCTGCTCGCCGTCAACTAGCACGCCGTCTTTGTTGGTTAATATGGGATAGGCCCAGCCGTATTTATGGAGGCTTGCCCACACTTGCTCCTGCTGTTTTAACGACATAAAATTGGGGTTTTGCTGGTCGCTTTTGAGTTTCCTTAAGTCTTCCAGCAGCGGCAGATAAGCCTCAGGAACTCGAAGGGTTATTTTTTTATCGCTCATTTAATCTGTGCACTCCTCTTTTTCAAATAAATCATATTCCCTAAGCAGGTCTTCGGTGTTCTTGTCTGCGTGGTTTTCAACTTTGAAAGTTAAATTTCGCGGCTCAGCTTCGAGCTGAAAATCCTGACAAACCTCAACGATGATAACTTGAGTATCTCTGCCCTGCTGCCTAACCCAACTTTCAAACTGCACTTCACTGAGGTCTTGCCCGCACTCACCACTGTAAACACCGTCGTCTTTGACGACCACGCGCCATCTGGGCTGAAACGTCTGCTGCTCAATTCTACAAATACGTTTAACAATCGATTTTCTCACATTCTCCCCTTCTTTAGTTGCTCCTTTTCTTTTTCTTCCTCAAGCAAGGTTAGGCGCTCTTCGATACCCTCCAACTCAGCGTCCTTGATTAAACTGCCATAGGTCCCGATTGCCGCAACCATCAATCTGCCCCAAGCCTGCTTTTGACTATCGCTGTTCCCCCCTTGAGCCCATTTTTTCGTAGCTGAGCCTTATTGCATGCCCCAAATAGGCAAAGAGGCTGTTTCTGCGCTCCGCTGGATTAGGGTTTGATGTTGGTTTCTGCCCGGTTTCCTGGTCAACTTCGGACACTTTATGCGCCTTTCTTGCTGCATCTCCAACACCACGGAGAAGAGACAACAAAGCGAGCTATCGCTCAAGACACCACAAAACAAGACAACAATAATGTGCTTATTACCTTCAGTAAAATAAACTTGATGCTTTTCTGAATTGTTTGAACGCCCTCGAGAATGAAAACAGAAAATTTTAAGCCATTGGCTAATGATGGACCTGACAGGCTTGCTATTTTCTAACGTTGCTATCTCAAAATTATTTAAGTATTCTAACACACAAGCACTAGCTAAATAGTTCGGGAGTTTAGATACAGATGTCAGGTTCTAAAGAGGTTGGCGAACCTATAAATTTCGGCGGAATGACTTACGCTCCAGTGAACGAGTTGGGTGTCGTTTGTCTTTTTGGTGCTATCTCTAAAATGCTTGGGTATCACATAGAAAGAGTTCACCCACATTTCCCTGATTGTACCGCTCGAAAACGAGGAAAATTGGTTGAAATCGAATTTGAATTTAAGGCAAGTAACGCCAAAGTGCATTTTAACAATGGCGGTAAATGTGACATAATAGTCTGCTGGGAAAATGACTGGCCAGAAAAACCAAAAAATCTTCAAATTATTGAACTGAAAAAATACGTCGGATGCTTTAGGAAAATATGGTTGTTTTCAGTATCCAAAGATTCATGGAAAAAACTAGATAACCAGAAAACACTGACTAACTGGACATGCACCCGACAATCAAAAGAAGGCGATGTCGTATTATGGTGGCGGAAAACGCCTGAGTCAGCTATTAGAGACATATGGGTGATAACGTCTGAGGTAAAAACGGATTCCAGACTCGGTTACGTAGCTGACATGAAATTGATCCATCGTTTGAGAACCCCATTATCGATAGAATATATTCAACAGGATGAAAGCTTATCACAATCTAATTTTCTAAAAGGAAACTTCCAAAAGCGCTATGAAGTCACACGGTATTGGGCAGACTTTTATAGGCTAATCACAAAATTAAATCCGGAACTAAAAAAACCCTTGCTAAAATACTTTGAATAAAACCTAATTGGTTTTGTTGAGTTACTAATGTAAAGGTGAAGCAAGATCAGTTTTTGAGCTATAACGCTCGTTAAAATTACTGCACAATAGAAAAGCTCTAAACCAAAAAGTCCATTTCAAGCCTCTGATTCAGGGTTTTAATAGCGTTAAAAGGGTATCAGCGATTATAGCGGCGAAAATACCAATCAAACTGACCAATAGGCCATGATATTGCAATGTGGTATTTCGATTATTTTCCCACATCTCGGATACTCTATTAAACTTATTCCAAAAATCAGTTATCTGAGAACCAAACAATTTTATCTCTTCAACTATGAAGGGATCAAATTCAGCTGAGATGTTCTGTGCTATTTCTTTTGCTAAAGTAATGTTCAAAGCGCTCATCCTCCAGCACCCAATGTAAGCATGCCAATTCCAAACCCATAAAATCTTCACCATATTCACGGTAAAGGTTGATTGCTGACTCAAATGATGAATTAAGCCTTTTCCAAAAACCAATTTTTTCGAGCGCAGCTTGCTCAAATTTATGCAAGTCTTTACTTATATTTTGAAAGTTTTTTGTATCCAACAAAACCGATTTTCGTAATCATCCAATATCTGGTACAGTGTCCACTTAGAAATTTCTAGCGCCGCAGAAATACTTCTCATTGACCTAACCGCAGAGTAAAACTTGCCGAAGGAATGGATGGCTACTAAAAGATAGCTTAGTTCATCAATAGTGCGATAGTTTTTTATTGCCTCAGGTTTAACCACTACAATTGGATTTGAAAAAAGACTAACCGGCCAAGGTCCTCCAGATCGGAAGTTAAAAATCGGGTCGGTAGCCTCTGGGAATTGCTTTCCCTCAATATACAATTCTTCCGTTATTTCTTTTAGGCCCAATTTTTGTGCAAGTGCTTTTGCTTCCGTGATATCATCGCATAAAATAATTTTTGCTATGGCAGACTTATAACAAGACTTGCGTTCTATCCCCTCAAGAAGAGCACTAGATAGGCTACAACACATTTGGTTATACTGATAATCGCCACCTTTGTAGTAAATTTCTCTTGAGCTTGAAACTAACTCAACTGCATAACTTGTTGCAAAGGCATTTTCGATTTTCAAGTTAAAGCCATCTTGGATTAGCGCATTATTAGCCACTTTTGCTGCCGCTGTTATGTCATAAATTCGAGGAACTTCATTTGAGACATGCGCTACGCGTCCAGAAAATAATGAAGCCGATTTGTCATTCACCACGGAGGATGACCTGAACTTGAATAGACCGTCCATAACCGTGATACCTGATTAAGGATATCCAAGTTTCTTACTTTCAGGTCACCCCACATATAAACAGGAATAATTACGATGTGATATTCCATGACTTTACCGAACTGTGATTGTCTGTTTCAGTAGTTAGTTTTCCAGAAAACAGCTGAAACAAAAATAAATGGCGACAAACTAAGCAATGGAATAATCTGGAAAGTTCTGAAAAGAAATACCTGATCTATTTTTTCCTATATGGAGAATCCTGCATCCCCGCATTTCTAATATGCACACCTTCTTTTCATAATCACCTCGAAGCAAAACAAATAAAATTAAGGCGGTAACTAAAGGACCAAGTGAAAGGTAAGGATGGACTCTGCAAATCTCGTGAGTTTTTCTCCGTGGAAACCCTTCAACGCTGAAAAGATTAATCTGGCCCCAGAAAGTAAGGGTGTCTATGTACTTAGGAAATCTGGAGGAATCAAGTTTGGACGGTTGGTCGGTGAGTCTGATATCCTCTATATCGGATGTACTGATGACCCCATAGGCGGTCTCAAACGAAGATTGAGAGGATATATGAACCCCGGTCGCACACAGTGGACAAACCTTCGAGTAAAAAAGGCGACGTCTAAGCACCTTGCAGAAATAGCGTGGTTTGTTACTGATTCCCCCCAAGCATCTTGAATGTACTCTGCTTAGACGGTATATGGCTGAGCATGATGAGTTGCCACCTTTAAATAATTCAGAAGAGAGAACACTAAATAGCGATCTTTCCAGCAATTTTACGATTAAATAATTCTGGTTGATTTGTCACAAAACTGGTTACCAAAAGAAAAAAGGAGAGAGCTGCGTAGAAAGTGGCGATAGTTTTTGTTAACATCGCCAGTGAGTCTAGGTTCAAATCCCAGCCGCCCCACCACAACACCAGCGGCCCTATTTACATGAGTTGAGTGGCCATTAAGAATTTTTCCGTTTTGGAAAATAGCTTGATTTCAATAATTCTAAATTGTTGGTCAAGTTAAAAAAAATGCTCTTATCTTTTGGTGAATGGGGATTTGTTGGACTTGTATTTTAGGGCTGTCTCATGCGGGTATTGATGGCGGGTACTTTTTTGGTGGTAAAGAAAGCTCCCTTCCTAGCCATTTATATATTAAAGCTGAGTTCATTTACGTAGGAGTCTGTTTTATGACCAATTCAGCTTTACTAAATGATAGAAGGGTCGTTACATCAGACGCTTGGGACATAGGGAAAGTCGACGGCATTGAAATAGATACAGAAAAATGGACAGTAACTCACCTCCGCGTTAGCTTATCTAAGGATTCGGCGCAAGAACTTCGCTTCAAAAAGCCCATTTTAGGCGATGTAGTTGTGTGCATACCAATCAACCGCATAAAAGCATTTGGCGATGTTATTACTCTTGATGCACTTTTCTCGGACATAGCCTCACTTGCAGAATGCCAGTGAACCGTTTAAGGATGGCGCCCAAGACTTTCCATGAGCGTACGGTGTTTCGCTTTTCCAATAATGTAGCAATAACTATCAATGGGAGTTAATGCCAGATTTGTTTAGGGGAAAGTGGTGAAAAGGAAACATCGTCTAAAACTTGATACCGCTGCAGCTTTAAGAGATACGCCTAGACACCAATAAAATGCTTTTCTTTTTGAGTCCCGTTGATTAAACTCCAAAGCGGAGCTCCCAGTATTTCAATTGAGCGATGCCTTTTGTAGCCAAGTTGACTTAAAGCTACCGCTCTATTAGATGATGCGGCGAAATAATATGGTTTGATTTCAATAGCCTTCAGAACTATTATTCAGAATTTTCTTATTTTTAGGAAATATTTAATAGGTCGGACATATCATTCTCTGCCGTGAACGTAACATGTCAAGTTGTGAAAGCGCTTCGTGTAGAGATACCTGCAGAATCGATGCGGTTATAACAATGGATGTCAAAGGACAAATCGTGTTACCAAAAGACCTGCGTGAAAAAGCGAACATGAAACCCAACGATAAGATAGCAGTAGTTGCTTGTGAAAAAGATGGCGAAGTCTGCTGCATTATGATGGTTAAAGCAGAAAAATTGGTTAGTGCGGTCACCAAAACGCTTGGTCCACTATTAAAAGGAATAACTAACAAAGAGGCTTAACTAATGGAAGAAGAAAAAATAAAGAAAGAAGTCAGAAAACGTTATGCAAAAATAGCAAAAACCAGTGGTTCCTGTTGCGCTTCGAGCGTTAGCTGTTGCTCAGGACCAACCACCGAACAGATAGGCAAAATGATTGGTTACAGCCAGGAAGAGTTAACTGCTGTCCCTGATGGGTCCAACCTCGGCTTAGGTTGTGGTAATCCTACGGCTTTAGCGTCCCTAAAAGAAGGAGAAAGAGTTCTGGATTTAGGTTCAGGTGCAGGTTTCGACTGTTTCTTGGCAGCTGAAAAAGTTGGAAAAAAAGGTAAAGTCATCGGTGTGGACATGACGTCTGAAATGCTTGATAAGGCAAGAGCAAACGCGAAGAAAGGTGGCTATTCAAACGTTGAGTTTAGGCTCGGAGAAATTGAAAACCTACCCGTTGCAGACGACTCAGTTGACGTCATAATCTCAAATTGTGTCATCAATCTCGCACCAAACAAGCAGCGTGTCTTTGAAGAGGCATACCGTGTTCTCGCTCCGGGAGGTCGATTGATGGTTTCTGATATTGTTTTGCTTAAACCGCTACCAGAATCTGTACAAAAGAGCGTTGAGGCATACACTGGATGCATCGCTGGAGCAGAAATCAAAGAAAAATACCTGGACCTAATACGGAAAGCTGGCTTTGCAGAGGTCAAGGTGATTGACGAAAAGACCTATCCTCTTGAGTGCATCGTAAGCGAGGATACCATCGAAGAGACTTTAGACCAATTAAACTTGACTCTGCAAGAGCTCAAAGAAACAGCGAACACAATTGTGAGCGTTAAAGTTTCGGCTATAAAAAGCCGATAATAACCTCATTCCTTTTTGGCTTCTTTATCGGTTTCGTTTCTAAAAGCTTCCCATTATGCAGGTTTGAAGTTTGACAAAGCTTATACCATTCATCGGAATGATACAGTTGTGACGGCATGATGACGAAGAAACTGTTCCAGCACTCGATTATCATGGTTGTATTGGTTCTAATTTTGGCTTGTTTTTTACCAGCCAAGTCTGCTGCAAACTTCAAAATAGTCGCTACGATTACTATGGATATTTTTGGCGGTTGCTATGGCTTAGCTTATGATTCTGGCACCGACGAAGTATTCGTAACTAACGTTGATTTTGATTGTGTCACTGTAATTTCGGATAGAACTTACAAGGTGATGGCGCATATACCTGTTGGGCACCTGCCTTATGGGATAGCCTATGATCCAGGAAGCGGCGAGCTCTTTGTTGCTAACCACGGCGCCAATTCTGTTTCTGTCATATCGGATGCCACTCGTAGTGTGGTTGCAACCATACCCGTAGAAAGCCAGCCTTCTGCGGTAGCTTATGATTCTGCGAAAGGCGAAATATTCGTTGCCAACTACGATTCGAACTCTGTCTCTGTAATAGCTCATAACAACTACACTGTGGTTGCATCGATCCCTGTCGGGGAGAAACCGTGTTCCTTAGCTTACGATTCAGGTAGAGGAGAGGTATTCGTCGGTCACGCTGGTTGTAATCAAGTTTTAGTAATATCGGACAGCACTCAGAGCGTCGTTGCAAACATTACTGTCGAAAATCAACCTTTAAGTTTAGCTTATGATTTAGTCATGGGAGAAATTTTTGTCGCAAATCATGGCTCCAACACCGTTTCAGTAATATCTGATAGTACAAACGCTGTTGTTGCAACCATCACTGTCGGGGTTAAGCCTATCGCTGTAACATGTGATTCTGAGAATGGCAGGGTCTTTGTTGCTAACTACATTTCAAACACACTCTCGGTGATATCAGAACGTTGCAACACAGTGATTGAGACCATATCCATAGAAAACCAACCCCAAGGATTATGCTACGATTCTGGAAAAGAAGAAGTATTTGTTACCTACTCAGAGAGTCGCAGAGTCTCAGTTGTATCCGTTCCCTCAAGCAACTCTGCATCGCCGACTGCTGACCCATCATTCACAGATCCAACTTCTTCCCCTTCAATTCCAGAGATACCGATGTGGGCGGTTATCTCGCTTGTTGCGATTGGAAACGTAATTTTTGTAACGGTTCTGATACGTTTATCAAGTCGTCTGTCAAAACGTCTGTTTTGTCCTTTGTATTAGTGAGGGCAGTTTCGCCTGTGGTCTCGGCGTGATTTGGCTGTTTATAAAATCTATTTTCTTGCTATTTCGTCTCATTACTTGATTGTAAAGCGTAACTCTATATTTAATGGAATGTGTCAATGCAAGCCTTATATATTGTTGGTAACCGTAGATTTATTGGTAAACATGCAAAGAAATGAAGCGGTTGTTTACCTCAAGGAAATTTTGACCATTGACAGCCACATCCCACTTAGCACTGTCACGTTTGAGAGGCCACACCATTCAAGTGGTTACCAGTTGCGCATTAGAGGTGCAGTTAAGGAATCTGATAAGCAGACTGTCAAAGAAATCGCAAGGAAGCATCGTTTAGCGGTGAAGGAGGAAGATGACCAAGTTATCGTCTATAAACCCTAAGAGACGGCTGGCTTTCCAAGAGGTAATTTTAGTTTTTTTCAAACTGTTTATGGATGACTGAGTTCATCTTGGACGTTTATGGCGAATTATGTTTGTAGTAAATGCCCTGTGTGGGAACGGTGCGGAATCAAAAAGGAATCGCTTTGCCTGACCTGAGTCCATAAGGGCTTTGTAAGTGCTCTTTAAATCTGACAGCAGTTTTGTTGGGTTTGGTTTTTGCGGTTTGTTTGGCTATTCTTCCATTATCATAAGTGTTAGTGTTGAGCGAACATGGTTTAGAGTGCGAATTTTATGAGTGATGATGTCTTTGAGTTCACTCATGTTTTTTTCACTTATTTTAGCGATCAAATCGTATGAGCCATATGAAACATATGCTTCTTCCACGACGTTGAGTTCTCTTAGTTGTTTAACTACGGCATCTTCAAATCCTGAATCAACGTTAAGTAAAATGAATGCTTTTGGCAAACAAGCCTCTCCATTACTGGTTATAGCTGAAACAATGTATTTAACATTTGTCAATTTTCAGGGAGAAAATTATAGATTTGTTCCGCAAACGTTAAATTGACATACATTATATTTTTGGGAGTTAAAGCTCTCGAGTGCATCTTCATGAAAATTATCTCGAAAAAAGACTTTGACGACTTCATAAATGCCTTAATTAAGGATGAATCTTGGAACGTTATTGGGGTGAAATCCCGTGGGAGCAAGTTTGCTTTTGGACCGCTGGAGAACGCCCAAGAGTTACGCCTCGATTATGACGTTACCTTGCTTCCGCCCAAGAAATATTTCTTCCCCCAACGTGAAACCCTTTTTACTTATGATTTATCGGGTGGTTTTTCCGCAAAGAACCCTGATGAAGCCAAACCTATGGTTATTATCGGTGTTCATCCCTACGACATCGTGGCTTTACTGCACATGGACGAGATATTTAGGGAAACAAAGTCTGATCCTTACTACTTTAACAAACGCAAAGCCTCCGTCATCATCGGCGTTAATATGCAAAAGATGTCAAAATGGAACTTCTCTGCCTACATGGGATGCGCTGTCATCGATTACGGCTACGATTTGATGCTTACCGATTTAGGTAACCGATATGCCATCAACACTGGCTCGCAGAAAGGCGAACAACTGCTCGCAAAGTACGCTAAAAACGTAACTCCGGCCTTGGCACGCGATATCCAAATAGCTGGACAAAAGAAAAGAGAGATTCTCAGCCTTTCTCAGCAAAAGTTTGATTTTCCGCCGGAATTTATCCCTGAACTGCTCAAAGACAGCTATAGCAACAGCAGTTTTTGGGAGCGACATTCAGAAAAATGTTTAGCTTGCGGTTCCTGTGTCCTTGTGTGCCCCACCTGTTACTGTTTTGATGTTAAAGACAACCCAGACATATCGCTTGAACACGGCGAGAGGATCCGCACTTGGGATGGCTGTTTACTGGAAGATTTTGCCAAGATTGCCTCTGGAGAAAACTTCAGAGCTACCCGCCCCACTAGGTATCGTCATCGGTACTTCAAGAAAGGCAAGTATCTTTTTGATCGCTTCGGCTTTATCTCCTGCGTTGGCTGCGGCAGGTGTTCCTCAAATTGCTTGCCTAATATTGCCAATCCAGTGGACCTGTTTAACGATATGTACAACGAAAGCTTAAACAATGGCGCTCAAGCGATCACCGCCACAACCCATCCCGAGGTCAACATTCAAACCGAAGGTAACATTGATTATGTGCCCAAGTTGGCAACGATCACCAAGAAAGTGCCCATGACATTAAGCGAAACCTTGTTTGAAGTGAAATTAGACGATGGAACCGAATTGGGACATAAGCCAGGGCAGTTTGTGGAGGTTTCGGTTTTTGGTATTGGGGAAGCACCGATTTCTCTGTCTTCTTCGCCTACTGTTAAAGGAGCCTTTGAACTCTGTGTACGCAAATTAGGAAATGTAACGACGAGGCTTCATAAACTGAATGTTGGCGATAAAATTGGCATTCGGGGTCCATTCGGAAACGGCTTTGATGTTGACTCTTTGAAAGGAAAAGATTTATTGTTTATCGCTGGTGGTCTTGGCATCGCACCGCTTCGGTCACTTTTCAATTATGTTTTGGCTTCGCGCAACGATTTCGGTCGAGTGTTTCTGCTCTATGGGTGCAAAGAACCTAAGGAGATTCTGTTCGGCGAGGAGCTTGCGGCTTTATCACTAAGAGAAGACGTCGATTTCAGATCTACCGTGAACTTCTGTCCTGAAAACGAGGTTTGGACAGGCAACATTGGCGTAATCACTACGCTTATTCCCCAAATCAGTTTTGACCCAGAGAAAACCATCGCTGTTCTTTGCGGACCCCCGGTCATGTACAAGTTCGTCATAGCAGACCTTAAAGCCAAGAACATGCCTGACGAAAACATCGTTATGTCGCTTGAACGCCGAATGAAATGTGGAGTCGGTAAATGCGGGCACTGTCAAATCAACCAGATATACGTTTGCAAGGATGGACCGGTGTTTAATTATTCAAAGATTAAAGGTGTGCCGGAGGCGCTTTAGATGAAACCGAAAGTTGCATTCTTTGATTTTGCAGGTTGCGAAGGCGATCAACTGCAAGTAGCAAACCTCGAAGAGGATCTTTTGGCTTTGCTGGGACAGGTTGAGGTCGTGAGTTTTCGAGAAGTCATGAAAGAACACAGCGATAACTATGACATAGCCTTTGTTGAAGGTTCCTGTACTCGATTGCAAGATGAGGATAGGCTAAAGCAGATACGGAAAAATGCAAAGATTGTTGTAGCTTTGGGTTCATGTGCGGCAATCGGTGGTATAAACTCGTTGCGAAACTACAAGGATTTAGATTCAGTGAAGAAAACAGTGTACGGTGACCAAGCAAAGCTGTTTGATTCTTATGCGGCACGACCCATCGATGCTGTAATTCCGGTAGATGCCTATGTTTATGGTTGTCCAATTGACCGCGATGACTTTTTGCACGTTGTTAAATCCCTTCTTTTGGGAAAGAAACCCGAAACACCGACATATCCTGTTTGTGTTGAATGTAAGAAAAATGAAAATGTCTGTGCTTTCGAGCGTGGGCAGTTTTGTGTTGGACCGGTAACTCGGGCAGGCTGCAATTCTTGCTGTGTCAACGAGGGAACCATCTGTTGGGGTTGCCGCGGGTTGGTGGACAATCCGAATGAGAATTCGCACAAGGAAGTTCTCATAAAGTATGGTCTTACAGTGGATGATGCAATTGGAAAGTTTAGGTTGTACTTTGGTTGGCAGGAGGCAAAACGATGAGCAAAGAAATTAACGTTCACCATATCACACGAGTGGAAGGACACGGAAACATAAACGTCGTAATCAACAATGGAACGGTGGAAAGGTGTGAGTGGGCTATTCCCGAAGCACCCCGCTTTTTCGAAGCCATGGTCGTGGGTAGGTCTTGGAATGAATTGCACCACATTACATCTCGCATATGCGGCATATGCTCTATCGGACACACGTTGGCTTCGCTTAAAGCAACCGAAGCTGCGTTAGGTATAAAGATAAGTGAGCAAGACCTCAAACTGCGGAAGTTAGCTTTGCATGCGGAAAACATGCAGAGTCATCTTTTACATGTGGGCTTTCTTGTTCTCCCCGACTTAATGGCTGTCGGCTCCGTCATTCCTCTTGCTTCAAGCCACCCAGCTGAAGTTAAAACGGTTCTCAAGCTACATCGAATTGCAAATGAAATGTCCAATTTACTTTGCGGACGAACCACACATCCACAGCGCCTCATACCTGGGGGGTTCTCAAAGATTCCCACTGCGAAAGAGTTGGCAGCTTTGCGATCCAAGCTGATGGACGCTGTTCCAAGCCTTGAAGCAGTCGCGAAACTCATCAAGGGATTAGCAGGTAAGCTGCCTGATTTTAAGCGGGAAACTGAATTCATCGCACTAACTGACCCCAATGAATATGCTTTGTATGATGGTCGAATCGCTTCTTCAGACACTGGATCCGCCCCTGCAAGAGAGTACCTTGCTTACACCAACGAATACATCGTTCCACATTCAACTGCAAAGTGGGCAAAACACGCACGGGAATCTTACATGGTTGGTGCATTAGCCAGAGTAAACATAAACTACAGTAAACTGTCGCCAATGGCAAAAGAAACCGCTGAAATGTTTGGACTCGCCCCCGTCTGCCATAACCCCTTCATGAACAACATCGCTCAACTGGTTGAAACTGTCCATTCCGTCGAAGACTCAATTAAACTCATCAACGAGTTGGAAGCCGATGGGTTGGTACCCCAACCTGACTACAACAAACCTGAAATAAAGGTGAAAGCTGGAAGCGGCGTCGGCGCCGTCGAAGTGCCGCGCGGGATTCTCTTCCATGACTACACCTACAACGACAAAGGCATATGTACAAGAGCCAACTGTGTCATCCCCACCAACCAAAATCACGGCAACATTTCCCTCGACATGAAAGCGCTCGTGCCTCAGATTATCGAAAAATCTAAAAGTGAGATTGAGTTAACTCTAGAGATGCTAGTTAGAGCTTATGATCCATGCATCTCATGTTCGACGCATGTTGTGAAAGTTAACGGCAATTAAAAAATCTCCCAACCCCCCTCCCCTCTTTCAGGTTAACCGATAACTGAGGAATGTTGTTGGTTCTGGAAAATCTTAAAGGATTTTTTAACCCTCGAGCGATAGCCATAATTGGCGCTAGTGAACGAGAGGACTCTATTGGGACACAAATTCTTCGCAACCTTTCAGGAGCCTACAGCGGCTTAATTTATCCAGTGAACCCTTTTCGTCAAAAAATTCAAGGTGTCAACGCCTACCCAAGTATCGATCGCCTGCCAAGCCCTGTGGACCTTGCCATAGTTGCAACGCCAGCTCATACGGTTCCGCAGATAGTTGAGGAATGCGGCAAAAAAGGCATATTAAACATAGTCATTGTCTCTGCTGGATTTAGTGAATGTGATAAAACTGGTCAAGCTCTCACAGGGCAGATTTTAGAGCACAAGAAAAAATATGGGTTGCATATAATTGGTCCTAACAGTTTAGGTATCATACGACCTAACTCCAACCTTTATGCAACCTTTACAGAAAAAAAAGCTGCACCTGGAAAAATCGCATTCATTTCTCAGAGCGCTGCGCTATGCGGATCTGCACTAGATTGGTCTTTGGAAACCCAGGTTGGACTAAGTGCGGTTGCATCGACAGGTTTAACGATCGATGTTGGTCTGGATGATTTGATTGATTATTTTGGAACTGATCCTCAGACTCGGGTTATTATGGTTTATGTTGAGTCTATTGCTGATGTTAGGAACTTTATGAGTGCTGCGCGTGGTTATGCACGAAGTAAACCAATCGTTATAGTGAAAGCCAACCGATACAGCGAACATCAAACTCCACAAAGTCTACGCCTCAGAACCGCTATGTATGATGCTTCTTTTAGACGATGCGGGCTGGTGCAGGTTGAAACCATCGACGACCTCTTTGACTGCGCCAAAACTCTGCTTATGCAGCCTGGACCCGCAACCCCTGACCTTACCATCATAACCAACGCTGGCGGTCCTGCTCTTATGGCTGTTGAAGAACTTTACCGCATGTGGGGTAAACTGGCTAAATCAAGTGATACTTCGCTGGAAGCCATTTCAAAAGCGTTGCCTTACTATTGCAAGCCAGATAACCCCATTGATCTGCTTGAAGAAGCGACTGCCGAGCGATACAGTAAAGTGATGCAGATTTGTCTAAATGATCCTTCAAGCGGCAGTCTGCTTATCATGTACACACCCATCGGCATCGCAAAACCACAGGCTTTAGCCACCGCAGTCATTGAGCAGAAGAACCAAACTAACAAGAACTTGTTTGTGTGTCTGATGGGGGAAGACACGAACTGCCAAGAGGCAAGACGCATGCTTCACCGCAACAATGTGCCTACCTTTAGGAGCCCAGAAGAAGCTGTGCGTACCTTCATGAACGTTTACACTCATAACCAAAACCTAGAATTACTCTATCAGACTCCAGAAGAATTGCCCATCGACAAAACGCTACCAGCGTGCCTTCGAGGAATCGTGCGCCGAGCCTTCTTTGAAGGCAGGCAAGTCCTAGATTTAAGCGAGGCAATGCAGTTCTTAAATGCCTACAAAATTCCTACAGCTAAGACCTTCTTTGCCAAAACAGCTGATGAGGCTGCGTCATGTGCTTTACAGCTTGGTTATCCAGTGGTTATGAAGGCTTTTGAACAAAGCGTCGATGTGTTTTCTGCAGGTGAAATTCAAGCTAAATTCAACCAACTGGTTGAATTAGCAAACAAATCAAGCACCGCAGCCCTGTTCAATGTTGCGGCGGTTCAGGCAAAAAACTTCAGCACATGCCAAATTTATCTGCGGTCCCTCAAGGACAGTCAGTTCGGTTCAGTGATTGTTGTTGGAACAAGCAAATTTACTGGATTTGAGGATTTTTGTGTAGGCTTTCCGCCTCTCAATTCGGTTCTGGCTAGACAAATGCTAAGAAACATCAAGGCGTTTGATTACTGCGAAAATGCAACTGATTCAGCCGCTATTAAGCATGGGGTTGAAGAGATGCTGGTTAGGTTCTCGCAGTTGGTGATTGATTTTCCAGAAATCAGCAGCATAGAAATCAACCCGATAGTTATCGGTGGCAAAGCCACCTATGCAACCGACGCAAAAATCGCCATTGATCTGCACAGGATTATACGTGAGAGCGCCGAACACTATGAAAACCTCGTGATTGCTCCCTACCCGAAAAAGTACGTGACCAAGCGAACCTTAAAGAACGGTGTTGAGGTGAATCTTCGACCCATAAAACCTGAAGACGAATATCGATTCGATGAACTCTTCAAATCCCTCTCCAAAGAGAGCGTGCGCTTTCGGTTCTTCCAAGTCATAAAAGAGTTATCGCATGATACATTATCAAGGTACTGCAACTTGGATTACGACCGAGAAATAGCCATCGTAGCGGAGCTTCCTGATGAGAATAAAATCATCGGAGTGGTGAGGATAATATTTGATTTAGACCGAAAAGCAGGGGAGTTCGCCATAATGGTCAGTGATGCTTGGCATGGCTTGGGATTAGGCTCAAAACTCATGGATAGCATAATCGAAGTCGCCAAGGATTTTCGTTTGAATAGGATCTACAGCCTAGTGGATCCAGAAAACGAGAAGATGCTGGCTTTATGCAACAAAAAAGGGTTCGACGTCAAGAATATTGACGAGTACACGGTGGAGATCTCTAAGAACCTGCCGCCTACGCTTACCTAAATGTTGAGGTCGTTGAGGAACTTCCAGAAGTCCTCTAAACAACGAAGAACCCTCAACTCCAAGTAGCAATCAGGCAACTCGCCGTTGCAAACTGCACTTCTAAAATAGCCGATGGTATGGGGAAAACTGTTTTCAAAGGCTGGTTGATCAACGACTTCAGAAAGGTTGATTTGACGAGGAACTTTGGTGGTTTTTCGGTCAGCGAACCCGACAGTGTAGTAGAGGTATTTCCTGCCTTGATTTTCACCGTTTGGGAAGCAGATGAGCCAATCGAGTTCTTGGAAATGAAAGATTTTCCAGCCGCCTGCCCCATACTGAGAGGATTGCATGCTAAATGTTTTAGGCAACGAAGTATTTAGCCCTAAGTACAAATTAACGAAGAATTAAGCGCTTTATCAGTTTCTTGAAAATGCCAAATCGTTTTTTGCGTGGGTGTGGTTGTTTTTGGGCTGCCACATGTCTGCTTTAGAAGGGAGCTCTGTTTTGTTGCTTCAATTTTTTTCTACGTCTTAAATGTGCAAGAACTAAGCTAAAGTTGTTGAGGGTCTTCCTTTCTGAAGCTCTTACAAAAGAAGACAAATAATTAATCAGTTCAAACTATGATGTTGCATTGGACTAAAATTACATATTTAACAATACAAAGTAGGGTAAAACACATTTTAGAAAAACTTATGTACACTTGCCAATCTCTATACAATAGGAACACTCCCTATACAATAGGGAGCTAACCTGTTATACTGGAGTGATTACTCCAGAGGCGTGTCACCGCCTACCCCTAAATGAAGGGCAATAAAGAGAACATAATAAAAGAGCAAGGGAATGATATTGAAAAAGAAATATAGAGTTGCTATTTTTCTTATCCTGATGTTAGCTATGCTGCAATTGGCTATGTCGCTGAAAACAGCAAAATCGTGGTAGGGTCATACAGACTATACAAATCCAGCTTGGAATCCTGATCAAGGCTGGAATGACGGCGCTTATAGTCAGTGTCACCATCGTTGCATCGATTTCTATGACGATGATAACGTTTGGACTTCTACCGGTTTTGAGGTGCATTACGATGTTAATAATCCACCATGCGGATATGATTACGCACACTGGTATTGGACCTCTGGGGTAGCTAATCCGAATAAATGGGCGCATGCTCAAGAAACTCTTGACGTTGCGTCTGTTAACTTGGACACAAGTAGTACATACTACGATGACTCTCAGCCTCAGTGGCATACGGTGTTTTGGTTCGAAGGTTATATGAGATACTTTGACTACTGGAGCTCTGAATTCGACCCTCCTGTAACTTATGTTTCAGGTGCCACTGGTGCAGGCTTCTACAACATACAATACTGGGATTGGTATGGCATCGGTTCGTACAGTGAACCATGGGATTATATGCATGCACACACGTAATAGGTGTTTTGTATGAGCAAACAATTTTCAGTCGTCAAAATAAATTGCATGCATAGGAAAAAGTATTCAATGCCGTTGCTTAGCATTGTCTTAATCATCTCGACGCTTGCCATTTCGTATTCACTGCTGTCACCTACTTCTTCTGGTCAGCTCATCAAAACTGCAGGTTCAGAAAGTCAGTTTAAAATAGACTCAGCATATTCTTACGCAGGAAGATGGACAGCAAACAGTTCCTACGTTGATTCAGAGAATCGCCAGATGTCTCTTGTCAGTTTATACCCTTCGGTAACTATACTTAAAATAACCCGACTTCCAGCTGTTAATATGCCTTCGTGCGATGTAATACTAGAGATTTACGATTTAACGCTAACCACTAATACAGGACTATTCGAAAAATTAGCATACGGCATTGGAACCAATTACACTTCCTCATATACTCCCTTCAAAATGCGGTCGGTTATGTCGCATATCGATGACCTAGTTGATAAAAAAGTCTATAGAGGCGGATGGGAAGCCTTTATACGGCCTAACTGGGCAGAAAATACATCATTTATGACTAATACAATTGGTTCAGCCTGTATCTATTCAAGTCATAACAGTTCTTTAGGATTATGGAGCGATGGAACGCCAAACATTATTTCTATTGCTGTCAATAGAATTGGGTATCTAACAATGAAGGATGATTCAGTTACGGTCTATAAGGACACAGCAGCAAATACAGCTGTTGCAACCCAACTTCACAACCAAGCAGAGGGCTTTCTTTACAATTCGATCGTACCTGCTGAAAAATTAGCACAATCAAATCTATTTGAACCAGAAGTTATGAAACAGCCTCCTTCGTAGCCGCTTGGGTGACCGTTCTATCGAAGGATTAATTCCCATCTTCATTTTTTGAAGCGAAAACTATTATTGGATAGTCAGTCTTTTAGTTTTATGTCAAGCGCGGGTTATATCGCAATGATGATGAAACACTTGGTAAGAACAATCCTGCTACTGGTTTTTCATTAGCGGTAGGTTTGCACATGGTTGAACTGGCAATAGCTAATCCGGTTTTTTGGCCGTCTACGCCTATTACAGATAAACCTACTATAGTAATAGAAAGGCCAACAAATAATACAGCTTACAACGACACTGCTGTTTATGTTAGTTTAACGGTAACTTTACCTGATTCATGGAAAAGAGAGGACTTGATCACAATTCCTTCGTACTATACACGGGTGGACTCTGTAAACGCATACTTAGATGGAAAAAGCATTACTCTGGCAGAAAACTACACCGATTTCATCAAGCATAACTGGATTAAAAATCAAAGCTACTTTTGTGTGCTTAATCAAACTGCACCAGGACAACATATGCTAAATCTGACAGTTGCATCACTCAGCTATTATAGGGGGCCAGCCTACAACGGCTCTCATATCCCCTCGGACTGGATAAGCAGCAGTGGAACCGTTTACCAGTACCCTATGGTTGTTTTCGAGGAAGTTTACTTCACAATTGAACAACCAACACTTGAAAATCAAGACATTAACGTCCAACCTGCCATCCTGGAGCCTGCCAATTTGATTATTCTACCGATAACTATTCTTGCCATTGTACTTGTTGTATCAGTTTTGCTCCATAGAAGCAGAAACCTATCTTCGCAGTAACGTCTAAGAAAATCTATAACAATAATAATCGATGTTCAATAACTACTAGTACCTTATCTTCCTTTTATTAGCTATTTAGCCCTAAGCAAAATTCAGCTAGGAATCTGTCATCTTTTTGAGCAGGTTTATGGCTGACCATGCGGCGAGTGCGCTGGTATGCGGGTTGTCGGGGTGTGGGTCATTGGCGAAGCGCAGAAACATTTCGCCAAAACGCCATTTCACCGAAATCTCATGGGTGTTACGCTTAACCGCTGGATCAGAGACGACTTGCACGTTGACTTTTGCGGGTTTAACGGTTAAGGCAAGGGTGGCGGCAACGTTCATTTCTCGTGGAAACAGCTTTGCTGCTTCCTCAGCGGCGCCCTCGTAAACGACCGTTGCTTGCGTGTTGGTTTTTCCCAGCGCTTTCGGAGGCTTACGAGAAGTGAGCGTTACTTCGTCGATTCCAGCGTTGACGGCGCTTGCCAAAGCGTCCAATCCGCCGATGGCGCCAGCGGGAAAATGCAGTTTGCTGCTCTGGATGTTGAGGCTCAATAGCGCACCGGTGCTCATGACGATGAGGTCTATGTTTTTGGCAACGATTTTTTCCGCGTATTCTTTTACTGCCTGCTGGGAAGCTGCTTCCACAACTACCTTGGGCTTGGCAGCCAACAGCGCATCAACGTTGGGCACTATTGTTACTGGAAAATCAAGCGACGCCTTCAGCTTCTCAGCCTTAGAAGCATCAACGTCAAAAACAACCAGCCCATCACAGACCACCAGCTTGCGTTGTATGGCTTCTGCCAAAACAGTGCCGATGACGCCGCAGCCAATCAACCCGACTTTTTTTGGCATCACTGGTCGCTTCCGCAGTATTCGGTTTTTATATAGACACCTGTTTGCCCCACGGGTCTGCCTTCAGTGAGTCTTTGCGGCAAAACTGCTATGGTGGCGATTTTTAATGTTGAAGCGATGTCTGTGGATGAGGACAGGATGATTTCTGCGGTGTGAGCATCCACGGCGTAGACGGTTAGGTTTGAGATGGGCGCATTAAGCGGCAGCTTCTTCTCAGCTTTTTCGCGTCTAATTTCGCTCATGATGGCAACGATCAAGTCGCCATGTGCCTCTGCTTCGTCGTTGGCAAGTTGCGGGTTGAATGTTGGCCAAGGCGAAATTTGGATGCTTTCCAAGCCGATGCCTTCCCTAAACATGTGCTGGTAAATTTCCTCAGTAACATGCGGCGTGATGGGTGCAAGCAACTGCAAGATGCGGTAGAGCACGTTGTAGAGTGTGAATTGAGCGGCTAATCGGCTTCCTTCCGCATGGGCTTCAGGGCGATAAAGCCTGTCTTTTACGGCTTCGAGATAGTTGTCGCAGAATACATGCCACGTGAAGTTGCGTATGTCTTCAACGGCTATGTTGAATTGGCACCGCTCGAGGGCTTCAGTGACTTTCTTGGTGAGGTTCTCGGTTTTGCTCAGTATCCACTCATCCAGCAACTGCAACTCAACGGTAGCGTTCTCCTGCGGCTTGTAGTCAGCTAAGAGTTTGCTGGCAAACCCCGAAGCATTCCACAGCTTCACCAGAAAACGCCGCCCATACTCAACGTCTTGTGTGCGGTAGGGAATGTCTGATCCTGTTGCGCCGCCACCTGCAGCCCACTGGCGAGTTGCGTCTGCCCCGTGCTTATTGAGCACGTCGGGCGCGGCAGCGTAGTTCTTTAGTGACTTGCTCATTTTTCTGCCATCCGAACCAAGAACCATGCCGTTGATTAACACGCTGTTGAACGGTTTTTCATCAAATAGCGCAAGGTGGCGGACCATGAGGTAGTATGCCCAGGTGCGGATGATGTCGGTTCCTGAGGGGTGGACGCTTGCGGGGAACAGGTGCTTCCAATCTGCGCGGTCAGGCCAGCCCGCGTGCACGGCGCAGGTGATTGAGGAGTCCATCCAGGTGTCAAAAACGTCTTGTTCAGGGGTGAATTCTTTGCCGCCACATTTTGGGCATGCCTCAATTCGGGGCGCTTCCAGCTTGGGGTCGATGGGCACCCAGTTTTCCTCTGCCAAAATCGGCTCGCCGCAGTTTTTGCAGTACCACACTGGAATGGGCGTCGCGAAGAGGCGTTGGCGGCTAATCACCCAATCCCAATCAAGCGACTTAGCCCAGTCAATGAGGCGGTTCTTCATGTAATCAGGGTACCAAGTGATTTCGTTAGCATTCTTCACCACAGCATCCGTTAATTTGCGGGTGTTCATAAACCACTGTTTACGTTCGAGGATTTCCACATGAGTTTTGCATCGGTCACAAACACCGACCTCTTGCATGATTTTCTCAGTTTTCTCCAAAAGCCCGGCTTCCGCAAGGTCGGCGACGATGGCTGCGCGTGCCTGGTTAATATATAAGCCAGCGTACTTGCAACCTGCTTCGCTGATTTTTCCGTTTTCAGTTAAGAGGCGGATAACTGGGAGCTTATGTTTTATGACTGCCTTTACGTCTTCCTTGTCGCCGTAAGTGCAGATCTGGACTACGCCCGTGCCAAAAGCAGGATCGACGCTCTCGTCGCCGATGATGGTAACTGAGCGGTTCATCAAGGGCACAGAGATTTTTCTGCCGATGTACTTGCTATAGCGTTCATCAGTCGGGTTGACTTCCACTGCGACGCAAGCGGGGATGAATTCGGGGCGTGTGGTGGCGATGAGCAGGTGCTCGCTGGTGTTTTCGAGAGGGAACCGGATGTAGTGGAGGGTGCCTTCGCGTTTTATGTAGTCGACTTCTGCGTCCGCTATGGCTGTTTCATCATGGGGGCACCAGTTCACGGGGTGCGTTCCCTGGTACATGAAGCCTTTTTTGTAGAGCAATATGAAGCTGAGTTGCGTGCGCCGCCAGTAATCGGGGTCCATGGTGCGGTACTCGGTGGTCCAATCGATGCTGCAGCCCAGCTTAAGGATGCCTTCCTTCATCATAGCGATGTATTTTGCCACCAAATCCATGCACATCTTGCGGAATGTCTCAGGTGGCAGGTCACGTTTTCGGATGTTATTTTGTTTTTCAACTTGAATCTCGATGCCCAACCCGTGGCAGTCCCAGCCCTGCGGGAAGAGCACGTTGTAGCCTTGCATACGTTTGAAGCGGGCAACCATGTCAAAGTACGTCCAGTTCAAAACGTTGCCCATATGAAGCTCACCTGACGGGTAGGGAGGCGGCGTGTCTATGCTATAGGGCACGCTTGTCTTGTCGTCCCATTTGTAGCGGTAGATGCCCATTTCTTCCCATTTAGCTTGCCATTTAGCTTCGATTTCGGTAAAGTTGTAGTCTTTAGGCAAAGGCTGCATGCTGTTTGACTCCGTAAACTTGTTTTGTTAAATACTAATAACTGTTTAAGTCTTGCGCCAAACTCATATTTTTAAAACTAATTAACAACACGGATTTGTTTCTAAAGTCCGTTCCATATTTAGGTCAAGCAATGTTTGAAATCAAAAAAAGAAAAGAGGGGATGAAGGGTTTTATGGTCGTTTTTTGAGCAAGAGAACGCCCAAAACCACCAATATTATTGCCAACAGAACGAATATTGCTGCGGTTACTGGGATGAAGTATGCGTCAGCTATAGATACTGGTTGTGCAATCGTCGTTGCAGTTGGGGCTGTTTCGTAGACCGCGAATGCGGTTTCAGCTTGCGATGGCCAATATGAGTTTGAGCCTTCAAAGCTTGCGATAACTGTGTATTTGCCGGCGATGTCGGGTTGCCAGTCGTAACTATAGAAGCCGTTTGCGTCGCTGACTGTGCTACCGATTGGGCGTAAGTTGCCGTTGCCGTCTATTACTGATAAGTTGATGGTGACGCCAGTTACATCTGATGGGCGAGGCTTCTGCATGTAAACGTATTCCATCCATGCACTCATGCTTTCATCAGAAACTGCGGGAACGCCATTGGGGAATCGTCCCGCTTGCTCAGTTTGCCGGGTGCCTGCTGCAATATCTGTTACAGTACCTTTCAGAAGAACATGGTTGCCCAGGGCAATTTGGTCGCTTTGGCTCATGACGGTAAGTTGGCTTGGGCCTTTGCCGAAACAGAAGTACTGCAGTGTGTAGTCGTTGAGGGCAACTAAGAAGCCGTCTGCAACTGCTGTTGAGTAGTCAGCGTACCAGCCGTCTACGGTGAAGACTTCTTTGCCAGTGGTTGCGTTGAGGCAGTAGAGTTGGGATCCCTTCCAGTGGGGAGCGTTGGCTGAGTGTTCGTAGCTGCTGAGGTAGATTTTTCCATCTGTGATCGCGCCGATGAGCAACGAGTAAGCGCCGCTAGGATCCATTAAACCAGCGTTTGCCGTGTAGTTCCAGAGTTGGTTGCCAGTTTTTGTGTCGTAACAGTAGACAATGCCGGAGTAACCTGTGGAGTAAAGCTTGCCGTAGGCAACTCCAAAGCCGCCGACACCAAAGGCGCCGGTAGTGAGGGAGTAGAAGTTCAAGGCTTCTTCAGAGGGAGTCGTCCACAACCAGCGTCCATCATCTAAACTATAGCCTGACCACTGCATAACCTGTTGGTCGTAAGCTATGAATACATGGTTAACTGGGTCTACTTGACGTATGCTTCGGCTGAGGTTGCCTGCAGGTGCATCATAGTTTTTCATCCATAACAGTTGACCTCTACTGCCGGGTTTGAGGCTCATCGCCCACAGAGTATAGGGAGTCCAGCTTGAGCCGACGCTGGGTAAGGAACCGTTTCTGCCAAGCAGCACGTCATCGTGGATAACGAAGAGTGTGGTTGCGCCTGATGGAAGCCAAGGTGCTGAAACATTCCAAGAGTAGGCAGCGCTTGCATTAACGTTTTTGCCAACTGGACGCCACTGGTTGTAGCTGGTACTGTAATAGTCGGTGGGGTTCGTTGAGCCAGTTAAGTCGTGGGCTGCAGTATTATTCCACAGACCCACCCACTTGCCCTGCACGTTAATCACGTAACGGACGATTTCGCCGTTTTGAGTGTATACCTCGGTGCCTGTGGGGACGTCGGTCTCGTTAAATAGCCAGTTGCCATCAATCGAGTCGTAAGCCATCCATGTGGTGCCAGATGTGCTCCATAAATAGCCGTTTGGGATTACGCCATGTTGGTTCATAGATTCATAGTCGTAGAGTTGAGCAAACGTAGGTAATGTCATGTTTTGCCAATAGATTTTTTGTCCAGTATGCAAATCGACGCAAACATATCCGTTACCTGAAGGGACACTGCTTCGGGGTAGACCATAATACAACCTTCCGTTGACAATCAAGGGGTTACGGCCTTTGCCCTCGTATGCTGAGCCATCGTAGAAAGTCATGCCTTCACTTGCTGTATAATTTCCGCCTACAATCCCTCCGTCTTCGAGGGGTTTAGTCCACATGATATGGGCACTGTTAGGTCCTATGCCATATGGTTGAAAGACTCCACCACCGATGAGTTGGCTTCCACGCAGCCAACTGGAGGCAATCTGGTACCATTGATCGTTTTGTCCTTCTATGGGGCGCGTCCAATATTCAGTTGGGAGCGGATAGGTTGGGGGTTGCGGAATTTGTTCTTCTTGTACTGTGAGAGTGGTACTGGAACTGCTGGCAAGGTAGGTGTCGTTTATGGCTATGTTGTCGTAGAATAAGCCTGTTCCTGTACTGCCGGTTACAACCTGGCCTGGAAAGCGACAGGTTATTGTGTACGTTCCTGTTTGGTCAGGGGTGAAAGCTGTGAATGAACCGCCAACTGGGTCGGAAATAAAGGGACCTAACGTTTTGTTGGTTCCCTTCGGGTCGGTGATGTCTAAGTAGAAAGTCCAGCGGTCGCCTGCGTTTCCTGCAGCGGTCGGAGGAACGGCGTTGATCCAAAATACGACGGAGACGGTTTGCCCGATGCCAACGGGGTTAGGTGCAACATGAACGTAGCTGTAGGTGGGCACTTGCCATGCTGGTGAATGCGCGCTTGTAAATGAAGCAAACAACGGTAGACAAATGATTGATAACAGAATTAATGCCTGTATGCAGGAAATATGTATTTTGTTTCTTTTTTTCATTTTTTTCTCTCCTTTTTTCTATAGTTAGCGATTGCTATAAAAGACTTTGCAAAGCTATTAAACAAAAGTTTCTCAGGATTCTATTTTTATTTGTCTGTTTTCATGAGGAAATCTGATTTGGCTAATCTGTCAGCGCTGTAACGGGGTAAAGCTTATATTCCAGTAACACGCTTTTAAAAAAGCGTAATACTGGGACGGGTTTTATGAAAGCTTTCCCAGCAATGCGCCAAGACTAAACCTTTCAGTCGGCTGTAAACGATTGAAACCCATCCGGGCGATTAGCCAAAGAAAAGGCTCAGCCTTTCCTGCCCTAATCGGGTTTAACTTGGCACATTGGAGACAACTTTAAAACCCAAAGCGTTGTTGAAGAAAAAACTAATATCCAAGATAGCTACCTTATCATTTCAGTTCTTGGGGAGCTGAGAAAAGACTCGGCTGAGAGGACAGTTGTTGCTGTCGACCCATTGAACCTGAACCAGGTAATACTGGCGGAGGGAAAGAGAGTGAACCATACAAACCAGACAAATCAAAAACCAAGTAAACAATTAATACCCACGAAAATTTTAGCTGAAATAATTATGATGGTCGCCTTAGCAGGTGCGTTGAGTTACATCAGCCACGGCTTCTTCAGGTTGCCTCAAGGCGGCTCCATCAACCTTGGAATGATACCGATTTTTTGGGTGGCGCTACGGCGAGGATGGAAGATAGGCGTTTTCTCAGGCGCCGTGTTCGGTGTAGTCGACCTTGCCTTCGAGCCTTTCATCGTCAACCCCATACAATTCATCCTGGATTATCCGTTGCCGTTTGCGCTTCTCGGATTGGCTGGGCTCTTCAAGGCGTACCCTGTCGTGGGGGTGGTTGTGGGCGGCATCGGACGTTTCTTTAGCCATTTCATATCGGGCGTCGTTTACTTTGCTGATTACGCCCCAGCTGGCATGAGCCCAATCGTGTACTCAGCTGTCTACAACGGAACCTATCTTATACCAAGCATCATAATATGCGCAGTCGTTATCGGCATCCTGCAGAAGAGCAAAGTCCTAAACATCTACCTCTGAGGCACCCAACCCCATGGGAAAACTCCAAAACAGAGAACTGCAAAAACTGTTAAGTTGCATACGGAAGGATGAGCGAGTGCTGGTTCCACCCATGGTCGGCTACGATGCAGGCGTCCACCGAATAGGCGACAGGTACCTGGTGGTTTCAACCGACCCGTGCACGGGCGTACCCAAGGATTGGTTTGGTTGGCTGCTGATCAATTATGCTTCAAATGATGTGGCATTGTTCGGCGCTAAGCCAGAATTCTGCACCATCAACCTGCTTGGTCCAAGGCACACTAAACCTGAAGTTTTTCAAGACATCATGAAGCAAACTTGCAGGGCAGCAAACGAGCTAGGCATCGCCATTGTTCGGGGTCACACAGGCATGTATGATAGTCTAAAAGACATGTTGGGCGTCTGCACTGTCTACGGAACGGTTACGCCTGAACGGTTGATTACTTCGGGAAACGCTAAAGCAGGCGACATAATTTTGTGCACTAAACCCTTGGGCTTGGAGACAGCCACTAACTTTTCCATAGCTCATGGGGTGCTAGCACAAAAGCTCTTTGGCGTAGAAAAACAGCAAGAACTAGCCAGTCTTGTGAAGATGCAAAGTTGCGTTAGGGAGGCTTTGCTTCTTACGGAGGTTGGCGGTGTGCATGCGATGCATGATGCGACTGAAGGCGGGTTTGTGGCTGCGATGAACGAGTTGGCTGAGGCATCCAAGCTTGGGTTTAGAATAGACTTCGCGAGTATCCCCGTTTTGCCTGAGGCTTTGCTGCTAAAAGAGCGTTTTGGGCTCAGCGATGAGGAGGTGCTGGCGATGTCTTCGACGGGCACTATATTGGCTTCAGTTGACCCGTCAGCACGAAGGAAGGTTGAAGGTGCGCTAAGAGAAATTGGGCTTTCACCATTTTTCATTGGCGAATTTACCGAGGACCTTGTGAGGGTTATGGTTAGGGACAATGGAGAGGCAGCTTTTCCAAGCCAAGCCGACGATCCCTACACAAAGATTATTGCTAACTCGGCTATTTTTTAAGTTCCGATAGCATGAATTTTACGATTTCGTCTGCTATGTTGACTTTTGCTACAACTTGCAGGCCTTTCCATCCTGGTTGACTGTTGACGTCGACGATGCGTGGTCCGTTTGGTCCTTCCAATATGTCGACGCCTGCGACTTTGCAGCCTACTGTTTTGGCGGCTTTTACGGCTAATTCTTTGAATTCTTCGCTGATTTCGGTTGGTGCTGGGCGTGCTCCTTGGCTGTAGTTGGTTTTCCAGCCTGAAGCTACGCGGCGCATGGAAGCTATGACTTGGTTGCCGAGTACGAAGGCTCGGATATCGCTGGTGCCGTGTTCGACGAATTCTTGCATGTATATGACGCCGTGGTGGAAGGTGATGGCTTTGAATATGGTGTCGGCTATGTCTATGTCGTTTATGCGTGTGGCGCCTTGTCCGCGGCTGCCGAAGATGGGCTTGACGACTATGTCGCCACCGAGTTCATGGAACGCCTTGAGTGCTTCGTTTACGCTTTCTGTGGCGAGGGTGCGGGGAATGGGTACGCCGACGTCTTCGAGCAGCGCTAATATGTCGTATTTGTCGACGCAGTGCTCAATTGCGGTGGGCGGGTTAACCATGTAGAAGCCTTGGCGTTCGAGTTTGTAGAGCATGTCCATGCGGAACACGAGTTCTTCGAGGCTGCCGCGTCCGATTGGGCGGATGATGAGGGCGTCGAGGTCTTCAAGGATGCTTGTGCCGTTGACTTTGAAGTAGGGTTTGTAGGATAGTCGTGCTACTAGTCGTGGGAACGTGAAGCATTCGTATGGTATGTTCCGTTTGGTCAGTGCCTCGCGGACTTGTGTGCTGCTCCATGCTTCGGGGTTGCGGGTCATGATACCGAATTTCAATGTGTGGTCTGTCCTTTGCTTGAGTCTAGGAGAAGATGCTTATTGATTGTGCTCTTAAAGTTTCTGGGGGGAAGCACTTCAAAAACGGGTTGGCACCTTGGGGAAACAATGATTATTTTTGGAGTTTAGCTGCAAATTGCGTGATGGTGTCTTTGTTTTTTCCAATCAAATCGCCTATGAATGCTCCGGCTGCTAGGCAGATTATTAGGCTGGTTACTGCAAAGAATTCCAGGCCCGCGGCGTCTTCGATTTTAGTTTGAAGATTCATTGAGCTAAGGATAAGGGTGGTTGCTGCCCATATGCTGAACCCGATGACGGAGGCGCCGACGAAGAGGAAGGTTGCTCGTTTGCTGTAGCCTGTTTTTGTAATGAAGCCCACGTAGAATGCTAAGGCTACTACTGAGAGGATGCTGGCTAAAATAAGCAGTTCTTTTAGCAAAGGTGTGTTATTCAAAAAGCCGTAGGTTGCGGTGAATATGAGGATAAACAATGTCAGGGTGAACCAGTAATATTTGCTCTTAAGCAGGCTGACTGGCTTTGCTTTCGTTTTAGGCGGCGTCTTCTTTGGCTGAGCCTTCGGTTGCCTCTTTGTATTGGGCTTTGGCTGGGTCTTGTATGGCTTGGGCATGACGCTTATGTTCCAAGCGTTGAGCTTAATAAGACTTTTTAAGATGAGTTGCAAGTCTTGTCTTTTTCGCAGTCAGAGCGTTGCACTCTTCAAAAGAGAATCTTGTTATCAAAATTATTGTATAAAAATGGCTCCTGAAGGAAATAGAAGAAAAGGCTAGTCAACATCAAACATAAACAAAAATTAAGTACTTAGTTCTTGAAAAAAAATCTTGCAAATTCATACGCCAAATTTAACATTCTCAATTAAATTTTACTATAATTTTTTTCTTTCAAACTATTAATTCATCTTTCTTCAGTCACACCAAAACTTTGGATTTTCAGGATTTCTCTGTTTCATTTTATTCTTTCTAGGCGCAGCGAATTGAGCAGTAGTAGCATGGTGACTCCGTCGTCTCCTGCCACCACGGTTGCCAGCAGTCCCGTGACGCCTATAACGCCCAACGCCCCAAGCACTAGTTTAATGATTAGGGAGGCAGCTATGTTTTGTTTGGCTATAGTCATGGTTTTGTCGCTTAACTTAATCAAGTATGGAATCTGCGCGAGCTGATCTTTGACTAATACGACGTCGGCTGATTCAAGCGCAACATCAACGCCGCCTGCACCCATCGCCACACCCACGTCTGAAGCCGCCAACGCAGGCGCATCGTTGACGCCGTCGCCCACCATTGCAACCAACCCACCCTTGCCCTTCATCTCCTCAATACACTTGAGTTTGTCTTCAGGAAACAATTCAGCATAAACCTCATCAATCTTCAAGGTTTCAGCAGTTTCCTTAGCAATCTGCGCTCGGTCACCGGTAAGCATCACAGTTTTAACGTTGCATTTCTTTAGATCCGAAATAGCCTTCAAGGCATCTTCCCGAACCTGATCCACAACACAAACCGCCGCCAACCCAGCCTTGCCAACCGAAATGCAAACCGTCGTATGCGTATCATTTTCAGTCACTTCAAATGCTTCTTTGCAGTCACAGCCAAACTCCTTCATCAACTCCAAATTGCCAACCGCTACAAAATCACCATTCACATAACCTATGATGCCTTTGCCCGCAACCTCAGTCACATCCGTCACCTTAAGCTTGCTCAGGTCAACGCCTCGCTCCGTAGCACGACGAACAATGGCTTGAGCAACAGGATGATTCGAAAACTGATCCAACGCCGCTGCATATGCCAGCGCCGTATCTTCTGTACGCTTCACCAACCGAACCTCATGCACTGCAGGCCTCCCTAAAGTCAACGTGCCCGTCTTATCAAAAACCACCCGCTTCACTTTCGCCAGTTTCTCCACAAACAATCCACCCTTAATTATGACACCTCGCCGTGCAGCAATGGTTATAGCTACAAACACCGTCGCAGGGACCGAAATTATAAAGGCGCTAGGACAAGAAATGACCAGCAAAATAAGCGACCGATACAACCACGTGTTAAACGCCATACCAAGCGCAAGCGGTGGCACCGCCGCAGTCAAAACCGCCAAAACAATCACAATCGGCACATAAACCCTAGCAAAACGGTCAACCAACCGCTCCACCGACGCCTTCCGCTTCCCAGATTCAACCACCAAAACCATAATCCGCGAAACCAACGTTTCACTAGCCTTCTTAGTCACCGCCACCCTGAGCGGACCACTCAAATTCAACGTGCCAGCATAAACACAATCATTAACCTTCTTGGTAACTGGCACCGACTCGCCAGTAACCACCGCCTGATCCACGTGTGAAAAACCCTCCACGACGTTGCCATCTAACGGTATACGCTCACCCGGCCTAACCATCAACATCATGTTAGGCTCAACTTCATTCACCCTCACCATTTCCTCAACGCCATCCCGCAGGATTCGCGCTTGGTCAGGCATAAACTTCGAAAGCTTCTCCACCGTGCGCCGTGCTCGATCTTCGATGTAGCCTTCAAAATACTCAGCTATAGTGTAAAGGAGCAACACTGTGGCAGCTTCAAACCGCGCACCCAGATACATAGCACCCAGCCCAGCTGCAGCCATCAAAAACTCCACGGAAAAACGCTTCTCCAGAATCAACTCCTTTAACCCGTTAACGCCTATGTACACTGCAGCAGGCAAAACCGTCACATAATAGATTAAAGTGCTAACAGTTGCAGGCACACCTATCAGGGGAATGTTAAAGCCTAAGGGGATACCCGCAGCGAAAAAATCCAAAAAGCCGCCTACTGTCACGGCTACCCCAAGCACAAATGCCAAGCCAACCATGACTCTTCTGCTTTCACGCTCTGTGGTCTCACGAATCGACGGTTCAACGCAAGCTTTTTCTTCGGCAGAACTCATAGAACTTCAAAAAAATATACAACCGTTTCTGCCAATATTAATGTGTCCATTCCCCACATGCCGAGAATGCAAAACCATAAAGGCAATCCCTACCAATCAACTACAGATGAACAAAAAAACCGTTTCAACCGCCCTAATTCTGTCTCTCATCATCGTCACCCTAACGAATATAGCAATTATCCGATCAGCCAAAGCCAACGCGCAAGGCGCTTCACCGCAACTCACCATGCCAGTCGAATACATCAACTACACCATCACCCCCATAAACGGCACGCTCTGGGCAAAAATCGACGGTTACTACCAGATATACTTCCAAACTCAGCCAAACTGCAGTTTTAACAGTGTTCTACCTATGGTGTATCCAATGCCACCTCAAACCACCAACATACAGGTTAACTTGGATAACCGTGGATTGAGCTGGAGCAACTACACAGAAGCCTATCCTGAAGCACTACATCACACTGCAGTGGGCGACTGGTGGATGATTTATTGCCTCTTAGACAACCTGGAAAACCCCTTTGTCTTAACAATCCACTATGAACATCCACTGCAACAAATCAACGGCAGCTACCTCTTCCTCTACGACCTCAACATCACACCATATCTATCGCCGCAAAACAGCAGCTCCACCGCCTACTTCACCGTTCGCTTCGAAACCAACATCACCAACATCCAAACTTACACCACCAAAACCGACACCGAATGGAACCCCATCTCCTTCACCACAACAAAAAACGAAAACTCTACCGTAATCTCCATCCCTGTGCAATCCCAATTCGACGATGTACCAGGCGACTTGGTGGTACTTTTCACTGCAGACCAAACCGCCCCTCTGCCAGCGTTCCCGGTTTGGGCGGTGGCAAGCGTGCTTTTTGCAGTGTTGTTAGCGTTTCTGCTCTATTGGAAACGACAAAAGATAGGTTCTTTATCGGGCTTGAGCAAAACAGCTAAAAGCACGTCTCGACATGAGGCGGCTAATCCTCGAGTTTAACGCGGTTGCTTACGATAAGCTGCGAGTCCGAGCGCACGCTTTCTATAGGTTGGCACTTCGAACTCAAATAACGGAGTTTTCTTCAAAAAGTTCTCCCCAAAAAAAGACTTAGAACACGTTGACTTTAAAACATTTTCGTCGCATCATCCATTTTTCAAAGTAAAAACCGAGCAAAACAGGTTTACTCATATTTTTTAGTAGAAGCAAGGAATGTATTCGCGCACCCTAAATGGCACTCCTAATTCGTCAGCAACTGATTGCACGCGTCCTAAATCGACTTCAGGCAACCGCACTGCCGAAACCTCCACTGTCAACACAGCCTTAGCCTTACGGATAAAATCCAGCACCGCCTCATAAGCACCAGCAAACGTGGGCTTACATATCTCCTCATAAGTCGTCCTGTCTGAAGCATTTAAGCTGACACTAACTCTTTCGATGCCTGCCGCCTGCAGTTCGTCCACCACATCCCTGCCTGGATTTAACACGTAGCCATGTCCGTTAGTGTTCAAACGAATCGGCAGAGGTCTTCCATAGTGCGTTCGCACCCACCTTGTCACTTCTAAAACTACGTCCAGTCGTTCCGTGGGCTCGCCGAAACCACAAAAAACCAGTTCTGCCCAGTTGCGCATATGCAATGCATTCTCAAGTTCAGCTGTGATTTGTTGGATGGTGGGTTCTGATGCCAGTTTGAGGTTGAAGTCGCCGACGCCTTTGCGGTAGCGTTTGAGGCAGAAATAGCAGTTGCTGCTGCATTTGTTGGTGACGTTGAGGTAGAGCGTGTTATCTAACCAATAGACTGTTTTTGGCGGTGAAGAATAACCCATAACCTAAATCACCCAAGCATGCGGAAGATGCTGCTGGAAAGCGCTGGCAAAGCAAGCATTCTTTTTGCAGTATCAGGATGTAGATGCTTTATTGTTTTTGTAGTCTTTAATGGGAGAGAGCGGAATGGTGTAGGTTTCAAGAACACCCTCGATCAAACGGATTTTATCGCCGACGAAATGCAACGCGTTCGCATTGCTGTCTGCTTCAAAGAGCACCGCAAAATCCCATTTCCCAAACACTTGGTAAGCTTCTTCCAGCCAAACGCCTTGGAGAGGCTGCTCCTCGAACTCCATGAGCGGCTCGTAGAGTTTAGCAGCCATGTTCGGGCTGATTTTAATCATCGCAAGATACTTCTGCTTAACCAAACCATCAACCACCATCAACAAAATAGCAACCAACGAATATAAACAAATTTCCTAAACGTTCGTTTAAAGGGGCAGTTTAATAGTGAAGGTTGTTCCCTTGCCAACGGTAGTCTCGAAGCTGATGCTGCCGCCTTGGGCTTCGATTAAGCGTTTAACAACCGCTAACCCTAACCCCTGACCCTTCGCTTTAGTGGTAAACATTGGCGTAAAGAGTTTAGCTTTAACATCGTCGGGTATACCGCCGCCGGTGTCTGTTATAGAGATATTTATGCTGTTTTCTACCTGGCAAGCGGAAATTTCCAGTCTGCCGCCTTGGGGCATGGCTTGAATGGCGTTGTTGATCAGGTTTGCTAAAGCTCGTCGCGTAAAGGTTGGGTCAAGATTCACTTTTGGCAATGGTTGAATGTTGAATGATAGCTTTATGTTCTGGGGGATAGTGATTGCCTCAAACACATTACCGATTAAGTTCGCCAAATCAACGCTTTGCATTTCTGGTCTTAGTTGTCTTGAGTAATCCTGTAAGTCCGCAACTATTTTGTTTATGTAGCTTATGCCTTGCTCTATGCTATCTAAGCTTTCGTTAATGCTCTTTGATACTTGGCTCTTAGGCATGCTGGCTAACTCGTACCTGATGATGTATATTTCCCCAATTATCGCTTGCAGCGGGTTGCGGATGTCGTGACCTACCATGCCGGCTGTTTGACCGATGGCGGCTAACCGTTCCTTCTCCTGCAGTTGCTTGGTTCGCTCCTCAACCAGTTCCTCAAGATGACGGCTGTACTGCTTAATTTTTTCTTGATCACGCACCCGCTGGGTTATGTCTCGCACGCCGCCGATGAAGAGCACGGTTTTGCCGCTTTGATCTTTTACGGCTTTAGCTGTGTCTTTAACGGTGATGTAGTTGCCGTTCTTGTGTCGAAAACGATATACAAGTACGTACTTGTCTATTTTCGGGTCTTCCTCCACAGCTTTTAGAGTGGCAACTACGTGTTGCACATCGTTTGGGTGAATGCGATTTAGAACCCAATCAATTGAGAAGTCAATTTCGTCAGGCCCATAGCCAGCGAGCTCTTTGATTCCGCGGAGAGGTTTAATTTTTCCTGTTTTAACATCTGTTTCGTAAACCATTACGTCGGCGGCTTCTGCTACAGCCCTAAAACGCTCTTCACTGCGTCTTAACGCTTCTTCAGCCTGCTTCCGCTCGGTTACATCCTGGTCTACGCCTACGATTACTTTTAGTTTGCCGTCCTCTGTAACTTCTTTAATCAAGCGTTGGGAATGGAGCACACGGATTGAACCATCAGGGCGAATTATTCGGTAATCGATTTCATCTTTTTGATTTGGGTAAACCTTGCCAAATGAGCTTTGGACCCTTCTGCTTACCTCTTCTAAATCGTCTGGATGAATAAAGCTCATATACTCTTCCAAAGTTAACCCCACAGCTCTAGGTTTAATTCCGAAAATCCGAAACATCTCTGGAGACCAAACGGCACGGGACTGTGTGATATCCCATTCCCAACTGCCAACATGCGCCAACTCCTCAGCTAAAGCAAGCAACCTAGTGGTTTTGCCCGAGATTTCGCAGACAGCCTTCCTTCCGGTGGCTTTTTGCTTCTTCGGCGGTTGCAATTCAGAATTTGATGCAGAAATAGTCAAAGGCGCATGCTCCAGTAATAATTAAACAAAAATGGCTAATAAGACTTTTCAAGCACCTGAACACCGCAAAAACAAGCACGCAACGCATGCATCCCTGCCTCAACAGCGCGGCAAACAAGCCCAAGGCTTTATGCACAAAAAGCAAAGAACTCTAATACTGATATAGCCGACTATGAAGACCCATACGAGAAAATCACCAAAACATTTGAAGTATAAACCCTTAGCTAACATCTAACCGACTTCGTCTCTCTGCATTATTAGCATACCTTGTATAGTTTGGGGTTCAATTGGCAAAGTGTTTCTCTTCATCAGATGTAAATGCTTTTTAGTGTATGTGTCTGCTATACAACCAAAAAAGGGTTGACTGTATGAGCGCTGACAAACTAGTCGTTGGCTTAGCCGGTATGCCTGGTTCAGGAAAATCGCTTGTTGTAGAAACAGCCAAAGAACTTGGCTATGACATTGTGGTTATGGGCGACGTGATTAGAGAAGAAACCATCAAGCGAGGATTCGAATTGACTCCTCAAAACGTAGGCAAAGTCATGCTGCAACTCCGGGTGGAAGGCGGAAACTACGTTGTAGCCCAGAAATGTATCCCAAAAATTGAAGCCCAACCCAGCAGCAAAGTGTTAATCGACGGATTGCGCAGCCTCTTTGAAGCCGACATATTCAAAGAAAAATTCGCCAAATTCAGCCTCATAGCCGTCCACGCTTCCCCTGAAACTCGATTCAACCGCCTCACCAGCCGACGCCGAAGCGACGACGCAGCGGAATGGCAAGTTTTCCATGACCGCGACATGCGAGAACTAGGTGTAGGCTTGGGGAACGTGGTGGCAATGGCTCAAGAGATGGTAATCAACGAAAATAGCGTCGAGCAAGTTAAAGCTAAAGTAAAAGAATGCTTGCTGAGGATAGAGCAAAGATGGAAGTAACAGTTTTTGTTGAAGCAGACATCAACCCCACAGAAGACGAAGACAAAGTAAAAGCGGCAGTCAACAATGTTTTAGCCAATGCATCCATAACCATCAAGCCTTCACAGAAGGGCACAATTCTCAGTGCAGAAGCAAAAGGGCAAGATTCCCTAGTTAAACTCCGCAATCTACTACGCAACGACCGAATCCGCGACGCTGCAAGACGCTTGCTTTTTAAATCAATCCGTGGAAACACAATCAGCTTTTTCTTAAACAAGCAAGTGGCGTTTGCAGGACACATTTCTTTCTCAGAAGAAACAGCAGAATCCCCACTAGGACCCATACACTTCACCATTCAAACCGACGCTCCACAGCAGATAGTTGAATGGCTCGCAGAAAAATCAACACACGAAGGGTAAACGTTGGCTGAACGCGCACGGGTAACTAGAAGCGGAGCGATTTTGTTAGGGGACAGCGTCGCCTGCGACGCCTTCGATGCAACACGACCCCTCCATGTTGTAACTCATGCGCATTCGGACCATTTAGGCGGTTTGCGCCGAAGCCTCAAATCCTGCGAAAAAGTACTGATGACCAAAGCCACCCGTGACCTCGTAAAAACCCTCAACGGCTCAATTAGGTTTGAGGATAAGGCAGTTAAATGCTTAGAGTACAACAAAGCCCTCAAGTACGGCGACGAAAAAATAAGTCTCCTTAAAGCAGATCACATTTTAGGTGCCTGCCAAGTGCTAGTTGAAGACGCAGGCGGCATACGCATCGCTTGGACAGGCGACTTCAGGCTCGACGGCACGCCAGTGGTGGAATGCGACGTTTTGGTCGTTGAAGCCACCTATGGAAGCCCCTCATGCAGGCGCAACTTTGATGTTGACGTGCGGCAACTCTTGGTTTCGATGATTGAAAGGCGTTTACGCGGAGGCACCGTCTACGTGTTTGGTTATCACGGTAAACTGCAAGAAATCATGCAGCTGCTCCGCAACGCAGATGTTTCAGTACCATTCGTCATGCCTGAACGCGTTTACGAAGTCACGAAGGTCTGCGAAAAACACGGCATGCGGCTCGGTTGCCTCTCACTATCGACGGATAAGGAGGGACATGAACTCTTAGAGGGCAACTTGCCCTGCGTCGCCTTTTACCACATGAATGCTCGCCAACATGTGGGGCTGCGGAACACGCGGATTTGTGTGAGCGGTTGGGAATTCCAGAAGCCCTGCAAACAAATCGGCGACCAAGAATACCTTGTAGCTCTTAGTGACCACTCAGATTTCGACGGGCTAATAGAATACGTTAAGCGTTCAGGAGCAAAACAGGTTATCACCGACAACTACCGCAGCAACGGCGATGCCTTAGCAAAAGAACTCACAAAACGCTTAGGCGTCTCCGCCGTTGCCATGCCCCGAAGCGCTGGTCAAACGACCCTTTAACCAAGCATTTTGATTCATATTTAGTTAAGGTTTAAAAGCGAAAAACCCAAACAATCAGTTAAAAGTGATTGAGGAATGGCTAAATCATCAGTAATCTCTGGCTTCTATAAACTGCCACCAAAAGAGCGCATAGCACTCGTAAAAGACTTCGCAGACCTAACCGACCAAGAAGTACGCCTGCTCGAAAACACAGGTTCACTGCCTATGGATACGGCAGACCACATGGTCGAAAACGTCATAGGCGTCTTTCCCGAACCCCTCGGCGTAGCAGTTAACTTCCAAATTAACGGCAAAGACTACCTTATCCCCATGGCAACCGAAGAGCCAAGCGTGATTGCCGCCGCCAGCTACGCTGCAAAAATGGTCCGAGAAGGCGGAGGCTTCCACACCAGCAGCACAGCACCCATTATGATTGGGCAAATCCAAGTAGTCAAACTAAAAGACGCAGCCGCGGCGAAAGAGCTGGTTTTGAACGCTAAAACGCAACTTTTAAAGCTGGCAAACGACCAGGACTCAGTTCTCAACTCGTTCGGAGGCGGCGCCAAAGACCTCGAAGCCCGAGTCATAGACACGGCGATGGGGCAAATGTTGATTGTGCACTTGTTTGTTGACTGCCGGGATGCCATGGGCGCCAACGCAGTGAACACGATGGCTGAAGCGCTCGCGCCAAGAATCGAAGAGCTCACAGGCGGACAGGTTTACCTGCGGATCATCTCCAACCTAGCCGTGAAACGCCTCGCCAAGGCATGGTGCACCGTGCCCAAAGAAGCGTTGGGCGGAGAAGCAGTCGTGGACGGCATCGCTTACGCGTCAGCCTTCGCCGACGCTGACCCTTACCGGGCGGCTACCCACAACAAGGGTGCGATGAACGGTATAGTCGCCGTTGTTTTAGCCACAGGCAACGATCACCGCGCCATCGAAGCTGGAGCCCATGCTTACGCAGCTTTAAACGGGAAGTACACTAGCATCTCCAAGTGGACTAAGAACGGAAACGGCGACTTGGAAGGCGCAATCGAGTTGCCGATGGCTGTCGGGTTAATCGGCGGTGCCGTGAAAACTCACCCAATCGCAAGAATCGCCATGAAAATCCTTGGGGTCAAATCCGCTAACGAGTTCGCCGAAGTCTTGGCTGCGGTGGGTTTGGCTCAAAACCTCGCTGCATTGCGCGCTTTGGCTAACGAGGGCATCCAGCGTGGTCATATGTCGCTTCACGCCAGAAACATCGCTATCAACGCCGGTGCCAGAGACGAGATGGTTGATATAGTTGCCGAGCGAATGGTCAAGGAACGCAAAATCCGAGTGGACAGAGCAAAAGAAATCATAGAAGAACTAAACAAACCCTAAAAACAAAATGGAGCGCAACCGCTCAGCAAGCCCGCCTCCTTCTTTGCCAAATAAGAAACCTTCTTTAATTCAGCGTTTTATAATCGCTTTTTTTAACGTGAAAATTCTTTAAAAGCCCCGCGTCCCCAGCAAACACTGGTGACAGGCCTGTATGGCTGGCAAAAAATGGACTCCACAGCAAGAAGCCGAGCTGCAAAAACTCGTTGAAGCCGACATGCAAATCGGGGAAATCGCCGCGAAACTCCAGAAAACTCCAGGCGCCATAATTGTTAAGTGCCAACGCATAGGCTTGCCGCTCAAGGCCAACGGTTACGTGAAAACTCAGATTCCGCTTCCACGTGAGCTACCTAGCGTTGAAGAAGCCTTGCGAATGCTGGCCGGAGCGCTTAAAGCGGCAGTTAAGCCTGGGTTGAATCGCGTTGAAGTACAGCGTTTGCAGGCGGTTGCGGCTATTTCTAAGACCTACAAGGAACTGTTAACTGATTACATCAACTACCGCGAAATCGAAGCAAAAATCAAAGAGATGGAAGAGCAAAATGCCCAGCTGCAGAAAGAAAAAAGCCAAAGCCCTACGCCCCAGCCAGCTCCTGCCCCGATGGCATAAACTGCACCAAAACAGCAGCCGCCTTCGCCAAACGGTTGAGCAGAAAACCCAGCAGTTAAGCGATGACCCCGCAGAGTTTTTTGAACAAACCCTAGGTTTTAAGCCGTACGGCTACCAAAAGGAGTTTGCCGAGCTTTTTGAGAAAAACCAGTTAACTGCCGCTCGCTGGTGTCGCCAAAGCGGCAAAACCCAAACCGTCTCCGCGCTCTTGCTCAAGTACGCGGTGAAAAACCCAAACAGCGCAATAGGCATAGTCGGTCCGTCGTGGCGCCAAACCAAGCACATCATCTCCCGCATCGCCGCTTTGTGCAGAAAACTGCCGCCGGGCATTGCGTTTAAACCGCAGAAAACCCAAATTCATTTCGCCAACGGCAGCAGCATCGAAGCCTACCCAAACAACCCCGAAACCATCCGCGGACCCACCTTGCACGTGGTTTACGCTGACGAATTCAACTTTGTAGGCAACGACCAGGAACTCTACGACGCCATCCTCTACACTCTTGGCGCAACAGACGGCAAATTCGTCTGCAGCAGCACACCATGGCACACCGACAGCGTATTTTTCAAGATTTTTAACCACAGGGACTTTGGCGACTTCAAAACCAGCCACGTCACAGTCGAGCAGGCGCTTAGCCCCAACGGACCATTAAAACCCAACATCATCCAAAAAATCAAAACCCAAATGGGCGACGACCCCAGCCGCTGGAAAAGAGAAATGGAAGCGGAATGGTTCGAAGATGATAACGTCTGGCTAACCCAAAGCCTAATCGCTTCATGCGTCGGCACCCAGCAGAACTGCGGGCAAGAACTCCGCGAGTTCTTCCCAGACATGCCCAAAAGAGGAAAGTTCTACGCAGGCTTAGACTTGGCACAAACCCGAGACTACAGCGTCCTAGCAGTAATTGAACGCGACGACGACCGCCTCTACCTGCGCCACCTAAAAATCTTCCCCCAACCCACCGTCTACGCCACCGTGCTAGGCTACATCAAGGCATTGCAGGACCGCTGGAACGGCTTCGAAAGAATCCGCATCGACTTCACACGGGAAGGACCAAGTTTCATAGCCGACATGGAAGCTGCGGGCATACACAATGCTGAAGGCGTCAACTTCAGCGTCCCCCGCAAAAGCGAAATGGCAAGCCTACTAAAACAGAGAATGCTAAACAAGCAGTTTTTCTATCCTCTGCTGAATTGGGAGCGCCCATACCGAGGAGACATATGCACCGAACTCAACGTAGAACGCTATGACCTACGCAAGGACGGCAACGTTGGTTTCTCGCATCCATGGGGCACGCATGACGATGTCTTTTGGAGCATTGCGTTGGCGGTATATGCCACGGCGGACATGGGACCTGAACCATTCATAGCAGTGATTCCACGAGGGTAAATTTGAAATATGGCTCGCTACTTTTGCTAAGTAAATATTTAGGTTAAAATTTTGAGTGGTTCTTGGCGAAGATTCTTGCCTCCATCAGGGCAAGATGGGTTGAGATCCAATGTTCTTGGGGTTTGTTTTGGGCGAAAGAAAACGAGAAATTAAGTGAAGGTTGGGCTGCTCGGCACCTCAACTCTGTCGGCTTATCACCAACCGAAATAGCAAAAATCTTAGGCAAGAAATCTCGGACTCAAGTTTCTGCGTACTTATATGCAAAAAGCAAAGAATCGAGACAACCCACTGAGCAAGAACAAGCATCAGGAGGAGAAGAAAAGTGACAGAAGAGAAACGAAGGGGAAGAAGAGACGAACTAAGAGAATTACAATCTATACGGAACCTGCTTATGCTGCAACTATTAAAAATGGGTGTGTCATCTGAAGAAATCGACTTAGCAGTAGGTATGGGCTCAGCTAATGTAAGGCGATTGTTTCCCAATGTAAAACCCTATGCTGGACTGAAGAAACAGGGATATTCAAAGAATGCCACTTGATACAACTGATGTAAGGTCGAATTCTGACCGCCAAATACTGCATGCTGCAGAACCCCTGAGCAAATCGGTAACAAGACGGAAAGTATTCACAGAAATTTACCGAGGAAAGACAAAAGGTAGAACGGCTGAAGAGATAGCATTGCAAACAGGACTAGATTCCGTGAGAGTTCTGCAAGAAGCACTCGTTTTGTTCCAAGGAAATATAGTTAATAGGACAAAAACAAACGGACTATTGGTGTACTCAAAAGATGATTTCATAAACCTAAACAAAGACAAAATTCTTAGGCTTGCGGTTAATGACGCTGCAAGAGCTAGATTCAAAGCTACCCTATATCCAACTTTCACTGAGAAAGTTCCTATTGTTATGGCACAAAAACCCAAGATGCGTACATTTCTACATCCAAGAAAAAACAGGCTTAAAATTCTCTTTATTACAGCAAATCCAAAAAATACAGTTGTACTAAGGCTCGAAGAAGAAGTAAGAGAAATTGACCATAGGATTATGCTTGCCCAAAAGAAGGATGAATTTGACTTGGTCAAAAAGGGCGCAGTCAGAGTAAGCGACTTACAGTTGTATTTAAACCAAGAAAAACCAACGATTGTTCACTTTAGCGGACACGGAACAGATGATGGACAAATAGTATTAGAGGATAACAACGGAATCGGCATAACGATAACTCCAGAGGCGCTAGCAAGGGTTTTTAAAACTTTAAAAGATAATATTCGGTGTGTGGTTTTGAACGCTTGCTTCTCCCTTCTGCAAGCGCAAGCAATCAATCAATATATTGATTGTGTTATTGGTATGTCTTCTTCGATTTCAGACCACGCAGCAATCGCCTTTTCATCAGCCTTTTACTTAGGGCTAGCATCTGAGAGAAGCGTTAAAAATGCATTTGACCAAGGAATAAATGAACTAATGCTTCTTCAAATTCCAGAGGAAGACATTCCAAAGTTGCTAATTAGAGATAAGATCGATGCATCGAAACTGGTCTTATGTAAATAACTAGGATGATTGAGCGACCTCAACAAAGGAAGCATCTATAGAAGACGTGAAAATCAAACTTTACACATCCGTTGTGGTTTCAACATGGAGTCATGTTGCGTCAAGACCAGCGAGCGTTTCGTCGGGGTTGGGGGTGTGTGGTGTGAATAGCGGGTACCAACCGAAAAGGCGTTGTTGTTAAGCGTTGCAGTATTTTCAGTGTTTAGAGTAATTCAGTAAATTCTTTATATAACGCTATGTCTTTGAAGCAGGCTTGGATGACTTTTTTTATTCGTTCCATCACTTTGTCGAGCGTTTTTGCTTGTGTGTGGCAGCCAGGCAGTGCTGGGAGGAAGCGACATCGCTGAAAAATGCAAGTTCAACATGTCTCCACACCCACATGGTGGAGTTTTCAACATGGGGGTATGTTGTTCTTGTGGTGGGAATCGCTCTGCCCACACCGCGTCAGGCGTTGTAGCGGATTGCTTTTCAAAGAAGCATTGTAATTTCGTTGCAGTCTTGTGGTGTGCCATAAAAAACCACACCCACATAAAGAGCACAGGCATTAGGGGAAAAGAAGGTTGTCTCATTTTTTGTTTATTGATTCTCTTACAAAAGTCATGAAATAGCGGGTGGCTGCTGTGGGTTCGTCTGGTATTGTGCTTTCTTTTACGTTGTCTTCGTTGCCGTTGTGGAAGTGTTTTGGGTAGGTTTTGGTTTTGCTCCATTTTTTGTGTGGTGCGTTATCGTGTCTGTGGATGCATCCTCTTATGTGTCGTTGTTCCCAGTGGTAGGAGTATTTTCCTGACAGTGATAGCCAGATGTCGAGGTAGGTTTCATCTACCAGAAAGATTCTTAGGCGCTCTATTGCGCCCGAGGGGGTGTATCTGAGTTGGGCGTCCACTGCTATGTCGGAAAATTCGGTGGTTAAAACATCAAAGATGCGTTGGAATACTTCTTCGAGGCTTGGCTTTTTACTCATGCCTTAGCGCCGTTAGCTCTTTTCTGATGCTTTTGATGCGCTCTTCTAGGTTTTCGAGAAGTATCACGTCTTCCCAAGCGGGGTGCTCCTCGACGTTGCCGTTTTGGATCTTTTTTTCCAGTTCTGCGGCGGTTTTAACGTTGTATTTTGTTTTTATTTCGTTGATTTCTGCGGAGCAGGTTCTGAGTTGGGTTTGGAGCAGTCCTTCTAAGCCTTTTCTGACGAGTTCCTTTTGTGGCACACCTAGTATTTTTGAGACTCGTTCGAGGATTGCTGTGTTGTCGGACATATTGACTCCCTTACTCTATCGTTGTTGGTTGCCCTTAAAGCCTTTGTTAATAGCTCGGTTCCAAAGGATGAGAAAATGGCGTATCGCCTTATGGGCTAAATGTGGTTGTTTGGGTTTGTTTGCATAAACTATTTTAGTTCTTTGAGGTGATTTATTTTTGAGGCTTAGAGTTGACTGAGAGTATTACTTTTTCAGTTGTTGTGTGGAAGGAAGGGAAACTGCAGATTGCTTGGTCTCCTGAGCTCGATATTGCTAGTCAGGGGAAGACTGTGGAAGATGCAATAAGCAACCTGAAGGAAGCAATCGAGCTTTATCTTGAGGATGAGGATGCCAAAATCCCAGCCGACCGATTATCAGCTTTTCTTACTACATTGAGTGTTGAAACGCATGCCAAAGCAGAAGCCTGTGTCGGGCCTTAAGATTATCAAGGCTTTAGGTAAGGCTGGTTTAAGGTTGTTGGTAGAAAGGGAAGCCATGTTAGGCTGAAGAAGAAGACGGCTCAGAGCGTTAACATCATTATTGTTCCTGTTCATCCTGAGATTAAGAGGGGAACCTTAAATCTATACTGCGGCAAGCGGGGTTAACCGCAGAAGACCTTGAAAGACTCCTAAAAGAGTAACTTGCAACCGTACGTGGAGATAAAAACAAACTCAACATGCTCCCACACCAACACCGCAAATGCTTCAACACGCAGCCATGCAGAACATGTGAGAAAAAGCCATACACCACACCGAAACAGGCAAAGAAAAACAATACAGCCACAAAAAGCAGACGCGCCCATTTGCCGTCTTGTGGCAACCACAAACCCGCTACATCCACATAAAGAGAGAAAGCGCTATTCTAGTATGATTCTTGCGTCGACTACTTTTGCGCCCTTCTCATAAACCATTATGGGGTTGAGGTCAAGTTCTTTAATTTCGGGATAATCCATCACCAACCGCGACACATTGCAAAGGATGCCCACGAGCGCGTCGATGTCAGCGGGCGGCGTGTTGCGGTAACCCCGAAGAAGCGGATAAGCCTTAACCTGCGTAATCATCTCTTTGGCATCCTCAACCGTAAGCGGAGCCACACGAAAACTGACGTCTTTAAGCAACTCCACAAAAATCCCGCCCAACCCAAACATCACAGTCTGCCCAAACTGCGGATCCTTCACCGCACCAACAATAACCTCAGTGGATTGCGGCGCCATCTCCTGCACCAAAACACCCACAATCTTCGCGTCTGCCCTAAACTTTTTAGCGTTCTCAACAACCTTAACATACCCACTGGCAACCTCAGCAGGCGTCTTAAGGTTAACCAAAACCCCACCCACATCCGACTTATGAACAATATCAGGAGAAACAACCTTTAAAACAACAGGATAACCAATTCGACCAGCCAAATCCACAGCCTCAGCCACCCCACCAGCAACACCAAACCTAGTAACCGACACCCCATAATCCACACACACAGCCTTAGCCTCACTCTCCAACAACACCACCCTACCCTCACCCCGAACCCCCCTAAAAACATCAGCAACACTACCCAAACACACTCACCACACACCACAACATAAACAACCAAACCCATAACCTCCAGAACTATAAAGCTTCCGCAACCAACCAAAACACAACACCCACACAAACAACCAAACCACCAAAATGTTGACACGTCGAACATATTAACAATATTGTGTAGTGCGACGCAATATTTAATAGCTAAGCATCACAAAGGCAATTACGCGGACCCAAATGAGCAAACTCAACATAAAGAAAAGGCTCCAAGAGACATTCAACAGGGTGTCTGCCAAACTGCACCATACGGGAACAAACATCAAGGGATACATAGCAAGCCTAAGTCTAAGAAGAAAAAAGCTTGAAAAAACCATTTCTAGTGGCAGAAGAATACGGTTTCCAAAACTGACCTTAAGTTTGAAAAAGAAGTTGCCTGAGCCGGAGGTGCCCGTTCAGACCAAAACGTTGCCTAAAGGAGTCAAGATTGTAGAAAAATATCCTTTGTATGAGCCTTTTTCGCAGGTTGTGATTGTTCAGGATCCAAAAACAGGCGAGCACAAATACATTCTCGACGAATTACAGCTTGACCCGATGGAACGCAGCATATACAACCGGGTTCTAGAAATTTTGCTCGCTGAAATAGAATCGCCAAAAGAAGAAATCAAAGATCCGAGGAAATTTTTTGCACAAGAAGCAAAGAAAATCGTTGATAAATATCGTATTAGTTTGGGGTGGCTTCCAGATGTTTCTTGGTACAAAATCCTCTATCACGCTGAACGGGATTTGGTGGGTTTTGGCAAGATTGATCCGTTGATGCGTGATCCCAACATAGAGGACATCTCCTGCGATGGAGTCAACAAACCAGTCTATATTTGGCACCGCAACTTCGAAAGCATAGAAACCAATCTGCAATTTGAAAGCGATGAAGACCTCGATAACCTCGTGGTTAAACTGGTTCATATGGCGGGGAAACACGTCAGCAGTGCTTTCCCCATAGTTGACGCTTCTCTTCCAGGCAAACACCGTCTCGCGGTAGCTTATCGCAGAGAAATTACTCCGTTTGGCACCGCGTTTACGATCCGTAAGTTTCGAGAGGATCCATATTCCATCGTTGATCTAATTAACATCGGTACTTTTACCGAGGAAATGGCGGCTTACCTATGGATATGCCTTGAAAACCGTGCCTCAGTCATGGTGTTAGGTGGTACTGCAGCGGGAAAAACTACTGCTCTAAACGCACTTGGCTGCCTCGTTAAGCCCGGTAGTAAAATCATGACCATTGAAGAGACCGCTGAACTTAACCTGTCGCATGAAAACTGGGTTTCCCTTATTGCTCGGCAAAGCTATGGTTTGGGCGGCAGCAGTGTCGGTGAAGTAGCGCTCTTTGATTTGGTGAAGACCTGTATGAGACATCGACCTGACTTGATGATTGTGGGAGAAGTCAGAGGTCAGGAAGCATACGTTCTGTTCCAAGCGTTGGCAACTGGGCACGGTGGCATGTGTACCATGCATGCAGAGAATGTGCAATCCGCCGTTAGGCGTCTCACCCAGAAACCCATGGATATTTCTCCTGCCTACATTCCGCTGATGAATATTGTTATGTCTGTGCAACGGGTGCATTTAGTGAAGAATGGTGAGAAGAAAGCTTATCGCCGCGTGCTTTCAGTAAACGAGATCGTTGATGCAGATAAATACCTTAACCCATTCAAATGGGATCCAGTGAAGGATGAGCAAGTTGTTGATTTAGATTCTAGCTTCTTGTTAGCCAATATTGCAGAGCGACTTGGTAAAACAAAATCTCAGCTCATAGAAGAATTGCATAGGCGAAGCGAGGTCTTGCGTTGGATGCGAGAGCAAAAAATCCGAAGCTACAAAGATGTAGCCACTATAATTGCAGAATACTACGCTCGACCTAAAGAATTTTATCAGAAGGTTCTCGCAAGTGAGGAGGTAAAACCAGTTGCCGCTTCTCGACAAATTTGAGGCTTGGTCCTTTCGCCTCTTCGGGCGATGGGCGCCATACTTCCTCAAAAAAGTCTTTACCTCAACTAAGAGTGCCCTCGAAAAGGGTCGCATAAAGATTTATCCTGAAACTTATGTTTCTCTAATGTTCTTTGTTGCCCTGCTCACTACGCCTATCTCCATTATAGCAGGTTTTATAGCTATAACTTTTGGGATTCTGCTGCTGCTGCTCTTGGTTCCATTGCCGCTTTTTGTGATGGTTGGGTTTTTGGTTGTTCCGATGAACAATGCTAGTGATAGGGCCACAGGTTTAGAGAGGGAGATACCTTTTGCAGCTGCATACATTAGTGTCATGGCTTCTGGCGGCATAGCACCGTATATGAGTTTTAAACGCTTAACTGAAGTTGACCTCATGCCTTCGATGCGTAAAGAAGCAAGGGACATAATGAAGGATGTGGAAGTGTTCGGGGTTGACCCGCTATCGGCGCTTGAAATTGCAGCGAAAAAAAACCCGCTTGATATTTTTAAGGACTTTTTAAGCGGCTATGCTTCGACAGTTATTATCGGCGGTGATATTGGCCACTATCTTGAGCGCAAAGCAGAAGACATCTTTAAAACCCGTGCGCTCCGCGTCAAAGCTGCTGCAGAAAGACTTGGCATGCTCTTGGAAACCTTCATCATAGTCATGGTTATGATGTCTTTGTGCTTCTACATCTTATTTGCCGTAAATAATATTCAAACTGGCACATCCGGAGCAAGTTCAGACATCTCCGCTTACTCAGGTATTCTCTTATACACCTACATTTTTACGCCTATGCTATCGATGCTTTTCATCTATTTAGCGCACAGCATGCAACCCAAAACACCACTGGTAGACATGCGTCCCTACAAAGTCTTCGGTGTTTCAAGTGTTGTCGCCATCGTTGTATTCTTATTGCTGACTAATTTTATGGGCGCAACTCAGCTACCGCTATTCACTACATTGCAAGCGTGGGGTGTTGATTTGTCTGTAGCAATAGCTGTAGCACTTTTTATCTCGGTTGCGCCTGCAGGAATCGTACATATACGTTTGACAAAGACACGTAATAGCATGGAACAGGGTGTTACAAGTTTTTTACGTGACCTGACGGAAGTGAGAAAAACAGGGCTGTCGCCTGAAAAATGCATCGAAAGCCTCTCCAAACGAGATTACGGGGCGTTTACAAAGGAGTTGCGCAAGATTAGCTCGCAAATTTCCTGGGGTATCCCTGTCAAGAAAGTCATGATAGATTTCTTGCATCGCACCAAAAGCTGGATGGTCCAAATCGTCATGTTCCTACTTGTTGAAACTATTGATGTCGGCGGAGGTACCATCGCTATGGTTGAGTCTTTAGCTCGCTTCAATAACTTGACGCAGGAAGTAGAGAAAGAAAAGAAAATGTCTGTTCGTCCTTACGTCATGATGCCATACTTGGCTTCCATTTTGCTGGTTGCCACGACCATTATGATGATGGGTTTAACCACAGGGTTGGGTGTACCTGGAGCAGAAAACTCGGCGTCAGATAATGGATTGATGCAAACGGTGTTTATGACTGCCGTTATCTTCAACAGTTACCTCATAGGCATCGTTGCTGGAAAGATAAGCGAAGAATCCATCGGCGCAGGTTTCAAGCACTCTGCTATTCTAGTGTTGATTTCTATAATTGCAGCTAAACTGATTCCGCAATTCGTAAAATTGACTTAGGTGGCAAAAAAGATGAGATTCATTAACGCCAATTTCCGAAAGAACGAGAAAGCCGTCAGCCCTGCTTTTTCCACCGTCATATTGACTGCAGCAGTTATCTGCATGATTTTGGTGGCTATGACTTATGCAAATAACATTTTAAACTTGCGGATGGCTGAGAATGAGTTTAGCACTAACAAGCAGTTCATGTTTACCACTGGGCAGCAAATTGATGATATTGCATGGACAATAGGCCGAACCCAAACAGTTAGCTACTCATGCAAGTTTGGAAACGTAAAGTTTCAAGAGATGGCTCTCAATTATACGTTTAGGGTTCACACATCCTCAGGATGGGAAAACCTCAGCTTAAGTGGCACAACAGGGATAATCCTTTACAATATGCCCTCATCCTCCTACTCTTTTGGGAACAATTTCTTTATGCGTTTGCCAAACAATACTACAGATAACTCATTTTTGCAGAGTGGTTCTTCAGCGCCTGTCGCTCAAATTTTCTGTAATGAAAAAGTGCCGATGAATGATGGATGCTATTCGAGAGTTATTCTTGCTCCTACAATGCGAATTCTTACTTCAACGCAGGATCAGACTAGTTACTGCAAATTTTATGTGCCAGCGCTTGAAAACGGCACTAGTCTCTATCGGTCTCAATCAATAACTCTTAGAGGCAATGGTATTTCAAGAGTAACAAGATCTGGGGTTGATCAGGTTGTTCTTACGGTTAGCTATCCAAAGGCGTCTTCCCTAGGGTTTGATTCCTCCTTTTTTAATTTTAAAAGCAGCACAATAACTCTCAACAGCACATCAACCCCAAGAATAACCGCTAACTCAGTTATCGAATTCTACATTGGTAAAATTGTAGTTACAATTGGGCAGGTGTAACGCAGTGGAGGGCAATATTTGGCGCAAGTAACCATCGAATACATGATAATGATCCCTGTCCTCATTATGCAGATTTTCCTTTTTCCGTTAACTGCATCAATAATTATGGACGCTTGGACAGATTCGCGCATGACGCTTGAACTGCAAGACACCGCTGGGTACCTCAGCAGTTCCATTCAGCAACTTTACCACACAATCAACCACGCATCAATAGCCAGCGGTTCAGTCAGAATCATCCTAGATATTCCTCCGCTTATAGATGGCTACGCTTACACGGTAACGCTACGCCATGTCCAGCATTCTGACTCGGCAGCAAAAATCATGAACATCACCCTGAAATACATCATGACAGACGCCGAATTCTCCACATTGGTTACACTGGGTGAGAATGTTGATTGGCAGGAAAATATGGCTTTTAACAGTACATCTAATTCGTTGGTTATGGTTGCAACTAAGACCGCTAATAACATTTGGTTATCTTTAGGAGGCAGCTAAGGATGGCTAATGCTACTTTGGATCACATGGTTTCTCTGACAGTCTTCATAGCTGCACTTCTAATATTCATCGGGCTTTTTAGCTCAAGCATTCAAACTGGGCTGGCTTATCAACGGCATACTGCCCTATCAACTAAAACCAGCGACCTCCTTGATACTTTATTGTTAAATCCTGGTTTGCCTGAAAATTGGGGGCAAACTGATGGCAAGCCGGTTAGTTTTGGGTTACAGGACCCAGAGTTTACTCAGTACAAAGTCAGTTCATATTCTCCGATGCGTTTAACATCGACTACTGAATCTTCAGTTTATTTTTCTGCAACCAATGCTTATTATAGTAATTTAACCGCAGGGTTCGGTGGTTACCTGCTTACTTCAAACGCTAATAACATCAATTATTCAACCGCCTCTAAATTGCTAGGGATAAACGGCACGTATGGCTTTCAGCTTACCCTTTCCCCGACCATAACGATATCTATTCAAAAAACATCCACAGGAACACCGCTGAAACTATTAGTTAATGCCGCTGGAACTGGTTACCCGTTTGCCAATGCAGCCCTATCTTGCAGTTTAATTTTGGTTAATCGGGATGCAAGCGACTATCCTTCTTATTCCATTTTCAATCGAAAAGAAACTGCTGACGAGGCTGGTTTTAAAGAGCTAACTTTCAATGGTATCAACGGAGAAACAGAGGCTTACGCCTTAATCGTTTACACTTATCTTAATGGGCTTAAAGGTGTAGGCTACTATGTTCATACGCCGCAAACATACAAAAGCATAGTTCCCATAGTCGACGGGTTCGCTGATCGTCGCATATTGCTGGCACACAGCGATGCAGTTGGTGAAAATTTTCATCTCCCGACTTCTCAGATCAGTTATAATGCGTCCTTTGTTATTCTAACCGAAGAATATACTCTTCGGGTGGTTAATTTAGAGCAGCCTCAAGCAACTGGTACTTTAAACAGCGGGCAATCATACACTTCTATAATTGTTCCAAGCAATGAGGGAATTTTGATTGTGCCTTATAAGGACACTGCTGGAGAATACGGCTTAGTTCTGATGCCTTGGGGTTTGGGCTCCTTGGGTTTTACATTAATATTTGGCGGAAACCCAGCGGGGCAAGAGTGGGTTACTACAGATATTCGGCAAGTCACCATCGGCAACATTGCTTACCAAGCCAAACTGAACTTATGGAGACTGCAACCCAATGGAGGGATTGGCTAGATGATTCGCACCATCGAAGTTATTTTGGTAATCATGATTATTTCAGGTGCATTCATAGCCTCTTCTTATTTCACAGTTTTACCGCCATCAAGGCAGGTTTCACCTATCAACCTTAGGCGCTTATCTTTCACTACTTTGCAGATGCTTGATTCAGATTATGATTTAAGCCGTGCTGCCTTTGAAACAGATAATGCCACCATTTGGGGCGGGTTACAGGTTGCGCTTTCTGCTTCTTTGCCGCCAAATATCGTTTACAACTTAACTGTTTATGATATAAATGACGCGGAAGAGCAATTATACGATTACGTAGCTTCTTTCTCTAATACTGAAATTTTAGGTGCATCAACGGACATTTCCACTTACACTGTGGCTTCTTCGAATGTTACGTTTAATGTTACTCCTCAAAAAATTGGCGAGAACACAAACGGTGGAACCCTCTACATCCTCAATTGCAGCGATGCAAACGGCTGGTGGATTACGGGTTATACAGCCTTCAGCTTAGCCCAGGATCTTTACGATTTGTTGTCACCTTACTTTGTTAACACCATAATGGTTCAGAATACTTCTCAATTAAGCCAGATTCTTAACGGGAATGCCTTGCAGGGTGAAAATCTGCGAAACGCCGTTATCATTAACACCTGCGGTGAAGCCGTGCCCATACCCACGGCTTACTGTCAGGCACCGTATAATCAGAATAACTATGCTTATTACAGCTGGTATCTAGGGCAACGGGTGAACATTTATAATTGGACTTGGGCAAGCATAGTTGGCTACCCCTTCTATTATGTAAGCAACACTGCCGCTTTCTCAGGTCAACAAAATAACTGGGGCATCTACGGCATGCAACAAACTGGCGGAACCGGCTCGATAGCTTTTCTTAGAGGTTTAGATAACCAAGATTACAGCACAAGCGGAACCGCTGTCACTGACAGCGCGACTAGGCAGGCTGATCTTTCCCAAGCCGTTTTGGATGCATGCAACTATTATGGAATTTACCCTTCGCCATCTCAAACTTCTACTCGTGCCCTTACCAACGGCATACTGGCAACTTATCATCTTACGGTAGGATTACATGTGCTTAACCCAATATCAGGTTACAATCCTGGAACTCTTTACACGCATGGTACAACAAACATAACAGGGTCATTTTTAGCGTTGGGATTAACCCGAACGCCTGATGTTCGAGTTACTGCAATTAGTCTTCTTTCATATTACCAACCCAGACTCTACGCTTCGCAATACACCGCAAAAGGGACTTCCCGCCTCGTGGTTTTGCAGCTTGGGCTAGTAGGAGGTAACTGATTGAACAATAAAGGCCAATTTTCAATAATCGCTGCCCTGTTGGTGGCGGTCGTTTTGGTAGCCTCAGTCATGACGACTTACTCTGCAATTCGGTATAACCCGTCTCATGGGCAACCTCAAATATTGAGCGCCATCGACGAAACAAATTTGGGGCTCAAAGAAATGTTGGGTTTCACAGTCGGCTACTATGGGTCAATCCTAAAGGTCACAGGTAACCTCTCGTATGCCCAGCAGTTAGCAACAACTTACCTTAAAAGTGGCTTGACCAATTTAGGGCAGATCAGGCCTGAATGGGGAACGACGTTTAATTTGAATAATTTGACTTTGAGTGCTGATTGGTTTTCCAATGAAAGCTTCAGTCAAGGCTTCATAAGCATCAACTATAATTTGACAGGTTTAGGAATTTCAGGAATATCATATGCAACGTCTACGCGGTTGGATGTGAAAATATCTAACGCTAGCACACCTAATCAAGCGCAACTAACCATCCTCAGAGATGGTGGGGAACCCTTGATTAATCTCGGGAGAAATAACTTGAAATTCTACTGCTACAATTTTGATCTTTCAAATTGGGTTTTAACTCAGCCTACGGGCTTAGCGTCATACGCTAATGGAACATACATTGTTGATCTTCCCTTGACTTTGATTTCTAGCTCTTACGTTATTCAAGTAGAAGATACACGTGGGCTTATGGTGTTGGCTTCTTCTTTTAGCCAGATTTCCACAACGTTAACTTGGAATTCCTCTACGTTTACTGATGACCTTTATTTCGTAGAAAACTCAAATCCTGTAATTGGAACACAAAGCAGTTTTGCTGCCCAACAGCAAGGACCAGATGGCACCTATGACACCTTAACTGAACAATCAACAGGAACCGTTATAGTTGACAATTATCCTAAGAGTTTTACGCCGCTTGGACTTACAACAAATGTTTCCGGTTCTGTGGCTGATTTGCAAACTGATAACGGTGCTTATCTCCATCTTCGAAGCCACGGAGTTTACAATTCAATTAATTTTGATAGCCAAAACAGTTCGGTTTTGGCTTCAGCCGCTAATTCAATATCTTGGACGCATACGACTGGAGCTGGAAATGATAGGATACTGCTAGTTGCAATTGATGTGTTTTCAAGCTCCGGTCAAACAACTACTGTTTCAGGTGTTACGTATGGTGGAACAGCTTTAACTCTAATAGGCACCGACTTATACAACACTAACCCACGTGTGCGAAGCTACGTTTACTATTTACTTAACCCGTCTACAGGAACCAAAACGATTACTGCAACGTTTGCCTCATCCACCACGGCGGCTGGAGGCTCAATAACTTATTCAAATGTTAATCAAACAACTCCTTACACTGCAGCGAGCACTAATTCCAATTCAAGCAACAATGCATCTGTAAGCCTCACGGCTTCAGGAACGTATTCAAAGGTTCTTTTTGGGCATGTGGGCACATACAGAACAAGCTCATATTCGGTTACTGATGGGCAAACAAATCGTTGGTCTCAGACTGGGCAGCAGTACAAGAGTTTCGGCAGTGAAAAAATTGTAACATCAGGGGCAGTTTCCATGTCTTGGACTGCATCAAGCACAGCTAGCTGGGTTGCCATAGCTGTTCTTTTGCAACCAACAATGGTTCCGAATACCTACCTATGCGAAGCAGAATTTATGGGTACATCTAACACCGAAACGTGGAATAACATAATTTGGACACTTGATGCTGGCGCTTCTGTGAATGGCGTAGACGTAACCTATCAATTGTTCAATTATAGAACAGGTGAATACGTAAACGTCGGTAATGGTTATTTAACAGATACACTAGGAACCAGCGATACAACAAAAACCCAGACAATAACTAGTGGCTTGACCGATTACCGTGATGAGTGGGGCAACTGGAAAATAAAAGTTAACGCTACCAACACCATACCATTTGATGTTAAATTGGATTTAATCAACTACAGCATTAACCAAATCAACTACGCCTTAAATGTAGAAGAACGGTGGTCAAACATCAACACAACCAACCCGCGACAAGTCTTATGCATTAAAACAGGAAACACAGCAAGTTCAGAATCTTTAGTATTACAGATCCTATACGGCGGTTTTTGGCGTAATTTAACCACCTTGGTTCCAAACTACTTTAACAACGTCTCTTTAGGCCAATACATAGATTCTTCAACCCTAACAATTCGATTTGTCGGAGGCAACGATGCGGCAGATTCCACTCAGGACAGCTGGAGAATTGACTCCGTTTACATAAAAGACGAACCAGATATAAATTATCTAGTTAACTTGCAGCAATCGACTTTCACTTTGGAGATATTGCAGAATGGCACAATGCGTTGGCTTGGACAGAACATACAGTTGAGCGGTCAAACGTTGCCTATTCCGCCGGTTCCAGTTAAATCCATACATGTTAACCAAACCATAGGTGGAATCAGCCAAGAAGTGCCATTCCAAATTGAAGATTGGGCTTCTAATTATCAAATTCCACTCGGGCTAACAAGCAACGCGACGGTTTTTGGCAACAGACAAATGATTGTTTTTCTCTTAAATAGTAGAGTGACCGACTTTACTATTTGGTGGGATGGAAGCGACAATGCTATCCAGACGCCGCTAGCATACACCAACCGATACTTCACCGGAGACAACACTGACACATCAACGTTAACCAACGGCAATATTACGCTGCAATTTGGAAGTTTCAACGTTAAATCCACTGTGGCTGGAACCAACACTTCGAGCACCGCAACTTTCATGCGGATAAATCAGGAAGCAAGCACTTATGGTGCCGGTTTAGCATACGTGATTCATCACGGCATAATTCGCGATATCGTTCAGCAGGAAGCCGAGTGGGGAACGGGCGGGACAGGCATTGGTGGTGCCGATGGCTGCCCCAACATTTACGCAAACATAATTATCACGTTGCCAGCAAATGCAACATACTACACTTATCAACTTAGGCTTATGTTTATCAATTCTACTCAGCAGAGAACAATCACAGATATCTGTCCAATACAACTCGCGACCTCTTTATTCTCCGTGCAAGCACAGACCGAAAATGGGACTGCTGCTGGTTCTCCCCTCATTCAAAATGGCACGGGAGTATTTGCAAATTATTCAGCTGGAAGCTGGACACCGCATCATTGGACCCAATTCATCGCTGAAGGCAACAAGGGCACGGGCATAATGTTTACAGACTTAGACAATCGATATCTTTTCACTTTCGATGCGTTAGCTGGCAGCTCAACTGGTGCTTTAAACGTTAATGCCACAAGCCGCGTGAGTCAATTGTTGCCTGTCACTTTAGCAACTGTTCGGTTTACGTATGCTTATGACATAACTTGGCGAGGAGCAGTGGCAACGTTTGACAACACTACGCCGATTTGTAATCTGTATCAGGGTGCGACACCAATGGGGCTTTGGATTTTGGTAGAGTATCCGCCCACATTGACCGTAACTGCTAAAAGTTAACCCTCTTGTAAAGAAAGCATTTGTATGATACTGAAATTACCGACAAAATCTTATTAGCCAACAAGGTACTCCATACCCACAAAAGGAGCGAAAAGCTATACAAACTCTGCAGCCAATCTTAATCTTTGCAAATATAGCGGTCTCTTTAGGCGTCCTGACTTATGCATCGTGGCGAGATTACAAAACCCGCGAAGTCAGCAACCGCGTCTGGGTAGTCTACGCACCCATAGCACTTGCCATAACACTTATTCAGCTGCTTTTCTTTGAGCCCTCGCAGCTTCCCCTCTACGGTTTAAGCTTTGTCGTCACCGTCGGCTTAGCGTTTCTGCTCTTTTACGCAGGTGGCTTCGGCGGTGCAGACTCGAAGGCTTTGATGTGTATTGCGTTGGCTTTGCCCTTCGCGCCATTGGCACTCTTTACCCCTATCTTGACGGGTGGGGTGTCGCCGATTTCTCAGTTGATTTTTCCCATAACAATCTTTAGCAACTCCGTTTTGTTTGCAGCGGCAAGCGGCTTCTACATGATAATCCGGAACGTTGTTTGGCATAAGAAGAACGGCGCCAAGATGTTTGTGGGGACGCTTGCAGATGAATCCTTTGGGAAAAAACTGCTTGTGCTCATCACAGGGTACAAGATGTCTATTGCCAAGTTGCAGCAAAAATGGCATGTTTTCCCCATGGAAGACATAGAAGCAGACGGCAAACGGAAACTAGTGGTTATCCCCCGTGATGAGGGCCGAGAAAAAATTGTTGACAGGCTATCCAATGCAGTGCAAGCGGGAACCATAGATAGGTATGTTTGGGCGACTCCTGGGTTGCCCATGTTGATTTTTGTAACTTTGGGTTTGATTGTAGCGTTGTTTTTCGGTGATATCGTGTGGATGCTCGTCCAATTGATTTTAGCTTAAACCATTTAGGAATCAGCGGTTAAATTTTTGTTTTCCTATTATAAGAAACGGAAGCGGTTAAAGTTAGTAGGGTGCCGAATCCGACGAATGCAAGAGCGATTCCACGGTATGGATAAGCTAAACTAGCACTCAAAAGGGTGCTATCGCCGCCGGTAGCGCCATGGTAAGAATAGAAGAATACGCTTATGACAAACAGCATGATTGCTGCTGAGAGCAATAACACTTCTGTTTTGAATTTCAAGCCTTAACTCCTTCTCCTATACCGCTCGCTATCACTGTTAATCAAAAGGTTATTTTAGCTTTTTGGAAACTAAATCCATAGGAGCCACCGTATGTCTTTGGAGTCATGGAAAAAACAGCTTGAAGAATTTCTTAAACAACAAAAATTTAAGGATTGCAATGTTGTCGTCATGCCCGACTTCTTCCTTGATCGCCTCATAAACTTGGACTTAGATACTGAAGATTTCTTTAGGTTAGTGGCTGATGTGGCAAAGCGCAAGGGCGGCAGTCTTGATGGCATCTCTCAAGCGGACATAAAAGGCGGAAATGCAATCAACGTTGCTTCGGCGCTTGCCAGCTTGGGTGTAAAAGTTGCTCCTATCGTTTGTACAAGTGAATATGGGTTGCAGCAAATCAAGTACCATTTTAGAAACAAGCCCATCGATATTAGCCGTATAAAAGCCTGCGGTAAAGCTTCTATAACAACTGCCCTTGAATTCAAAACGCCCAATGGAAAAACTAACGTTATGCTTCGGGACTTAGGTGCATTGGCGGATTTTGGACCAGATAGCTTGGATGAGAATGATTACGAGGCAATCGAAGAAGCAGATTACACGTGCCTTTTTAATTGGGCTGGAACCCTGCATTGGGGAACAGCGCTGGCAGAGGCGGTTTTTGAGAGGGCGAAACTTGGACATGGAAAAGCTTACTATGACACTGCAGACCCCAACCCAAATGCGCAAGCGATGGCTGCTCTAGTGGAGAGGGTTCTTAAAACATCCAAAGTGGATATTTTGAGTGTTAACGAAAACGAAGCCGTAACCTATGCAAGCCTGCTCGACCCCAGCCTAAAAGAGAAATTAAATTTGCTTGATTTTACCGAGTTAGCGATGGAGGCAGCAAGATTTTTGGTTAAACATTTTCCTGCACGCATCGACTTGCATACAACAACGTTCTCTGCCACGCTTAGCGGTACTCGGGAGGTTGTGGTTCCAACGTTTAAGGTTAAGGTTAACCGTGCAACCGGTGCAGGCGACGCTTGGAATGCAGGCAACATCTTAGCCGACCACAACGAGCTCTGTGATGAGTGCCGCTTAATGCTGGCGAATGCTGTGTCTGCATGTTACCTCTCAAGCGCCGACGGAATGCATCCGACTAAGGAAAAACTTTTAGGCTTCATTAAGGCTAATCCGCTGGTTTGAGGCGAATTCCTTTTAAGCCAACCAAGCTCAACATGCAGGTAACGGATGCAGACTCTATGGCAAAATTGTTCGGCAGTTCAGGCGTTCGCGGCTTAGCTAACATTGACTTAACTCCCCTGCTTGCTAATAAAGTTGCTTTAGCCGTGGCAACCTACGCCGAAGCCAAAAAGGCTGTGGTTGCACGTGACACGCGGCTTTCTGGTCAGATGCTTGAGAACGCTTTGGTTTCAGGTTTAGTTGCTTGTGGTTCGGATGTGTTGCTTGCTGGCATGGTTCCAACGCCAGTTTTGGCTTATGCCGTCAAAGCATTCGGCGCTGATGTAGGTTTCATGCTTACAGCATCGCACAATCCTCCACAGTACAATGGCATCAAAGTGTTCAGTAACACTTCGTTATCTTTCACTGATGCTGAACAGGATACGGTGGAAGAGCTAGTTGCACAAGAAAAGTTCGCCTTGGCGAATTGGCGCAGGGTCGGCAAAACCACGACCATCGATGCAAGCCAGCTCTACCTGGGTATGGTGCAAAAAGCAGTGTTGCTTCAAAAGCCATGGCAGGTTGTCGTGGATCCTGGTTGCGGCGCTGCTTTTGAGCTTGCTCCAAGAATGCTTAAAATGTTAGGATGCAAAGTCACCGCCTTAAACGCTCAAGCTGACGGATACTTTCCAGCTAGAAAATCTGAACCGACAGCTGAATCACTGCAGGACTTGGCTAAAATTGTTAAAGTTCTCGGCGCAGACATCGGAATAGCCTTTGACGGCGACGCAGATAGGGTGGCTTTTGTGGATGAGGACGGTGGTTTTGTGAACTTTGACCGTTCACTGGCGGCGTACGGTGCTTTGGCTTTGAAGCGCAGTGGCGGTGGCGTTATAGTTACAAACGTTGAGGCGTCGATGTGTGTTGAAACGATGGCTGAGAAATTTGGCGGCAAGGTTGTTCGCACTAAAGTCGGTGACATCTACATATCGGAGGCAATCAAACGTGAAGGCGCCGTCTTCGGAGGTGAACCTTGTGGCGCTTGGGTGCATCCACAACACCATTTCTGCCCTGATGGCCCTCTTTCTGCCGCATTGTTCTTGTCAGCTCTAGAAGAGGAAGGCAAAAGCGTCTCCGAGTTTATCAGCGAAGTTCCAGAATACATTACTTTGCGCGAAAACATACCTTGCAAGAATGAATTCAAGTACCGTGTTGTAAAAGAATTGGAGGCCACCCTTAAGACGGCGTTTCCAAGGTTCACCGGTTTTAGTACTGTGGATGGCGTACGTTTGGCGCTGAAAGAGGGGTGGTTACTGGTCCGTGCTTCAGGCACCGAACCGCTTATCCGTTTAACTGTGGAGGGCGAATCCGAGGTGGCGGCAAAAGATATAACCGCAAAGGCAACAGCACTATTACACAAACAAGTAGAGGTACACCAAAAATGAAAGTAGTGCTCTTAGCGGCTGGTGCAGGCGAGCGGCTTATGCCATTAACGGCAACACGCCCCAAACACCTCATAAAAGTGGGCGGCAAACCGATTCTGCAGTTCTGCCTCGAAGCGGTAAAGGAGGCAGGCATAGAAGAAGCGATTGTTATAACACATTATATGGGTGAGGCTATCCGAAGCTATTTTGGGAACGGCGCAAAATTGGGTTTACGCCTCAGTTACGTGGAGCAAAAAGCGATTTTGGGCACAGGCAACGCTGCCAGCATAGCAGAACCCTATGTTGATGGCGATTTCGTTTTAGTTTATGGTGACTTGCTGTTTGGTCAAGATGCCGTAAAAAGTGTGCTGTCGCAATTTAAAAACGGCGAAACCGCAGCAGTCATGGGTGTTGTTCCAGTTGATAAGCCAGAAAACTACGGCATAATCCAGTTAGATAAGGATAACAAAGTTAAACGCATAGTCGAGAAACCGACTGCAGAAAAAGCGCCCTCAAATTTAGCCAACGCCGGCGTCTACGCTTTCTCCAAAGAAATCTTCGAAAAAATCAAGAAGACCAAAGCCTCGATTCGGGGAGAGTGGGAACTCATCGACGCGATAAATATGCTTGCCTCCGAAGGCAAAACTGTCAGGGCAACACAGATCAGTAGGGATGACTGGTTTGATGTAGGCAGACCATGGGATTTGCTGGATGCTAACGTTTGGGCTCTCAAACGCATGGAACACCATGTCTTGGGCAAGGTTGAGGAGGGCGCTCACATAATCGGTCCAGTGTCAGTTGCGGAGTCAGCACGGATTCGTTCAGGCGCCTACATCGAAGGCCCCGCCTTTATTGATGAAGAAACGGATGTTGGACCAAACTGCTATATCCGCGCAGGTTCAAGCTTGGGCAAGAAGGTACGAGTCGGTAACGCTGTAGAAATTAAAAACAGTATCCTCATGGATGGCACGCATGTTGGACACCTTTCGTACATTGGCGACAGTGTTTTGGGCGAGAAATGCAATCTGGGCGCTGGGACTATAACTGCGAATCTACGCTTTGATGATGAACCAATTAAGATGATGATTAAAGATAAACTAGTGGATACGGGCAGGCGCAAACTCGGCGTAATCTTGGGTGATAACGTCAAGACAGGAATTAAATCCTCATTTATGCCCGGCATCAAGGTTGGTGCTAACAGTTGGGTGGGACCAAACTTTATGGTTGAGAGGGATTTGCCAGCTAACAGCATAGCCTTGTTAAAGCAGAACAGCGAAGTGCAACAACGTAAATAGCCTATCGCTCACTTGTTTTGCAGGATGGCGACAGAATTCATTATTTTCGGTATTTCACTCACAGCGATTTCTAAACCAGAGGCACCTTCGATAACTGTCCCACAAACTGAGTACATCTTGTCTTGGGATTTTCTTATCTTTATTACCTGCCACATGACGTATTCAGGAAACTTGACGTGATAGGCTAAAACAGCGTTGTCAGCTTCTATCTTTTTGCCGAGAAAATCTTCAAAAAAGTCAGCCCCAGCAGATTTATAGGTGCTCGATAAGCCCTCCAAAACTACTTTTACGTATTGGCTCATCTCAATGCCACCGTTTAAGTCGATTGTTATGTTTACGTTTGGAACTATCTCGTTATTTCCGGTTGGATTTAGGCTGCGGGAAACCTTTATGGGGCTTGCCAATTTGAATGATAACATAGCAGGCATGTAGACATAGGGTCCAATGTTACCTATCTCAGAGATAGCCCACCTCTGAGTAGGCCAAGAAATCTTAAAAGAATGGATGGGGTTGATGTACGTTGCCCAGCGTTCACTTGGATTCTGCTGCTCTATATCTTTTCTGGAATCATTAAAGACGCTTTTGAGGTCTTTGTAGACTTGAATAGCTGTAGGGATCGCCTTTATTATTTCAGTTAAAGGAAAGCTCATAATTACGGTTAAGTGATTTAACGCTTAAAAGTTTTTATTTAAGCTAAATCGTTTCACACCGATGATTGACGTACTTGCAGCTTGATTGTTCTTGTGGAGAAAAAACCAGCCGACACATGCCTCCACATCCACACCGCGGCGCCTTCAACATGAACCCATACTGCTCATGTGGTGTAATTATCTTGTGCCACACCATAACAGGCGCTGGAATGAACCGCAATCCCAAAGAACAATCATCCTCTTTTGCCGTCTTGCGGCAACCACAAAACCGCCACACCCACATAAAACCTATAGCTCAAGTGCCCATTGAGGTAAGTAAAAAATACGCGATTGGTTTTTTAGAGAAAAGAACAAAAAACATAACCACCACCCAAACCTCCAACCTACCCATCCCAAACAATAATCTTTTTCAAAGGCTAAGGGGTTCCGATTTTCTTGAACAGTTGGTACGTGCTAGCCTAAAAGGGCAAATAACGGTAGAAAACCGAAAAGCCCTTTCCCAATGGAACGGGCAACCACTTAGCGTTGTTTTTGTTTTCTATTTAAATCAAAGATAAATACTGGGAGTGCAATTTCATAAAACACTTAAGGAGAGAACCAAAGTTGTCTGTAGCACAGAGAAAATACTTCACTGAAGTGGCAGCGTTAGCCGATAAGATTGTCGCTGTCACAACAACTAACGGCAAAACATTCAACGGCACACTCATAGGCATAAACCCTGACAATTTAAGCCTCACGTTAGCGGACGTTAAAGATGAGTCTGGAAAGCTCCTCAACCGCCTAGTTCTCAACGGTTCAGTCGTCATGTCCATATCCAGTTCAGAAAAACCCTTCGACCTAAAGGCCCTCTCACAGAGACTAGAAAAAGTTTTCCCAACCATGGTTAAACTCTATGAAGACAAGGGCTTCATCTGGGTCATGGACAAAGTAAAGCTAACCGAAAAAGGCGTGGTGGAAGGTTCCGGACCAGCAGCGGAACGAGTACAGAAAGTCTATGATGCATTCATGAGCGAAGCCAAGGCTTAAATGAACCAGCGCAGTTGCTGCTCCTCTTTCTTCTTTTCTTCTGTTATGCTCCGTATGATTCCAAAGGACTCCAACATCCGCTTGATTTCTTCACCACTAGCTTCCAAACCAGACAAATCAACACTCAAATTCAAAAACTTAGCCAACGTCAAAAGAGCGTAACGCGCAGCATTCACATCAGGATTCATCCCAGGTGTGTCCACCAACAAAGAAAAGCCTTTGATATCCCGAATCCGTGCCAACCCAACCGACAACCCTGCAATCCCAAATACGTGGCCAACCATAACTTTGGTTCCTAAATCAAGCGCCTGCTGCATCGTCTCCAAATCCGTAGCAGTACTATAAAGCCCTGGTACTCCAGTCACCTCGTCTTTCTTGAAGCCACCCACGGAAATCACGAATCGGCAACCGAACTGCTGTGCAATATCGAGCACTTTACCGACTAACTCGTATTGCCCAACGGTCGTGAGCGCCTGAGTGTTCCCATACCAAACAATTATGTCACGTTCACCTTTCCCTCTCTTGGCATAGTAGAGTTCGTTGATGGGGGAATTGGCGCTGCCGTCCGCCTTTGTCACGGCGAAATCTTGAAAAGATGAAGAAAAAATTTGGGCGAACCGCTTTGCCTTCAATTCCTTAATCAGATGCAACGCCGCGATGTTGGCGACGAATCCAATGCCCGGTAAGCCTTCGATGAGTATTGGGTCGTTGAGTTCTGGTTTTTCAATTATATCTATCGAGCAGACCATGAGATGTTCGCTTCTTTGAGTATTTAGAGAAACATTGCGATATAAGGATGCCTAATCAAAACACAAACAGTCACCTACGACCCAACTTTTATAATTCTCAACCGTCCACAAAAAAATAACGCCTGATTTCTATATGAGCAATCACTCAGAAAAGAAAACGTTTAGCCAACCTTTTTTATAAGCGAGCACCCAGTCATCTTTAGGCTTCCAAATTGAGTTTCGAAACAAAAGAAAAAGACCTCCTCGGCAGAATCGGCAAACTAAAAACTAAAACTGCAACAGTGGAGACTCCGCTGCTTTTCCCAGTCATCAATCCCAGCATCCAACCTATCCCACCAAAACGGCTCAAAGAAGCGTTCGGTTGCCAAGCAATAATAACCAACGCTTACATCCTCAAAAAACGCTTCAAAAACCTACCCGTTGAAAAGGGCTTGCATAACTTCTTGGATTTTGACGGCGCGATTATGACAGATTCAGGTGCCTATCAGATACTGGTTTATGGCGAAGTTGAGGTCTCCCAAAAAGAAATTGTCGCTTACCAAGAAGGCATAGGCAGCGACATCGCAACCATCCTTGACATCCCCACAGGTTGGAAAGTGACTAAGCAACAAGCCGAAATCACTGTCGAAGAAACTCTGCGGCGAGCCAAAGCCTTCTTCAAAGAGAAAAATCGCGATGACATCCTCTGGGTTGGACCCGTGCAAGGTGGAAAACACCTGGATTTGGTGGCTTCCTCTGCAGCTGAAATGGGGAAACTTCCCTTCCAAATCCACGCACTTGGAAGCCCAACCGAAGTTATGGAAAACTACCGTTATGACGTCTTAGCCGAAATGATATTGACTGCTAAAAAAGGCATACCAATCGAGCGTCCCCTGCACCTGTTTGGCGCTGGTCACCCCTCCATGTTTGCTTTGGCCGTGGCGCTGGGTTGTGACCTCTTCGATTCAGCTGCATATGCTTTGTACGCTCGAGAAAACCGCTATATGACTGAGAACGGCACTTGGCGGCTTGAAGAACTGGACTATTTTCCCTGCAGTTGCCCCCGATGTTCCTCGGAGACGCCAAGGACTTTAGAGCTGAAAAAACCCAAAGAAAGGGAAGTTTTCTTGGCAGAACACAACCTGCATGTTTGCCTAGCAGAGCTTAGGCGCATCAAACAGGCCATCCGTGACGGCAGACTTTGGGAACACACAGAAATGCGTCTGCACGCCCACCCTGCTCTGCTTTCAGCCCTAAAGAGGCTGCGTAACCACGAAGATTTCATAGAAAAATTTAGTCCTACAACCAAGAGCAGCGGTTTCTTCTACTTTGATTCGGTGGGACTTGCACGTCCAGAAATCACTAATTACCGCAAACGCTTAAGCGAACGGTACAATCCGCCTCAATCTGCCAAGGTGCTTTTGCTTGTTCCCCAAACGAGAAACAAACCGTTCCATAAAGCACCAGAATTCAAAAAGATAAGACAACTATTGAGCAATCTAGGTGAAGGCTTCTCATCTCAAGTTCATGTTTGCGTTTATGCCGCTCCATTTGGCATTGTACCCATTGAACTAGATGAGGTTTACCCGCTTTCCCAGCATGACACCGCCTTACCTCTTGACTGCGAAACAATCGATTACGTAGCTGAACAAGTTTCGCAATACATTCAACGCAACAATTACCAAAGTATTATACTGCTAAATGACCCCAACCTATGGAACAACACCATCAAAAATACTTGCAAACAAGCCTGCAAAAATAAACAATTAACGTTTGATTACATAAATGCCCATGGGGATGGACGCAAACAGATTTTAACTCGTTTAGAGAACATTCTGCGGAAACAGTTGAGCGAAAAACCTTGATTCAAGCTGACCTACACATTCATACTATTTATTCGGCTGATTCACTCATTCAACCAAAAACGCTTATTGACATGCTTTCCGCCCACAGCTACATCAAAGTTGCAGCCATCACTGACCATGACAGCGTCCGAGGATGTCGAGCCACCGTCGAGTTAGCGAAGGCATACCCCGACATCCTAATCATTCCAGGCGTTGAAATCAGCACCACGCAGGGCGACATGATAGTTTTAGGAACCTACGAGTTGCCGCCTAAGCCTTGGACGCCACAAGCAGTTGCGGATTTTGCCAAAACCATCGGCGGCGTCTCCATAGTTGCTCATCCATACAGGCTCTACGGCATGCACGACTACGCCAGAAACGTTAAAGTCGACGCCATCGAAGTCCTCAACGGCGGTTCCACCAAAGAAGCTAACCAAGAGGCGAAAATGCTGGCAAAAAGCATGGGTTTGCCAGGCACAGCAGGCAGCGATGCGCACCAAGTTTCCGAGTTGTTAAGCGTTTTCACTCAAATTGACGCTGACCTTAATGTTGATTCAGTTTTGAGCGCAATTCGCAGGGGCGCCGTTTCTGCGAAGGCTACACTGCTTTAGGATATTTTTGTTTTGAACAATTAAGCGTCTGTTCCCCAACATTTTTAAAACAGCATCGGTTCATTTAAAATGTTAGAGTTTACACTAAGGAATGGTTTGATTGCAGCTTGGATTTTTAGGTGGAGCAAGGGAAGTTGGAAGAATCGGCATAACTGTAAAGTCCGCCAAAACACAGGTTATCCTCGACTACGGCGTCATGCTGGATAACGAACCGGGTTTTCCCATGCATGTCCCGCCCAAAGAAGTCGACGCCCTCATCTTAACCCACAGTCATCTTGACCACTCAGGCGCCATCCCCATATTTTACATAAATGATAAAAAAGCCCTCTACACCAACAAACTCAACCTCGAACTCACCCAACTCTTAATTCAAGACTTCATTCATCTATCCAGTTACTATCTGCCTTTTGAATACCTAGAGTTAAAGACCATGATGCGGAGCAATCACCACCTCGATTTTGGAGTAGAAGAAACTTTAGGTGACATGAAATTTAAACTCCTAAACGCCGGACATACGCCTGGCAGCGCTTCTGTGCTCATCGAGGCAGATGGTAAACGCATCCTCTATACGGGCGACTTCAACCTTGAAGAGAGCAAACTCCTCAACGGAGCAACCATGGACTATGGCGATTTAGACGCTGTCATCATAGAAAGCACCTACGCCGACTCCGACCACACCGAGAGGCAAACACTTGAAAAGCAGTTCCTCGACGCTTGCACCGAAGTGGTTGAGATGGGTGGAACCGTTCTGGTTCCAGCTTTCGGCGTCGGACGTTCCCAAGAGATGGCATGTATCTTGGCTGCAAATCATTTTGAATACCCCGTGGTTTTAGATGGGATGGCACGTGAAGCAAGCCGCATAATAATGAACTATAAAGAATTCCTCAAGGACCCCAAATTATTCATGAATGCGATGCATTCCGTCGATTGGGTAGAGGGCTGGCGTGATCGACGCAAAGCGCTCAAAACCCCAAGCGTAATAATTTCCACAGCAGGGATGCTTAAGGGCGGACCTGCAGCGTTTTATGTTTCCAAGTTGGGCAAAAAAGCTGTTAACGCTGTTTTTCTGGTTAGTTACCAGATTCCAGGGACTCCAGGGCGTGAGTTGATGGAAAAGGGCGTTTGCACCATCGATGGAAAAATTCGTAAAATAAAAGCTAAATACCGACACTTTGATTTCTCCTCGCACTGTGGCGCAAGCAAACTAAAAGAAGCCCTAATTAAACTCGGAGGTAAACCCAAGGTTTTCGTGGTTCATGGTGCCGAGGGCAACTGTGAACTCTTCGCAAACTGGGCAAGGACTGAATTAGGCTTGGATGCTGTGGCGCCTCGAACTGGAGAAACTTATCAGGTATAGGCTGCTAGGTTTATGAAGGTAGGTGTTTTGGCAGTTGGGCAAGTTGCACCCGAAGTTTTGAATGCGTTAGCACAAGGGTTGGAGCGGATTTTTCCTGACACGAACGCTTTTGTTATCAAACAAGTCCTACCTTTGCCCAAAAATGCCTACGATAAAACACGCAAGCAATACAGTTCCAGTTTACTCCTCAACGTGGTCAAGGCTTTTACAAGTAAAAGGCAGGATGTCCACAGGGTTTTAGGCGTTGTTGATGTTGACATTTTTGTAGCTGGATTAAACTATGTTTTCGGCGAAGCGTACACGCCTGGGTCGGCAGGGTTGATTTCGCTTTGGCGTCTAAGGCAAGAGTTCTATGGTGCAAAATCGGATCAAGCTCTTTTTGGGCTGCGGACACTCAAGGAGGCGGTGCATGAGTTGGGGCATACACTTGGCTTGCAGCATTGCCGCCGGTCGGTTTGCGTTATGTATTTTTCTAACTGTATTTTCGATACGGATAAAAAGCAAAGCTTCTTTTGCGACCAATGCTATTTGCAAGCATCAATAGCTATAAGCAATGTAGGTTAGAGCCGTGACTGAGCCAACGAAACAACAACCGACCCAGGTGCCCGCTAAATCAGAGCAGGACCGCTTCAAGTTCGAAATCGTATACCTGATGCCTATTTTGGCAAGTTTGCTCTTCGGGTTAGGCTGTGCTTATCTTTTGGCGCCGCAGCAAGCATCAAGCATTCCTGTTACGCCGATTCCTGAGGAGACGCCTGGAGCGCCTTTTGGCAACGCATTGTACTTCGTGGTTTTAATTGCCATAAGCGCCACCGTATTCTATTTTCTCCTAAAGAAACGCAGTAAACGCATTATCAAGGCGTTAATTGTAGTAGCTATGTCCACTGCCGCTTTGTTGCTTTCGCTGGTTTATTTGTCCGCCGTTTTGCCGTATTTTGAGGGCGTTGATTATGTATGGATTGGATTATCTGTAGCTATAACGGTGCTCTTTGATCTTGCCGTTTTTCGTTTTCCAAGAGCACGTAATATCGCCGTTATTTGCTTAGGTGGCGCCTTGGGAGTCTTCTTTGGCAAGTTTATACCCTTGTGGAGCGCGGTCTTAATTTTGGCGTTTTTAGCTGTGTATGATGTTGTTGCGGTGTATAAGGGACCTGTGGGTAAGATTGCTGAGTCTGGGCTTGAACAGTTACATGGATTAAGCTATTCCTTTAAGGATATTCAAATGGGGTTGGGTGACTTAGTGTTTTATTCGATGCTAGTAGGAGCGGTGTTCTTCAATTTCAATAATCTATTTCCGACCATTCTATCTATAGTGGGAATAATGGCTGGGTCTATCTTGACCTTTTATATGCTGGAAAAGAAAGGCATCTTCCCAGGATTACCATTCCCCATTTTGCTTGGGCTAACTTTGGGGTTAATTGCAGGTTTCTTGCTGTAAGTTAACTTGCTTTGGTTAGTTTATTTAAAAGAGCCGATTAAGTAACTCGCTATGATTGATAAGGCATAAATCAGCATGCTCACATGGAAAAGTGGTAATGCCTTGATTGCTGCTTCAGCGCTCCTCTTTTGAAGAATCAGCAGACTGCTGCCCGAGATCAAAACGAAGCTCACTGCAAAACCTGCAAGCATCCAGATGCTTCCAAGAGCATAGAGGAACACCGCCGCAACCACAAAATGAAGTATGCTAAACCCCAATATCCAGTAGGCGGTTGTATTCATGCTGTAGAGGATGGGTATGGTGTTCATGCCTTTGGCTTTATCGTTGGCAACATCAACCAAGTCGTTTACGCCTAAATGAGCCAGCGCCAAGGGATAGAAGAACAAAAACAGCAGCACAGCAATGAAATCAGGCTTGCCGACAACGAGGTAGCCTGCGACAAGAAATAAAGCGAAATCTATGCGTCCAATAACTTGCGCCACTGGAATCTTTTCTTTTCGTTTCTTGAGTTGATAGAAGGCTTCTAGGCAGTAGCAGACCAGCATCATAGCGAACACGTAGACTGCATGGGAAACTGGAAGAGTAAAGATTACTATGGTTGTCAGGGTAACAAGTGCAGCGAAAAAGATTGTTGCTTTTTGCCTTGAAATTAAACCTGATGGGATTGGTCGTTTTCCGAAAGGTCGCCAATACTTGGTTAGCCTATTATCGGAGGCTAACTCTTTCTTGTCGACTTGCGCATCCACGATGTCGTTTAAGATGAGCCCGGCTTCAAAACCGAAGAAACCAATCAGAACCGCCTGCAACACCGTAATAGTGGAGAAGCCACCGTAGGTTTGATAGACAAGGAAGAGTCCTGCGCAGAAAAGAGTTGGCCACACGAAGAAGAAGTGTAAGCGTGTAAGGTCAAAGTATGCTTTAAGCCGCTGGTTCACCAATATCCCTTTAGTTTTTGCTCTATTTCCATGGTTTAAATAAATAAGTGTTCCCATCAATAAGTACAAAGAGTAACTCCCAGATGAAAACTGTACAGAAAATTTCGCTCATTCTGAGAATTGTACGCTCGCATATTGTAGCAGGCGGGGTTCTAGCATTCTCACTCGGGGTCCTCTTGGCGCTCGTTAACGGTGGAACCTTTGATCCGTTAAGGGCGGCTTTGTTCTATACGATAGTGCTTCTGGGCGATATGTCAGCACATTACAGCAACGATTACTTCGATGTTAAAGTCGACCAGTACGCAGGGAAGAAGCAGCTTTTTTCAGGAAGCAACGTCCTCGTAAACAACCCAGCGCTTCGTCCATTAGCCAAGAATCTTTCCATAACCTTCCTGTCGTTTTCGATTGGACTATCAGTGCTTGCTGTCGTCCTAGGTGTTGCCCCAATGGAACTTTTGGCGATAGCGTTGGCAGGTAATTTTCTGGGCTGGTTCTATTCTGCGCCTCCCCTGCGCTTGATATCTCGTGGAATCGGAGAAGTCTCCATTGCTTTTGCTGCGGGTTTTGCTGTCCCAGCGTTAGGCTACCTTTCGGTTGCAGGCAGCTTTGACTGGTGGTTTGCCCTCTTTGTCCTGCCGTTTGTTCTCTACGGGTTCATGCTTAGCTTATGCCTTGAAGCCCCAGACATCGAAGTTGACCGAGAAGGAGACAAAAGAACCATCAGCGCTAGGGCTGGGGAACGATTCGTCTTTGGTTTAATCCTAATCGTTGCTTTGGCATCTTTTCTGATTTTTGTTCTTTATGCTGGTTTGAGTTTGGGCTTGGTTGATTTTACAGCGGTAGCAGTCTTTGCGGCAGTGCCCTTGGCAACTGGAATTCTTGGGTTCATCTGGTGTATAAAGATGAAGAATGTTGGGAGCGTTCCTGGTGTCCTTTCGCTTTTTGTCTTTAACGTTGCCATGGTTGTTTACCTTGCAACTCTCCTTTTAGCGAAATAGAATTAGCATCAGTATTTTTTGCCAAAATTAAAAAAAATAACTTAAATACTGTTAGTAATGCGGGGTTGAAAAAAGAACGTTATGTTGTTTGATACGCTTTTTTAGCGTTCAATCTGTTGTTCTCCTTTGCTAAATATCCACATCTTTTCCGCGAAAGTGTTCAATCTTACCACTGCGCTTTTCACAAGAGTGACTGCGAAAAAAGAGGACAAAAGCACATGTAGGCGTTGAATACTCCGGTGAGCGCTCAACAAGAACCGTGATAAGCCCCAAACCAGAAGACGATTGCTCGACATGCACTCACAATAGAGAGGCAAAAAAGCAAAGGTGGTGGGGCTGCCCGGATTTGAACCGGGGTCTATAGCGCCCGAGGCTACAAGCCTAGACCAAACTAGCCGACAGCCCCATAAGTTGTGTGGCATAGCTGTTTGGGTTTGTAGAATAATGTTTCTTTTAGGCTTTAAACTTTAACTATTCAAGGTCTTTTTATGTAGAAGTTGATTGTACAATTGAGGTAGGGTTTGCTGTTGTTTTTTTAGATGTTAACCGCGGGTGATATAGACGGGCAATTACACAAAGTATCGCTGCGGCTAGGGCTAGCCAAAACGGCAGCATGAATTCGGCAGTCATTGATGTGCTTACTTCAACGCCTGAGCCGAATGCCAATTGTTGGGGAAAGTTGAATGTCGTTGAGCCCATCACTGGAAAGTTGACGCCTAAGAAAGATGCAACTGCGTTCATAATTAATAAAACGGCAATGAAAGAAATTAAGACGTATATGGGTTTTTTGTATGAGAAAGACAAAAGATGTTTTGAGTAGGATTTGGTAGGTAAAAGGGAGTAAATCAACATTAATGCTCCAGCGACTATGAACAATAGAATTGTGGATATGTTTATAGCAAAGATTATGGGTATCAAAAACTGTTCGCCCAGTAAATCGAAGGTCGTGGCAATTGGCGAAGCGTTAATTCTCATTAACCCAGCGCCTACGGTCAACTGCCACCACGGCAGGAAAAACGATGCAGCAAGCATGACTAACATGATTATTCCTGCGGCTAGGCCAAACCAGTTAATTTCTCTCATTACGCCAGACCTCCAATCGGCAGCGTGATTGGTGCTTCACTGGGTAACTTGTCGAGGTGGACATGTACCCCTGAGATTTGAATGTCTATGTTTTGAAGTGTTGCTTCAACTGTGTTTAACTCTGAATAGCTATTTTTTAGGTAGGTAATCGCTTCATCAGTTAAAGCCCCTGAAACAGCGACTATTGCACTTTGACCTGGCAAAATGTTTAGCGGATGATCTAGGGTAATGTTGGATAAGAGCATGTTTCGGTCTTGGAGAAAAACCTGAGCTGAAACCGCTTCAACAGTTATGTTTTCCAGCAAGGGATTGGTAAAGTTAAATGCTAATATGTATGACTTATTTTGAGGGAAGAATTCTGGTTGACGAACAAGGTTTGGTTCGATTTCTTGGAATTTTTCGGTTATTCTTTCGAAGTCCATTTGAGAATTATTTTGTGTGGGAAGGACTATCCCGATTAAATTGTCACGGTTAAGATAAACCATTACCATTAATGGAACAACTAAAATTGCGATGGAGAGGATGGTTAGGGCTAGTTTGACTTTATCCATACCAATCTGTTTAGCTAAATTGGGGAGGGCTTGTTTTTAAAATTTGCGTTTTAATTTAAGTTGACAATGCTTGTTAGCAGGGTTGTTTTTTGTATGGTGCACTTAAGACCTCTTTAACCCTGTTAGTTATCACTGGACCTAACCCATGAACGGCTTTCTCCCAATCATCCACGTTAATTAACGCGTTGAGCGGCGTTTGGTAAGAATCCAAAATAGCGGTAGCTTTCTCTCGACCGATGCTTGGCAAACTCGCAATAAAGTATACTTGTGCATCAGAAAGGGTGTCGCATTTTTTAAAGGCATGCACCATTACGCTTCGTTTCTCCACAACCTGCTCTTGCCTTGCAGCAGTGTAGAGGAAGTCAACAGTTTCTTTTTGGCTTGCGGTATTAACTATGGCGATGCCGTTTTTGGCGAGGTTGAACATGGCGCCCCATATGGAGGCTGGTTGAATGTTGCTGAATTTGTAGATAATCGGTAGATACCCTTCCAGTACGATGAGGGATTTTGGATAAACATCTTTTAGCCTGAAAAGTTGCTCAAACAGGTACCGCCTTGTAAGTGTGTAGACGAAGTCGTTGACGGTTTTGCGTTCCACGGCACATTGGTCTGAGAGGATGTAGTCGCCTTTCTCGAGCAACTCAGTCTTTGTGGTGGCGCCTTTCTCGTTTAATCCTTTAATGATTTTTTGGGCACTGCTGGCTTCCCGACTGTCAACAATAATTGTTGGCTCTTCGCTTGGTGTTTTTTCTTTTATAAAGGGAGTCAGTGTTTCCATATCAGTCACGCATGTTCACCTGTGGATTTCGCTATTGTAAAGGCACTTAATGACATTTTCTATTCAAGACACAAAATACGATACACCGTTAACTTTTTGACTAGTATACTGGAGGGTTCTGTTTTAAGATGGATGCAACGGTTGCCGCCGTTCTGCGCTTGCACCTAATAACCACTCCGACTGCAAGAAGAGCAATCAATATGGCTACGACTATGACGATGGCTATCCAAGACGTCGCCGCTGGAGTAAATACCTGCATGAAGGGAATCTGCACCAAAAAGGCATGTTCACTTTGGCGAACTTTTGGTGAATTGAACCTCGCGCTTTTACTACAAGTGAGTTAGCGTTTGATTGAAATATTTAAGAATCAACCGTACCTCATAAGGCTAAGGGCACCATATGCCATTTACTCGTACCTAACTAGAAAAAGCGGTTTTTTCGCCTCACGGCGTCGGGTTTCCAGGGGTACATCCCTCAAAGATACAACGCGGTCATCAACCTTGCCGCCACTTATGGTTTCTGCAAACCTATCTTTTCTTCCGCGATAGTTCAATAGCCACACCTTATGGAGCCACTTGTAACCATGGAATATATGGAGTTGTGACTGTAGCGTTACTACAACAAAACCAGAATTAAGTACAAAATTTTTCAAAAAATGGTGAGAAGGGGTGTTTATGGTCCCTTTTTGGTGACTTCTTTGACGGCGCCTGCTGCAACAGTGGTGCCCATATCTCGGATTGCGAACCTGCCGAGTTCGGGGAAGTCAGTGAAGGTCTCGATTGCAATGGGGTGGAGCGGTTCCATGCGTACCCAAGCGGCGTCTCCTGTTTTGAGGAAGCCAGGGTGTTCTTCGGTGACTTGGCCTGTGCGTGGGTCGATTTTCTTGATGAGTTCGGTGAAGCGGCATGCGATTTGGCCAGTGTGGTAGTGCAGTACAGGGGTGTAGCCTGCTGCGATGGCGGTTGGGTGGTAGATGACGATTATTTGTCCGATGAATTCTTTTGCGACTGTCGGTGGGTTGTCAGCTGGTCCTGCAACGTCTCCGCGGTGAATGTCAGTCTTTGCGATGCCTCGAACGTTCATGCCGATGTTGTCGCCTGGTTCTGCGATTGGGATGCTGGTGTGGTGCATTTCGATGGATTTGACTTCAGCTGTCTTGTTTGATGGCATGAAAACTAAGGTTTGACCTGGTTTGAGTGTACCTGTTTCGACTCTGCCTACTGGAACGGTGCCGATGCCGGTGATGCTGTAGACATCTTGGATGGGGATGCGGAGTGGCTTGTTGGTTGGTTTTGGCGGGATTTCGAGTAAGTCGAAGGCTTCCATCAAGTATGGACCGGTATACCAAGGCATCTTGTCGCTTTTGTTCACCAAGTTGTCGCCTGTCCACCCTGAAACTGGAACGAAGCTGATTTTTTCAACCTTGAAGCCGACCATGCGGAGCATTCTTGATACTTCGTTCTTTATTTCTTCGTATCGGTCTTTGCTCCAGTTAACGGAGATGTCGTCCATCTTGTTAACTGCAACGATTAATTGGCGAATGCCTAAAGTGAAGGCTAAGAATGCGTGTTCTCTTGTTTGTCCGCCTGCGCCAATGCCTGCTTCGAACTCGCCTTTTTTGGCTGAAACGAAAAGCACGGCGGCGTCGGCTTGGCTTGCGCCTGTAATCATGTTTTTGACGAAGTCCCTGTGTCCTGGTGCATCGATGACTGTCATGTTGAATTTTTTAGTTTGGAATTGTAGGAACCGTAGGTCGATTGTGACTCCTCGTTCTCGTTCTTCTTTTAGGTTGTCGAGAACCCAAGCGTATTTGAAGGTGCCTTTGCCCATTTTTGCTGCTTCTTCTTCGAATGCCTTTATGGTTCTTTCGTCGATGGCGCCTGCTTTGTAGAGTAAGTGGCCTGTGGTTGTGGATTTTCCGTGGTCAACGTGCCCCATGATGATGATGTTTAAGTGGGGTTTTTCGCTTTTGCTCATTTTTATTCCTCTATTAATTTATCCTAATTTTTGTGAATTCGTTAACACATCAGTCCTTCCGATTATTTTAATATTGCGTTGATGCTTTCGCTTGAAATATGCGGAAGGGATCAAGGACTCCGCTAAAAATAGCGCTATAGATGGGGTAATATAACCGGTTTAACTTAATTGGTGATGGCTACTCATGAAGGAAACCCAGGCCAGCATTAGAGGTATATCTGTAGTTACGACTACTTGGAATGAGAAAGAAAACATAAAAGAACTCATTCGATGCGTCCGTGCAACGCTCAATGGTGTGCCGCATGAAATAATTGTAGTCGATGATAGCTCTACGGATGGAACCCTTGAGTTAGCAAAGCAGCTAGCTGATGTAGCGGTGGGGAAAAAGCGGGAAGGACAAACCAAAGGTTTATTGCTCGGAGCGAAGCTTGCAAAGTTTCCAGTCATAGTCACGATTGATTCTGACTTGGAGAATACCCCGGAATTCATACCTTTCCTCGTTGAGAAATTAGCGGTTTTTGATATAGTTGTGGCTTCGCGAACATTTTTGCCAAGGTTTTCAGAGCGGTGGGCGGCTAGAACGTTGGGTAGGCTGGTTGGAGTTAGCGATTTTTATTCTAATTTTAGAGCTTACAAAAGAGACGCAGTTGTAAACATTGATTTGAAGGGCGGCGAGACGTTTGGTGGAGAACTTTTGGTGCGGGCGAGGAAGGCTGGTTTTAGTATTGGCGAGGTGTCTTATGTTGCTCCGCCGAGGCGTTTCCAGCCGCGTATTGGGGGTTTGTTTTGGGCTAATTTTAGGATAATTTTTGCTTCGCTTAAGTGCCTGTTTTATTTATTATAGCCTGCCGAGGGCTAAATTACCTGGTTTGTTAAACGCTGGCTAAAGACGTCTGTTTTTTTAATTTTCTCGATATTTTGGGCGCTGTTTATGGTTAAGATTCTTAAGGTTGAATCTTAAATGGCTTAAGATGAGAGAGTATGTTATCTGAGGTTTCCTTGGAGGGCTATTGGAGGTTTAGAGGTTACAGAGAATGTAATGGCGAGGATATGGGAGCATACGCCAGCGAAACGAACGTGGATGATTGGTTGTTGGCAGAGGCGCCGTTGACTGCGCACACAAACTTACTGGCTAACAAGGTTATTCCTGATCCGTTTAGGGGTGTCAATGAACAGGAAGTGCGGTGGGTTGCGGAGAGTGAGTGGTGGTACCGCAAAGAAGTCTTTCTTTCCGCTGATTTGGTTTGCAAAGATGCTATAGAGCTCGTTTTCGAAAGTTTAGACACGGTTGCCACCATATGGGTTAACGATGTAAAGGTTGGCGAAGCAAACAACATGTTTACGCCCTGGCGCTTTAACATAAAAAACGTTGCAAAAGTAGGTAAGAATTTGGTCGTCATCAGGTTTAAGCCGATTGCAAAAGTTGCGGGTGAACTTGAGCGGCAACATAAGCACAAGTATGTTTGCCTTAGCGCAGACAACTATTCTGCACGACCCTACGTCCGCAAAGCCCAGTATTCTTTTGGTTGGGATTGGGGGCCGACTCTGCCCACTGCTGGGATTTGGCGGGAGGCAAAAATTGTCGCTTACAATACTGCAAGACTGGGGTATGTTGCAGCGTTACCCATCGAGGTTTCCAAGGATAAAGCCAAGGTGAAATTAACCGCGGTTGTTCAAGCCTGCAGGAAGGCAGGTTTGAATGTGAAATTTTCGCTGGTTGGTTTTGGGCAAAGGTTTGAGCAAGATGTAGGCGTTGAGGTTTCTGAGGGCAGGAACTTTGTCGAATGCATCATAAACGTTAATGAGCCGAAGCTGTGGTGGCCTAAAGGTTATGGTGAGCCCTCACTCTACGATGCAACCGTCAAGCTTTATTCTGACTCCGAGCTCTTAGACGAGGTTTCGGCGAAAGCTGGAATCCGCAGCGTAGAACTCATTCAGGAACCAGACGAAGAAGGCAAAACATTCATTTTCAGGATAAACGGGTTAAACGTGTTCTGTAAGGGTGCTAACTGGATTCCAGCGGACTCTTTTTTGCCCAAAGTCAATTTTGAGCAATATAACAATCTATTGAGCTATGCTTCTGAAGCGAATTTTAATATGTTGCGGGTTTGGGGTGGAGGCGTCTATGAAGCGGATGTTTTTTACAATCTATGTGATGCTTTGGGAATTATGGTTTGGCAAGATTTTATGTATGTTTGCGCGGGGTATCCGGAGGAAGAGTGGTTTTTGCGGGAAGCGGAGCGGGAAGCCATGGAAGCAGTTTTGCGGTTGCGGAGACATCCCTCGATTGTGGTTTGGTGCGGCAACAACGAAAACCAATGGTTACATAATGTACTTTGGCGTCAACGCGATAAAGTTGAACGTTTATATGGCTCACAAATCTATGAATCCTTACTTTTGAAAGTAATTCAAACCCTAGACCCCACGAGGCCTTATCGACCTAGTTCGCCGTTTGGCGGTGCAGATGCAAGCGGCAGACATGAAGGAGATAGGCATAACTGGGAGGTCTGGAGCCAAGGCATCGATTACCCTGCTTATCTTGAGGATAATGGTCGGTTCATTTCTGAGTTTGGGTGGCAAGCAGCGCCTAGCATGGAATTGTTAACTGCCTACTTGGAGGATCAGGATTTGAACCCGAATTCGCCTGCGTTTCGCGCGCATGAAAAGCAAACTGGAGGTCTCGAATTGCTAAAAAATCTTTTGAGCCTGCATTATCCTGTTCCAGAGGATTTAAAGCGCTTTGTCTTGTACAGTCAACTCAATCAGGGGGAAGCGCTCAAGACAGCCGTGACGCATTGGCGCAGCCGAATGTTCAAGACCAGCGGATGCTTAATTTGGCAACTCAACGATTGCTGGCCCGTAGTAAGCTGGAGCCTTATCGATTACGGCTTGAATCCTAAGGCAGGGTACTTTTTTGTTAAGCGGTCGTTTCAACCGGTCATTGCACCCTTGATTGTTAAAGACGGCAAGGTGCAGGTTTATGTAGTTAACGAGACGGCTGAGGCTTTGGATGCCACACTAAAACTCCAAGTTTTAACTTTCAAGGGCAAGGTACTATACAACCAAGAAACCTACATTGCAACTCCTCCGTATACCGCCAGATTAGTGCTCGAAAAGGTCTTAGACTGGTTGGAGCTTAAGGAGAATTGCTTAATTGCCGCAACGCTTGAAAAAGACGGCAAAGAACTATTCGAAGATATAAGAACAGTTGTTGAGCCTAAAAATCTAAAACTGCCTGCACCTCAAATCTCGGTTAAAACTTCTATGGTTTCAGAGACCAGATTTGAAGTGGTTGTTGAAACGGAGGTTTACGCCAAGGCTGTAAAGCTACAACTTAACGGTGTTAGGGGAGCGTTTAACGATAACTTTTTTGATTTGCTACCGAGAAGACCGAAAAAAATTGAGTGCACCTTATCGAAGAGGCTAACGCACGAGGAGTTTAAAGAAGCTCTTTTTGTAGAAACTTACCCTTACGATGAAAAAACGCCGTCTTAATCGAACGGTATTTTGGGTGCCTGTTTAATTTTTTTGAATTATCGGTGGCTTAATCATAGTTGGCGGTGGTAGACTGCCCTTAATAAGGTGCTTGGCGCCTATCCACTCGATTAAGGGATAGCCAACAAGGACTTGGCACCAAAAGGTTAGCAATCGAGTTATCGTGGTTGCGGCACCTGCAACAGCGATGGGGACACCATAGAGTGAAAACAGGTTTATCATGGTAACTTCTACTGCGCCCACAGGTACCCCTGCGGTCAGGGTTTCAACGGTGGTGATTATGCAATACACGGTGGCTAAATCTATAAGTGAGATAGCGGTAAAGTTAAGCGCATAAAAAACCATCAGGTAAACAACCAAGTAAAGCATCCAGGATATTATGGCAAATATTATCGGTTTTATGAGTTGACGGGGTTGGTCTTTGAAAGTCTTGAAAGCATCACTGAATGATGAGAGCCCATGGTGAATTCTTTGTTTTATGGATTCCAACCTGCTAGGATTTTTTATGATGCGACGGGTTATCCACATAGCAACGTTAACTATTCGGTCGACAGCTGCTTCCTTGAAAGCTATCAAAAAGACAACGCCTATAACGGCAGAGGTGCCCAAGACTACCAAAATCACGGGGGTAACAAGATAAATTGGCAATCGGTGACTAAATAACAATAAGAGAAAAGCAACAATCAAGCCACCCGAATAAACAAAAGTGGTAATTATACGTGAACCAATCACGGTTGCCGCAGCAATGCCCGTGTCATGCTTTGTTTCTTTCTGAGCTAGGGCTATGCGGGCAACTTCGCCGCCGATTGTTGCGCTAGGAAGAATTAATTCAACAAAGTTTCCAATCCAATTGTATAACACTATTTTTCTTAGTCGAATCTTGACAGATAACGCATCGAGTAGACTATGCCAGATTAACGAGTCAAAGATAACTGCTAAAACAAGAGCGACGACTGCTAACGAAAAAAATAACGAATATTGGTAAACGTTCAACGCACTTAGAAGATTAAAGAGCCCATCGAACCCCACGAAGACCCATAGGTATAGAATAAACGCTACTAAACCAAGAGCCATAAATGCAAACGATTTGCGTCCACCTAAATGCGTTTAATTCCCACCTTTTTTAGCTTTTAGCATATTTAGCCCAGAAAGGAACAGGTATCACCCCCCACAACTTAACCGTTCGTTTCGAGACTTTACGCCAAAAGACAATGCTATACTTTACCAATCCATAATACATAGAATTCTCATTTAACATACATATTAATGAAGCGGCAAGGAACCAAGATTTGCCCCAAGCAACTTCAGCATCAATCTCTAAGATACATAACCCTAAATGAGATAAACACAAGAACAGCGCCAACGATAACAGGCAACGGCAAGGCAAGAGCACATAATTGTCGCGTCCACCACGACCATCATAAAAACAACTACGACCATCCAAACCTTTTATGTTACCACCCGTGAGATTAACAAGTTACCAAAAAACGAAAAACGCCTCGATTCAGCAAGAAATTTACAAATAATATGTTCTTCCCTCTATTAACGCCAAGATTAACGCTGAATATCCAGAGAACCACAAATCACAGCAACCCCTAAAATAAATTTATAGGGGGAGGGAGAGCACTTAAGAGCAACAAATCGTCCCCTCAAACGACTTTCAACCCACCTATATAAAAGGGGGTATAGAAAAAAATCGCAACTGATTCCAAGATTTTGCATTCGTTGCCTTCCTGACCTGTTCATTACAAAATGCACATCTAACAAAGCAAACAAACATAAAAACAAGAGAAGCAATCAGTAAATTGATGCTGCATAAACCATCTACACAACAACGATAATAACGCCCTCAAAGCAACCAACCGACAAAACCACATAAATACAAATAATGGTTTTTATAGTCCTACCTTGTGAATAGGTACTTACATCAAATAAAACGGCATAGTGACACACAACTTGACTTCAGACCGCAAAAAAGCACTATCCATTGCAACACGCTCACTCGCACCACACAAACCCCATCACGCCCAATGGCTAGTTACCAGAAAATGTAACTACCGATGTGCAGGCTGCAACGTCTGGAAAGAACAAGATGAACGCGAACTCACAGCAGAAGAAATCAAAAAAGGTTTAACAATCCTAAAAAACCTCGGCATAGTCGAAATCGTACTCTCAGGAGGCAACCCACTCCTAAGAGAAGACATCGGCGACATCATCAACCACGCCTCAAAACTCTTCATCACAACAGTCTACGACAACGGCAGCATGGCAGCCAAAAAAATTGATGCCCTTCGCAAAGTCGACTTCGTAGCCATCTCCATCGACAGCCTAAACGAAACAAAAAACGACCAAATAAAAGCTGTCCCAGGCGCATGGAAAAACGCCACACAAGCCGTCGAAACACTCCACAAAGAAGGAGTAAATGTCGCAGTTACACCTACAATTTCACAGAAAAATCTTTATGAAATCGTCGACATAACCAAACACTACACAAACAAAGGCATCCCCGTTTGGTACTGCCTCTACTCCTATGACACGTCTGTAGATTCAAATCAACTCTTCAGAATCGGCAAAGAAAACAACGATTTTGTGATAACCGATAAACAAGCTATGGTCAACCTATGCAATGAACTCATAGAAATGAAGAAGAAAAACAAAAAAATCCTCATGACCACCAAACTGCTGGAAACGTTACGCAGCCTCTACGAAGAAAACAAACGAACATGGAAATGCCAAGCACTCAACAACTTTTTAGTCGTTGACCACCTTGGCAGAATCGCAGGTTGCCACAGCCACAACTTCGCAGGCTCAATTTTCGACCTCCCAGAAAAATGGAACAGCAAAGAATTCAAAGCACTACGAAAAACCTACCATGAATGCACCCAATGCAACTACCTCTGCTATGTCTTCTATTCCTTACATGGCAGCCCATGTGGACACCTATCACTAGCAAAAGACCAATGGAAAAACGCCAGGTTCCTCTTCAAGTAATTGGACATTCAAGATTGAAAATAAAGTCGAAGCTGCTTAAAACACTGACCACCAATTGCCCATCAAGCTTAGAGGCTTCTTCCATGCTACTTAAGGGCACCATAAGTTCACTCAACAACCTCTGCCCAAAAGTATCCTTTATCCGCCTTGGACCCGCATCCAAGGGTTTTTTCAACTCTATTATCGCAGGCATAAACATTAAGCCAACAGTCATTATCATAGCTGCAAGCAAAGTTAATAACAGTGTTTCAAACGGTTGAAGCATAAACATCAAGCAACCAACTATGCCCTAGTTTGTGATATAACAGTTTCCGTTTCCAGTATGCGACGTTTTAACCCAAACATATCGGTGACGCCCCAACACTTTAGAAACCAAAACATCGACCAAAGCTTTAAGGCAAATAGGTATGTTATAGAGGAAAGTAAACACCAAAAGCGGAATCAACCATTGAGTACGTTCACGATCATCGAGGTACAATCCCACACCAACCTCAAAGAAAGGCGCAAAATTGCCGACGAAACTGTAAAGCGAAACAGGCACAGAAAACCATAATGCACCGATAAGAGGCGAACCAAGAAAAATCAATGGTAATCCAATCAGCAGGGAAAGAAAGGCAATAAGTGGCATGAAATAAACGTTAAGCAGCAATAAACCATCCATTTTCTCTTTAAGATTCAGGTGCTTGCTAGTTAAAACCTTATGGATATGTTTAAAGAAACATTGCATGTGCCCTTTTGCCCAACGGTACCTTTGCTGTCGATAAGCTTTCCAACTGTTCACTGCCTCTTCATAACACTCAGCATCAACTTTGTAACGGATTTTATAGCCTGCTAGATAAATCCTAAAAGTTAAATCCGTGTCTTCAGCCAAAACGGATTCATCCCAACCATGCAACTCTCTTAGTATGCTAGCTCTAAAACCTCCAACCGTGCCGCCAAACTGCGTAATCAAACCTAAACTATCACGCGCTTCCTGATCCACACGATATCCACCTATCCTTTCAAGCGCCACCAACCTTGTAACAATATTCTCTGGTTCGTTTAAGACGACGACTCTCCCCTGCACAGCACCAACTTTAGGATCAACAAAGGCACCGCTGAGTTTCTCAACAATGTCTCTTTGTGGATAATAATCTGCGTCAAAACAAAGCACTATTTCACCGGTTGCCCTTGCAAACCCAAAATTCATGGCTGAAGCTTTGCCTTTTCGTCCGTTGCTTTTGTCTCTATGGAGAACCTGGATATAGGGAAAGTTGGTTTTGTAGCTGTCGGCTATTTTACCTGTTTTGTCAGAGGAGGAATCATCGATGACTATAACCTGCAATTTTTCTTTCGGATAGGTAAAGTTGGTGATTTGTTCAAGCAATCGTCCTATTACCTTTTCTTCGTTGCAGGCAGGAATAAGTATAGAGACAGTTGGCTTCAAGCCAGATGGTGAAAGATTGGATGATCTGGTGTTTTTGTTGGCTTGCCGTAGCACTGCGACTGTAAAAATGTAATGCCTAATCATGTAAATAACCATTAATGCGGTCAAAAACAAGAAAAAAGCTTCTAACAGTTCAATAATCACGCTAAAGCCTCTTTTATCCTATAGTAACGCAGAAAAGTCAAGCTCAGAGACCAGAAAGAAACAATCCATAAAGCATTAAGAAACGGATAAACCAAAATATAGAACTCATTAAACGTTGCACCCAAGCACTTAACCCCAGCATCAGCGAAGGTGTGAAAGATGAAATTCCAAAGAAACCCGATAAGGTTGCCTAAAGCCAGAAGCCCAATTTTCGCAGTTGCTTTACCGCTCAATTGGAAAGCCAAGCCGATGAAGAGAAGGTTAAAAACTATCAGTACAACGGTGGATTCCAAGTTTACAAAGCGATAAGAAGAAAGAATGGATAACACGATTACAACCACAAAAAATCCTTTCAGTAAACTACTGAGTTTCACTATCCCGCACTCCTCTCTCCGCATCCTTGGTTCGGGATAGTTTGGCTGGTTTAGGTTTTTAAAGCAATTGTAACTGGATTATAGAAGTAAACTCTATTTCAACAAACCAACATTGTTTCCAGACAAAACCATGTTATCTATTACTTTACATAGCGTTTGGAAAACTTCATTTGCAGTCAAATTATCAGTATCCAAAATCAAATCAAACGGGGCGAAATCTTCATCCAAAATAAAACCGTACAGTTTTTTATAAATCTCTTTTGTTTGGGATTCCTTCTCCTCCAACACTTTTAACGCTTCTTCAAACGAAATTTTATCGCGATGAGCAACTCTTGCTGCCCTCTTCTCCACAGATGCAGAAAGCCAAATCTTGAAGCCATCCTTAAGTAACCAAGGCATTGTCCAACTATCTAAGAGTACATTACCTTGCTTGGCATATTCGAGGAGTTTATCATCTACAGCTCGATCAAATTTTGGATCGTTAACCCGTTTCTGCAAGAACGCCAAGCCTTCGGGGCTTTCCCACCACCCTTCTACTGATGAGTTGTATCCTTCTGCTTTAGCTAAAGCTTTCAAGGCATCCCCACCTGAATAACATTTGAGCCCGTATCTTTGAGCTATTTTTTTGGAAAGAGTGCTTTTCCCTGTGCCGGCCATGCCTGAAATGCATATTACAATCTTTTTGCCTGCAGTTAAATCGTTGTTTTGATTTGCCATCAGATAGCCTTCCTGCGGTTTATCTTTGTTCTATGGGCATGACACCGATTATGCGTTGGGCAAGTAAGCCTAAGAAGAACGAGCAGATCGGATACCAATACAGCACTGGACCGGGACCTAAACCGGGGATGTAAACCATGGACGTCCCGCCAAAAGTGGGAGTTAAAACGAAGAACCACACGAAAAGGTAGAGGAAAGATATGCCGAATTGAACCATTTGGGGCTTGAGCATCTTTGCCTGCATATTATTCATTTGGGATTGTTTTTTCTTCAATTTTTCCATCTGCTTTTTATCATTAGCTCGGGCTGCAGCCATGGTTTCCGCGCGATATTCAGCCATTTCTTTTTGCATGATGCGATATTGTTCCCAACCTACAAAGTAGTTAATGAGAACTCTATTTATTCCCGTGTTAAGAAAAGCAATGCCAGCCGCAATTACGAAAATTATGATGGCGGGCACGATGGAATTGATAATAATTGAATTGCTGACTGTTATCGTGACTTCTGGAGTGTTTAGGGCATCGGTGCCTGTGTTGTTGTTGGCACCAATTGACCATCTGTAGTTTCCTGCCACTGGTGGGTTTATTGCTTGGAATGTGAACGCCAGGTTCTCTCCTGTTGCCAATCCTTGAGAAGGTGACTGCAGAAGGATGTAGTTATCTTGTAGGGTTAGGTTCCAGTTTTGTGAGGCGGGTTGCTGAGTTATGGCCAGATTCCTAATATCATGGTATCCTATTGGGATCGTAATATTTGCGCTAGCCAGATTGGCTTGACCTGTGTTTCTTAGGGTAAAGGTGTAGGCGGTATCTTGGGAAACCCCTGTGTTTTGGGTTAGTATGGATGCTTCAAATTTCAGGGTTTCTTGCGCTTTTGCTGATCCAGCGATTATGCCTACCGCTGTAAGCGCCATGAGCATTAGTATCAAGAGTATAATGGGCTTTTTCAATTTTCTTCATACATCCTTTAGGAGGCTCCGTTTTGTGTGCAGCTTCAATTGATTTATTTTTTCGTAGCGTATCTTGTTTGCTCATGTTAATAACTATTACCACATATTCATCTGCTTAACAGAGAAAAAGAACATAGAAAATCGATCAGTAAACAAAAATTGGGTAAATAGAAGGGGTTAAAGGTGGCGGTTAGCTGACGTTTATGCTATTCGCCTAGGATTCTACGGAACGCTGGGAACATTTCTGCAGCCCGCTCACGCATCAACAGTTCATAGTACTGGTAAATTATGCCTACTGACAGCAAGATGCCTGTGCCTGAGCCGAAAACGCCTAGGAAGTCTGATAGCCCAGCTACTAAACCAACTATGATACCGCCGAGTACTGTGACCACTGGGATATAGCGTTTGAGGATGGCTTCGATGGGTCTGCCGCTACGTCGGTAACCTGGGATTTGCATGCCGCTGTCCATTAGTTGCTGTGCAACTTTTGCTGGACCTAAGCCGCCGACTTCCAGCCAAATTAGAGAGAATACGGCGCAGAAACCTACGATGATTCCTAGATATGCAGCTGCTCTTAGTGGGTCTGAGGCTACGTTTTGTATGCTGTGGGGTGCGGTTACGAGGTAAGCTAGTCCTCCTACTGAGGTTATGCTGCCTGATGTTGCGTTGTAGCTGTAGTCGCCTATTATTTGGAATAGCAGGTTTGTGCCAGGTTGAGGTCGCCCGAGTTGGCTCCATAGTAGTTGGCTAAAGAAGTAGACGTTGGCGAATAGTGCAGAGGCAAAGATTACTGGTAGGTTTGAGACGTAGAGGAGTTTGATTGGGTAGCGACTGCGGAATCCTTTGTATCCTGCATAGCTCATGGGGAGCTCAACGCGGATTCCTTCTAGATAGATTACGACCATGAAGACGCCGATTGTGGCGATAAAGCCGATCAGTGATGGGTAGACTCCGCCGGCTGCTCCGAAAACCCAGTCGAAGAGGGTTTGTTGACCGTTCAGTAACTGCGATAGTGAACCCACAAACAAGCCAGTGGGTGGCGAGAACGTGGACCAAAGGATGTTTTGGGCAACTCCTGCCATGATGAAGAGGCTGATGCCGCTGCCTAATCCCCAGCCCTTCTGGACTAGTTCATCCATTAACATGACTATGATGCCTGCGCTGATTAGTTGTAGGAAGATAACTAGTATGGTGGGTCCGCTGAGGGCACCGTACATGCCGCTTATGATGTATGCGCCAGCTTGGATACCGGTGAGTACGATGCTGAAGACTTTGCTTGCTGAAGTGAAGAGTCCTCGGTCTTCAGGGTTTGACATGTCGCATTGGATGATTGATGAGCCGACGAGCAGCTGCAGAATTAAGCCTGCCGTGACGATAGGTCCAATGCCTAGCTCCATGAGAGTGCCACGGTTTGAAGCGAAGATGACTCTTAGTGCGCCGAAGTTATCCGCTTGCCCTGTGGCTACACCGTAGAGTGGGATTTCGGTCATGACAAGGAAAACAACTAGTACAAGTGCGGTCCAGAAGATTTTTTCGTTGAAGCTGACTTTTCGTTCAGGCTTCTTTATTTCAGGTAGAACTCGTCCTACAGGTTTGAAGAGGCTGAGGAATCTTCCGGCCATTTAGCAGCTTTACTCTCCGTTGTTTTGGGAGCTTATGATTTCTCCGCCTGCTTCTTTGACTTTTTCGGCGGCTGATTTTGAGTAGGCTTCGACTTCGATGGTGAGGGGTTTGGTGATTTTTCCAGTGCCTAGGAGCTTTGTGTAACCTAACTCTGTGAGGTTGATTTTTTCGCCTTGGGCGATTTCTTGGACTTTGCTCAGGTTTATAATTTGTTCTTTGCGGTGCAGGCTTTTTGGTGAGGTGAAACCGCTTTTTCCAAAGTAGCCGGGTTCGGTTGTTACGATTTTGCTCCAGAGGTGTTTGTGGCGTCCGACTTTTCGGTTGCCTTTGCTACCGCTGTCTCGGTGTTGACCGATTCTACCGTAACCGACTGTTCTTGTGCCTCTTAATTTTCTGATTTTTCTTAGTTTATGTGGCATTGTAGTCAGCTTCTCTTGCTGTTGTTTCAGCTTTTTTTAGTCTGATTTCGAGCACGCCATTCTTGTATTTGGTGTGCATTGCGTTTGGAATCACTACCTTCGGCAAATTTAAACTTTTATAGTATCTGCGATCTTTTGTTTTTGCCGACAGCGTTAATTTCTGGTCTTTCACATTAATCTTGAGGGTTTCCTTATTAAAGCCTGCGATTTCGGCGACGACTGTTATATAGTTGTTTTCTTGGAAAATGTCGATTAGGGGGTTTGGTTCTTCAAATTTTCGTTTGGCAAAGCTTTTGGATGGGCGAAAACTTTCACCATGTATTGTTTTTGAATGGTAGCTTTTTTGGGATGTTTTTGTTTTTCTTGGTTTTTCTATGGTGTCAAAATCTAACCATTTACGTTTTTTGTCGCTTCTTCTCCATCGTGCGCTCGTGTGAGTTTCCCCCTCCAATTAACTAACGCATCTCTCAATCGATATTATAAAACGTATCGCACATAAAGGGTGAGAAAACGCCTGCATACCCTGAAGCAATTTGCTCATGAAAATGGCGATTTTGCGCTCTTTTTGCCTTTTCATTTCAATGGATGCTTGCCTCATAAGCTTTATGTGGGTGTGGCGGTTCTTGGGCTGCCACAAGATAATTTGTATTTGTGGTTGCTTTTTGGGGTTGCGTTGTTTTTCTGGGTCTGTTGTGGTGTGGCATAGGCGTCTTCTACCACATGCGGTACATGGCTCTATGTTGTCGGCGTCAGGGTGTGGTTGTGGAAGCATGTGTCGTTTGCTTTTTTTCCACAAGAGCCTCTAGCAGCAAGAGCGCAACTCAAAAAAGCCCAGCGCACAAAAAATTCTGTTCTATTATTACTTACAGTGACCTCTCCACTGTTGCGGTATGTCTTTTGAAGTTACAGTTTAAATGTGTAGAAAACGTTTTTTCAGTCCTTCATGATGGAGAAGGGAAAAATGAATAAACAAAACTGCCTGGGAGATCTAACTGATGGGAAAAACTGTTGAATCTTACCGCATTGCACTTGAAGATGAAATTCGGCGCTGGAAAGGTTTTGAAAAGGCTTTGCGGGCTGAAGACAGAGAAGCTTTTAAAGCTTTGATGGATGCATGCCGAAGTTATGCTTCAGCAGGAAGCAACGCCACGCAGCCAATTCTGTTTGAGCCTATGGTAATTTCAATCCTGCTAGCCCAGCAAAAAAAGATTAATCAGCTAGAGAAAGCTCTGTATGCCGCTCAACGCGCCTCGACGAATTAGAGGTTGGCTGCTAGATGTTTATCCCTCAGGCTTTGGCAAAGTTGCAGTGTGGATTATAAGCGAAAGCGGCGAGCGGATTAAACTAACCGATACATTTCAACCTTGCATTTATGTATCTGGCAAACAAGAAGACCTCGAATGCTTACTTACTAAACTCTGCAACAATGAAAAAATCGCTCAGCTAAAGTTCGTTTACAAGTACGCCAGCGCCCTCGATAATGAAAAATCAAGAGTTATAGAGTTAACGCTCAAGGACAGCAGGCAAATCCGCCCCCTAACCCAAGAGATCCTAAGAATGGGCGACTACCTCCGCTATGAACTCCACAACTGCGATATTCAACCTGATCGCTACTATCTTTTTAGCCATGACCTGTTTCCGCTTGCTTTTCTAGAAGTCAAAATAACGAAAACAGGCTTAACCTACACTCTGCTCGATTCGGTTGAAAGCACAAATTATTCTGTTCCAAAATTGCGGATGCTAAAGCTGGAGGTTGATGTGGTGAAAAAGGCGGTTCTGCCTAGTTTTGAAGATGAAATCAGCAGAATACGCTTGCTTGAAGAGGGCAAAGACGACATCAGCATCGATTATGGCGACGAAGCCACGAAGCTTCTGCAGCTAGTTTATGCGATAAAAGAGTTAGACCCAGACATCGTCGTAACTAGTGGAGGCGACTCCTATCTTTTTCCTTACCTCGTTCACAGGGCTAAAGTAAACAACATTATGGATAAATTCATCTTAAGTAGAGACAGCATGTCCTTTGAGCAAAAGGCATCCTCAGGCAAAACCTACTTCTCCTATGGGCGTACGTTCTACCGCGCCAGTACGATGCGGCTGCATGGCAGAATACACGTCGACAACAACAACACCTTCATTATAAACGAAGCAGGTTTTGATGGTTTCATAGAAATAGCCCGCACCTGTCGCGTCCCCCTGCACACCGCTGCACGGTTTTCCATAGGCTCCAGTATGTCATCCATACAATTCTACCAAGCCATCAAAGATGACATTTTGTTGCCCCGTAACAAAAAAATCCCCGAAGCCTTCAAATCAGCTATCGATCTACTGGTCGGTGACCGCGGAGGGTTCATCTATGAACCACGCCTTGGGGTTCACGATTCAGTTGGGGAATTGGATTTTTCCTCCATGTACCCTTCGCTCATGGCTAAATACAATATTTCCGCTGAAACTGTGCTCTGTAAATGTTGCCCGAATTCGCCAGTGCGAATCCCAGAGCTTAACTATCATATTTGCACAAGACGTGTGGGTATGGTTCCTAAAACCGTTAACCTTGCCCTCAACAAAAGACTATACTACAAACGTCTCCGGGACCAAACCCCTGACGGGTACCTAAAGCAAGTCTATGATAGGCGTCAAACAGCGCTGAAATGGATATTGGTCACCTGCTTTGGGTATTTGGGTTTTAGCAACTCTAAATTCGGCACAGTAGACGGACATATCGGCGTGTGTGCTTATGCACGCGAAATTTTTCTTAAAGCTGCACGCTTAGCTGAAGAAGATGGTTTTGAAGTTATCCACGGCATAGTTGATTCATTGTGGTTAAAGAAAAAAGATGCAACTCAAGAAGATTACAATCGCCTCTGCAAAACCATCACCGATAACACTGGCATACCCATTAACTTTGAAGGACACTACAAATGGATAGTCTTCCTCCCCTCCAAGATGCACCCGCAAGTCAGCGTCCTCAACCGTTACTTCGGCGTCATGGACACCGGCAAACTGAAAGTCCGAGGCTTAGAGGTTCGCCGAAGCGATACCCCAAAATTCATCTATGACGCACAGATGGAAATGATAAATGTCCTATCTGAAGCCAACAACGCAAAAGAATTCACCCAAAAAATCCCTGAAGCCCTAAAAGTAATCAAAACCTATCGAGATAGATTAATCAAGGCTGAAATTCCCATTGCAGATCTAGTGGTCACTAAACACCTATCCAAGAACCCTCAACACTACAAGCAACAGGTCAGCCAAGTCATAGCCGCTCAACAGCTCATAAAAGAAGGCGCTGACATGCCTGCTGGCACCAACGTTGCATTCGTTTTTCGAGATGCGGAAAACAAACGCTGCAACCGCCGAGTCACAGCGGAAAGACTGATTGGAAAGAACTTTAATCCTGATACCAAAAAATATCTGCTTTTACTCTACGCTTCCGCGGCTACGCTGCTAAGTGTTAAAGGCTACACTCTAAAATCAATTTGTGATGCAATGAACGGTTACTCAACCAACACGCTGCACCGTTATCTGCCGTGAAGCGGTTTGCGCTGAGGAATCAACTGGCGCTTATCATGAACAAGAGCGATCAACGCTTTAAAGATAGCGATGCTAAACAGGACCAGATAGAACAAATGCGCTATAGCTAAGAACCGAATAAACCACATATCGCTAAGCAGCAAGGACTGGCTAAACGGGTAACCAATGGTTGTGGGCAGCAAAACCGTAGCCACAGGAATAATCAAGACGAGGCTAGTTTTGTCGCCTGAAAGGAAAGCCTTCCAATCCTTCGCCCTATACAAAACATAAGTTGCTACGGCGAACAGAATCAACTCTAAAGTTGTGTTGATGGGGTTAAAAATACTGATGTAGCGTCCACCCAAGGTTTCATTAAACCCAAACGTGGTTGTAAGCGGCCACAGTAACTGCAAACCGCCCCCTATGAAGAAATCACCGATTAACGAATGGGAAAGCAAAGCAAAAAAGTAAGCAAGCACCTTGCGCCCATAAATCATGAAAAAAGGCGCAAACACTAGAATCGCAAAAAACAATGAATGCGTAAAGCCTCGATGCATCTCCGTGCCAGAGAAGAAGTCAAAGATTATGTCGATGTCGGGCAGAATGGAGAGAACCAAAAGCAAGGGTATGTTAACCTTAACGTGCAGCAGACGCTCAAAGCCTTTGCCTATCAGGTAAGCGATAGCCATGTGTCCGACAGCGAACGAAGCAGTGTCCTCCTTTAAACCCAAATGGTTCAGTATATTTCACTATTAAGGATATGGGTGCATAGCTACGGTTAGGTGAACGTTAGCCGCAGCACAGGAAGCCGCAGAATAACTAACGGACACGCAAAGAATTAAGCAGTTAATCTAAAATTCTGAAAATCACCCAGCCAGTTATGGGATGCCCACCATGCGCATGAGCACTGTGACACAAAAACCCAGCCCGCAACCGACCGCACAATAGCGCAGCAACTTTTTATCAAGCGTTATTCTTGAAGAATATTCAGGAAAAGAAAAAATCAACTCCGAAGCGACCAACAGGATGATTGCAGTTACGGCTAGCCAAAGACTTATGTCGGGGATTGTTAAAGGAAAAATCATGCTATCACCCTAAATAAAGCCAAAGATGACATGGACGCCGCAGTTACCAGGAGACAAGACCTGTTCTTTAATGATTACGGTTTTGCCGCTGGTTTTTGCAACTGCACTTGCAACCGCACTGACTACGGGGCAGCCCAGCAAGTTAACGCTTTTTAGAGGGGGCGCAGAACGGTAGAGGCTTTCATAGAGGTTTCCAACAGCCCTAAAGCCAACTTCATCGCCCAAAATGGTCATGTCAGCATTCCGTACCAAATTGAATGTGCCAGTTAAACATGAGGGTACGATTTGAGCTAGCTCTTGGAGGTCTATTTTACTGAAGTCCAACTGCACCTGTTTCTCCATTTGAGATAAAATTCCTGCACCCGGCGAAGTTATAAAGACGCCGTTAGCTTTGGCTGACAAGAATTTTCCTTCAGCCAGCTCCTCAATGGATGGTTTGCCATCGAAACTCTCAGAGATAAAGACGACGGGTTCGCGAAGGTTCTGTAGATACTCAGGAAGGAAAACGTCCCGTGGATAAGCAGGTATGAAGTAACCTCGCCCATTATACTTTAAGTCATTAATCATACGGTCAATAGTGGAGTAAGAGGATTTAGCTGTCCCATCCAAGAGACTGCTATCGACATGTTTTCTGCTTCGAGCAAGAGAGAAAACTGCACCCCAAAACGTCAAGCCTAACCCGACGAAAGCGGCGATTTGCATTTCAAACAATATGGCGTAAGCAAGCAGCACAACTCCGACGGATAAAAAGACTGCAGCAATCTTGAGTGAATTATTTTTTACACGTGTAGGTTTCAAAATCAGACACCTTCTTTATCAAACTAGAAATAGCTTGGTTACCTAAACTATAATGCAAAGGTGGCTTAAGGATTTTGTGCGATTGCCCCGCGATCAGCCACCACAGCCTTTTTAGCGACATTGTTCTTGCACATCTTCTGCATAAACAACAAGGGCACACTTAGTAATTTAGAAATTATACCTAACCCTGAAAACATTGTTCTAAAGTTCTCGATGTCCATCTGGTTAACTGCGCCAAGCAGCGGAGCAGACGCAAGATACATGAGCAAAAACACGAAGGTGCCAGCGATCAGCATAATCAACCAAGAGGCAAAACTGATAACGCTGATAAACGCATAAGTAACCAAAGAAGCAACCGCTGAAGCAACAAAAATCTTGGCGGAAACCACAAAATCCGCTTTAGCCTTATAATTCTTCCAAATCCAGTACAGCCCCCAAACCATACCAGGCGTACTAGAGATTAACATACCAATTAAGCCGCCAACTACGGCTAAAAAAGCTGAAGCTTCTGTATTTGCACCGCCAAGCGAATAGAAATACCGAATCATGACGTAGGCAACGGGCAAACCGATAGCTATAGACAACACACTTTGTTTCATAAGCTGAAAAGTTTTCCCCACACCAGTCTGAAACGTTGATAGGCTAATGTTTCCAAACAAAACAAACAGGTTCACAGCCACCGCCAGCATCAGAAATAAAGGCGCATACGGAAACTTGGGTGCAGCGTTTGCAACAAAGAGAGATTGCAAAATGCCCTCTTTGGGAAACAACGTGTTGACTATCGGCCCTGACAACGTTATGAGAAGCATGGTGGCAGGCACTAAAAAAACAGCCGTATATTTAACGGAAGACGCAAAAACTGTCTTGACTAATTGCGGTTCTTGTTCACAGTTTATTTTTGAAAAAACAGGAAAAAGAGCGGTTGCAATAGGAAGCGAAACAAACGTCAAGAGTACAGAGAAGTATGAGGCAGCATAATAGTTCCCCATCATCCATTCTCCAGCGAAAACCGCCATGGAGAAAACAATAACCTGCGGCATAACCCCAACCACGATGTTTGCCACAGTAAGCGGCAACCCATACCTAAGCATAGGCTTAAGGGTTATTTTTAAATCGCATTTACCGACCTTACACTTACGCAACGGCTTATAGAACATAAAATAAATAAGTAAACCTGAAACCACTGCGCCTGCAATAAAGGAACTTACGGTTGCATAAACAGCGCCCAACACACCGAAACCAACAACGACCAAGAAGGGTCCAAGAGAAGTTTTAACGACAGCCTGCAGGATTTGGGTGAGACTGTTGAGTTTCATACGTTCAAAACCAGTGAAGATGCCTCCTGCAGCGGCAAGAACCGCACCTGCAAAAATTGAAAGAGACATGATTGATATGTAGACTGATAAATCTGAGGCGTTCGCTGGGCTTAGAATCCAAGCCAACGGCCAAGCGATGGCAAAACAAACCAGCGATAACAAAGCACCGCTGATGAGTTCAAAAACTATACCTGAGAGCATGACATCATGAATTTCTGATTCTTTCCCTGCTGCCCTCAGGCTTGCTATCTGCTGGGTAAGGGCGGAATTTACACCCCAATCCCGAAAGAAATTGATAATGGATGAAGGAATCAGCGCCATGCCATAGAGACCGACACCTTCAACAGGAAGCAGCGCAGCCAAAACCAAAGTGCCGATGGACATGATGATGGTGGAGCCCGCAACACCGATCAAAAGATGAAAACTGCCTGTAGCTGAAGATTTACCCATCTCTAAAGCTTTGTCCATCTACACCAATACCACACGGGTTGTTCCTGTTTAGAGGTCGATGGGGTTTTTATAAGCTTTGGAAATCACTTCTAAATCCCTCAACCCATCCAAACCAGTAGAACATGGAACCTTATCGTTGGTTATACAGTTTACGAAATGCTGCAGCTCATCGAAGTGGGGCTGAATAAACGAAGTGGTGCCTCTAGTCAACAGTTGATATGCAGTAGCAATCGTGCTTGCTGGCATATGCGAAACCGAAACGTTTCTGACGCTTCCTAAAACGTCAAGCCGCAGCAAATACTCCTGACTGTACCATCCGACGTTGAGGGCAACGACGGTACCAGAAGAGAACTTTGCTAAGCACATGGCTGAATCTTCAAAATCCATATTGAAGCGATGACCCAACTGACTTTTGATTTCAACGACCTCGCCGAAGAGCATCCTTAACAGGTTTATCATGTGGCAGCCTAAATCCATTAGCACGCCGCCGCCAGTGAGTTTAGTGTTGAACCACCATTCAGGAACTGGACTGGGCGAATGTCCGTCTGCTCGATGAAAAAAAGGACCGCAACTCACGTAGATGGCATGGGCATTTTCTATGTCGCCGATTAAGCCGTTTTCCATGTCAGCTTTAAGTTTAAGGAAGTTCTTGTTAAACCGCAGCGGATAACCAATCATAAGTTTAACTGAGTTGCGCTCGGCAGCTGAAATGACCTCCTTGGCTTCTGCTACGTTAACGGCTATGGGTTTTTCGAGAAAAATATCCTTTTTATCCTCAGCTGCCAGTTGTGCGCAAGCCAGATGCAGATGTGTAGGCAAAGAAATCACGACGGCGTCGATAAGAGGATCTTTGAGCAATTCTGTATAATCAAGATAAGTCTTTTTAATGCCCATTTCTTTTGCTTTCTCAAGGGCTTGTGGTGCGCTATCAGCCACTGCCACGACCTCAGCGTTTGATAATTTGAGTCCATGCTTAAGGTGCAGTTGCCCGATGTACCCTAAGCCGATGATGCCCAATTTTGCTGTATTCAATGTTTATTTCTCCGGTTATGCTAGCCCAAGGCGTTTGCCAAGACCGACTTGAACGAGGAGTTTGCGCAATTGTCCTTTACGTTTGGCTTTAAAAGTTGGTTTTGGATACTGCATGCGAAAGTAATCTAGGGATTCGCCCTTTGCGATGTAGGTGGTTTTGCCAACTCCTTCTTTTTCAGCCAAAGAAAAGTACGGTATCCTATTTGGGTTGAGCCATGCTATTTTGGCGGCGGCTACGTCGAGGGCAACTGGGTCTTGGCTTGCCATGACTAAGCCTAGTTTGCGGGGTTGAATGCCTGAGGCGATGTTGTTGTCTATTAGGGAGAGGTCAAATTTCATTATTTTATTCAAGGCGACGATGATGTTTCCGAGGTCAGAGTGGTACTTGTATTTTTTCTGGTAAGGGTTGCATCCGAAAATGTTCTTGAGGGCGCATGTAAGCTTGATGGGATCAGCGGTGTACTTGATTTTTGCAATGTTAATTTTTAAATCTGCTTGCTGGATGGTTTTGGGAACCATAAAGTTGTAGGTTTTGCCATTGCAAACTATGTCAGTACTTTCGCAGTCATCTTCGGAAACATTTACCAGCCGCACCTTTTTTTCCTTGGCCAGCTTTTCAAAGCCAAGCATTCGGAAGGCATATTTGCACCTCATGGCAGACGCATCTGATTCTACTAGAGCTATGTCTAAGTCGCTTGGAATTTGTTCACGGAGGTAATCGATGAGTTCGGCGACGAAGCGGGGCTCCGTAGTTTGCCCTGTTGTGCAATCCCAATAGTAGCATAAGTTGGGTTTGATGACGACTTTGCGGATAGCAGTGTTAAATGAGTAGTCTATGAGGGCTAAGGCTTCTGAAACCGCTTGTTTCATCGGATACTGCGTATTGTTTGGAATCTTTACAAGGCTAACTAAGCTCAAAGGTTCATTCAGTCTCCAAAAAAATGTTAAGGCAATTTCTTCTTAGGTGGTCGTGACCAACCGCTTCTACATAGTTATGGCTTGAAAAACGGTCAATAGGATCTACCCGCTATAGGTTTTTGCAAAAGGTGGCAAATATGTTTCAAGAACCATCATGTTAGGTCAGGCATGGTAGAGTCACATGTTTGCATTAAAAAAGAAGGACTATTGAGTGTTTTTTCTGCGTTGAACTCTAATCCGAAACACGGTTAAGACTGAAAGCAGCAGAACCGAAGCGACCACAATGAATGCTGCAAGATAGACCTGGAACTTATCCCCGCTATGTTGTGTGGGCGCCGACGTGTTTTCTGGTTTCAACGTCGGGGTTAGTGGCATTGGGGGAGTTGGTGAGGTGGGCGTTGGGTTTGTGGGTGTTGGTTGGGGGTTTTGTGTTGGTTCTGGCTGGGTGTTTTGTTGTTGTGTTGTTGTTGAGGTTTCGGTGATTGTAGGATTTGCCGTGGGGGTTGGGGTCGTGGAGGGTTGCGGGTTGGGGTTTTCAGTGGGAGTTGGGGAGGGGGGTGGGTTAGTAGGTGAGCCTGTTGGTGTTGGGCTTTCAGTGGGGGCGAGTGTGGGAGATGGCGTTGGAGCGGATGTCGGTGTGGGCGTCGGGGTGATAATTGGTTCTTGAGTTTCAATTAAAACAGCGATGTCGTGCGTGCTGTGATGATAGGTGAATTGAACAAACCAGTAGTAATCGTTACCTGTTGAACTGTAGCTAATCTGGTTGCCGTCAACGTAGACTTTCATGGTGGCGAGGCTTGGTACCAGCGTCTTAGATATGGTAAGGTTCACATACCCTGTTGTTCCGGTGGGTCCACTTACAGTAAAGTAGATCGCTTTGCTTGTAGAATTAAAGGCAAGGTCAGAGAGCGATGAATTAGTCGTCACATAGAACGGTTGATAATTAACCATCAAGAATTGCGCTCCAACTACATCATTAATTTTCGTTAAACCGAATTGGTTGTCTGTGACTGAGGAAACCTTCAACGCAACTGTACCAGGTGCACTTGCCAGATAGGAATATTCCCATCTGCTGTTCGCCGACGACCAAGTCATAGCAGAAGCGTTCACCTGCAATACACCATTCGCATTGTTGAAGGTTGAGCTATCATATTCATAAGCGGCTTTAAACCAAACTGTAGATCGGTCGCCCAATGAAACGGAAGTATTCGTTAAGCCGCCGTCAATGATTTTTATTCGGTCCCAAATGATGCTAGGTGAAATTGTACTTGTAAATTGTGTGACTCCGCCAACGTTGACAGCGGTAACCACATAACTAGTCCTTGTCACAGAGGAAGAAGAGACTGCCAAGTTTGCCCAGCCAGTGCCGTTAACGGCGGTTTGTGTACCATTTAGATACAGGCTGCCAGAGGTGATAGCGCTACCGTTATTCCAGAGGCAGTGGAACCCAACTGTTTGGGCGGTTCCGACATCAGCTCGTGCATCGCTGACAAAAGAGTTATCTATGTTGACAACGGGGGGGATTGAACCTGTTTCTTCACTGCCCCAACTCGTTTGGTTCGGTTCCGGGTATGAATATTTTGTTACAAAAACATTATCGTAGCGCACGGTTTCAGAGGCTCCAGACCAGCTGAAGAGGCACAACGAGCCAGAGCTAAACGCATTGTTCGCTGCACTGAGTTCTGTACTGTAAAGCGGCGTTATGGTGCTTCGAAGTTGGTTGCCGAAGAGTTTGAAAACATAGTTGTACCAAACGTTCGTCGATGGATTGGTTGTTCCCTGACTTGCAAGCACAGTCTCCAAGCCGCCTGACATCATGGAAATTCTTTCTCGATTGTCTAAAGACCACGTGCTTAAGAAAGTCATGTAGCCGTTATTCTGCTCACTGCCGACGGTTCCCCGCACCATGGGGCCGGCTTCAAAATAGGTACCGGAAATCCACTTGACACTAACATGGATGCTGTGGTTTGCAAACGTGAAACCGTTAGCTCTAAGGCGCTGCCCGAAAGCTGTCGTTTGCGCAACAAGCTCTCCGCTTTGAATTTGCCAAGATCCGCCAACGGTCGTCCATTTACTTAGATCACCGCTGAAGTCATCGAAGAAATCAAAGGTAGCTGCTCCATTGCTGATGGTGGCTGCATCGCTTTTTCCATAGTAAACGTACATAGTTGAACCTGTGCTTTTGATCTGTGGAACCTTCACCCAAAAGATAGCGCTGCTTCCGGTTGTACTCTGTTCAATCCAGAATGGACATTCAACTTCAGTGCTGGTTGTTGGGTTGAGCCAAGTGAATCGGACATCGTTGAAGCTAGGTTGACAATGTCCGTTAAGATACACTGTATCACCTGAACTTGTACCGGTACCGTAGTTAACAACAATCCTTGTTTGGTAATCAGTTAAGTCGGCTGCTTGCGGGACTATCGGGCTGTTTAAATTAACTTCCATTGTTCTCACGTACCAAGAAGCACTGTTCGCTGTAGTGTAGAGGAAAGCTCGTGTTGAGTTTAAAAGGAAAAGCATTGGACATGCTTCATCATCCGTTAAGATTGGTGAATTAGCCGCTTCGACAAATCCTGATGTGGGAGAAGTTGAGTAGTAAGCAACCACTTGCCACTGAGAATTTGAATAAATCTCAGCTAACAACCAATAGTATCCGTTATAATACATCACTGTTGGCGAACCAAACGGCATGTCACGGCTAAGAATGGTGCTGTCGGTTGCAGTCCGTAAACCAGTGAGACTGGTGGCGCTTCTGACTTTTATACTCTCAGTTGTGCCAGAGGCATCGTGAGAATAAAGGTACCAGCGAGCATTGTTAGGATTATACCAAATAAAGGGATTCTTGTACTCGTTGCCGCCTGTTTTAACGTTCTCAACAAACGTGAAGGTTATGCCGTTTGTGCTTGTCCAACGCTCCAACGTGCCGCTAGCACGGTCCTCCAAGAACATATGGAAGGAGCCACTTGAGTAAGTCACGCTGGGCCAACGGTAATTGTTGGCTTGGGCGCCAAGTATGGGGTTGCCTGAGTAAGGTGTCCAAGTTCCCGCTGTGTCATTGGAATAATACAACCTGATTTGTGAACCTTCAGGGTTGCTGTCATAAGCCAAGTACTTCCAAACGTTGCCGTCTACTTGTTTGTTAACTTGCAGGATAGTGCTGCTGTGAACGGGTTGAAAAGTGTGGCGTTGCGTTGGATTACCGCTGATAGTAGTCCAATAATTTGATAAACCATAGAAATTGTAGGTCGTCGAGGTTGCGGCGGTCGAGATAAGGTGTGATTTTCGGTATTGCCAACCGCCGTAATACCAGGTTGCATCAACCGATTCAGCAGACACGCTTGCAGGTTGAACTGTTAACATCAGACCAACGCTTAGGATTAGAAGCACGATAATGAGTGCGGCTTGAAATTGTTTAGAAAAAAACATAAAGAAGCCTCTCTTAGGACAGAGTGGTTAGCGCTTTATTAACACCCAAGGTTAACAGATATAGAACAATTACATCCTGTTCTATCAGAATCTTCAACTTATCGAGCCGACGGCTTCCATGAGGAACTTTTCGATCACCAAAACCCTGTTTTCCCACGAGTTATTTTTAGCAAACTCCAGTCGTCTTGCCATGACTTTTTCGTTTCTGAGTGCACTTTCAGCCACTGCGAGCTCAACTTTTCTTATAAAATCCGCATAGTTCTTGCCTACGTATACTATGCCTTCGGCGTTTCTAACAACCTCGGGTAGCGCTGTGGAAACAACGGGTTTACCTGCTGCCAAATACTCATACATCTTGATAGGGTTGGAGGCGAGGGTTATGTTGTTTATCTTGAAGGGAATCAAGCATACATCCATGTTTGAAAGGTAAGAAGGCAATACCGAATAAGGTTTTGTTCCCACCATCACAATGTTTGGATACTTCTCAAACTTTGGTTTAGCAGCATGCACGGGACCAACGAGCAGAATCGAATACTCAGGATGAGTCTCCGCTAGTTTACACACCAAATCATCGTCCACCCATTCCAAGAATGCACCTATAAACCCTATGACTGGGTGCTTGAGGTTGGGCAACTCATCAAGCTTCATAACAGTTGTTGATGCAGGGTAGAAGTGGTCAAAATCCATGGCGTTCGGCAGGTAGGAGTAGGGAACGTTGTGCTTGCTTAATTTATCGCAGAGAACCTTAGAGGTCGCAAAAATACATGTAGAAGACTCTATTAGTTCCGACTCTATTTTCACGTATTTGTTATGAGCAAACTCCGGGAAAGATAATATATCATCGACGTAATCAAACGCTATTTTTGCATTCATGGATTTAATCGGTTTAATCAAGGGGAAAAAATCAAGCAAATAAAAGACTGCGACATCTAACTTAAAATCAAGCTTCGTTAAGGTAGAAACAAAAAAACGCTGAAAAAGCCAGTTCTTCAACCAACTTAATCTGCCTCTGAAAGGAGGAAGATAAACCTTTGCAACCCAAACGTTCTCTTCAACTTTTTCTATGAGAACGGAGCGTCCTTTGAGAATGTCACTGACCATTTTTGTAAGCGTAACATAAGTTGGGTTTTCAAAATAGATAACTTGGTGCCCTCTTTTAGCTAACCCAGAGGCTATATGCTGAGGGCGCTGCCAAAGAAAATCCCAAGGAACCGAAGCTAAAACAACAATATTCATGGCTTTTCACTCTATTTCCTAAATTTTTCAAGATCAGAAAGAATCGGGTATTGTTTTCGAAGTTTGGAGTATAGAAGCCACTTAGCCCCAAGTATACTTCCAAAAAACATGGCTACAAGCTTGGTGGTTTGAAGCTTAGGGTAACTTTTAAGGTACCTAAGTGTATGCACAACCCGAACGACATCTGAGGCCACCTTGCTCTTAACGGAAAACTGCGACTCATAAGGATACAACCGATAAAAAAGAAGTTCCGCTTCTACACCCCACAAAAGATCGCTACGAGGTAGCAGAAAATCACGGCTCGAGGTCCTTCCATGAACGACATGGTAAACTTTAACGTTGGGACTAAAAACCAACTGATGACCACGTTTCCAAAGCTGCCAACCTAACACCATCTCCCAAGCGCAACCCAAAATCCACTCTCCAGGCAAATCAATGCTACGCAATACGTCGCCTAAAACCGCCATCGAAGGACCACGCAGCAACGCTTTGACCATTCCACGTTTTCGCCAGTATGCGTTGTTGCCTCTTTCATAAACTAAACCTGATTTAGCGATGCAATTCTTGTATTCTTCAAGGCCTTTGAGGGGATGACCAAACAGAGCAAACTCATAAGGAGACAAAACGCTTGGAACTTCACGCTCCCTAAGTACTTGCATCTCGCCATTCTGCAGCAAGACTGGAAATGAATCCCCAGTGACAGCAACAAAATTTGAGTTCTGAAAAACCTTGACGGTTTCTTCAAGCCAATTGTCAGCAGGAATAGCATCATCATCAAGAAAAGCCACAATCTTGCCTGTTGAGTTTTTTACCCCTAAAAAGTAGGCATCGACAATATGTCCTTTGTTTTGGATAACTAATGTAACTTTGAAGCCCTTGGCTTGCGCTAGCAACTGTTCAGTGCCATCACCTGACGGCTTCACAACCACAACCACATCAAAATCACGGTAACTTTGCCGACCCAACGCATCGAGCAAGTAACTGAGAATGTCGGCTCTTTTGTATGTGGGAATGACAACGGTTACACTGTAATTTTTTGCCACGTTAGGGCTATTTGGCATCAGCATCAACTCGCTCTGAAGAAACATTTCATGTTCAGCAGCTATCAGATTTAACGAATTTGGAGTTAACCCCTTTCACATAGACTGAGCTTAACTCAACGGGGTGCATAAGACTTCGCTACCGCCGTTTGAATAGATAACGTTGGTTTGGTTTAGCACGCGGGGTAAGCTGCCGTTGGAAGATAATGGTTCATAGCATATGCTGATGTAGCTTAGGTACACGTATTGTCCTGGTCGAAGAATAGTAGTGTTGTCTAGTCCTGTTATGTAGCCTCGATAGATTAAGCCATAAGCCGTCAATGAAGTGAAGAGTCCGTTATCCCCTGCAATATTCCATTGGTACGGAACATTGTTTGAAACCCATTGAGCACCATAAACGCTGTAACTATCGATGTAGCCATCATCCCCATACAAACGCATAGGATTCATACGGTAACCACTTAACGAAACGGACCAGCTGTCGGATTTAGCGACTTCATAGACAAAGTTTGTTTGAAAAAGAAAGTAAGGAATAAGCACAACAACAACCAGAAAGGAAACAACTAATTTCTTGTCGTTTTTAAGCACATATTTTGCAAACGCCCATATGCCAATTATGCAGAAAGGCGCCAAAAACATGAGCAGTATATGATAGAACCGGGTCATGGATAAGGTGTTTGCTAAGCCTGGAACAATGGTTAAGACAACAAGAAAAGCAACGGCCACCAAACTGAAAACCGTGTAGTCTCTTCCAAACTGCACTTTTGTTTTTCTTCTAACTAAAGCGATGACACCCACGATAATGAACAATTCAGTAAGATAAGCAAACGCTCTACTGATAGTGTTTAAGAACGACGGTGACTGAGTCAACCCTAACCCAGTTAAGACCGTGGTTCCACGAGAAGCAGGGTCGAAGAAATCACCCAATTGGGTTGCAACATACCGCGTAAACGTCATGATGCTATCAAAAACAACAGAGCCTGATGTGTAAATGTACCAGCCGAACATAGCGACGAAAAAGAAAATAATCATGGTCAGCTGCAGATTAAAGCTCGGTTTCTTCAAATAGAAAACGGATACCGACCAAGCAGTAATTATAAGAAACAAGAAAATTTGAGCGAGCGCGTAATGGGAAACGATAAGGCCAAAACTTAAGATTGCGAAGCCGACGAATTTTGATTCCCGCTTCACCTGCTTGTTTAGTAGCAAAATCAGCAGAAGAATGAAGAATAATTCAGCTATGCTCTGGCGACCTAGCGAAATCATTTCAGTGAAAAAAGTTGACTGCGCCATGAATAAGAAAGCAGCCAGAAACGCGAATTTTTTGCCAATGTAGGGTTGCCATAAAACATAGAGAGCAACAGGCACCAAGGCAAGAATGGCAGGAAAAATTATTTTGTAAACCCACGTAGGATCCATTCCGAGCATGTTTGCATAAACGGTTGGCAGAATAGTTATACTGAGCATAGCGTTGAACCTACCGTATCCTTGATCCGTAGGAAAAGCAAACGTTGCGTTCCAATGGGCACTTTGCTGTGTTTCACTAAACACATAGAGTTCAAGGGGAGAATCACCTCCATAAGGAAGAATATGACTGGAAATTAAGGAAGTATGGAATAGGAGCGCTAAAGCAATCATAAGGATAGCGAATGCATAGAACCCGACAGACCGTTCATAAAAAGCACCGACTGCAAAAACAACGGCAATTGCTGATATCATAATCAGTAGAATTGAATTGTTGCCTGTTATGTTAACGAATAAAGCGCCTACAATGCTAAGGACCGGGATTAGGATCAAAAGCAGCAGAGCCGGGCTAAACTTAGGTTGACTGAGGCTTGGAAGTTTTCCAACTTTGGGTTGCCGAAGATGCACCGCCGCAGCACCGATAATGATCAGAGTATTGATGAAAAGTGACAGGGGCAAGGTGGAAAGGGGGAAGCTAAGACCGATGGTTGAACCGAATTCATTAATGATTAGCCCTGCTATCATCAAGAAGGCAATGCTGAAGCCAACGGAAAACAGCATGAATTCAAGTGCGCGCAGGTTTTCCAGTTTGATTAGTTTTACAAAGATTACCCCAGGGATAAATGATAAGTAGATAATCCCGACGACCTGCATTGCAACAGGCAGATTCAAGAATAACGTGATGTACATTATAACTTGCAGGAAAACGACTATCGGAAGAAAGTGCTGGAGCAATTGGTTTTGACTAAACATACATTCTTCGCCAACTATTTCTTAATTACTGACTGATAGATTTCCACCATCTTCGGCGCGACTTCTCTAATGTCGTATTCGTTGGCTGCCTTGGCTCCGTTTAAGGCAACTTTAGTACGCAAATCTTTGTTTTCGATTAAAGTCATGAGCGCCGAAGCCAAGTCATCAGCATCGTTAGGATTCACGAGCAAACCAGTCTCCCCGTGAGCAACAATTTCTTTGAGGACACCAAACTTAGGTGCAACCACAGCAAGCCCAGCAGACCAAGCCTCTAGGGTGGCGATGTACCCGAAGTTCGTGGCGACGAAAACATCACTGTTCCAAAGGAAGTCCCTGACGTCAGTTTGTTTGCCAACCATGGAGACTGCATTTTCGAGGTTTAACTGCTTAATTAGTGACCTAATCGAATCAAAAAGCGTGCCATAACCAACCAAAGTTAATTTTGCATCAGGTAATTTATCGTTGACTTTCTTGAAAGCCTCAACCACAATTTCTGGAGTCTGCACACGCTCAAGCCGACCAACATATACCACTGTGGTTTGATGATCATTAGATACAACATTTGGTTTCTTAAAACGTGGAACGTCCACGAAATTGGTTACCAAATAGCTTTTTTCTGCGAAACCAAGCCTTTGCAAAGCGGATAGGATTTCTTTTGAGTATGTTGTGATTGCCGCGACGTCGTTTCTAAGTATATTTTTTATAACTGGAGATTCCAGCGGCATTCCGCCATCATATGGGTCGCCCACGAAGCTGCCATGCAAAGTGAGAACCAAGGGCTTATGAAAGCGTCGGCTTAAGTAAATTCCAAGGTTTATGTATTCTAGGTCTTTCCAAACCCCGTGGATATGGAATACGTCGGCTGACTGCGTATTACTCCATCCAGCAGCTTCCCTGCATAAACCTTTAAACTTAATTTTATCAACAAACCGGGGGGTATAACCCAGCGTATACATTAGGGTGCCATTAACGAAGTCAACGGGGTTTGGTCCCAGCCTAAATACTTCGAGGGTCGAGGACCTCTCAAACTTCTTGATATTCTTGGTTATAAGCAGAAATTTGGTGCGACCTGTTATCAAAGAGAAATCTACGTCGTAATTTTTTGCTAAGTAACTGGACAACCAAAGGATGTAGCGTTCTAAGCCTCCGATTTGAAGGGGCCAAAACCTATCCCAAACATGACAAACGTGCAAACAAAAACCTCCACCAATTAAGCGTAATACTTATTGAATAGTTCCATGAACCGAGAGGAAAAGTTACAAAGCGAAAAGCGCTCAGAGATTTCTTTAACTCGCTCGGCCTCACGATTGGACCAGTGACCGATTTCATAATCTATTTTTGCGGCTGCTTGCTGTAGGCTCTCATAACGGTCTTGGAATGGAACAAATTCGCGCATGCCGCCAGAGTCATGAACTATCGGTATGCAACCCAAAGCCATAGCTTCTACAATTGAAATCCCAAAATGCTCTCCTACCATCGTATGCAGGTAAACCTTCGCCTTCTTTAATAGCTCAATCTTTTTCTCAGCCGGTGCGTCAGGATAGATTTTCACGCGGTCGGTTAAGCCTAATTGTTTGATGAGGCTTTGTAGGTTGGTTAGTGTTTGTTTGCTGCATAAGCGCCCGACTATTGCGTAGTGTATGCTTGGGTTTGTTTTTGCAGCGATCAACGGAATCCGCTCTAGAAGTTTTGTCGGATCTAACCGTGAAGTGGTAACAACGAGGTCTTGCCGTGAGTTTTTGATTGCTTCTTTACCTAACGTCGATATGGTTGAGGGAAAGGGTGGATAGAGCACCGTCACAGTTTTGCCTGAGTACTTGCCGATTTCCTCAGCTGTATAGTGACTATTTGCAAGAACCAGCCGTTTATCGTAGTTTATCAGCTTCTTCTCAAGGATTACATGAGGCACCGTGCCCACTAACGTAATGTGCGGGCTGCCCAAGTAAGGGAAGGTTTTGCTGAACGAGTGCTGATTAAGGTATGGGAAATGGATGTAGCTTATTTGCGTCCATGGATAGACACAGTTTGAGAAGGCATCGATGAATAAGTCACATTTTTGTTTGGCAACATACGAATTAACGATAGTTTGATAAAAATCGACGAGTCCTCTGCGGGTGAAGTGTGTTGGTTGCGTGATTGCTTGGATTTTGGGATGAAGGGTTTCTCCGAAATATGCACTGATTGTTCGTGGATTAACCTTGTCATCGGCGAACAGTATGACATCATGTCTATTTTGCGCTAAAGTGTTTGCCATGGCAACCGCCACAAACTCGCCGCCGCCATACACGTTTAGAGTGGGAGAGAACACACCGACCTTCATTGAGAACACCGAAATTCAGTTTATTCCGCATGTATCCATCATGAATAGATAGAAAAGCGCAAAGTTACTTTAAGCAAGTTAACTTTTCAAGACTTGTTAATTCTGCTTTGCATGAAGTAAGCTGGAGTTAACAATCAGCGTTAATGGAATTTTCAAAAAACTATAAAATTGATCCATTCTAAATAGGTTTTCAAAATTTCAGGAAGAGAGAGATAAATGAAAGCAAACAACTTAGCAAACATAGCGCACTTCATAAGCCTCAGAAAACTGTCAAAGCCTCTCGTCATCGGCATCACGGCAATCTTTATGATTAGCATGATTGCAGCGCTTTCACCAAACACAGTGCAGGCAGCGACGTCTTCTTCGCCGTTGCATACCGTGGGACGCAGCGTAGTCGACGCAAACGGAAACACCGTCTACTTGCGCGGCGTAGGATTAGCCGGCGTAGCCCCCAACCTCATACTCTGGGGCAGCGGAAGCGGCGACTCGTGGGCAGTACAGTGGAACTACAACCCAACCGCAGTCATGGAACAAACCTTCAACGCACTCCAAAACCAGTGGCACGTAAACATGATACGCGTGTTCATCTACC
>JAOZHX010000010.1 GCA_026014665.1 Candidatus Bathyarchaeota archaeon
TTAGAAGACATCTATATTGCGGAAAAAAGACTCGAAGACATAAAACTTGGAAAGGCAAAACCCGTTATCCTTGAAAGACTGCTCAAACGTTATAGCATCCAACCTTGTTGATTAATTAATACTCCCCCCTCTGGGGGGATGGGGGGGTAGGTTTTTATACATAAAGGCTGCTGGTTTTTAGCTTTTTATTTTAATAATTTTAATATTTTCGGTAGGTGTAACCTATTGAAATTACAGGTAAAAACTGCTCAAAATATGACAAAAACTGCTCAAAATATGACAAAAACTGCTCAAAATATGACAAATTTAAAAATGTCTTGACAAATTATAAATAAGATATAAAATATATATGTCATATAAATATAAGGGGGTATTATGACCGAACAAGAAAAACAACCAGTAATTCAGTCAAATCCATTAGTTAACGCACATTACAAGCTTGATTTAGTAGAACAAAAGGTCTTGAGATACATAATAAGCATGATAAAACCTGACGATGAGAAGCTTGAAAAGAAGTATTACAGAATAGAGTTAAAAGATTTAAAGGAGTATCTTGACTGGCATGAGAGAAGTGGAGAGATATTTGACTATATCAAAAAAGTTGCTGATAAGCTCAAATCTACAACAATTAAGGTGATAAAACCCACAACCACAATAGTAACCTCTTGGATAGCAAGCTATGAATATCCCAAAAACAAAGGTTGGATTGAATTTGAAATCTCTTCAAAGCTCGAAAGCGAACTTATAAAACTCAAAGACCAATTCACTAAATACTACCTTAAGAATATATCTAAGCTAAAGAGCCAATACTCTGTAAGGCTCTATGAGTTATTAAGACAGTATCTTTCTGTTGGTAAAAGAGAGATTGAGATAGAAGACTTAAGAGCTATGCTTGGAATTGAGAAAGATGAATATAAGCTGTTTGCTGATTTAAAAAAAAGGGTGATTGAGAAATCAATCAAAGAAATAACCTCAAAAACCGACCTCGATTTCAAAGTTAAATACATCAAAGAAGCTCGTAAGGTAGTTGCTATCCTGTTCTATGATATTCAACAAAAGATACATATATCACCATCTATTATGTCTTTAGTCCCAAAACAATATCGGGAAAATAAACAAGTCTTACAAATAATTAGAAAATACCTTGAATTGAAGACAGAAGATTATATAATCGAAAAACTCAATTATACGAATTTTAGAAAACCAGAGAATTGGGTTGATTACTTCTATAAATGCCTCACCGAAAATTATGGCAATGGATACTCAATACCTGTTCAACAATCAATACCTGGTGTTTTTGAAAGTCTTGAAGAGGGAACAACAATCGAGGTTGACGGTCAGAAATATATTTTTGCTGGTGGTGTGGTAAAAACTGAAAAAGGGGTTATACCACAGGGCATGATACAAAAGATGATAGCAGAGGGCAAAGCTAAAATCGTTTAAAATGCCCCAGATTAAACGAAAATTGAATGAGATATATAATCCTATTAGTGCATATGGAAAAGTTGCTTATACGCAAACGTAGAACGTTTGCGACCTTACATTTTGGGTACCTAACCCAAAATGTAAGGCTCAATTCT
>JAOZHX010000029.1 GCA_026014665.1 Candidatus Bathyarchaeota archaeon
CCAAGCGTAACACGCTCACGCAAAAACGCACAAAAGAAACTCATCGAAGCAAGAACAGACCTTGAATGGGCAACAAAAATGGGATTAAACATTTTCAAAGTCGACTTAATAAAACTCCAAATCTCAGCCACGTTTAGATATTTTCTATAGACCCCAAGACTGCTTTCTGAACTTTACACAAACAGGAGTATCGTAATCCTTGAAACTGAGTCCTCTTTTCATTTTGTCCGATGTTTATCAACTGAACCACAGTTTGGCTTAGCGACTGATTTTTCTGTTCGTGCCGAATACGCCGCTTTTCCACTCAGAACAGCTAAAATGACCCCTATGATGAATCCTCCACCGCAAATTATGCTTGGAATAGCACAAACTGCAACAAATATGCCCCACGCTTTGCTGGCTGATCTGGTGCGCAGCATCAGAGCTCCGAGAAGCACTAGCGCACCACAGGTAACTCCCACCGCTGAAAGCGTATACAGAACAGTTGCATCGTTGCCCGCAGAGCCTGGAAGTGTAGGCATCAACCAGGGCAGCCATTCTGCTGAGATGCCCACGAGTGCAGAATTGCATAGAATTAAGATTCCAGCCAAGAGGGATAGACTAAATGCTCTACTTGATTTCCCGTTTTGGTCTGAACTTTTTGTTTGATTTAGACTTATTCTCATACACATCACACTCCATTTTTGCTTCGTTAATTTATTTTGCAGGGATGCTGTGCCAACGAACACATGCATCCTGCCCAAAAGAAAGGAGGATATATCGCCGAATTATCGTGAGACCGCTTATTTGGCGAGTTGGGCTGCCTTCTTCTTTTCTATTCTGCTGCTGCCGACTGTACATGCTACTGCGCCCACGGCAAAGAAGACTACGACGCCGAGTACCACGGCCAAGACTGGGTTGACTGCACCTGTGCTGCCATAGCTGCATGCTACACCGCCGGAAAGGAAGAAGATCAGCAGACCGAACGCTGTGAAGGCGATTTTCTCTTTTAGCTTCATCATTCTTCACCTCCATCGTCTTTCTTAGCTGGTTCCTTAACCTCGCTCATGCGCAAGTTCACCCTCAAAACCCCGCAGCTGCCTTTGACTTCAAGTATTTCAGGTTCCACGAAGAATGCATGCTGCAGTCTACCAAGTGTTCCCTCTATGAGGACACCACCGCCACCACCGTTAGAGGAGGTCAAGAGACGTGTGAGATGCTGGTTGGACTTGAGTTCAATCGAGAAGTCCCGTTCATCTTTTTCATTCGTGTTTGCCATCGTTTTTCTCACACCTAATGCTCCATGGCTTTCCAAGGCGATAAAATTTATTTGCTGACGAAACGAAATATTTCGCAAGGATGCAAAACATTTCGCATTCGAATGTTTGGAAGAGAACCCTTTGGACGAAAATGAAGAAATTTCAAAAGTACTTTTTGAGCTCTCAAGCAATCGGCGAGCAAACATGCTATTTGAAATAGCAAAAGAACCCTTCAAGATGCAGCAGATAGCTAAAACCCTTGACATGACTGTCACCGAAACTTTTAGACATCTCCAAAGGTTAACGGATGCAAAATTGATAGAGAAAAAAGTTGACGGTTCATACGCAATCACTTCGCTAGGCACTTTGGCAACTGGTTACCTTACAGTCTTTAATTTTATTCTAAAGAACGCGGACTTCTTCTTAGAACATGACTTGTCTTGTCTGCCATACGAATTCGTTGACAGGTTGGGGGAGTTGTCTAACGCCGAGTTTTGCACAGAAGCAGTGTCCAGCTTTAATCGGGTCAGAAAAATCTTGGCGGCAGCGGAGAAGCAGTTTTGGACTATGGCTGAGCAGGTTGATTCGACCACTAAGAACCCTGCGGAAGAAAAAATGGTTGAAGGCATAGATTTCAAGTTTATCATGCAGAAGAACCTGGCAAAAAATTGGGCGGGCTCTAATGCCAAAGTCTTAGTTGGTAGCAGGTACGTAGAACGTGTCCCTGTCGCTTTGGTAATTAGCGAAAAAGAGGCATCCGTCGTCTTCCGCACCCATAAAGGCGTGTTAGATTATCTGGGGTTGTTCGGCACCGACGAGAAATTCCTAAAATGGTGCAGAGACCTCTTCTTACACTATTGGGAAAGGGCTGAACGATGGTACCCTGGTTTGTTGATCAAGTAAAGTACCAAGAATATTAAGTAAGCAATTAACTGCAGAAAAAGTATACAATAAAAAGAAAAAAGCAGTAGTCCTTCTGCTTATGAGCATTGCAACCTTTCGG
>JAOZHX010000032.1 GCA_026014665.1 Candidatus Bathyarchaeota archaeon
ACCTCTAATTTAAGTAAACCAGTACGGATCTTCACTTAATTAATTATTTTGAATTTAAGTAGTATTTTATTTGTCGCTGAATCCTTTCCCTTAGCGACTTGTTTTTCATAGGTACGTACTCACGTAGCAACACAATAACACATAACGGCTCGGCAAATAACGCAATGCTTGAGTGAACTACTGATCGAATCATTGCCTGTGAACGAAAGCATTGAGTGAGTTCTTTTCATCATATCGCCATTGCCAACGTCGTTATTTGCCGTGTTATACGCAGGTGCCCCAATGGTCATTTTAGTTTAACTTTGTCTGGTGGAATAATCTCGAAAAGATGTGGATACTTCCGTGCTCGTAGTCTAATCTGGCTCGGAGGTGCATCTCCACCTTCTTTTTGCGCATAAAGTCCACGCTTACTAATTTCAGACGAAACAAATGTGAAGGTTGCAGTTTTATTTGTGCAACCTTGCAAGACTTCCTTCATCGCTTCGTGTAGTGTAAGTTGATCTGACATTACCCGTACCTTTCTCGTTGAATGATTTTGTTTTTTGTCTGGAATTTGATTACCAGAGAAATCTGAAGCTTTTCGAGCTAACTGGGCACATTTTGAACGAGAGTTGCTCACTTCAGATTTCCAAGGATTTACTGAATTACTCTTGAGGTTAAGAATAGGAGCGGACAAATGAATTAACTCAGTTTCAAGTCTCTCAATCTCTCTGGGAGATTCATCGTATTCATAGAATGATAAGCCGAGGTTCGTTTTCATCCATTGTGTCAAAGATTTTTCGCCCTCTATATCAAACCTATAATTTCGATACTTTCTATCAGATGATTCAGTTGGATTTCGCGGCTCTGGCTTCAGCCCAAGTAATACACGGAGGAGAGCACCAAGCGAACGTCTCAATGTAGACCTTCCGGTTTCTCCTGATGCAAAATGTTGACCAATGTCTCGATCAATTTGACTTGATTCTGTCTTGCCGATGTAGATTAGTGAACCTGATTTTATGTGTTTTTCTGCACTGACCAAAGGAAATTTATCACCGTAGAAGAAGACGCCGTAGATTCCCGGTTTGGTTGAAAAGGAAACGCATTCATTGAATGGTTTCGCAGAATCGATGATTTGCTGAAGAATATTTTTTGAGTCCATAATTATTTGTAGTTGGGGCACTTGCGTATAACGTGTGCAGTAGCAACGCAGTGTTTGAGCGAACTACAAACAGACAAATTCTTCGTGAGCGAAAACATTGAACGAGTACAATAATTCATATCAATAAAATCGAGTGTCGTTGCTACTGCTGTTATATGCCGTTGGCACTACTTCGTAGCTCCTGAGCTAACCGTCTTAAGAATCTCAATCACTCGATTGCTTGGATTTTCTTCATCGGCGCCTAAGTAACCTGATACCGCTGGAGAGAAAATGCAGTGAGTTGCTTCAAGCAATACAGCATTCTTGGTTTGCTGATCAGCGGCGGCATTGACAAACGTTTCAAAAGTGGAGAGAGCACTTTGACGGTGTTTGTTTACGACAGCGAGATGGCGATGTGCTCGGTAGTTACGGGATGCCCAAAGTGCGCCATAATAAAGAATCGAAATCACAATTAGCTTGGTGATGATTCTCTGGATCGTTGATGGATCACTCATATCAGTGAGGGGCGGTAACAAGAGAAGCAAACCCACGGCAGCAAGTACAGTGGAAACCGCAAGACCAATAGTTGCTTTCAACCAATTCTCGGAGTGGCCATCGTGTTCTGTTGACAGTTCTTCAAACTTGGTGGCAAATTGAGCAACGCCAATCTTGGAGGCTGCATCTCTTGCAGCCTGTACAATCCCATCAAGGTCTTTTTTCATCTGAGCAACTTCCTTGAGGTCATCAGCAACCTTCTTCTGAGTATCAATCAGAAGTTCCTTGGAACGGCGCATTGTTTCTTGAACTTCTGCACTTTTCAAACTGAGATACGCAAGATGTGGAGTGAGAGCCAAGAATGCTTCGTCGTAGAATCGTTGAACCTCTTGGAGAATTGAATTGCGTTGCCCTTCTGGATTCTGTTGACCAACGAGAGTAAAATCTGCGACCTTCTTAAGAGCGTTACCAAGTTGCTGGACAGGTGATCTTAATTGCCCCAAAGTCTGATTAGGCAACAGATCGAGTGGAAGTGAGCGAAATTCCTTTGCTAGTTGAATGGCTTGCTCAAAGAGATACTTACCTGATAGAAAGTTTATCGCTCCGAGGTCTTTCCCTGTGGCTAAGTCCTCTGCGTTGTAGATTGTTATCTGATCAAGGACTTGAGTAAGAGAATCAACTGAACTTTTCTTGTTTGGATCCATTTGTATTTATCTCCTATCTATGTAACAACAACCAAATGAAAACGCCGAGCAGAACTGCGTGACTCAGCAAGACATACCAAAGTAAGATAGTATTCACATCTATTGGTCTGTATGACATCATTGTTTCTATTCGAACCATAGCCGGCCCCGGTGTCCAATTGCCTGATACATGAACCGGCATCGGGCCCCATCGCTCAAAGAACCTAGAAAAGATGCGTCTAAGTTGGGAGACTAGCATCTCAATACTCTCAACAAAATTCTTGTATCGGGATATTGCGTAGTAGACCGTACCGATTACCAAAAGAATTTCAATACTTCCTCGCTTGAATGAGATGTCTCTGACCTCGAATTCTGGACCTAGGGTTTGCAGGACTGCTTTCTTTGTTTCTGCTTCCAACTCTGAGCGAGTTTCCTGAAGGAACATCCACAGCTTGCCGTTAAATTCTCGCTCGTCAGGGATACTGACCAAGAATCGCATAGACAGCACATCGCCAGATAGAATGTCTCTGTGCTTGAAGAATCGAAATTTGGAATTCATTTATTTCTCCTTTGGTAGTGCCAATGGCATATAACGTTCTGCGTAAGCACGCAACCCCACAAGACTATATAATATTTTAAAATGGGGTGGGGTTGAGCGAGCGCAGGAGTTATTTTTGTGTTTTTATTCATAATCTTTTTTTGCGCGAGCGCCGTGCTTACGCGTGTTATGTTGTTGTTGTGTTGCGAAATTTACTTATTAAACTTAAAGATTACTTCCTACCTCTAATTTAAGTAAACCAGTACGGATCTTCACTTAATTAATTATTTTGAATTTAAGTAGTATTTTATTTGTCGCTG
>JAOZHX010000014.1 GCA_026014665.1 Candidatus Bathyarchaeota archaeon
AAGCCTGCTATCAATTGGGAGTAATGGCACACGCACGTACACTTTCACGTACACACCGACGCAGACTGGGACCTATTACCGAGCGTTCGAAGTCATCACAAGGCTCTTGAATAATAACGATGTTCGAACCGATGGCTGGCCTTGGGCGCAAGAGTTCGTCGTAAGCCCAAGCACATTAAATCTAAATGGGCGTATTGCATATCACACATACAGCAGCTATTTGGCGGAACCACCACCCGGTGATACAATCGATGGGAATGTTTTTGTTTACAACCTCGATACTCAAACCCTGTCAAACATCACCAGAGCGTTGCCTATCAAGAACGCTATGAACCCGCACTTTTCGCCAGATGGATCCAAGATTGTATTTATGGCCATCCAACAAGGAAGTCCCTCAACACGCCAGAATCTTGACATTTTCATTTACGATTTAGCAGAGGCACAACTTTCTAACCTAACTCCCAATGTTGGCATCATCGACGAAGACCCAAAGTTCTCACCCGATGCCTCCCAAATTCTCTGGAAGCGTCAAGGGCAGATTTGGCGTATGAACGCTGATGGCAGTTCTCAAACGCAATTGACTACCACACCAGATGAAAAATCCGGCCCGAACTACTCACCCGATGGCACAAAGATCGTGTACTGGTCTGGTGCATCATCGAGCGCAGACATCTGGTGGATGAATGCAAATGGTACTTCACCGACTGCTCTCATCGCTACTTCGGGCATCCAAGAGTACTATCCCATCTATCGAGATGCCAACAACATTCTCTATTCACGCTGGGAGTCTGCTTCTGATCAGCACGACAAAATCTACAACTATAACATATCCACCAGTACTTCCAGCAGGCTATTGATCAATACGACTGGCGTCGAAGATGCAGATGCCTATCCTGTCAACGCAGATTTTTTGGTGTTCTCTAGCACCCGCACAGGAGGCAACTACAATATCTTTGTCGGTCGCTATGACAACGGTGTCGTCTATACCCTATCGGGCGCTAACTCGACACTTCAAGATTTGGGCTCATCCTATTCCCGCTATACATATGCACGCAAGTTGAAACTTCTTTCCCCATCAACTAACGATACATTAAATAGAGGCCAATCCTACACTATCAGGCTCCGTGCTTATTCCGACGGAACTGCGTGGACCACGGCAAATCCTTCAGTCACTTTTTCGGGACCAAGCAGCCAGACCTACACAAGTTTCCAGCACGAAGGCGACAGCATCTTTTCAAAGATTGTTACACTGCCGGACGCCGTAGGAACATACACAGTGACTTCTAACGCTCAATCAATCGAGCCCGGCGGCAACCGTACTGTTTCTTCTACGCCAGTGACTGTGTGGCTCCAGAATCCATCATCCGTTGAACACATCGAAGGCAACGTCCCGACGAGATTCGAACTCCGCCAGAACTATCCGAACCCATTTAATCCCGTTACAACAATTGAATTCTCTCTGCCTAGCGAGGCTGTTGTCGAACTTATCATCTACAATACTCTTGGTATGCAGGTCGAAGTTCTCCTTAAGCAACGGCTCCCTGCGGGTAATTATCGAACTCAATGGACACCTTCACAAAAATCGAGCGGTGTATTCTTCTATCAGTTACGATTTAAGGAGTTTATCGCCACAAGAAAACTATTGCTCTTACAATGAGCGGGCAACTGCATATAACACACAGCACTACGACGTTCGCTCATTTGAAACGTATTTATTATTGTGCTCACTCAACGGTTTTGCTCACGACTTGGTTTGCGGCTTCCGCCGCAAAAGAATGAGTCGTTAGTAGCGGCATCAGCCGTATCATTTGAGAGTTCGCAAAACCGCTGCGTAGTGCGGCGAAACGTTATGTGCAATTTGCACGCAGCAATCCAAACCACTCAAACAAAGGAGTAGATTATGGCTAAAAAGAAAGTGTTCATCAGTTTCGATTTCGATAACGATAAGGTTCTGAAGGATTTTATCGTTGGTCAAGCAAAGAATGATGATTCGCCGTTCGAGATAAGCGACCATTCACTCAAGGAAGCTACGCCCGAGAAAGACTGGCTAGATCGGGCAAAGGCTGCGATTGGAAGGGCAGATGTGTTTATCATAATGCTTGGACCGAAAACCAAGAACGCGAGCGGCGTCCTCAAAGAGCTCAAAATTGCAAATGAAAAACAAAAAGAGAAGTTCCAGATCATTGGATATCGGGATGGATCAGAGGACTGGGCAGTTCCCGGCGGTGGTCGTGTCTACAGATGGAACTGGGATAACCTGAAGAAATTGCTCTCTTAGAAGAAGAATTATGACAAAAGTTAAAATAGATTCGGCTGGTGTTCAGAGTTATCTTGAAATCCTTCAAAGCGTTATCAACCGAATGGCTACAAACAGCTCTGCATCCAAGACTTGGTGCATCGGATTGGTTTCAGCAATCGTCGTTGTAGTTGCTGATAAAGGAAAGCCGGAATTCATTTGGATAGCCATTTTTCCGATAGTCTTATTTTTGTTTCTGGATTCCTATTATCTCAGTCTTGAAATCCGATTCCGCGACCGTTACAATGCATTTATCAAGAAGCTACACAATGAAGAAGCTACTATTGATGATGTTTTTATCGTTACTCCTGTAAAGGGATTCAAGAATATCGCAAAGTCGTCATTGAAAGCAGTTGCATCCTTGTCTGTATGGCCATTTTACTTACTCTTGATCATAATGCTTTTCGTTGTTCGTGCTTTGATAAAGTGAGACAGAGTACGCGCAAACTGCACATAACACGGCAAACAACGGCGCTTAGTTAAGTTAGTAAAGAAAGTTGAAAATAAATAAAGAAAGAATTAGTTTTAATTTAAAGAAATTAATAATGCAAATCGCTCAATACTTTTGTTCACAGAAATTGATTATTATGAGTTCACAAAAGTATTGCGTTGTTTGCCGAAACGTTATGTGTTATTGTGTTGCTACGTGAGTACGTACCTATGAAAAACAAGTCGCTAAGGGAAAGGATTCAGCGACAAATAAAATACTACTTAAATTCAAAATAATTAATTAAGTGAAGATCCGTACTGGTTTACTTAAATTAGAGGT
>JAOZHX010000035.1 GCA_026014665.1 Candidatus Bathyarchaeota archaeon
AGTAAAAGGCAGTAATTGCTTTTTTTGATTGCAACCTGTTTAGATGCCTGTTACGGTGTGGCACAAGATAATCACACTACACTCTCAGCATGGTTCCATGTTGGGGTAGCGGCGGTGTGAGTGTGGCAGAATGTTGAAGGGACCCAATACTAGTGCATCGAAAAAGGGAAGGAGAAGTCGCTAAGGAGAACAACTAAATGAACGATAAAAACGGAGGAGTTGTTGGACAAGTTTTCTTTGGCTACTGCTTGCTATAAAAACTAAAATTTTGTCTAACCATAGAATAACGTTGGGTTGCTATGGAGAGGGGGCTTGCTAGCACTTGTTTGTTTTAAAGGTAAAGGTAAAAACTGATAGGCGGTCTCTGCCAGTTTGCATTTATTTTATTCGAACATTCTTTTATCGAGGATTCTCCTGTTAGCCAGTAAATAACATGGGAGATTGATTGGTTTGGGTAACCGCTTTATTGAAAGGTGGACAACGAAAGAGAAAGACGCCTCGGTGGCATCAAAAATAAAGAGCATAGGTAGACCAGAGGGTGATTTGAAAGGACAAATTAGTTTGGTTACTCAACGCTTAAACCTGCAGATTCGAAGCTTAGATGCTGCGGTTCAGCGCTTTGAGGTCAGGGAAAAGGATATTTTCCAGCGTACAGTTGCGGCTCTCTCGAATCGAGATCAAGCTCGTGCAAACATCTTGGCTACAGAACTGGGGGAACTTCGCAAAGTAAAAAGGATGCTTATGCAGGCTTCACTTGCAATGGAAAGCGTCGTTATGCGGCTCAATACGGTTACTGAAATGGGTGACTTAGTTACGATTTTGGCTCCAGCTGCCAGCGTGTTAAATAAGGTGCGCTCGGGTATGTCAGGGATTATGCCTGAGGCATGTCAGGAATTAGGAAACATCGGCGGCTTGCTTGGTGAGATAGTTACATCAACCAACCAGTCGACAGAGATATCCATGAACACGAGAACAGTTAACGCTGAAGCGGAGCAGATTTTAGAGGAAGCGATGGCAGCTGCAGAGAAAAGACTCGATGAGACACTACCTGAAGTAGGAATTGGTGTAGTAGCGAGAAAGCGGACAAGCCTCCAAGCTTAGCCAAAAAAAGAAAAAGTGGAATTGGTTGTCGCGTCGGGCTTTTAAGAGTGTCTTCCAAGTTTTCGCATTATCAGTAATCCAAGCAGTGTGATTGCTATAATTATTGCAACTCCGGTTCCGATGATGTACGTTTCAGTTGGTGGAAGAGCGGTTGCTGTTGCTGAGTCGGTTGTGGAGGCGCTGGGTCTACAGCGAAAGCGGTGACAGTAGGTGAGGGTTCTACTTTATAGTTCAACAACAAAAGTCTATGGTTGGTTTAGCTTGGGATTTTTTCGAATGCCTCTAGGTAGCAGCTGATGTCATACATCCTAAAAAACGGCTTAGTCTGGTTTTCCACAAGTATTAAATCGTGAAACACAAAAGATACAAGTGAGCGGAGAGAACCAACATGCCCACGTCAGATGACCAAATAAAATTGGACATTTTGTTTTTGCTTTACAAACATTTCAAGGACAACCCTGCAAGCCGTTTCGGCGTGGACCGAGCCATAATCCAAGATACACTCAAAGTCTCTGAGAAACAAATGGATAATAACATGACGTTCCTTGAAGAAAAAGCGCTTGTTGCGCTCACGCGTGGAAGAAGCCAGCAGTGGATATTTGCAAAGCTCTCCGCTGAAGGCGTGGAAGTCATCGAGCACATGGAAAAATACGCTGAAAAATATTCATTCATTCAAAACGCGACCGGCCGCATCTTTGAAGCAACGCCCAAAGAGCCTACACAGGTTGCCCCAATCGCCGAATCATTCGGTGAACGGTTAGACAACTCTTTCAAACAAGCTACCGACCAAATTCTTATGTCAGATATGCCTCGGGGAGAGAGGGAAAAAATAGTGAAAAAGCTACAGGCACTTAAGAAGGAACTCCAGAAAGGGCAAAGAGCAGATTTAAGGATCGTTCAGGATGATTGGGTGTGGCTAAAGAAAAATGCAGGCATGATTGTTCCTGCTATGTCTTCTGTCGTGTTAGAGTCTGTGAAGATGGTTCTTGAGTTGTCCTAAGTCTGAGCAAATCGGCGGTGCACAGTAACTAGAGATTTTCGTTCTCGACAAGTTTGCCCATCGATAAAAGAAGCTGCGAAGAAACAGATGCTCACTTTGCAACGCATAATCGACACAGCAGCAGTCTTCAAACGCTAAGATGGCGGCGAGTGTGTGCAAAAATTCATTAGGAACTTGTAGCTGATTGCCGTGTGTGCGGTGGCAGCGTTGTTGATTTATCGGCGAAAAACTGGAGGATAGGCGTCTTAGCGCTTTTGTCCTAAATTAACCATTTTTGTTACATTTTGTACCAGCGATGTCACAACCTTTATCTAAAACCAAAATCAATCAATATTTTGCAGGTCAGGGAGCAAGCTTTAGATGTAATGCACCGAGGCATTGATGCATGCCAATCTAAACAGCGAAAAATTGGCATGCGACAAAGACTATGCCTCTGTGGGCTGAACATGCATATGTTGAACATCTAGGCCGTGATGTAGCAGGTTCAAAGCGGCGCAAGAATCTGCTGCGACCAAGACATCGCTTGGATGGGTCGCTGTCAACAATAAGGCTCAGACTTGACCTGCCCTTAGAAATTTAAGGTGGAACTAAATCAGGTAAACCTGAGCAAAATTCCACTTTTTTATTAATTAATTTTAGTTAAAATCTGGGCGCCATTTCACATATTTCTAAAAGTTATTTTGAATTGATTATCTACTTCATAGTTTGGAGAGCGTTGAATTGGAACAAATGATGGCCTTTAGGCTGCTATTGATAAACTAGCAAAAAGTTATTTAATAACTGGAAAATTAAGCTGTAGGAGAAGTTTTATGTTTTTTCTATGGATAGTCAAACATAACCCTGATAGTTGTCCTATGCACAATGAAGCTGCAAAGAAGACGTTTTTGAATTTCTCTGCAAACTTGAACCTTTGCCAAAAATATGGAATAAAAGTTGTTGGAGGATAGGGTTCGACGCCTGAACACATAACGGTTATAGTGTATGATGTGCCCAGTGCTGATGTCATGGTTAAGTTTATGGGTGAACCGTCGAATATGGCTTGGCAAGGATACCAAACGATTACAAATCGACCCGTGCTCTCTTTTGAAAGAAACAATGAAGTACCTCAAGTAGGCATCATCGTCGTTTGCGTTCTACGGGTTGGAGGTGAGCTGATTGATTTTTGTTAATCTAGGAAAATTCCGTAAAGCACCAGACAAGAAAGAGATCGGTGACACAGCTCAGATCATGGTTGATTGGAAGGTAAAGGGCATCAACATGCTAAGCTGGTACTGGACATTAGGACGCTACGATACCGTTGTCGTGTTTGAAGCTGCAAACGAGAAAGAAGCAATGAAATTTGCGGTCGGTATTTCAGAGTGGGTCACGACTGAAACTCTTGTAGCCGTACCAAGACAACAAGCAATAGAGCTTTTAACAAACCATTAATTCTTTTATTTCTTCTTTTCCTAACTCTTTGAAAAACAGTCTATGGAAGCTGTATCTCCAACAGAGGTGTTCTTAATGCCGAGATTTGACTTGGCGATTTGGAGATATTTTGTGGCCTTGGGCAAGTCTGTTTGTCCTTGTTTGAAAAAGTAAAACAGGGTATGCTCTACAAACTCTTGTTTCGAGATAACAAGGGTCTATACGGTTGTATGGTCACATTAGTTAAAAAATAGGCTGGTGTGTTGGACATAACCCGCCTTTTGTTAACCGTGGCATTTGGCTAATCGGGCTACCTGCGCCTTCCGGTAGATGCTTCATCGGCGACTGTTTGCCCTTTCCACTTGCAGGACGGCCGTTTCATCGATTCCAGCATGGCACACTCAGCGTCACAAACGCATCACAGCCAAGTCCATGTGGACGTTTCGTTTCTGCTCCGTTGCCAACGCTCTCGCGCTGCCCCATCCGGGACTGCAATTCTACTTGTGGGCGGAGTTTCCTCAGTCCCTATTAGGGTCCGAAAGCCACGCACCAACACGCCAGCCCAACCAAAAAACAGCATTGTCTCCCAAATAAAGGTACTTAAAAACAAAACTGAGACTTTCGAACCTATCTAGTTACGTATCCACAAAATCAGGGTAGCAGCGGCAACAGGGTACATGAGGTCGAATGAAAGAAACACTTGTAATAAATGCGAAAGAAACGCCAAGCACCGAGCAGCATCCAACGCAAACAACTGCTCAAAAACACACCATAAAAGCCTCACATTCATAGAATCAACCATAGTGTACCAATGAAAACCAAGCCAACAAGGCAGCAAAGCAACAAGTGCTGAACCCATAAATAAGGGGGTATAGAGAAAAAACACAGCTAAACACACCTCAACCAAACCCTAAAGAATAAGTGCTAAAAACAACAAAAAAGCCCTAAATTCCATACCTAACAGACAAGACACCAACCGAACACGCAGCCCTTTGAGACCCCTATATAAAGATGCTTTATATACTCCATACTCTATTTAAATACTGAACTGTGTGGTTGACATGAGTAAAAGAAAACCAATCATCTCAATCCAAAACATTGTTGCTTCAGTTTCACTCAACCAAAAAATAGACTTACAAAAAATCGTCGAAAAGTTCCCCCAAACAGAATACAACCCTTCAGTTTTCCCAGGACTAGTATTCCGCCTAAAAAAACCTAAAACCGCGACTCTCATCTTCGGAACAGGAAAAATGGTTTGCACTGGAGCCAAGTCAGAGAAGGAAAGCCGAAGCGCAGTTGAAAAAGTAGTTAAAGAACTTCGAAGCGAAGGCATCCAAATCACAGAAAAACCCATCGTGAACATCCAAAACATCGTCGCCTCAGCCGAACTAGGCGGTGAAATAGACTTAGAAAGCCTAGTTTACAAACTTAGCCGAGTAATGTATGAACCTGAGCAGTTCCCAGGTGCAGTCTACCGCATGGACGAACCCAAAGTCGTCTTCTTAATCTTTAGCGCTGGCAAACTCGTCTGTGTTGGAGCCAAAAAAGAGGAACAAGTCTACGAAGCAGTCGACAAAATCCAAGCACTTCTCGAAGAAAAGGAACTAATCTACTACCCATCTTAAACCTATTTTTTCATCCTTCGCCGAACAGCAGGATTAGCATCGCTTAATTTTTTTAACGCCAACTCAAACGTTTCATCAGGCAAAAGCTCCCGCTTAACAAAAACACCCGTTCGACCAGTCAAATCACGCTTCAAAAGAGTGCGAACCCTGTTAAGAACTGTATCTACTGATATACCTAAAACACCAGCCACAAACTCTTCCCTGCCAACCACATTGCTTTCAATATGACCATTTAGTGTTGGCTCAATAAACATAAGCCGCTTATCCACGCCAGCCACACGAACATTTGCATTAATCTGATTTAGGTTGGCTTCGCCTCCAAAACGGTAAAACTCACGTTCAACTTTGCGCATTTCCATGAGCGGAAACGAAACCATAGTATGCTCATCGATTTCTATGTGCGCTTTCATGGCATAAGTCGGTGTAGCCATCACCATAAATCGAGAATTTACAGTAATATTCGCTTTCTGCAGAGCCATTTCAACTAAAAAACTATTCTGCAACTCTGGAATGAAAACATCAACATCACTGTAACTGCTTACGTCGCCCCTTGCCACACTGCCATGAACAACTGAAGGAAGGTGGAACGCTTCTAACGCAGACATAATCGATCTGGCTTTGACGCGAAGCCTTCTGAGTCGTTCCCAACGTTCCTGCTTGTAGGTTACTTCTTTAAACTCAACGTTTTTGGTAGGTTTAACAGCCATCTTTAACCAGCAAATTAGTCAAATAGCACTGCATCGTTTATTTACTTTAACAAACCATTCAACCAACAGTGAAGAAACATCATGCCCCCGCAAACCTGCACCGCATGCAAAACGCGTCCAGCCCTCTACCATCGGCAGTATTCAGGTGAAACCTTGTGTAAAAAATGCTTTGCACAAACCATCGAAGACAAAGTCCGCCAAACCATAACACGCTACCACATGCTTCAGTTCGACGATCACTTGGCAGTTGCAGTTTCAGGCGGCAAAGACAGCCTTAGCCTATTATACATCATGGCAAAACTGCATAAACATCGACCAAGAACCACTTTAACAGCAGTCACTGTAGACGAAGGCATCAAAGGCTACCGCGACCAAGCACTACAAATTGCAAACGCATTATGCAAAAAACTTAACGTCCCACAACACATCGTATCCTTCAAAGACCTGTATGGACTAACCCTAGATGAAATGATAGCTCAAATCAGAAAAAAGAACAACAAACTCACGGCTTGCGCTTATTGTGGAGTTCTGCGGCGAAAAGCCATCAACATAGGCGCTCGACAAATTCACGCGAACAAAATTGCAACCGGTCACACACTCGATGATGAAACACAGACAATACTCATGAACATCATCCGAGGAGACATCGTACGCCTAGCTAAAGAGAAACCCATAACCAGTGAAGTGCATCCACTGTTTGTACAAAAAATCAAGCCTCTCTGTGAAATCCCTGAAAAAGAAAGCGCACTCTATGCATACATTAAAAAAATCGATTTTCAAGATACCCCATGCCCTTATGCTTCAGAAGCCTTACGCAACGACATCCGAGGTATGCTTAATCGTATGGAAATTAAACATGTAGGCGTAAAGTTTACAGTTCAAAGGGCAATGGAACGGTTGCGTCCCGCAATCGAGGAAACTGCGAAGAAAGAGAATTTTAGGACTTGCATCGAATGCGGAGAACCTTCAGCGATGGATCTATGCAAGGCATGCGAAATGTTACATCAAATGGGTTAGGATTTTGGGAAGCCCCTTTGCTCTTTTAGCTGTTTTAGAATTTTGGATGCCTCAGCGGAAGTTTGGGCAGATGCTATTATTTTGGTTTTCCATAGATTGTTTTTAGCGTTGCAGTAAGGACAGGTTTTGGTTTTTTGGGTTTTTGCGGCAAGCATGAAGTTTTGGCATTTGACGCATTTTATGATGTTTATGGGTGTCATTTGGCGGTTGCTTCCGAAAACCTTTTCCACACTCGAGTAGATAACAGTTTAGCAGGGAAAAGTGAGTGAGCGTTATGAGTGTGGATGGGCAAGCTAAGCCTAGGAGCCATTTGCTGGATTTAGCGGTTGGCTATTTTAAGAAAGAAGGTTACCGAGTGAATGGTGAAAATGCTGTTTTGGAAGGGCACAGCGGGGTTTTGCGGCATTTTGATTTGATTGTGCAGAAAGGACGTTTGGAGCAGGGGGTTTGGGTGAGGGATTGGAATCGGACGATTGGTGTGAACGTGATTATCAGTTTAGATACGGCTTCAGAGGATGTGAATTTGTCGAATCCAATTATGATTGGTGAAAAATTTAGTGATCATGCGAAATCTTATTCGAATCGGCGCAAAATTACGTTGTTGACAAAGCAAAAAATTGGTAGTTTTCGGTAAGGTAAGTTAGGTTTTTAAGTATTCATCGAGGATGCCTTCGCGTTCCAGCGTTCCTATCCAATCCACAATGCCTACGGAACATTTTTTATTCATGTTTAGCACGTCCATTATGTCGACTATGACTTCTTGGGTTGTTTTGCCCGTAATGTCCAGTTCATAGACCTTGCTTGCATGCGCTTCTATAGCTTCGGTTAAGCAGACATCGAGAATTTCCGCTTGCAGGTTTTCTTGAAGTTTATTTTGACTGTAACCGCTTTTTTCCATGAATGCTTTTAGTTCCTGCGGGTTTCTTCTCAGCACGAAGACGTGAGTAACGCTTCGGGTTGGGACTATTGCGGCTGCGTAGTGACCATCAATTACGATGTTTTGGTTGTTTATGCTGTTTATGGTTTGGGTTAGTTTTTGGCGCATTTTTTGTTCATCTATGATCGTGCTTTTGCGTTGCTTATCTTCGCCCAATATCAGGTTATATGTTTTGGCGAATTCGGTTAGGTTGATGTAGTGGGCGTTTAGTTTTTCGGCGAGGGCTTTGGCGGTTGTTGTTTTTCCGATGCAGGGTGTGCCTGTGACGAGGATAACACGTTTCATGCGCATATGTTAGTGGTGGTGTAGTTATCAGTTTTGTGTATTTGAAAGAGGTAGTCTTTTACGATTTGTTTTACTAAAGAGCTTGGTTAACCAAAAAAAGGTGATGTTGTTTGTTTTAATAGACGTTGATTGCTACGTTGTCGACCCAGACTCTTTCTCCCGAGGTGAGGTTTGATTCGAAGCGGAACCAGAAGTGATCTGTGAACAAGTTGGGGTTTACAGCTCTAGTGAATACTACTGTGTACGTGTACCATACGTTGTCTTGGGCTGGTCTGCCTATGCTCGCAAAGTAAGCTCCGTAGGGGCTCATGAAGTGTGGGCTGTTGGGGGTTAGATTAATGGTGTTGGGGTTTGAGTAGGTTGAGTATGCAAGTCGGAGGTCTGATGCACTGTTTGTGTTTTGGACTTTGTACATGAAGGTTATTTCTATTGTGTTTCCAACGGTGGTGTCTAAGTAGTTGCATGTGAATGGTCCATCGGTAGCTGAATCAGCTTTTGCTGCTTTACTGCCGTCAAAGCCTTCACCTGCAGGGGACTGGTAGAACGGTGGTTGAGTTCCTACTGTCCAGCCTCTAAGCCAGTAATCCACTGCGTTTCGGTCTAATGATCCATCGAAGGTTGAGTATCGCAGGTTGACTCTGAATGTTGTGCTCACTGGTTGATATCCGCTGGCTGACGCGGTTAGGGTTGTGGTAAATCCGGTGTTTGAATCTTTATAGTAAAAGTCTGCAGTACTTCCAGTTGTTATTGTCACTGAGGTAATCGGGGTTGTTGAGGTTGCAGTCGCGTAGAATGCACCGCCGCTAGAGGTTGTTGCTAAATTAATAACAGTGGTGCCACTTGTTACTGGAACACCTAATGCCGTTTGACGTTGAACTGTAATAACCTTTGACATAACATTACGTTCAACGTTCTGTTCTGCACCCGCAATGAATACCAGTTTGAAATCTGTAGACGAGATGAAGTTTGCAGTGATTGTTCCGGAGCCAAGCATTCCAGCATTTGTTGATGCGGAATTTGGATCATCGATTACAATGGTTCCTCCGCTAGTTACAACTGTCCATGATGAGAACTTATAACCGTTGTTCGGAGTTGCAGTGATTGGGACTGTGGCACCGTAGCTATATGTTCTGGTGCCGCTGGGGTTTGTGGTTCCTGCACCTGCTGGATTGACTGCAAAGGTTATTGTAACGTCAGTTGGTTGGGGTGGAGTTGGCGTCGGGGTAGGGGTGGGTGTTGGAGTTGAGGTTGGTGTAGGCGTAGGGGTTGGAGTTGGAGCAGTCGGAGTTGGAGTCGGACCAGTCGGAGTTGGAGTCGGACCAGTCGGAGTTGGAGTCGGGGCAACAGTGGTAATTGTGAAGGTTGTTTTTACCGGCTGATAGTCCGTTGCGGAAGCAGTCAGGGTTGGTGTGCCAACAGCTGAGTCTTTATAGTAGACACTCACCGAGCTTTCGCCATTGTTTATTGTAACTTGGCTGATTGGAGTTGTGCTTGATGCAGTAGCGTAGAATGCACCAGTAGAACCTGTTCTTTCAAGATTTACGGTTGTTGATCCGCTTGTTATTGGGTTGCCAGCTGAGTTTTGCCTTTGAATTGTAATTGCTGAGGACATTTGGTTAACAAGCAGGGTTTGGCTGGCGCCTTCTGTAAAGACCAGTTTGTTACTTGTTGCTAAGATGAAGTTGGCTGTTATGGTGCCGTCGCTGTTAAGCTGAGCGGTAGTTACTGATGATGTGGGGTTAATTATCTGGAAGTTCCCATTGAAAGTCCAAGAAGAGAACGCATAACCGGTATTCGGAGTGGCAGTTATGGTTATTATTCTACCGAGTGGGTATTCTTGGGTGCCTGACGGGTTGACCGAGCCATATGTTGTTGACGGACTAACGTTGAAGGTTACCCGTACAGTTTGATCAGGGTTTGAAACTGTGGTGGTTGATTGGGCTCCGCCTCCCTGTATTTCGAAGATTACGCCTTCGAAAGTAACAACCTTAATTCTGTCTCCGGGTTTATAGTTATAATAATCAGTTGTAAGTTTTATGTAGGATCCGATTCCAAGCTGAATTTTGTCCTTACCAATGGCATCATATGTTGTGCCATCCATGCGTTCATACCTTAAGATGTTATACAAGACATCATTAACGTAAACGCTAGAATCCCATTTGAGGTGGACAAGTTTTGTACCGGTATTCCGTAAATAAATGACAAGGTTGTTCCCTGCAGTGTAGCTTTGGATTTCTATGGCGTTGCCTCCTTTTTCTCCTTGCTCTCCCATGAAACCGACCACCCAAGTGTAGGCTACCACGGCAGCTACTACAGCTACGGCGACCATAAGCAATACTGAAATTATTGGTGAAATAGCTTTCACTTGATGTTTAAATTTTGAAGTTTGCATTTTCCTTTCTCCTCATTTCGAAATTAGCTAATTAGCGCTTATCCCTTCTATTATTCATGTTAAGGCAACATATATTTAAGCTTATATAGAGGAACCCTCCAGTTCAAGCGCCTTCGCTTTCCAAATCCCTCAATAGACCGTGCTAGTAGAGCTTTGGTGTGCGCTGGATCGCCCGCTATAGAAAAAGCCTGATTTATCTAAGGATCTCAAATAAAAAGAAGATAAAGGAGTTTAGAGCTTTTTCTTCTTGAAAAGCATCCCCGATTTTAGCGCCCACGCGATGAGTGTTATTGCTACTCCAGCTGTTGCAACGACTATCGCTATGTTCAACGGGGCAACAGTGAGAGGCTGTGGCTCTGGAGTACTAATCGGAGTTGCACTAGGAGTCGGGGTTGGGCTTGGAGTTTCGGTAGGCGTTTCGGTGGGGGTGGGTGTTGGAGCCGGTGTCTCGGTTGGAGTCGGGGACTCTGTTGGAGCAGTCGTCGGTGTTGGCGTTGATGTGGGTGATGCTTGTGAGTTAAAGTTGGCTGTTACTGTGCCAGGGCCAGTTATGGTAACGGTTGTTTGGGCTGATGTTGGACTGGTTACAGTACCTGCAGTGCTTGTCCACGAAGCAAATGCATAGCCAGTGCTTGCTGTTGCAGAGATACTAACTGAACCTGCGTTTACCCAATCATTTCCCACAGGAGAGGCAGTTCCGCTTCCAGATGGAGCAACCGTAAAGGTAACTTGGTACTGTGTTTGCCAGTTAGCGGTGACTGTTTTAGCGCTGTTCATCGTAATTGAGGCGCTAGTGCTTGTTGCGAATGAATCGCCAGACCACGCCGTGAACACGTACCTCGTTCCTGTGCCCCCTGAGACCGGCGACGTTACGGCGAAGTTTGCGGTTGAGCCGCTGTCATACCATCCTGTGCCGGTCGGAGAGCCGTAATCTGAAGATACCGTAAGGTAGTACTGAGTCTTCCAATTGGCAGTCGCTGTTTTTGGAGCGTTCATGGTTATACCATTGCTTTGGACATAGTTGCCGCCTGAAGCGTCGGTTATCCATGATGTGAATACATATTGGGTTCCCGCGGAGCCTGCGACTGTTCCGATGTTGAGGTGTGCATATGCTGTTGTGCCAGCGTCGTACCAGCCTGAACCAGTAGTTGAGCCGTAGACGGAGAATACTGTTAGGTAATACTGTGTCTGGTAGATTCCAGTGATAGTGGTAGGTCCAGTGATGGTTAAAGGTCTGTTGTCTCTAACGAAAACATCTCTAGTGCTGCCAACTGTAACTATAGCTGTGAAACTTCCCGTTGCAACGCCGTCCTTGTTAACCCACTCTTCTTGTGGAGCGTCAAAGGCATTGTGAGAGCCCACGATTTGGTAAGTTACCAAGTAGCTAGTTTGGTACGTTCCAGTAATGGTTGTGGGCGCAGTGATGGCGCTTGGACGGTTATCACCAGTAAAGGTGACGCGTACACCGCCTACGGTTGAGCCATCAGGGAATACACCTGAGGCAGCAGCGTTCTTATTGACCCACTCAGAGGCAGGAGCCGAAATGGGGTTTTCGTTACCTGAAACCTGGTATGTCACCCAGTAAGATGTCTGATAAGTTCCAGTGATAGTAGTCGGTCCAGTAATGCTAGCAGGTCTGTCATCGCCAACAAGCGTGTCCTTAACCCCGTCGACCGTAACGACAGCAGTGAAACTGCGAGTAGCAACCCCATTCTTAGCAACCCACTCACCTGCTGGAGCAGAGATAGAGTTTTGGGCACCAGATACCACGTATGTCACCCAATAAGACTCTCCATAGACGCCGGTGATAGTAGTAGGAGCAGTGATTGTGCTTGGTCGATTGTCACCAACGAAAGTATCAGTTACTCCGCCGACTGTAACGACAGATGGAAAGATACCCGTAGCAGTCTGACCCTTAATAACCCATTCAGAGGCAGGGGGAACAATACTGTTCTGAGCACCAGTCACAACATACGTCACCCAGTACGAGGTTTGGTATGTACCAGTGATTGTAGTCGGAGCTGTAATGGTGGCTGGGCGATTATCGCCAACGAAGGTGTCGCGTACACCGCCAACCGTAACCACAGCAGTGAAGCTACCAGAGGCAACGCCGTTCTTAGCCACCCATTCAGCTTCCGGAGGATCAAAAGCATTCTCGGCACCACTAACCTGGTAGGTGACAAGGTAACTAGTCGTGTAGGTT
>JAOZHX010000008.1 GCA_026014665.1 Candidatus Bathyarchaeota archaeon
CCTCCCACGAATTATTTTTTCCCCAAACAACTTTTCAAGGTAGGGAACATAGATATTATCAACCGTTTTCTTCTTAAGCCTGACTCTCTCATCCACATTCTTCAACCACAGGTTATGGCAATCTAACCCGCAATAACCCGTCGCTAACACCTTCAAGACTTCGCTTAAATCGACAGAAAACGGTTTATGCCAGCCCACATCGATAAAACGCTTATCGTAACAGGGAACGTCAATCCTGATTGGAGAATCACGGGGATCAAAAAGTACATAAAACGACAAAATCGCAGGAAAATCAGCGATACCAGCAACAACTCCTGCAGCCTCATCGAGCAAGCTTTTCCCCATATCTCGAATAGCATTTGGAAAATTCTTCCTAACGTAGCTTTCTGGATGCGACTGAAACTGACTTAGACGCCGTTCTAAACGGGGCGAAGCACCCAAAAGCAGAGGCCTTGTATAACCTACACCCTTTGCATACCGCATAACAACCTGATAATCAGGTCTAGAACGAGCCAACTCCTCAAAAATAAGCGCGACCACACCAACTTTGTCGCCATACTTCTGTTTGAACCGCTCAAACTTCGCAAGACCTAAAGCTGCGTTATCAGCAACTTCCATAAAAAGAGGCAGTATCATTCTGGCGTCAGTGTCTTCGAGCTCAGCTTCTTCGAGTGCTTTTCTGAAAATCAAATTTAACAAGTAATCCCTGAAAGCAGTCGAGCGGCTCTCCTTCGCAACCCCAACCAACATCACGCCGTTCTGTTTACAAGCATCAAGCAACTGCCGATAAACCCTGAAGTAATCAAGAAGAATCAAACGGTCTTCTTCAACCGTAGACTCCAGCGGCACATGGACTAAACGACCATACAGCGAACCATCAATCAAAATGGTTGAGCACCCAAACCCATTTTTTAGGGCATCTAAAGCGACCTGAAACTCCGCCATCTCCATCTTAACCGTGAGATACTGACGTTCGGCGACAGAACCACCTCGGGAGAAGAAAACGTCACTCTCAAGCCATTTCTGCTGAAAACTACGACAAACACCCAAAGACCTCACAACATAAAAAACCCCGCCAGTCGAAAGCAAATTAGAGTAAACACTTGAATCCACAGCCAAAACATCAAGCTCACTTACTTGAGCCGCAAGCACAGCAGACTTATCGATCGTGTTCCATAATGATGGAAACTCAAAACTGAACCGATCTTCCAAAGGATTTGGTGTTCCTTGAAATATCTTAGCTTTCACGGCTTCTTTTTTGCCTTCAATACAATTTCCAAACTCGCCAAGAAACTCGGGCATCACTCAAACCTCGTAAACAAGTTAACTGTAGATTGTTTCTTTCAAAATTTAAGATTTGCAGCTTAGCCGGAAAGAAAAAGGTCAGGCGACTTTAGAAATGCTTATTGTGCGGGATAACTTCGTTTGAGGCGACGGGCAACAAAAAAAGAGGGTGTTGCATTTCGCTAAGAGAAAGCCTAAAGGTGATATCACCACTCGATGTTATGCCGTGCTAGGCTACGAGCCCATCCCGACATCACAAACGATAGTGTTGCATTAAAGGTTTTATGTGTTAAAATCTCTCGCGCTATCTGATTTTTCTTCCAAAGGAATTAGCAGCAGATTAAGTCTTTTTATAAAATACGGGGGAATTCAGCCCTTAACATCGATGGCATCTCCTTGACAAGTTAGCTGTAACTGTAGAGCTACAGTTACTAGCGCTTAAACACATCCACCGCTGAAATGTTAGTAAAAAATAGGAAGACTAAAAATGCTAAATAACCCTAGAAAATTCTTGAAAAAAATTCTCACAATAACAACGATAATCACTATTATCTTTCTACTTAACCCCTTGATAATCAAGCGCAGCTCAGCAATGCCCGCGGACGGCGAAGTCCCACACTACTTTGGGCCGTATCCAAACTATGCGACGAGTCAACTGCCAACGGTAACACGTGATGCTCAAGGCAATATAATAAATGTTGAAGGCGGAATACGCAAATTCGTCGACTCCTTGCCAGGACTTGGTCCTGCAGGCGCAAACAACCTTGGGCAATACATCCCAATCGCTGTTCCAGACACAACAACTTTTCCTGGGTGCGACTATTATGAAATCGCAGTTGTTCAATTTCAGCAGCAATTTCACTCTGATTTAGCACCCTCTACCCTACGAGGCTATGTACAACTAGAAACTTCAGTAAACATAGGCAGCAGTGCTCATTTTGCTCTAACATATCCCAACGGATCGCCAATATTGAATGCTGTCGGTCAACAGGTAAAATCAGTTGATAGACCCAGATACTTAGGACCCTTAATCGTAGCTCAAAGGGATAGGCCCGTACGTGTTAAATTCACGAACTTTCTACCCACAGGAACCGGAGGGGACCTCTTTCTACCAGTCGATACCACTGTAATGGGCTCAGGAATGGGCCCCTTAGACATGCCTGGCATGCCTGGAATGAAAGAAAGCTATACACAGAATAGAGCAACACTGCATCTTCACGGCGGAAATACTCCATGGATCAGTGATGGCACAGCTCACCAATGGACCACTCCAGCTGGAGAAACTACACAATACCCGAAAGGCGTCAGCGTCCAATATGTTCCTGACATGTGGTTCGTCAATGGAAACGTCGTGCCCAACACAGTCGGTCAAACAACAGCGCCAGTTACAGGAGCCACTAACAATCCAGGTGCAGGTTCACTGACCTTCTATTATACCAACCAGCAAAGCGCAAGACTACTGTTCTATCACGACCACGCCTACGGCATAACCCGTCTCAACGTTTATGCAGGCGAAGCAGCCGGCTACCTAATCCAAGACGAAACAGAACAAGCCCTAATAAATTCTGGACTTATACCTGCAAACCAAATACCCTTAATCATCCAAGACAAAACCTTCGTTCCTGACACAACAACCCCGATTACCAACATGTGGGGAACCTTCCCATCTCAGCTTGGATTCCAGGATCCAACTTGGAACATCATGAGATGGGGTGGAACAGGAAGCCTCTGGTATCCACACGTATACATGACGATGCAGAACCCCGGTGACCCAACTGGAATGAACCAGTTTGGTCGATGGCAATATGGTCCTTGGTTCTGGCCTCCAGTTACACCTACCCATGGACCCGTAGCAAATCCATACTATAATCCGTTGGATCCTAACAACCCGATGGAGCCGCCGTTGATACCAGGTGTCCCTAACATTTCGGCTCCTGGTGAAGCATTTATGGATACGCCAGTCATTAACGGTATCGCTTATCCGTACCTTACTGTTCAACCGCAAGCTTACAGATTCCGGATTCTAAACGCTGCGGACGACCGATCATGGAACCTTCAGTTCTACGTAGCTGACAGTTCAGTTACGACCTTTGACGGAAGAACAAATACAGAAGTCAAAATGGTGCCTGCAACATACAATCCTAGCTATCCCGCTGACTGGCCAAAGGACGGCAGAGACGGTGGTGTTCCTGATCCAGCAAACATCGGACCATCGTTTATTCAGATTGGAACCGAAGGAGGATTCTTGCCCTCACCAGTAGTGCTGCCGACCCAACCAGTAGACTGGAACTGGAACCAAGGCGACTTTGACTTTGGCATACTGCTAAAATACACTTTGCTGCTAGCTCCTGCAGAACGTGCCGACGTCATAGTTGACTTCTCGCAGTTTGCGGGCAAAACCCTGATTCTCTACAACGACTGCCCAGCGCCGGTTCCAGCTGCTGACCCTCGACTCGATTACTATACAGATAACGTTGACCAAACCGATACTGGCGGTGCGCCGTCAACTATTGCAGGCTATGGACCAAACACGCGAACAATCATGCAAATTAGGGTTGCGGCAACCACTCCTTCACCAGCATTTAATGTGGATGCACTTAACGCAGCTTTCGTCTCGACTACTACGACACCTGGAGTCTTTGCAAAATCTCAAAACCCAATTATCGTTCCTCAAGCCGCCTACGGAGATGCTTACAACCAAGTTTTCACAGATGTATACGGTAAAATATTTGACAACTCGTTAACCTTTAAGCCTTTAAACTCTGGCACACCAGTAACGATGCCGTTGCAAAGTAAGTCAATGCATGATGAAATGGGCGGGGCTTATGAGATAGAGTATGGTCGTATGTCAGTGCAATTAGGGGTCGAACAGCCTAAATCAACGCCTTTCACGCAGACAACAATTCTGTATAACTTTGCTGACCCGCCGACCGAACTGATTGCGCCCTCGATTGCTGGCACAAAAATCGCGACTTTGAACGACGGCACACAGATATGGCGTATAACGCATAACGGCGTAGATGTACATCCAATGCACTGGCACATGTATGATGTGCAACTGATCAATCGAGTCGCATGGGATAATCACATACGGCCACCTGACCCTAATGAATTAGGCTGGAAAGATACCGTAAGGATAAACCCGTTGCAAGACACCTACATAGCCCTTCGACCAATAGTTCCAACCCTGCCCTTTGACGTTCCCAACAACATTCGCTTAATAGACCCCACGATGCCTGCAGGAGCAACCCTCAAGACTCCTGGCTTTATCGTGGACCCAACAGGGCAAGCGATTACATTGACAAACCACCTGGTTAACTACGGCTGGGAATACACTTGGCACTGCCACATACTTGCACATGAAGAAATGGATGCGATGCGACCAGTTGCTGTTGCTGTTCCGCCTTGGGCTCCTTACGGGCTCTCGGTCACGAGATTGAACAACATACCAACTTACCGATTGACTTGGACAGACAACTCTTTAAGTGAAACACAATTTAAAGTTCAGAGATCAACTGGAACGGCTGAATCATGGGTCACTATCGCCACGCTCACGTCCACTACAGGTCCGACCAAAGGAACCACAAAGACCTATGATGACCGACCACCATCTGGAACGACAACGTACTACTACCGAGTAATAGCCACAAACGTAGTAGGCGACACGTTCGACTACACAACAACCAATCCAAATGCAGTAGGCTTCCCAACGCTATCTGTTGACTCACCGCCTTCAAACATTGCTTCAACCGGAACTGCACTTGGCGATGTCTTCACTGCCGTGCGTGGAAGCGGTGTCGGAGAGATTTACCAAAGATCATACGTCACATCTTCAAACACATGGTCAGCTTGGACAGCACTGCCGCTGGGCTCAACCTCTGATACCCCAGCAGTAGCCGTTGTCGGAGCGAGAGAATACTTTGTGGTCAGAGGTTCAGACGGATTAAGTCTATACTTTGGCTCGCGAAACATACCTACTGGTGCTTTCTCAGGTTGGACATGGATGCCTGGCTCAACGCCTTCAGCACCTACGTTGGTTACAGACGGTTACCGCAGATTGGCTCTTGTTGTTCGAGGTTCAGACAACAAAATATACTACAACATCTATGACGTTGCAACCCAACTCTGGAGCAACTGGCAAGTCCTACCTGCAGGATTAACATCTGAGAAACCCACAGCAGCTCTCGTAGACGGTAAATTATACATCGTGGTCCGGGGAATAACTGTAGGCAGCAACGTTCTATACTTCGGTTCAGTTGACGTATCAGGTGGTGCCTTCTCAGGCTGGGCTCCACTTGCTGGCTCAACACCATCCGCACCCGTGCTCACTACTTTGCATACAACTCAGGGCTTATGCTTAGCAGTCAGAGGCGACAACAACATCATATACCTGAATCGTTGGAACGGCGCAATTTGGCAAGGATGGACAGCAATACCCTCCGGCTCAACACCCTCTAGCCCAGCAATCTCTGTCTACACCAACAGACTACACTTCGTGGTTGTCGGCATGGATGGCACTTCGCTCTACTACAACTGGATGAACCTCAACACCAACGCTATGTCAACATGGACAGCACTAGCCGGCTCTTCGCCTTCACCGCCAACGATGTCACGATAGACGCAAAATCCTACCTTCCTTTTTTTTGAAAATTATCAAAGTAACGAAATGAGTTCAAAGCAAGAGGTCAAAAGCTATGGTCAAGATAAGCTTCGTTTCATGTTACCCACCTCAAAGAGGTCAACTCTCCGAGTATGCTTACAGCTTGATTAGTGAGTTGGAGAAGTCACCCAGCGTAAGCAAGATTGACCTCATTACTGAAGCACTCGGAGAAGCATCAACTGAAAAGCTTAGCAAATCAACCACAGCTTACAGGCTATGGAAGCCAGACAGCCCCCTCTCGCTGCTTTCTATACCACTTAAAATTTTAAAGCTAAAGCCTGATATTGTACATTTTAACGTTCATATGGCCGTTTTCGGCCGCTCCCGAATAGCCAACTTTGTTGGTTTAAGCTTGCCGTTTATCTGCAAACTGATGGGCTTCAAAACAGTTGTAACCCTTCATAACATGGTTGATAAGATAGACGTTGAAAAAACAGGCTACAAAAACTCATTCATCAACAGATTAAGCGCTTTCTTGGTAACTAAGCTGATAGCCGCAAGCTCCGCCGTTACTTTGACCATGAAGTCGCATACGGAGTTTTTCAAAGAAAGGTACCGTTGCAAAAACGCTGTAACCATTCCTCACGGAACATGGACGAGCACACTTCATACCCCAATTGTTCAAAAAACCGACTCTATTCTTTACATTGGGCACTCTGGACCCTACAAAGACATCGACCTCCTCTTGAACTCTTTTAAGATTCTGGAAGAGAAGAAACGCGGATTAAAACTAATCATGGCTGGCTCCTCACATCCAAATTACCCCCAATATCTTGAAAAGTACAAGGGCAAATCTCAGGAAAACCTGATATTCACAGGTTATGTGCCTGAAAACCAGTTGCAGGCGCTGTTCGAGAAAGCCAACGCTGTCATCTTGCCCTACCGTACATGCACAGGAACAAGCGGTGTAGTCCACTTAGCCAGCTCCTACGGCACTCCAATCATCGCCACAGACCTTCCGGAATTCAGAGAGCTAGCCAAGGAAGGCTGCGGACTGCTGATTAGCCAACATTGCTCAACGGCTTTGGCCCAGAGAATCGAGCAGGTAATCGATGACCCCAAGCTTGCCTTGGAACTGAAAGAGCGTAACTTGAATTTTGCGCATTCAAGGTCTTGGGATAAGGTTGCCACTAACTTCTGCAACCTTTACAGTGAACTTATGGATGGTGCGCTGGGCTGAATATCCTTTTGATTTCTCCTGAGTACCCACCAGTTACTATCGGTGGAGGAGGAATCGTTTACAAAAATTTGTCACTGCAGCTCAAAAGTAAAGGGCATTCGGTTAACGTTTTAGCAGGAAACCATGCCAACAAGAGCTTTTTGGGGAAAATAAAAAATTTTTCCGATTCCAACGTCAATGTTGATTTTGTCCCCTTAATTCCGTTCCCAAACTTTAAAGGAACAAACTCGGCGACTTACACGCCACCGACTCTAGGCGGTTTTTTGCACATAATGAAGCAGATTATCCAACGCAAGGACGCTGTTATTCACCTTCACGGTTTCTGTCATCCGTTAATTGACATGACCGCCTTCGCATGCGTGTTGCTGCGCAAAAAATATCTCCTTACCTGCCACGGTATCCCGAAAAACCCTGCAAAATCAGGCTTCATCGCTAAAACCTTCTTCAACCTCTACTTGGCTACAATCGAGCGGTCAGTCGTGAAAAAAGCCTCAGCTTTAACCACTGTTTCAGCCCAACTGAAGAGAGAATGCCAAAGTAAACGTTTGACTAACAAGAAAATGATGGTTATCCACAACGGCGAAAACGTCCAGTTGAGGCATGCTCCAAAGTCGATGCTTGATTTGGTTGAGGAGAAATACGGTTTAAGGGGCAAACAGGTGGTCTTTGCGGTTGGGCGGCTTAGCGAAAACAAGGGTTTTCAGTTTCTAATCCAAGCAATGCAGGATGTCACTTCAGAATTGTCCAATGCTGTCGCAGTTATCGCTGGCATAGGACCCTACGAAGCGCAACTACGACAACTAATCGCTCGTAAAGGCTTGGCAAAGCACGTTAAGCTGGCTGGATGGGTCAGCGAAGAGGAAAAAGCAGCCCTGTACGAACGCTCAGACATCGTGGTTTTCCCATCCATGGATGAACCGTTTGGTATAGTTATCCTTGAGGCTTTTCGGATGCGCAAGCCCCTAATAGCCTTTAACACCGAATCGGCTCGAGAAATAATCCAGGATGAGAGCGCCCTGTTGGTTCCTACGGGAGATGCAAACCGCTTAGCGGAAGGGATCATCAGGGTACTTACAAACTCAGAATTAAGAAGCCAGCTTGTCGCCAACGCTGAAAAAGTTAAGGTTTCAAGCTGGGACAACATAACGAGTCAATACCTCGAAGCATACATGACTTCCAACAACTCTGAATCGCATTTACATGCTGCAAAGTCCAGTTTAAGGTGACACCTTCCCATGAAAATCGATGGCAAAAAGAAAGCAGTTCAAGAATTAGCCGTGCCGCTTACTGTTTTCTTAGCCGTCACTATCTTTTTGACTTTTAACATTATTCTTTTTCCAAGCCTTGTCATCGGCGACAGCTTCAACTGGACTCCCCAAAACGTGTTGGACATCATGGGACCGAAAATTCTGAGGGAATCGTACATGGGTGATGTTGCGGTCATGTCAACCTTCAAAACTGGGTTTTTGTTCCCGCTAACCTACGTTTTGGTTTCTTTGAACTTGCCGTCCACGCTTGTTTACCCCGTCTTATTCTACTTCCTCTGCATGCTCTCGTTCTATTTCTTTTCTAAAGAATTCCTAAACAACCAAACCCTGCGCATACTCGTATCAATCCTGTACCTGATTAACCCAGTTACACCCTACTATTTTGCATCCATAATCAACGCTTTCTCCTTAGTCATGCTGCCTCTTGCCCTCAAATTTTTCGTTCGAACCCTCAAAGAAATTCGGCACTCCGCCAACCGTCCTGGTTTGCTGAAGAACTTTGCCTTAACCGCTTTCTTCCTTGCCCTATGTGTCTCTGCAAACGAGCAGTTCATCTTCTCAGCGCTTCTTATCGCCATTTTCATGATTGCGGCGTTCATGGCTGTTTTCTACAGGAAAATCGGTGCCCTAAAACCCTCAATTAAGCCTTTACTTTTCAATTTAGCTGTTTTCGGCTCTGTCTTCTTCCTGGTTAACCTTCCACTCGTATACTCTTTGGGTAACGTGCAGTGTGCGCCTTGGTCAACCTACTTCCAAGGACCATCCTCTTCACGTTTCTTAACTACGGTTGAATACACTTACAGAAACGTTGGTTTAGACACTGTCCTACGTCTCGGCGGTGACTCAGGTACAGGTCTTGGACAGGGTTCTTGGTATGACTCCCCTTCTTTGGTGACGAACGTATTTGGTTACGTTTTGTTCGCTCTGTTCGCTGCTTCAATCTTGGTTTTAGCCCTGAAAAAAGACAGCCTAAAAGCTGAGAGAGCGTTTTTCTACTCAGCCATCCTCCTAGTCGCCGCGGCTCTTGCGTTGATTTTGGCAATCAAAAGCCTCTCCCACACACCCGATGTCCCTCATGGGTCGTTTGATATACTCTTAAAAACATGGGAGAACCCGAGCAAACTCAGAGTCATACTGTTGGCATCGATGCTGTCTGCAACGCTCCTGCTTTTCAGCCGTCTGGAGCTTTTTGCGAGCAAGAAGCGGAACAGGTTGCTGGTCGGCTTAGTTGCCGCTTCGATTTTAGTTAGCACGGTTGCCTACAACAGTCCTTGGCTTTTGGGTTACGCTGGAAAAACACCGATGGTTGAAGTGTCTGATGCTTCCAAATGGGGCGGCATCTACAACCCAACTTACGCAAGCGTCGGCTCTACTCTTAGCCCTCAAGATTCAGTTTACAGAGGAATCGCCATACCCTACACTCATGAGACAGAGCTTTATGCTTCCCCCAATTCAAGGGTGTTCCAGATAGTTTCCCAAGTAAACGACCTAACCTCTCAACTGGTGACAGAGCAGAACACGCCTTGGAGCAAGACGCTTGGATTATTCTCCGTCAAGAACGTTGCTCTAATGAATACTTACAGCCCAAACGAAGGACTCATTTTCCCAAATCCTAACCACATCGAGGTTAACCAAGCCCTGAGCGAAATCAGAAGCGACAGCGGCTTCAAACCCGCCATCCAGACAGATGAGTATGTTCTGCTCGAAAACCAGAACGCTCTTCCCATCCTTTACGCTTCCAACTACTACGTGTTCTACGACAACCTTGGGACATTAAAGTACGCTTTCAACTATGCCGAATTCAAGGACCTGCCTGTTTTCCTCGAAAGCCAAACTGCAAGCGGCATAACTTTTCCGTCATGGCTGCCAAAAGACGAGTACCGATTGTATGCAATCGACTTGTCAAGCGACATGACTGCTAAAACTTTTCCCTTAGTAATCAGCGACGGCGCTGCGCAAGACAGGCAGATTAGTCTTGACCGAACGAACGATTTTCAAAACCTAACGGTTTATACGGCAACTTGTTCTCTCTCTTCAGGTGACACTGTAAAGCCTCCAGAATCAACTGTAAATCAAACTCAGCGTCTGGCAGACGCAACCCTCAACTCAACCTCTAAACTCTTGGGCAACTACGGCAGCTTCACGCTTGAATTCAACGTAAACATCCTGCAGAACGGAAACTATAGTTTCCTTGGACCAAGAGTAATCATTGATTCTGGCAACGAACAGTACTACATAATCATCCACGACAACGGAAACCTTGAATTGGCGGTTCAGCAAGCAGGCAATTTTAAATCAGGCATAGTATCCCGTTTTATCGGCTACAGGCTGCAGGACCCAAACAGCACCATAAACGTTAAAGTGTCCAGAGTCTTTGATGAAGTTAGAGTTTACGTTCAAAACACTCTATGCATGACCTACATCACGGCTCCAAAATTCGCAGACGTCTACCTTGCCTCTGAACATTCAACCTCAGCCTTCTCAAAAATCACCGTTACCAAAGATTCCTCCGTCAGGCTCTTTGCAGTAAGACAGAGCAGCCTAAAACCTACGTTTGTCGTTGAACAGAGCAGTCCTGAACGTTCAGCATTGACAGTGTATGCTAACGGTTCCGACTTCACAGTGGTATCCCAGTACCTGTACACTGAGCTAAGCCAAGCCAAAAGCGACTTTGCCAGCGAAGCGGTTCATGCCAACGTGTTCTTTAAAGGCTGGATCTACAACCATGCAGAAAATCAGACTTACATATCGATTGGTACAGAAGGGCAACTGGCAGCTTTGACTCTGACTGGTTTCTCGATTGCGTTCAGTTACCTGACGCTTATGTTATTGTTTACGCCTGCAGGTGGCGCTGCAGCCTCTGTGTGGCGTCGGTTCAAGGCATCCGCAAAAAACACTTTAATCAAAGGAGAAAAAACGAATGAACGAACGTAAAAAATCGGAAGACCTCTGGGATAAGAGGGAAAGGTTTGAGCAGACCCCGGATAGATACCGGGAAATCGCTTGCAAAAAGCCAGTTGCACAAGTTCTTGAACGTTTAGGCAGTCAATGGCGAAAAGACTGCTTATGGATTAACTACGCAGATTTAGGCTGCGGTGAGGGCAAGGGAACAAAATTTTTCTCTGAATTTTTGGTGAAAACGGTGGGGCTGCCCGTTAAAAGCATAGGTGTTGATGCCTCAGCCATATGTGCCGTGCCATGTAGAGAAAGAGGGATTGATTTCTGCAAGGTAGAACTGGGAGCTGAGCCTTTGAATTTGAGTGATTATCAAGTTATCACGCTTTTTGAAACGATTGAGCACGTTTTCAACACTGATAAACTGTTAGAGTCAATAAGGCAGTCTATTTCAAAAGACGGCGTTCTATTGGTCACTACTCTTAACGTTGTATGCTTAAAGAACCGCCTCTTAGTACCATTGGGTATTCAACCCTTCAACACTGAAGTATCAACCAAGAAGCTGAGTTACGGCTACAAGTACAAATCTCTCAGGCAACGGATGGATACATGGAAGCCTGCAGGCCACATTCGACCCTTCACCCTGTACTCTCTCACAGAGATGCTTGAAGAAAACGGTTTTAAAGTCCTCAAGTCGCTCGGATTGGAGAACTGGAGAACTCTTAAAGTCTTGGAACACGTAGCTAAAAACATGTGTACAGGTATATTGGTAGTTGCCGTCCCATCGTAAGCTTGCTTCTCTTTTTTCTGCTTAGTTTCGGATTGAATTGGAAGAATCTTATTAAGTAATAATACCTTACCCCTACCTGTTACAGGGCGCATTAGCGGGGTATGGCAGTGAGCAGTATAGAGCGTAATGCAGAGATTTTATCAAGTTTTGGCTTGACCATCAAGCAAGCTAAAGTCTATCTGGCACTGGTTCTTCTGGGAACTGCCCCCGTTGGCGAAATATCAAAGTTTTCCAAAGTTCGACGGGAGGAAGTCTACAGAATTTTGCCAAAGCTTGAAAAAATGGGCTTGATAGAAAAAACTATGAGCGTACCTGTTAAGCTTAAAGCCACTTCGGTTGAGAACGCCCTCACCATACTGATAAGGAATGAGGAGGAGAACGCTAAAAAACGAATCGCAGAGTTGACTCTGAAAAAAGCAGAGTTTTTGGATCATTTTAGAACAGGCGCCAAAGAAGCTAAACTGGGCGATGCTGAACAATTCTCAATAATCTCTGAGAAGGCAGTTGCCCTAAGCAAAATCGAATCTCTCTTAGATAAAGCCCAGGTCGAAATAGAATATTGTGTCTCCCGAGAAAAAATCCTGCAGTTTCTCAAGTACTTTTCAGAACCCTTAAGCCAGGCCGTTGAGCGTGGGGTAAAGGTGCGCATAATCTCTACGCCGCCGCATGCTGAGGATGAGATTCCTAGGGCAATAAACCAGGCCCTGGCTTCACGTAAGTCGGTTGCTATTCGCTATCTGGAGAGTCTTCCGAATCATTTTCTCGTGATTGATAGCCTTGAAGTCCTGGTTGCTACTTCCACGTCGGGTTTTCTGGCAGATAACCCCTTGTTATGGTCAAACAATTTTCCCCACATTATGGTTTACAAGAAGCTCTTTGAGGAACTTTGGGATTCATCGGTTGAATCTGCATCTTTAAACGTCGAAGGTGAAGATGCGAAGTTACAGCTTTTCATTAAGCAGATGAAACCTTCGAGCCACGTTATACTCCTCTATGAGACCAGCGATGCTAAGCTTAAGGTACTCCTCAACTACATCAAATATGCCTTAGAGAATGATGAAGCAGTCGTTTATGTTTGTTCTGAAGCAAGCGTAGAAGAAATCAAGACAGCCATAGCTTCTTTTGGGGTGGATGTTAGAAAGTATGAAGGTCTTGGCGCTCTGAAGATTTTGGATTACACTCAACATTACATAATTGATGGTCGCTTCGATGTTGAGCGCACACTTAAGCTTTGGAACAGCTACTACGAGCAGGCAACATCTAGGGGGTTTAAGGGACTCCGAGCCACCGGTGAGACTGCTTGCTTCTTTAAGCACAATCTGGTTAAAGAACTGGTTGAATACGAGAAGGCGCTGCATCAAAAGCTGGAAACACCGATGATTGCAATTTGTGCTTACCGTGCAGACATGCTCATGAGAGCAGGCAATCCAGTAAACATATACGCTGAATTAGTTAGAGCACACGGTAACGTTCTGTTTACTTGGGTCGACAAAGAGTTAGGCAGAGTAGCTATAAGCTAACGCTTCTTCTTATTCCTACTAATTGGCATGCTCTTATGGGTAGTTGCCAATGGCAAGGCGAGTAAAACAAAGAAGGGGTTGATACCGACATCATCTTTCATGAATCGGCTCTCCTCAGTTCGCTTTCCGCCTGGTTTAAGCAGTTGAGTTTGTGCTATCTTCGAGGGCATCTCTATCACTCCATTACACATGCGTTATGAAATCCATATTCCACTGTTTCGTCTTCTTGACTGGTGGTTTTCTGCAGATTTTAGGCGCTATGAATACCGAGTTGCCCTTCTCCAACTGTTCAATTACCATGTTGAAATCGATAAATGAACTTTCAACCACTCCTACCGATTGCTCATCGTCGTTACACACAAACACTATTTCAAAAAGCCTACCGCTTTCGCTGGGTGTCGGGTTTTGAAGGGTCAGTGGCGGGAGGCGTCTTTGTTTTTTATTCTTGTGTTTTGCGTCTAATGCTCTTTGCATCTTTTCGCTCTCCTCTAAACACTGTTTACCCCAAACTTGTCTTAAACTCATGTGACTGTAGGCTTGACACAACAGCGATTGGTTTAACATGCCGCTCTCTCCTTTGAAGAACCATTAAAGAAAGTTATGATGGTTAATGGCTGGAGAAACCGCCAAAACTGAAGACCCCTCTATAACGAGGTTTGCTCATTTTTTGTTTGTTGCGCATTTTTCTTGTTTTAAGACAAAATTGATATGTAAGTTGTATTAGCTGTTGGAATGAAGTGGAGTTTAATGGAATGGGCAGTTTACCTTTTGGTGTACAAGCATTTGAAAATTTAACGGATGCCGTCATAATAGTCGACGGTGAGGAAACAGTAATTTATCTTAACAGTTCTGCTTCCAAACTGTACGAATCCCCAAAGGAGGAAGCGTTAGGCAGAAAGCTTGGAGACCTCTTCACGCACGAGTGGATGAGCAAAACTGATGAGCAAACCTCAGTTGCTCTCCTATCCAAAGAGGGCTCTTGGGCGGGCAACGTGTACCATGTAAAGTCAAACGGCCAAAAATTTTTAGCATTCCAATCCCTTTCCACTTTTAGAGACTCTTCAGGAAACAAACGCGGAACCATCCACGTTATTCGACATGCAAACGATTCAGTAAGTCGAAACAAGTGCCTAGATGAGCAAGCTCAATCAATAAAAAAGCTCGATCAGGTTTTTTCAACCGATGAAGGCATTGAAAAGCAGGAATTAGCAAACCTGATCGATGCCCAAGCGTTACAGTCGATGATGGATGACTTATACGCTGTAACAAAGATTGGTTTTGCAGTCTTGGACTTAAAAGGAAACGTGCTGGCTTCAACTGGCTGGCAGGATATCTGTACAAAATTCCACAGGGTGAACCCGCGGACTCTTTGGAATTGCTTGGAAAGCGACCTTGTACTCACGAAGGGCGTTGCGGCAGGTGAATTCAAAACCTACAAGTGCAAGAACAACATGTGGGACATAGTAACCCCCTTGATTATAGGCAAAAAACATGTTGGTAACCTCTTCTCAGGCCAATTCTTTTTTGACGACGAAAAAATCGACAAAGAAGCTTTCATCCAGCAAGCCGAAACGTACGGTTTTGACAAAGAAACTTATCTGTGCGCACTCGACAAGGTTCCAAGGTGGAACAGGGCAGTCGTCAGAAATCTGATGCAATTCTACGTCAAACTAGCCGAAATGATTTCAAGGCTAAGCTACAGCAACCTGCGGTTGACTAAGTCCCTGACTGAACAAAAACTCATTGAAAGAGAGCTAAGAGAAAGTCACCATGACTTAAACCATGCTCAAAGCGTGGCGAAAACGGGAAGCTGGCGGCTAAACGTCCTCTCCAACCAACTGCTATGGTCCGATGAAACCTACCGGATGTTCGGAATCCCCAAGGGAACGCCCTTAAACTATGAAACTTTCCTTGAAAGGGTTCATCCAGAGGACAGACAGCTGGTTGATAGTAAATGGAAGGCAGCTCTTCGCGGTGAACGATATGACGTTGAACACCGAATTCTTGTTAACGGCAACGTATTTTGGGTTCATGAAAGAGCAGAACTTGAATTTGACAGGGATGGCTCGTTGATCGGCGGCTTTGGAACAGTCCAGGATATAACGGAGCACAAAACCGATGAACAAACCCTTCAAAGACTCAACCGAGCGCTAAGAGCCATAAGCAATAGCAATCAGGCATTAATGCGGGCAACAGACGAATCAGCTTTCCTGCAGCAGGGTTGCAGAATAATAGTTGAGGATTGCGGCTACGCTCTTGTATGGATTGGCTTCGCGCTGGATGATGAAGCGAAATCAGTTATGCCCATGGCTTACGCTGGTTTCGACAAAGGCTACATTGACTCATTAAATATCACCTGGGCAGATACTGAAAGAGGTAGGGGTCCTACAGGGCGAGCAATTCGAACTGGAAAGCCACAGATAACCAACGATATTCGAAGTGACCCTGCCTTTGCCCCTTGGCGTAAGCAAGCGCTCGAGCGAGGCTATGCCTCAACTGTTGTGTTACCCCTTATGTTTGAAGGCAAAGCTTTTGGTGCTTTGAACGTTTATTCGCCCGAGACCAACGTATTCTCTGTAGACGAAGTGAAATTGCTCTCAGAACTTGCTAGTGATTTGTCCCATGGAATAATCCTTCTTCGCACTAGAGCTGCCAAGGAGATTGCTGAAAGCGAACTGCGCAAAACATCTGAGCAGTGTAGGTTAGCTTTGGAAGCATCCAACATCGGTGCCTGGGATTATGACTTAAAAACAGGAGAAATTTTCTGGGATGAACGCACTCGTGAAATGTTTGGTGTATCTTCGGGAAGCACAATTATGTATCAGGAAGCCATGGAGAAAATTCATCCTGATGATCGGCAAGAAACCTTGGCGGTGATGTCTGATGCCGTTGCAGGAAGACATGACGGAAAATTCTACCATGAGTTCCGTGTGATTCGGCAGGACGGCAGCATTCGCTGGATAGCCTCACATGGCAGAGTTTATTTTAGCGGTGAAGGTAAAGAACGCAAGCCTACACGGTTCATCGGCGTTAACATGGACATTACCAAACAGAAAGAGGATGAAAATGCTTTAAGTAAAGCCCGAGAAGAGTGGGAGCGAACCTTTGATTCCTTGCCTGATTTGATAGCTATAGTCGACTATAAACACAGAATATTACGTATCAACAAGGCAATGGCAGATAAACTGGGTGTCAGACCTGAACAGTGCTTTGGAAACCACTGTTACCTTTGCGTACACAAAACCAACCAACCCCCCGAATCCTGTCCACATGAGAAGACCCTCCAAGACGGCAAAACGCATACTGCTGAAATCTTTGAAAAAAGGCTAGGCGGCAAAGTTGTAGTAAGCACTGCTCCCTTAAAGGATGAGCAGGGAAAAATCATCGGTTCAATCCACGTAATTCGCCAACCGCAAGAAAGCAACAAACAGCAATGCGCATGAAATTTCTGAAAATGAACTGCAATTTGATAGTGATACTTCAGTAAAGCATTCTCTGCTTAACAAGTGGGAACCCTCAAAATTGCAGCTGGATAGAGCATAAGGTCGGGAGCGGAATAATTATAAAACATTTGTTTTAAACGAAGGGTATGAGAGCGTTATTCTTATAAAGCAACAAAATATTAGTGTTGTATCCCCACATGTGGGCCGGTAGCTCAGCACGGCTGGAGCGTTCGACTGATAATCGAAAGGTCGCCGGTTCAAATCCGGCTCGGCCCACCAGCTCAAGCCTTTTTTTGATGGTTGTTTTGTTTTTTGGTGGGCGGTGTTATTTTTATGTTGATTTCTATGGTTGTATGGCGGTGATCTTTTTGTGCTGTCGGAGTTTGCTGCGTTGAAGGCATCTTCGAGGCGGTTAGCGTATGCTGAGAGGTTGTTTGTGTACTTTCTGGTTTAACGGTTGGTTCGCTTATTTTGGCAAGAGTTTCTTTGGCGGCTTCTTCGATTTTTTCACCTGCCCTCATCAAGGGTTCAACGGCTTTTTGGATCGGTTTTGGCAAGTGCTGTTTGGCATGTGTGCCGACGGTTGTAGCGTAGACTTTGGCGGCTTCTGCACCGAAGAGGACGATTTGATTGAGGATAAAAATCCATAGTAAAATTATGAGGAGGGCACCGGCTGCGCCGGCTACGGTTGTGGGCGTAAAAGTCGAGATGTAGGCTCCGAAGATGTAGTTAGTTATGGTGAATGTTATTGCCGTCACTATGGCTGATAAGGTCACGTCTTGCCAGTGCACCTTTGACTGCGGTATCATCTTGTAAATGATAGCCAGCAAAAGCATTGCCACGCCAAAAGAAGCGAGGACTTCAGCTATTTGTGCTCCAACAGCAGCCAATGTGCTGTTTAAGGAATAAACTCCTATGAGCCTTGTAATAGTGCTTGCTATGGCGGTCCAGGCGATCACAATCAAGCCGAGTGCTGAAACAAGAGCAAATGGGACAATTTTTTGGCGGACTCTTTTCCAAAGCGGTTCTCCTTTGGGCAAGGTGACTTCCCAGATGCAATCCATTGTGTCCCTTAGAACAGAAAAAGCGCCGATTGCTCCTCCGATAGAAAAGCCTACGACTACAATTGTAGTCCAAATTGAAGTGAACGGTGAGGCGGTGCTTGTGATGAGTTGGCTGAAGAGTTCCGCTACTGCTGGTCCTACGACAGCTGTTATTTGTTGCAGAAGTATTTGGACAGCTTCAGATGACCCCAAAAATATGGAAAATAAGCCCACAGCTAGGAGTAGTAACGTTGGAAGAGGAAGAATTATGAAGAAGGTGAGTGCTGCTGCTCGAAGAACAGCGCCGTCCTCTAAAAAGTCTCGTAGGGCAATCCTGAAAATGTCGTAGAGTTGTCTTTTATTCATCAGTGTTACCTTGTTTGCAGAACTGCGGAAAGTTTGGGGTTCAAGTTCTCAGTCTTTGTGTGGAGTATATGGCTTTGTGGCTGTAGGCGAGCAATCACAATCATGGTGGAGGGGCAGAATAAGCGGTAATCTTTTAAACTCAACGCTGGAAATAGTAGCTAGGGGTTACTTGTTTGAGTAAAGAAGATGAAATGTTAGCAGAGTTAAGGAAAATCAGGGAAGCCGTAGAAAAAACACCGCCGCCACCGCCGCCAAAGGGCTTATGGAATGAATTCAAGGATTTTCTGTCTAAGTATAAGATTCTTGGTTTAGCCGTTGCTTTCGTGTTAGGCTTGTATCTTGGCGCGCTTGTTCAAGCACTTGTCAAAGATTTTATTATGCCTCTCATCGGATTGGCAATACCGGGCATCTCGGATCTTGCAACCTATTCAGTGACTGTGATTAATCAAGTGTTCGGCATCGGCGATTTCTTGGTTGCTCTGATTACATTCGTGATCGTAGCCTTTATCGTGTTCCTCGTGGTAAAGGTCGCGAAAAAATGGAGCATTGAATAAAACTAGGCAGGCTTGCGGTTCAGGGCTACCGTAGTCAACGGCAAGGTGGTTGCCGTCGATTCGGGAGTCCGGACTGCTTTTTTCTGAGTAATGGCTGCGTAATTTTGTAGGCCTAGTACGATTAGGTGTTCGATGAATGTGCTTCTTTTTTCTCTTCCTCGTATGTTTTCTAGTTCTCGGAAGAGTTTTTGTTCCATGGTTATGCTTATATTGTGTTTCATGGGTAAACCTCTTATGCTTTGTATATTTGTTATACACAAAAGCTTTATTAGCTTTACTATACTAAATCATAAAGGGTGTATCCTATGAAAACTCTGCGCATCTCAGACGATGCTCACCAAAAACTAACCGCAATGCTCGGTGAAATAACCGCTCAAACCATGAAGATGCAAACCTACACCGATGCCATAGAAAACTTGCTCTCTACGAGTATCTCCTTGCCGCCAGAACTGCTCAATGAAACCCAAAGCTTCATTGAATCAAACCGCAAGCTCGGCTACACAAGCCGTGAGGAATTCATCCGTGATGCTATCCGAAAACAACTTCGTTCTTTAAAAGAGAAGTACACCTGTATTGAGGTTCCAAATGAAGAGTACGAACGAATTCAGCAAGCCCTGCATGATTTAGGTACCGAATTCCTAAGTGTTGATGACTTCATTAACCAGCAAATCCACAATTTGCTCCAGAAGCATCAAGAATGGATCAGGCAAAGCGAGGATTACGAGCGCAAGAAGTCGCTTTAGCCTATTTCTGGTTGAAACCCTGATTTTTTTTATCTCGTTGCCCTTAATGGGTGCTCATAAAATTATAAGTGGTTGTTACTGTGGCACGAACGGTTTATATGAAACAAACCTTTAAACTAATTATTGTTATAGGTGAAAAATTCAAATGAGCACAGGACCTTTTCATGTAACAGACGCAAACTTTGATGAGACAATCGGAAAAAATAAGTTAGTTTTAATTGATTTTTGGGCCAGTTGGTGTGGTCCCTGCAGGGCTTTAGCGCCAACCATCGAGGAACTCGCCAAAGAAACTGATGGGAAAGTTTTGATCGGAAAGCTTGATGTTGATGAAAACCCCGATACTGCACAGCGCTTCCAAGTCTTCAGCATTCCTACCATGATTATCTTTAAGGATGGCAAAGAAGCTGAGCGACTTGTTGGGCTCTGCCCTAAAAGCAGAATTGCTGATACTCTCAAGAAGCATGAATAGCTAAGTGCCCTTCATCTTTTCGTACATTTTCTCGAAAGTCCAGCGGATGCTTGATTTGAGTTCTTTTAGTCTTTCTTCATCAAAGTTTTTGATGACTATTTCTTTTATCAGGTCTTGTTCGCGAACGATACTGTAGGAGAACATGTGTTCGGGTTTAAGTTGCCCCAAGCGGACGAGTTCTTTATCTTTATCCTGCATTTTGGCAAAGACTTTCTCTACTAAGAAGTTGCCGAAAGGTGGCGTGTTTACGTTGAAGTTTTTGCTTTCGTCGGGTAAGATGTGGATGGATTGCTTGTCAATATGCATAAGCGCCAATGGCTCTTCACTCATCGTCTTTAGTGGTATGACTGTTTCTGGTTCATGCAGCTGTTCCGCCGTTGCTGGTTTGGGAGGTTCTGGTTCTTGTTTGGGCAAAATCACTTCTTTTGGCATCTGTGGCGGTGCTTGAGGCACTTCTTTTATGTCGCCTCGTTTGAACCCTTTTTCTAAGAGAATGGCATTGATGGTGTCTAGGGTTGCTTGGATTTCTTTGGTTTCTGCAGAGAGTTTTTCCAATTGGTCCTCTAGACGCTTTTTGAATGCAATCATCGCTTTCATTTTTTCTGGATCTTGTGCCAAACCAATCGCACCCGCAAATACTTTAGCGCTGGATGCTTATGTGTCTTAGCATTCTAAGGTTGGGTGGATTCACCGATTTTTTTCAGTTGACCGCGGTACATTTCTACGATCTCTTTGGATGTGGTGGCGTCTTCGGGTGCTTTATCGGTGCGGTATTTACCCGTGAATCGTGGAAAACGAATGGCTAAACCGCTGCCTTTGCGGATGGAATCCATCGCAGCCATGTGGATAGGGCTTAGTGTGATTTCTGCGCCTAAAATCTCAAGAACCACGGCAGGTTCAAACCATACATCTGCTTCAAGCATGGATTGGACGCGGCTGTTTTTACGGGGGATAACATGTTTCTGCATCATATCACGTAGTGTTGCCAAATCTTTGTCGGTGAAGCCTGTGCCGCATTTTGTCACGGTTTCGAAGGTGTCGTTCTCTTCATTGTAGGTTGCCAACAGTAAGGCGCCGTAGGTGCCGACACGTTTACCCCTACCATGGAAAGCTCCCACAACAACCAAATCAACCGTGTCAGTCATTTCACTTCGATAATCACGCTTGTATTTAATCCAAAGCCAGCCACGGCTGCCAGCTTGATAAACCGAGTCCTTACCCACAGACTTGCACATTAAGCCTTCACAGCCCTCTTCGATGGCTTCTTCAAAAAAATCTTCCAGCGCTTTGGGATTGGTTATGAGTTTTTGGGTGGCTGGCTTGATGCGGTCGCTTTGCTTTATGATTTTTTCGAGCGATTTGCGCCTTAGTGGAAAAGCTTCTTGCGTGAGGTCTTTGCCATCAACGTATAGTGCGTCAAAAGTGAAAAGTGAAATCGGATATTGCTCGATAGCAGCTTCTACGCCGTATTTGCGGCGTCGATGCATTAGTTCTTGGAATGGTCGCATATCACCCGTCTCTAAATCGACAGCAACGCATTCCGCTTCAAGAATGGCTTCGTTAGCTGCCACCTGTTCCCGGATCAAGTCAACTGCATCTGGGTATTGATCAGAAATATTCTCTAGTCGCCTTGAAAATAGTACAACTTTTCCGTTTTTTTTGTGTGCTTGTACCCTTTCGCCATCATACTTGTATTCTGCGATGCATTTTCCGCCGAATTTCTCTAAAATCTCTTCAGGTGCACCCAGCCGCTCAGCAAGCATGGGGCGAATAGGCTCGAAAACCATTACTTGAAACTTTTTTATTCCATCTAAGCCTTTCTCGCAAACGACGCTGGCAACTCTGCCTAAATCTGAGGAGATGTTATAGGCACGTTCGATGAGTTCACGTGCATCTTTGCCGCCGCCGTAAGCAATCGCTAAAGCATCGAGCACCGTCATGTCTGCGATGCCTAAACGCAGGTTACCTGTGACTGTGCGGATGAGCCATTTAGCTTCTTTAGGCGTCGCATCCGAGAGGAGCCCGCTGAGAAGCGCCAACTTCGTGTCCACAGCCCCGCTGCCTTGGGTTTTCGCAAGCTTATCGAGTGTTTCATAGACGCGCTCAACAGTGAGTTTTACAGAGAAAAACGTTGATTGCTTACGTTTAGCGAGAAGCTTCTCAGATGTTTCGCCTATGTCTCCGCTTCTTTGCAAATCAGCCAGTATTGCGCTTTCCGATTGCCCCGAGGCTCGGGCAAGGGCGCGTATGGCTAGTTTTTCTGCAACTCCCATTTCTACACCCATGAAGTCAGGGTACAGTTTGCCCTGAGTAAGATAAACCACTTTGGAGAAGACTTCTTTGGGGGTTTTCGAGAGGAGGTCAACTAGGTAATCGGTCATTTCTAAGCGTTTGGTGGTTGCCTCGATTTTCTCATATGAATCGGCGATGACTGAATAATCCATTTTTGCCACAATCAATTACTAAATTAATGCAAGTATTAAAATTAATCAAGTTATCTATGTAGCTACAAATTTTAAAGAGGCTTCAAGCAAACAAGTCCGCATTCGGCTCTCGAGTTAGCCTGATATTAGACGCTCAAAATATGTTGTAAACATGTGGAAAATTAGATAGATTCCACATGCTTCCACATGCACACATCGACTTTTTCAACATGGCTCCATGCAGAGCATGTGAAGGGAAACAAGAATCCCACACTATATATTAGGCGAAGAAAAATGTTGCAACCCAAAAAAGCAACCGCCTCCATTTGCATTCTTGTGGCAGCCACAAAACCCCCACACTCACACAAAGAGAAAATCAATTGATAGCAGCCCAACCAACCCCTATAAAGTCGGCAATTACCGAGTGCAGATGTGTTGTTTGCATAAAACAAACTCATCCCTGTTAGAAAGATGAGGATTCTTGACTTGTCAATCCTTAATTTTTATCGGGTATGTTCCGTGGGAAATTTGGCTCTTATCAAGCAATATTTATATCGAAAGCACTGCATTGAAACAGACTAACAATCTGTTAGGCGTTGGACCAAATCTGGTTCAGCGCATACTAAAAACCTCTTGGTGACTATATAGATGCCGTTTAAAAGTCAAAAGAAAGATGCGGCAGATGCACTAACGTTAGAGTGGAACCTACACGTTAAAAATTACAAGTTAACCCTTGACAAAAACCGCTGTGTCGGCTGCGAAATCTGCACCTTTGCATGCCCAAAGGAAGCCATAAAAACAGAAAAGCAGCCAAAAATTCAAGGGGAAAAGGCAAAGAAAGCCAAAGTGGACATCGACCTTGCCAAATGCAACTTTTGCGGAGTCTGCGATGTCATCTGTCCATATGGCGCCATCAAAGTTACCTTAAACAACAACCATGACCTCGCCATTCTCTCAAAAGACAGCTTTCCCACATTGATCCGTGACATAAAAGTCGACACCAGACAATGTGAAAAAGAATGTGTCGAATGCGAAAACGCATGCCCCCTCGCACTCATCAAAATTTCAAAAACAGGCTTCGACGGCAAACCAGTCGAAAACGTAGGCGCACTTTCTCCAACCATGAAAAGGCGCATACAAGTTAATCTAAACATAGACAAGGACCATTGCCCCACCTGCAGAGCATGCGAGCTCAAGTGCAGCCCAGGCGCCATCAAAGTCAAAAAAGCCTTCGAAGGAACCATAAAAATTAACCAAGAAAAATGCCCTGAAGGCTGCACCGACTGCCTAGATGTCTGTCCCATAACTGGAACTTTAACGCTTGGAGAAGACAAAAAAGTTCATGTGAACGAGGCGACCTGTACCTACTGCGGCGCATGCAAGAATGTTTGTCCCGTTCCTGAAGCGCTAACGTTGAAACGCACCAAAGTTCACCACACCCCAATTCACTCAGGCACATGGAACAAAACGCTTGAAAGAGTGACTTCACCAGCCGCCGCAGCCAAAGAATATCGAACCGTCGCTGGAGAAAACAGACGCAACGTCGTTGCTAAACGATTTGTTTTGGAGGAAACCGTTAAATGAGCACCCCAACGCAAACCCCGCCCAACTCCTCAGGAACACAAACCCAAAAACCCGAAGAACTACGAGTTGGAGTTTTCGTCTGCCACTGCGGCTTAAACATTGCAGGAACCGTAGACGTCCACGCAGTCGCTGAATACGCAAAAACCATTCCAGACGTAGTTTTCGTAAAAGAAAACCGCTACACCTGCGCAGACCCTGGACAGGAAGAAATCCGCAAAGCTATCCGAGAACAAAAATTAAACCGAGTAGTCGTCGCTGCATGCTCGCCCAGAATGCATGAACCCACGTTCCGCCGAACAGTCGCCGAAGCAGGACTCAACAGTTACCTCTACGAGATGGCAAACATACGCGAATTCGCTTCATGGTGCCACCAAAGCGACCCAGAAGGAGCAACCGAACGAGCCAAAGACGCTGTTCGTATGGCAGTCGCAAAAGTCCGCCTCATGCAACCGCTCCAAACCATAGAGGTCCCGGTCACTAACAAAGCGCTTATCATCGGCGGAGGGATTGCAGGCATGAACGCTGCCCTTGACCTTGCAGAGCAAGGCTTCAAAGTTTACATGCTTGAGAACACTCAAAGCATAGGTGGCCACATGGCAGCGCTCGACAAAACCTTCCCAACATTGGACTGCAGCATCTGCATTGAAGGTCCAAAGATGGTTGATTGCGCGCGCCACCCGAACATAACCATTTTTGCAAGCAGCGACCTCGTTAAAGTTGACGGTTACATAGGCAACTTCAAAGTTAAAATCCGCAAAAACCCCCGCTATGTCATCCCTGAGAAGTGCACTGGTTGTGGTGAATGCAAAGACGTCTGTCCAATTGAATATCCCAACGAGTGGGACATGAACCTTGGCACACGCAAAGCCATCTCGGTTCCATTCGACCAGACGGTGCCGTTGATTTACCAGATTAACAGGGACTATTGCATCGAATGCTACAAGTGTACAGAGGTTTGCGGTGAACGCCAAGCTATCGACTTTAACCAAAAACCCGAGGAAGTCGACATTGAAGTTGGCGCAATCATCGTTTCCACCGGCTTTGACGTTTATGAGCCATACGACATGCCGCTATTGGGCTACGGCAAATACCCCAACGTCATCACCAGCATGGAATTCGAACGTTTAATTCTCGCTGCTGGTCCAACAGGCGGCAAAGTCATCCGCCAATCTGACGGGCAAAAACCACACCGCATCGCGTTCATCCAATGCGTCGGCAGCCGAGACAAGCAGCATTACCCCTACTGCAGCAACTTCTGCTGCATGTACACGCTCAAGCATGTGGTGCAAATCAAGGAGAAGTACAAAGAAGATGTGGAAGTTTACGTTTTCTACATGGACATACGCAGCCCAGGAAAAGGTTATGAAGAGTTTTACGACCGAGCACGTGAAAGAGGCGTAAACTTCATCCGTGGACGCGTAAGCCGCATAGACGAAGACCCAGTCACCCATAACCTCACAGTCCACTCAGAGGACTCCATCCTTGGCGCCCCAATCGAAGTGGAAGCAGACATGGTTGTTCTTGCTACAGCAGCCATCCCCAAGAAAGGCTCAGCGGAAATCGCACGTATCCTAAACCTTTCCCGCGGGCAAGACGGCTTTTTCATGGAAGCTCACCCCAAACTAAAACCCATGGATGCTCCGACCGACGGCATCTTCTTCGCGGGTGCATGTGCCGGGCTAAAAGACATTCCTTTCAGTGTTTCACAGGGCAGTGGAGCTGCCTCACGAGCGGCAACGGTCATAAGCAAGCCGAAATGGAAAATTGAACCCATCATTTCAGTCGTGGATGAATCCAAATGCAAGAGCTGTGGACTTTGCGTTGACAAATGCCCATACGGAGCCATCCGAATCGAGCAAAAAGGCAAAACACCCGCTCAAATCATCACCGCCAGCTGCCACGGCTGCGGAACATGTGTTGCTGAATGCCCACAACATGCCATTACCCAAATGCACTTCACCGATGCCCAAATTATGGCTCAAATCCGAGCGGCACTACAAGATAAACCTGAAGACAAAATCCTAGCCATCCTATGCAACTGGTGCAGCTACGCGGGCGCAGACCTCGCAGGCATCAGCCGATTCGACTATCCTTCAAGTGTACGAGCCATCCGCGTTATGTGCAGTGGAAGAGTCGCCAGAGAATTCGTTCTGGAAGCTTTGCGACTTGGCGCAGGCATGGTTTTGGTCGGCGCATGTCACTTGCCTTATGACTGTCACTACATCAGTGGAAACTATAAGATGAAAGCGAGAACTGACGCGCTCAAAAACATGCTTGTTAAACTTGGCATGAGTCCTGACCGCTTCCGCGTAGAATACGTTTCCGCAGCAGAAGGCATACATTACGCTGAAGTCATCAAAGAAATCGATGAGCAACGCAAAGCACTCGGCATAGAGAAGATTAAAGCAGAAAACGCTAAGCTAAAGCCAATCATAGAGAACATGCTTAAACGTAAGTAACCGCTAAGCATGCGGGCGCTTGCTTTTTCAGTGACCCCTCCCCCTATCCACAACCGGCTTGCAACAATGGTAAATGCAGAAGCAAAAAAGCATCCGCCCCCAAAACCATCAAGAAATCAGAAGCTTAGTTAGGATGAAACCACGGCTGTATTATTTCAGAAATAGCCTTAAATTGGTTTTTGCGTATTTTATGGAGAAGTTTGTATGCCTACTAATTTGCCACCTGACGCGTTAGACAAATGGGCTGAGGTGGAAGCAGCCAAAGGCCCCAGAGAAAAAATGGAGAAGATGCAAGAATTCCTAAAATACGTACCCCAGCATAAAGGCACCATGAAGCTCCGCGGTGAAATCAAACGGAAAATTGCTATAATTCGAAATGACTTGGAGGAAAAGAAACGAAAGGGCACAGGCAAAAGCACTGGCGGACCAAAAATATTCATCGAAAAGGAGGGCAGTGCCCAAATCGTCTTACTCGGCATGACTAATGTGGGCAAAAGCTGCCTTATGACAGCCACGACCAACTCCAAAGTCCTCGTTACATCCACTCCCTACAGCACCCACGAACCCGTCCCAGGAATCATGGACTTCGCAGACATACAATTCCAGTTTATAGAGGCACCAGCAATCATGGAGGGCAGTTCTGATGGACGAGGAACGGGTAACGTGTCGCTTGGTTTGGCGCGTAACGCTGATGGTGTAATTTTAATGGTAGACCTCTCACAGGATCCTATTGGACAGCTGGAATTGGTTTTGTCAGAGTTAGAGAAGAGTCGTGTGTTGGTCAGCAAACCCAGCGGTAGAGTCGAGATAGATCGGCGCCACACCGGAGCCGCTTTGAGGATAATTCTTGTCGGCTCGCTGGTTGATTGTAGTATGCACGACGTGGAGAATCTTTTGCGGAACTACAAAATTAACGATGCCATTGTACGCATTAGTGGCAACGTAACGCTCGATGACGTGGAGAATGCGATTTTTGAAACCACCACATACAAGCCTGCAGTAATCGTTGCAAACAAACTGGATTTACCTGGAGCCGAAGCGAACCTTAGGCATCTTATTCAGTACGTTAATGGCAAGCTACCTATCGTTGCTATGTCGTGTGAACAAAAGACGGGCATAGAGAAGCTTGGGCAAACACTAATCGATGCGTTAGGAATAATCCGCGTCTACACCAAGGAACCCGGCTCCAAAACAGATACTGGTCGCCCGTTTGCTCTTAACCGTGGATCAACAATCGGCGACTTAGCAAAGAATATTCACAAGGAATTTCTATCAAATTTTCTATTCGCCATGGTTTGGGCAAAACGCTTGCCATTTAGCCCCAAAAAAGTCGGTTTAAATTTTGTTTTGGACGATGGCGATATCGTTGAAATCCACCTCAAATAAACAGTCAAATAAAATTCTACGCTAAAACACGATTTGAGTTAGCCATATTGATACGAAACAATTTTAGCATATCAGTCTTCTAAACAGTCTTTACGCAGAGCATAAAGCGCCATCCCAAATAGCAACGTTGAAGACGAAAAGGAAAAAGAAGAAACAGGTTTCTTAAAAAAGATTTTATCTGCTTGATTGAGCCACGCGTTCGATTTCATTGCGTTTGGCAATTGCAGCGCTCTTTATGTCTTTGTTAGCAGCAAGTATGAGTTCATCGGCAAGCGTTTCCTGTATACTTTTGGGATTGTTGATGCTTGCTGCCCTCGCGCCTTCGGTTATGTGGCGGAGTGCTAAGTCGATTCTGCGTTGCGGAGCCACGTCGACGGAGAGGTGGTAAACGACTCCTCCCATGCTTATGCGTGTAGTGTCTTCGCAAGGTGCACTGTTCTCAACTGCTTGGACCAGAATTTCAATGGGGTTTTTGCCTGTGCGAACGTTTATTATTTCAAAAGCTTCTTTGACGATGTTGGTAGCCTTGGCTTTCTTACCTGCATTTTTGCCGCTCCGCATCAAACCGTTGATTAACCGTTCAACAATGTTAACTTTGGCTTTACGGAACCGTTGATGCTCATGGCGTCCCATGCTGTGGGGAGCAACCATCGGAGTGAGGTTTAGGTATCTTTGTAAGCCAATATCCTTTACAGTGATGTCTTTGAAGCTCCATTTTTGGAAAAGTTTAATTTCTTGAGGTTGAGCAACTGGAGTTTGTGACATAACAATTACCTTGCTGGTTTTTGTTTTCGTCCATAAACAAGTTCGTTTAGTGAAACGCCGTTGACCATAACGACTTTCCAGCGGACTCCTGGAATGTCTCCCATTGCACCACCACGGGTACCGCCTATGCCTTCAACCACAACCTCATCGTGCTCGTCAACAACATTGAGTGCGCCGTCGCCTGGAAGGAACGCGCTGATGGTGCGGCCGTTCTTGATGAGTTGAGCGCGTACGCATTTGCGGATGGCGCTGTTTGGTTGCTTGGATTCGACGCCTACCTTCTCTAGAACTATGCCTCGTGCTTGGGGTGCACCCTGCAGGGGGTCAACTTTTTCGTCTAACATGAGCATGCGTCGGTTAAAGTACCTATCGTGCCAACGGAAGTTCTTCCGTTTCTTTGCAAGTTGTCGCGCGGCGAATTCGCCTCTTGGAGACTTGGAACCCATACTTAACTTATTCCTCTTTTTGCACATGCATAGTCATAACACTAATATTTAAACAAAACGAAGGAGCCTAATTGATTTTATGCGCTCCACGTTAAAAGGAAAAATGGAAGTAATTTTCAAAGCTCATAATTTTTTTTAGTTGCTTTAAACATAGGAATTTAAGGATTTTTCGTTTTACTCCAAAGAAATCTGGGAAACACTTATTCATTCGTCTTTGATTAATTATTCTCCTACGCTTACGAGGGTTTTTATGAGTTACTCGGTTCAATTTATTAGCCCTGAAGAGAAAGAAAAACTGTTCGAAAAGTACGAATCCCGCTTGCTCTACACAAATAAAGCAGATATTTACGGTTGCTGCATAAAAATCTTAACAGACTCCGAGCAGACAAAGGATAAATGGGAAGATAATTTTTTCACGGCAAATGAAAACACGCGTTCGCACGGCAGACTCGTCGTAGTTTCTGAGTCAGGTGTGCCCTTAACCGTTAAGTATGATCCCTACACTAAGACTGCTTTCCTCATAAACGTTGACTATTATGGTTGGGTGAAAAGCATTGCCCTTGCAGTTGCAGGTGATGTGTTAGAGGATGAACATAGAATTTATTCAGTGCATGGCGCAGCAATAGACATAAGCTGTCTGGGTGTTTCCATAATCGCTCCTTCCGGTACAGGCAAAACCACGCATTCTTGGGGCCTGCTGCGGATACCGACGGCGCGTTTGGTTAGTGACGACTGGTACTTCGTGCGACTCAGCACCCGTGAACCCTTAGCGTTCAGCTCAGAAAAGAACACTTACATTCAAGCGGATATCGGCAAAATTTGGAATGAATACGAACGATTGGTTGATAAGGCTCAGTTTGACCAGCGGGGCAGGGCAATTGTCAATGTGCGCTGGATTGTAGGCAGCGGAGGCGTGATTCCCATGACGACCATTCACAAGATAATAATGCTGAAGCGTGACCCCTCTGATGCAAGAATCGTTACACCTCTATCTGTTGACGAGGCTTTGCACTACTTGTTGGCGAACAATTTCTGCAACCCTCATCAACTAGTCAAAGATGACCGCAAAATTGCTCTTCGAACCGACTTCTTTAGAAAATTCCTAAGACAAACCGACGCATACCTTGTGAACACTACGGCTAGTCCCCAGCAAACGCAAAGTGAGATTCGAGCCCTACTATCACTTAAAAGATAGGTTTAGATGGAAAAAATATTTAGGCTAACCAAGTTAGCATTAACTTGAAGGAGAAATAAAATTGAAGCTGATTTACGTTGCAATCGACGGCATGGGAGATTTGCCCATTAAAGCGTTGGGTGATAAAACCCCCCTTGAAGCGGCGGAAACTCCAAACATGGACATGCTTGCCCAGAAGGGAAAAACAGGCTTGATGTATACAGTTAAAAAAGGCGTGGCACCCGAGAGTGACGTGGCAGTAATTTCATTGCTTGGATATGATCCGTTTAAGTACAGCACAGGCAGGGGCGTCATTGAAGCTGCAGGTGCAGGTCTTAAAATGAAGGATGGAGATTTAGCCATAAGATGCAACTTTGCAACGCTAGGAGAAGGAAAAAACATTCTCGATAGGCGAGTAGCTAGGAGTTTGAGTACTCAGGAAGCGCAGGAACTCAGTGAAGCAGTAAACAAAGAAGTTAAATTAACCTCGTATCCTGCCAGCTTTGAATTCCAAAACACGATAGGTCATCGTGCAGTGTTGTTGATTAGAAGTAAGGCTGAACCTCTTTCAAGCGCCATAACCAACAGCGACCCCGCCTACGTAGTAGTCAACGGCATTGGCGTCGCGAAAACTGACGTGGACATGGTTCTGCAGACCTGTGAACCTACTGATGGCACGGAAACTGCTAAAGTTTCTGCTGGGTTGGTAAATGAGTTTATTGAGAAATCGCATCAACTCTGGGAAAACCACCCCATAAACCAGAAACGTGCAGCGGCTGGCAAACTCAAAGCAAACGTTGTCTTAACTCGTGATGCTGGTCATCTTCTTCCTAGATTCTTTAACATCAATGAACGTTATGGTGTGAATTTTGCTTGCCTAGCTGATATGCATGCGGAACGCGGGATTGCAAAATTAGCTGGCATGGATTCTTCGCTTCTTCCGCCCCCTTCAGGAAACCTGCAAAAAGATTGCGAGGTTCGTGTTAAAGCGTTGCTTGATGCTTTGCCAAAGCATAATTGTTTCTACATTCACCTCAAGGGACCTGATGAACCTGGTCACGACGGAAATTGTGTGCTAAAGACACAGGTTATCGCAGCCATCGATAAATACTTCTTTGGACCCTTGCTAAGCCAAATTTCATTGAAGGATAACCTTATCTGTGTAACCACCGACCATGCGACACCCTGCAGTTTGAAAGTGCACAGCGATACACCCGTACCAGTGTTGATTTCAGGTGATAGCGTTGGCAACGGCAAAGCCCTGAAGTTTTCAGAGCGGGAATGTGCAAACGGCAGTCTTGGAATTCTCGATCATGGCTATGAATTAATGCCGAAACTCATGGAACTGCTAAAACAGTAAGCTTTTTTGCGTTCAACCAAAAAATATAACTGCACCAGATTACACTATAAATTAAGGGTTTTTATTTTGGCTTCAGGCGACGCCGCTGTTTTAAAAAACTTAATGCTTTATCTAAAAACCAAATCACTTACGTCAGAAAACCTCTTCAAACGAGAAACTAAAGAAGTCGACGACATGTTCATGGACCTGCTAAGTGTCTTTCAACGTTACTACGACCATGCACCTGACAGCGACAAACAGACTTTGCGCAGCATCCTAGACCTTGTCATTCTCTTGTCCGAGCAAGTGCATACATCTCACCGGCAAGCCGAAAGCACAATTGACGACTTTAAAATATACATAACCGCACTCGAAGGCTCATACAAAAACGTTGACGGCGACTTTGAAAAAAGCGTGGCTAAACCCGCCGAGAAGGAAGCTGAAGAGCGAGATAAAGAGGAAGAGGAGCGTGCCAAAGCCATAGAAGAATACGCTAAACGTGGCAGACCCAAATTCTATGAGTAAGCGTTGAGTAAGCTTATTTTCGTTCAATCAACTCGATCAGTGTTCCATCTGGATCTTCGATAAATGCTATGGTTGTATGCTCGTTTAGCTGGAAGGGTTCATCGGTTATCGTTACGTTTTCCTTGCGCAAAACCTCAATGGTCGTAGCCAAATCTTTAACTTCAAATCCTAAGTGATCAAACACTCTCTCCTCATATTCAGCCTGAACAAAACGCTTTTGACCACGGTAAAACGTTAATTCAAGCTTGCAGCCCTTGCCTTCTGCATCTTGGAGAAAAGCGATTTCAGCGTTGTTCTTTTTGATTTCACGGCGACTCAGCAGTTTTAAACCCAAAAAGCGAGAATAAAATTCAAGAGCCCTGTCCAAGTTGCTTGTACGGATGCTAGCATGAACAAACATAATTAATCCTCGCCATACTTAGAAAGGCAAAATTTATTAACATTTGGCTAAAGCCGCTATTTGGTTTCAGCATCAAGTGACCTATTTACCAAAGCGTCCGCGCGTGAAATGTAGGTGTTGCTTCGTGGGACGTTAACGAAACGGATACTTTGGAAGCCAGCTTTAAGTTCGCTAACTTTGCGCCACAATTGCTGCAACTCCCGGTTCTTCACGCTGTATTCACCGTTGAGCTGCTTCACGACCAGTTCGCTGTCTAAGTAGCAGATGACTTCTTGTGCTCGTGCTTGGTGAGCAAAATTAAGCGCCAAAAGCAACGCTTCATATTCTGCCTGATTATTGGTGCGCTCCCCAATAAATCGACTATCAGCCTTTATGATCTCGCCTCTCTGGTTTAGGGCTAAGAATGCAATCGCTGCAGGTCCAGGGTTCCCTCTTGCCCCACCGTCAGAGTATATGAATAGTTTCTGAGTCATTGCAGGTTTCCACGTGCTATGGGTTATAGATAGGTTGGTTATTTAAAGCGTTAAGGCTGCCGGTAAACAATCGATTGATTGTTGTTGTCCTTGCACAATCACATGAGTTTATGAACATAGAAAGCGACTTAACAAAATTGAGGAAAGGAAAGCATTTTGACAAGCAGCCTATTTGGAGCAAACAAGTTAAATTCACACGAACTTCAGTTTGCCCTCTTAAAACATGACAGGGAATGGAGCAGCATTAAGGGGTCAAGACGGGGTAAATTGGACATAATTGCAGAAATTTTACTGTTCTGCGAAAAACAGAAAACTAAAACGAGCATCATGTACAATACAAACCTTAACTATTCGCAGCTTAAAGCACATATGGATACTCTGCTATCTCAGGGATTGCTGGCTAAAAACCTAAACAAGTACATCACAACTGAGCGTGGATACCGCTTCTTAGAATTGTTTGCACAATTAAACGACCTGCTAGAAGAATTCACTCCTAAAGATGCTTATGGCTTGCCCAAGTAACCTTTAGTCGTGCCTGCTTCATTAGCATCCAACAAAGCCCTTCGTGTTTATGACTGAAATGAGAGTGGTGGCGGTGGAGACGACCCTGTCTTTACACGTCGGAAAACTACCGTGACTAAGGCAGCAGCCAAAACTCCCACAGCCAAAGCCAGCTAAGGATTACGCGGTATCGCCATTCTTGCGGTGTTAATGAGGCGTTTTCGGTGGGATGTGGATTTGTTAGGTTACATTTTCTTGTAGGGTAACCCAACGCTTTCCAAGGCTGCCAGCAAGTTCGGTTTGTCTTGGCTTTTAATGCCTTTCCAATCCAGAACCGCCAACGCCACATCTTCCAAAGTTTTCTCAGTACTCTGCTGCAACATTTCAGCATCAACAAGGTGAACCGCATACTTGGGAATCATATGCCCAAACACGGCTTCGCCAGCCAGTGCCATGCAAGTGAACTTTTGGTTGTAGTGTGTTCCGCCTATGCCCAAAACCGCTTGGCCAGTTGGGGCTGAAAACTTGGCGATGGCTTCTATGGCGGCGTGGGCAACGGCTTGGGCGGCTTTGGCATCGCTCCATTGAGCTTCGGAACTGCCCAACTCCACAAACATCGTTGGCACGCCAAGGCTTGGACCGTGGTGGGTGCACTCGTAGGAGACTTCAAAATCAAGGCATAGTTCCTGCTGGTAACGCATAAGGGTTATGAGGGCTGTCTGCATGGCGGCTGCAGGTGCGACTGATAGGGTTTTGGGTAATCCGCCGAGTTCAGCTTCGCCAAAGTTGCCCGGCGTATGTACCGATAGGGTTGGTTTGCCGCTTATGCTACTGTGACGTGAAATGAAGACAATCAGGTTTGCGCTTGGGAAATCGGTGGGAAGATATTGGGCTTTGACTGATTCCTCGCTTAATGTGATTAATATCACGTTTTTGCCGTTAAAGTTGGCTGAATAGGCTGGGTTTTGCTGGTAAACTTGGTTTTTTTGGAAAGGGTAGTGGTTTAGGATTTGCTGTTTTATGTTTAGGCTTGCAACATCCCTGTTTGAAGCTACCAGCAGTATCATGTGAGTTTATCCCTTTTAGGAGTGTGCATGCTTGGTTGCGGAAAAGGTTTTTGCATAAAGCTTATTATTTCATGGTTGAATCAGCCTATTGAAGGCAAGAAAGATGCATCTGATTAACTTCAAAGAACTTTCAAGCAAAGACCTTAACGACCTAGTTGATTTAGGCATAGAAACCAAGCACAACCCAAAAAAGTATGCCAAGGCGTTTGAAGGTAAATCCGCCGCGTTGATTTTTCAAAAAACCTCCACTCGTACGCGTGTCGCTTTCGAGGTCGCGATGACTCAGCTTGGTGGTCACGGCTTGTTCATCGACTGGAGAAGCACCAACTTTGCGTTGGCAGATATAACTGATGAGATACGGTACTTGTCCCGTAACGTGGACTGCATCATGGCAAGACTGCTCTACAACAGCGACCTGCTCAAGATGGCAGCAGCCTCAAAGGTCCCTGTAATCAACGGTTGCGATGAGAAGTACCATCCAACCCAAGCCTTGGCAGACTTAATCACCATAAAAGAGAAGCATGGGAAATTAGAGGACGCCAAACTCGTCTACATCGGTGTGCACAACAACGTCGCCAACTCCCTAATCGAAGGCTGCACAAAAACAGGCGTCCAGTTAACCACGGTTACGCCAATTTTTAACGAGGCGGCAAGGGATGAGGAGCTTTTGGCTAAGGCGAAGAAGACGGGGCTTTGGAAAACCACGTTGGATGCAAAAGAAGCTGTTGCAGAGGCGGATTTTGTTTACACGGACACATGGATTGACATGGAATTCTTCACCGACCCCAAATTCGCGCAAGAAAAGGAAAGGCGCATAAAGCTGATGATGCCCTACCAAATCAACCCCCAATTGCTGCAGGACAGCGATGCGTACATCATGCATGACATGCCCATCCACCGCGGTTACGAAATCAGCCCAGAAGCCATTGAATCGCCCAAGTCGGTGATTTATGAGCAGGCAGAAAACAGACTCTACTCGGCTAAAGCAATCCTGTTGACGCTGTCAAAGCCATGACGCGGTATGTAGCTTTTCTACGGGGCATAAACGTGGGCGGGCACATCGTTAAGAAGGAGATACTGCAGTTCATTCCGCAGGGGGCGATAAGTTCAGGAAAAAATTTTGTTGGCTCATAATTTGGTTATTGACTTTGTGGATTTAAGTGGTTTGTGCTACCAACATCAAAGCGGGGTTTCCTGAAATTTACTTTTAACATAATCAATCTCGCTTAAGCGTCTCTTGCAGGAAATTAAGTGCTTCTTCATAAGTGATAGGGATAACATTAACTAAACCTAAACCCTTAAGTTTATTGAAAAGGCGCGCAATAGAAGGCAATTCAAGCCCAGCTGATTCAAGCAATTCTACGTCCTGCAAAACTTTATGCATCTCGCCTTCGCCAAGCAATGAGCCGTGAGCCATAACTATCACGCGTTCGGCTAACTCCGGCAAGGCCTCTACATCATGGGTCGAGATGATGATGGTTGTGCCCTCAGCATTTAATGCATTCAACATTTCTATAAGTCCTCGTCTTGAAGCTAAATCTAGATTTGCCGTAGGTTCATCAAGGATTAATAATTCTGGCGTTAAAATCAACGCGGTTGCCAATGAAACTTTTTTCTTTTCCCCAAAACTCAACCTGTGGGGAGAGCGATCTTTCAAGTGGCTAATTCCGATGTCTTCAAGAATGTGGTTGCACCTTTTATTGATCACTTCTGAAGGTAAACCGAGGTTTCTGGGACCATATTCAATGTCTTCTTTCACACTTGGAGTAAAAAGTTGATCATCGGGGTCTTGGAACACGATGCCTATTCGAGAGCGCAATTTCGGAAAATTTTTAGAAGATGTTTCTTGCCCAAAAACTTTGATTTGGCCTTTACTCGGGTTTAACAATCCTGCAATTAAAAGAATTAACGTTGATTTGCCTGAACCGTTAGGGCCTAAAATCGCTACTCTTTCACCTTGTTTAACTTCAAGGGAAACACCCTTTAAAGCACGGACGCCGGTAGGATAAGAAAATTGGACATCTTGTACAGAGACGATTGTTTCGGACATAAATTTTCTTCCTATGGTAGTGCAAGTAACACAACAGGTGTTATTAATGCTAATGCAAATGCTACGTCAAGCAAACGAAATGATGGAATTGGGCTCTTTGAAGTTTTTTCCATTTCAAATCCTCTGGCTTTCATGGCTAAATAAACTCGTTCTGAACGTTCATAGGTTCGAATAAATAAAGTGGCTATCACTGAACCTAAATCTTTGAGGGCTTTCATGTTAAATGTTTTTTTGTGAACGTAGGTTCTGGCTTCTTTCGCGATTAGAACGCTTTGGGCTTCATGGATTGATACAAAAAAGTACCTGTAAGTGAGACTGAATAATTGTACAATTAAGTTTGGTACTTTGATTGTGGAGAGAAGCATTAACATCTTATCAAAACCGTTTGATAATACCAGCAACGTTATGGATGCAACACAGAACCACACCCTGATTGTGAAAACTAAGAATCGACTCACTCCCTCTGAAGTTATCGCTAAGGTTGTTATGCCGATATTTGCTGAAGCGATTGGTGTACCAGAGGTTAAAAACAGCACAGGGATAGAGATTATGGCTGAAAATAACGGAATAAGCACGGTTCTTGAGAAAAAATGTTTGAGCGGAATTTTCGATAAAATTGCAAGAATTATTGGAATAACACAGATGATGGCTAAGTATGTTAAGTTAAAAATTAAAAGAGACAACACAATCATGGCGACAATCGTCGCAAGTTTTGCTAAGGGGTTTATTGATTGTAATAGACCTTTTCTGCTGCTTAAATCTTCAATGTAGACTAGTGATTCGGCACCTTCCATTAGGTCTCTTAGGGATTGAGGTACTTTCAATGTTACTAACTCTTTTTCTTGTTTAGAAGTTTAGCGACGATTAAGCCCACAGCAAACAGCAATAGTGTACTTGCAATACCTAAAATCACAGTCGCCCATGGGTTGTCCATTCCTGGAATGACGTAGTCTGGCAATGGGGGGTCATAGATAGGTTGCTCTTGTGCGCCTAGTTGTTCAGCTTTTAGGTCAAGAGTTTCTAGGGCGTATGACAAAAAGAAAACGCCTATCAAGACAAAGATTATGGCTACAGTTAACCCGACTATAATGGTCTTTTGATTTTTAGTTACCATTTTCTGTTCCTCCATATTTTTTTCCAAACATAGCGAGTTTTCCCAAAACAGGACTTTTTTCCAAAACATCAGGGCGCAATTTTAGCAATGTGCCAATGATAATGACTGTGACTATTCCTTCAGCGACTCCGATGACTGAATGATTTATTGCCATGGCAGGAACAGCTACACTCAAACCGAACTGGAAAACTGGTTGGGATAAACCAAGTTCGATTCCTGCAGAAATCGCTGAGAGCACATCGCTGACAAAGGCTGATACGAAAATGATTATGAAAAAGCTCGTAGTTGTTTTTAGTTTGAAAATCTTATTTGCCGCTAGAAAGATCATGCATGGAACGAATATGCCAATTATGCCCATGTTTAACACGTTTGCACCCAGCGCAGTAAGCCCACCGTCACCGAAAAGAAATGTCTGCAAAACTAATATTATTGTCATAGAGATGCAGCCTGCGAATGGTCCAAGTATGAGTCCTATTGTTGCACCGCCAAGTAGGTGCGCGGTCGTTCCTCCGACGATCGGGTAATTCATCATCATTGCAGCGAAGAAGAGTGCGGTGAGTAGCCCCATTATTGGTACTTGTTGCTCTGTGAGTTTTGTCTTTTTAATTGATATGCCCCAAAAGATTATAGTTATTATGAATGTCACGATTATGACGGGTAATGTTAGGAAGCCATCCGGAATGTGCATTTTATCGACTCCAACGGTGATACTGTTTCTAGAAAAAATATTACTCTAATATAAGTGTTACTTATTTGAATTTGAGTATTACTATCCTGATCTCTTAAAGAAACTTGACTATGCTTCAAATCATTTTTAGAACATCGGGGCATCGGGACATTTTCAAAATAATTATCATTAGCCCCAATCCCTGATAATTATTGAAAGCGTACCTCCGTTTGCTGGGAGGGGGAAAAAGTTCCCACGAAGCATGATGCTTTCAGGACATAGATAGCCTTTTCAATTGTTTTATATACTTTCGATCACATAGTCGCTATTGGTCGTTGTTTATGAACAAGTCAGATGCGCTTAGGTATGGAAATCTGCTTTTTTTTTGTTCTAACAGTAATCGTAAACGGTATCGCTGGCAGTACTACGTTGATTGGAGGTCAAAACACAGCGGCTGTCTCTAATAAGTACCCAACGCTCATCACACCAGCACCCTATGTTTTTGCAATCTGGGGGGTCATCTATTTCCTCTTAGGCATATTTGTAGTTTACCAAGCTCTACCCAAACAGAAAGAAAATGACTTTATACCGAAGATAAGCTGGCTATTTGTGCTTAGCAGCATCTTAAACATATCTTGGATTGTTGTCTGGCAATTTGAATACCTAACCGTTTCCGTAGTACTCATAGTAGCCTATTTACTATCACTAATCACAATTTATCTAAGACTAAACATTGGACGGGGAAACGTTAAGATAGTAGAGAAACTGACGGTTCATTTACCGTTCAGCATCTATCTGGGGTGGTTAAGCATCGCCACTATCGCCAACATAACTGTTGCGCTGGTAGCCAACAACTGGGACGGGTTTGGGATAGCGGCAGAAACTTGGGCGATAATCATCGTTGCAGTCGCGTTGGTGCTGACTTTGCTTATGCTTGGAATCCGAAAAGACATCGCCTACGCCTTGGTAATTATCTGGGCCTTTATCGGTATAAGTGTCAACCAATCCAACGCTAACGTTGTACTTACAACTCAGGTGGCTGTAGCAATTGCAACCGTGGCTTTGTTGACTACAGTAACATTTATGGCAATAAAAAGGAAAGGAAGAGTATAGGAACTTGGCTTAAATAAACAAAGCTCAAAACTGCCAATCAACAACTGATTGGCATAATGCCACTTGCCATTAATTGCAATTATCATGGGAATTTCTAACATAATTCTTAATTACCGCGTTTTCTAAACTGTTTGGCTGAGGCATATAAAATGGTAAAGATGGATTTCGGCGGCGTCATAGAAGACGTTGTCACAAGAGAAGAATTCACATTGGCTAAAGCCCAAAAAATCTTAAAAAATGAAGTCGTCGTATCGCTCGGCTACGGCATCCAAGGTCAAGCGCAATCGCTTAACATGCGTGACCAAGGGATTAAAGTCATCATCGGACAAGAAAAAGAAGGAGTATTCAAAAAGGAATGGGATAAAGCCATAGCTGACGGGTGGGTTCCAGGCGAAAACCTGTTCCCCATGGAAGAAGCAGCCAAGAAAGGAACCATCAAAATGTTCTTGCTCACCGATGCTGGACAAAAAGCGGTTTGGCCAAAAATCAAAGCAACCCTCAAAAAAGGCGATGCCCTCTACTTCAGCCACGGGTTTAGCATAGTGTACAAGGAGCAGACAGGCGTAATCCCGCCTAAAGACATAGACGTCATCTTGGTCGCGCCAAAGGGCAGCGGCACGAGCGTGCGCAGAAACTTTGTGGACGGAAGCGGAATCAACTGTAGTTTTGCCGTGTTCCAAGACGCCACAGGCAAAGCCATGGATCGTGCGCTCGCGTTGGGCATTGCCATCGGCGCAGGATACTTGTTCCCAACCACTTTTGAGAAAGAAGTCTACAGCGACCTCACAGGCGAACGCGGCACACTGATGGGAGCGCTAGAAGGCATACTTGAAGCCCAATACAACACTCTTCGCGCTCGCGGTCACAGTCCAAGCGAGGCTTTTAACGAAACCGTAGAAGAACTCACCCAGAGCCTAATCCGCCTCGTCGACGAGAACGGCATGGACTGGATGTACTGCAACTGCAGCGAAACTGCACGCATCGGCGCGCTCCGTTGGAAAGAACGGTTCCGCAGTGCAACCCAGCCAGTGTTTGACAGCCTCTACGAACTGGTTGCCGCTGGTGAAGAAACACGCATCGTCCTAGAGAAGAGCAAGGCGCCTGATTACCGCGAAAAACTCGCTTGCGAACTGACCGAGATGGGTCAAAGCGAGATGTGGCGTGCAGGAGCAACTGTGCGCTCGCTAAGACCGGGAAAGCAAAAGAAGCAACAATAGCTTCCTTTTTTAGTCTCTAATTTTTTTATTGTTTTTTGTTTGTTTGGTTAGCTAAGCTTTTATACTTGGAAGCAGCGCTTGCAGCTAACTGCGAGGCTCTGTTTGGACTACGTTGCATTCGCTGCGTTGGTCATATTCGCGATTACGTTGTTTTTGATGATTAAGCGTCCATGGGGTCTGCGGCTGGGCTATGCTGCTGGCATAGGGGCGGTGGCTTCGCTTGTTTTGGGCACGGTGAGTTTGGGGCAGGCGGCGCAGTCCTTTTTGGATATTTGGGATGCCGCGTTGGCGTTTATCGGTATCGTAGCGTTGTCGGTTATTTTGGATGCGATGGGTTTTTTCAAGTGGGCTGCCCTTCGTGTCGTGAGGTTGGCTAAGGGAAGCGGTGTTCGACTTTATTTTTACGTTTCTTTGCTTACGGCGGCGGTGAGCATTCTTTTTGCCAATGACAGCGCCGTGCTTATTTTAACGCCGATTGTGCTGGAAATCATAGGTGAACTCAAAATCAACGAAAAAGGCAGGTTAGCATACCTCTTCGCGGCTGGGCTCATCGCGGACACTGCGGCTATGCCGTTGATTACAAGCAACCCGATTAACATTTTGAGCGCCGACTTCTTCGGTTACACATTCATCGAACACTTGGTGTTTATGGGTCCAATCGCCGTAGCTACAGTTGCGAGCAGTATGCTGCTGGTTTTCTTGTTTTTTAGGAACAAGATTCCCAAGACCTACGATGTGGGGTTGGTTGATATGTTGGCTTCGGGCTCCTCACCGATTTCGCCTAAAATGTTGAAGGTCAGTCTTGTAACTTTGGCTGCTATTGATGTTGGTTACATTATTGCTTCGCTCAGCAGGGTTCCTGTTTCTTTGGTGATTGTTGCTGGCGCGGTTTTCTTGTTGGTTGTGTATTGGGTTAACCTGAGGAATGGGCATTTCATTCAAGCAGAACGCAAGGGGCTGTGGAGTTTGGCAAAAGACATCAACTGGGACATTGTGCTTTTCATGTTAAGCATCTTCCTTGTGGTTCAGGGGCTTACACACGCGGGAATCACCGAACTTTTGGCTTCGGCATTCGTTTCTTCAACCGCATTGCCTTCGGTCTTGGCGGTTTTGGTTCCAAGTTTGATTGTTACGGTTGGTGCAAGCTTCATGAATAATTGGCCCATGACCATCCTTGGATTATTCACCATTGAACATGTAGCGTTGACGGCTGGGTTGGGTGGTTCAGCGTTGACGGGGCTGGTTTTCTCAAACATCATTGGCAACAATTTGGGGCCTCACTTTTTCCCATTGGGTTCGTTGGCGATTTTGATTTGGCTGGAAACCATGAGGCGCAAGGGTGTGAACATTAGCCTTTGGAGTTACCTAAAAGTCGGCGCTGTCTTGTCTATTGTGGAAGTGGTTGTGGCTTCGATTGTTCTGTGGGTTGAGCTGGGGCTGCTTGGTTTTAAGTTATTTTAAATGCAAATAAAACAATAAATACGCAACCGTTAAAGAGAGGATAGCTGAAAATGATACTTAGCAAAGGAAACCTAAGTCAAGATTTGCTGAAGGGAGAAATTGCTATCATAACTGGAGCTGGGCGAGGAATCGGTTTTGAAGCGGCAAGAGCTCTTGTCTGGCTTGGCGCAAAAGTGGTTATAGCAGAAATTAATGAGAAAAATGGCAAGGCATCTGAAGAAAGCATCAACAAAGAGTTTGGTGCTGACAGCGCGCTGTTTGTTAAGACCGATATTGGTAGCGAAAAAGACATTGATAAACTGGCTGAGGTAGCGCTAAAAAAGTATGGCAAAGTTGATATCGTCCTAAACAATGCCACGGTTTTTCCAATGGGCACCGTTAAGGATACTCTGATTTCGTCTTGGGATTTTAGTTACGGCGTGAACTTGCGTGGTCCTGTTCTTTTAGCTAAAAAGTTTCTGCCTCAAATGCTGGAGCGCAAGCACGGTATTTTTGTTTGCGTTTCGTCCTCGGGCGCTGCACCCTTCATGGGAGCCTACGAAGTTTTCAAAACCGCTCAGGTTGAGTTAGCGAACACTATATCAGCAGAAGTTGACGGCACAGGAGTTTATGCTTTCACTATTGGTCCAGGGATTTCTCGCACGCCTGGCTTCATGGAGGGAGGCGCCAAAGTTGCTTCGCTGATGGGGATGAGTTTGGATGAACTGTTTGAGTTAAACAAGAATGCTCAGATTTCCCCTGAGGCTGCAGGCGCAGGGTTTGCCTTGGCTATTGCTTTTGCCAAAAAGTATCATGGTCAAGAAACAAGTTCTATTCAGGTGCTAAGAGAAGCAAAAATTCCCTTTGAAGAAGGGAAAGAAGTTGAATTACCACAGCCACAACCAAGTCCAGAGCAAAAAGTGCAAATCACTAAATCAGGTGAAAACAGAAGTGCAGTTGAACTCTACGAGGCGGTTATTAAGACGTATATGGAGCAGTCTGAGGGCTGGAAGAAACGCAACTTGTTTGAGCGTCAATGGGTTTCAAGGGACTTCAAGAAGAACACTGGCATGACAATTGACGAGATGCAAATGACTTTGAGGGCTTTAGGAACCAGTTTGAAAACTGGGGCTTCAATGGCAGAGTTCATAGAGCCAGTGAAACAGTTAGCCGCTTACTATGCACATCAGCAAGACCAGTTAAGAGGCTTTGAGAAAAATCCGCAAAAGCTGGAGGAAAATCTCAAAATCATCGACAGCTGGATAATGGATGCAAAAGCATTAGAACAGGCACTTAAAAGTTAAGCTTAACTTACCTCAAGTTTCTTTAGAATCTCACGGTAGGTTGCCAGCGCCTGTTTTTCGTTTGCTACGCCCTTTATGAGCATGCGTCCCCCATTAAACAAGCTGATCTCGCACTCTTTATAATCAAACATCAAAGCCAACTGCGATTTCAGCCTCACGTTGAAGTGTTTTTTTAATGTTGGGTACGCCTTTTCTATGTTGAGTTTTAGGGGTTTTTCTGGATTGATGTTGGCTGTGTTTTTTCCGCAGAGCCAAACCAGCCGTTCACCTGCTGTGATTACTTTTGCTTCGCCTTGGCAGACGGGGCAGCGAGTGTTTTTTGAGATGTCTATGGTTGTGAAGTCCATGTCGCTGAGGTCGCAGACCATGAGTTTGCCTTTGAGGGTGGTGCCGACGCCTGTGAGGAGTTTGATGGTTTCTATGGCTTGCAGGGTGCCGATTACGCCTGGGGTTGCGCCAATGACTCCGCGTGTGCTACACGTCATTAAATCAGTGTCTTTTAGGTTTGGCATTAAGCATTCTAGGCATCCTGTTTCTGGAGGCGAGAAGACGGATAGGTTGCCTTCGATTCCGATTGCCGCGCCGAAAACGTATGGGATTTTTAGTTTGACGCATGCGCGGTTAACGGTGTAGCGGGTTAGCATGTTGTCTAAGCCGTCAACGACGCAGTCCACGCCAGCTAAGAGCCGCTCTGCGTTGGTTGGGTGCAGGTTTTCAGGAACCGCCTCAACAGTAATTAGCGGGTTGACTTTTTGGAGTCGTTTGGCGGCGGCTTCCGCTTTAGGGTAGTGCAAGTCGTCTGGGGTGTAGAGGATTTGGCGGTGCAGGTTGTGGGCTTCCACAGTGTCTTGGTCAATTAAGCGTATGCAGCCTACGCCTGCGAGGGCAAGGTAGAGTGAGGTTACGGTGCCAAGCCCGCCTACGCCTACAACTGCAATTTTTGAGTGCGAGAGTTTTTCCTGTCCCTTCTCGCCGAGTTCTTTTAGAGTGACTTGTCGGCTGTAGAATTCTTTAGCGAAGGCAGTTTTTTCTTTGGCATCCAAACTTTGATTCCTCATCTTGAGAGTGTGTTAGTTTGTGTTATATTTGCCTTTACTGCGGAACTGCCTTTCAAATATTTCTCTAACATGGCTGATTGTGTCGGCTTCTTGCGGTGTTTTGTCGTCTCTTATTCGAGTGATTCTGGCGAAACGAAGCGCCATGTGGCTCTTGTACTTGGGACTCTGCTGGATTTCGTTGTAGGCAACTTCCACCACTATTTTTGGGATAACTGTGACTTTGTGTCCTTCTTGGCTGACGGCCGATTCCTTGAGTCTCCCTGTTAAGTCGATGATTTCAGCGTCAGTTAAGCCCCTAAACGTCTTGCCAACAACCAAAAACTCGCCCGACGCTGGATCTCTTGCCGCAAGATAGTAATCTGATAACCAGCCTTTGCGCCGTCCATACCCATACTCGGCTGCGGTAATGACAAGGTCCAATGGTTCAAGGATAGGCTTGATTTTCAACCAGCGTTTCCCCCTACGCCCAGGCGTGTATGGGCTATCAAGTTTTTTCGCCATCAAACCTTCATGCCCAGCAGCAAGAGCTTCCTCAAGAAAAGTGTAGGCTTGTTCAGGCTGGTTGAGGATGGCTTGCTTGGTCAAGGGTATGTTTCCAACTGTTTGGGCAAGGATACTTCTACGCTCGATGTACGGCTTGCTGATGAGGCTTTCGCCATTGAGGTAAAGAATGTCAAATAGAACCATTGTCAAGGGAATTTTCTGCGTCATGTTCCCTAACTCACGGACTCGCTTGAAACGGCGCATGAGATGCTGAAACGCAATCGGAAAGCCAGCGCTATCCAAAGCGATAACTTCGCCCTCAAGAATTGCTTCGCCGGCTTTCACATTTGATTTTATGGCAGCAACTACCTCTGGCAGGCTCTGAGTCACATCACTCAACCTTCGGCTGAAAACGCGGACTTGGTTGTTTTGCTTGTGGATTTGTACTCTTGCGCCGTCGTACTTGTACTCGAAAGCGGTTTCTCCGCCATGCTCCGAGAGGGCTTCATTGACTGACTGGGCGGTTTGCGCAAGCATAAGCTTGACTGGTCGAAAAACGCTAAAACCTGCTTTATCCAAGCCTTCTGCACCCTGCATTTTGAGGGTTGCTGCGACTTCACCGATATCACCTAAAACCATGCTGGCATGCTGCACCTTTTGAAGAGGAACATTGAAGGCTCGCGCAACGGCTTGCTCCATAAGCCCTTCATGAAGTCCAGTGCGCATTTCACCAGTTAATATTTTCGTCAGGTATTTTGCTTCGATTGGCGTGGCTTGACTCAGCAGGGCGGTTAACTGGCGTTCTTTTCTGGTTCTTGAACCCGCACCTTGTGCTTTTGCGATGGCGTCAAACGAGCGTTGAACCTCTGTTATGGTTAAGGGGTTCATGGTTAGCTGAGTTTGCTTTTTTGCCCTGCAGCCTTCAAGCACCGATTTAACTGCTGAGCCCACGTCGCCAGTTCTTGCCATGGCTTGGCGGAAGAGGTCCCAGTCCAATTCGTATGTGTCCTCGAGGGTGCGGATTAGGGTTTGCCAGCTTACATCGAGGGTTCTTTGGCTATATTTAGGAAATGCTCTGCCAACCATCATGTTAACAGCTGATTCAATTTCCAGTGCATCGAGCGTTTTTAGGTAGTTGGCTGTGGAATCGACGATTTCAAGGCGTTTCTTTGTCGCTTCGATTCTTTCGAGTAGCTCAGATAGGGATCGGAAAGTTGCAGGCATAGTTTTTTCCTACGATGGCTCTCTGCTAGAAACATAACGTTTGAACTTAATATCTAATCCACATTCCACGAGATATTTGGCCCTATTAGAATATCCATCCAAAACCGAAAGAGAACCCCAAAAACGGAGAAAATTAGCCCCAAAATCATTTAAATCGGTTTAAAAGAGATGGGTCGCTTAACGCAACAAAACTTTTGCAACACCCCGCAACTTCTCATAGTATATAAAAGGGGGTATAGAAAAAAAATTACAACTTCATCAAACGATTTTTAACGCCCAAAGCAACAGTACCCAAAAAACTAAAAAAATGATTGGATTTAGGAGAATACAGAGAACGAAGATTCGCCTTCAGGCTCTTCTTGTTTCTTCTTGATTTCCGCTATTCTGCTGCTAAGTTCTTCAACCTCTTTTGTGTTGCCCAATGCTTTTTGGCTGTCCCTTGCGTTCTCAAGCGCACTCAAACCGTAACGTTCAAAACCCTTGGCAAAGCTTATATCAGCGGACTTCATGAAGTGTTCAACTGCTTTGGCATAATCCTTAAGCGCAAAGCTAGATTCACCTGCTTTATAGTACATTTCGGCTGAACCAAAGAAGTTTTGGCCTTTGTAGTAGAGTTCAGCAGTTTTGAGGAACAATTCCCTTGCTTCCTCGTACTTGCCGTTTTCCATCAACCCCATAGCATCCTTATGGAGTTTAATCGGATCATCTTTTATACTCATGGATTACCACCCGCAATATGTTACAAGAACACACATTTAGATTTTCCCCTCCAAGCAAAGGCACATCAATCAACTCAAACAAACAACCTATCATTCCCAAAACATGTTTCCGATTTGTGACTGCAACTATACAGTCACACAATCTTAAATCTAATTTATTGCTTAACTTGAACCAAGCGATAAATTAAAAAGTGATGAAATTGAAAAAAATTATAAAATTTTCAGCTGTGTTTCTTCTATTTCTATTGACCGCTACCATGCTTGCGGTAACCTTCGTAAGCGCACAAGATCAACCTATCGAAGAAATTCCGCCAGAGCAATACCCTTCAGTACCTAACCCCAACGTACCCCCAAGCCCCCCTGCAACCGAAGAAGTAGCTAATGTTGTCATAGCTGCTTCCGTTGGAGGAACCACAACGCCTAACCCTGGAGCATACGTTTACGCTTACGGTGCAACCATTACTCTACAAGCCACGCCAAATCAAGGATTCCGCTTTCTCTACTGGATCATCAAAGGAACCTACACACCTGGACACAACCAACCCCCAGTAAACTATCCAGAACAAGCGGCACAAGACCCAGAATTTGTTCCAAAATTCCCATCACCATCACAAGTAGCTGAAGACAGCTTAATCACAAGCACAAATCCGCTCCACATAATCTGCGGTTACGGCTATACCTACGTGTATGAACCCGTGTTCCAACCAACAACCCCACCACCAACCACTGGCGATGCAATCGTCACAGTTAAAGAATCAGTAGGTGGAACCACTACACCAGCCGCAGGAACCTACTATTACTCAAACGGCACAACAATACATTTACAAGCTACACCCAACGCAGGATACGATTTCCAATACTGGGTCGCAGTTGGCGAGGACGGCCACCCAGTCACCATCGTTGACAACCCCACGAACATAATCTGCGGATACGGTTACACCTACTCATACCAACCCATGTTCGCTCCAGCAGGCACTACCCCCACCACCCAAGCAGCCATACCCATATACATCTACGCTATAATCGTCGTGTTAGCGATCATAGCGGTAGTTGGAATAGTTGCCGCTGTAGTGTTTAGAAGAAAGCACTAATAATTTTCCATATTTCCTTTTCTTTTTTTAGGGCAACTCTATCCTTCATACAATCAACAATACAACCTCAGATTATGCTCTTCTTAGAACCCACAAATTCATCACATCAAAATTTAGGAGCTTTCTAGCCATTGATTGATACTGACTGCTTACCAATGCTCTAAAGCCGCATCAGGCAAACAATCACTTTTATAAGGAACAATAATACGATTCTTTTCAACTATGGTTGCTGAGAGTACTTTGAACTCCCCGAAAACAAACTACAAAAGACACGAGCAATCAGCCGCATTTAAAATTGCAACAGCAGCCATCTTTACAGCACTAGTATTTGTGGTGACCTCACAGATTCCACCTATCCCAATTCCAGCAACTGGAGGCTACTTCAACGTTGGAGAAACAACCATCTATGTAGCAGCCCTCGTTTTCGGCCCCCTCGTAGGTGCGTTTGCAGGAGGTGTTGGCGCAGCTCTTTCGGATGTTTATTTGGGTTACAGCTTCTTTGCACCCGGTACATTGGCAATTAAAGCGATAGAAGGGGCAATCGTCGGATTTCTAAACATAAAACTCAAAAAGTATGTCCATAACCACACTCTCTGTGCAATCATTGCTGTCTTAGTGGGTGGATTGTCGATGGTTTTAGGCTACTTCTTATACGAGAACCTCCTTGCTGTTCTTATGCCAAGTTTAAACATTTACGCTATCGGGGAAATCCCGTTGAACATCGGTCAAATGCTTGTTGGGTTAATTATAGCTGTCCCAATTATGCATGCAATTCTGAGGTTTTTCCCACAGCTTAAAAGCCAGATTTAACAGATGATAAACTATGAAGCTTCCCCCCGGTAAAATCCCCATTGACCTACTTAAAGAAGTAGTCTTCAAGAACCTCGGCGCACCCCGCAGCGAAGTCAGGTTAGGACCAGCCGCAGGAATAGATGGCGCAATCTTAGATGTCGGCAACAAACAGGTTATCGTTTCCATGGATCCCATAACAGGCGCGGTGGAACGCATCGGTTGGGAAGCCATCAATGTTAACGCTAATGACGTAGCCACCTTTGGGGTTGAACCAGCATTTTTCTTCTCATGTATCCTGCTGCCTGAGAATGCAGACAGCAAAATCGTGGAAACCATAAGCGGCCAAATGCACCATGCCGCAAAAGAGCTAGGTATAGCCATCGTAGGTGGTCACTGTGAATCTACTCCCGGGTTGGCTAATCCGATTGTGGTCGGTTGCACAATGGGCTTAACTGAAAAAGGTAAATACGTAACAGCGGCAGGAGCAAAACCAGGCGACAAGCTAATTTTAACGAAAAGTGCAGGTATTGAGGGCACAGCCATCCTTGCCTCAGACCGAGAAGAACAACTCAAAAAAAACTTTCCCACAGCTATCTTGGAGAATGCAAAGGGTTTTTTTAGCCAAGTCAGCGTGGTTAAAGACGCCTTAACCGCTTACCGCGTTGGCGGAGTCCATGCCATGCATGACCCAACAGAAGGCGGAATCTTAAACGGTATCCATGAAATGGCAGATGCCGCAGAATTGGGCGTAAGAGTTTTTGAAGACAAGATCTTGGTTGAGCCAGAAACCGCCAAGATTTGCCGGTACTATGAAATTGACCCCTTGCAGCTCATAAGCTCTGGAGCGCTACTCATAGCTGCTGACCCACAAGCAACTGAAAAGATTGTTGACAGCCTCTGCAAAGAGCGTATCTATGCCGACGTAATCGGCGAATTCAACCTAAATCCCAACAAACGCATCTTAGTGCACGCGGATGAATCGGCGGAGATGTTGCCAAGACCAACCTCAGATCACCTGTGGCTGGCATTAACGCGTTGATCCGTTTCTATACCCATTAAGCGGCAGTTGGAGACTCCAATATAAGAAGAATACGGGGTAAAAAACTATGTATCGAAATATGTGGGAATATACCAACCCGCATTTGAGTTCAACGATGGCTTGTGCAATGCCATTTTTAAGGTTCCAGTTTTCTGGCGGCTTATGATGCAAGCAATATAGTTCGCTTCCCACGACAACTTTGTAATTATGATTTTCAATCCAGCGTATGATGTAAGCATCTTCATAAGCATGAAGCTGCTCAGGAATCTTGATGCCTTCCACAGCTTTACGTAAAATAAGAGTGTCATGCATGCCGCCGCGAAGGTGAAAGCAATGCCTTGCAACCATGGTTTGAAACTTTAAAAATCTCTTGCTTTTAATGTTAGGCAACACGTCAACGTTCAAGCCCCAAACTGCACCCACCCCGTTTGCTAAATCTGCTTGGACTTTTTTGAACCAGTCTTTGCAAAGCAGCACGTCACTATCGACAAACATAAACCAGTCTGTGGTTACTTTGCGTATGCCCTCTGTACGTGCTTTCGCTCTTGAGCCACTCATCTGATATATTTGGATGTTGCAGTATTTGCGGTTGAATTTCTTGAGGACTTCGAGTGTACGGTCAGTTGAGTAGCCGTCTATGACGATTAGGTTTTTAATGGGTATGTTTTGATAAATCGAGGTTAAGCATTTGGCTAGTAGATGTTCGCTGTTTTTTGTTAACAATACGACATCAACTTGCTGCATAGGGGTCCTCAAATTAAGCATTGTACCATATAAGTTAGCGATAGCTTAAAAACCTAAACCCTTGAATAGAGCATTTGATAGAACGAATAGACGGTGTAGAAGCCATAAGCCAGCAACAACTTGCTGATGAGCCTCGGATGCCCAAACTTGAAGGCTTCGGCCACCAAACCTACGCTGCCCCCGAAAGTCCAAACAGATGAAGGCCTATAATGGATACAGAAGGGATTATAACACGCGACCACACGGTAGCCTTTCTGCTCAATCCAATCCTTAATATAAGCATCTTCGAAAACATGAAGGTTTGGCGGAATAATTATGTCTTTTACCGCTTCTTTTCGGATCAAAGTATCATGTGTTCCTCCTCGGACATCAAAAATTTTTCGTGTCGTTAACAAAAAGAGTTTGAGAGTTTTTGAGTTTTCAATGGTTGACCAGACTTCTATACCCCAGATTGCGCCAACATCTGGGGTGATGAATGTTTGAGCTTTTTTGTACCAATTATGACAAAGAACAACATCGCTATCTACAAACAAAAACCACTCGGTACGAGCTTGGTTTATGCCTTTTTGACGTGCCGTGGCACGGGTGCCATTATCAAATAGAATCGTTATATTGTGGTATTTTTGGTTGAATTGATTTAGGATTTCGAGTGTTTTATCCTTCGAAAAACCGTCGACTACTATAAGTTGGTTAACAGGTACTTCGCGGTAAATGGATTTTACGCATTCTCGAAGCTTTCTTTGACTGTTTTTCGTTAGTAGCACGACATCTACATGGTTATCCATAGCAACCACTACCACTCAATCTCCATTCTGATTATGGGTCATAGTTAGGTAAGCGAAATGACTTAAAAACAACTTGCCGCAAATTCTAACCACAACATTGTAGAACGCCTTTTTGAAAGGTAAGAATTTGACAGTTGCTTTCGTCGATCTCATTTACACAAAAATCCACAATGAAGGCATCAATTGAAGTGATAGATTTTTCATGAAAGGACCAACACGTAAACAGTACCAAAACATACAGACATCTCATCCGTCTTTATCTATTGAACAGGGGCAAGGGCAACAGATCCCTCTATACTTTAAACACCCGAATATGTTTAAGTTCTAATTTGACCCTTGCCCAAGATTACATATTTAGTTGTAGTTAGGTGCTGTACACTCATGGGTCCACGAGCATGCAGTTTCTGAGTGCTAATGCCGATTTCTGCTCCTAAACCAAACTGGTTGCCGTCTGTGAAGCGGGTGGAAGCGTTCCAATAAACCGCTGCTGAGTCAACTTCTTTTATGAATTTGAGGGCTTTGTCAAAATCAGCAGTTAAGATACTATCAGAATGATGAGTTCCATACTTGTTGATGTGCGCGATTGCTTCATCTAAACCATTAACGACTTTTATGCCGATTATAAGATCCAAGTATTCAGTGTACCAATCTTGCTCAGAAGCTGTTTTCACATCAGAGACAATCCGTCTTGTTTCCTCATCACCGCGAACTTCAACACCGTTCTTGCGCAATTCCGCAATCACAACTGGCAGGTAACGTTGAGCTATTTTTTGATGAACCAATAATTTCTCTGCTGCATTGCAAGTTCCAGGACGCTGGCATTTGGCATTGATCACAATGGGTGTTGCCTCCACTAAGTCTGCGTCTTCTTCCACGTAAACATGACAGTTGCCTGTGCCTGTTTCGATAACTGGAATACGTGATTTCTCAACAACAGTCTTAATCAAGTCTGCGCCCCCTCGAGGAATTAGAACGTCGATGTATTCGCGCATGCCCATCAACTCCTCTGCAACTTTGCGATCGGGTGAATTCACTACTTGAACTGCATCAACAGGAACCATTGTTCCCGACAAAGCATCCCTGAGCACCTCGCCTATAGCCATATTTGAATTCAGCGCATCGGAGCCGCCGCGCAAAATAACTGCATTACCTGATTTGATGCAGATGCCTGCTGAATCCGAAGTCACGTTAGGCCTTGACTCATAGATAACACAGACCACGCCCATGGGCACGCGTACTTGGCTGATAATCAAGCCATTGGGTCTAGTCCATGTGCTAAGAATGGTGCCTATTGGATCAGCTAATGCGGAGACTTCCCGCAGTTCCTTAGCCATGGTTTGAACCTTCTTTTGGTCTAATGCTAAACGGTCAAGCAACGAAGCTTTAAGCCCTTTAGCTCTCGCAGCCTCCACATCAGCTTTGTTTGCAGAAAGTATCTTTTCGCTGTTTGCTTCCAGGGCGTTTGCCATCCTGCAGAGTGCCGAATTTTTTGCTTCTGCTGAAAGCTTAGCCATTTCTGTGGAAGCGACTTTTGCTTTTAGGCATATTTCCTTTATCATGCTCATGATATTTCCTCGATTAAGTGTATATTCCTGTGTTCTACAACCTCTTTAGGTTTATCTGAACCCAGTTTCTGCTGTACTTCTGTAACCTGCAACCCTTTAATTAGGTTTAACTCGGTGCTGTTAAAATTCGGGTAGCCTCGAGCAAATTCCACGTGATTTTCATCCTCAAGCATAACCACATCGCCCACATTAAATATGCCTCGCACTTCAACGACACCGACAGGCAGCAGACTTGAACCTTCAAGGATGGCTTTCTTTGCTCCCTCATTGACTCGGATTGTGCCCTTCACAGCTGCGCCGTAAGCTATCCAACGTTTGACCGCGGGCATGCGGCTTTGAGGCTTAAAGTAGGTGCCAATGTCTTTGCCTGAAAGTACATCAACTATAACGTTGTCTCTTCGACTGTTCGCAATGACCACTGGAATACCGCAGGAAGTAGCTATTTCTGCTGCCTTGATTTTGCTTTGAATTCCACCCCTGCCACGTTTGCTCTTGCCTTTGAGCCTTTCTTTGAGTTCAGCAGTTATTTCGTCAACGGTTTTTATGAGTTGAGCCCTTGGTTTTGAAGGCTCATCAGTATATAAGCCGTCAACATCAGAAAGAATAATAACTAAATCTGCGCAAACTGCCCCTGCAACCAAAACCGAAAGGATATCATTGTCACTGAAGTTCACTTTATAGCCATCATTACGCATGAGTTCATCGACGGATGTGACGTCATTTTCGTTGATTATGGGGATTACACCTATTTTTAGCAACAACCCCAAAACATCGCAAGTATGCACATAAGAGGCACGGTTGGAAAGATCTTCAGCGGTAAGAAGTATCTGAGCAACTTTCAACCCGAACTTCTGAAAGATTTTTCGGTACTTTGCCATGAGAACGCTCTGCCCGGTGGCTGCGGCTGCTTGCTGAAAGGTAACATCTTTAGGTTTCGGTGGGATTCCGAGTTCGGCAACACCAGCTGCAACAGCACCCGAGGTTACCAGAACGATTTTGTAACCTTGCTTTGTTGCAACGGCGATTTGGCTGGCTAGCCTTTGCATTTCTTCTTCGTCGATTGTGCCTTGGCTAGTAGTTATACTGCTGGTTCCAACTTTAACGACTATGAGTTTTTGAGGCATAGTACCTTTCACTTTTCCTTGAGGTCTCTGAGATATTTATTCTTCTTGCTTAAAAATACAAGCCAACCGCCGTAAAAAAACTGGTGAAACGACACCTAACACCTTTGCTTCTACGTTAATTGATTGCGTGATAGCATCTTTTTATTATTCCTTTACGCACTTAGTGCAGAGAGATGCGTAGCATTGAAGATTATTGAGCAAAATTTGCGCCAAGGATTCGTTAAGGTGGTTCCTGATTCAGCAGATGACCTTTGGCATCTTTACAACGTCATCTTCCGAGGCGACGAAGTCTACGCAATGAGTAGCCGCGCCCTCAAATCTGACACGGAAACCAGCCGCCCTAAAAGCGCTGAGCGGATCTCCGCTTTCATGGGTGTCAAGGTGGAGTCGGTTGCTTGGGATAAGTTCCTTGGTAAACTACGAATCCACGGCTTAATTTGTCACGCACCCGACATCTTCCCAACGGGAGCGCATCACACCCTCAGTATCGCACTAAACCAACCAGTTACAATAGTAAAGAAAGAATGGCCAAGGCACCTGCTTGACCGACTCAAAAAGGCCAGTGAAATGGAAAAACCGTTGCTAATTATCAGCATAGACGATGAGGGCTTTGCTATTGCCGAGACTAAACAGTATGGGTATGAGACCAGAGTTGAACAGCGTATACGACTACCGGGGAAGCAAGATGCAAGCAAACGGGTTGAAGCAACAAAAGGCTACTTCAAACTAGCCCTAGATAGCCTTAAGAAACTATGGGAGCCTAACCATAACCCCATTATCATCATCGGCGCAGGCTACCTCAAAAACGACTTCGTAAATTATCTCAACGAAGAGTCCAAAGAAGTTTCCGAAGCTGTCGCCGACATTAAAAGCGTCAACAACGGAGGCACAGCAGGCATCGACGAAGCCCTACGGTCAGGTGTACTGCTCAAAACAGCCCATCAACTTCGTATAATAGAAGAAACCGAAACCATGGAGGAAATCATGAAACGCCTCGGTAAGGGAGAAGGCACCGTTACCTACGGATTAGAAACCGTAGAAAAAGCGGTAATGATGGGAGCAGTTGAAAAACTCGCCATCGCGGACAGCACTCTTCGAGATGCGGGCGAGCAACAGCGCCTCAAACTTGAAGACCTTATGAGGCAAGTGGAGAAACGCAATGCAGACATCATAGTTGTTAGCACAGAGCATGAGGCGGGTGCAAAACTGCTCTCTCTTGGAGGCATAGCTGCACTTTTAAGATTTCCGCTTTATCGGGATACGCCATCGTAACCTGCTTGCTTTGAGTAAACTTCATAAGAAATCATCTAAACGTTTGATGTAGGGTTACGCGGTGAAGTCTGAGTCGATTGCAATATCATTGGCTATCATAATCGCCATCTTACTATCCGCTCTATTAATCTCGTTTCTATGGTATATTGTAAATGATCAAAATCGTATTATCCAGATTTTTGGAAACCCAGTTACAGGTCCAACACCGACACCCTTCACCCCAGAAACGCCCCAGCCTCCATTAAATCCAATCCCTACTCCTGCATGGCGCCCAACGATCGGCACAACTAACCCGTCTGTTCCCGAATTTACAGTGCGCTATGTCGATCACTCTTACGATGTGCCGCCAACTTACAAAATCGATCCCTATACGGGCAAGACTGTCGTGGATAGAAACGGTTACCATGTGGATAACCGCACCATCGAAGTTACCATTAAGAATCAAGCGTTCACCCCTTCAGTCACCGAAGACGGCAACATCACAGGCCTATATTACAACGTCCGATCCAAGGGGCACTATGAAGGTTGGAACGATGCTTCCAGTTACCATTACATAGACAAGTTTCAAGCGTCCACCTCCAGCCAAACAGTAATCCTTTTCTTCCTACAGAACTGGAGCATCCCGCCTGGAGGCCAAGTCGATTTCCAGGTGCAAGCCGTAATCGGCTACTCATACACTTACGTTACCGGTCTTTGCGGAGAATCCACAGCCCGCACTTTTGTCTCCATATCACAAAGCGATTGGAGTAGCACACAAACAATAACCATCGATTCAAGCTCTTCACTCGCATCATGATCAATAACCGAGAATTTTAATTCCTACTGCAAATAAAATGAGCATAGACGAGGGCTTTCCCTATGGCCAAGCCAACTCTTTCACAAACTAATGAAGTCAAACATTGAGGTTTTCACGTTCGCGTGCCGCAAGTCCTCGTTAAGCAAACTGATGATTGCTTGCTGCATCTGCATAAACTCTAACCCCTTCTCTGTTGGACGATAAATTTCATGTCCATCCAGCGATAGCTTTTCAAGCAGGTTAGTTCGGGACAGAACTGCCAAGTAATCGTTGAGTTGGCTGAAACTTAAATTAGCCTTAAACATTATGTGCGTTTTAGATGAACCGTTCCTTGCAATATCAAGAATTTCGGTCATAATCACAAGTTTATCACGACGCTTGGGAACACGATCAGTTAAATTTACAGTCATATCGACCACACTTCTTTCTTCTAGAGCACTCCTCTATTCAACCTAAAACTTCGCAAAATCACCTATAAATCATGCTTCACAACACTCAATATGTCAAAAATCGGAATACAGAGCAAACATAAGAACTCGTCGGATTTCGTGTTTTTGACTTACAGTTTTATTATTCTGAATATTAGCTCAGATTTGGCAGTTACGTTGCCATGCGTTTAATGTTTTTTTGCGAAGCAGCGTTCGCTTGTTTTGCATGCGTGATTTTGCATGTTTGCGAACTTGAGCGGGCGAGCTTTGTTATTTTTCTTTGTCAAGCAGGCATTTAAGCGTAGGCACGTATAGATGTCAATCAGTTAAGTGGTTAGGGGTTGTATCTTCCTTTCTCCTTTCCTGCATTATCCCCCTCGACTTTGGCAGCCCCGACCACTTACTACCCTCCCTTGAAATAGAAGTACTGATTCTTCTATGTCTCAGCTGAGAATAAAAAATCAGTATTTCACAAAGCCTATAAGCGATTAGCTTGCTTACTGTGAGTTAACGCTAAGTGAGAATCTAAGCTAAAGCATAACCATGAAGGAGAAGATGCCAAATATTAGGCAAAAACTGTGAATATCTGAATGGAATCAACTGCTCTGCAATAGTGGAAGATGAGGAAATTCAAGAGGTTAGGAAAGATAGCTGTAGCAATGGCAATCAAGAAACCTGCTGCTACCTCTGTTCCATCCATAAAACTTGCGAAATAAGTTGCGACTATTTAGGGGAGAAAGAATTGACGAAGCCAACGAATTCTCCTCATGTTCCAAATGAATTAGTCCTTTTTTGCCCCTTATGCAGGTTTGAAATGATGTGGAGCAAGATTTACTTAAGAGTAGCCGCTTGGAATCATGCAGGGCAGGTGGGTCAGACAGATGGTGCCTTAGGGAAATCAACCGATGAGTTGCTTCATGTCACGGTTTATGTATGCTCAGGCTGCGGAAAGTTAGAGTTTGTTGGGCAAGAGAAAACTGTGCAAAAAATCATTTCGGAACATAGAAAAGGGCTTCGATGACGCCAGTAATCGTTTCTATCACAAGCAGAAAAGTGCCGTCTGAGTAACTCTGAACTTTCATCCAACAAGTGTCAAGCTAATGCCTTCTCATCATCCGGCACCAAACAATGGGCAATAGGCAGATAAGAAGTTTTACGTTGTGCCTTATTTTTCAGGGAATGCTTTTATTGTCCGTTACTGTAGGCATAGGTAAGGAGCTAAAACAAATGGATTTTAAGGGAAGCCAAACAGAGAAAAATCTCCTCGCAGCTTTTGCAGGAGAATCTCAAGCACGCAATCGATACACCTTCTTCGCCAGCATCGCTAAGAAAGAAGGCTATGAACAGATAGCTGCAATTTTTGAGGAAACAGCAGCCAACGAAAAAGAGCATGCTGAATTGTTCTTCAAGCATCTCAAAGGCGGAATGGTTGAAATGACGGCTACTTACCCCGCAGGCGTCATCGCTTCAACCGCTGACAACCTCAAAGCCGCTGCAGAAGGCGAAAAACTTGAATGGGGTACATTATATCCCAACTTCGGTGAAGTCGCTCAAAAGGAAGGCTTTATGGACGTTGCCTCAACTTTTAGGATGGTTGCACAAGTAGAATCCTACCATGAACGAAGATACAACAAACTTCTTGAAAACGTTCAGCAAGGTAAAGTCTTCAAAAAAGACGCTCCAATTAAATGGAAATGCAGAAACTGCGGAATGGTCATCCAAGGCTCAGAAGCACCAGACAAATGCCCAACCTGCGCTCACCCCAAAGCATACTTCGAAGTCTGGATGGAAAACTACTAAATCCAGTATTTTTCTTTCTTTAACCATTCATAGTTTTAACGTTTACATAGTTAGTCATGTTAATTTGTTTTCTTCTTTGAAAATCTCTGTGTAGCTTCAACGAATGCTTGCATCGTAAGCTAGCTTTGTGTGGGTGTGGCTGTTTTGTGGGTGCTACAAGATTGTTTGTGTCTGCGGTTGCTTTTTGCAGGTGCAGCCCACCCTAACGCTTGTTACGGTGTGGCAAAAGACAATCACACCACGCAATCAACATGGGTCAATGTTGAAGCCGATGCGGTGTGAGTGTGGCAGTATGTTGAAGGAGCCCAGATTTGCACATCGAAAAAGGGAAGGAAAAGCCGTTAACGAAAACAATAAAGCAGTAATAAAGACAGGGCTGATTGTGGCAAAATCTTTTATTTGTATAAAGCAAGTAAAGCCTGACTTAGTAGAGTTTGGGTGGCTAATTTATGTTTCAAGTGCTTTGGCGGAAGCGTTTGCGTAGACTGAGCCGAATTTGTTAACTAAGTCTTTCTGTGTATAGATCGATGAGTGGAGATGGAAGAAGTTATTCATTCGGTCAGTTTCTACGCCGATGCCTATAACGATAACGTTCTTGCGGATCAAATCATCAACTGTTTCTTTTAGCACTTCAGGCATATCTGGGTAACCGTATGGCCAACCATCCGAAATAACAACCAGTACGCGTTGCTCCTCAAACCGTTTAGCCAACATTTTGCCACCGACTTTTATAGCATCAGGAATGTAAGTGAGCCCCTGAAACTTCAATCCTCCAATTCTGGCTTTTACACGTTTTGAATATGGTTCTGTGCTGTCTTTTAAGACGAAGAGTTTATCGCTAAAAGCAAAAAAAGACCAGGAAGTCGCATCCATCATCAACTCCTTAGCCGCCTCAGCTACCGCAATCGCCAATGCTCGTCCGTACTCTCCCCTTACCTGCATGCTATTGCTCACATCAAAAATCAACGACCAAGCGAAACTCGGTTGTAAATGTTCCTCTAGGTTAAAGACGTCCGTGGCAGGTTTATTGGCTGCTAACGATTGGATGACAGCGGCTAAATCTAGTTGCCCCATTTCTTGGCGTGGCTCTTCATCTAAATAGTTGTATGCTGACCGCAAAATTTCCAGCAGTCGTCTGCTAGCTCCCTGGACTAAACGTCTAGCTCTAAGATATTGCGTGTAATCTTCCTCTGGAAATAAAATCGATTTAAAACGGGTAAGTCCTAGTAATGGCTGAAGGTTAGCGAGGATTTTTTCTTCTCTTTGTTTTTGGTAAAGGTCTGAGTTGAACGCTTGCAAAGCCTCAGCTTCATGTTCAGGCCGAAAACATTCATCAACGCTGTTAAATTCGGGTATGGTTGCGCCTAAAGTTTTAAGCGCCTGCATAAAAACCTGCTTAAAGTCTTCTTCGGTAGACTCGATTTCACTGTAAATACTGCAGTTGCCTATGCTCTCAGTATGCTTAAGCGAGGGCGCCTCCAGAAAGGGACCGAAAGGCTCAATCAAACGTTTTATTGACTCAGTCGCGCCATCAAATAAGGAATCAAAATCTGTTTTTTTACCCACAATAGATTCTAAAAAAATATTTTTCAGCGCTGCCAAGTCGCTAGCTAATTCTTTGGTCGTCTTTTCTTCTTCAATGCTTAGCGAATTCTTCATCAACCCGACGTTGAGTTGAGTTAGCTGGGCAGTCATTAGCCGAGTGGAAGAAGTAAAGATTCGGTCTAAACGCTTTATCTTTTGGAAAGCCAACGTATTAGCGTATGCAATATCGAATTGTCGGTCTGGATGTAGGGTTTGGATGTAAGCTTGAACATAGAGGTCGTTTATCAGGGACTTCGCATAGGCCTCGATAATTGTATCTTTTTTGCTGGGAACTATCTTCTCTTTGGCGAACGGTGCCAACGTGTGTGCGGTTAAATGCATAACTGATGCTCTGAATAACCTGCCGACCTTCGATTTCTCAGCGTTGGTTGAGGAAAACTTGTATCCCAAAAAAGAGATTGTTTTCTCGTCAACTACTTTCACGGTCGGTAGCTTAATCGTGTAACCAAAATCGTCTCCCAAGAAGACAGGTTGAAGCAACTCTGGGTCTTGGATAATCTTTAATTTGGTGTCGTCTCTTTGCAGTGAAGCTGCCCACGCATAATCAACAAAACCCAAAATCCATTGCTCCCACTACTGCGGTTTATTGAAAACTGCTTCCAAAATCCGCCGTACATCCGCTTGAACTTCAACGTTGTCGCTGGTTAACCCGATGATTGTTTCTTCAGCAGCTCCCATCGGTGTATTGCCATCGTAAACAAGCGTTGCCCAGTTTATAAGATCCCCCAATGAGGGTCCATAGGGTAAATCTCCTGCCTTGTATTGCCTACGTAATTCAGCGCCAGCCTGAATAATCTTGTACGCGGTATCCTGATCTACCTTCGTTCTCTTTCGCAGCATCTCTACTTCATGCGGAGAAATCTTTTCGCCAACGCTTAGGAAGTCAAAGTTTATCCATACTGCCATACGCCTCCTCATAGCTGCGTTGAGCGGTTTGGTGCCGCTGAATTCTGCGGTGGCAGGGTTCATGCTGATAATCATGTAACCGTACTTGTGGCGTTCGATGACTTCGCTGTCTTTCTCGTTTAGCACAAGATGACCTCGAGTATCCAAAACAGGGTTTAACCGCGTGGCCACGTCCTGTTTCATCATGTTCGCCTCGTCCAGGTACATTATGCCGCCTTTGCGCAGCCATTGGGTTAGCAAGCCGTCTACCCAGTTTTCCTTGCCTAATCCGATGAATCTGCCGATGAGATCAAAACTGCTTGTGCTTAAGCCGCAGTTGACTTCCCAGATTGGCAGCCCAGTTAACTCAGCGACCAAGTAGACGATGTGGGTTTTTCCAGTGCCTGATGGACCGATTAAAGCGCATTGTTTGAAGTAGTAAAGTGCCCTCACTATGCGCTCTACATAGTTGAGTCCATGGTCGAGGTATTCTGGCGTGCCTTTTGGAATCATATTCTCAAGGTGTGCAAAACTGTAGTTGGGATGTAAATCGTAGCGTTGAATGTTGTATTTGTAATAAAGCGGTGACGTGGACATGGGGCGCTCTTTATCCACAGATACTGTTACCTTGAAGTTATCCTTCTTAAGAGAGGAAAACTCCTGAATCCTGCTTGCAGCTGCTTTTTCGCGTAGTCCTTGATGCCCGTAACTCAAGTTGCCACCTTCAACGCATAAAAAGTGACTAAATTCCATAAATAAGTATTATTGATTACTACTCAATACGATAAATCAATGCTCCATTCTCAAAAAATGGGTCAAACGAGTTGGTCGGATAATCTGTTTAATGGTTCTCTCTTACGTCATGTTTTTTTGTGCATAACTTTTGAGACGTACAAGCGTTTTTGTGCGAAGAAACAGTATCAAACTTTTGATCCACTTTGACTCAAGAAGCAGTAATTAAACAGGAAACGGCAGAACTTACTCTTTCAACTGAAGTTAAAGAAGAAAAGCGCAAGCAGATATCTCTCCAGGAACTTGTAGAATCCCTAAAAAGCACTGCAGACGACATCGGCCAGATTAGTGAACTTAGTTCAGAAGAAAAAATCTTAGTTGCCCAGTTCTTCACCTCATTGCTGAAGCTCATGCAACCTCTCGCCCCTTCTATAGAGTTGAATCGCATGACGCTTCCAACTGAAATAGGCGACATAATAGCTGCATACATCGACCCCACTGGACACTTAATCTTGGAATTTGAAGATGGCCATGTAGAACTTCGAGACCTAAGAGAGGAGCGAAACCGTGACTTACTCGTCACAGTCGTCGGCGATTTGGTTCCAAAATTCAAGAATTTAACAAGCGCTCAAAAACGCAAACTAGAAAATCGAATAAAACTGCTCTCCACAGTGACTAAGGAAATCCAGAAAAGTTCCGAAGCTCTCTATGCAGCTATCTCGGCTGAACCATAAGCTCTACTTTGGTTTCATCGATAGTTCACGGTGAAACCTGAAACCTCAAAATCAAGCGGTGTAACAGAAGCCAACATGATGTTTCGTTCATCGGTCATCTGCACCCTAGAATAAGTAAAGTTACCTATGTGACCTACAACGCCGTTGACTCTTATGTTGCAGTCACTAAAGGTTATGCTTCCAAAGTTAGCTAAACTGCTGATTTGCTTATTCACGGTGGGTCTTTCGACTATCCATTCTCCTGAAGACCGTGTAGAATTGTAGATGAAGTTTTGGCTAAAGGTTTGTCCGCTGGTGGCATCGCTTAGCCTTATGTTCCATTCATCGGTGTTGAAGTTGACAAGCGTTATTGCCGCTGTGATGACGTCGCCTGGGGCAACCGTTATTTCTGGTATGGTTATGGCGTAATCAGGCAGCAGTTCATACCAAGCCATGTACGTTACAGACCCGTCAAGAGCGATATGTTCAGTTCCCACTTGGATGAGCGTGCCATCCGTTTGCCCGCCGATTCCTATCCAAGCGGAAGAGCGTCCATTGCCGGAGGATGCGTTCACTTGGGGTACAACCCATGAAGCATTGACGAATGTAACTTCCAGTTGGGTTGCAGATACGCCGTCGGCTACTGTGTAGCCTGCCCAACTTAAACTGACGATGGTTTGGCTTTTCATGTTTCCGCTAAGCGATGCCAACAGAAGTGAAAGTAAAGACATGGAAATTATAAGCAGAATTAACCAGATGATGGCTAACAGAATTGCGCGGGTTTTGAAGTGTTTGCGTAAAAACAAAAATTTACTTTCCTCTGAAATTTTAGGGGAAGCCTCATTCTATATCCTTCTTATGAAAATATAGAGGTTTGTTGTAACAAACTTGTATAACACTGGGTTGGGTGAGGTTTAATTGTGCGGCGTCATAGACTATCCTTATGTTCCGAATTAAGCCTCTGAGCGCCCACGACTACCTCTTTGCTGTAGAGTTAGCCAACACCATGAATTGGAACATGACAGTGGAAGATTTCAAGTTCATAGCTTCCCTGGAGCCTGAAGGATTGTTTCTTGCTATGGACGGCGATAAACGCGTGGGTATTGCTACCTGCATAAGTTATGGTAGAGTAGGTTGGTTTGGAAACCTCGTGGTTGAACCAAACTACCGGAGCAAAGGCGCTGCTACCCAACTGGTTAAACACGCTATCCATTACCTCCAGGGAAGAGGCGTAAAAACCATCGGACTCTATACCTATCAAAACCTTACCAAATTTTACGGCAAAGTTGGCTTTAAAGAGGATGTGGGCTTCGCTGTTTTACGTGCCGAGAACCTGAGGCATAAGGAGAGCCTGCCTTTTATGCGTATAAGGAATAAAGACCTCAGCTTAATTGAGGCGTTTGATCGCGAATTCTTTGGTGGGGACAGGCGTAGGCTGCTGGAATCCATCATCTTAGAAGAAGGCAATGTCGGTTTCTATCACTCAGAAAATAACGCGGTCACGGGGTATGTGGCGGCGACGGTTTACGACCAGCTGGCATGGCTTGGACCGCTGATTTGTCATCCAGACAAGTTAGACACTGCACTTGGGCTCGTTGCGGCAGCGTTGAGTGAATTGGCTGGAAAAACCGTTTATACGGTAGTTGCTAAGAAAGAAACGCCTTTGGTCGACATGTTTTTAAGTGTTGGGTTTAAGGAAGATTTTTCTGTAACTAGAATGTTTCTTGGAGAACCAGCGGGAAAAAATTGTATATACTTGGCTGAATCTTTAGAGCGAGGATAATTATGGGCGACGTCTGCAAAAGCTTGCTTTTGGATTTTTTAGAGAACTCTTGGACAACCATCGAGGTGCTAGTTAAAAAATTAATCAGCTTCAAGATGGAAAAACATGCTCGCGAGGTGACACTTTATCAATACATTAATGGAAGAAAGATGGCTGTTGTCTTTAAAGACGACAGGTTTTTCTTGCGTGGATCGGTGGAATACGCCAATCCACAGTTAACAGTTGAAGAAATTCAAGGCATCATAGGCATACGCCTTCTAGAGGTCTGTACCAACTATTTTTTTGAGTACGGATTGCACAAGCCAGTTGAAGGCGATGTTGCTCAGCTTTGTGAGGCGCTGCAGAAGCCGCCTACGGGTTATGTGGTGCCTTTTTTGCTTAACACCGACGATGTTGAAGCAGACCGGTACTCCATTAATCCGCTTAAGGCTTCCATCGTTGAAAGCTGCCAAAGTTCTTTTCCAGCAGCTTACGTGAAAACGGAGCCATTAAAGGTTGATGAGGCGTTCGTTAAGAAGTACGAGGGCACCTTGATTTCTCGAAAAGAAACTGAACTGCTTGACTCTAACCTTAAAGCTTCGAAGGGCTCATACCTTGAGTTTGTTGATTCAGTCAAATATGCTCAACTTGAAGAATACTCAAAACTTTTCTGCATGAACCTATCCCTTTATTCTCTGCGTATGCCACTTTCAACACTGCAGGCAGAGGCGAAGGATGGCGTGCTCCACTACATAATCAGTGAGAGCCATAGAGATTATGAAGCCATAGAAGAAGCCTATAGATGCATGGGCAGAAGCATGACTAAACGCACCACTCTGTTGACGGTTCCACACTCAAAAAAAGGCTATGGTTCCAAAAGGGCGGCAAGGGGAAAACTGCATTTTGAAGACGGAAAACTCCTCAATGTCTCAGTGAAGTATGCAACTGCAAAGCTCTATCCAAACGGAATTGACCCACAAGATATCGCCGTAGCCAAAGGAGACGACGCCTTCACTGTGCCAGCCGAAAAACTGGCAGATTACAGTTTCGCAGAAACCCCTTCTTCACCGCAATTCTTTCTCTACTCCATGGGTTCTCCTGAAGATGCGGCGCTTTGGCATGGAGTAGGTGCTTTCGCTTCCCCGCAGTTGCTGCAGAGCCTTGCTTCAGCGCGTAATGCTTGCAAAGTTGGACGATTGGTTAAAAATTTAAGTGAAAAATATAAAATAAAGGTGGATGTGCCCCTGCAATTCAACTTGGTGCCAGCTAATATGTGGAGACACCCAATTCGAAACAACATAGATGCCAGCGTTGGCTGCGTAGGGGTGGCTGATTTGACACGGTGGGGCATGAGGATCGAGTACCTTTCAGCATTCAAGTAGGAGCTGTTTGGTAGTTGCCATCCATAGAGTACTACATATTTCGAATTTTGCGTTTGCTCAGAAAACTGCCTATAAACTTGCTAAGCTTCGGCAGCACAACCAGCTGCTTCTTGGAGTTCTTCAAAGATTTTGACAAAGTGCCCGCAGTGCAGGGAATTTTTGGCGAAAAAGCCACTGAAATTCTCAGCCAACTAAGAGTTGAGTTCAGCTGGGTGAGCGGTTACATGTATGTTGATGGTTCAGATGGACATTTGGTTATAAGTAAGGGCTACCTAAACAACGGCAACAAAACCGACATTTACCTCGACTTAATCCATGAGTTGTGTCATGTCAAGCAGTTTATGGAGGGAAAAGAGCTCTTTGACCCACAATATGACTATGTTGAACGCCCAACTGAAATTGAAGCATACCGGTATGCCGTTGAGGAAGCAAGGCGTCTAGGTCTAAGCGAGGAACGAATTCGCCGCTACCTCAGAACAGAATGGATGAATGAACACGATTTTTGCAGACTAGCAAAATCGGTTAATGTTGCTCCGACATCGCCTCATGGTAAACTTGAAGCATCCGCTGTGCGCAAAGGTCCCAAGTGAAGTTATCTGCAACAAATCTTCGACCGTTTGCACCCATACGTTGGCGTAAAGCTGAATCAGTTAGCATTTTAAGCATCGCGTCAGCCAATTCATCGGTCTTTCCCCGTTCAACAAGCAGCCCAGTTTCGCCGTTTCTAACGGCTTCGTTGACTCCTCCCACATCAAAAGCTACCACAGGCAAGCCTGAAGCCTGCGCTTCAAGCAGAACAATGCCTTGTCCCTCCTGTATCGAAGGCAAAACGAACACGTCAGCACAATTATAGATAGCTGGCAACGTTTCTTCTTTGAGATTTCCCAAAAATTTAAAATTGCCCAGAAGATTTTCTTTAGAAAGAGTGGTAGTTAATGCTTCTTTAAGTGGTCCTTCGCCTACTATAAGAAACTTGGTGCTTGCTTTTTCTTTTACGATTTTTTTAGCCGCTTCAACCAAGAAGGGCAACCCTTTCCGAGCAATTAAACTGCCCACAAAGAGCACACAAGGCTCTTGACCTATCCCAAACAAGTTTCTTGCCGCTTTCCCATCGGGTGCTGGCTTAAATTTTTCAGTATCTACGCCGTTGGGAACTATACGAACTTTACTCGGATCAATGTCGTAGTATTGTTGGATTTTTTGCAGAGAATACTTGCTAATGGTGACGATCAGGCTAGCATTCTTAGCCGTTTGCTCTTCCAAATTGGCAAGGTAATGCATGAAGTAATTTACGATTTTCCCCCGAATTGATTGATGACCCCTTTTCTTCGCTTGCTCATACTCATCCGCTAACACGCCATGCACAACATGGACAAAGGGCTTATTCCCACCTTGTTCCTTGAGCTTTCTTGGAAAACCATATCCACTCACTGCATGACCTTCATAAACATCAGCCTTAATCTTGTTGGCTTCTTTTGTTAAACTTTTATTGAAACACCAATTATCAAGCGGATAGACCTTGTCAGTAGAGTGAAGGGGAACAATGTTTACACCGTCCACGCTCGTTGCCACTCTGAAGCCTGCTTTTGTGCCACAGTAAATCGTGACTTCTACCTCGGTACATAGGCGCATGGCAGTTTCCATTATGCGACGCTCGACGCCTCCGAAATAGAGGTGAGGCGGCTGAGTGTTAAAGACAGCTAAACGAAACCTATCCACGCGGTACACTCCACCGTTAAGGTAAGACGTGGTTTAGATATAAGCTGAACGCAAAGCACACATGAAAGAAAAAAACAAGCACCCTACATTTAAGAGCTAATGGCAATAGACCAAAATTTTTTCGTTCGTTTAGAGTTTAGCTGATGCTTCTGCTTTCAGTAGCTTTAAAACGTTGTGCGTAATTTATGGAAAATTACACAACCTTAACATACTGCCACACTCACACCGCGGCGCCTTCAACATGGACCCATGTTGATTGAGTAGTGTGATTCGCACGTGCAACACCGAAAAAGGCAAAGAAAAACAGCCCGAACCAAAAAAGCAACCGCAGACACAAACAATCTTGTAGCACCCACAAAACAGCCACAGCCACACAAAGCTAACACCCATTGAACATAAAAAAGACAAAGAAGAGAAGACGTTAAGTTATGTTCCTCTGAACTTAAAGAAATACACTACTCCACCAACCGCTGATATGGCAATCAAAGCCGAGATAATGTAGAGTGAATACTTGACGTAAATCGGCGGTTCCTTAACGTTCAACAGCAACAATTCGCTATCGGACCGCCAACATGTAGGCGTTTCAAGTGACATCGCCGACACAGCCCAAACGCCAGAGCCTTCAGGTTTAAGGCTTACAGTAAACGTGCCATCTGAATTCACTGAGCAATCGACAGTTTGAGTGGCGTTACTGGTGGCTAAATGCACGCTAACGACCGAAGCGTTATCATGCGGAATTAAGGTTCCAACAACAGTAACATTCTTGCCAAGCATCACAGAATCCTCCAACAAAGTCAAGTTTAGAACCGGCTGGTTTTTCACCGAATAGTTCCCTCCAACCGTCATAATATTTCTCAAAACGTCTTTAGCGTAAATGCGAAACTGAACCAAAGTCCCTGCCTCCTGCCCAGGAATCATAGCGTAGCATGTCTGATTGCTAACCACCATACCCAACGAAGCGTTGCTGATCCAATTATCCACACTGTACACTAATTGAGCCTCCTCTAGCACACTGCTCCCGCTGGAAACATAAGAGATATTAGCCGCATCGTTGGCGCAGACTTTTATCGGAGTCTTCACCGGTAACATGGAAGCGTTGTCAAACTTGCTCTTTAACATAAATTCTATGTTGCCAGAGCCTTCCTCACCGATAAAAGCCAACTGATAAAGTTTCGCACCCGTAACAGCGGAAGTGTAATTGAGAAACATCGGTTGCCCCATGTATTCGCAGCTGGCATATGCGACACCGCGGTAGCCTTCATTCTCAAAATTATAGCCACCGACACGTCCACTCACGTTGCCATACAACCCAGGTTCCCACGGCAATGGATAAGCATTTATGCTGGGAGATTTTGCGTCGTTCATAAGGTAGAGTCTGGCCTCATACATATCCAGAGTCTGCGGCACCTTAACGTAGAGTTCAACTTTAGACTGGTTAGTTACAAATTCATACGCCCAACAAGTGTGAAACTTTGGCAAGCAATCATCACCCTTACCCTCAACATGAAGACTGTACCATCTATCGGTGTCTAATGTTTCAATGACCATGAAAGTCAACTGCTGTGAACCCTTGCTTTCACGAGGATCATTCTTTATAACAAAAGAATAGTTCCCCGACTGCTTAGGCCTAAACAACGAATCATCAGTAGTCGTGCCTAAATGCTCTGGAAACCCGGCTGCTTCCGTGTGAGAACTCTCCAAAGTTTTCTGCGGATTATAAACATAGATGTCATAATCAGTTTTCGCCGCCGCCGACACGTTCACCCACGCACCATAACAATAAATATGGTAGTTATGACCTTCCTGCAAGGGACAAGTGATGGTTAAGTTTTGACCAACCGGTATCGAACCGTTACTCACATAAACCGGAAAAAAAGGCTTATCGACAAAAATAACCCTCGTACCCGTTTGAGAATCAAAAGAATCATGCACGTAATTTGCATATTCCATGGTGCCCGTTAATTGAAAACCCACGCCAGATGCCAAAAAAAGAGGACTAACTATGACTACCACTAAAATCACTGATAGCTTTCTAGGGAGAAAACACCAGTTTAGACACATAGCTAAATCAGCCTACACCCCACACTATACACCAAAGTAAAGCATAACCATTATGAAAGAAAAATCTGAATCTAAAACAAACATCACACCACAAAAACGCATCGAAAACCACTTTTCCGATCGATACCCTAGATAACCCTCCCGCATTTGGTTCCATAAACAAATACCACACACTTCGTTACCAGCGATTCATATTCTCGAGTCTGCTTTGAATTTAATATCAAAGAAAAAGACGCAGTGTATTGAATCGTGCTACAATAGATATTTATAAAGAATTATCAGTCTTAAATACAGGTGAAAAAATATCGATGAGAAGACTATTTAAAAACCGCCTCGCACTAAGCACTGTAATCACGACGCTCATCATTCTAGTCGTCTCCATCTTACTTGCAAGCGTTTTAACCTATTTCGCCATTAACGTGGTCAGCACCCGAGTCCAAGAAGAAAACCTCTACGTTTCGCGGCAACATATTTGGGTTGATGCGGCAGGTGCAGCGCAGGGTGCCATTATGGTGACGAATAATGGAGGACGTGACGTTGTCATAAATAAAATTGCAGTACGCGGACAAGCAAGTGATTGGGCTGATGTGTTCACGCTCAAAGCAACCTCTGCTGATGCTGGTTTCACTGCCGATTTGCCATACTTAACCACTGCTCCTGCGGCTGACGGGACAGTTACGGGATTCACAGATACGCTTGTTGCTACGTCCAACAACATCATCTTGCCTTCAGGCAACACTGTGGTCATATACTTTAACAACCCTGACAGCGTGGGCCTCAACGACATAGGCTTAACCGTAAGCATAGCTATCCATAGTGCGCAAGCAGTTTACTACAGCGAGACAAACATCCAAGCAGCACCAGCTTAAGCTGGATAGCTGAGTTTTCTTTTTTAATTTTTCGTGATGTGTGATTTTTTTTACGCACAAGGTTACTTATCCAAAATCAGGTAATGGATTTTTCAAGGAGTTAAAAAACAAATGAAAATACTAAGAAACCGTTTGGCTCTAAGTACAGTCGTAACAACGCTGATAATCCTGGTTGTTTCAGTTCTTTTAGCAGGCGTCGTCACATACTTCGCAATCAACGTCACCAGCACCCGAGTGCAAGAGGAAGCTCTTTCGCTTACTTGGCAGCACGTTTGGGTTGACGGTTCCGGTAACGCTATAGGCGCAATCATGGTTACTAACACGGGCGGACGCGACGTTGTCATCAATAAAATCACTGTACGTGGACAAGAATGCACTACTTTGACAGTTGCTTCAGTCGATGCAGCTGACCGAGGCACAGATTTGCCCTACGTTGCGGGTCCAGCAGGTGAAGATACCATTCCAATAGTCCTTCCTGCCGGTTCAAGCGTCAGCATCTATGTTACTTCACCCGACAGCATCAGCACTAACGACATAGGCCTAACCGTTGCCTTCACGGTCTTCACATCACAAGCGATGTACTACAAAGAGACAAACGTACAAGCAGCACCAGCAGCATAATAAAGAGTTAGTTCGTTAGACCCATAAAGTCTACCCCCTCTCCTTTCTTATTTCTCCTAGAAAAATTGAATTCAGGGTTGATTTACTTGAATTTGATGGCTTTTTGCTGTGGTTATCTGTCTGTTGTTTTACGCACAAACGGCTTAATCCAAAATTTTAGGTAAATAGTACGCTTACATGAGAGTTGATGCCGATGAGGATTAAGCTACGATCAAGCATGAGGAGACTTTGCTGCTCAAAGTATGCGGTGGCTTTACCGGTTACTTTTCTGATCCTTTTTGTGTCAACGCTGGGTATAGTGTCTTTTACGTATTATTATTCGGTTGAAAGAATCAGTGCTCAGGGGCAAACGCTCAAAGTTTCCATAGCCAAAGAAAACCTTATTTCTCTAGATGATGCGGTTCGCACGATTTTGTGGCAGTCCGGTTCCTCGTCCACTTTTGTGCTGAGTGATTGTGGTGGTCTAATAAACGTTCAACCAACAGAGAACATGCTAACAGTCAGCCTTGCCGATGGAGTAGGCTTAGATGCGCTGGTCTTTAACGCTTCCATTGGAAAGATAACCTATCAACTTCCATATTCTAGTTCGTCTCAAGCAGGACTCTACCTTAAAGGCGACGGTAGGACGATAATTAACCAAACCGGTTCATCCATCAGTCAACTCTGCATACAAAATGGCGCCGAACACCCTGAAATTCGGCTTCAGTATCGCCCCAGTGTGACCTATGCCGTTACGGGGATGGAAAACGGTAAGGTAGTCAACACCATTCGTCTCTACATCGTTAACTTAAACGTCTCAGATTCGATAGCGCTGCAGGGAGAACTGCCTCTGCAAATCTTATGCGTCAAAACCGAGTTGGACAAAAGTAGTTATGAGTTGGCCTACGAGCCAAGCGATTTGGTTGTAACTTGTTTTTTGGGCGGTGAGGTCGGTTTTGTTCGGGTTCCGATTTCTGCTTCATCTGAGGGAGCCGTCATAAATGTAGAGACTGTTGTTTCAAGTGTTTGCATTCAGAGGTGGATACGTTAAAGTGCCATCGATAATCCCTGGGTACGTATATTCGCTTTTTGCGGCTCTTGCCGTTGGTACAATCGTTGTATGCGTTTGCAGTGCATCGGCGGCTAACTTGCGGTTTGAAGCTGATAAACATCAGCTAACCAACATCGAGGAATATGTGGCAACCAAAAGCCTGCAAATCCTCAGCTATACTATCCAGGATAACGCGGACTATTCTGTGTTTTTAGATTGTCCTCCGCATATTGGTAACCAACGGTATTGGATACGTTTTGGCAACGATTCTTCAAATGTTTGGGTTGAAGGCGGGTTTGGAGCGACGGTAACGGTTAGTCAGTCCCGCGTTTTTGTGCCTGCCAACATGGCTGTTCTGGGCAGTTTTGTGAGTGGTTCTGGTCGACCTTTGCTGCGTTGCCGTATGCAGAATGAGACTTTGTCTTTAACGTTAACTTGTGAGTGATTGAAGTGAAGTTAGGCAAGAAAAAACAAGATGAAGTTCAAGAGAAAAAAGAAGCGTCAGATGAGGAACTGATAGCTTACTTGGGTATCCAGGGTTTTCAGGTGCCTGAGGGGCATACGCAAGTTGAGAGTTACCCGCTGAACGCGCCTTTTTCTTATGCTTGGGTTTTTCAAGAGGACTCGGAAGGCAGTTTCTTTTACGTGATTGATGAGTTGCCGATGTCAAAACAGGAACGCGAAGCTTACTTGCGTCTAAAGGGGATTCTTGAATACGAGCTCAAAGCTCCACGGTTGGATGAAACGCTTGCGGCTTCTTTTCATCGTCAACTGCCAACTATCTTAGACGAGCATAGTGATGCTTTGGCAGGAACCAACCAAATTGGACTCAGAAAAATCATTTATTATCTGGAAAAAGAATTGATTGGGTATGGTAAAATTGATGGGTTAATCTGTGATCCTTTCATTGAAGACATAAGTTGTTTAGGGGTAAACAAACCTGTCTATATCTATCATAGAAAGTACGCCAACGCACGAACCAACATAATCTTTACTGACGAAGAGGAATTGGATGATTTCATAACGCGCATTGTCCACCGCCAAGGCAAACATGTTAGTATCGCGCATCCAATAGTTGATTTGACATTGCCCGGAAAACATAGGCTTGCCGTATCTTTTGGAAAAGAAACAACTCCTGCTGGAACCAGCTTTACTATAAGGAAATTCAAAGAAGACCCTCTTACCATCGTTGATTTGATAATTAATGAAACCATCGACGAGTCGATTGCAGCTTACCTTTGGATGCTTATGGAAAACAAAATGTCAGTGATGGTGGTTGGACCTACAGGTGCAGGTAAAACCACAGCGCTCAACGCGATTGCATGTTTGGTTCGCCCGGACTACAAGATGATTTCCGTGGAGGAAGTGCAAGAGATTAATTTGCCTCAGGAAAACTGGGTTTCAACGATTGCCCGCACTGGTTTTGGCGGCGACAGCGAAGGCGAAGTTACCCTCTTTGACTTGATTAAATCAGCCGTGAGGCATCGTCCAGCGTTAATTTTAGTCGGGGAAATTAGGGGTGAAGAAGCATACGTTCTCTTTCAGGCGTTGGCGACTGGACATGGCGGCTTATGCACCATGCATGCTGATGATGTGGAAACGGTTATGAAGCGTTTAACTCAGCCTCCCATGAACATTCCGCTCAACATTATTTCTTTGATGAATTGCGTTATCGTTGTTAAGCAAGTTACAACTAATTTGTTTGATCCCCACGACAAAAGAGGGACGCGCAGAAAATTCGTTGAGGTTGCGGAAATAGATAGTAACGGTTTATCACAAACGGTTTTCAAATGGAACCTGTCGAATGATAGCTTCCAGCAGGACCTTTCAAAAAGCTATTTGTTCAATAAAATATCTAAAAGCCTTGATGTCCCGTTAAGCGTTGTCCATCAAGAGTTCGAGCGTAGAAAAAAGATTCTTCTCAGCATGGTTGAAAAGAACATGCGAGATTTCAGAAGCGTTCACAAAGCACTCAACACATCACTCAACCTTGAAGCATTAGAAATGAAAGCGTCAAATGAGGCTCAGCAATAAAATGAAGGCTGCAAGCGGTCCATTGGGTAAAATCTTCAACTTAGTAAACAAGGCGACCAGCGACGAGAAAGAAAAAACCGAGGCTGAACTGCCCTTTGCAGTGATGATTTTCACCCTTATGGCTGCTAGCGGAATTTCGCCTTACGATAGCTGGAAAAAAATGCGTAAGTTAACTTTCCTTCCAGTTTTCAAGAAAGAAGCAGATGAAGTTGTGAGGCAAGTTGAGGTTTTAGGCAAAGACCCTTTAAATGTAATGTACCAGCGGGCTGAGGCAACGCAATCAAAGTTGTATAGGAATTTCTTGGGTGGTTTTGTTTCCTCGGTTAGAAGCGGCGGTAAGCTGGTTGATTACATGAAAAGCCAGCTGAAATCAATCTTTGAACTGCGGTACATAAACATGAACCGTTCGATAGAGCGAATCGCCGCCTTGGTAGAAGCCTACTCAGTCATGTTAATCGTTGTTTTATGCACCTACATTCTCTTCGTAGTGTTCTCATCATCTAGCGTGATGGATTTGCTTTCAAGCACTTCAATCTCGATTTCACCTTACATGTCTTACATCATCGCTTTTCTGATAATGCCCATCATGTCGCTATTCTTCATCCTGATTGCACATAACATGCAGAAAAGCGCTTTTCCTGACCTTAAAGACCTCTACAAAAAAGCCATAATCTTTCTAACTCCAGCGTTCGCCATCATAGCAATCTTTGCCATGGTTGGCTCCCTGCAAAAAGCCATTCGACCGCTTGGCTTGCCGGAAATCGCAGTTATTGCCCTCATTGCCACATCGGTGCCGCTTGCTATACAATACTATCGGATCGCAAGAATCAACTACAATGCGGAGGAATCCATGCCCAGCTTCATCCGAGATATCACGGAATCACAAAAAACTGGGCTTTCGCCGGAGAAAAGCATCGTGCAAGCCACCAAGCGTAAAGATTATGGTCCATTCTCGAAGTTTTTGGTTTTGATTCGAAGTCAAATAGAATGGGGCATACCCCTGAGAAAGACTTTTGAGAATTTGCGTAAGGAGATACGCAGCTGGTTTGTCATCGTGAATTTTGCGATGATGGTGGAAACCATTGAAATCGGCGGTAACTCTATCCAATCGCTTGAAATTCTGTCTGAATACAGCGATAAAGAGCGAGAATTGCAGGTTAACCGCAGAACCATGCTTAAGCCCTATATTCTTTTGGCTTTCATGTGGAGTGCCCTAATCGCCATAACTACGACCATAGTAGCGCTAACCACGACCATGATGACGGGCATCGTGAGCAACGACCTTACAGCCGTAGCCACCATAGCAATGCAAGACCAGCTCAGAGTTTTCTCTGTAGGTATAATTTTGCAATGCTGGATTTCAGGGTTCTTCATTGGAAAAATCAGCGAAGGAAACTTCGGCGCGGGCTTCAAAATCTCAGCCATGCTCGCAGCCACTGCATACTTGTCGTTGGTTCTTTCACAGTATCTGCTTGCAGGCACCTTCACTATAGTTAAACCAGGAGGGTTCACTTAACTGCCCACAAGCTCCTTTGACACCTTCTTTGCATGCACGGTAATAGTTGCAGCCGCTCTGATAGCAACCGCTTTCCTGTCCCAAACAATGCAAGCCCGAATAGAGAGCAACCAAGACCTCAACAAAAACAGCTACCTACAAGCCATAGCCGACCGCTTGGTAACCAACCCTGGTGCCCCCACCGATTGGGGAACAAAAAACACCACGCCCGCTAACTTCGGTTTAGCCGCAGGCACAACGTTCACCTACGAGTTGGATACTGACAAGCTCTGCAGGCTCAATTCGCAAAATAACTGCTCCCTCTCCTACGCTGAAATAGCTAACGCTGCAAAATTAACCAACATAGCATTGAAAATTTCGCTCTCACAACTCATGACTATAGATATTAAGCAAACCAGCAACCAAACTTACGACGACCGCACTTATTTTGGCTTTAAAGTAGCAACAAGCGTAAACTCAAAACCATCAAGTGCCACCCTCCATTGCTACATAATCGCTTACAACTATAAAACAAACCTGACAGACTTTACCACCAGCCAGGGAACGGGGGAGTTCACCGTGGCAATTCCAAGTGCAGCAGCTGACCACGCTCTACTTGTTGTGTTTGCCCGAGCAAGTTTTGATGATAGGATAACTGCTTATGCCGTCTACAACTTTGCCTCTGCAATACAGGAAACCTGCCCTGGAAACACAATGTTAGCGTTATCGCCGCTTGATTATACGTTATCTTTCATTGAGAACTCTACTTTAACAGTAGATGATGTTTATGCACTGTCGTTTTCTTATCAGCAAAAAGTAAGTTCCCTACAAAACTCGCAGTGCCCCATCCCAAGGTTAGTTGATAGCAGCCCGATTGTTTTGGTTGCATGCGGCAACAACCACACATCGTATTTGCAGGAATGGACCGCTTATCCCCAAGTTCCATTAACTATTGGGGCTCGCTTTAACGGTGGCGAACAGAACGTATTCAGATACCTAGTCACGGTAAACGGCGTACTCTACCAGCTGGATTTGACTTTTGGGGATGTACCGTATTGAGGCTGCTTAAGGATAAACGTGGGGGTGCCCGCATGATTGAGGCTTTCTTGGCGGCTATGATGCTGCTTTCATGCTTAACGCTGGTTCCAACCCAACCAACCCATAGAGATACAAACATCAACTTGAATGCTAAGGCAGAAAACGTTTTGCTAAGTTTAGATTGCGATGGCCATTTGGGGAAACTGATCGACCAGCGGGATTGGCGGGCACTTGGCACTTGTTTGGAGGCAGCTCTTCCCATAACTGTATGGTTTAACCTAACGGTGCTTGATAGCGACATGCATGCGCTCAACGAGTACCCTATCTGTAACGGCGGCGCAGTCAACGACGAAATAGTATCCGTCGAATACATATGCGTAAGCCAGAACAACCTTTTTGCCATGTATATTTTGAAATTGCAGTTGGCGGTGGCGAATTAGGTATGAACCGAAGTCTTAAGCGGAATCGTTCAGGTCAGGTGCTTGTGATTTCTGCTTTGCTGGTGGCGATTATTTTGCTTTCCACCGCTGCTTACGTTGTTGAAGTAGAAAAGAATGTACCGACTATTTCAGGGGAAAAACATGTCTTTTTCGGTCACCTCGAAGCTTTCAGAAACGCCATGATTAGCGCGTTGGCAAACGCTACAAACGGAGGCTCACATGAAAGTTTGGCATCAGACCTTGCAGACTTGCAGACGTTTATTACTTCGCATTCTTACGAAGCGATGTTGACCGTGAACTATTCCTTGTGCAAGACTGCACCCTACGCGGATGGCCTCTGGATTGATTGGAACAGTGGGGAGGGCCAAGGAATCTCAAGTGCCTGCGTGAGTTTTCATTTGTCGTCGCAAAGTGCAACAGAAAAGGCTGAACTCTACCAAACCGTAAATTTGACTACAAGCCTAAACGTCAGCTGCAAATGCATTCAACTCAACGAAACAACAAAGCAAGTGAACCTTAACTTGATGATAAAAAACGAGGATAAACCTGCATTAGCACAGAGTTTGGCATTTAGCTATCAAAACGATGGCGAATGGATAACGGTTTATTCGCCCGTTATTGAGGATTTCGGCAACGGAGCTTATGCAGCCTCATTTTTTGCCCAAACCAATGAGGCAGGCGGATTACTGCATATTTCAGTTCGTTGCCTTGATAGACGCGGCATAATGGTGGGAGCTGAAGTGCAATGCAACGATGCATAGACGTTCGATTCGTTTGTATTAGTGGGGAAGTGTTGTCTTGAAAAAAGCTATACCTGTGACCGCAGCGGTTGTGCTGATTGCCCTCGTTGTGTTGACCGTTAGCAGAGTTGCCATGCCAGACGGCAGACAACTGCAAGTTGACGGCAAGGCGGCAGCTACTGTTTCATTTGGATATGTTGTTTGGGCGAAAACCTTTGGGGGCTCTGCGGATGATCGGGCATTCTATTCTTTGCCCGTTGACGACGGCTGTCTTGTAGTGGGTTCATCAAAATCATTCATTGCTAATACAACTGTGGGTTGGGTTTTGCGACTTGATGGTGACGGCGCTGTTTTGTGGAATCGAACGTTTTTTCAAAGCGATGGAACCGAACTTCGCTATGCAGTTGCTTTGGAAGATGGTTTTTTGCTTGTAGGCAACCAGTTTACGGCATCTGGCGACGTTAACGGCTTTGCGGCAAGGGTTGGAAGCGACGGCAAGTTGTTTTGGCAAACCGTTGTTGGAGCCGAGAAAATCGATAAGCTCTTTTCAGGGGTTGCTGTAAAGGATGGGGTTGTTCTTTTTGGGTTGACTTACTCTTATGGTGTGGATCAGTCGAAGGCTTGGGCAGTAAAGCTCGGTTTAAACGGTGAGGTCGTTTGGAATAAAACTTTCAAAGCATCCGTGGACATAGCGCTTAGAAGCGCCGTTTTATGTCAGAATAGCGATATTGTTGCCGCAGGTTATGCTGATGTGGGCGATGGAAACTTCGATTTTTATCTGCTAAAACTCGATAACAGCGGCGATCTGCTTTGGAACAAAACGTATGGAAGTACAAACAGCGAAAAAGCCTACGCTCTGGCGAAGGCTGCTGACGGCGGGTATGTACTTGTTGGAGAAAAACAATCCGTTGTTTCAGACACTGATACGTGGGTGGTTAAAGTCAATTCAGATGGCGAACCACTGTGGAATAGGACGGTGGGGGGAGAAAAAGCTGATTCACCTACCTGCGTATTAGCGTCCAAGACTGGCGGCTACTTGGTGGCAGGCTACACCTTCTCCTTTGGCTCGGGGCAAAGAGACTTTTGGCTGTTCAAAATCAGTGAAGAGGGTAAGTTGATGTTTAGCTTTACACATGGAGATAAGGCTTTCCAAGAAGCCTACGGCGTTGTAGAATGCACTGATGGGTGCTTTATTTTGGTTGGTTGGACTGATCCGTTTGGTGAGCCAGCGTTGGCGGGTCGGGCAGTTTATGATTTTTATGTAGTGAAATTAAAACTTTAAACTGAAAAGCCTTTGTTAACCTTTAGCTTAGCGGGAAAATTTTGATGCCTAAGAGGCTGTTTGCCTAAACGAGTTTTGAAAAAAGCATCTGTAATGTGTTGACTAGGGCGCTGTAGTTGGTCCAGATGGCGGCTGTACGATACTTTTTCTTGGCTTCGTCGCTTTCGTTATCTTTCTCGTGGAAAGCGATGAGCACTTCATTGTTGTCTGAAATCATGAAGCAGGGTAGGCTTTGTGTGTCGGTGATTTTTTGAGTTCTGCTGAGCCACTGCATTTGGCCGAGGAAGTAGGTACTTTTTGATGAGTCGTCGGTGACAAGGTTTACTTGGATTTTTTTAGCTTGGCTTTTGAGTTTATCAGAGAAGTCGTTGTAGTAGAGTTCGGAAAGGTAGTCGGCTGAAGCGTAGATTTGGAATTTATTCTGGGTTTTCTCGAGAAGCTCATTGGCTTTCATAAGAACTTGTTGTTCTCCTTCGAGCATTTGGAAGAGCTCCCTTTTGGCATTTTCAACCTTTAGCTGCGGCATCGACTGCCACAACTCTACGAGGCTTGGTTTCTCTTGCTCTAAGAGCTTGATTTTTATTTTCTGTGCATCCACCAGCAAATCGATCGCTTTGTCGAGTGCCACAGCCGTGAATTTGAGGGGTTTTTCAAAAATTGAGAAGACTATGCCTTTCTTCTCTAAGTCACGGAGGATACGGTAGGTTTCTGTGCGGTGCAAAGAGATAGCTTCAGCTATTTCGCCAGCTTTCTTTTCGCCGGCACGCGCAAGGTAGAGGTAAACGCGGATCTCATTTTTTAGAAGTCCGAATCTTGAGAGGGTTTCTTCTATGGTCGTAAGTTGCTTGTTTAAGGCTTGGTCTTTTTTAATTAGCTTGTATGCCTCGCTTTGTTTATTATAGACTTTCATTAAGACGTCGTTTTCCATTGCAAGTGACATTCTAGGCGTTCATCCTTTCCGAATTTGTCGTATTGCTGAATAATTCTTAGGATTTTTATATAATACAATTACGACTCCGAAATCTGAATTGTAAATCCATATAACCAAACCTCAGCTGCAACCATCATCACCTCAACTACTGACAAAAGGGCATGGTCGTGGCAAAGTCACTTCAGTATGGTCGTGGCAGCTTTAATTTTTTCATTAATTTTTTGTGTTACCTTCAGTGGGTGTTAGCTTTGTGTGGGTGTGGCTGTTTTGTGGGTGCTACAAGATTGTTTGTGTCTGCGGTTGCTTTTTGCAGGTGCAGCCCACCCCAACGCTTGTTACGGTGTGGCAAAAGACAATCACACCACGCAAGCAACATGGGTCAATGTTGAAGCCGATGCGGTGTGAGTGTGGCAGTATGTTGAAGGAGCCCAGATTTGCACATCGAAAAAGGGAAGGAAAAGCCGTTAACGAAAACAATAAAGCAGTAATAAAGACAGGGCTACTTAGCGGGCAGCGGGGTAATTATGCCTTCGTAGCTGTATGTTTCGGGGGCTTTATTAACGTCTAATCAGTTGTTTTGCATGGAGTGGGCTAATGTGGTTGTGTTGATGGCGGCAGTGGGGATCAGCGGTTCAGGAAAAACGACTACCCTTGAATTTCTGGTTTCTCGGCTAAGTGTTATGGGCTTTAAAGTCGGCGTCATCAAACATATTCATAGAGAAAACTTTACAATCGATCGGGAAGGTAGCAACACGTGGCGGTTCAGCAGGGCAGGCTCAAAAATCACCGTCGCATTTTCGCCAAAAGAAATCGCCATCATAAAAAACAAGAAAACCACTACGGAAGATTTAGAGTGGGTAATCGAGCAGTTAAAAACCGAGCAGCTTGACATCATTTTTATCGAAGGCTTCCACGGCTACATCCAAAAAAGACCCGACGTCGCCAAAATCGTCACCGCCAAAACCCAAGAAGACCTCGCCCGAACCTTAGAGATGACGGTTCCACCCGTGGTGGCAATCTGCGGGTTGGTTACCAAGAGCAAGCCCGAACAAACCGACATTCCCTACGTTGACCTGCCCGACGAAGGCGATAAGCTCTTGGAATTGGTTAAGAGGCGGTTGGAGCCTCGGTGAAAACAGGTTTTTCGTGGTAAATTAGATAAGTCACAGTCGCTCTCCCTAAACAGGAATAGACGATGACTATGCGGGCAGCAATCATTCTGGCAGGTGGGAAAGCGCAAAGGTTCCAGACTAAAGAGGGCACGTGGCAGGACAAGGCGCTAGCGTTGCTGGATGGGAAACCGCTTCTGGCGCATGTGCTGCTTAACGTTGCGGATGTTGTGGACGAGTCGGTTGTGGTTGTTAACGAGAATTTTGAGCGGCATGAAAAGTACAGCAGCCTGATTGTAGAACATAACATAAGAGACGCCAGATTAATCACCGACATAAAAATCGACGATTTAAGCGGTCCGCTGGTGGCAATCTTGACTGGGCTAAAAGCGGTGGACGCGGAACTGTGCCTCACGGTGCCCTGCGACATGCCCCTGCTCAACCCCAAAGTCGCACAATACTTTCTAAGCGAAATCGACGACTCAACCGTGGCTGTGCCCATGTGGCCCGACGGCAGACTCGAAACCCTCCTAACGGCACTGCACCGCCAAACCGCACTGCAAATCGCAGACGCCCTAACCCAGCTTGACCGCAGCCGCCCAGACGACATAATCCGAGGCTCCCAAAACGCCCTGTTCGTTTCACCGTTTGGAAAAATCAGGCAGCTTGACCCGCAACTGTGCAGTTTCGTCAACGTCAACTCGCCCGAAGAGCTAAGCAGGCTTCAGCCCCGACAAGGGCAAGGCGAATCAGGCAGGGATTTGCGGCTAAAACTGGGAGATTTGCCCCAGAGAGGAATCGAAAAGCTGAAGGATGCGGCTGGACTGCGGAAAGGCGGCAGGTTGGCTGAGGCTTCTGAAATTTTTGCGGAATGCGCTGAAGTGCTCGAGCGGGAAGGCTCGTTTTTCTGGGCTGCGATTAGCCGAGAATTCCAAGCCAAAAGCCTCCGCAACACGGCAACGCCGCAACTAGCCAGCCAAACCACGGAAGCCTTCCAGAAAGCCGCCCAAAACTACAATGCCGAAGCCGCCCAGTACAACAAAAACGGTTGCTACCTACTGGCAAAACGAGCAATGGCCGACAAAACATGGAACCAAACACAAACAAAACAATAAAATTGTTTTCAACAGGGTTATGGCGCTACGGGTTATTTTTCTATTTAAGAAGTTAGAAAGCTCCCCCCAAAGAATAAAAAGTGAATTCTTTTTAACACAAGCCTAATAATGTATTAAAAGAAATGATTCGGATATGAGTCTAAAACCTAAAGCTAAGTCAAGAAATGAAGCAAAATACTATGAACCAATTAAAAATAGTCTCCTCTTAGCTATGGGCAATTATCTTGACAAAGAAAAGACGTACCAACCTCAAGCTGGACTTAGTAGAGACACGCCTGAACTAATATATTTTGAAATAATCGGTGGGAGAAATGTTTTTTCTGAAAACCTGAAAAAAGTGTTTGATGACGATGCGCTTAACATAATAGGAAAGGAAGGCATTTATCCCGATTTAGTTGGATACGTGCAAAAGAATCCGCATAGCCCTAAAGAAATCATAATTGCAGAAATAAAAGACGAAAAAAATCTCCTTAAAGATGGTTGCCAAAACCAAATTTTATAAAGAAATTTTCAGTGCAAATTTTGCTTTCTTGATTTCAACGCATGAAATTTCAGAAGAAAAAGTTAGATTTCTCTTAAAAAAACCTTTAATAAATCAAGGGGTTATTATCGCCAAATTCATACCAAGTTCCATAAAGAGTTCCCAAATTGAGAATTATGGTCATTTCGAAATTAATGCAAAATTCAAAGCAACTATACCCGATTTTCTTCATTTCTGTTTGCGACCTAAAGAAATCGAATCTAACCCCAGACCTAAACCATCTCTATTAAATAAGATGTTCAAGCACTGAAATCATCATACGGTATTAATCTATTGGATGTTCAAATCTTACCGTTGAGTCGGGCTTTTCAGACCAGTTATAACTGACTTCAACCTTCTTGACTGCATTTTTTAATCTTACAATTTGTTCTTTATTCATTCTTGCAGAACCGCCTTTCACTTGGAAAAGCATTATCTTGAGTTTATCACAATCTTTTCTGTCTAACTTAACTGCAATTAAATCAATTATTCCAGTTCTCGGAAAACCTCTTTTCGATTGGAAATCAATGTATTTCCAGCCCTTCTTATTTAACTGGTATTTTGTAAACGTTAAAGCATTTTTCTCCGTTTTATGGGCTTTCTTCTGTGCTTCTCGCCATTTAAGGGAATTCTCGTCTTTTTCCATTTTTACCCCTCAGATATTAGCTTTAAAATATCTGATTTCTATTTTTAGCCTTTACTATTCTGCATGTTCGCCAAACAAGCCCTTAAAACAGTCTTGATAGCTTAAGGGCTTATGCTCATTGCTTAAATTCTTTTGTTTCCCACACCTTAGCTCCAATAATTTTGGTTCGATTTTACGGATATTGTCTATTTAGGATAAAGTAATTTTACGCACAATAGTCAAATTCGAATGATTTTCCTTCAAAATTTCATGTGGGGAAATATTTTGATTGAGGCCTAACTAAAATCAATCCTATACAATTATTCTTTCTGGGGCTGTGTAGATGTTTAGTCTTTTTCCTCTTACGAATCCTGCTATGGTTAGGTTTGTTTCTTTTGCGGTAGCTATGCCTGAGGAGAGTGCGGCGGAGAGGGATGCGACGATGGGTATGCCGACTTTTGCTGCTTTGAAAGCCACATCACCCGAGATGCGTCCGCTGAGAGCCACAAAACACCCGCTCAAGTCCTCTTTTGCCAGCGCCGCCATGCCGATGACTTTGTCCACGGCGTTGTGCCTGCCCACGTCCTCCGCCAACGCGACCAGTTCGCCGTTCGCCCGGTAGATTGCTGCAACGTGCAAGCCGCCTGTCTGCCTAAACCCCGTGGCTTTGATGTTGAGTTGGTTAACGCTGTCGAAAAGAACCTGCGCCCGAACCTTCAAATCTGACGTGACCACGGGGGTTTTGCCTTTGTACTGGTAGGGCGTGGCGCCGCCGCAGGCTGAGGGGATGACTCGGCTGTGCAGTCGGCTGATGCTGATGCGGTCCTCCACTTTGATGTCTGGTTTGAGAGTGACGTTGACGGTGCCTTCCGCCTCCTTCACCGTGACCTCCACGATTTCGTCGATTGAGTGCAGGATGCCTTCGGAGAGCAGGTGTCCAACCGCCATTTCCCGCAGGTTCGTGGGCGAGCAAAGGATGGTTGCCCAAAAAATGTTGTTTACGAACAGGTGGAGCGGGGTTTCTTCTGCGATGTAGTCGGTTGTCTGCTGGGTTTTTCCCGTGGATAGGTCGATTTTTGTTATGTCGACTTGGCGCACCATCAGTCATCACTAAACCAGTGTTGAATAGTTGAATAGTTTAGTGATTGGAAGAATATAGGGTTAGCTAACCAAAAGGGTTAGCATGGGTTTAGAGGTATTTTTCGTAGGCTTTAAGGTTGGGGTTGTTCGGTTTAGACGCGAAGATTTTGCCCGTGCCATTCTCAGCCAAGTCGCCAAGGAACACGTAGAAGGGTCCCGTCGCGGTTTCGGCTTCGTCGATTTTCACTTTGGGTTTGACGCTGTCGATGGTGAAGGTGGGCATCATTTCCTCCACTGTGCCTGAAACCACGATTTTTCCGCCAGTCATGTTGGCGCCAAGCCTTGAAGCCGCGTTCTTTTCCACGTGGATTGTGCCGTCGCTCATGTGGTAACCCAGGAACTGCCCTGTGTTGCTTCCTTTAATCTTGATTAGTCCGCCGCTTAGGTAGCAGCCTGAGTCTGCGCCGACGTCGCCGTCCACGACTATCTTGCCGCCTTTCATGCCGTCAGTGCTGCCGCGGTAGGGAGAAGCCAAGTAGTCGCTGGCGTTGCCGTGGATTTCGATTAATCCTTTCTTCATGCTGCTGCCTGTCCATTGCCCAGCGTTTCCGTTGACGACGATTCTGCCTCCTGCCATCTTCTCGCCAAGATGCATGCCTGCGTTGCCGTTGACGACGATTTCGCCTGTTTTCATGCCGTAGCCGATTCTGCGGACTTCGCTTGCGTCGCCGTTGATGGTTATGCTTGGATTGTCGCCTTCAGCTTGCTCGATTTTGAAGAGTTCGCCCAGCGTTTTCTGGCGGTTACCCTCAAAAACGGGCAGGGCTGCGATTTCAGCTACGGTTTTGCCTTGGAAGACGTCGGGGTTTATGCATTCAGCGGTTACTGGAAACTTGAAGGTTTTGAGGGGAGTTAAGACTATCATTTTAAACGCTCGCCTGGATGGTGATTGGGTCTTTAACTTTAACGTAATGGTCGTACACTGGGTAGTTAGCGTAATCCACGCTCCAGTACTCACGGAACTTGTTTTTCATCTGCTCGTCGATGCGGCATGGCTCAGCGGTTTGCACGTCAAGCCAAATCGTCCTGCCGTCAACATTCTGCACGACCTCGCCGTCCTTGACAACGACACGCCCATCCTTTATGGTGTAGGCTGCGTTGCCGAAAGCTTTACGAACCGCCTTGTACTTGCGGGCGATGTCGGTTGTTTCAGGGTTCACATCGTAGATTGCTATGTCAGCGTCCGCGCCAACGCCAAGGTGTCCCTTGTTTGTAAGCCCCAGCGCTTTTGCTTGACCAGCGCGGGTGACGATTGCCAACTCGTAGAGGCTAAGCTCCCGTTTGATGCTGGGCAAGAGGCTCTTTTTCTGGGCTTTCTTGTGGCACTTCTTCAGCGTTGCCATGCGTGCTTTTCTGCTGGTTAACCAAGCGATGATTTTTGGGTAAGCGAAGAATGGTCCGCCGTTGGGGTGGTCGGTTGTCATGTAAATCTTCCACGGGTCCTCAATCAGCAGCGCAAGTTCCAGCGCGATGCTCCATTGCGTGGCATTTACTGCGTTGTTTTTCTTGTAGTGGAATGGGATGATTCCGCCGCTTGTTTCGGTTTCAACGTCGCTGTTAACCCATTTGTGACCGCTTAACTGGTAGAGCGTGTACTCGAAGGGGCCATCCGCCGTCATGGTTGTCGTGTCAGTGAAGATGACTTGCCCCATGTCCGCCGTGACGTGGCTGTGAGTGTTGATGTACTTGGAGATTTCCTCTGCAGCAGAGCGCATGTTGCCCCAGCCGTCGCCGCCGAAACTGCTGAACTGCAAGTGGGTGATGTGCATGTTTGGTTTGCCGTCGCTTGGCACACTCTCCAACGCCTTCATCGTATCCAGCGTGGTGGTGTAGTTGCCTGGCAATCCCAGGTTGTTAGTGTGCAGGTGAATGGTGTGGGGGAGGTTGAGCATCTTGTTGACTTTTGCCAATCCAACCATGATTTCCCGCGGCGTAATGCAGAAGTTAGGCACCTGGTCGTCGATGCTGTGGACGTTTCTGCCAAAACCCCAAGACTCCAAGCCGCCAGGGTTCACGATTTTAATCGCGTAGCCCTTTGTGGTCTGAAGCATCCATGCGACGTGTCTTGCGCACTCTTCCAAGTCGCCTTTGCGCAGGTATTCAAGCACAAACCACCAGTCGCCGATTAAGGGGTATGTGGCTTTGTCTAAGAGAGGTATGTCGTTTAGTTCTTCATGAGTATGTTTGGCTTCCAAGGGCGCCATGGACGGGTTCATCACGGTCGTATAACCCATCTGCGAGTAGCGGTAACCTGTGACGAAGGTGGAGGGTATGGAGTAACCTGTGCCTGAACGGGTCAACGCTGTTTTGCGTACGGCGTCTTTAACGTGATCTTCGGGACGCACCATTCTACCAGTGTTGACTTCTCCGCCTGCGATGTGAGTGTGGATGTCAACGCCGCCCGGCATGACGGTTAAACCTGCGGCATCGATGATTTTGGCTTTGTGCTCGTTAACTTTTTCGACGATTTTCCCGTTTTTGACGGCTATGTCCATTTTTTCGCCGTTAACCTTGTTTAATGGGTCAAAGACGAAGCCATTTTTAATTAAGAGTTCAGTCATTTAGGTTGCCTCCACTTTCTGCTGAGCTTTCTGTTTCTTTATGATTCTTACTTCTTCTAGGATGCGCCGCAAAATCTCCTCGTCAGAATAGATGCCTTCTGGCGGCTCCACGACTTTCTTAAGTGGCAGCGGCACGTGGTCCATGCGGTAAGCTGTGCCCTCGACTTCTATGCCGACGAACGCTGCTGGAAACACGATGTCGCCAAGCATTGCCGTGGCGTTCATGTGCGGGTCAATAACGATAAGCGGGTGCTTTACCATGTTCTGGACGGCTTTCTTTGGAAAGTTGGCACCTGGATCAGCTGCAATCACCAACGTTGCATCATGCTCGTCTTTTATGAGCACGTCCATGCAGGTGGTTTCGCCTGGGTTGTAGCGTGGATAGCCAAGTGAGAAGTCGACGCCATATGGGTAGCCGCTTTGCCACGCAGAAACCACGTTGGCTCCTGTAACGTTGAAGTGTCCCCTCATGGGCATGATTAAGAATTTGGTGCGCATGTTTAGGTCTCGGACCAGCGAGATGGCGACTTCGATGTTACGGAACTTGCCAGCTGTTTGGGTTAAGCCCATGCCAAAAAAGATTACGCCGAACTCGCAGTTCACCAAAGCGTCAGCGACCTCTTTAAGGTACTCCACGGGGACGCCTGCAACCTTATCGACGTCAAGCTCGCCGTCTTTGATTAACACGCGGATTGCCTGCATGAGTTCATAGTCCTTGTTGGGTTCGACTTGGATAAAGAAGTCAGCCATTTCAGCAGACATACTTTTCCTGACGTCAATTACGATTAGTTTGCGACCCCGCTTTGACAGGGCAGACGGAGGAGCCCCCGGTAAAGTGCATGAGGAAGCTCTGGGCGGCTGAGTCTTAATTAAACCGCTTCGTGTGGCGCTCTGGACTTTCTTTTTTCCCGCTTGGGCCTTGAGTTTTTGCATGTAAGCTTTCCATTCGCTCTTCTCAAACCTGCCCTCTGCAAAACTAGTGTACCTTTCAAGGTGGCGTGGGTGGGCGCTCCAGGGATCACAGCCCCAGTAGATTATGAGGTCGGCGCGGTGGCGGATTTGCCCCAGCGTGCATGTTGGAATGCCGACTTCTTGAACACCAAGGATGGATGGTCCATGGCATACGACGGCTGTGTTGTCCATGACGCCGCCGACTTCCTCTGTTAATTCCACACCGATACGTTGAGCTTCTGAGCTGGTTGAGCTCCAACCGTAGAGGATTGGGTAGTTTGCGTTAGCTAGGACTTCGGCTGCTGCGTGGACTGCTTCGTCCATGGAGACGGGCACAAGTTTGCCGTCTTTCCGTATGAGAGGCGTTTTGATTCTGTGATGTCCACGGTAACCGAGAAATTTGGCTTCGCAGATGGCACAGCCGTTTTTTACTTTGACGACTTCGTTGTTTTCGATGGTTAATTCTATGTCGTCGCAGAGGCAACCGCATATTGGACATGTAACAGATTGAACAATGGACATTTTTTTACCTTCCAAACTCGGTTTTTAGGAGTTCTTCTATGGTTAGAACTTTTTTTGTGGGGGCTGGTTCGACTTCTGCAGGTGTTCCTTTAAAGGAGGGCATGCCGATGCTGGTTGTTGCATGGCTGCACACGGCATTCGCCCAGGGGCCGTATGGAATGTAGATTAAGCCAGGGGTGGCGGCGCGTGGGTATTTTACGGCTTTAAGCACTACTGAACCGTTGGCGGTTGTAACCAAAACGTTAGTGTTGTTTTTTATGCCGAGTTTTGCCATGTCGCCTGCATCCATATAGCACATTGAACAAGCATCAAAGTATTCTTTTGAGCTTTTACCCTTCTCTTTGCCGACGCCCTGCTCAATGGTGCGACCTGTAAGCAAAGTTACCTTTAACTTTTGCTCTACCATGATTCCCAAACCTTACCAATAGAATTTAGATAGTTATATTTAAGAGTGATTTTAAGAAACAAGCGAAATCTACTATCTAGAACCAGCATAAAAAGCCATTGCAGAGAAAAATGGATGTTTTGACGCTCAAAAAATGGTTTGCGAAAATAGACAATTCAGTCTTTGTCATGTGCCTTCTTAACAACAATTTTGCGTACAATTTTTCTGAACTCCTCAGCAAAGAATACGGAGCTTGAGACGGCAATGATGATTAGCCAATGCCAAGGTTTGAGCGCTGTGGTTCCAAGCGCGAACTGAAGCGGCGGCAAAATCGTCGATAGCACTTGGAGGGTAACGGAGATTATTATGGCATTAGTAGATACTTGTTTTTGAAGAAGCCTAATGTGAAGATTGATTCGGTTTGTGAGCGGCAGTTTAGAGCGCTAAAGATTTGGAATATAGGAATCGTTTTGAAACCAATGATATTGCCAGAACCGGTTTTCTTGGGGGGCTTTTCTATTACGCCTGCTTCTTTGGGGTCCATGGCTCTGCATCTAGATTGTGCCATGCATTTTCCTAAGCAAACTTTCTTTAACTCCTACATGAAGCCATCTTTTCCATTTTTGGCGAGCTCTTAATTGGGAGCACGCCGTGAAACAAAAAATGAGATGAAAAAATTTTTCACTCTGCTGTTTTTAAGGAAAAACTGGTTAATAAAAATGATGCAGAGCGAAATGCTGTTTCATGTTCTAACTTGCTTGCTAACATTAATTAGTTGAATTCGGGTTTTTCAAATAGGACGTTGGGGCTCATGGGATTTTCTTCTAAGAGCTCTTTAAACTCCCATATCGACAAGTTGGAAGCGACAATCGGCAGCTTATATCCTGCCCTCTTGAGCAAAGACTGCACCACCCTGTTTTCCTCCACCTTATTCTCGAAGACCGCGAACCTAACGTGAAAATCGTTCTTTGCCAGAAGGCTGAATATTTCATCCACACGTTCAGGCTCCAAAAAGGGGCGTCCATAATGCAACTCAACCAGGATGCGTGGGTTGCCTTTGAGAGTTTTCGTCATGCCTTTAAAAATTTCATACTCGTAGCCTTCGACGTCCATGCGGATGAGGTTGGGAGGCGCTTTGTCTTTAAAGAAGTTATCAACTGTCTCCACTATTATTCTTTCTTTGCCCAAGATTTTACCGCCTACAGCATCCGCCTTCATTGCACACAGATTAGATTTATCGCAGACAAAAATCTCAGATTCCTCATACCGCCCACCAAACGCACGCCTAAACATGGAAACGTTACTAAGATTATTCAGTTGTACATTCCTTTCAAGCAGCCGAAAATTGCTGCTGACAGGTTCAACCGCATAGACCTTCCCACTTTTGCCCACAAGTTGAGACTCAACTAGCACATAATACCCTATGTTGGCACCTATGTCGAGAACGGTATCTCCTTCCTTGAGTATCAACGAATTCATTAAAAGGTCGGTGCAGATGGGTTCACGCTTCCTAAACTCATATAGCTCTTGGTGGATTGCACCTTGCCGCGGAAGCACAAACATCTTCGAGTTATTAACTTCAATGATGCTTTTTTCTGGAAAAGCCCTAAGATGCCTAAAATGGTCATTGCATTGTTGCAGTGAAATAGCCAGCATCATCGATGCTGTTTTAGCGAGACCTTTTTCCCTAGCTTGTCTAAGAGTTCGATGAAAGGGGGCATGCATTACAGTGGTTCCTCAACAGTGGACTTTAGATTTTCGACATACTTACTCTCAAAAAAATTTAAGATGATATAACGTGCAGATTGCACTTACACCACAAAATACCCTTTTGAATTTGGTTAGATTTGGGGAAATGTCTAAAAACCGTATATGAAAACTGTTAAACTATGATTTCCTCACTTTCCGAAAACGGCGAAGAACAGGTCTTAACCAGTTTGGGACTAACCCAATCGCAAGCCAGAGTTTACCTTGCCCTAATTCACCATGGCCCTTCAAAAGTAATGTTTATTTCTCAAGTAACAGGGATTCATCGAGCTCACCTCTATGAAATCCTGCGATCTCTACAAGAAAACGGATTTGTCGACCGCGACTTAGACAAAAAAGTTTTTACAGCAACACCCCTCAGAGAAGTGGCGCCAATCTTGGTGAAACAAAAACAAAAAGAAATAGCTGAACTAGAAAATCAGGTTAACTCTATTGCAAGTCACATCCACCAAAAAACAAATCATACCCAAATTCAACCTAACGTTATTTTAACCTCAAACCGAACGCTCACTCTTAACAGAGCCCAAAAATTTATTGCAAAAGCCTGCTTGCAACTTGACTCCATGCATACTTGGAAAAGATTCCAGCAAGCTTGGATACATTTTGAAGCGACATGGGTTGCAGCGATGAAAAAAGGAGTAAGAGTGAGAGAAATCGTTGGACTGCCAAAAGACATAGCTCAAGCTCAGGAATTCCTCGCACGGGAATCTTTACAAAACAAGAATTTTGAGATCAAGTTTATTCCAAGAACAGGCGGAAACTTTACCGTTATCGACAAAAATATGTTGCTATTGAGCACCACTCAAGAAAAAGAAAACCTAGGAGAGGCACCGTTCATTTTCTCAAATTACGAAGGTTTAGTGGGATTAATGGATGAATACTTCCAGTTAGCATGGACAATGGGTTCTGACTTAACAACGGCTCTCAACAAAAGCAAATAAAGGAAATTACACTATCCTCTAAACTGTTCCTCAACAAACAACTCACCCTTTAAACCATAAAGTGTGCAGACGAACCTTCTTTTAGGAATAACTAATATACATCATACTTCCAAAAGACATTCTAAGGGTGACGCAGCATTATTGAGAGACAGCACAGCAAAAAACAAAGCCCAAAAAACGAAAGCGTACCCCAAAACAACCCTGCAATTTTTAAGACAACTTGCTGTGCCCTAATAATCCTTATGCTCGTAACGCCGTTGCTTTTTTCTATAGTCACCGCCGACTCCAGTGCCCTCAACGACGAATTCTCGATAATTCAAATCTCTGACACCCAACATCTCAGTTCCATGCATCCAGCCGTGTGGCCACAACTTACGAACTGGTTGATGGCAAACAATGCCTGCTATAACATTAGGATGGTGGTTCATACCGGCGATATAGTTGACAGCGGAGAGAACCTGCCTGAATGGGAAAATGCCAACTCATCGATGAGCCAGCTTCTGCAAGCAGGAATTCCATACGTTTGGGACGCAGGCAACCATGATCAAAACAAAACCGACCGCTTCTACTCAGGGAATCCGAATGGAGGCTGGCTGGGCTCGAATTTCTTGGCGTTCAACGCAACCTACTTGCATTCAAAACCCTACTGGGTTTCCGATGTAAACGATGGCAAGAACACCGCAGCCCAATTTACATATCGAAACTACAGCGTACTCGTCATTAATTTGGAGTTCCATGCAAACCAAACTGCCCTCGATTGGATGATAAACCTCATCGAAACACATCCAAACTATCACGTTATCGTTGCTACGCACAGCTATCTAAACGGGCTGCAAGGTTACGGGTACCCTTACAGCCCTGATTCCCCTGACTGGGAAAATAATTTACGGACTATACTCGATAAATATCCTAACGTTTTCTTGACGCTTGGAGGGCACTACATACACACCATCTATCCTGCGGGCGAAGAAGAAACTTCAAACTACACGAGGATAAACACTCGGCAAGAGACCTTCTTCAATCGCCAAATGGCTCTAGGCGACGGAGGATGCGGAGCAGCCGCGGTGAGAATATTCACCTTCAACGTGGCAAACCCAAACGACACCATCATCCAAGCGAGAACTTATGACATTTACTCAAACATTTGGAGAAATGATGAATGGAACCAATTTAGCTTCCACGAAAACACAAAAGCCACAGCTGCCGCTGCCGCTATTCAGCCCTTACAAACGCCTGCTAATGGAGGCATCGACAAATCACAGTTCCCGTGTACCAACACACGAAGACCCTTGCCTCTTACAACACCCACTCAGCTTCCCCCGTCGCCGTTACCCACGCCTCTTAATACACCAACCTCCATAATTCAACCCACAATCACCCCAACGATGAACAATCAAGTTGATGGTACACAATCACTAAGCACCGTTTCCATAACCATCATAGCCATTGCAATCCTCGTACCCAGCATAGCTTTAGCTAAAGCCACCAGAAAACCACGAGACAGCTCAGCCCAGAAAGAATAAACACCGTTAGAGCCGCTTTAGCGTAATGTGGAACGTAGCTTCTCCGCCAGGTGGAAAGATAAAGAAAACCGTGTAGCTTTCAGGGCTTGGACCCCCAAAAGTACCGCTGTAAGGCGTGCTGCCAGTTACCGAGGTGTTTGCGCTCTCTATGTCAGCCAAAATTGAATAGACATCTTTAGAAACACATTTGTGGTCTGCACCCTTATCCCAATATCCCCTGTAAATATAGAGGTCAGTTGAACCATTGGCGCCGCCCGGCATGACGGTTGCATTTATGGTTAGCTGCCAAAGCTCGTTAGCACCAGTCCTAAAAGGTATGTAGACGGTTTGCACGTCAGGGTTGAGGAAACGCAAGCAATCATTTTTTCCTGAAACCGAGAAATCAAGCTCTTTCTGTTCGGCATCAGGTGGTGCAATCGACGATTGAGTAAGGAAAGCAGTTAACACACAAATTACTACGACTATGGCAACCATTGTTCCGATGAGTCTATTCATAAACAATGCTCTCCAAGCGCATATTCCCCTAAATCAGAAACATATTAACGATGGGCTATTATATTTTTTCATAAAACACTTCTAAACCCTTGTTCTGATTGAATATTTATTTAGGTCAACTGCACCCATCTGTATCTATGAAGTATTCTTTTAAGATAGGGTCGGCATGGGGGATACCGATTGAACTGCACGTAACCTTCATACTCTTGATCGTGGCAGTATTCGGCTTATCACTGTATTCTGCATTGCAATCAGGGAACGTATCGATTTTTTCGCCTTATTTTTACACGTTCTTTCTTGTCTTGTTCCTTTTTGTCTTTGTGGTTTTTCATGAGCTTGCCCACTCGGTTGTCGCGAGGCACTATGGAATCCAAGTTCGAAAAATCGTTCTGTACCCTATCGGTGGCGTTTCAGAAATTGAGGAAATCCCTGATAACCCCGCGCAAGAATGGCGCATGGCTATCGCTGGTCCATTGACGAGTCTTGCTATAGGCGCGATTTTTCTTGTGATTGCTTTGATTGTTTCCCCGCAACTCCTAAGAGTTGTTCCTTTACTCAGCACCACAGGAAACTTCCTCTTCGACATCGCTAGCCTCAACCTGCTGCTGGGATTCTTCAACCTGATTCCTGCATTTCCAATGGACGGCGGAAGGGTCTTTAGAGCACTGTTGGCTGAACGCATGAAATACTCCGATGCCACGCGTCTTGCAGTTACGATTGGAAGAATATTTGGAATTGTCATGGTTATTGCTGGCTTTGTCTTCCCAAATTATTTCTTGCTTATCCTGGTGGGGATTTTTGTATACATAGGTGCCAGTGAAGAAGGCGAGCAAACAATCATCTCTACCAAACTGGCAGGCGTACGAATTCGCGATGTCATGCAATCAGAGGTCGGATATGTGAGTCCTCAGCAAACGATAGCTGAAGCCATAGAAGTCATGTTTAAAAAACGCTACCACGACGTTTTAGTCATAAAAGACGGCAACCTGATTGGTGTGGTTTCTTGGAATGAACTGATGAAAGTTGACCCTGGGCAACGGGGCAGTCTTAGGGTGGAGCAGATGCCGCTCAAACATATTTCAATCTTTGAGGATGAAGCGATTCTGGAAGCAAACAAAATAATGGTGCGAGAGAAAATTGACCTCATCCCTGTCGTGGATAGGGAGGCGCCGTTAAGGGTTGTTGGAGTTTTAACCAGTGAAGCTATGGCAAGGGCGTTTGATGAGGCTAGGAATCGCTGATTAAGCGCAGGCGGGTTGGTTGATGTTGTGTCAGGTTCTAATTATAATCTTATGTATTACTACACAATACTTTTATATCGTGAACACAAATTAACACAAGCCACAAAAACACACAGATCCAACCCGGGAAGAGGTTCGGTGGACAGAAGAATGAAAAACAAATTGAGCTACATAGAGGGGGTTAACTCAATTAAACATTCAACCCAGTTCCACCCAACCTCTTCCAAAAGTCAACCTAAAACAGTACGTAACTTCTATCATAGACAAACCCTCATATCACAAAATCAACAGTCTCATACCCAAACAAGCCACAGCAACATACCTGCCACATGAAGTGAAGAGAATTGGGAACAGAAATACAGACTTTCAGCTCAATAAAAGACCTCACAGAATTCTTAGCCAACCAAATAACTCAGTATAAAGCCTTATTTGAAGATTACAGCCAATGGCTGGGCACTGTTTTGCGGGATGCCGAAGCGAAACACAAAAATGAAGAATGGTTCCAAAAATCGCAGGCGCTCCAAAAAAACCTCAAACTTCAACCTAAGAAGCCCCAAGAAAAAGAAGGGACAAAAAAAGGCGGCAAACATGCTAAGGGGCAAGGGGATGAGTCCTGCTGGGTTCAATCTGGAAGCATAGCGCTATCATTTACCGAGCAAGGACAAACGGAAATTCTTTTTGAGGCTATTGAGAAGTTAAAAAATAAGATTCAGGAATTCGAAAAATTCAGGGGCACCGTGCAGCAGCTTGCTCGGCTTGGTTTAGGTTCAACGGTCAATTACATAGTTTACATTGAAGAGGATGTTCCCAAAAAAATTGTGCTCAAACAAAAAGCCAATGCTAATGGAGATGAGGCTTTCAAATTCATGACGGAGCTCTCCGTTCCAGCATACTACCAGAGTTCGGCTGCCCCATAGAACCTGTGCCAAGTGGCAGCTTTAGACCGATCAATAAACGTAAATCGTGAGGAATCAACCGTAAACCCGCAGTATTCCGTTTCAGGAATCACCGTTTCCATCAACCTTGATAGTCTACACGCTGAACGCGTTGGTTCCCAATCCGGAACAGAGCAGCTGTTTTTTGACATAAATGCGAAGTTGGAAGAGCAGAAAAAAGACAACAACCAAGTTACTCTAAACTTCAATTTAACAATTTCAACGAAACCAAACGTCGTCAAATACTTGACCGCTGGTTCTGTCACGATGGTCGGCAAAGCCGACGAGATCAAAAGGAAACTTGAAATTAACCCTAAGACAAAGATTCCTCAAATCCTCTTCACTATTTATCAACATGTTTTCGGTGCAATATACTTGCTATCCTCGACGCTTAACACGCCTTATCCGCCGCCTGATTTGTTGCATCCAATGGCTGAAAAAATACAAATCATACCTCAAATGCCACCGCAGCAATCAACTGTAGAAGAGACGGTTGTTGCGGCGGCTCCGGCAGTTGCCGAATCCTCTCCGGCAGCATCAGCAGCATAGCTTCATAGATCGAAAGCACCTTGCATAACTTCGCGGATAATTGGGTTTTTCCTCGAACATATTTCTAGATCAGCAATAATCTTGGATTGGAATAATCCATTAAATGAATGAGGGGGGTAATACGATGTGAGGAAGGAGGCAGCGATGGGTTGGAGGCATCTGTGGCAGCTTTATTGTTAGTGGCTTCAGCGGTTATCATTGGTTGTGTGGTTATAACTTATGCGGTGAATGTGGTTGCAACGACTATTGATGCAAGCAATGTTCCGCAGGTTGATCGGATACGTGATCTCCAGAATAACCTTCTAAATCAGACGGATCATATTTTTAATCAAACTCAGCCTCAATTGCCGAACGAACCGCTGCCCTAATTGACTTTTGTATTTACGTTTGTTCTTGAGTTTAGGTATTGTTTTGAGATTCATAAATCCTAAAATGGTAAACTGCTAACTTCTTGGCGAAGAGAAATGTCGTTAACCCCCCAAGAAGTTTCCCCACAGGTAACACGGTTAGATGCCGAAATTGCAACTAACATGACAGCTGATTTTCTTAAGCGGTTAGGTTATAAGGGAAGTTGGTTGCCGATGAAAGTCTCCTTAGAGGGCGAACTCTACGTTGTAGAGATGATGCTGCAGAAATTAACCGCTAAAGTTCAAATCAATTCTCAAACCAGAGAAATCAAGGAGTATGAGCTTCAGCAGGGGGAAGGAGAAATTAGCGGTTTGGCTAAGTCTAAGGGTAAAATCATTTTTTTGGTTGCTGTAGCTTCTTTGGCGGTTGTTGTTTCAAAGTTAATTGGCGTTTTCTAAAAGCTCTGAACTGGGCTTGCTCTTTTTTAAAACTTAAAGCATTCAAGATGCTAATTGATGGTGAGGCATGGCGGTGGAGCAGTCTAAAGTAGCAATCGTAAAGGGTGAACGAGGGCATGAACCAGTATTAAAAGCGCTAGAACTAATCGATTTCAAATCGGCTCTTAAGGGCTTTAGCAGAGTTCTCATCAAAGTAAATTTTATTACGACGATGACATGGGAGACCGGTGCCACAACTGATCCCATGGTGGTTGAAGCGCTAATCCAACAGCTAAAAAAACTTCCTGTGGAAGTTCTCGTGGTTGAATCAGACGCAACTTTAACGAGCGCTTCAAAAGCATTCGAAGTCACAGGCATGGCTGAGATGTGTAAAAACAACGGTGTAGAGTTCCTCAACTTGCGCTACGTCAAAGACACGGTTAAAATACCAGTCCCGAACGGTGAATGCCTCAGAGAAATAACCGTTCCCCGCATAGTGAAGGAATCTGCCATTATAAGCGCCGCTAAGATGAAAACTCACACCTCTACCAAAGTGACGCTGGGGATGAAAAACATGTTCGGCTTGCTCCCAGACAAATTAAAATTCAAGTATCATGCTATGGGCATAAGCAAAGTCATCGTTGACATAAACACTGTTCTCCAGCCGCGTCTAACAGTTATCGATGGCTTCGTAGCCATGGAGGGACGGGGACCAACAGATGGCATACCTGTCAAAATGAACCTTATAGTGGCTGGCAAAGATCCAGTCGCCACCGATGCAACCGCAGCCAGAATCATGGGTATAGATCCGCGTGAAGTCAGCCATATAAGAAATGCTCAACTTAGGGGAATAGGCAACATCGATAATATAGAGGTCTTGGGTTCACCCATAGGTGATGTCAGGCGCGTCTTTAAAAGAGGGTAATTTGCCAGTTTAGCAGTTGAGCATTTTCTTGCGTTCCGCATTATTCTGTAAACAGCAAGGATAGCTACGCCGATTGCAATGGGTATTGTAATCAACAGATAGGTAAAGGCGCCGCTTTCACCATTTGACTGCACAATATTTGATTGGTTAGGGCTGACTAATGGGTAGTTATCGATGTTCTTGCTGTTAATGTAGTAGGGGGTGTCCCACACTCCTTTTCCCGTCAACGCAGTAGCGTTCGGATACCTTTGGGTAAAGTCGCTCCAATAATTCCCCTTACCCTCAAAATCCCAAACATTGTCTTCAGGGTTACCTAATACAATCCACGGGTTGAATATCTGGGTGCCTCCTCCAGCATTGTTGATGAAAGAGTTTAAGTAGAAAGTGTTGTTAACTGCACCAGAAATACGTACGGCACCCCCGCTATTTTCTAAGAATAAATTTTTAACAAATGTATTTGCTGTGCTAGAAATGAGGTTAATACCATAAGTGTTTTTAAGGAAAAAGTTTTGCTCCGCAGAGCTGTTTTTTGATAGGGCGAAGTAGATTCCTGAGTCGTTGTCTGTGAAGTTGTTTTTTGCTATGAACAAATCGCTTGAGCCCCCTCCGCCAACGTGGCGGTTAGTGTATCCAGAGGTCGATAATCCGATTCCACAGCTAACCAGGTTGTTTTCTGTTATCTGAATTTGGCTGGAAGCTACAGTACCCACTCCACAATATGTGTTGTTGATAAGTGAATTCTTTGAAACTTCGATGTTTTCACAGTATTTGAGGAATATGCCGTTGGCGCATCCAACCACCGCGTTGTTTGCAATTTTGGAGTTTTTGGTGTTGATTAGGCTAATGCTGTCGTAAGTGCGGCTGATCTGAATGTTTTTTATGGTGATGTTTTCGCAGTTTCCCAGCGCCACAAATCCAGCGTCTGATGGCACAGACTTATCGTGCTCGTTAAGCCAGTAATAGATTGGCTTGCCGTCGATTGTGTTTGATGTGTCTATGTCCTGAACGAACTGTTCGTACGTATTGTATTCTAGCGCGAAGCTGTACTTGTTGTTAACCATAGCGTTTTTTCTTAATGTGTTGTTCGGGCAATAACTCAGATCGATTCCAACCGTGCTGTTCTCTATAGTGTTTCCTTCGATTACATTTCCTGTCGACGCTGCTTGGATGAGAATTCCAAAATTAAGGCTCGATGGATTATCGTTTATTTGCGTCGAAATTCTGTTTCCAATTATCGAATTGTTCCACGAAGATGTTGCCCACACCCCGCAAGAAATTAATCGACTATTCCCTGAAATAACGTTATTGTCAATCATATTTTGAGTGGAGTTATCTAGATATACCGCTTGATTGAAGCCTCTTATGCTTAAATTTTTGACGACAACATTATGTCGACCTGTAAGGTCTACTCCCATGCCTGCTTCGCCGTTTATAAGAATCGAATGGTTAGAACCATCAATCACTACATTGTCTTTTAGAACTTGAATGCCTGCAGGACACCACGACTGCGAAATAATGATGTCTCCAGTCAAAGAGTAAACGTTCCCTGAACGCAAAATGAGATTGGTGCCCTCCACTCCTCCATCCTCTCTAATGATTACGGCAGCATCGTAATTCCCATATGAGAAGGCGGCTGATGTCAAATTACTGAACATGACAAATAACAAAATCGCGAGCACAAATGACCGTACGGCTATTTTGCCTTGCCACCCGCCCTTCTTTGAACAATCCAACATTATATCCTCAAACGCTCTTCCATCTTCTGCGCTAAAAAAAGGTTTTCGTCAAACATTCTTGACTAACCTAAAACGAACCGCAGTCAACATTTCTTGACTAAGGACGATTCATCACAGCGGCAAACCCTATACCCAAACTTGCGATGACGAGCAATTTTTGACGAACCAATACAAAACAAATCAGCATCACCCTCAAGAAAGTATACTCAAAAAGCCTCCCCCCTCCAAAAGCACCGCCTATTTAAAAGGGGGCTATAGATTTTTTCAAGCAACAGCCCATACAGCTAGAAAGCATTAAATCCGCCAACACTCAAACTAATACCCCATGACAGATTTTCTTGGCTTCCTCAAACCCCAAAACATGAGCCTCTTCACCGACTTCTACGAGCTAACAATGTGCGCAGCCTACTTCGACAACCAGCACCTCGAAAACGCAACCTTCGACCTCTTCATCCGCCGACTGCCAGAAAACCGCTCCTACTTCCTTTTCGTAGGCCTAGAGGAAGCCCTCCAATATCTCCAAAACATCCGATTCACCAAAGAACACCTAACTTACCTAAAAAAACAAGGCTTCAACGACAACTTCCTCGATTACCTACAGAACTTCCGGTTCACAGGCGAAGTTTGGGCAGTTCCAGAAGGCACCATAACCTTCCCAAACGAACCCCTCATCCGCGTAACCGCACCCATCATCGAAGCCCAACTCATCGAAACCTTCCTCCTCAACACCATAAACCTCCAAACCATGATAGCCACCAAAGCCTCACGCGTAATCCACGCCGCCAAAGGCAAAACCGTCATCGAATTCGGCTTACGCCGCGAACCAGGCATAGACGCAGGCATGAAAGTCGCACGCAGCAGCTACATCGCAGGATGCCAAGGCACAAGCAACGTCCTCGCTGGCATGGCATACAACATCCCAGTTTTCGGAACCATGGCACACAGCTTCATTATGTCCTATTCAAGAGAAATCGACGCCTTCCGAGCCTTCGCCAAAACCTTCCCTGCCAAATCCACCCTCCTCATAGACACCTACGACGACCTTGCAGGAGCACAAAAAGCAGCTTTAGTCGCCAAAGAACTCCAAGCAAAAAACATCAAACTCGGTGGAGTCCGCCTAGACAGCGGAGATTTGGCAGAAACAAGCAAAAAAGTCCGAAAAATCCTCGATGACAACGGCTTAGACTACGTTAAAATCTTCGCAAGTGGAGATCTTGACGAATTCAAAGTTAACGAATTACTAGCCAAGGAAGCAAAAATTGACGCCTTCGGCGTAGGAACGAAAATGGGCACATCAGCCGACAGACCATACCTAGACATCATCTACAAGCTCTGCGAAAGCCAAAACGCAAACGGCACTTACTCACCCATCATGAAGTTAAGCAAAGACAAAATCACCCTTCCAGGCAGAAAACAAGTCTACCGAACCAAGGACAACAATGGAAACTTCAAAAAAGACACAATCGCCTTAACAGACGAAAAAATTGAAGGCGAACCACTGCTGGTTAAAGTCATGGAAAAAGGCAAGCTCGTCAGCAATTTGCCAACGCTCGAGCAAATTCGAACCACAGCTAAAGAAAACCTCGATAAGCTTCCCAAGCAGTACAAAGCCTTAACACAAGCACCCACATACCCTGTGGAGTTAAGCCAAAAACTAAAAGAGCTGATTGAGAAACTCACGCAGCAGATAATAACAAACGAGATTAACGGTGAAAACACCGACTAATGACCAAAGCAACCTATTCTTTGCATATTCTTTTTCTGTATTCACCGCAATAGCTGTTTCCGCCTTCCCAACATTGCGCTGTAACCTTTTTGCAATCTTTTATGTACTCACATTTATAGAAGAAGAGATCAACACGCTTTTGAAAATTATCAAATACGCCTCTTAGGTTCCCCAAATTTGCCCGCTCTCGCAATACACATTTTCCCTCAAGGTATATTAGGGCATCGCTCATTTTTGTGAAATATGGCAAACACTTAATAGTCTTCTAACAAAACCATTGTAACCTAACAAAAAAAGGGAAGACACAACCATGCAAAAACGCCCAGCTATCGTTGCCGTTGGCAGAACAAAATTTGGAGAACATTACGGCAAAGAACCTGAAAAACTCATCGAAGAAGCCTGGCTTGCTGCCTCAAGCGAATGCAGCATCGAACGCAAAGACCTCGAAGCCTGCTACATGTCCGACTGTCTTCTCCCCATCACCAACAAACTAGGCCTAGAAGAAGGCTTCCTCTCAGAATTAACAGAACTCCATGTGCCCATGGAAGTCACACGCTCATTTAGCGCTGCCCTGCTCACCGCTTGCCATGCGATTCAAGCAGGTGTCTACAACACTGTTCTTGTCGGCGGCATAGAAAAAATGACGGATCGATGGGACAAAATCAGAGATGACCTTATGCTGCTGGATGATCCATGGAGCTACTATGCAGGCGCCACCCCAGAATCCAACCATGAACTAATGCTGCGAGCATACATAAAGAAACACCACATAACAGGCGCAAACCTCGAAGAACTGAACTTGGCTTTGGCAGAAATCTCAGTTAAGAACCATGCTAACGCAGCCAAAAACAAGTATGCCCAATTCCAGAGAAAAATCACTTTAGACCAGGTTTTAAGCGCTAGAAAATCAACGCATAAGCCTTTAGGACTCTATGATTTTGCCCCAGTCTCAGATGGCGCCTCAGCCCTCATCCTCACAAGCGAAACAACTGCAAAAGAAATGACAACACAACCCATCTACGTTTTAGGCTGCGCTTCAGCCACAGACTACCTGAATTATCCTGCACGCGAAGACCTCTCCCGCTTCCTGGCGGCTGAGCTGTCCATGAAATCCGCCTCCAAAACCGCAAAAATTACATCCTCCAATCTACATCTAATCGAAGTCAACGATCAATCGACTGTTATGGAAATGGTTTCGTTGGAAGACTTAGGTTTCTGCGAACCCGGAACCGCTTGGCATGGCATTCACGAAGGCTGCAAACACGGCCAAAACTACTATGAGATAGGCAGCAGACAACTTTTTGTCAACACCGACGGCGGATTGAAAGCTGATGGCAACCCATTGGGAGCCACTGGCGGAGCACAGATTTTTGAGATTTATCGCCAACTTCGCGGCGAAGCAGGTGAGCGGCAAGTCAAGCTCGAATCAGGTTTGCCAGAATATGGTTGTGCAGTCGAGTTTGAAGGTTTTGGAACCAAAGCTTACGCCACAATCTTAGGAGTGAAATACGATGAGTAGTGAACCTATAGAGCGCAGAGTCTCCTATTTAGGTGACCGCTTAAAAGCCAGCCGATGTCAAAGCTGCGCAAAAGAATATTTTGAAGTGCGAGATTACTGCACAAACTGCGGCAGAAAAAGCTACGGAAAAATGGACAGCATCGACTTATTCTACGACAAAGGCACACTCGAAATTTGCACATTCATCAACGAGCCCACAAACAAGTTCACAAAACTAGGCAGTTACGTTTACGGCATCGTTTCCTTCCATGACGGCAAAATCAAAGTGCCAGCCAGACTTACCGATCAACTGGTATGCGACGGAAAAGATGTTGATTTAGATAGCCTTGAAGGCCGAGAAGTTGTTCCTCGCTTTCGCAGGCGTTACTCGGTTGGCAAAAGCGATGTGGTGCCTACGATTTCTTTAGCTTTTACACTTGCAGATGAGTATTATCCTCACCAAGAATACCACGTTATTCAACCGACCAAAGATTATGAGTTGCCTGGTATTGTGGGTTATGGGGCTTATTCTTCTCGTTTCCGCATCAAAGAAGAAGGCTTAGAACGTGCTGTTCCCTTCATCGATGAAGACTCAGTTACGGCTGCCGTTGAAGCGGGAAAACTCGCGCTTATCCATTCTGGACTTAACAGCGCTTGGATCGGAAAAGTTTATGCTGGTTCAGAATCTAATCCCTATGCTGTTAAACCCATCGCTTCAAAGGTAGCTCAAGTTTTAAAACTCGGCGAAGAAGAAGGAGACCTTCAAGGCGTGGATGCGGTGGATACGGAGTTTGCTTGCAAAGCTGGTTCGAGCATGTTTAAAGACGCCTGTGCACTCGTCAGCTACCCGAAATCTGGCATCGAATACGCTATGGTTATTGGTGCAGATAACTCTCAAGCTGCGCCGCGTGGTTGCCCTGGAGGTGAACTTGATGCTTTCGTGGGTTACGGTGGGGCAGCGTTTATTTTTGGCAAAAAAGACGTTGTCGCTGAAATGGAGGGTTGGTACAGTTGCACTTCGGATACTCCGGATTTTTGGCGTCGTGACGGTGAACCTTTTCCGATGCATGGTGGACGATTTACAGGTGATCCAGCATATCATAAACATGTGCGTAAAGCCGCCAGCAAGCTCATGGAACGTTTAAATCTCAAAGCAAGCGACATAAACTATTTTGTACCTCACCAGCCTAATCCAGCATTTCCAGTGAGGGTGGCAAGAGAACTTGGGTTCAAAGAAGAGCAGTATTCGCCAGCTATCCAGATAACTAAATTCGGTAACACCTACTCAGGTGCCTCGCTGGTGGGTTTAGCCGCAGTGCTAGATGTTGCAAAACCAAACGAACGCATATTGCTTACAAGTTACGGTTCAGGAGCAGGAAGCGACGCTTATCTACTACGGACCACAAGCCAACTGCTGGATAAACGGCAAAGACAGAAGATAACGGTAAGGTTCCAGGCGGAGAATCCCTTCGTAGAATACGTGGATTACACAACCTATCGAAGACTAAAACTTGGAATGTAAAATTAGACATTGGCATGCACCGTGAGTGAGTATAAACGTTTTATGTGCGGGTTTATTTTTTCAGTTTAATGGCTATCACGCAATCAATATGCATACAAACGCTGTGGCTGCTGCAATCAGCAAGAAAGAGCTGTCTAAACCTGACCATAACCAAACGAATGTACTGCCTCCTTTCCTTTCTGTAAAAGCAAATGCTCCTGCAATACAATGTTGTTTGGGCTTGGATAATTGGGTAGTTTACCGGTGATTGATTAATTCTCAAGCGGGCTTGTTGATTTTTAAATCTGATGTTTGTGGGCTTAACCTTGCAGGTTTCAGCTTGGTCTTCAGCTTCTTATTTTGTTCCGTAGAAATCTGCTTTCTTATCGCAAGCGGTATTAAGATTAAAATCGATAGAAGCACGAGTACCGTTAAGGTTGCCTCTATCGGAAACTCTGGTATTGTTGGTTGTGGATTAAGTGAATTTGTTGGGGTAGCTGTTGATGTTGGGGAAGGTTGAGTTATCGTTGGTGTAGGTGTAATAATTGGTGTTGGCGATGGAGGTGGTGTTGGGGTAGGATTTGGAGTAAAAGTAGGGGTTGGAGTTGGTACAGGAGTTGGTGTAAGACTAGGTGTTAATGTTGGAGTAGTTCTGGGAGAGGGTGAAGGAATAGGTGTAGGTTCAACTGTAGGTGTCGGTGTTACAGTAGGCGCTGGAAAATCGCTAAATTGCGTGAAAACGTCATCGATCAGCAATGTACCTATTACACCGTTTGGTGGTCCAAAGTGTATTTGGGTATCTACAGTTCCTGGAGGGATAGGACCAAAAACCATCGTTCCTAGCATCCAAGTGTTTGTAGGTGGCAAATCGTCAGTGGACCAATATGTTATGTCGTGTCCAATGGTGGTATTGGTATCCTTGCAAAAGACGTATGCCTTGAAAGAACTAAGTGTGCTCTTGTAATAGAATGTTAACAAATATGTTTGTCCGGTTTCAGGTGCCCATGGTGGTGTAAATGGTGTTCTTGTTGATGCGGAAAGTGCAACAAAGCCACCTGTTGTTGGGTTACTTGTCACTGTAAATAGTCCACTGTGAGAGTATAAATGAGCATCGGTACTCTGTGAAATTGTACCTGAATAAGTTGGATCAGAAGTTATCACTTGCCATGGCGAAACTACAGATTCAAAGTCACTATTTTCCACAATGTTTGAGGGGTAGTCAACAAAATCAGGATATTGCCCTGTTCCGTTAATATGAAGAGCAGTCTGATTCACATAAAAAGCTGATGTTGCCTTCAACATGATATCAAAACTAAAGTTATAGTCCATTGCTGGAATATATGATAAAAAACTAAACTGGTATGTATAAAGTGCAAGATACACTTTGTTGCGGGTCTACTTGCGTGGAGGTCACTCCATTAAGAGTATTATAGCTTGTATTTGTGAAGGAATAAAAATTTGGCTTTGCATCCGAGGGAAAGTTTTCATTAGTTTGTTCAAAAGACAGGATAAAAGTATCGTTTCCATCATTTCTTACAATAAAAGAGAAAATAGCTTCTGGTGAATTCCTCCATGCTGTATCACATTTGTAAGGTGGAATTCTAAAAGTTATTGACAATGGCATGATCGTTCCATTTGCAAACCATAGTGAAAACTGAGGAATTTGTGAAGGAGGGATATCACTAAAACTAGTTATGTTGAAGGTATCCGATAAAGTCTGAGACCACATAATACTAGAAAATACAGTAGCTAAGAACCCATATACTAAAACAACCGATATTAGCAATGAAACACTTATTGCTTTTCTATTCGTGTTTTTGCCCTTCTTTGATATTTCTAAAACTAAAGAAACTTTCTTGTTTTTTTCTACCAGCCACTAATTTGATATATTGCTCACACTGAAGTCATTGTGAATGTTGAAACAGCAATTTTTGTGGAACGATTTGAATGCTAAATATTTGATTAGAAAATAATTAAAGTTATAATAGTTCCATTGAAATTTCACATATTAGTTATTGAATCATCCAGAAAAGCTGCCAGTTGCCGTTGAAAGTAATGACTGATATTTGTAAAGTTTTTGACACCTCCAAAAGACATTAACTAAGAAACATGATAAACTTGTAAACTTATTTACGGTTTAGCGTTAAGAACACTTTAGCAAAGTGAATATGATAAAAAAATTAGTTTTTTATTCTGGAGATAATGTTCCAACATCAGTTATTAAAACAGCTATTCCATTGTTAAAAGAAGATATATGTTGCATCATTCGTTACAATCGCAACGAATTAACTTAATACTAAACTTATTAGTAGTCGCTGTCACAGCGTTAATTAATGGGGTTAAATGTTTAATGCATGCTTTCATTTTTCCAGCGGTTAATGTTTTTTTTAACGAGACACCACAAATTTCTCATAGGGTTTAATAATTAATACATATTAGGCAGCTCCATAGTGGGAAACTAGGCACTGATTCAGCAGGGCTTTCACGTTAAACATTTAGCCGCATTCTGTAAGATAGAAGGGGGAGGGGGATAGTAGCAGAGCAATCTAGTTTTTTTGGTCAGGGGCTAAACCAACTGCGCAGCAAACGCTAAAACAACACCAGAAACCCTGCGTGAATTATGATAAAACCCAGCTGCTTCCTAATGAACACACAACCCCAAACATCCAAGCCCTGCAACCTTAGAGAGTATAAATAAGGGGGCTATAGTCTCCAAGAAAGACTACATGCAAAGTAGCACATCATAAGCCAAGGAAAAACCTAAACGCCATTCCCACTGTGCCACATGGAGCTAAAGGCTTATTGAACCGTAAGCTTGCCGAATTTTCCGACGTTAAGCTGCGTTTCACTCTTAAAACTGGTAACGTAACCATTTTCAATCTTGATTTTATCGCCAACATTGACTTGGTCGATTTGTTCGTTCCAAAGCGTAAGTTTTATGCTGCCTGTCTCATCAGCAATAACCGCATCAACAATCCGATAAGTTTCATCTTTAAAGCGAGATTTAACTTCTCGTGGGTCACCTTTTTCCACAACTTGGGCTTCAACGCTGACCCGTTTCATTCCATCCTTAAGGTCTTTAATGTCCAATTATAATCCACCATTGGTTACTTCAATTTCGAGTAATTGCAAAAAAGTCTTTCAAACCATATAAATCTTGCTAACACGGCACACACCAAAAAATGAGGCTTATGGAATTAGAAAATCCCGATTAAAAACAGCATAACCACAACCGTAATGCCTAAACTGCCTCCAGCAATCGCTATCCGCTTAACGAAGGAAACTTCCGGTTTGAGAGCACCAAGAGCCAAAGTCACCAACGCACCCAACCAAACATAAGAAACAACAGTCATAGCGCCAGTAATAGTGTTAAAAGTCGACGTAGCAGCCTCGATAACAGGGATTGCAGCCTGCGACTGCAAAAACAAAGACCCTCCCATCTCTGGTGGATAGAATATTGCACCCCACGGCGTGAAATTCACGCCCAAGGTTACGTCGAAGGGATAGTAAACGTTGCTTAAAGCCAGCGTTGCAGCCACGTTTATTAGTGCTCGTATAACCATAACGACCAAGGCAAACCCTATGGCGATGAAGAGTGGCTTCCAAAGTTGAGGTGTTTTTAGTGCCTTAAAGATTAGGTATATTATGGCGGAAAAGAGGAACCAAGTAACGAGGAACTGCAAAGAGAACGCCTGCAAAAACTCCAGCAAAATACCTGTGCTATTATATTGAATCGGAGTTAAATATTGCCCACGGAAAAACAACGCACCAAACCGCATAGTCACGTTTGTTGCAGTGGGATAAGCCAAACTCAGTTGTAACGCGGTTATGTTGCTCCAGGTTGGGTTGCCCGTAGTGGTCCATTCTGCAACTGATTTACCGATGGGTATGGTCAGGTTATTCCAAGTGTTAACTGTGGCATCCGCCAGCATCGGAGTGAGGTTGTATTGATAATAGTCAGTATCAGTAAGCGAGTACAAAGTTAGAATGGCTTCTTGGGGTGGAGTTTGCGGTTCGATTGGTTTTATCACCATGGAAAGGTTCTGAAAACCAACCTCGCTGCAATCCACATTAAAGGCATTCTCTATGGACGCTGTAAAATTGCTTATGTTGCTGGCTTGGATTTGAAGGCTTGTGTTACCGAACAAGTTGGGATAAAACCCATATCCTGCCAAGAAAACCGTATAGTTAAAGGAATCGGCAGCATTATTAGTTACTGTGACGCCCTGGCTGCCCCTCCAATAGGTAGCATTTGTATACTTGTTTAGCTCGCCGACTAAAGGTGAGACCTGTTCGGTGTAAGTTTTAGAAAACTGGGCATATTCATAGCCTACTTGTATACCTATAAACAGGACAAGAATAACGATGGCGCCAAGGTACTTGGGGTTTTCTACGATTCTCTTGAACGCTTGTTTAGGCGCGTAAATTACTTGGAGAACGTCATTGACGAACAAAGCTTAGCCTCCTCGCTATTCTCATGGTCACCGAATTATTAAGTGTTTGGAACGCACATTAATCCCTGAAAGATGCTTCTGCAGTTGGTCATGCCTGTAAAATAGCAAGTTTTTTAGAGGTGTAAACGGTTGCTTTCTAACCAATCGGTATCTTTATATGGTGTGCTGAGATTACCTAATCATCGCTTCTGAAACAAAATAAAGTGAAGGAAGCTTTTTTAGGGAATGAACCATGGTAAGAAAAACAATTTTCTTTAAAACACTATCGATAACAACCATACTACTGGTACTTAGCATTCCATTGTTTATTACATCGGCAGCTTCAAACGTAATTTTTTCTGACGATTTTGAAAGCGGAAACTTCAGCTCTTGGACCAGTTCAGTCGGCACACCCTTAATTTCTGGCAGCACGGTGCATAGCGGAAACTATGCAGCCAAGTTTTCATATGCGGGTTCAGCCTCGTGCTATGAACTAAAAACTATAGTTCCAACAAGCATCCTAAACTATACATATCATGTTTATTTCAATGGTTTACCAACCAACTACCTTTGCGTGGTCCTTGCTTCCGATATTAATGACGCTACCATATTCTTTCGAGTTGAATATGCCGATGGCGCCTACATTTGGAAATTTAACGCTGGAAGCGGTCAAATAACCAATGCCAGCAAGCCCACAGTTAGTTCTGGTCAATGGTATAAAATTCAGGTTTTGGCGTTTACAGGCAGCAACAGCACCGTTTATTTTCTAGTCAATGACCAACTAAAAGCAACAATAACAAATCAAACCTTGGCGCAGATAAATCAGTTACGAATCGGAAATGATTGGGTAGATTTTGGAAACTACATCCCCCAAGGAGAGACATACTTTGATGATGTAATGGCTACAAATTCAATATCGGCTTTTATTAGCGCTTTCGCTGAGAGCGGCGGCTCGATTAGTCCGAACGGCACAGTACCCGTGGACTTCAACGGCAACCAAACCTTCGACATAACCCCAAACGCACATTACCATGTAGCCGATGTCAAAGTTGATGGCGTCTCAGTTGGACCAGTTAGCACATTTAGCTTTAGAAATGTGCAAACCATCCATAGTATAGAAGCTTACTTTGCCATTGACCAAAATATAATTTCAGCGGGGGCTGGTCCTAATGGGGTAATCAGCCCTAAGGGCGAGGTTGCCGTAGACTTTGGTGCCGACCAAAGCTTTAGCATAACTCCAAACAGCGGGTACCATGTAGCTGACGTGATTGTCAACGGGACTTCAGTTGGCGCAGTTAACTCTTATACTTTTACTAACGTGCAAGCTGCCTACAGTATTTTCGCAACATTCGCCAAAGATTACATCTCTTCCACGGGTTATGCATCTCCAACACCCACACCAAAACCAAAAGTAACACCAACTCCCTTAGCAACACCTACCCAGCCCCCATCGTCAAGCTTGCCAACCATCTCACCTCAAATAGAACAATCACAAAACACGAGCACAAATTATGCTCTTTATGTTATAGTGGTAATAATAGTTGGTTCTGTGGCATCTGGACTTTTGCTTATCCTCAGTAAATTGCGACAGCAAAGTGATGGTACCGCAGAATAGCCTAATCCTGAGGTATTGCTGTCTTGCGGTTAATACCCCCCATCTTTTTATGAAGCTTAATAGGCAAGACTACATTTTTCGGATAATTCATGACTACCCCGTTTTGGGGATTCATTTATTTTCAGGCAAGGACTTTAGAAATAACATATTTGTGCTGTTTGTTTTTAACGGGCTATTTGCGGCTACGCTAATTGCGTTTGGTCTAAAACGGTGGCAGTTTTACCGCCTAAAAGCTTGCCGAAAAAGGTAACTCTTCCTATTTCCATTAACTGTTCTATCCACCCTTTAATTGGTGCTTTCTCATCTGCTTTAGGGCATTTATAAAAGAAAATCGGGCTCTCTGAAAAAAAGTTAATTAACTTAATCTATTGTTGAGGTTCCTTGTTACTTGGAGAAGTGGCATGGAGTTCAAACTTATTGCACCGTATAAAATGTCACCAGGCCAAGAGATGGCGGTAGACCAGATAGTGAAAAACTTTTCTCAAAAAGAAAAGCAAACGCTGTTGGGAATTACGGGCAGCGGCAAAACTTTCGTTATGGCAAACGTCATTCAAAAGTTACAGAAGCCTACGTTGATTTTGGCGCACAACAAGACCTTAGCCGCCCAACTCTATGGTGAATTAAAAGAGCTCTTCCCAGGCAACCGAGTTGAATATTTCATCAGTTTTTACGATTATTATCAGCCTGAATCTTATTTGCCGGCACAGGATATGTACATTGAAAAGGACTCCGAAGTCAATGACCAAATCGAGAAGATGCGAATGCATGCCGTTTCCAGCATCGTTAGCCGAAACGACACTGTAATCGTCGCCAGCATAAGCTGCATCTACAGCCTCGGCAACCCAGACGACTTCCGAACCATGGCAGTGGAGTTGGCGGTTGGCAACCAAATGTCCCGGCAACAGCTCATCCGCTCACTTGTGGATATGCAGTACGAACGCAATGATATGGTGCTTGAGCCAGGCAGGTTCCGGGTGCGTGGCGATGCAGTCGATGTCGTGCCATCCTACGAGAACGACATTCTACGAATTGAATTTGAAGGCAACGCAATAAAGAAGCTAAAGGAAATTAACCTCTTAAACGGCGACGTCAAAGTCTCCCTTGACAAAATAACCCTCTACCCCGCACGCCAATATGTAGTACCCGAAGAAAAACACGCTCTGGCACTTGAGCACATCCAACAGGAACTTGAAGCCAGATTGCCTGAGCTTCCGCCGTTGGAAGCCCACCGTCTAAAACAGCGCACAAACTATGATTTGGAGATGATTAGGGAAATCGGGTTTTGTGCTGGCATGGAAAATTACAGCCGTCACTTCGATGGACGCAAGCCAGGCGAGCCCCCTTTCACTTTGCTGGATTACTTCCCGAAAGATTTTTTGCTAATAATCGACGAAAGCCACCAAACCATCCCGCAAGCAAGAGCCATGTACAACGGCGATTACTCACGTAAAAAGAACCTTGTCGACTTCGGCTTCCGCTTGCCAAGTGCTCTTGACAACAGACCGCTCAAGTTCGAGGAGTTCGAGCAGAAAATGGGTAGAGTTCTCTTTGTCTCTGCAACACCAGCCGAGTACGAATTGGAAAAGAGCGGACCGCCTGTTGAGCTGATTACTCGTCCAACTGGGCTTTTGGATCCTGAGGTTGAGGTACACCCAATCGAGGGGCAAATGCAGCACTTAATGGCAGAATCCAAAAAGACTATTGCCCGTGGTGACCGCATCCTAATCACCACGCTCACCAAACGCATGGCTGAAGATTTGGCAGATTACCTGTCCAAAGAGGGTTTTCGCGTCCGTTATATGCACTCAGACATCGACAGCCTCGACCGCATTGAGCTGGTTCGGCAACTGCGAGTTGGCGAGTTTGACATTCTTGTGGGCATTAACCTGCTGCGGGAGGGCTTGGACATTCCCGAGGTCTCAACAATTTTCATCTTGGATGCTGATAAAGAGGGATTTCTGCGTGACGAGCGTAGCCTAATCCAAACCATTGGCAGAGCCTCCAGAAACGTCAACGGCAAAGTCGTTTTATACGCTGATGTGCAGACGCAGTCGATTCGGCGAGCCATAGAAATCACCTATTACAGACGCAATGTGCAGAAACGCTACAACCAACAGCATGGCATCACGCCAAAAACCATTGTGAAAGGTGTAACCCAGAAAGAAACCGTCATCAAGGGCACCAAGCACCTGCCTAAAAGCGACATAAAACGTCAAATAATTGAGTTGGATGCTCAGATGCGGGCAGCGGCGGAGAAGTTGGATTTTGAGCGGGCAATCGAGCTTAGAGACGCTATCGCGGAGTTGAACCGTGCGCTGGAAAAAAAGGTTGAAACTGAAGTGGTTAATCCAGAGATTTAACGGTTTGATGCAAAAAGGTTCTAATCTTTCAACCTAAAACAGGTTAGAAATCGAGAAGCGGAGAAAAAAGACAGGTCAATAATGCGAGACAATATTTCAATCAAGGGTGCAAGGGAACACAACCTTAAAAACATCGATTTAGAGCTTCCCAGAAACAAGTTGATAGTCATAACTGGGCTCTCTGGCTCTGGAAAATCCACCCTTGCTTTTGATACCATCTACGCTGAGGGACAGCGCCGATACGTGGAGAGTCTTTCCGCTTATGCCCGCCAATTCTTAGGTTTAATGGATAAGCCTGACGTGGATTCCATCGAAGGGTTATCGCCCGCAATCAGCATCGAGCAGAAGAGCACCAGCAAAAACCCCCGCTCAACCGTTGGCACAGTCACCGAAATCTACGACTACCTCAGGCTCCTCTTTGCCCGTATCGGCACGCATCACTGCCCAAAATGTGGCAGCAGCATCCATCCGCAAAGCCCAGAGAACATCACTAGCCTCATTATGGCGGAAAAAGAAAAAACCCTCATTTTCCTAGCACCAATCATCCGCGGCATCAAGGGCACGCACGAGCAAGTTTTTGAAGACCTCAAAAAGCAGGGTTACACCAAGATTCGAGTGGACCAGCAAATCTACGATTCTGACACCATAAAAGAAGAGGTCAAACTGGTCCGCTATGAAAAGCACTGGATTGAAGCAGTCATCGACACTGTGCAAATCCTAGATGAGGAACGCTCTCGCGTGGCTGAAGCTGTGGAGCAGGCGCTTCACGTCGGCAAGGGCACGATGATAGTTATCGACGCCCAAAAAGCAAGCGGCGAAAAACGCAAAGAGCTTGAACGCTTCCAAGACGAAACATTATACAGCACTTTCGGCGCCTGCCCAAACCACCCTGAAATCGTGTTTGAAAGCCTTGAACCCCGTATGTTCAGCTTCAACTCGCCCTTCGGAGCCTGCCCAACTTGCCACGGACTCGGGGAAATCACCGAAATCTCAGAAGACAAGGTTATTCCAAACAAGAACCTCTCCATCATGGACGGCGCCTTAGCCGTGTACGGCAGCATGGGTTTGAGTTGGCGAGCGCAGCAACTGGCGATGGTGGGTAAAAGACACGGTTTTGACGTTTTCACCCCAATCAAAGACTTCACACCACAACAACTCCGCGTACTCCTCTACGGCGACCGAGAACCGCTCAACGGACACTGGTCAAACGGCGCAACGATGTGGATGCGGGACGGTTGGGAAGGCGTAATCCCCCAGACCGCAAGGCTGTACCGCCAAACCGAGAGCGAATGGCGCAAAGAAGACATCGAGAAATTCATGACATCCAGACCATGCAACGCATGCAACGGCAAAAAACTCCAACCCGTAGTGCTCGCCGTGAAAATCCTCGACAAAAGCATCATCGACGTAACCGACATGTCAATTGAAGAATCCGTGGAGTTCTTCCGAGCACTGCCAGCCCAGCTAAACGAGAAGGACTTATCAATTGCCAAGCAGGTGCTAAAAGAAATCAACGAGCGCTTGGGCTTTCTCAAGAACGTCGGCTTAGGCTACCTAACGCTATCCCGCGCTGCCAAGACACTTTCAGGAGGCGAAGCCCAAAGAATCCGCCTTGCCACCCAAATCGGCAGCAACCTCATGGGCGTCCTATACATCCTCGACGAACCCAGCATCGGCTTGCACCAACGCGACAACGCCAAACTCATCAGCACACTGCAGCGCCTCCGCGACCTAGGAAACACGCTCATAGTGGTTGAGCATGACGAGGAAACCATACGGCACGCCGACTACATCGTTGACATGGGTCCAGGCGCTGGGGTCCACGGCGGGCATGTGGTGGCTGAAGGTGCGCCAGAGGAGATTATGGCTAACAGCCGCAGTCTCACAGGCAAGTACCTGTCTGGCGAGTTGAAGATTGATGTACCAGCGGAACGGCGCACGCCAGTAGACTACATAACCATTGAGGGCGCGGAGGAAAACAACCTAAAACACCTCAGCCTGAAGTTACCCCTCGGCGTCTTATGCGGCGTCACAGGCGTTTCAGGTTCAGGCAAAAGCACGCTCATGAACCTCACAGTCATCCCTGCCCTGCGGGAAATGTTCGGCGAACAAGTCGACAAAGTAGGCAAACACCAATCGCTTCATGTGCCCGCGGTCGTGCGCAACGTCATCGTCATCGACCAAGACCCCATCGGAAGAACGCCACGCAGCAACCCAGCCACTTACACCAAGCTTTTCGATGAAATCCGCCGCATATTCGCGCAAACCAAAGAAGCTAGAGCCCGCGGCTACAAGGAAGGACGTTTCAGCTTCAACGTGAAAGGCGGCAGATGCGAAAACTGCCAGGGCGACGGCGTCATCCGAATCGAAATGAACTTTCTCCCCGACGTTTACGTGCAGTGCAGCGAATGCAAGGGCAAACGTTACAACAAAGAAACCCTAAGCGTTCAGTACAAGGGCAAGAACATCGCTGACGTGTTGGACATGACGGTGGAGGAAGCTGCCAAGTTCTTTGAGAACACGCCTCGGGTTGCACGCAAACTGCAGACGCTGCTGGACGTTGGGTTAGGTTACATTCGGCTGGGGCAAAGCAGTACGCAATTGTCGGGCGGCGAGAGCCAACGCATCAAAATCACAAGGGAGCTAAGCAAACACAAAACCGGACACACCATCTACATGCTGGACGAGCCCACAACAGGCTTGCACTTCGACGACACCAAACGCCTCATCCGCGTGCTCAACAGGCTGGTGGACAACGGCAACACCGTCTACATCATCGAACACAACCTAGACGTAATCAAAAGCTGCGACTACCTCATCGACCTTGGACCGGAAGGCGGCGCAGCAGGCGGCGAACTTCTGGCAGAAGGCACACCTGAAGAAGTGGCACAAAATCCTCGCAGCTACACAGGGATGTTTCTTGAGAAGATCCTTAATCACATGCCGGCAGAAGCAGTAGCTGTTGCCAAAAAATTAACGGGGAACTGTTAAGCTCTAATCAAGGCTTTTCTACAATCAGCCTGTACCCACGGCAAATGCAAAAGCAATTGTCCTAAAAACCCTCTTGGTAGACGATGAATAAGGCAGAATTTCTCTTCTTCTTGAACTACAAAAAAATCGACGCAGAATTGACGTCAGTTATGGGAAATACTTAATGCATTCCGCGTCCAGTCAAATATCAGCTGCAGAGCCATGATTAAACTGTCCACTCCGTTAGAGTTCAAAGCAAGTGATATCCCAAATGACCCTGGAGTTTACCTCTTCAAGGATGAGCGGGACGAAATCCTCTACATCGGCAAAGCCAAAAGCCTCCGGGCTCGAGTCAAAAGTTACTTTTCAAGCAACGACCACCCAGCCAAAACACGCCAGTTGGTAGGGCGCATCCGCCAAATCGACTGGGTCATCGTCAACAACGAGGTTGAGGCGCTTCTGCTGGAGAACAAGCTCATCAAGCAGCATACGCCCAAGTACAACGTTAACCTCAAAGACGCTAAAACCTACGCTTACATAGCCCTGACAAGAGAAGCCTACCCGAGGATACTGACCAGCCGCAAAGTCAGCCGTAAACTCGAATCTTTCGGACCCTACACTGACGGCTTTACAAGACGAGACCTGCAGCGGCTGGTAGTGCGAGTTTTCAAGCTGCGAACGTGCAAGACCATGCCTAAACGTGCCTGCCTAAACTACCACATCCACCTGTGCACGGCGCCATGCATAGGCAACGTCACCGCAGAAGCCTACGCGGAACAGGTGCGTCAAGCACGGGCTTTCTTGAATGGAAGCTACCAGCAAACAATCGGACTGCTAAGCGCCCAGATGCAAATCGCTTCGGCATCCCAGAAGTACGAAGAAGCATTGGAGTTGCGCAACCAAATCGCCTCCATCCGCCTCCTCACGGAACGCCAAATCGTGGACAACGAACGACGCTTCGACCAGGACGTTTTGGTGTTTAGGCAGGTGGGCGAGAAGCTGCTGGCGGTGCAGATGGGTGTGCGCAGGGGCGTGCTTTTGGGCAAGAAAGAGTTCAGTGTGGATGTGCAGCCGCAGATTGAGCAGGAATTCCTTAAAGCCTACTACTCCGCCAACCAGATTCCACGGGAGATTTTGCTGAACAAGCCGTGTTGGCAGGGAAACGAGGAAAAAGCCGCCTTGGAAGAGTTCCTGTCGGCTAAACGGCTGGCGCCTGTTTCACTTGTGATTCCAAGACGCCAAGACAAACTGGCGCTGCTAAGGCTGGCGGAAAAGAACCTTGAATCTAGCCTGGAGGTTGACTGCGCCCTTGTCGACTTGCAGAACAACCTTAACCTGCCAGTCCTGCCCAGAGTAATCGAATGCTTTGACATCTCAAACCTTGGCGCGGAACACGTTGTTTCAGGCATGGTCACTTTCAAAGACGCCAAACCCGATAAGCGAAACTACCGCAAATTCAAAATCAAAACCTTCCAAGGACAGGACGATTTTGCCGCAATTAATGAGGTCGTTGCCCGACGTTACAAGCGCCAACTGGAAGAGAAAAATCCCTTGCCTGACCTAATAGTGATTGACGGGGGACCTGGACAGGTGGGCGCGGCAAAGGCGGCGTTGCAAACGCTTGGAATGCAGGTTCCGCTCATCGGGCTGGCTAAGGAGCATGAAGAAATTTACCTGCCCGACGAGACTACGCCAAGACGCTTTGATAAGAACACCCGCATGATGCTGTTGCTAAGAAAAATCCGCGATGCCGCACACGACTTCTCACTAGGTTACAACCTAAAAAGAAGAGAAATGAAAACAAGAGATGAATTCAAACACAAATTAAATTTGGGTAAGATTCATAAACAAACATAACTAAGATTACTTTGTATGTTAATGGCGCTGATGGTTGCCTATAACTATCCATTTAAACTCATTCTTGGTCCAGCGCTGATGATACCCTTAGCCATCGCTCTAATGTTAGCGTTAAAGGTTCCATCATTAAGGAAAGCCATTGGCGCCTTCCTGATTGTCGTCGGCTTAGTAGGTGCAGGGTTAACGACTTTTACCTTATTTATCGAAGGTTTTTTTATTGCATTGGCGACTTCGACATTTGGCGCTTTTCTTTTCGCCTTCTACCGTGCAAAGGTTTCCAAAGTAAAATTCTCTTCGTTAAGACTTATGTTGTGGCTTAGCCTCATTTCATTTCTATTGATTATAGTTCCCCTGTTTCTGCGTTTAACTTCTGGATTTTTTGTTTTAGCTTATTTAGCTATAATGGGCGCTTTAACGCTAGGAATCGTGGTTGCTTCAATAGCTAATTCAAAGTTTACTTTACAGCACATGGAGAAGTGGCATGCAAACCTTGAAAAAACGTGGCGACTCAAAAGAGCTTTATACATTTTTCTTATCGCTGTAATCATAGTTTCTTCTTTGCTGATTAGCGTTAGAGCAACAGGTGTTGTCAGAGAGGAGTATCTTGAAAACTTTAATTATGTGGGAGAACCAAACTTAACAATCGTTGGAACCATAAATTCTGTATCATACAACCATGAAGTCAACACTGGCTATAGCTACCACATTTTCCCAGCGTACATAACGCTGAAGATGCAATCAATCGTCTGGAGTAGTAATGAATTGAGCAATCAAACCTTCGCCTGCGATTACCTTAGCCAAAAAAAGGAATTAACAGTGTACTATGAGAAAACCGATGTTCCCAGCCTAACGGTTGGGCAGCAAGTGCAAGTTTGTGGGTACTACCGCATGTGGTTCGAGGATTCAATATACTCTGATGTTCTCGTTGTCTCGCCAAACGTAAACGGCAGTTACGTTAACATATTATTATAAGCATTTTTTTAGTGCATCTTCAAGATCACTAAAACCCTTGATAATCACGTCTGAATGAAACACAATCCATGGGCTCAAACACTTATTCTCTGAGATGACTATGACTTTTTTACCCTTGCGTTTGGCATAGAACATTTCCATGCAAGCACCCGCCGAAAGAATGGGCAAATAGACGACCATGACATCACAGCGGTCGGCATCCTCGAGGTCTCTTTGAATAAAATCGAACACTGGAACTTTGTCCCACCAGCATTCTTCAGTTCCATTGTAGAGGACACGCTCACGTTTCCAAGGATCGATTACGATTAATCCGAGTTTTTGGCAAATACCTGTGATTATCTTTCTATATTCCTGTTGTCTTTCCATGCCAAGGATGGGACCTGAGATGAAAACTAGCTTAGCCAAATCATCACCGAGCAAAGCAACTTAGTTTTGTCTAAGATTCAAAGATTTCGCTATTCTCTGCTCAAATTTTAAAGGTTATGAAATGTGATGGGCTGTTTCGGATGGGATTGCGCTTTAAGGATAATTATATTAGCGGAGAAAGATCATACAAGTCAGAGTCAACAACCTAGCGAAAACAGGTTTAGAGATAGGAGGTTACTGCCGTAAAGAGTCCCCATAAAGGTGGATTGCTTATTGTTAGTTTAATAATCATGAGTTGTGCTGTTGCTGGTCAAAACGGTGACCTTTGGTTAGCGAGAGCCCAGCGTTTCCCACCAAGATTTTCCAATATACTCCCTGAACCTACATCAACGCCGAATCCTTCACCAACACCAACCCCGATATCTGTTCCAAGTCCGACCCAACCCACAGGTGCAGCCCTGACGCTTGGCAGTTCAGGTGTGGCTGATCTTATATCCCAAGTTGACCTTTTTGCGCTGGCTAAGATTGTGATTGTTGGTTTATGCGTAATGTGGGCGTTAATTATCTTGTTCTACATTGATAGGGAATTTGAAAAAAAGAAGCACTAACAGTAATGTATCGCTTTTAGAGCCATGGTGGCGGCTCTTTTTCGAAGCACTAATAGCCTAGTTTGCAATTAGTATCTATTGTTTTGTTATGACTTATGAACGGTTTTTATGCTCAATTTGCGGCGCTGAATTTTCCAATCCAGAAGAACTGCGATTGCACAGGATGAACGTTCATAAGGGCCAATCAAGGGAGCAACCAAAAGACAACTCTGAAAACAAAGAATAAGTCTTCGTGTTTCTGTTTTTGATTAATTACAAAATAAACCTTGGTATGACTACATTTTTGACATCGAGTTTCCAACACACTTTTTCATCAAATCTTTATTTCTTAGTTTGTTGGGTAAGTGTGCATTTAGTCTGCTTTGAGGGAACGTTAGAACGCTTAACAATGGTAGCTTATGTGGATTAATGTGGGCTCTCAGCATGCTACCACAACCACAAGAATGCACCTTCAACATAGAGCCATGTTGGGCGTGTGGAGAAAAACGCCTATCCCACACCGCAACAGACAACAAAAAACGTTGCAACAACAAAAAACAACGCGTTCCTTAAGCAGCCATGTGGCACTCAAAAAACTGCAACACTCACACAAAAAGAGAACAACCATTAACTCAACCGTCCACCAGCCAAACAAACCGCACTCTCCTAATGGATGTGGTAGGGAAGTTACGCCTTTCAACACGAACAATGCCAAAGCCATAAGATAGGATACTCAACGTAGTTTCGGTATCTCTTTGAGATACACAACTTCTTTAAAACGCTCTTACATATTATTTTTAGAGGAACAAGTTATGTCCATCCAGAAAACGCCTGAACCAAACACCATCTTCTTTGTCTGGTTCAACCAATATGCAGGCATCCTGATAAAAACCCCGACCAAAACCCTCACCATCGACCCTGTTGACATAAAACCCAAGAATCTCCAAAACGTCGATGCGATACTTATAACTCACGAACACTATGACCATCTCGACCCGCACCTAATCACAGAAATACAAAAAGCAAGCAACTGCACCGTCATTGCCGATTCCGCCTCCAAACGAAAACTCCAATTTACCATACCCAAAGAAAACCTAAAAGAAGCGACGCCGGGAAAAGAAGCAAACATTGGCGGAGTCACCATTAGAGCAGAAAAATGTAACCACCCCGCGCAGACGCCAGTAACATACATAATAACTAGCGAAGACGGTGTCAAAATTTACCATACTGCAGATAGCTTGCCCTTCCCAGAATTAGCAGCCATGGGTAAACAAGAAAACTTTGATTTGGTCTTCTGCACAGTCGGCATAGCACCGAACGCTTCATCTCAATCAGGTTTTGAAATCGCACGTCTAACCAGGCCCCAAATCGCCGTTCCCTACCATACCGCAACCATCCAAAGTCAAAATGAATTTGCTTCCTTACTCAAAAGGCAACTTCCTAATACCACATGCTTGATTCCTGAACAGAACAAAATCTACCAAATAACTAAAAGGAAGTGAAAAAATTAAAACAGAAAAAATTATTATTGAAAAAAAAGACAAAATGGCAAACATACTCTTTAAGATCGGCGCAATTAAATTTGGAGTCTTCAAACTTTCCAGTGGAAAAGCTAGCCCCTACTACATAGACCTGAGAGTTATCCCCAGTTTCCCAGATGCTTTTCGAGAAATCTGTGACTTCTACGTCGAATATATAACCAACAACATCGGACTCAAAAACTTTGATCGCATAGCAGGTATCCCATTGGCAGGCCTGCCCTTTGCAAGTCAAATAGCTTACAACCTGCATAAACCCTTCCTTTATGTACGGAAAGGCATCAAACTGCATGGTAGAGAACGCAGAGTTGAAGGCATTCTTGTCTCAGGCGACAGAGTCCTGCTAATTGACGACTTACTCACTACAGGCTTAACACTCAAAAAAGCTTCCGATGCAGTCAAAGCAGAAGGCGGAATCGTGACAGGAGCCGTTGTTTTCTTAGACCGGGAAGAAGGCGGCAAACAACTCTTAGAAGCTAACGGAGTAAAGCTTCATTCTTTGCTGAAGATAAGTGAAATCGCCGACACACTCTTTGAAATTGGAGCCATAGACGAAGAAAGCCTAAAAACCATTCTTAAGCAAATAAAAAAGCAATAACAAACACTTATTCATAAAAAATCAAGCTGCTCTCTTCAAGCATAGCACGAAGTTTATCCACCGCAACATACACGTCTTGCTCTCTCTTGGCGCCTGTACAAACCAGCTTTCCACTAGCAAACAGCAAGATTACTACCTTGGGCTCTTCCATGCGATAAATTAAACCTGGGAATTGTTCCGGCTCGTACATCGCGTGGCCCAAAACATATGCTGCTTTTTCCAGGTCAATCATGCCACCTAACACTCCAGAGGCAACTATGTTTTGAATTTTAAGGTCAGGTTTGCCTATAATTATGATTCCGCCTTTCTTAAGTTCTTTAACTACTTTCATGACTGCACGTTTTGCTTCTTTTTCAGATTTTGCCCCTGTGCAAACCATCTTGCCTGAATTAAAAATTAATGTTGCTGTTTTTGGGCGTTTTAATCGGAAGACTAATCCTGGAAACTGTTCAGGGCGGTATTCCACGCCGGGATAACCCTTAACGACGGCATTCAAATCGACTTTTTGGTTTAATGTTGCTGAAGCGACCACGTTTTCGATGCTTATTAAAGTTTTATCTTTAGGCATATTACTCCCTAACCGCCCTCATGTATGCATTTATCAGAGACTTACTTTATAAATACATCTATGGTGGTTGGCTGGTTTTCAGTTGGTGGTTTGTGGCTTTTTTTTGCGTTTTTTGAGGGGTAGGATGAATTCAACGAAGGCTAACAAGAAGATGAGTGTGGCGATTGTTGGTAATCCGTATGGGTTATTTTTGATGAATAGGGTTATGTTTCCAAACCATGGGATGCGTAGGAGGACTTTTCCTACTACTAATTCTTGAGGGACTCCTCGTGGATCTGGGATGTCGTCGAAGTAGAATGGGTTGTTTGGCCATAGTATGGGTCCGTTTGCGTCGCCTTTGGTTTTGAAATATGTGGTGCCGTTGATGGTTTGTTTTGAGATGATGCGGTGGACGATGAGGTTGTTGTTTTTTGGGTCTTTGTATACGATGATGTCGCTGTTTGGGTAATGTGTGTTGAGTTCTTCTGGCTTTATTCCTTGGATGATCAATATATCGCCAACGTGTAAAGTGTTGTCGAATGGGTGGCTCCAGCCATCGCAGTTGCCGTCATGGGGTATGCACATGCTGCCGCTTTCTACTGTCAGAAAAGGATAGTGCGTGTTGAGTAGGAGTTGGAAGCTGTAGAAAGCTCCTAAGACGATGCCGACAATTAGGGTAATGCCGATTACAACTTTGAATAGTTCTTTTTTCCAGATTTTTTTTGGGAGAGCGATTTTTTTGGTCAGCATTGCGTTGATTTAGATTGAACTTTGTTTTAAAACTACCGTTTTTTGGGTGAAATAGAAAAATGAGAGTGCTTTATTTTGCAACCGGATTTGTTTGGTTGCGTTTAAATTTTTTGTTTGTTTAGGACTTCGCGGAAGACGTTGCCGCATTTGGGGCATTCGTAGAGTCCGATTTCTAGTTGCATGCGTTTTCCGGCTTTATCTGGGCGACCTGCCATTTTCCATGTTTTTTTGGGTTGTGCAACTTCTGTTCCGCATTTGGGGCATTTAGCCATACAAGTTTTTCCTCCGTAGTATCGCTCCCATGCTTTTAGGCTGATGGAATAAAAAACTTTCCATACGTTTCGCATCGATATTGCCTTTGCCGCTGGTTTATTTAGGCACTTTTCTGTCAATGCCAAAAATTGCGGGGTTGTGGTGGTTTTGGCAAGCAGGAGCAGAGGTCAGAGTGCTTGGGTTAGCGGCGATTTTTTTCTATAGCCCCCTTTTATAAAGCCGTATACAACGGCGTATGCGTTGAGGGCCAGAAAAACTGTTGTTTCCCAGATCCCTCCCTCCTCCCTATCAGTTTGAGCACATAAACGAAATCATCCTAACTTGAAAGCGGGAAATCCAAAAAAAATATTTCAACAGCAAACAATGCTTTCCCTGGACAAGCAACAATCAATCTCATGTGTCATCAAACAGGCTTTTGAAAGAACGTTTTTCATGCAAGTTGTGAAGATGTGAGATGTTGAATAATAAAAAGCAAGAAAGAAAAGAAAACTTGCTAAACTCTAACGTTATGTTGAGGGTTTAGTATCTGGGTCGGTATCCGCCACCACCGCGTCGATCGCCTCTGTCGCGACCGCCACCGTAACCGCCGCCACGTCTGTCTCTGCCGCCGTATCCGCCGCCACCGCCGAATCCTCGTCCGCCGCCTCTGCCGCCGCGGAAGGGTCTGCGTTGTTGTTCGTATGTTTTGCTTGAGACGTTGTTTTCTGTGTTTACTTCAGCTTCCAGTGGAGCCTGTGCGGGTTCAAGTTTGCCGTATTTGCCGATGTTTAGGCGTATATTGCCCTTAAAGAGGGTTACATAGCCGTTTTCAACACGGATAGTGTCATTTTCGTTGACTTTATCGATGTTGTCATCCCACAGAGTCAGGTACACCACGCCGGTTTCATCTCCGACGAGGGCATCGCTTACCTTGTGGGGAGAACCATCTCTTCCCATCGGGATTTCTCTTACTTCTGTTTTAGATACCACTTTGGCCGTGACGTTAACTGCTTTTGATTGCGGAGTTAAGTCGCCGACTTTTGCTTCTACAGGTTGCTTTTTGTTTTCGAAAAAACCTTCAACAGCCAATTGATTTCAACACCTATTTTGTAGTCTGAGGAACATGTTAGATTTTCTCTGCACTTAAGTGTTTCGCTATTTGGTTTTGGTGAGGCTTTGCGGTTAAGTTATAAAGTTGTTGCCGTATTGATGTATCAACATGAAGAAGACATATACTATAATTGCTGCTTTGATATTATTAGTGCTTGTTCTTGGCTTATTAGCAGTTGGTTTGCCACGTTCACATCTCTCACCCGATGGGTCATCTGCCACTCCAAAACCAACAGAAACGCCCCAACCAACCAATTCACCGGTTCCGTCAGTTTTGCCTTCGTCAACGCCGACAGCCTCATCGGATAGTCCTATAATGTATACTTACAGCATCATTGCGACTTACCCTCATGATATAAGCGCATTCACGGAAGGATTGGTCTACGATAACGGCGTTTTGTATGAAAGCACTGGAGAAGTCAGTTCCCTTCGCTGCGTCGACCTTGCAAGCGGAAGTGTACTTAAACTGTTTGAATTGCCCAACCAGTATTTCGGCGAGGGACTAGCGCTCGTTAACAACTCGCTTATTCAATTGACCTGGCAAAACCACATAGCCTTCATCTATGACAAGGACACATTCGACTTAATAGGCAACTTTTCCTATCCAACCGAGGGATGGGGCTTAACCTATGATGGCACCCGCTTAATAATGAGCGACGGAAGCTCAAACTTGTACTTCCTTGACCCAGTAACGTTTCAACGCATCGGTCAGATAAGTATCCACGATGGCAAAAACCCAGTAACTAACATCAACGAACTCGAATATGTTAACGGCGACATCTACGCTAACATCTGGCTACAACAAAAAATCGCCATCATAAACCCACAAAACGGGCAAATCAAAGGCTGGATTGACTTATCAGGTATCTACCAATCAAACTACTCTGACGCTGTGTTAAACGGCATAGCTTATGATTCAGCAACTGGTAGGCTGTTTGTGACGGGAAAATATTGGCCCTACCTCTACCAAATCCAAATCAAACCCATATCCTAGTGCAGAAAAACAATCGCCAAATATTGCTGGTAAGTGACCTTCAACATGGCTTTAGCTTTTGAGCGTCGCTATAAAGCCTCTGGTAACATCCTTGATTGATTGAATTAGCGGATGCTTAATTTCTTCAGGTGAAAGATTCTCGAGCCGGTCTACTCTAAAGTAAATCGGTGGATGCGGATCTAAACCCAGCCATTCCTGAATCCTAAAAGAGGGTGTCCGCTCATAGAGCAGACGTTGAAAACCGATTTTTTCCAGCGAACCAGCCAAAACTTGCGGGTGCCCAACCATGATGGCGGAGACTAAGTCGGCTCTGGCTTCAAAGAATTTGGCGATGAAGAATATCACGACCATGATTGCCCAGAAATAAACGAAGAAAAGGAATGAGGAGAATATCAGCGGAAACAATGGGAATAAGACGTAGAACCGGAAGAGAAACTCTGCAGAAACCAACCCGTATAGTATAAGTGGGTCTCGCCCGCGGAGGTGACCGAACTCATGTCCTAAAACGCTTAAAATTTCATTCTCTTGTAATTGCACTAAAAGTCCAGTAGTAATTAGAACCAGTCCACGTTTTGGACTAGGACCTGAAGCAGCTGCGTTGGGAACCATGGTGTTAGAAACAACCACTTCAGGCATTGGAAAGTTGAAGCGGTCGGCTATGTTTTTTACAAGTTGGTAAACGTTGACTTTTTTAACTTTCAAATTATCTCGTTCGCAGGGAACCCCATGTTTGAGAAAGATGCGTTGGGCAGCTTCGACATCCACTTCTCCGCGCTTAGCGATGATTTCATCATAAATTTCCTTTTTTATTGATAACAAGGTTTCTCTTGAGTAGGTTTTTTTGACATCATCTTTTATTCCGACCGGTAAATAGTACTCCAAAAAATGAATCGTGGGGTTTTCTTTTGTTATATGCCAATCTGCTGATCTTGCTATGAAGCGGTTGGAATAAAAAACAAACATGAACTGTATTCCTATTAAGATTAAGGGAGCCACCCAAAAGGTGTCTGGAGCGACAACTGATATCGAAACAAAAATAAGCATTCCGAAAACAATGAAAACAACGAAAAAAAGGATTTGCGTTTCGATGAATAATCGATTGAAGGATTTTTCAGGTTTCGCGTAGGCTTCGGGAACTATTTCTTCGCCTTCTCGCCATGCAAAGTAAACCGTTGCGCTTTTGGTATTCTGAGAAAAAATTTGCGTCGCTATAAGGATATCTTGCTTGGCTTCTTCTATGGCAGTCGATGTCACTGCTGGGTCGATAGGTGTTATTTTCAGGTCGAATGGATTGCCACTTTTGAATTCCACTTGGAGGAGTTGTTTGCCTGCGACGTCGATAACTATATAGGATAAGCGGTTGCCTTGGGTTGTGGTTTCTAGAGTTATGTTTGCAAACCTTTGCTTTTGAGGCAGAAGGTATTGTGTGTATATGAAGTCGAATAGTTTGTTATAATAGCTTACTGGCACATCTGGGCTTATTTTGTAAAAAATGGGTTGGCTCATTTTCGACTTCAAAACCCACCTTTAAAATCGTTTTTGACTTTAATATCCTTATTGTTTAGTGTCAATGTACCAATAATGCGAAGTTAAAATTCGCCCTAAACATTCAACTCAATCAGATAGGATAGCGTTTATTAATCGCGAAAACAAATGTAGGATTACCCAAAAAGTAAGGGGATGCGTCTTTGTAACATCAACCAAAAAGAGGAGTAGTTTGGTGTTGCAAACCTTAAGCGGCTTATAATAAATTCATGAAGCCGAAGGGTACTCAGAGAAGGGAAAGTTAAAGTGACCTCAACCAAAAAAATACTAGTCGTCGACGACGATAAATCAATATTGAGAACTTTTAGTCGTATCCTTCAAAAGAGCGGCTATGAAATTGAAACAGCTGAAACTGGCAAGGAAGCCATGGAAAAAGCTGAAAATCGACACTACGATCTGGCGTTAGTTGATATTAGACTGCCAGATATGGACGGCACCGAACTGCTTGCTAAACTCAAAAAACCACTGCAGCATACTGTAAAAATCATGATTACTGGTTTTCCTTCTTTGGAGACAGGCGTAAAAGCGCTCGATGAAGGCGCTGATGCTTATCTGGTTAAGCCTGTAAAACCCCAAGAACTTTTAGTTTTACTCGAAGAAAAACTGAAGAATCGCGAGGAGCCCCAAGAAGTCAACAGCTAAAAAATGTACAACACACTAACATTGCGCAAATTCCCAACCAAAAAAAATTAAACTACCCGCAGCATTTAGGCGCACTGAACCCTCCAAACGATAGAAAAAGTTGAGGAAAACTTTCGAGCCTAATTTTCGTATAAATTATAGCGCTCATCGCACCCACATACTTATGATGCAAAGCAAATTTTCGAAGCCACTTGATTCTTTATAAGGACATTTTAAGTATATTTGTAGATGAATGATGGTTTTTAGTGGAATCGAATTTAGAATACTTGAATCCATATTTTCTGGGATAATAGTTGCTTTAGCATTCCCCATAGGCGCATTAATAGCTATTTTTGTTACTTATTCTGCCCACAAAAGAGCACTCTTTGCAGCGTTTGGCGCAGGCATATTCCTTGCCACCATAATGCTTTTGGTTGAACAATCCTTAATCTTAGGAAACGTTTTGGATTTACTCTTGGGTTTTAGCTTAGGAGCTACTGCTTACGGTTTAGCCCAACATTACATCAGACACAGATTACAACCTAAATTTAATAAATCCCAAAAGCTGCAAAACCAAGGGCATCCTGAGGGCAAACTCTCCGTCATAGGGGCAATCTTAGACAGCGTTCCCGAAACCTTGTTCATCGGAATCATAATTGCTTTACATGAACCCGGCCTTTCTGCAGCAATCACAGTTCTTTTCTTGGGCAATCTTGCAACGACACTAGAAGGAGCAAAGATAATGCATAAGCAAGGCATAGGAAGGAAGAAAATTTTCAGGGATTGGCTGATTGATTTTGCTATCGTTGCAGTTGCGGCTCCAGTCGGGTATTTTCTTGCGAAGGCTGTGATACAGGATTTTTTAGCAGCAGTGTTAAGCTTTGCTTCTGGAACATTAATCGTTTTCATTGCTGGAGAGCTTATTTCAAGAGCGTATAGAGAATCAACAGGGCACATGGAAGACTTGTCGCTCTCAATTGGGTTCCTGTTGGGCGTAACCTTGCTGTTCGTACTATAAAAGCGAAGTCGTTTAGCAGATGCAGCTAAGCTTTTCTTACTAAGATACAGCAACGCCGTCTATTTTGAACCGATTTACAATGTTTTCGCAACCTCGCTTAAAGGTTTAACCGGTCTTATTTCAACAGCCATCGGACCGAAGAATTTTGTGATTACCGCAGGATTTTCAGCCTCTATTGTAAAGAAACCTTTATGGTCTACTGCAGTGTCTTGAGGGCAACTCATGTACGCTGCCTCTAATTTGATTCCAGCTTTTTTTACATTCTGCTCTGAGAAGAGCTGTTTAATCATCGATTTGCCTTCAGCTTTTAACAGAGGACATTGCGCTGCAGGATGCGAATGTGTGGCTTCATATAACATAAAAATTCACCTCCGTTTATTCAACAAAAACTGTAATCAAGAACATTGATGTAGCGAGGTATTTTAAAATTTTGAATTAATTATTCGCCATAAAAGCAGGGGCGAGTTTATGCTCATTGAATTCATTAGGATAATAGCTTTTGGTTGTTATTGTTATTTAACAATCACAAAGAGTTAAATTTCTTAACAAAATCAAAAATTATAATGCTTTCGATTACAAAGAATTTCCTTCATCAAAGATTAGGATTAGCAAAAAAATACAAGATAATAACTTTAGCTGCTGCATTATTTTTAATTATTATTGGTGCTGGAATTTATTATATAATACAGTCTTCACTTCCGCCATCGGTCTTAGACACACGAAACTGGGCCGGCTATGTTGTTGCCACGAACCTTCAAAACCCCCAACCAGAGATCGTCGAGGTAACTGGTTCTTGGATCGTGCCAGCAGTTGAAGATATTGGTACAGATGCTTTCTCGGCTGTGTGGATTGGCATAGGCGGCAAATTCGATACAACTCTTATTCAGACAGGAACTGAACAGGATTCTGTAGGCGGATTCGCAACGTACAATGCATGGTTCGAGATGCTTCCGAGCGACTCGATTACTATTCGTAGCCTTAACATTTCTCCCGGCGACCGCATAGAGGCTACGATTAGACTGGTTGATTCAAGCACTAACCGCTGGCTTATTATGTTAGCAGACTTAACAACCGGGCAATCGTACCAGCAGAACTTCACCTACGGCTCTTCACAATTATCTGCAGAGTGGATAGTCGAAAGGCCAAAAATCGACAGCACTCTTAGCCCCTTGGCAAATTTTGGCAATATCACTTTCTCGAATTGCCAGGTTACCGTGGGGGCTAAAGCAGGATCAATCGATGAATTCCCCAACAGTAAAATCATTATGGACGCACAAGCTACTAATCAACCAACGCAGTTAGTCGATGTCTCAAGCCTTGGCAGCCAAGGTAACGAGTTTACAGTGACTTATCTGGCACCTTAAATTAACATTTTTCAGGATTTCAAGGTAAAATCAAAGAGATAATGTGGCGGGTTAACGTTTAGTAGGGGGATGGTTTATACCGTAATACAGAGTTACTGTGAAAAGGATTACAAATATTGTTTCGATTACAGCGACTGTTATGAGGGTTTTTTGGTGATTTTCGTTTGTCCGTTCAGCAATTGTTATGTTGCCGCTTGTTTCCATGCCTGGGTTATCCCTCAGAACGATGAGGTTGTCCAAATCTTGGTCAGCTTGGATTTTAAAAAGAATCGGGGGTACTATTAGAGCAACAGTTAAAAATACGCCTGCAAGAGCAAAAACAGCTTTTCTATGCATAAATCATCGAAAATTAACTATGAGTTTACTATCCTATATTGTTTTTCAAAGGCTATGATATTACATGTCACTTATCCATTTTTATGAGTTATCTTTTGCGTTTTTAATCAAGCCTGAGACTTTTGGCATCTTGGGCAGAACACCACATCATCCTTAAGCGGATTATCGCAGAATTTACAGGTCTTTGAAAAATATTTCCGCGGTATTACTCCCTTCTTTTCATACCTCAAGGCTACTAGCAAGCCTGCTTCAAAAAGTATAATCATAGGTAAAAAGAGAGCTACGTTGCCAAGTGGCGATGCTCCAGGAGAGATAATCATCGCTAAAATTAAGATTGAAACGTATATCCATTTCCTTGATTTACGGAATTTCTCTGTTCGAATCACTCCGTGCTTGACAAGTAGAACAAAAAAGGCTGGAAAAGTAAAAATTAACCCTGATGTGATTATTGAAAAAAATAAGATATTATAAAAATCCATCAGAGAAAAAATTAGCTCTGCGCCGACAGCTGTGAAGAAAGGAAACATTGACCATATGAACGCTGGAAAAAGTACAAAAAAACCAAAGACTGAGCCGGCAACAAAAATAGTGAAGACAACTGTTACAAAAGTATACATTTCTTTTTTTTCATGCGAATAAAGCGCTGGATCGACGAACCTGTAAACTTCGTAAGCAAACACTGGAAAAGTAATTATTATGCTGAATATGAATGCGGCTATGGCGTATAGTTCAAGAGGGTCCGTTAATTGTATTGCAATTAACCTAGCTTGAGCAGGTAGTATACTTTCCCTGATTGAACGCAAAAAAATCGATACTAGCGGTTCGTAATTATCAATATTTTGGAGAAAATTTAGGTTACCGGGTAAAACTAACATCACAATTGTAGAAACAGCTAATACCGCGAGAACAACCTTTGAACGTTTGATTAATTCATTCACATGATCCCTAAAACTATTGCCAATTTCGGAGGACATGTAAAATCTCCACTAAAAAATTGTCTTGGAACCATCATACCATCGATGGAGCTTCTTTTTATGTTAAGGGGCTGAATGATTTATGCGTTGTCAGATCTTAATTTTTCTGCAATTTCTGCTGAAATCTGTTTTTTGGTTTTGCCCTCTGTAGAAACCCCGAGTTTTCTGGCTACGTCGAGTAGTGTATCATCCTTGTTGCTGCTTGCTGCTGTTGAAGTAGCTGCTTCTTGAAATTCTTTCGAGGCCTTATCGAATTCGCCTTTAGCTCTTCCTAACGCCTTAGCAAACTCGGGTATCTTTGATGGTCCCCACAAAATTATGATGATAGCGACTATGCCAATAACTATCCATTCCCAACCTGATAACAAAAGAATTCCTTCAACAAAAAGAACTAAAAAATTGCTTTAAATGGCTTTGTTGTTGTGTCAAAGCAATTACATTGTACTTTCTTTTTTTACATGCTAGCCTGTTGGCGTATTACTGCAATCACTAAGTTTTATGAACACCAAAGCCTAACGAGAGTATGCGCAAACTTGCAGCTTTAGTATTGAAAGACTGGTATTCATGGAAAGCCTAATTTCTAAAAACTACAAATACACGACTGGAAAGGACGTATGGCAAGAAAACTTGCACTTAGCGATTTATGCAGCAGACAAGATCCGAAGTACCTTAGGACCGAAAGGCGCATACAAATTGGTTGCTTACAACCGTGGTCCAGAACAGATTATGAAGGTTACCAAGGACGCAATCGTTGTTTTAGATGAATTATCGATTCAGTATCCATCAGCTGTTATAATCGCTGAGGCTGCCAAGATGCAAAGAGAAGAAGCTGGCGATGGAACAGCGACATTTGTCATCTTATTGTCGTCGTTGCTAAAGAAGGCTGATGAACTTTTATCACAAAAGATTCATCCTAACATAATAATCCACGGGTACTTTTTAGCAGCAAACAAGGCATTGGAAATCATGGAAAAACAAGCTGTAGCCATGAACAATTCAGAAAGAGATATCCTGGATATAGTTGATTGTGGAAGAAACGTTCTAACGCCAAAGATACGATCGATGATTAGAGAAGCATACCAACTTGCGTTTTCTGATAGTGTCTTTGATAAAGAAAAAATTAGATTCTTTAAAGAATCTGGTGGTCACATAAACGATTTGAGCCTAATCAAGGGGGTTGTTCTAAAAAAGGAAAAAGCACATCCAAATATGCCGGATAGACTCAAAGGTCTCAGGATAGCAATCACTACCCAAAGACTGGGAATCGACCGTTTGGAGCTTAAGATGCATGGCGAAGGACCTATTCCAGTGTGTCTGAATATCAGCAGTCCGAAGCAGATACGAGAATACAAAGAAGCTGAAAATAAGCTAAAAACCGAATGTATAGAAAAATTGGTTGATTTAAAAGTGAACGTGCTTTTATGCCAACAGCCACTTGAAGAAACACAAAAGGATATTCTGCTTGCACACGGAATTTTTGCTCTTGAAACTGTCGATAAAAAAGACATACAAGCAGTCGCTAGTGCTACGGGCGCCAAAACTGTTGGGACTCTTAAAGAACTCTCGGAAGAAGATTTGGGCATCGCGGAAGAACTTGTTAACAGCAAAATAGCATTCGAAAGAACAGTTGCGATTCAGGGCTGTAAGGGTTCAACTTTTTTGTTGAAAGGAAGTACACCTCAAATTATGGACGAACTTGAATCTGCAATAAGAAAAGGCATGGTTGTGCTGAAAATGTTTAGTGAAGACAACCGAGTTTTGCCTGGATGCGGAGCGGCAGAAACCCATATTGCGCAAGAACTAAAATATTATGCTAAAACTTTTTCCGGCAAGGAGCAAATTGCAATCGAATGCTTTAGCGAAGCCTTGATGGCTATTCCATGGTGTCTTGCAGAAAACAACGGATTGAACGCGGTGGATTTGATTCCTGAGTTGAGAAAATACCATTCAAATGGTTTTTGTAATTATGGCGTGGGTGAGCAAGGTTGCAGTGAAACGGTATGTTTAGAGCCACTTGGGATGAAACGTTCGGTTATAAGAAGAGCCTACGAGGTATCGTCGCTTATGCTGAGAATCGATGAGTTACTAGTTTCAAAGGAAATACCCAAATTTCATAGATAGTTGGGCAAGCTGCATGGGCATAGAAATAGACAACAATCCCAACATATCCAAATACAAAATACCCCCTAACACTATGCTGACCACCCAAAGCACCGCTGTCCAGCGCATCCAATGCTTGGTTTTTTTAGGTAAATCCCCGAGAGCGTAAATCAAACCTAAAGCAATGGTGGGCACTCCCATTATGCCATGAATGATTGTGAAGATGGAGAGAGAGGAATAGAATTCAACATCGGGATCGATGTAGAAGCGGAAAGCCGAGGGTAGCATCACTAAGAAAATCGCAATGCATGCTAAGACAATTGCCACAGACATGCTCCACCTGTGCAGTTTGAGGCCGTCTTTGTTTTTTGCTAATAAGCCATAACCTACGCCTAATAAGAGGGTTCCTAAAACAACAAGCATCAACGTCAACGTAGCTTGAGATATCTCAACGGGTGTTCCAACATGCAAAGCTATTAGCATCGGTAACCGGTTAAAAACCAAAATAAGACCCTGCTATGTAGAGGTAGAATGTTTTTTATAAACATTGACTTCAAGTTCAGGCTGGCGACGTTGACTTTAAGGAAGAAAATTCCGTGGTTTTACTTGCTTGGTTTGTTGTGGTTGTATGCTTATAGCCACATATGTTTAAACTCAAGTTTCCGTTAGCTTTGAAATGTAAACAATATTTTTGAAGGTGCCAGAGATAAATGTCAAGTAAAAGCAGAAGAGGTTTGTATGCTGCAATAATCATCATCGTAATAATCATAATAGTGGTAGGAGTTTACGTCGCACTAACCTACAAACCAAGCTCAACACCGAGCGCTGGCGCAATACAAGTAACGCTCTATGCAGGCGAAGTAAGCTCAACAACATACGGCTTTGGAAACACATCTACCAGCATAACCTCACCAGGACCAACCTTAACTTTTAAGCAAGGTCAAGAATACACTGTAACAGTACATAACGATGGAGCTCTGCCTCATTCATGGGAAATAAATACGCAAAACAGCACAAGCGGCCAAGTGCTCTTTAACTCTGAAATAAACCCCGGAACGTACATTTCGCCTGGGCAGTCTGGTTCAGTTACTTTTACACCCACCCAAACGGGCAACTTCTATTACATCTGTCCGGTTCCTGGACACGCTGAATTGGGAATGTGGGGAAACGTAGTAGTTACTCCATAGCAAAGGCATACTGCTCGCACTTCAATAACACCCTTTTTTCAAGAGTTGCATTATCAAGTTTTCAATTTTTAAAAGGTAAAAATTTATGTCTCAACAAGCGCTGCCTCCTTCAGCTGTAGACTGGAACAACTTCTTCAACTTAACATCCTACATTGGTTTGATAGCTGCGGCACTTGTTATTGGTTTAATGGTGTACTGGGCAATAAACAATCGATACAGGAAAGGCAGACCAGTAACCGCCTGGCAAGGATTAGGGCGTGCGCCTGCTCGAGAAGCTGTAACCTTCGCAGCCATCTCCACCATTCTGCTATTCGGATTAGCGGTGGGGTCTTATCGGTTAAACACGTACCTTCAGTATCCTCCACCCATATCTGAATCCCTAGTAATCGATGTCACGGCTTTTCAATGGGCCTTCAGTTTTCATTATCCAAACAACGTGACCACCCTCGATGAGTGCCGAATTCCAACCGGACAACCAATCATCTTTAACGTTACGAGCTCTGATGTCATGCACAATTTTGGTTTGCCCGATTTTAAAGTCAAGATTGACGCTATACCTGGAAGATACAATATCCTGTGGATAACTGCCCCAACCATGCCTGATAACTCCACGATGACCTACCAGATAAGATGTTACGAATTGTGCGGGGTTGGGCACACTTACATGATTGCCAGCCTCATCGCGATGCCGCCTTCAGAGTTTAACCAGTGGTTGAATAGTCAAACCTCAAGCATGAACATGACGGGAGGAAGCTGAATGGCTTATCAGGGCTTTTCGATTAAAAGGTGGTTAACCACCACAGACCACAAAGACATTGGCATCCTCTACATTGTCACGTCAATCTATTTCATTATCGTTGGCGGTTCCCTTGCAGAACTCGTCAGAATCCAATTGGCTGTACCGAGCAATTCCCTTTTAGTCCCAGCAACTTATGAGCAGACCGTTACATTGCATGGGTTAATAATGATTCTATGGTTTCTTTCGCCGCTTGGAGTTGGCTTAGCAAACTATTTTGTTCCAAAGCAGATTGGCGCCAAGGACATGTCTTTCCCACGCTTAAACGCCATGAGCTATTGGCTGTATCTTTTCAGTGGCGTTTTGCTTTTGAGTACACTTTTTCTTCCAGGCGGAGGCGCCGGCACAGGCTGGACGCTTTATGCTCCGCTCAACACGTCACTCTACAGTCCTCAGCCTGGGGTAACGCTTGCAGCTTTGGCGTTTGCTATGCTGGCGGTTTCAGTTACTATTTCTTCAATAAACTTCATCACAACGATATTAAGGGCAAGAGCCAAGGGGGTTACATGGCGGCGCCTGCCTGCCTTTACTTGGTCCATACTCATGACCAACATCCTTATGCTCTTTGCTTTTCCGCCAATAGCCGCCGCACTTGTTTTGCTTACAACAGATAGAGTTCTTGGAACAGTCTTCTTTTCTTCGTTTGAAGGCGGCTCTATTCTTTGGGCTCAACTTTTCTGGTTTTTTGGGCATCCCGAAGTCTACATTGTCGCGCTTCCTGCGTTGGGAATCATGGCTGAGGTTCTGGTTACTTTTGCTCAAAGACCACTTTTTGGAAAAACATTGTTCGTAATTGAATTATCGGCTGTTACTGCTTTAAGCATTGGTGTTTGGATTCACCATATGTTCATGACCGGCATAGGGTTCGATGTAAGAGAAGCCTTTTCTTTGACAACGCTGGCCATTTCTGTTCCATTCGAAGGCTTAGTACTCAACTTGGTGTTGACGCTACGCAAAGGCACCATAAAGTTGACAACCCCCATGTTGTACGCTTTAGGCGGAATATTCTTCGTAATTTTAGGCGGCATCACAGGTGTGTTTCAAGGATTCATAGTGCTTGACTATCTCTTCCATGGGTCTTATTGGGTTGTAGGTCACTTTCACTATGTCATGGTTGGAACCGCCATTTTTGGCCTCGTTGCAGCTCTTTATTACTGGTTCCCCAAGATAACCAATAAAATGTATAATGAAAAGCGCGGTAAAATCCTGTTTTTCATCTCGTTTATCGGATTTAACATACTGTACTTCCCGTATTTCTTTTTAGCAGATATGCCCAGAAGAATCGAAAGCTACGCCGCGAACCCTCAATGGTGGCCCTTCAACCTCACCGCTACGATAGGCGCTTTAATCTTTGGACCTGCGCTTCTTCTAACGTTTGCAAACCTGATTCAGGGCTACAGAAAAGGAAAAGGTGCCGAAGCTAACCCCTGGGGGGCACGGGAAACTGAGTGGACAGGCAACTTTACCGGTGCCGCTCAAGCGGAAGAAGGAGTTGCAGCTGACTCCCAAAAGGAAGTGTCGAGAATGGAGGAAAATTCACCCGTAGAGAAGAGCAGGTTTACTTACTTGCCTGTCACCATATCCGTTGGAGCCGCCGTGTTCTTGACTGGTTTTGTGCTTTTCTGGCCTGTAGCAGTAATGGGGTTAGGCGTAATTTTGGCGGCGATTATCCAGTGGTTCAAGGATGACGTACGTGACAAATACGCGGTTGTTAAAGAGGCAATCGGGGAGAATTGGCCTTTCAATTCGGTTTCAAAAGAGAAAGTTGGCGTATGGATCTTCCTTGTTTCTGAAGTTGTGCTGTTTGGTTCCCTGCTCACAGCTTACATTTACGTCAGGTTAAGAAGCCCAGTGTGGCCTGCAGCCGCTCAAGTTCACAACATCACGATAGGCACAACTAACACGTTAATTCTGTTAACAAGCAGTCTCGCCATGATACTTGCCCTGCAAGCCATCAGAAGCGGGAGTCTTAGGGGGTTAAAATCTGGACTCATAGGCGCTTTCACGCTTGGCACTGCATTCTTAGCAGTCAAATTGGGCGTCGAGTGGCCTTTGGAAATCGCCAATGGCTTTGTGATTAGCGGGGGGTTAGCGCCCTCATCATATTTCACTTTGATGGGCGTCCATGCTTTGCATGTTGGAGTAGGCTTAGCAGGCATGACCTACTTGATAGCTAAAGCTTTTTCTGGAAGGTTCACAGCGCAATCCCACACGTCGGTTGAGCTTTTGGGTCTTTACTGGGCTTTTGTTGATATTGTATGGTTGATTTTGTTTCCGCTTTTTTACTTGGTTTAGGTGATTGAAAATGAATAGAATCTTCGTTTATGTTCTCGTTTGGGCAGTAATGGTAGCGGGAACACTACTACAAGTTGTAATCTTCAACTCTTCAGCAACTGCGAACCTTAAAAACTTAGGCGTAGTAGCCATCGCTGTAGCAGAAATTCTTTTAGCCGCCACCTTTTACCTCAACCTTCGTTACGAACCAAAAATTCTTGCGCTTTTCCCCATATTGGCAATTTTGGCTGTTGTCGTATTCATAACCGCTGCAACATTAGCGGTGGGGATGTGAAGGAAAATGGTTAGTGCTAACGTTAAGTTAGGCATAATTGTTGCACTTGCTGGTATCTTGTACTTTGCAGCTTTGTCGATGCTGGTTTTTCCCATTCAGCCTCCTCTGATAACATCTACAACGCCGCCGAGCGCTACTCCCACCGTATCAGTTACCCTTTATGCGGGAGAGATATCCGCTACCAAGTATGGGTTTGGATTGAGCGCAGACAACCTCACTTCGCCAGGGCCAACTTTAAGGTTCAAAACATCAGATGTGGTAAACCTGACTCTTGTTAACGCTGGGCAAATTCCGCATGCCTTCGCGTTGACAAATGCGCCGAAAACTGGAGCTACAATCCTCTTCAACGCTGCAATTGCTTCAGCCTCAAATCCCATTGAACCTGGACAGAGCAGTTCAGTGATTTTCTCTCCGAATGTTCCCAGCCAAACAGACTACTATATTTGCCCTGTCCCTGGGCATGCTGAGTTAGGAATGTATGGCTCAGTAATAGTAACCGTTGGATAGAAAGAAGCGATGGTTTGAATGGATAAGACATTTAAGTATTATTTGGAGTTGACAAAGCCCAAGGTAACCCTGCTAAACTTGCTAGTAGCCATAACATGCTTCGTTCTTGCCTCTTTCCCAACAGTCGACTGCTTAAAGCTTGCAGTCTTCTCCATCGTAGGCTACTTGGCCGCTGGAGGTTGCGGTGTCTTAAACAGCGTGTACGATAACGATATTGATAGGCTCATGGCGCGTACCTCAAAAAGAGCTATCCCAGCGGGCAACGTCACTTCAAGAAGCGCGATGCTTTTTGGAGTGTTCTTAACCCTATCAAGCCTTGTCGCCTCATACCTGTTATTCAACGCGTTAACTGCTCTAATGGTTAGTTTGGGAATGGCGTTTTACCTCTTGGTGTATACTGTTTGGCTTAAACGTAAAAGTCCATGGAACGTTGTGATAGGTGGTCTTGCAGGTTGCTTTGCTGCTTTTTCAGGGTGGAGTGCTGCCGTTGACGCCTTGAGTCTGACGCCATTGCTTATTGCAGCCTTGGATTTTCTTTGGACACCTGGGCATCTTTGGGGTTTAGCGATTAAAAAAATGAAAGAATACCAAGGAGCAGGTGTTCCCATGCTGCCTGTGGCAGTTGGCAAAACGAAGGCGTCTAAAATTGTCTTTTGGATGAATGCGTCGACGGTTGTTTTTTCGTTTCTTCTTCCTTTTTTTGGCTTTTCAGGAATGCTATACTTAGCTGTTGCCATGTTTGCTGGGGCTTTTTTTATTGTTCAAAGTCTAAGATTGCTTACTTTTCCTGATGAAGAACGAGGGTTGAAGGTTTTTCTGGCGTCTATGCCTTACTTGGCCTGTTTGATGCTTGGTTTGATCGCTGACAAAGTTTTCTTGCTTTAGTTTTCCACCCATTTAATTTTAGAAGAACGAACGGTTCTTTGTTTTGGTTTTGTAAGCGCTTGCAATAATGTTCATTTGCCGCTTGATTTTTTCAGCTCTGTCAGTCCAGCCCAAACGCTGGTACATTTCATACTTTACCGATAGAGGAACTACATAGGTTTTCTTGTTAACGATGTACACGGTGTCAGGGGTAAACTCGAACTTATCGCCCCAATCCCAGTCATCAACCTTGAATTGCAGGCCTCCATGAACCTTCACCTTTACGCCTTCGACATCAAACTCGAAGTAGTGGCTTCTAACGTAAACAGGGTACTCTTTGTCCTTAATCAACGCGTCTCTTGGAAGACGCTGGACACGGTAAGCAACTTTTTCAGGATTAAACGCTTCTACTGCGCTGTGGATTTGGTTTGCTCCTTCTTTTGAGGTTACGATTTCTATGCAATCAGGCTCTAACTTTACTGTCCTTAAAGCTTCTGCCAGATCACCGCTTACTGCCCAATCAATGCTTTTGCCTTCAAGCTTTTCATGCAGTTTCAACAGTGCAATAACGTAACGGGGTGGGATAACGATAAGGTAAGGATTCTGGTTTACCATAACTTTTCACCTATTCTCTAATAGTTAGGGAAAATTTCTGAGAAATTCACGGCTTACTGTATTCGGTTAAGCTGGCAAATGGATTTAAGCGTTCCGATTTTCAGTTCACTTAGCCCCTTTAAATAGTGTCTAACTGTTTTTTTGCCATGAAAGGTCACTTCACATTTACTTAAAGAGGTACATCGGGTTAGCTTGTGATTGGAAAGCGGTAGCCACAAATGCTAAAATACCCCAAAAAATGGAGTTTTAGCAGAAGTGATTTTTTTGACCGAACATTTGGAACAGCATCTCAACCAGTTGAGAACTCAATGGCGATTTGTCTTCATAGGGTCCTTGGTTGGTTTTAGTGCGATTATGATTCGAATTATCTATTTGGTCTTCACTAATCAGCTTCCTCAAACAATCGGAGCAGACATCGTAGAAATAGTGTTAAGCGCAATTCCCTTGATTGTCTTCTTATTTTTTCTGCATGTTGCAATCGTCGAATACGAGGACATCCGTGAAGAAATCAAAAGGTTACATGAAGAACTCGGAAAAGAAATGGTACATGCAAACTAGCCTGCAAAAGCCTTTCGGTTAAACGAGTGGACCAGGGCTTTGCAGGTACTTCTTTATGCCTTCAGCAGCCACGTAAGACGCGGCTCCCGCTGGATGTGTTCCACCCGTCGTTGTGTTGCTGCCGGTTGCGTCGGTTGCTTCGCCTGCGGCAAAAAGGTTTTCACAGGTCCAACATTGCTGCCATTTGTTAAAAACTGACGTGCTTTGATCGCTGCCTGCTCGCGCTCCTCCTCTGATGTGAGCGGGCCATGTGGCTGTGTGACTTTCAGTAGTTACGTTCGCGGAAGTTGTAACGTTGGTTGCACCCATTTTAGTTAATATTTCAGCGTATTTTGGTGCAAGGTAATTTGCGCACTTTACCGTATTCATGCCCCAATCCATCGTTAATCTCGGAAGTGGGTCTCCGTAAATGTCGGTGTAATGAGGGTCTAGGTCGATAAACCAATCTGTCGTGGGAGGCCACATTCCATACGGAGCGATGCTTAATGTGATTTTGGATGGAAGGAACCTATCCTTTAGGCTTGCTTTGAAATTACTTCCAATCATGCTCGGAGAAGGCGCACCAGCAAAAGCTAAAAAGTTTCCTGGGCCTCCCCCCAAGTACAGACCAAAATACACGTACGCTCCTCCGATGAAGTCTAGACCGGTGTGGTCGAAATAATCATCGGCAAGGTCATACATGACATATCCGCCTCCAAAAGCGTTGCCTGCCGGGTAAGCGTTTCCACCGATGTTTTCAAGGGTTCCGGTGGCTGTTCTGACGACTGCGCCTGGGACACCCATGGCTGGGCCTCTGCCAAGAGAACCTGTAATGGTGGCTGGATCATAAGGCGTGCCTATGTTTGAGTAGTACATCAGTTTGATTAAGTTGAACCCCCATAATCCGTTGAAGAAAACCTTGCCTGGCTGGACATGAACGTTCCCCTGGGCATCATAGTACCTTGCCGCTGTTACCTTTCCTGTGTTATCTGTGTCAAGCCTGAATATGTAACTGTTTAATCTTAAATCAAAATTGCTGCTCTTTTGAGCTGCTGGAACTGTTCTGTAAGCAGCGTTAGCTTTAGCGCCAGTTTCACAAACATAATTGCATATTCCACCACACCAACCATCGTACAAACACTCATTCACGCCTACCCCGTAAGTATTAACAAAAGCCTTCGACGCTAAAGAATGAGGTACAGGATACGGATGGTAGCCTAAAGATTCGGCTGCGTTTTTGAATGCTTCAGCAACCGGTGTCGTTGGGCTGGGTGGAAGAGGAAAACTGTAGTTAGTAAAGCCGGGCAGTATACCCTCGTTTGTGCCACAAACGCCCCACATCTTCTCCCACTCTTCATAGTATGGCACGTAATCATCGTAAGTCATTGGCCAATCAATGATATCTTGATGGGGAACAGCAGCATTCAGAAAATCCAGCCCATACCGATTAACAGTCTGAGAGTACATCTGGTAAACCCAAGGTGAAAACCGCCCCATGACCCCGCCATAATGCTGCGCCATTCCACCAACCCCATAACCTTCAGAGATGATCTGACCTGGAGGCGCAGTGTTTCTGCGAACTGGAAGTGCAAACTGGAAACGATTGTTTCTTAAAGTAGCTGTAGAAACCGCCAGGTTATGGTCAAACTTGCGCATGTAACCTATGCCCCACTCATCGTATTTAGTTGCATAAAAGTCGCTTGCGTAATCCCAGTATGGGCCTCTTTCTAACCCAACCACTTTGTAACCTGCCTGCACTAACTCCACAGATATGGTGCCGCTCATGGCGCCCATGCCAAGAACGACCACGTCAACAGGTGTGTGCTGAATAACTTGACTCATAGATTATCCCTCTCAAAGCTCCCCCATTATCTTCTGAAACTCTCCTAAACTGTGTGGAGGAAAACGTGTCGGTTTATCGGCGACCATGAGGTCTAACACGTTTCTACCCTGGTTGAACGAGTCGCCCATGTTGGCGCCGGTAAAACCGGTAAGAATCCACCCGACCATGCCGTTGTTGCCGCCGTAAACTGGATCCATCATGAAGCCTGAATAAGTCATAAAAATTAGTTCGTTGAAGAAATCTTTGGGCACTATGTCGTTGAAGCTCGTTGGCTTATTGTTGTATAAGTCAGTCAGAATCTGAGTTCTTTGATCGGTGGTTAAATCCTCAAAGTTTTTTCCGTAAACACTGTTTGAATACGCCTCTAAAGCTAACAGTCCTGTTCTCCAGAATTCTCTAAGGGTTAGATTGTACTGGTAGGTTGGTCCTGTAAACGGTTCGACAGGGGAACCCTGCGGGTAAGTAATGCCGCCTACAGTTATGGGTCCTGTTTGTCCTGAAAGAACGAACGGACCTTTCATGTACATTCGCGCGTTGTTACCGTAGTCTCCTGCAAGTTGATGGTCGATGAAAAATATGACGCCTGCTTCTTTTGCTCCTAGGCCGTTCTGGTCGGATGGAATGATGGTTTCTACGATTGCTTCAACTTCTTTTTGTTCGTTGACTCCAAGCGTTAAGAAAGCTTCTTGTTCTTGAACAGTTGTGCTTAGCTGATTTTGAAGTGTGGAGACTTGATTGTTCAAAGCGGTGATTTGATCGCGTTCATTGCTGATTTGGTTCTCTAGAATTGGAATTTCAATAGCTGAAGCAACGCCAAAACCAACAGCACCGGCAGCGCTAATTTTAATAAACTCACGCCGACTGATTGGCAAAAAAACACCACTGTTTTATTCTCGAAAAATCTTTTATGCGTATGTGGTTGTGCAAACGTTATAACAATACATAGATTAAGATATGCTCTGCGGATTAGATTATTCGGTACCTGTAAATGCATTAACGGCTGCGCTCCCTCATGACCTTCTAACCGACGATAGAAGACGGCTTTGTTTCTGCTGCTGTTTCCGCCTAAAGTTGCAGGCTGGTTGAGGCTGATCTCACAAGCATAACTCAAAAACAGAAAAAAATTTCTGATCTGCTGAATAAATATAAAGGGGGTAGGGGGTCAGAATAGAGCAAAAGAGAATAATTAAAATGAAGTTACATCAAGTTACCGCTTAACGCATCGCCCCGTTGCAGCATCAAAGTGGTTAGTGTCTCCATAATCGCAAAATTTACAATCGTCTTTTGTGTCTTGACCAAACGGGCAACCTTTCAAATCAACCATACATACACCTCAATACTTCAACAGCATGATACAGACAGTAAACATAACTAAGCCCAAGCAATATAGCTCTTACCTCGAGAATCCGACTTTTTAGATTTGAGCCTTCAAACCTGAACGTTACGCAGCAGGAGACGATGCTTCATCGACAATGATAGAGACGTTAGCCGTGAATATGGGAAATATCGCTGTAAGAACGCTATTGAAGGAGCAAACCTAAACATAAACCGCAGAGTTTCCAAACGTTGCCTTCACGAACCCCAAGTTGCAAAAATTTTAGTTGTTAACACCAAAAAAGGAGAGTATAACGCTTTCCCTCTCACGTATTTAAGTTAACACCAACTTTGGGACCAAAAAAGTTAGCAAGCACCACTTCGCCAGGCGCATACCATATTTTTCGGTAAAACGCGAAAACCCGCCAACCAAAAAGAAACCATAACCCCGAGAAACCCACCTTTTCAAACCCACCTTTATGTAAAGTTGCTTGAGCAGCCATGTTTGTTCTTTGTGTTGAAGCAAAAACCGCTTCGTTGCTGCGTTTCTTTAGGCAATCAACGGCTTTATGCGTCAATTCAAGTGCGATTCCTCGGCGGCGATAGTTGGGATGCACCGCTATCCAAAGAATGCAACCATATTTTTTGTCATCGATTTGAAATTCCGTTAATTTGGCAAAGCCAACCGCTTTATTTTCATGTTCGCTGACTATGAGTAGCTCGTTAAGGTTTGATACGCTGTGGCTGGCGAAGTAGCGGAAGAACCTTGGAAATGATAAATCAATTATTTCTTTCAGCCAGGGTTGGTCGTTTGGCTTCGCATCCCTGATAAAATATTGGTTTCTCATTTGGTTGCTTCCAATCATTATTGATAAGGCTGTTGTAGCTCTAAACTTTTTGCTGCCTCAAACTGGCGGGGAAGGCGGTAGGTTAGGTTGTGAGTGTTTTTTACGGCTAAAAGCCATACTTGTTGACTTAACAATTTGGGGCACTCCCGCGAGGTCCTCTATGATTAATAACCCCCGTGCAAGGATTGCAAATGCTGCAATCGGCGCTACCATTTCAGGGTGCGCAGGCACATTTAACAAAAGCCCAAAGATTCCAATTATACCGAACTCTTGGACGCCTGCACCTGCAGGTGTGATGGGAACAAAAGCCAAAGCCGTTACCAAGGGGTGGATTAAGAAGACGGCAAGCCACATCCAGGGTATCTGAGTTATTCCCAAAGCTAATGCTAAAAAGTACCATTCAAAACCCTTCAAAATCCAACATACCATGGATAATCCAATTATTTCAGGGATGGCTCGACGTGTGCTATATGCGCTTTCTTTGTATTCCTCCAACTTTCCCATGATGCCGCCCGTGAAGCGTTTAAGAAACCGAGAGTTGGCAACGCGGTCAAACAATGAGATGGCTCGCTGTGACCACGTGAACGCTGCCAGTACGATGGCTCCTGTTAACATTAACGCTATGCCTAACGATGCTACGATTAAGCCTATGTTTAATCCAGCGATGGTTTGAGGAAAAAGCTCATTCCAAGTTTGAGCAGGCACGGTTTGAACCAAAAAAACCAGTGCACCAATACCGCCAACAACCTTGATGAGAAACTCGATGGTTTGTATGCCAAGAACAGAAGAAAGACTCTTAGATGTTGGCACGTTTTGGTCCCTCAAGTACATGGGGGTAAGAATGTAGCCTGAGCGCCCAGGGGTAACGTCACTGGTCAACATCCCTGCATACTGGGCGAGCAAGGTCTTTCCAAACGACGTCTTGACTCCATCTTTAGCCAAAACCCGTCTTAACCGCACAGTAAAGAACACGTTGATTCCAAAATACATCAAGAAAGCAAGGGCTAAATATTCCACTTTAATGGTGAGCAACGCTTCGTAGAGTTTACCTAAGCCCACATACCACAGTAACGCCGCAAAGATCGCAACCATTACGACGACTTGAACAGCGATTTTTAGGATGCGCCTCGATGCTAACTGGGGCTTAGCAGATAAATCGGGATTTGTCATGATGGCTTAGAATCGTCTTAGAAGGTTAAATGGCTTGTGGAAAAAAATCCGAAAAGAGCTTTTCACTGAATTAGTAGATTGCAGTTATCCGCCGTGCTAGCCCTTCAAAATAATCTGAAGGACCAATCTGATTCATACCCAGCGAAAGCCTTGCGGAAAGTCTATTTCATGAAGAATTGTGGAATCAAAGGAAAATCTGCCTACCGCTCTTTCTGCTTTGGAGTCCAATGGCTTGGTTTAACATTTCCTTTCGTTAATTTTAAATACATAAATTGATATTTTGCTCGAATTCAGGAGTACACCAACGATGATAAAGCATAAACGTTGCCTATTATTGCTGGCGGTTCTAGCATTATTCGCCATATCGGTATCTACGCTAGCTCTCAAACCGGCAACCGCACAAACCACCATACCAGCCGCAACCAACACCCCCGAGCAAGTTCAGGTCACCGTTGGAGCTTGGCTTGTCAACGTTGAAAAAGTGGACTTGGCAGCCAACAGCTACAGGCTAGATTTTTACTTGTGGTTCAAATGGGACCCGTCAAAGATAAGCTTGGATGAAGTCAAAGACTTTGAATTCGTCAATGGCGCACCAACCAAGACACTCTTGCAAGCTGATGCTTCACATGGATATTTGGAATATCGTGTTCGAGGGGATTTCCTCACGTCATTTGATTTCTCCCGTTACCCCTTCGAGAGCCATGATTTGATCGTGCAGGTAGAACACAACACCTATGGCATTTCAAAATTAGTTTACACACCTGATCCAGAATCAACTATTGAAGAGGCAGCCAACATAGCAGGCTGGAACTTACAGGACTTCAAAACTGGACTAACCCAGCATACCTACGGCGGCGACACTTTTTCAAGGTTTGTTTTCAGCATAACCTTAGCTCGCCCAATGCTTTCAGCGTTCATAAAAAGCGTCTTGCCTATCTCAGTAATCACAGCGATTTCCCTCTTAGCCTTATTCATAGCACCCCAAAACTTCACCATGCGCATAACCCTTGCAGTGACAACGCTCCTTGCCGCAACCACCTTCCACCTCTCACTGCTCAGCGGAATCCCAACCACAGGTTACTTAACGTTGGCTGATAAAATAATGATTTCTGTGTACGCATTGTTCCTCTACAACTTAGCCTCTTCAGTCTTCATCATGCATCAAGTAGATAAAAAAATGCCTGAAGTAGCTGCGTCAACCCGCAGGAAAGCGCTAAAATTCCTGCCAGTCATGGTAATCTTAATGATTTTGCTCGTGCTTTTACTCTAAACAACATTTTTTTATGGTCGCACGCATTCTGCTTTTGGCCTGTATGGACGTTTAGTTGTTCTTTTTTTATGGTGATATTCACATTCAATAACCCGTGTTAGCATCCAACCTTTGTCTTGGTATACGCAACCGCATGGCAGCTTGACTTCTCCGGATGCTTGATTTTGACTGTCTTCTTTGGATTGCCTCATTTTACCACATGTTTCAATATTCAAAAATAGTATATTTAACTTAACTTTAATAAAAAATAAAAAATGCGGAAAAAAATGGAGTTTAGGTGTTTGCTGCCACAGTGGATATGTCTGCGATGTCTACTCTGAAGTTGTTGTTGAAGTCCATTCTTGTGTCATAGCTCCCCCAACCAGGCATGCTCCCGTAGCATTTTGCGATTTCTCGGATGTCGGCTTTTGTGACTGCGCTTGTGGTTGCGTCATCGGTTATTTTGAAAGGGTTAAACCAAGTTCTGGTTACTGAACGGAAAACTGTCCCCGTTAATGGTTCCATGCCCTCGAACGTGAGGGTGAATGTGCGGCTATTAATGGACAGGGTTCCTTGAACTTTCTGCACAGAGACATCTTGATGCCGCAGGACACGGATTATTTCACCGTTCTCGTTGGTGAGGATTGTTATATTGGCTTTAACGGTTGCTACATTCCATTGACCTGTGATTTCGTAGGGACTGTCGGCTGAACTGGCAGTTAAGCTTAAAACGGAATTGTTAAGCAAACGAGCACCATAGTACACATAAGTGAAGTTGGCTTTTTCTCTAGCTGCTTGGATTGCTCTTGTGATGTTGGTTGTCCAAATCGCGCTGGCGCCAGACAGTTGACGCGTATCCTCGGATGCAAGCAAGGCTGTTCTCGCCTGGGTTTGAAGCAAACCTCTAACGTCGGTTGTACCCCATTTCTCGATGTAGCCGTTGATGCGTATCCAAGTTCTAGAAATAGGCCTGTTTGCAACGCTTTCGGGTTGGGGCAAGGCAGCGGCAAGGGATAGGCTTAAACTACAGGCTAGAAGGACGGCAATGGTTGTGTAGATTATTGCTTTTTTAGTTCTCATTTGTTATCACTTCTTTTTGCCTAAGGATGCGTTTGCAAATATGAAAATAAAAGCTTTTCTGAGCCTATTTCTCATAAATAGGCATGCAAACGGTTCATTTCAGTTCACAATCGTTCTTTTCTATCTTGTTAGATTATTTAAACTAAAATAGCATTTTTTATCGAAAAGCGAACGATTTTAGAAATCTTGACTCGTGTTTTGTTTTTCTAGCAAATTTATTTCAAGATGCAAATTGTGGGGCAATCGCGAAATAATTAAAAGTTAACATCAACGTTAAATAGGTTAAGCGTTCGCTTAGAGTGAATAAACGCATGAGAAAGAAACGCCTGCCAGTTTCCCTATCCATCGGGGTATTGCTACTTTTACTTATCCCACTTCAAGGCGTCCATTGCCAAAACTACTACGTCTACCAAGTGCAAATAAACAGCGATGGCTCAGCCAACTGGAATATTATTCAATTCTCAAGCGCGAACACACCAGTCGACACTTGGCAAGGCTTCCAAGAAAAAATTTTCAACATAGTAAATTCAGCAGCCAGCCTAACCCAGCGGCAAATGGAAATAAACGAGCACTCTCTCCAGATCAACAGCACCATCTCTGCAGAATCGAGAATAACTGACTATTCGTTTATCTGGCAAAATTTTAGTATAATTGAAGGTAAGGAGATAGTATTTGGCGATGTTTTTGAAGTTCACGACTTTTTTGGGCAGTTGTACGGTGACGCTGCGTTTGAACTGACTTATCCCTCCGATTATAGTGTTAAGTCTGTCACGCCTGCACCCTACGAGCGGCAAGACTCCAGCTGCACGTTGAAGTGGTCGCGAACACAAGACTTGGTTAACGCCAAAGTCTGCATCGTTCTGATAAGCGACAGTCAAAAAGAGGACATCAACCTTCAGTATAGCCTGATAACGGTCTCAATTTTAGCGCTTGTTTTCACTGTTACCTTGGTGGGGACTTATGCGTTTAAACGGCGAAGAACCAACGGCAACCACAATCAGGATACAGCTGCCCCTGCCCTTGAAAGTGAAGAAGACAAAATCATCAACCTTTTGCGCGCTCAAGGTGGAACCATGCGGCAATCAGAAATCACAGAGCGTTGCCGTTTCTCTAAAGCTAAGGCAAGCCAACTCTTATCCGCCTTGGAAACGCGAGGTATTCTAACAAGATATAAGAAGGGGCGAGATAAGATTGTGACTCTTAAAGAACAGGGCAAGGTGAAAAAACGTGAAAAATAACCCTAAATACATAATCTTGTTTATATCAATATGTACCTTAGTTTTGTTGTGTTTTGCATGTACGGCTTCAGCACAAACTACAGTAGTGAAAGCCGAGGCATCCAGCAACCAACCACACGTAGGCGAGACATTAACTGTTGAAATAAAAATCTCAAACGTGCAAAACCTGTTCGGTTTAGACGTCACCTTAAACTGGAACCCTTCTGTGCTTAAAGTCATCACTGCAACACCTCAGCTGGGTGTAGAATCTCACGCTGGGGGCGTTTTGCATGAATCAACAACTTATCCCATAGAAGTCGTTAACGATGACGTTTCGCAATCAATCGGTGAATACCATCTTATGGCGACATCCACTGGTTCAACAACACCAGCATTCAGCGGAAGCGGAACCATAGCCACAATAACCTTCAACGTAACAAACACTGGACCCACAGGCTTAACTTTAACATCAGAGCTCTCAGACAAAGCACCAGCAGATGGAAACGCAAACCTAATAGACCATACAGATACCGTAACCTCAGTCAACGCTATCCCAGAGTTCCCGCCACTCACAATCATGCTCTTGGTCGTAATCTTGGCAAGTGTTGTTCTGGCAGCTTCGATTAAAAGGCTAAGGTACGCGGCACCTTCATCTATAGTGAAATCCCGTTAACTTCTAATTTTTTTTGGTCTTTGCAGACTAAGGTCTGTTGATTAGCCTGTGCCAAAAACTTTGGTGTAATTTGACTTGCTAAGCAATATGCATAAAAACGATTTGAACCGATAAGAAGCATTATGAAGAAACCGCTCGTAGCGCTCTGTGCAGTTGCTGTAATCTGTGGTCTTTTGGCGGTCTCGTTCCTGCTAAAGGTGCCCTCAGCTCCATCCAATGAACCTGAGCCAACTCTGCTAAACACCGCAAAACCCAGCGACCCAGCGATAGATCAAGCAGTTAAAAAAGCGATAACTTACCTACAGCATACCGATAACCCCGTAGGACTGTTAATGCTCAACGTAATCTACCGGCAATTTGGCATTGCAGAATTCAATGGTTCGCTTGAACGCTTTGACCAATTGCTTGCAGCCAAACCAGAACCCATGACACGACTATTTCGACGCATCGCCGATTACAACAATTCGATAGTCCAACCTGAAGATTTTAATTCAGTAACCGACCAACTTGACCGCCTCACGATTCCTGCTCTCTACGCCGACCGAATGCCTCTGCCCAGCGATTACATATATAGATTATCAAACGCTATGGAAAGTGGGCTTCTTTATGCTAGGCAATCCACAAAAAATAGCGGCTGCTACCTACTTACACATGCCCTATTGGCAACCATCTGGTTGCAGAACAACCATTACAACCTCGAACTGCCAGAGGACTTCCTGAGTTCACTATACCAAGCCAACGCAGCATTAATCTCCGACGGTTCACAAGTCAACGATATACAACTGGAAGCTGCCGCATTTCTTTACGAGGCAGGACAGGGCAACTTGGTAAACCCCATCTTTGTGCAAAACATCCTTGGCGCTCAATTTTCTGATGGCGGCTGGGCTGTTTCGCAAGAAGCACCTTCTAACACGGATTGGCACCCTTCAGCCTTGGCACTTCTCATACTACTGCATGTACAAAATCCATACACATCGCTTCCGCCAATGATTGCCTCTACCCCAAGTTAACTGTAGATTAATGTTTTAACGGGTTATGGTTAGGGGTTATGGAGGATGGTTCGTGTGTTGGCAGCCAATAGCCATCCGTCGTCGAGGAGAAAGGAGAAGGCTTCGAAAACGGAAATCGAACTTTGGCTTGGGCTGTGCCTTCAACCTCGCCAATTCCTCCTACCGCTAACAAGGTTTACGCTGTGGTTTTGAGTTATAATGGTTATGAAGCAAAAAGCCGAACTGAAAATATGGATTTAGCCTAACGTTAAAACGCCTTCGAGCACTGAGTGCTCGGAAACCTCAAGCTGCTTAGACAACCATAATTTTAGAATATTGGATAACTTGGGCAAAGGTCCACTGTAAGAAACTACTTGGTTTCCTTTGAGTGCATCAGCTTGGAAGATTTTTTCGTTCTCGCTATAGCTAAATGAGAGCGTTTGAGCCCTAAAAGCCAAAGTTAAAAAGTCTTCCCATTGCTTGCATCTAACAACAACTGGAAGCCCACCTTGCAAGGCTACAGGCGCTGATGACGCAACCATAGTAGTGGCTTGCTCTCTTGCCGCCATAGGCCACGCTTCTTTGGGGCCGCCTGATAGGCAGCTTACGAAATTTGCAACTTCTTTTTGCAAACCGTTTATTTTTTCTTCGAGCTTCTCCACTTTGCCGCTGAGCTCGCTTGCATCTCCCATTTGCTCAGTGACCGTTGCTAATTCGTTTATAAGTTTGTCTAAATCATGTTCATGCTCTTTGAGCACGTTTACGATAAAGTCTAAAGCTTCTAAAGCTTCATCCTTTGATTGCGGATTCTTCGCCATTTCATCTACCCCCCAAACTCTGCCAAGTGATTATACGTGCTAAGTGTAAATAAAGCTAATGAATCGGAAAATAATATTTTCAGTAAAAAAATGGATATCAATAATCAAATTACAGACCAATGCAAAAGCCACTGAGCTTGTTTTACCTCGAATTTTGAGACTTCCTGCGCTTGAAAACCCCAAAGCCAGCAGCAATCGATGCAAAAATCGCAGCAACCGCAATCCAGTAAACTGCCTCGCTGAATAATACACTTGGCTGTGAGAGTGAATCGTTCGAATCAGGGCTTGGTTTTGATGTTTGATTTTGAGTTTGGTTTGTAGGCGGTGCAGGTGATTCTGTGGTACCTTGGTTATTCTCCAGTTGGGGCGGAGTTTGAGGTGGTTGTGTGGGCGATGGTTGGAAGTCGATATTGTCGGTTTGCGGCTGCGATTTCGTGATTGAATCTATGTCAGTTGATTGTCCTCCGCTGATTTGTGTTGGGCTTACGCTTATTGAAGTAATCATGGCAATCCAAAGGTTGCCGTTTTCTCCTGGAACCACTAAACGTAGGTTTTCGCTAAGGCTTTTGCCTTCAAATTCGTACGCTATGATGACGTCAGGTCTCAGCGCTGTTTCAATTGGTAGGATTACGCTATACCCATCCGCAGCAAAGAAGGAGATGGAACCAACCGACGAACTTACACCAACTTGGTTGAGCACATCTGAAACTTTGACTCCTCCCCAGTTTCCACTTGCAAGCAGGTTACCATAGCAAGAGAGGGCAGCATTTACAACTGTTTTTGGCATAGCCATAAAAGTTTCATACGGCAAATCTACGGTTAAGCCGTCAAGGTTGGTGATTGGTAGTACCCCTGATGTGCTTTCAGCTCTGGCTAAGGCTGGCGAAGAAAGTAAGCTTATGGTGAGTGCTAATGTAATGAGCATGGATAATGCGATTTTGTTCATTTCCTGTTTCCTTATGTTACAATTATATGACGCATGTCATACTCTTAAGTTTTCCCACCCCCAACCAAAAAACCCCTAACCCCACGCAAAAAGCAATGTTTGACAAATCAAGACTAAAGTTGCTTTAACTGCCCTCTAAAGACCTCTCTTACTTCCTCAACAACGCCTTCAAAGTCGCTACCAGCTAGAACATTATCGAAGTAGCCCTTTAACTCGTCAACGTTCATTTTAAACTTAGTTTCACTCGCTAGACCCATCAAAGTGGTTTCCAAGGCTGCACTCTCATTTTTGCTGTCTCTTTCACCAACAACTCTACCAAGCAAAAGGTCGTTGAGCATATAGTAAGCCGAAATGACTGCTTTGGTGTCTTTAAAGTTTGGATGAGTCTCCGCTATGTCGTCTTCAGGGCTCAACCCATTGAAGTACCCATATATCGAGTTTAGCACGCTTAGAGTTTCTTTTGTCGTCTCTTTGGGCTCCTGTTCTTTTATGGCTGCATGAACCTGTGAAAAATCCAGGTTAAAGGGCACGATGGTTGGTCCTGCAAAATTCAAGCCCTTCCCTAAGCCGTTAGCATAGCTTTCAATACGGTTCCAGTTTATCCGCTTAACCTGCAAAGCCATAAGAATATCAAATGATAAATCCACAACGTTGATTGATGCGTTAATAGCTCCGGTTAGGTCATTCTTTCTCAGGAGCGCTTTCTGTTCCCTTTCCAACGCCTTCTTACGCTCCTCAAGTAGGGATATAATTTGGTCACGTAATTTAACAAACGATTCATTTTTTTTCTTATAAGCAAATGAGTCAGCGAATTCTTGCCAAGAGATGCTTATCTGGCTTTCTGCCAATTCCATTGCTTGAATTTCGTAAACGGGAATCCGTTTGATGGGAAACCAACGTTTCCTAAAAAGACCCTTCCTGACACTAAACTCTACATTATCACCCACCACTTCAGCTTTTTCAATTCGAATGGGCTTTAGCTTAGGTTTTGGCTTAGCTTGAAGCAAAGGTTTCTGGTCAGGTATCCGCTGTGCCTCGGTAGGCTGCGCCGTTTGAGCAGGTCTGTTTTTTAGGTCTATTTTATGTAAGTAGAAACCAATCAGGATGCCTTCTAAGATTAGAACTGGAATAAGAACCATCAGGTAATTGTAAGGATACGAAGCAAGGTCTGATAGGGAGAACGCCGCAGTTAAAGGCAAAGCTGCATAACTAATCTCCTGTTTGACCTTTGACTGAACCTGTTTTTTCATTGTGCCTCTATCACATATCGAATTATTAGGTTTATAAGATTGATGCATCATCAAGCATTAACACACCACCTACATAATCTCATATGAGTCCATTTACATCAACAGCTTGGCATCTTTTCCAAAGCACTTTTGGAAAAAAACATAAATACAAATTGGTCAACTTATGTTCATGAAAAGCCAGCAAGTATGCTTTGGAATAATTTTTTTGCTTGTAGTTAGCGGATGTTTGGTTTCTTTAGCTAGCTGCCAAGAGGAGTCGCCGTCGCCAGAACCTACAATGCAACCTACAACCGTAACGCTAAACAGTCCTTTGAGCGGTAGCACCAGCTCTACCTTTAATGTAACGTTTAGCTACACTCCCAGCAAAGATGAATCAGAAACTTTCGTCAGTGCATCATTGATAGTCAACGGTTCCATAGTCGCCACTAACCAGGCCGCTATAAACAACGGTGTCCAAAACAGTATCACTTACACATTTACCTCGAACGGCACCTACATTTGGAACATACAAGTGCAAACCAGCACAAGCACTGTTACTGCTTCCTCAGACAACACACTCATAGTTAATGTCATCGTAGAACCTGAACCCACCCCGACACCCACACCAACACCAACCGCAACACCAACGCCTACGCCGACAGCTACGCCAACACCAACATCAACGCCCACTCCAACAACCACCTCGGAACCTACCGAGCAAGCCTTAAACATAGACCCTTGGGCTGTGGTTATAGTTGTATTGTTGATTTTAGCTATCGTTTTAGCTGTTCTTGTGGTTTATTTACGCCATGAATCCCGCTAGGAACTGATGGGTCTCTAACAGCTTTGTATCAAGTGATAATTTTTTGCTCAGCCATAGCGAGGTTATTTGCATTTCTCTCCATAGCCAACCCTGAGCTTATCCACATCCACCTTCTTCGGCAAAGGCACGGTAATGGATCTATCAAGCGCTACTTTCCCGAAGCGCACAGTAACCTCGCCAGTTTTCGCATCAGAATAGAAGGCGGTTAATTGCGCTGCCGTTTGAATGGCTGGCTTGTTTTTCGGTCCCTTTAGGAGTGTTATTGGCCCAGCAATGATGGGTAACTCAAAATAGTAATCAGAAACGGATTTATGGTCTCTCAAAAACTTATTCTCTGACTCATTTCTGCCAACAATGAACGTGTTCTTATCGATTCGAAAATGTCTGCCAACTCGGAGCAAAGCCAAATCTGATGCTGAAACCCGTCGTTTATGTGACAAAAGGTCCCGAAGTTTTTTAGCATACTCTTCGCAGGTCAGGAGGCAACCGCCTGCAGGTGACGGATAAACATTGATTCCGTATTCTTTGGCAAGTGCAATTTGGGGTTTCCGTGACCTTCCCTTAATGCTTAAAAGCTTAGTTCGGTCGACTAACCCCTTCTTCTCTGCAACCGTTTCAGGGAGCAACTTTGCCGACAACGGACGCAGCAACTTTCCTTCCAGCCCAGCTTCCTTTTCAATCGACTTTAAAGCTGGATAATTCTGGGACATCGGGCGTTCACCCAAAACTTCGCCTGTAAAGAGAAAGTCCGCGCCAATTTCTTTTGCGTATGCTTTAGCTTTTTTTAGGATGAAGATTTTGCAGTCAACACAGGGGTTGAGGTTTTTACCATATCCATGCTTAGGCTTACGCAGCATCCGCAAATAGTCCGCATCAACACTGAGAACTTTCAAAGGTACCCCTAGCTGTTCTGCACTTTTTTCAGCTTCAGTTTTGCCGCCTTCTTTTGGGATACCGAAGGGCGTTTTAACATTGAAAGCAATCACCTCAATACCTTGGCGGCGAATAAGTTCTGTGGCAAGGATGCTGTCTAAGCCGCCAGAAAACAAACTAACTGCTTTAACATTTCGAGTCATAACGCAGAATAACTCCAACGTACGAAAATAATAAGTTACCTGCAAATAAAAGAACAGACTTATCTGCGGACTCAGAAATAATTCTTAATTACCACCATACCAACATCAAAAGGCATGATTGGCATAGCTTTGGCTTTGCTCTCCGCTGCAACCTCTGCGATATCTGTGGTTTTAGTGAGGCGGCATTCTGCTCAATCGAGCACTTTAAACATAAGTCTAATAATCAGCACAGTAGGGTTGCTCCTCCTTTGGCCCATCGCCCTTTTCCTCACAGACTTCACTGAGCTAAATCTCTTAAGTTTAGCCGTTTTTGCAATGAGTGGAATATTAACTCCCGGTTTAGTACGGCTTCTTTACTATCAAGGCATGAAAAAACTCGGCACACCTGTCAACTCCTCCCTTTATGCAACTTACCCCATCTACACCTCGCTTTTAGCCCACGTATTTTTAATGGAGATTTTTACAAGCGTAAACTGGCTAGGGATACTGCTAGTTTTCTTTGCCGCCCTCTCGGTCGAATGGAGTGCACGCGAAATAACCTTAGATGGCTTCCGCCAAAGGAGAAACCTGCTTTTCCCGATTATCGGCGGATTAACCCTTGGAATCGGTAGCCTCTTACGCAAATTTGCCCTCGAACTTTTTAACGCGCCAGTCTTCGGAGTGGCTGTAGCTTATACATTCTCGCTGATCCCCTACTTATTGATATTCCTTTCATCGAATGGGACGCGTAAAGACTTGGCAATTAAACGGGATTTGCGGTTGTTTTGGGCTGCCGGCATCGGCCAAGCCGTCACATGGGTTTTGGCATTTTACGCTTTAAGCTTTGAACAGGTCTCCATCGTTACTCCCCTTATATCGACAGAGCCCGTTTTTGTGGCAATTTTTGCTTTTCTCTATCTACGAAAGATCGAGCAGCTTTCTCCCAAACTATTCGCCAGTATAATTCTCACCGTCGCCGGTGTCATACTCGTCACTGCAAACATATAGTTTTTATTCAAACAAACGAACAACTGATTTTTGAATCCGAAATCTTTATTTTCCCAGCGTATTTTAACCTTTTGAAGGCTTTTTAGAATGAAAGTTAATCACATTATGATTAAAGACTTTGTTACCTTAAAAAAAGATGAGACAATAAAAGAATGTATTGATGCAATGTTCGAAAAGCATGTTGGGTCTGTTGTTATAACAACTGCCGAGCGGGAAATCGAAGGCATATTTACTGAACGAGACGTTATAAGAGTTGTCTCCCAAGGCATACCGTTGGATACACCTATCGAGAAAGTGATGACCAAAAATGTCTACACTGTTTCCGAAGATGCAGCCTTCAGGGATGCCAAGCACATCATTCTTGATCGTAAGGTAAGACACCTACCAGTAACAGATTCAGATGGAAAAATAGTCGGATTACTATCTATTAGACAATTGTATGAAGAGCTTTTCGAAATGTAAACGTGACAATTTCTATGAAGCGGTTTGAAGGTAATCCAATACTTAAGCCAGATGGCAAACACGATTGGGAATCACGAACAGTTTCCAATGCAGCAGCCATATTGCTTGATAAACAAATTCATCTTCTCTATCGTGCAATGGGTAACGATAACATTTCACGCATTGGCTATGCTGTTACTACAGATGGCTATAACATAGACGAGCGTGCGCCTGATCCTGCTTTTAGCCCCATAATGGAAGCTGAGAATGCTGGATGTGAAGACCCACGGTTAACGGTGTTGGGCGATTCGCTGATTATGACCTATGTGGCTTATGGCCAGTATGCCTATCATAAGGTTTACCAGGTTGCTTTAACTTCAATTCCCATAACAAACTTTTTAGCAAGACAATGGATATGGGGTGAAAGGCGCTTATGCATGCCTGGCATCCGCAATAAAGACGCAATTGTTTTTCCTAAGAAAATCAACGACGAATACATCATGTTCCTTCGTTTTGATCCCGATATTTGTATTGCTCGATCCAACGACCTTAATCTTTGGTATAAGCTTGAATTTGTTATGGGACCGCGGTTGGACAGTTGGGATTCATTTAAAGTTGGAGCAACTGGCTTACCAATTGAACTCAACGAAGGCTGGCTTTTTATCTATCATGGCGTCAACTATTCGAATGTCTATTGTCTTGGTGTAGCTTTGCTTGATAAGGAAAGACCTGAGCAGGTTATTTATCGTGGCAAGGAACCGATTCTTACTCCTGAAAAAGATTATGAACGTTTAGGCAAGGTTCAAAATGTAGTTTTCAGTTGCGGAAACGTGTTGATTGACGATAAAGTGCTCGTTTATTACGGTGGCGCTGATAGCGTCTTATGTGTTGCTACCTACGACCTTGCAGAGCTATTGCCTAAAAAATGATTACGACTTAAACGTCACTTTGAATCAGCTAACCAAAAATTCCTCACCTAGATGAGGCTGCCTCTAAACAAATTCCACGTTCACATTTATGCCCTTTCTGACGCTTTGGGTAACTGTACAATATTTCTCGAAAATCTCTCGGCACCTGGGAACTCGAATTTTATCCTCTTCGTTAACATCAAGTTGAATCCTGACATCGAAGCTTATGATTCTTAAATATCCTTCTTCGTCTTTTCCTACGTTGGCTTTTATTGTCGTTTGGAGGTCTTTGACTTTTATTTTTGCCCTTTGCAGGCAGTACAACAAACTTGAACTGAGGCACTGGCCAACAGCGACAGACATGAGTCTTGTTGGGTTTGGTCCAGCGCTTTCTCCAATCGGCGATAACTCATCAACAACTATATCTGGAATGCTTGCCACATCAAATTCAGCTTTAAACCTGTAGCCATGAAGTAACTTTAGCGTTGTTAAGGCTGGTTCAGACAATATATCACTCCAATCTTTTAGCTCGACTTTTAACGGTAACTACAACTCCAGAAATTTCAGATTATTTCCTAATCTGCAGCAATTAAAAAGGTCTTAATTAATATTAACCTCGCTTCTTTAGTTATAACATCGGTGAGCTTTTTAGTTGATTTCTGGTCAACGAGATGTAAATCTTCTAATCTTAATGCGCGGTCTGAGGGGTTTTGGTTATGGTTTCTTAAACACAGCTTTGGGCATTTATCTCGTACAGTTAGGCTACAGCCTTCTTCAAGTTGGACTCGTGGTGACAGTCGCAGGAGTATCAAGCGCAATTTTGATTGTTAGTGCAGGATTACTCTCATACAAAGCTAACAACAGAAAAATTTTCCTCATTCTTTCTGCACTACTAATGTCCGCACTTGGAGCAATCTACGTTTCTACCGCATCCTTCCCACTTTTATTATTAGGCGCTGTTTTAGGTGGTGCTGGAAGCGCTGGAGCCGGGGGACCAGGAGGAGGCCCTTTTGGTCCAGCCCAGCAGGCTCTACTAGCTGACAAAGTGAGTGCGATTGAACGTAACAGAGTTTTTAGTATTAATGCGCTGGTGGGTACGCTTCTATTTAGTTTAGGTGCAGCGTTTGCGGCTTTACCAGAAACTTTTTCGGCTTTAGGCTTAGATAGAATACTGGTTTACCGGTTGCTTTTTCTGATTTTTATGGGCTTGGGTCTTGTAACCGCATTTCTAAGTTATGTTGTTCAAGATGTTATGATTGAAAAGAGGAAAACCATCGATCAGGAAAAACGATTGATAGGCAAGTTTACTCTGACAGCAACTCTTAATGGTTTTGGATTTGGGCTTATACCGTTACCTCTGATTACCCTTTGGTTTAGCATCGTATTCGGCGCTTCTGCTTTTTACATTTCACTCGTAATCAGTGCATCGACTATTGCAAGTGCATTCTCCTACTTATTTGCGCCCTCATTGGCAAAGCGACTGGGTTCTGTTAAAATGATTGTATCCACTAGGCTAGTAAGTGCAGTTCTTCTTGTTCTGTTGCCGATTATTCCTTTTTTCGTCGTTGCCTCAATTTTCTATGTTGCGAGAAGTATCTTTCTAAGTGTTGGAATGCCAATTAGACAATCCTACATGATGGGCATAGTCGGCGCTGAAGAGAGAGCTATGGCTGTCGGAGTATCCAGCGGGTTGGGTTGGGGTTTACCCTATGCCGTCAGCCCCGTCTTTTCGGGCTATATCATGCAGGAAGTAGCCAGCAGTTTGCCATTGTACATATCAGCTTTGTTGCAGACAGCTAACAGTGCAGTTTATTATCTGTTCTTTCATGGATTAAAGCCGCCTGAAGAAAGTGCTAATAAGAGCCTTTAGAAACCTGTAACATTACCAGCGGTCTTTTTTCAGATTGATTCTAACTTAATTATCGCTGGCAGATGACCTGTAGTTTCAACTTAGTGAAAAAGCGGAACCTTTGTTGATTTTTTTGCCTTTGGTATGAGAATAGTCGCTAAAGCTGAAATCATGGCTATTATAGCCATTACTTCAAATGCTAGCGCAAGGTTAGCATAATCATTAGCAACAATTAACCCTGTCACGATAGGCCCAACTGCGCCGCCTCCTGTAACGCCCAATCCCCAGACAAGCGCATTTGCTAGAGATGAACCGCCTTCAGGTGCATAGTCTCTGGATAAAGCAAAGGCAAGCGGGAACGCGCTGAAAGCAAAGAACCCGAAAAGTGATAGGAAAACTATCTCTGAAACTCCCGTTGTGAACAGGTATCCTAGAATTGAAAGGCTTGAACCAGCTGAGCTTAATCCAAAGATAAGTCTCTTGTCAAACTTATCCACGAGCACACCGAAGAGGGGCTGACCAATTATTGCTGAAGCGTACATTACAGTCAGCGTAATGCCTAGCAAGTTTGTGATTCCAACGCCCTTTTGGATCGAGATGAACGTTGGTATCCAAGAGTTTACTCCTATAACTGCTAACGAGCGAACGAAGGTTACAATCGTCAAAACTACAATGCCTTTAGTAAAAGCGCCCCTAAACTTTGCCTTTTTATCAGGCAGTTGTTCACTAACAGTTTTAATCTTCGGTACTTTTAGGCCTATCCAAATTGCTAAAGCCGCTAGGAAACCGACCGCTGATAGGACTGCAATGGCGTCAAAAGTAGTAACCAACGCCGCGATTAAAAAGAAGAATGATGGGTAAAGTGCTCTGCCGACGCTTCCGAAAGCTCCATTTATTCCAAGCGCTTTTCCTCTGGCTTTCTCTTCGAAAGTAGTCTGCAAGACTGTAGCGCTTAAAGGATGAAAGAAGGCTCCGCCTAAGCCAGCAAGAAACGCGGAAACAATCAAAGAGATAAAAAATAGTAATCCGCTAGTGTAAGATGCTGAAAGGTAAAATCCCAGAAAACCAATGGAAACGACGCTTAAGCCGACTGCAATGATTGGGATTGGATATCCAGTTTTGTCTGCAAATCGACCAACATAAACGCTCAGTACTGCAGAGGATAAATAGAAAGCAAGGTACATCAGAGTAACTTCAAGTGGTGTTATACCCCGTTGAGAAACCAAGACCGCTACTATCACGGGTACAAGGAAGCCTTCTCCATCGTTTATAAAATGCCCAAGCGAAGTAAACAGGAGACTTTTCAGCCTCATGGTTGCATCCTTTTCAAACAAGAATTCACACCAGAAAACTTCAAAGAACATTTGAAAGAAAAATTGTCGAACTAATAAGTTTTCAGATGGTTGATGGATGAGTATACTAAAAGGCTCTTCAATTTATCAGTCATGAATGCGTTCAGTTTTTCAGAAAAGAACGACCTTGCTCGAAAACAGAAGCAGCAAAAATCTTTTTGGTTCTGTGTCAAGAATGTATTCATTAAAATAATTTGACATTTTCTTTTCATCTTAAGTGTGTTAGGTTGATTATGCGATTGCGGCCAAACTTGTTGTCTCTAAGTTGGTGATTTTTTCAGATCTTTTCCTCTGATAAGAGATAGAACTCCTGCTATAGCCAAAATCAAAATAGACACATAGAAGGCGTGGTCTATACCAGCGATAAAATCTCCACTAACGCCGCCAGCAAGGTTTGTTGTCCCAATGAATACCTCAAAAGCTGCTTCCCTAGGAATTGAAGCCGCCGCGATTGATATAGCTAAAACGAAGCTTCCGAGTATTCCGATGTTTTGTAGCGTTCTCAACAAGCCAGAGATGCTGCCGTATGACTCTGCTTTGGCGTTTGCCATAACGGCGCTGTTGTTTGCTGGGAAGAACATAGAAGTGCCGAAACCCGATATGGCTGAACCTAAAAGGACTATGTAGAGCGACGAGTTAACGCCCAAAGTTAAATAGGTAACAATGGCAAAACCTAAGAAAACTACGCCTAAGGTGGAAATTTCTCTTGAACCATACTTATCTGAGAGCCTACCCATTGCTGGTCCCAAAAAACTGCCTGCGACATAGCCTGGAATGAGCAGTAATGAAGCATTCAAAGGTGAGAGTGCCCTAATGCCTTGTAGGTACATTATTACAAGGAAAACCACCGAAAAGTAGCCAAGGCTTACGAAGAACGCTGACAAAATCGAGTTTCTTAGGGTCCTATTCTTTAAGGCGTTAAAGTCAATCATGGGATTCTTCAGCTTCCGATCGTACCATATGAACACGGCAGTTAACGCCACTCCAAGCACGGTTGCTGCAATATTTATGGGCGCTAACCCTTGTGTTGTAAAATCTATTAGCCCTAAAGAAAGAAGAATGAAGGCGACTGCGAGCAGTATCATGCCGGATAGATCAATTTTTTGAGGGTTTTTTCTGGTATCCTTAATGTATTTTACGCCTACTGTTACAGCGATTATTCCGATTGGTATGTTCAAGAAGAAGATGTATTGCCAACCCACGAAAGTAGTTATGATTCCACCTAAGACAATCCCCAACATTGCTCCGCTCGTGAAACCTAAAGAGTTGTAGCCATAAGCTCTGCCTCTCACTTCCCTTGGGAAAATGTCTGCGATTATGGCTCCACTGTTGGCTTGCATTATTGCTCCACCGACTGCTTGGAACGTTCTAAAGGCAATTAGAAGAAAAATGTGAGGTGAGAGACCGCAAAAGAGTGAACCTACCGTGAACACTACAAAACCGATGTTGAATATTTTGCCTCTACCGTAAATGTCACCGATCCTTCCCATCTGAGTGGTGGTGACGGCGATTACTAGCAGGTAAGCAAGAATAATCCAAATTGTCGTGATAAAATTAGATTTCAAGCTGTCGTTTATGACTGGAAAAGCCAAAAGGACTATTGTGCTGTCAAGAGCACCCATGAGGGTTCCGAGAACAACAATGGTTAGGACTATACGTTGGTGCCTTTCGGAAATGGAACCCATCATTGATGGTTCGGCGTTTTTATTCATAACAGAATTCATTCTTGCTTGGAACTATTTTCAACGGCTAACGACGAAACCCTGAATATCATCTAATCTTAGGGCTTGTGGGAGGGGAAAATGTTTTCGCTTCCAAAGCAACCGTACACAGTCATAAAGGATATTTTAGCATTTGTGATTGTCCAACCTGCACAACAACTCTCGCCCAAGCAAGAGCTTTCCTAAACTGTTCAGGTCTGGAAAATGGGAAAAACTTGCCGTGACTTATTCCGAATATTGCTCTGAAGTATCGCTATGTAAGCTTTGCACTTTAGAAAAACTTGCAAGGTAGCGCTTTAAAGTTAAGCTTTCTTCCTATGATGCCGAACTGAAAACACCACTATGACTATAATTACCACAACGATTGCCACTAAAGCTGCGTATGGTAGTATTGATTGTTCTGGGTTTGAAGTTTGGGGTTGCCAGAGGTTGGTGGCTTGAGTTTCTGTGACCATGACGTAGTCGGGTTCATGCGAGGTGGCGGAGACAAGGATGCCGCATTCTCTATCCCAGTAGTATGTTGTGTACTCTGTTGAACCTGAAATGATTGTTCGTTGAACTCCTGCCACATTGCGTTCCTCCATAGATGTTATGGTTATGTTGCCTTGGTAAGCGTCGTAGAATTGGTCGCCCACGTTAAGGTCTTTAGGAATAAAGAAGTCGTCGCCAAGGACGCCAGTTGCCAAATTAAATGTTGATTGTCCTGAAAGGAGTGTTCCGTTTGCAAACCTATTTTCTGCGATAACGGTTATGGCTGTTCCTGAAACGTTTGTTACGTTCATCCTTGCCCATGTTATGTCATGGTCTGGGGGTGGGTTGCCTGTGACGGTGACATTGTATTCTATCCAGTCGCCACTTTTTACACCTACATTAACTTCAGCGGCTAAAATGCCCGCTATTCCAAAAAGGCAGAATGCTGTTAAGGCGATTGCCAGCACGGTGGATTTGCACATATATTGGTCAGAATGTGTTTGATGTCTCTTCCCTAAAAACTTAATTATTCTTGATGGATGGCTGGCTATTGTGATGTTTCTAATCGCAGTCACATATCCTTATGTGTGTTAACTTGTTTCACTAGTAGTCGTTGTTTTTGGAGGTGAAAGTTTTGGTTAAGGAAAACGAAGAAGTGCTCACAACCACAACAAGTGAAGGCGACACCAGCTTTATGGTCTGCAAAACCAGTGAAGATAATAAACGCCAAAAAGTCTGCATGGAAGTCGATAATCCTCAAACTGCAGAGTCGCTATCATCCCGCAAAGACTCGTCTAAGACGCGTATGCTCGATAACAATACATACGATTTGATGGAGCAACTGCTCATCGAGAACAAAAGTCTTTGGCGCATAAAGAACAACTACAAAAACGATGCAGCCTTGGATAATGAAACTAGACAGCTTTGGAATGTAATCGAAAAAGACAAAGAAGAACTCGTTCAAATGCTCTCGGAAAAGCTTCGGGAACGTTTGTAACCTTCAAGTTTTCTCCTTCTTCAAAGCGCTCCTTTAAGGTCGAATGAAACTCTTTCTTCAAATGCTTTTTAAGATTTGCCGTTTCCCCTTACAGAAAAAGTAAACGTTGTTGATGAATGAGATGTTGTCATGGTCGTAAACAATGGCTGAACCCTCTGGTACCGCATAAATCGCTTCTTGCAGCGAATATTCTTCGAGCATTTTATTTTGTTGAGGTTTGTAATGTGCTTTGAGGGCGATGTCTACTAAGCCGATGCCATTGACGGTTCTTACTTTAGAGTTGCTTCGGCAGGTGGTTAAACATTTTTTGCAAAGCGCCAATGCGCCCGCGCTTCTGCCGATGATGGTGCCCTCATAATTCTTAAGCAGGCAATCAATGCCTGCGTATCTTAGCCGCTCGATAAGCACGCTTGGAATGCCTCCTGTCAAATAAACTATGCTTGAGTGAGTCATCTTTTGAGCGACAGTTTCCGCCGAGTCTAAGTACTCAATGAAGTTGACGGTGCATGCACCCAAGCTTATAAAATAGTCGCTGAGTCGTTTTCTCTTGCGGTATCTTCGATCAAAGGAGGCTCTTGCCCACGGAATCACCAAAACGTTGAGCGGATGCTTTGCGTTTTGGAATGCTATTTGGTTGACATCCCTTGCGCTTCTTCTAAAAACGTTTTCTCCGCCCAACAGATACAGTTTTGGCATGAGGGTTATAAGGTGACGAAGTTAAATATTGTTATCGCGTAGTCATCAAAGGTTTTCGAGGTAGGTGCTCAAGTCTTATCAAACTAGCCTGCTTGAAGCTTTTTCATGTGCTGATTAACGCTTTATCCAACTTCAATGAATTTGGGACCCAGATTTGACTACCAAAGCAGCGATGTTTGTCTTAATTATCAAAGCATAAGTTAAGAAGGCTACTGAGAGAGTGAAGTCTACCTAAACGACAAACAACCCCTAAAAGAATTCAACCGCAAAATGCCTGACCACACCCAATGCGGAGAACGATTGACTTCATTTAGGATTACAACACAATGAAAACGTTTAAACGTAAACTATCAAACTATCTTCAATGTTTAGGGATCCATAGCTCAGCACGGATAGAGCGCCAGCCTTCTAAGCTGGAAGTCAAGGGTTCAAATCCCTTTGGATCCGCTTAAGATTACAGTTAACAGTATAGCATTGACAGTTTTGTGTTTTGACTATTTCTCTTACCACACACTGATAGGGCACAGCAAAGAAAACACGCCGACATACAATTTCACCTATCGCTTCCCAACAAGAATAAGATTGGATTTGCATGATGGATAGGCCCAGTTGCTGATTGTCTCTTCATTCGCAACCGCCCCTATGTTGAAGGGGACCAGAATAGAATAACAAAACTCACTTTAAGTGCAAAGGCTGGGTTGGCGTGAAGACGCGAAGGGAAGATGAGCCTACGATAACAAATATCATAAAGGCATACAGATGTTCAAGTTTTCCAGTCGGGACCAGCCTTTTTTCCAAAAACAAGGACTTGAATATGCCCCACAACTACAATGATCATCCAAAGAGAGGAGTAAAAAAAGTAGTAAACGAAGAGTTCATGCAGTTTTAAGTCTGAAAAACCAAGTTTTCTGGAGAAGCCATAGAAAACAACTGCTGTAATGGCAAAACTGGACATAGAGATAAGCAAAATCTTCAACAAGTCAGCCGTCCCCAAAGAAACCAAAAAAATTGGCAACGCAATGTTGAATTTCACTGACAGGAACAATGAAAAAACGAGGAGCGAATTATACATCCAAAGACTGGGCACGAGGGCACTTAATACGAATACGGCGACAGAGGGATAGAGAAAGAAAAGGCTCGGTAGGAAAACTTGGGGCTTCTTGACGAAGCGCTTAGCCAAATCCCTGTACCAATCTTTAAGCCATAGCGCTTGCCCAATCGCCCACCGCCGACGTTGAGTAAACCATTTCTTCCAATCCGAATGCACCACATTCTCAACGTACACGTCATGAGTATAAGCAAAGCTACTTTCCCTCAAGAACGCTCGGGTAGCAATGTCTATGTCTTCAGCAATGACCTTGCGGAAACCCCCGACCTTCTCATACATTTCTCGTCTTATAGCAAATGCGGCACCGTTAACCGCTGGACATTTATGCATGAAACGGGAAGCAATCCAAGAGCTGATGTTGAAGGTTAAATACTCGTAGTATGCCATTTTTGAAAGAAAAGATTTGTCTTTTTTAACCTTTTTTTTAATGTCTAACACATCTGCATGCTGCATGTCCATTACGATTTTTCTCAAGTAATCGGGGTCCTTTGGGATGCAGACATCTGAATCCAAAAAAAGCAGCACTTTCCCGGTTGACTCTTTTACGGTTGCGTTTAGAGCGTTTGCTTTTCCAATGCGATCCCTGTTAACGAGAAAATGGACGTTGTATGTTTTTAGGTGCTGAATTTTTTCACTAAACTCTTCGGTTGGCTGGTCGATGGTTACAAAAATCTCTTTGGAGACGTTCTGCGCATCAAGTGCTTCAAGCATGCTGTCTAATTGACTTGACTCTTTGAAAACTGGTATGAAGATGCTGATGTCCACGGGCAGTCCTCGAAAGCAAACATTAGTGCAGTTGGCTTATTCTCAATTAGGTTTTTAAATTATTCTAGAAAAAAGGAAGCAAGCGTTCGCTTTATGGCTAAGGCGATGCGAGCTTCTCTGTTCAATGCTATTTTGGCTGATTTCATTAAAGGCTCTTTCTTCCCTTTCCGATGCCCTGCCTAAAGTTTTTTTAACATGTCTTAACACTCACACAGCAGCATTTTCAACATGGATTCATGTTGAGTGTGCAATGTGGTTTGTTTGTGCCACACCGAAAAGGACATAGAGAAAACGCCCGAACCCAAAAAGCAACCACACTCATAAGCCATCTTGTGGCACCGCAAAAACCGCCACACCCACACAACAAAAAAAAAATCTAAAAGATACAAACGAGCAAAGTCAGCTGGGATTAAGAAAAAATAACTCACCATAACCCCTACAAAACAGATAATAGAACCTCAGAGAAGTAATTATTTTAGAGTAAGATGTGCACTAAAAAAGAGCCGAGAATGTATAGTTGCCTTAAATGTGGAACGGATTTTGAAATTTATCCTCCAGATGACATACATGTGGTGGCATCAAGAATTGAGGACGAAACTAGCCATTTCGTGAAGGTTGAGCATGTTTGCAAGAACTGCGGATACGTCAACGTCATCTATTGGGGACACCGGCCTTCAGATCCAGCTTGGGATACCTAAAGCTAAAAATCCTAAAATAACGCCAATATGTGTTGATAGTTTCTTTCATACTTGTGGTTCTGACAGAGCGTTCAGCACTCTAACAACTAGCAAAATTCTTTGCTATCCTACTATTTGCGTTATTTCCTTTATTATTGTCCCTTCGACATGACGGGTCCAAAGCATCTCTGGCACGTCTATAGCAAGAAACAGCCAAGTAAGCAGAATCGTTTCAGCCGCCGCTACGGCAATATTCTGTATCCATTTTCCAATCCCAACGTGCACTGTGAAATCGTTAGGCTGCCCGGCAACGAGAATGCTAAACGCCCTATCAGCAGTGATTATATCCCTTAGTATTCCTGCCTTCTGTGCTTGAATCACGATCCCTAACGGTGCAGAAGTCATCTGCGTTTTATATCCCTCGCTATTCAATTGTTGTACTATTTGATTCGCTAGCTGGTTCAAATCCCTGTTTTTCCCTGTAAAATGTAATATTTTTTCAGAAACCATAACAAACACAGTCAGCATTAATGTTAGGCTACTTAAAAAGAAAATGTGATTGCTCTTGGTCAATCACAGATGATTCATTCTTTTTAGCCCTTGATCTTTATTTGCTCTTTAACTGAGCTGAGATTTAAGAAAAGCTTTGGATGAAACCTCTCGTTACTTCGCTTGCTGATTTAATAAGAGGATGCTTAATCTCTGCAGTCCCCAAATTACGCAGCCTAGCTATTCTAAAGTAAATGGGTGGATGAGGATCCATACTTAGCCATTCTTGAATACGAAATGAAGGCACCCGCTCATAAAGTAGTCTTTGAAATCCTATTTTTTCCAGTGCATCAGCTAAAACTTTCGGTTCACCTATAACCATAGCTGAAATCAAATCAGCTCTGGCTTCGAAGAACTTGGCTATAAAATAGGTCAACGTCAGCAATGCCCATAAGTAAATGAACAGCAACAAGAAAGAGGTGGTCGGTAGCAACCCGAAAACCACGTAGAACCAGAAGAGGTACTGTACTGCTGACAACCCATACAACCATAAAGGATCGCGTCCCTTCAAATGGCCGAACTCATGCCCCAAGACACTCACAATTTCCTCATCGCCGAGCTGCAAAAACGTCCCAGTAGTTATCAACACCACGCCTCGGCTGGGGCTGGGACCCGAAGCAGCTGCGTTGGGGAGCAAAGTGTTGGATACGACAATTTGGGGAACCTTGTAACCGAACCTGTCAGCAGTCTGCTTCACGATGTCATAGACATTAACTTTGCGGCTAATGAGATCTTCGGGTTTGCAATCAATCCCTGCCTCAGAGAAGATTTTATGCGCTGTCTGGCAGTCCAGTTCGCCGTTCTGTGCGATTGTTTCTTTGTAAATCTGCCTCTTGAGGTCTGCAACTTTTTCTTTTGATATTTTCTGAAGTGGGTTGTCTTGACCAGCAGAAAGCGGGTACTGAAGAATGTGGATATAGGGATTTTTCTTGGTTATGTGCCAGTCTGCTGTCCTAGCGATTATTTTATTTGAGTAAAAGACGAAGATGAATTGTATTGCGAGCAGAACTATGGGGACTAATGGCCCTATTATGAAAAAGAGGAATATTCCGACAGTCATAAAAATAGCTATGAGAAGAATCTGCGTTTCCAAAAAGATACGGCGCAAGGACTTGTTTTCTTTTCCTGAAACAGTTTCAGGTACTATTGATTCGCCTTCCCTCCATGCGAAGAAGATACTATTCTTTCTGATCTGTTCTTCGAACATGTTTATTGCAATATCAATGTCTTCTTTAGATTTCAAAATTTCTTTCTCTGAAATCATTCCGCTAAGAGGCTCAATAGATAGGTTAATAATCTTATCACCTGAAGCCTTAACCAGCAGGTTTCTTTTTCCAGAAGAATCTATGACCGAATAACTGATAAAAAAGGAGCCTACGGAAATGTCTGCAAATCGATCTTTTTGAGGGAGCAGGTAAAATTCGTAAATGTATTCATACAACTTTGTAACATAACTATTAGGAACTTCAGGAATAATATTATACGAATACACCATAGCTCAACTCAGCCTTCTAAAATCCTCATCATCCTTAAAAATAGTCTCTCCCTCGTTATTATCTCTTAGCAATAATCATCAAATTCCAAAACAAAAAGGGTTTGGATATTGTGGGGCTTTTGCCATTGTTTACTCCTTAAGTCCTAAATAAGTGTTTAATCAGATTATCATATTCAAAAATATCTTCGTTTGATCTGTAGATTTTCATAATTCATCAATACTTAAATCTGAGCCAATACAGATAATCAGTGATGTATTTTTTATGCTTAACCTTCTAAGTAGCCTGTTAAACCCGACAGGTAATCTAACAATAAGCGTTATTTTGGGAACCGCATTTATCTTAGGTTTTTTACACGGTATAACACCCGACGAACACACTTGGCCTATAACATTCAGCTACGCCATCGGAAGCTACAGTACCAGAGGTGGGATGAAATCGGGCTTCATGTTTTCTCTGGGGTTTATTGTTCAGCGAGGGATACTAACAACCCTTGGCTTTCTAGGACTCGCTGCCATCTACCAAACGTATGACTTAAACGGACCGGTCTACATAGTCGTGGGTGCCGTCATGATTATTGCTGGATCTTACATCATTAAAGGTCGTTATCTGCATTTACCATTTGATTTTCTGCTTGAACGCAAACATCATACGATGAAGACAGAAAAAACTTCTTTCCATGAGACCGATTTAAAGCCGATTCAGCCAAGACTGGCAGTTTTGCATGGTTTCATTGCTGGTTGGGGGTTCGGTGCCTACTCAACTATCATAACTTTCATACTTACACCTCAGCTGCCAGGGTTGATTTATGCACCTCTTCCCGGCTTGGTATTTGGCTTTGGTACGATGTGCATGCAGATAGTCTTGGGCGGGGTATTCGCAAATATTATGCGAGTGAAACATCTTACAGTTGATCAAATTAAGTATGTTGGAAGGTCGGCTGCTGGTCGGACTCTGTATTATGGAGGTGCATTGTTTGCAATTATTGGCATACTAATTACTGCATTTCCAATTTTAGATAAAATTGCGATAAATACGGGAAGCACTATACCTAACTTGAACTCAATTAACATTTCAACATTTCTCGTCATCGTCGTGATTGGTTTGATAGGATTTGGCAGCATCTACAGAGCGTTTAAGGATATAAATAAGAGCAAGCATGAGGCCAAATCAAGATAAACTTCAGATAGAAAGCAAACCGCACTTGTCCTGATTAATCACTTTTTACGAGTCGCTAATCGGAGATAACAACGACCAGTTTTGGAGTTAGCGCCATCATTAATCAAGAGAAGGCAAAGCACTTTTCTGCCTTAAGTTCTCTGTCACTCGAATTAAATTACTTCCAATATTAACTGAGAACAAATTAACATCCGTGTTTTAGATATAAATTAAAAAATAGGGCTTAGGCGTCGTTCACCCGGTTGTTTGCATTATCGGCAGTTCCTGCCTCCTTCCCAATGTACCACCTTTAGGCTCACCCAACATGCTACTACACTCGCATCGCGGCTGCTTTAACATGGTTCCATGTTGGGTGTGTGGGATGGTTTGCTTGTGCCACACAAAAAAGGGCAAAGGGAAACAGCTCGAACCCAAAAAGCAACCATCCCCGCAATCCATCGTGTGGCACCCAAAAAACCGCCACACACACATAAAGCTAGCAAGTATCCATTGAAGTGAAACAAAAAACAACACTCAAAAAAGTCATAGACATCAACCTACTTACCTAGAAAAAATTAATCTAATGATAAAAGCGGCATCGCATAGAAATTCAAGAAAATAAAGAAAGATAAAATTTTTCAAAACACTATCATTTTCGGCGACAGAACTCTTCCATTGTTGACATCAATGCTGGAACAGAGTAAACTATGTCTCTATCATCCACCATACCGACCAGAGCGCCATCCTTATCAACGATCGGTAAATGTTTGATATTCCAGTGTTTCATAAGTTTTGCTGCTTCTTCAACAGTCGCATTCTCATCGATTACAACAAGCGGATTTGTGTAGACCATGCGTGCGATTATGGTTCTAAGCGGGGTTCCTGCTTCGACCGCGCGGATCAGCACATCTTTGACTGTAATTATACCTGTGGGTTTACCACTTTGTACGACCAAGACTGCGTCTTTGTCATATTTGTTCATAGTTGCGACCACTTCTTGCACTGATGTGTTGTTGTTTACTACTTTAACGTCTTTATTCATGATGTCTTTCACGAGGACATTGCTTGCCATTCAATTTTCACCTTAACGCTATGACAAAAGCAGTTGTTGTTTATCAATTTTACGATTATCGCATGCTAAAGCAGGCGCCAAAGCTTAAAGGCGATAAAATCCTCTTTAACATATAAGAAGGAGGCAATTTACTTTTGACTGAAAACAACCCCCACGCCCAAGAATTCGGCTCCAGCTTAGACAAAGCGAAAAACTACGCAGAAGTATGGAACATTGTCAAAGACACCGTTGCCGTGGCTTTGGGCAAACGCAGAGACAGCATGATGCTTTTTTTAGACGACCTTCCCCTGCAGTTAGGCGCTTATTACCCAGTGGGAACCAACAACATCGTCCTGAATCGCTCTTTGGTGGAGATTATCGAAGCAAACCTAAGCAATAAAGCTACCATAAATGCACTAATTTACAATCTATTGCTTCACGAATATTTACATGCGCTTGGCGAAATGTCAGAAATGGATGTTCGCAAACAAGTACTCGAAGTGGCAAAGAAATGCTTCGGTGAACAACACCTCGCAACAGTGCTAGCACGTAAATCACCATGGGTACTGCTCAAAGACATTCCTCTCCATCCCTTCAATGCTCCCAAGCGAGTCATGGAGATTGTTAAGGATTTTGAAAAAACAAGCAAGTACATAGTCTAAGCCGTCGCTAGCAAGGTTTCTTTGCTAGGCAACGCATATTTTTCATTCACCAAGCAACTTCTATATCAACAGCGCTAACACACAACAAATGAACTGTAAAACACTGAAAGTTGGCTGGTTGAGACCATTTTAAGCTAAAAAGTAAAAAACAGAGGTTTCCAGTCAACTGTTAGGCAATCCAGCGGTGTCTTTTAATTCAAAGCTTAAATGGCACCAAGACACTCTTTCACATCCCAGAGGAATCCATGTGTCTAATCAAATCATCCAAGACGGCGATTACGTGCTAATCTATTTGGATGCGCGCCGAACTTACATGGTTAAAGTGCAATCTGGTCAAACTTTCCATACTCACAAAGGCTATTTGAAATTCGATGAACTCATCGGCAAGCAGTATGGCGAACCAATCAAAAGCAGCCTCGGCACCTACTTCACCACACTAAAACCGTCCTTAACTGACTACATCATGAAATCAAGCCGCAACACCCAGATAATCTATCCTAAAGATGCGGCACTCATCGTCATGTTTAGCGGTATTGGACCTGGCAGTCGCGTTGTGGAATCTGGCACGGGCACGGGCTCCCTAACCACTGCCCTAGCACATTATGTAGGTTCCACAGGAAAAGTCTATACCTATGAGTTGCGAAGCGAATTCCAAAAGACCGCTGCCAAAAATCTTCAGCGCTCCAAACTAATCGATAACGTTGAATTAAAAAGTGGGGATATCACCCAAGGCATAGAAGAACGAGACTTAGATGCTGTGATTTTGGACCTTGCTGTTCCATGGCTTGTAGTGCCGCATGCTTACGAAGCGCTTAAACCCTCAGGTGTCCTTGTCTCGTTTAGCCCAACCATAGACCAGGTTGTAAAAACCACCGAGGCGCTCAAAGAAAACGGTTTTATCTTCATAGAAACCGTAGAACTCATAATGCGCTCAATGCAGGTTGAACGTGGAAAAACCAGACCTCAAACGTTAATGACTGGGCACACAGGCTACATTACGCATGCACGAAAAATCTTCAAACCCCGACCTGAAGAAAAACCAAAAGAACCGTTACCCACCGAAGAAGCAACCTCGCAACCCCAAGAATCAACTGAGCAACAACAAAATGAAATGGATTCGGCAGAACATCTGCCTAAACTTAGCTTTTACTCTTCGATTTAGCCTCTGGCATAGGTAAGCTCAGCGTCCAAACAGCCTGTTTGAGCTGTTCGCTTTTTTCACCGCGGGTTAGACCATAGTAGACACCTAGTATTTTGCCGAAGTATGGTATAATGAAGTTATCGAAGGTTTTGTAGAGTAGCGGATTGCTTAAGCGGTTTTCCAGGAAGGTCGGTTTCCAAATTTTTATGTTGTATTCCCAGCATTTGATGAAGAAATCCCATCGTGCCTTGGAAAGTGAATCCATTTCAGCGCCCTTCTTGTTCATGAGCACGCAGTTTTCAAGTGGCACGAAGAAGAGCGGTACATAGAATGCCTTGTAATCCTTGAGTTTATCCATCAACTCCAATGTCTGTAACATATCTTCTTCTTTCTCATCAGGCAAACCAATAATTAGAGTTGCGAGTGGGTACCAGTCGTTGTCGTTTAAGATGCCAAACGCGTTGGTAACTACGTCTTGCCATTGTTCAGGCTGGAATGGCAGCATCTTACCTGCCATATACTTCTTCATAAGGCGAGCACTGCCTGTTTCAATTCCTGTTTCAGCGGTAATTATGGGTTTTTTACCGAAGGAATACCAGCTTTTTTCTATGAGGATTTCGGCAAGTTCCCTAATCATGTTGGGGTCATACCAAACAGGAGCCAGCGACATATGTGCTGCTTGTATACTCTTTACACCTGGATAATCGGCGACTGTTTTGAAGAGTTTGATAACTGCTTCTCGGTTGGGCACAAACTTGGGGTCTTTGGCACCATATAGGAACATGTCTTCAGTGATTAAGGTAATGTGGTCGCTGCCCTGTGCTACACTCAAAGCGACTTCCTTCATGATTTTTTCAAGCGGCACATCTATTTTATGTTGCATGGTAGGCGTGCAGAACTGGCAGTTTCTACCACAACCCTTGCTAATTTCAACGGCACCATGAATGGCAACGTTTTTGATGATGGGCATCTCTTGGTTATAGTTCCAGTTATCGAGTGTCTCGTCGGCTTTTGCGATGCGTGGCAGATGTTCGCCGTTTACAGCTTTTTTGAAAAGCTCAATGATTGGTCCGGGTCTGCCACCCATCAAAACGCAGTCTACACCATAGCTCTGCGAGACTCGTTGACGTTCAAGCTGCCAAGAACCGTATCCGCCGACGATAATTTTGAGTTGAGGCTTGTATTTTTTGATGGCTGGGTGCGTGACCAATTTACGGAATTCGATTCTGTTCATTGGTTCCCCCCCGCCGACGATGGAACTGTAGGTTTTACTAACGTATCCCATGCCTGTGGGGTCCATGCTCGATATACCGACCACTTTGGTTTCTGGACCAATGAAGCTGTCTAAATCTTCAGGGTAAGCTACCGCGATATCGTTTGGAGAGAATCCACCTTCAATTAGAATGGATTCGACTTTCCGCAATCCATAAGGTGCGTAGCTTGCTTGTCCATCTGCCCGCTTTGGACGATGCGGATACAACGTTTTGCGTACGTAGGAAAGTGGGATGGGTCCTTTTCCAAAGCCGCCTACGAAGGCGATAAATGGATTGTTTAGAAAGTCACTCATTTCGGTGGCGGATGCGGTGAGGACGATTTTTCTGCCCAATGCTTTTTGCAAACCTTTCTCTTCCTCGCAAATATCTTAAATGAATGGTTCTTAGCCCTTTTAAGAATTACTATCGGTTAAGCGCTAAATTTTGCTAGGCGAGTACACTTTAATGATCATTCCACATGGTAGCTACCGGTATAAGTTTCTTTTATTTGCAGTTATATAATTCAAAACAGCGCCGGCTGGAACAGTATAGAGAGAAATTACAAAAGAGCCAAAAACGTTTGTAGAGAGCCCAAACCAAAGATAGCGTATATCCATGTTATAGTAGAAATCTTTTGCAAGGAGTATCACTACTACATTAACAAAAGCTAAGGCAAACGCCAAACCTATGGAAAGGGCAATGGATTTTACCGTGATATAGACCTGTAATGGTCTTAGACGCATTACGATTTTGTGTGTCATATAGAAAGCAGCTACAATAGCCATAACGATTAACAACCTAAATACAAAATACTCAACACTGAATGGGATAGGGGTTAAGTATATGCTAATCAACATGCCTATGAATGAAGTTGCCAACCCCAATATCGGACCTAATAACAGAATGGCCATGACCGCTGGAAAAACAGAGTCTAAGGACAAGTATTTGTAAAAAGGATAGCTAAGAATTGCTATGTTTTTTCTAATGATAAGATCGAAAATTCCGTTAGCAATAAGTGAAAAGGCAACTATTATAATTATGAAGGCAAGAATCGATGTGATCACTCTTTTTTGAGTTCTAAAGAACGTGGGAACGTAGAGCATTGAATACAAGTTGGATTCGTTTGCAAAAGTGTTTACTGTAGAAGATTGAGCAGAGTTCGACTGAAACAGTAACCGAATCTTTGGCGTGTTTAGGTACCACAGGACTATGCAATTGTAAACTATGCTTGTTATGCCATAGATTGGATTTGAAACAGCACCGATAATTCCTGCGACAAACAATACGATAAGGGTTTTTCTTGCCCACTCTTTAAGTTTCCATAAACCGTAAGCAAGAGTCACTTCCATGAACGATATAGCTAACCAAAGTACACCTAACCAAGCAACATCTGGAGAAACCATATACCTTCCGATAATTGCTCCTGAAAACCAAAAAGCCATAACTGCAGAAGCAAAATAAAATAACGCGCCAATAGCAGCAAACGCAACTAGCAATTCAAGCCCAAAGGGCAGTCTCTTAATTACTGAGGTAGTTAAGGGCGGAGGTGGCGGAGGATTAGGCGTTCTAAGTGTGTTTATTTCTAAACCGCATTCAGGGCAATAGTCTATTTCCCTCTCCAATTGTGTTCCACATTTTGGGCAACTCTGAGGTATAATCAGTCGGTTTCCACAGCGAACACAGAATTTGTTTTTTGGCGGATTTATAGTTCCGCACATTATGCATCGAGTTTGCTGGTTTTCCAAGCGCTTCCCCGTTTTAGTTTGCTTCGATTTGTTTTTAACTCTTATGGTAAATTCTAAATGAATACTTCGGCGTCAATATACACCAAAAACTACCAATGGATCTACATATTTTGTACTGTGTTGCTATTTTTCCAAGTACTTACCTTTGATTTCGAGGCTTTATCTTTTTAAGATTGGCTTTATTTTTGCTTTATGTGAATGTGACGGTTTTTTGGGTGCGACAAGATGGCTTATGAGTGTGGTTGCTTTTTGGGTTCGGGCGTTTTCTCTATGTCCTTTTCGGTGTGGCACAAGCAAACCACATTGCACACTCAACATGGGTCCATGTTAAAGCAGTCGCGATGTGAGTGTGGTAGCATGTTTGGACTGCTTTTTTTCCACAAGAATTATTAAACAGCATAAATGCCCTTCAAGGGGCTTAAGTTTTGCAATTCATAAGAAACTGCTATAATCTTGATCATTGAGGAAAAAGTAGGCTATAAGAGAGACTTAGGGTTTGGTCTCTTTTTGCCAAGCTTCCTTAGCTAGTTTCATGATGTTTTCTAAGTTTGGTTGTGCTGTAAGGTCGGCGATTGCGTTGTTAAGTTCATTTCTCACCAGCATGGCGACTTCGTTGGGTCGTAGTGGTTCGGGTCGTGTAGATTGGTATACGCGGAGCGCCCGAAGGCAGAATTGAACCATCAACTCATTGAGTGCATTCTGTAATTCTGTAAGTTCATTCTTGCTATCTTTCATCTTTTGGCTAAAACTTGTTGAATCCCATTTACCTTCAGCCATTTTTAATCGGTCCTTTAAGGTTTCATGTAAACGATGTGTTATAGCCTTTTCGATAATGATAATGCCCATCTCTAACAGGAAATGGGGATTTTTGGTTTTCCCAGTTTCTTGTTAATGCAGGCTTGGATGAAGCCGAAGTATTCGGGTGATGGTCTGCCTGGGCGGCTCTTGAATTCTCCGTGAAATTGAGAGGCGAAATAGAAGTATTTTGTGGGTAACTCGAGGGTTTCCATGCGTCTACCGTCGCTGCTTTTGCCAGTGAAACGCAAACCATTATTCTTGAGTGTATCTATGTAGTCAAGGTTGACCTCGAAGCGGTGGCGGTGGCGCTCGTAGATTTCATCCTGCCCAAAGAGGGTGTGCGCTAATGTGCCTTTTTGCAGAACTACTTTGTGGGCGCCCAGCCGCATAGTGGCACCTTTAATCTCAATAGTGCGTTGTTCAGGCATCAAATCAATAACAGGGTGTGGTGTATCAGGATTAATTTCTGTGCTGTTGGCATCCTTCAAGCCGCAGACGTTGCGTGCAAACTCTATGACGGCTAATTGGAAGCCATAGCAAATTCCTAAAAATGGAATGTCATTTTCTCGTGCAAACTGAGCGGCGGCTATTTTGCCTTCGGTGCCCCTTGGACCAAAACCGTAAGGAACAAAGACTCCGTCAAAGTTCGCTAAATCCTTAATGCATTGGGGTTCTCGCTCAAATTTTTCAGCTTCAAGATAACTGATGCAGACTTTGGTTTTGCAGGCAGCGCCTCCATGCCGAAGGGCTTCTGTCATGCTTACGTAGCTGTCTGATAAGCCAGCATATTTGCCGACTAATGCAATTTTCACTTCATGTTCGGGGTGAATCAGGCCATCAACAAATACTTGCCAGCTGCTGAAGTCCTTGTTATCACATTTTAGTGCTAAGCGCTGGCAGATAAAGTCGCCCATGCCTTGCTTGTCGAGTATAAGCGGAACTTGATACACGGTTTCGGCGTTGTATGAACAGAAAACTGCGCTCTCAGGAATGGTGCCGAATAACGCAATTTTCCTCAACGCTTCAGCATCAATCATCTGAGGGCTTCGCGCTACTATGGTGTCTGGTTGAATTCCAATTCGGCGCAGTTCATTCACGCTATGCTGTAAAGGTTTGGTCTTGAATTCGCCAGTAACGTCCAAGATTGGTACTAGCGCAACATGAACATAGAATGTGTTTTCGAAGCCTTCCTCAACACGCATCTGTCGGATGGCTTCCAAGAAGGGTAACCCTTCAATGTCACCTACAGTACCACCGACCTCAGTGAGTACAATATCGGCGCTGACAGCTTTGCCGGCGTTTCTAATGCGGTTTTTGATTTCATTAGTCACATGGGGCACTATCTGAACGCAACGTCCCAAAAAGTCGCCATGACGTTCTTTTTCGATAACTGACTTGTAAATGGTACCCGTGGTCAGGTTGTTTTCTTGTTTTAAACTTAGGTCTAAGAAGCGTTCGTACCATCCTAAGTCAAGGTCAGTTTCGCCGCCGTCGTCTGTGACGAAGACTTCCCCATGCATATAAGGGTTCATGGTTCCAGCGTCGATGTTTACATAGGGGTCAATCTTAACGACGGTGGGCCTTAATCCTCTGGCTTGGAGCATTTTGCCGATGGAAGAGGTTAAGATGCCTTTCCCTACCGAACTCAGCACTCCGCCGGTTACGAAAATGTATTTAACCATTCATTTCCCCGCAAATTAACCTACAAATTTCAAGTACAGTTAATATAACTCTTTTGTGTGCCAAGCTGTAAAAACGTGCAATCATGCAGGGTATTTGTGGTTAAATGAGCAGCTATGAAGGGGGCGGTTGCCGATATCTGCGGTTGTGGCGTAAGCCGATGCTGATGACCCAAACGCCAATCAGAATAATTAAGCCTGCCCAGAATAGCCTCCAGAAATTTGCGAATCCGAAAAATGCCGCCAGCCCAAAAAGTACTATAAATAAGCCTACAATGAGAAGCCCTATGCCGCTGCCTTCCCGCCTATAGCGATAACCTTCTCCATAGTATCTACGGTGTTCATACCGCCCGTATGGCCTGCCTTCAGGGGGTGGCAATGGAGCGCCACAGTTTGAGCAGTTAATGGCTGTGTCAGGGTTGAATGTTCCGCATCTTGTGCAGTAAACCATTTTTTTTCCTCATCATTTGTTAGATTGCGTCTGCTCATAAGACTTGTGGTTAGAAAGCATACCAGCAATAGCTCCTACATAAAAATTAATAAAGTTAAGGTGCGAATACTATCTTTGGAGATTCTCAATGCCGCAAGCCTTTGTACTTATAAACGTTGAATCAGGTGCCGAAGAGGAAGTTGTGAGCCAACTAAAAAAAATTGAAGGCGTAGAAGAAGCCTATTACTCCTATGGAGTATACGACATCATAACTAAAATCAACGCTGCCTCAATGGAAAAACTCAAAGAAATGGTCACTCGCAAAATCCGCGCAATCGCCAAAGTCCGTTCAACACTAACTTTGATAATGATGGAAGATTAATCACCCATTATTTTTTAATTTTTAGCAAGGGCTGCTCATAGGCTCAGGCAATGTTCCTGACAGAGAAAGCATTGTTTTTCCGTTTGGTATAACGCTTAATAGGTTAGCCATCATGAGTTTATCAAGGCTCTCTGATGACTAAAGCTAAAACCTCCTCACGCACCAAGCTGATTGTGGCTCTTCTAGTTTTTGGATTTGTAGCTTTCCTTGCTTACTTTTTTTTCTACATTAATCCTGCGCAAGTCATTGCGATTCTTTGGCGAACAAACCCTATTTTCTATGCAGGGGCGTTCATTGCTTACACCTTGTTTGTTTTTTTCTCTGCACTTACTTGGCAACGACTCTTAAACAATGTATCAGTGAAAATCACTACACGTAAAGCATTCCTCTATACTTGGGTTGGCCTCTTTTTTGATGCAACTTTGCCTCAGCTGGGTTGGTCTGGAGAAGTATCAAAAACATACTTGCTCTCTAAAGACTCAAACATCGATGCTGGCAAAATCGGAGCAACAGTCGTCGGCCAAAAAATTATGGTTATGACAATGACTATTGTTGCGTTGGCTGTGGGATTGGCAGCTGTGCTTATGGGCGGGTATCCGCTTCCGCCAATCGTTATCTTCCTGTTTGTGCTGGTGCTTGCTCTTTCCATCTTAGCTTTAGGTGTGATTTACTACGTGATAATTCGGCCCACTGCCACTAAGACCTTGCTTGGTTGGGGGCTACGTATAGCGCATGCCGTACGTAAGAGTTGGAACTCAGACGAGTTCAGTATCAAAGCAGAAGGATTATTGGTGAGGTTTCATGGGAACGTGGCACGGTTGAGAGCCAACCCAAAAGGACTCGTTCAACCTATTATTTTTTCGGTCGTAAGTTTTGTGTTTGAGGTTTCGGTAATTTTTTTAACTTTTATTGCGTTGGGTCAAGCTGTACCCGTGGATAAAGTGCTTATTGTTTTTACGCTCACAGGCACCCTCCAGACGGTCGGCATCACATTCTTTGGTTTTCCAGAACTTATAATGAGTTTGTCTTTTAGTGCGCTTCTTATCCCCCCAGACCTAAGTGTTTCCGTTACCCTGTTAGCCAGAGTCGTTAATCTCTGGTTCAGACTCATCGTTTCTTACGTATCAGTGCATTTAGCCAGCATCGGTATCCTTAGAAAAAACGGTGTGCAAAAGTATCCTGTATGACTTATCCTTGGGATGGCTAACTTGGGTAGAGCCTAAAATCCATGATTATAGGCGACCAGTTTCTAGTTTATAGGAAAGATTTTAATGCAGACCTAACTAATCAATTAATGAGGATTGTTATGCCCACAGCGTTTGTACTCATAAACACTGAAATTGGCTCAGAATCTGATGTTTTAAAAGAGTTAAAAAAAGTTGAAGGCGTGGAGGAAGCATCAGCTGTTTACGGCGTCTATGATATTGTTGCAAGGGTCAAAGCAGAGACCATGGACAAACTCAAAGAAATCGTGACTTGGCGCATCCGACGCCTCGATAAAGTGCGGTCAACGCTCACGATGATAGTTGTGGAAGAACGTTAAGAAAACCCGCTAATTTCCTTTCTTTTACCAAATTTTTAAATGTAATTATTTTTTGAGACATACAAATACTCAACTGCCCAAATAATCATATCCTTCTTTTTGATAGAAATGAAAGTAAAGTTCGCTTGCCCTTGGTGTGGAAACAGCTTCAAGAACGGAAAAGACCTCGACCAACACGCCAGAGCCCACTACTCTAAGTGCAATGCAGCCTAACCTGATCTGTTTCAGGGCTCAGACTGCGCTCTTTCTCTACTGAAAGCTTACCAAAGATTGTGACTGGCTCTACACAGTCACATAATTTTAAATTTTTTCCAATTGATTTAACAAACCAGTGCGTCTGGAAGGCAGTATGAAATGAAAACATTTAAAACTAAAGAGAAAGCCCCATTCAAGATTCAAATGATGCTGTCAAGCACTGCAAACAGAGGCACTATCGCCGAATTTTTCGTTGGTTGGATAAAGAGGTTCGGCACCACAATGAAGCTTTTTGCGTTCCCCTTAAACAAAAAAGAGCACCCGAACCTCTAAAACCAACCATAAGCCACCAAAAAAGGAAGTTTGATAAATTATGCCAACTGCTTATGTCCTACTCAACACGGAAATCGGAGCTGAAAACCAAGTGCTCAAAGCGCTCAAGAAAATCGAAGGCGTTGCAGAAGCACATAGCCTCTGGGGCGTCTACGACATCATCGCAAACGTGGAAGCTGAAAGTATGGATAAACTAAAATCCATCATAACCAAGCGCATAGCAAAAATCAGCCAAATCAATTCCAAGCTAACCATGATAATCAGCGAAGAACCAAAAACTCTATTCCATGAGCACATGGTTTTTGAGCCCACAGCAATAATCCAAAGATAAGCCTAAACTCCCTGTTAGGCTAAAACAATATTTTTTTATCCCATACTCTTCTTTTTAACGTAAACTAGGAAGCATTAGGCATTGACCCCTCAACCCATACTGCACATAGGCTTAGACGACACAGACTCAACCAAAGGAGGCTGCACCACCTACCTCACGGCTATCCTAGTTAAAAAACTGGAAAAATTCAACGTAAAATTTATTGATTATCCACGTTTAATTCGCCTCAACCCAAACGTTCCTTGGAAAACCAGGGGCAACGGTGCGTTAAGCTTAAGCTTCAACTACGAGGCCGAGTTTGAAGAGGAGATAAAGGATGCCGCGCTCGCCCTTTGGGAACAGTATTCTGCCTTGGAAGAAAAAGGCACGGATCCTGGCATAGTCTTCTATAAGAGCGCAGAAATCCCCACAGAATTGAAGGCTTTTGCCAAGAAAACCGAAACAGCCATCGTAACCATCAAGGAAGCCCTAAAACTCATTAAAAGACTTGGGGCAGAAGCATCGGGCTTTAACTCATGTCGCGGCATCATCGGAGCCTTGGCAGCCATCGGTGAAACCCTTGAAGGCGACCATACTTTTGAGTTGATTGCATATCGTATGCCTGAAAACGTGGGAACCAAACGAAAGGTGGATGAAGCATCGATTTTCCACATGGATGAGGTAACGCAACCCTTCACCTTCAACAATGTAGATATAGAAAAGCGTAGGGTGATCATCACGCCGAGGGGGCCTGACCCCATCTTATTAGGCATTAGGGGCGAAACTCCAGATATCGTCAAGAAAGCATTTAGCTTAATTAAACCGCTGGAGCCAGTGGAGCGCTGGGTAATTTTTAGAAGCAATCAGGGAACCGACGCCCACCTCAAACGTATAGATGCTTTAAGCAAGGTAGAACCATACCGTTCAATCGTAGCCAAAGGCATAATCTCCAAGAACCCCAAGATAATACCGTTGCGCCACGTCATATTCTCAATCAAAGATGAAACCTCAGAAGTAGACTGCGCTGCATACGAACCAACTGGGGACCTGCGGAAAGTCGCAAGAGAGCTTACCATCGGTGACACCGTTGAAGTCTACGGCGCCACCCACAAAGCAGCAGCAACCAAACCGTTAACTATCAATTTAGAAAAAATAAACATCGTAAGCCTTCAATCAAAAACAATGCTGGAAAACCCCATATGCCCTAACTGCGGCAAACGCCTCAAATCCATGGGTAAACATCAAGGTTTTCGCTGCGAAAAATGCGGTAGCAAATTTTCCCATCTTGAAAAACTCGAGCGTGCAGTGCCACGGATGATTAAGGAGGGCTTGTATGTGACGTCGACGCGGTCGCAGAGGCATTTGACTAAGCCGCTACGGCGTTATGGGCAAGAGAAAAAGGGTTCTGTTGGGCAGTCTTTGATTTCAATGTGGCATTCTCCTCTTGAATCATTGGGCTAAGTTTTTTGTTTTTCTATGTTAGAACTGTTCATGGTAAAAAAAGATACGAATAATAAAACAGCCCCAATGGCCTTGGCTTCATTGTGAAGCACCTTCGATTAAAGATTTCACTTGTTTAATCAAAAAGCAAAACTTCCCTTGGTTACATCCAGCATCTTAAGAACACCAAGACCATTCAACGTATGCTTTGGCGCTCATCTTATAGATATCAGTCTTTTTTTCTATTATGGAAATTCTATGTAGACGGTGGAAAACGTTTATTCTGCATGGTCTAATTCAAATGATTTAAATCCGTGAAACCCATAAACCCCTCCGCAATTAATCGACAACACACAAATGGAGTCCTATAGCGTGACAACAAAATTCACAGCAGAAGATTACAATTTGCCTTTCTTCAAAGAGGAAGGCTTCGTAAGGAAGCATTGCCCTAGATGCGGCGAATACTTCTGGACTCAAAATGCCGAACAGGAGACATGCGGCGAATCCAGCAGCGATGAATGCGGATGCTACACATTCCTCGGCAACCCAGCCACCAAGAAAAAATTCAGCCTCTCAGAGATGCGGGAAGCGTTTTTGTCTTTTTTTGAAAAAAACGGGCATACCCGAATTAAGCCGTACCCTGTGGTAGCGCGTTGGCGCAAAGACATCTACCTAACCCACGCCAGCATCATCGATTTCCAGCCTTACGTGACGGAAGGCATTGCTCCACCGCCAGCAAACCCGCTGGTTATTTCTCAGCCCTGCATTCGGCTCACGGACATTTCTAACACGGGTCCAACGTTTGGGCGGCACTTGACCATCTTTGAAATGGGTGGCGCCCACGCCTTCAACTATCCTGATAAAGAAGTTTACTGGAAAGACGACACCGTGCGTTTCCATCAGCGATTTGCAACTGAGGTTTTAGGCATCCCTTCCGAAGAAATCATCTACAAGGAAGGCGTGTGGGTTGGTGGCGGGAACGCTGGTCCTGATGTGGAATGCATTGTGCGCGGTCTTGAAGTTGGTACATTGGTGTTTATGCAATACAAGGTTGTCGGCGACGACTTTGTTGAGTTGCCCATACGCACAGTGGATACGGGATACGGCATAGATCGGTTTACATGGATAAGCCAAGGTGTTCCAAGCTTGTTCCAAGCCATTTACGGCGGATTGCTTGATAAAGTTCTCTCGATGGCTGGCATAACTGATGTTAACGACAATTTTTTGGCTCGGGTCGCGAAGTATTCGGGTTTGGTAAGCGTTGATAAAAGGGCTAACAGATTAGTTGCCAGAAAACGTGTCTCAGAACTCACGGGCATCGACTTGGCGACGCTGGATCGTGTGCTCATTCCTCTTGAGAACGCTTGGGCAGTCACCGACCATACCAAGACATTGAGCTTCATTCTGTCTGAAGGCGTCGTGCCCTCAAACATCCAAGAAGGGTATTTAGCAAGGCTCCTATTCCGTCGTGTTTATCGCTTGATGCGCACGCTCAATTTGGACCCCGCTAAACTATACGATATAGTTGAGTTGCAGGCAGATTATTGGGGTAAAGACTTTCCACACATCAAGTCCATGCAGAACGAAGTCATCGAGATGCTAAAGGTTGAAGAAGAAAAGTTCAAAGACACATTGCAGCGCGGCGAGGGGCTGGTTAAACGAATTGCAGTCGACCTCAAAAGCAAAGGCACAGGCAAACTCTCAGAGGATAAACTTGCTGAACTATATGATTCACAGGGGTTGCCGCCTGAAATAGTCAAGCAAGTCGCAGAAAAAGAAGGCGTAGAAGTGGAAGTTCCCGAGAACTTCTATGCATTGGTTGCAAAGCGACATATGCAGGCATCTAAACCCGTCGAAGAGGAAGAAGAAAAAGCCGGGGAAACCCTTGAGAAAATCGCTGAGCAATTGCCGGCAACTGAGCAACTTTACTACTCAGACGTTTACATGAAAGAGTTTAACGCTAAAGTGCAGAAGGTCATCAACGGCATCTACGTGGTTTTGGATCGCACATGCTTCTATCCCGAAGGTGGTGGTCAACCATCTGACCATGGCTGGCTAACCGCGCTCGATACCAAACTTGATGTCGTCGAGGTACACAAAGTCGGTAAGGTCATCGTGCATAAACTAAGTGCACCAGTTACCCTCAATGAAGGCAGCACTGTTCATGGCGTCCTCGACTGGGATAGACGCTACTCACTCATGAAAGCTCACACTGTAACGCACCTCATAAACGGCGCTGCACGCAGAGTTTTGGGCGAACACGTTTGGCAGAGCGGTACTCAGAAAGGCATCGAAACCTCACGCCTTGACATCTCACACTACCGACGCCTAAGCCCAGAGGAGATCCACAAAATCGAAACATTGGCTAATCAAGCCATCGCCGCTAACATGAAAGTTGAAACCACTTGGCTGCCCCGTAATGAGGCAGAATCGCGTTATGGCTTCCGTCTCTATCAAGGCGGGGCTGTTCCTGGCAAAGACATCCGTGTTGTTCAGACGGGTGATTGGGATGTGGAAGCCTGCGCTGGCACACATTTAGGCAGTACCAGCGAAGTAGGCTTTGTAAAAATCGTCTACACGGAACGAGTCCAAGATGGCGTGGAGCGATTGGGTTACGCTGTTGGGCTAAAAGCGCTCAAAGCGGTTCAGGAGCAAGAGCGGTTGCTTTGGAAAATCAGCGAAACCCTAAATGCACCGATTGAAAAGCTGGATAAAACGGCGGAGAAGATGTTGAGTGAGCTTAAGGATGCCAGAAGTGAAAACAAGAGGTTGCTAAAAGAGTTGGCGGCAAAAGAAAGCTCAGTTGGGCAAATAAAGGCGACTGAGGCAGCTGTTGAGGTTGATGGAATTGCGATTGTTAAGCGCAATTTCGGCGAAGTCATAGATGTTAATCGCATGGTGCAGACAGCAAGCGAGGTAATCAAACGCAATGAAGCAGCCATAGCACTGTTTTATGGCTCCGATGGCAAAACATGCAGACTCATGATTATGGCAGGAGAAGCAGCAGTCAAAAAAGGCGTCAACTGCGGCGACATCGTCAAGCAAGCTGCTCCCCTTATGGGCGGCGGAGGCGGCGGACGAGCGAATTTCGCGCAGGGCGGTGGCACCCAATGCGACAAGCTGTCGAAAGTTGTTCAAGTTGCGGAAGAAGCTGTTAGAAAACAGCTTAAAGCGTAGATTATCAGCTGAAAGTGGGTCTTCGACTTCTTTTGCTTAACCGATCAGTTTCTTTAAATATGGTACTTTTTTAAGTAAAAGAACAATGGCAAGAGAAATGAAAAGGGTGATCGCCGTCAATAAAGGAACTTCGATGACGGGGTTGAGTAAATCACGATTAATCGCAAAGCCTAGATATCCCCTCTGAATCGATTCTATAATCATAACGTGAATAAAGAATATGCCTAAAGTGTTCTCACTGATTAAACCTATTAACTTATGGAGTTTGGAGGGGTTGGTTCCATGCTGAGCCGAAGGCGGGGAAATGGTTAGAAGTAACAAAAACACCGTAACTGACACCAAAATCGTGGTTGGGCTGAAGTATTCTTGGAAGAAATACATGTTTTCTCCGCCGATGTTTACGGCAAGCACATAAGTTCCAATTGCAGTCAAGGCAACTCCCAATGCTAAAAGACCCCAAAGAATCGAGCGACGGACCCTCACTGTTGTGAGGTATATCCCTAAAACGAAAAATCCAAAATACCCTGTAAGAGCGAACACGTTACTATTCAATTTATAGACGCTTAAAAAATTAAGAAAGGGTATGATAGCAACGCCTAAAACCCAGAGTGCGATGAAGTATTTTATCATTGTTTGATCTGCGTTCGCTATGATTATGCGTAAGATTGGGGTCAATAGGTAGCAGCCGATGAGGACATAGAGATACCACATCTGAGTGTAGGGTCCGTTAAGTATGCCTTGGAGTACAGCTCCGAAACTGAAAGGTATGTTTTGGACTAAAAAATCCCATAGAAAATAAGCCACGCTCCAGAAGAGGGCTGGTAAACCTATGCGCGCCCATCGTTTCTTAAAGAAAACCCGAAGACTTTCTTTCTTTTCCGGTTGAAGAAGCAGAGCGCCAGTTAACATAAGGAATAACGGAACTCCCATTACCCCTATGGTTTGGTAGATACCGACGACTGCCCAGCCGGTAAGTTGTAGGGGAGGCATTTGATTCATTTCTTGGCTGGTTACAATCCATTGACCTGCAGCATGAAGCAGGATCACTGAAAACATCGCTACAGTCCGGATTAAATCAACGTAGACCTCTCGACCTCCGAGACGATTTAGGTTCTCCACCTAAACAGCCTCCTGACCAGCTATCGTCACAGCTGCATCTACTAGATGTACAGTGTCTACTGTGAGCACTAAAACTGCCTTTCGAGGTCCCATAGTGAATTATAGGCAAATTGCCGATAAAAAGTTTCTAGTACAAACTTAATTGGTTTCATTATATTTTTCTTTACAGCTTGGCTTTTTAGAATGATTGAACTGATGTAGTAGTTCTAATTCACTTTATGCTAGCGTTAACAGCGAAAACTCAAAAGGAAAAAAGGGCGGCTAAGTCTTTATCCGCCTAAGGTTTCGTTTTGTTGAGCAGTTAGTGTGGCTTTGGCTTGCCGTTGAAGAGTTGCCAACAGTTCTTTGAGTGTTATCACCTTATTTGCGACGAAGGGGGCAGGAGCTGGTTCGAGCGGGATTATTAAGTCATTTTTCTTTGTTTCATCAACGAGCCACAGAGCAGCAAAATAGAGTGCTGGGATGTTTAGCAATCTGACCTCAAACTGGCCTCTCATGACTTGCTCATCAGCGTTGGCTACTTGTATTGCTGAAGCCACACCGTTAACTAGGGGTCCTTCGTTTATGTGAGAGAAGACGGCTTTTCGGTCTGGACCAACTATTGCGTCAGCGCTTGCCACAACTTTTTCTTCTTGTTTTATCAGGTAACGCCAGCTTTTCTGGTCTGCGGTGCTTAAGTCTCCTTTTTCAGCTAAGTCTTTTAGTCCAACGTTATAAACGGGGAAGGCTTGGGCTGGCGTAGGCGTAATTGGAGCTTTTTCTAGCATGGCTTTTGCAAGCACAGGGGTGCGGAACGCCTTTTTTGCTGTCATTTCGTTAACTCGGGATTTGATGACTTCTTTAACTTCGGGAGGTTCAGACTTAAAGATAAGTGGCATCGTTTGTCACCTCCATCATGCTTTCACCTTATACGTATGCGTCCAAGAACCTGAGCCTTGGTAGGACGTTTGAAAGACAGATAAGTCCACGTCTGACGCACCGTACCATGGATCGTCAACTGCTATCATGTTAAAGTCCTGGTTGTATCCATCAAGAGCAACGAAATGTCCGCCTCCGCCACTCCATCCAATTCGAGCACATAAGGGACGGTTATTGTCGATTTCCTGCTTCACCGTTGCCATCGACCCTGAACCTGAGGACCAAGAGGCGAGATTCCCGGTTCTTGTTAATGCTTTTTCTAGATACCAAGCCTTGTTGCAGTTTGCACTTGAGCCATTGGTGCAACAGTCGGTTCTGCCAAGTTCAGCGTTTACGATTCCGCATTGCGTCCATGTTGTGCTTGGGTTAAAGAAGGCGCTTACGCTTGCTGATACGGCTGCCCAGCACCAATTTGTCTGCTGCTGATGCTGCATTGTGAAGTTGATTCTTATCCATGGAGACCACCAGCCATTGCTTGGAGCTATCTGCCAAGTATGCCAAATCGTATTATCGGTTGCTGTTCCGAAAATTTCTATGCGACCATCAGCGTTTTGTACGACAGATATGTCGCGTAGCTTATCGGTGGGAATGAATAGTCTTTGCCAATTTCCAACCCAGCCATTGCTGGGAGCGGTTTGCCAAGTATGCCAGATGGAGTTGTCAGGCGCTATTCCGATGATTTCAAGCCTACCATCAAGGTTTTGAATAACTTTGAGGTTTAGGAGCCGGTCGTTTGAGGTGTAGAGATAGGACCAGTTGCCTGCCCAACCGTTGCTGGGAGCAGTTTGCCAAGTATGCCAGATTGTATTGTCTGCGGCGGTTCCAAATAGTTCTAGACGACCATCTGCATTTTGAATCGCTTCTATGTTTCTAAGTTTATCTGTTGTTTTGTAGAGAAGCTGCCAATTACCGTTCCAGCCGTTGCTTGGCGAAGTCTGCCAAGTATGCCAAATAGTGTCATCGGAAGCAGTTCCGAAAAGTTCGAGTCTGCCATCAGCGTTCTGTATTGCAGCTATATTTCGGAGCTTATCATTTGGGGTATACAGCCTTAGCCAACTTCCATTCCAACCATTACTCGGCGAAGTCTGCCAAGTATGCCAAATACTATCATCTAGAGCTGTACCGAAAAGTTCGATGCGCCCGTCGCGATTTCGAACGGCGGTTAGGGTTTTTAGTTTATCTGTTGTTTTGTAGAGAAGCTGCCAATTACCGTTCCAGCCGTTGCTTGGCGAAGTCTGCCAAGTATGCCAAATAGTACTGTCTGGGGCTAAGCCAAATACTTCTAGTCGCCCATCGGAGTTTTGGGTAGCGGTCAAAGAGCGTAGCCTATCATTGGTAGTGTGTAACAATCCCCATTTTCCAACCCAACCGTCACTGGGCGCAGTCTGCCAGGTATGCCAGATGGTATCGTCGGGTGCAGTACCTATAACTTCAACTCTTCCGTCGCGATTTTGAACTGCCGTTAAATTGCGTAGCCTATCATTGTTTGAGAATAATAATGTCCACACAAATAATCCTCAATTCTCAGGTGATAATAAGTAGCTTATAATTCTTGTGGAAAACAGCATTTTGCAAAAAATAAAAAAATAAAAGTTTAGCGTTTTAGTGTTGTGCTACTTTACTTTGTAGTCTTCTGAGTCGACTACTCGTTCGCCTTCGGGTCCAGGTGTGCCGCTGGTTGGTGGTGGCTGTGGTCCTGTGTTTTGTTGTGGTCCTGGTTGTTGTGCTTGTTGTTTGGCGTATTCTTGTGCTGCTTGCTGGTAGACTTTGGTTCCGACTTCTTGGAGCACTTTTTGGAGTGCGTCGGATTTGGCTTTGATTTGTGCGATGTCGTTGGTGGCGAGTGCATTTTTGAGTTCGGTTACGGCTGTGTCGATTTTGCTTGTTTCTTCGGTTGAGAGTTTTCCTGCAAGGTCAGTTTTTGTGCGTTCAGCTGTGTAGATTAGACTGTCGGCGTTGTTGCGTGTTTCTGCTTCTTCTTTCTTCTTTCGGTCTTGCTCTGCGAATTGTTCTGCTTCTCGGATAAGACGCTCTTTTTCTTCTTTGGACAGCTTGGTTGAAGCCGTGATTGTGATTCTGTTTTCTTTGCCTGTACCACGATCTTTTGCAGTTACGTTGAGGATGCCGTTAGCGTCGATGTCAAAGGTGACTTCTATCTGGGGTACGCCTCGGGGTGCTGGCGGCAAATCAACAAGATTAAACATGCCTAAAGATACGTTGTCAGCTGCCATGGGGCGTTCGCCTTGGAGCACGTGGATGGTTACGGCGGTTTGGAAGTCTGCGGCTGTTGTGAAGACCTGACTTCGTTTCGTCGGTATGGTTGTGTTCTTTTCGAGCACTTTAGTCATGACACCGCCCAAGGTTTCTACACCCAAGCTTAGCGGAGTGACGTCAAGGAGCAGAAGGTCGGTGACTTCACCGGTTACGACGCCTGCTTGGATAGCTGCACCTATGGCGACGGATTCCATGGGGTCAATGCCGCGTTCAGGGGCTTTGCCAAGGATCTGCTCTACGAAGCGTTGGACTAGAGGCATTCTGGTCATGCCGCCGATGAGGATGATTTTATCGACTTGTTGTGGGGTGAGTTTGGCATCTTCGAGTGCTTTTAGCAGGGTTGGTCTTGTTTTTTCAATGATTGGTTGTGCGAGTGATTCAAGTTTTGTTCGAGTGAGTGTCATGTGAAGGTGTTTGGGTCCTGAAGCGTCGGCTGTTAAGAATGGCAAGTCAATGTCGGTGCTCATTAGTGTGGAGAGTTCGATTTTGGCTTTTTCTGCGGCATCCTTTAGTCTGCTCATAGCCATGCGGTCTCCGCTGATGTCTATGCCCGTTTGCCGCTTGAATTCTTCCAAGATGTAGCCCATGACTGCGTTATCCACGTCTGTTCCGCCAAGTTGTGTATCGCCGCTCGTGCTGAGAACTTGAAAAACGCCTTTGCCGAAATCCATCAACGTAACGTCGTGGGTGCCCCCGCCGAAGCTAAAGACAAGGATTTTCATTTCATGCTGTAGTTTATCGATGCCATATGCAAGACATGCTGCTGTTGGCTCGTTGATGATGCGCATAACTTGGAAGCCTGCAATTTCCCCTGCATCTTTGGTTGCTTGACGTTGGTTATCGTTGAAGTGGGCTGGAACGGTTATGACGGCTTTGTTTATGGTTCCGCCCAGGTAGGTTTCAGCATCCTTTTTGATTTTCTGCAGTATAAAAGCGCTAATTTGCTGTGGAGTGTATTCCTTGCCATAAATGCGCGCTTTGTAATCGCTTCCCATTTTGCGTTTGATTTCAAAAATTGTTCCTTCAGGGTTGGTGGTAGCTTGCCGTTTCGCTGGTTCACCTACTAATAGTTGGCCGTCCTTTGTGAAGGCAACGACCGAAGGGAACATTTTTCCAGCTATCGTAGGTCCCTCCGCGCTGGGAATGACAGTTGCGTGCCCGCCTTCATATATTGCGGCTGCTGAATTGGTTGTTCCTAAATCGATTCCTAAGACTTTTTGATTTGTTTTTTGACTCACTGTTTGTTTTCCTCCATTTTATTATTTATTTTACTTTGATTTTTTGACTTGATTGCCACTTTGACGATGCTGGGTCGAATTACTCTGCCCCTCAAAGTGTATCCTTTACGAACCTGCTCAATTACAGTCGATTCTTCAACATCGTCTTTTTCCACAGCGATGACGGCGTTGTGGAGTGAGGGATCAAAAGTTTTCCCTTGCGGGTCAGGTATTTCAGAAACGCCTTCCTGCTCAAGAACCTTTCTGAGCTTTTTTAGAGTCATCTCTACTCCCTCGAGTAAACCCGAAGTGGACGGGGTGGAGATTTCGCCGTTTTTAATGGCTAATTCTAGCTCGTCAACAACTTCTAGAAGCTGGATGATTATGCGTTCGTTAGAGTAGCATTTTATTTGCTCTGCTTCTCGGTCAAAGCGTTTCTTTAGGTTCTCAAAGTCAGCCTGCAAGTACTTAAGTCTGTTCAAGTAATCTTCTGAGCGTTTTTTTTCTGATTCGAGGCGCTCTTCAAAATTTGCTGCTTGTAATTCTTTGTCCTCAACCATGGGTGGAATCCCTCTTGATTTACGCTATGCGATGTATTTCTGTTTTTTTGTGGGCGTGCTTGGCTGTTCGGGTGCTGCTTCGGGTAAACTCGGAGTCTGTTGCTGGGTTGTGGACAGGTTTGATTGTTGGACGAGTTTTTTAAATATGATTTCGGCAACTTGGTCTCCGACGGCTTCTTCTTTGAGTTCGTCGTTGAAGAAATGCTTTTTGAAGGATTCGATAATTTCGTTCTTGTTGATGATAACGTTGGGGTTATCGCTGTCATTCCACGCTGACGACATGACTTTGTGTCCTAGTTCTATGAAGATATTGACCATTGTGGTATAATCTATGTCGAAAGGAGCGTCGCCAGTGAGGAACCGCCCCTTGGTAAGCAGGATTTTTTTATCGTTTTCTGGGGTTACCGTTAAACTTCGACGCATACACATACACCCGCATCAGTGCTTTTGCACCGTTTCACCTACTGCACACCTGTGCATGCCTGCTTATAAATTTTCTGCCGAGAAGTAACAAAAAATAAGATTACAAAACTAACGCCTATATGAGATACAAAATGCATCCTAATTATAATACGGACTGCGTTTAGTCGCATACAAATATTCGAGAAACAGAAACAAAAAAGAGAGGGGTTTTGGGTTTAAACCGTAAATGTTGGCGCTCCAGCGCTGAACCAGCCTAAACTTATTCCGATCAATGCCAAAATGAATGCAATGATAAGCCAGATTATGACCGCTATGATCACAGCAACGATACTAATTGCCAATGCTTTAAGCCAGCCACAGTCGAAGAAATGCTTAACCAAAGCTAACCAAACGATCAACAGCACCACATACGCCAGCAGAGTGGAAAAAACACCAAACAGTTCCGCAAACACCATCTCCAACAGGAAACCTGTGAAGTAGAAGATCACTGTTCCGAGTACCACAATCCAGACTGCATCCGTAAACTTTGCGTTGTGTTTGCCAGCTATAAGTCGCCCAGAAATCCATAGTGCAGGAGCAACAGCAATAACCCAAAATATAATGTTAATTACTAAATCTATTAGTGTGCCTACTATGTCAATTGCCACTTTTTTCTTCTCCTAAAAGCCTTGGAATAGACTATCCAAGCCAGCGCTTAAAAATTTTACTTACAAGCCGCTGCCTCAGAGGCGAAACTTGCTCTTCTTTGAAGAAGCATCTGGATTCAACTCCTTAGCCAATTGCTCTAGAAGAGCTCTCTGTTGATTCGTCAACCTCTCGGGTACACTAATGCCGATGCGAACCAGCAAATCGCCTCTGCCGTAACCTCGAAAGCGAGGCATACCCTTCCCACGCAACGTGATAACTTCACCAACTTGCGTTCCAGCACGCACCTTAACCGTTGCTTGACCTTCGAGCGTGGGCACTGAGATTTCTGCTCCAAGCGCAGCCTGCGGAAAACTAATCAAAGCAACGTACCATAAGTCATCGCCTTCACGTAGAAACAGCTTATGCGGCTTAATATGCACCAACACGTAGAGATCACCCGGTTCACCACCGTTTGGTGCGGTTTCACCTTCGCCCCTCAAGCGAAGTTGATAGCCTTCGTCGATGCCCATCGGGATTTTGACTGCGATTTTGCGTCGTTTACGTACAAGTCCTGTTCCATGGCAAGTGCTGCAGGGAATATCAATGAGTGTGCCTTTACCTTTACAGGTTGGGCAAGCGGTGACCATACGCATGTACATACCGAAAGCGGTTCGATTTACGTTTTCCACTTGTCCAGTGCCATGACATCGTGGACAGATTTTGGGTTGGGTGCCCGGTGCTGCGCCTGTGCCATGGCAGGTTTCGCATTTTTCTGTTCGAGGAATTTCAATTTCTTTTTCGGTGCCTTTGGCGGCTTCTTCGAGGGTAATTTCTAGGTCGTATGCTATGTCTTGGCCTTTGTTGTTGCGTTGATATCCCCCAAATCCTCCGCCGAAGAAGGTTCGGAAGAGGTCGCCAAAGCCCATATCACGAAATATGGTTTCGAAGTCTGCGCCACGGAATATGTCTTCGCTAGTGTAGCGTTGGTCAAATCCAGCGTGGCCTAATTGGTCGTATTGTTGGCGTTTTTGGTCGTCGCTTAGGACTGCGTATGCTTCGCTTATTTCTTTGAATTTTTCTTCTGCCCCTGGGTCTTTGTTGCGGTCTGGGTGGTATTGAAGGGCGAGTTTTCTGTAAGCGTCCTTGATTTGGTCTTTTGTGGCGTCTTTTGGTACGCCGAGAACTTCGTAATAGTCTCGTTTTTCCGCCATAGGTTTCTTACCGTTAGGTTTAATTTTTTTTGGCTTTGTTAAGGATGCATCGGACAAAGATTTATAGTCTTTGTTTGTTCTGTATTGATTTTTGGGCGTTGCCTGATTTGGGTTTGATTTGACATATTGTACGCGCTATGCAATAAGCTTAGAAGTTAGCGATGGCTTAATTTCAAAATCAAAAGTGGCCTACGTAAACGAGTTAGATGGTCTTATGTGAGTTTTATGATATTTTGACGTTTTAATTATTTATGTGGGTGTGGCGGTTTTGGGGTTGCCACATGGTGGTTTGTGGGTTTGGTTGCTTTTTGGGTTTGGGCGTTTTCTCTTTGGCTTTTTAGGTGTGGCACAAGCAACCACGCCACACGCTCAACATGGGTCCATGTCGAAAACGCTGCGGTGTGGATGTGGAGGCATGTATAGCTTGTTTTTTTCTCACATGAACCAAAGGACAGCCAAAGTGCACCACAAGCTGGACACAGATCCGCTAACTCACACCCAGCACACCGCATAAAACCTTAGTGTTCCCTATAGAAATTTGATGATGATTTCTATTCTAATTTTCTGTTAAAAAAATAAAAAAAAACAAAATAAGATAGGTTGGTGGTTGGTTATTTCTTTTCTAGTTGTTTGCGTAGTTCGTTGTAGGTGGCTTTGATGTCTTCGATGCTTCCTTCGTCTTCGATGGTGCTGGTGTCGCCGAGTGGTGCGCCTGTTAAGACTGCTTTTAGCAATCTACGCATAATTTTGCCGCTTCGTGTTTTGGGAAGTTTGTTGACAAAGACGACTGCGTCTGGGGTTGCGATGGGGCCAATGGTAACCCTGACGTGTTTTACGAGTTCAGCTCGGAGTTCTTCTGAGGGCTGAAAATTGCCACGTAGCACAACAAATGCGACTGGAACTTCGCCTTTTACTGCGTCTTCTTTGCCCATGACTGCTGCTTCAGAAACTGCTGGGTGCGAAACCAACGCGCTCTCAAGCTCAACAGTGCCAATGCGGTGGCCTGCAACCTTGAGGACCTCGTCTGCTCTGCCAAGGAGCCAGAAGTAACCCTCAGGGTCACGGATTGCGTAATCACCGACATAATAAATTCCTGGCCACCTTCCAAAGTATGTTTGTTTAAAGCGGTCGGGATCTTTCCAGATGGTTTGCAGCATTCCTGGCCAAGGTGACTTGATTACAAGGTAGCCTTTGGTTCCCTGTGGAACTGATTGACCTTTGTCGTCGAAGATGTCTGCATCAACTGCTGGCAAAGGCAGCGTGGCTGAACCCGGTTTTAGCGGCGTTAGTTCTATGCCCGACGCTGGAGAAATCATGAATCCTCCTGTTTCGGTTTGCCACCATGTGTCGATAATGGGTAGTCGTTCTTTGCCTATGACTCGGTAGTACCATTTCCATGCTTCAGGGTTTATGGGTTCACCGACAGAACCGAGTTCACGAAGGGTGCTAAGGTCATGTTTGAGGACCCATTGTTCGCCGAATTTCATGAACATGCGCACTGCGGTAGGTGTACCATAGAGGATGGTGATGCCGTGGCGTTCAATCATCTCCCACCAGCGGTCCTGTGCAGGGTAATCTGGGGTGCCTTCAAAGAGAAACGCAGTTAAACCCATGCTTAGCGGCGCATAAACGTTGTAGGTGTGTCCTGTTATCCAGCCGATGTCGGCCACACACCAATAAATATCCTCATCAGTGGGGTTAAAAGCCCATTTAAGCGTCCAATACGCCCAAACAAGGTAGCCGCCTGTGCCATGCTGAACACCTTTAGGCTTACCGGTTGTTCCAGAAGTGTAAAGTATGAAAAGCGGATCAGTGGAACTGAGGCTTTCAGGTTCAACGTAAACGTTGGCGCCTACATTAGCTAAAACATCATGGTACCAAACATCTCGCCCTTCCTTCATCTGTACGGCTTGGCCGGTTCTTTTGACCACTATGACTTTTTCAATGCTGGGCATGTTTGGCAGGGCTCGGTCAGCAGTGTCTTTTATGGCAACAGGCTTCCCACGACGGAAAGACCCATCTGAAGTCACAAGGATCTTGGCGCCACAATCGTTAACTCGATCAGCAAGAGCTTCTGCGCTAAAGCCTGAGAAAACAACAGCGTGGACGCCTCCGATGCGGGCGGTCGCCAAAAGTGTGATCGGCAATTCAGGGATGACAGGCAGGAATACTGCGATGCGGTCGCCTTTTTTTACGCCGAGGTCTTTGAAGACTTGGGCAAGCCTGTTAACTTCACGGTAAAGATGGTAATAAGTGTAGGTTTTAACTTCACCCATTTCGCCTTCCCAAATGTAAGCGATTTTGTTTTTGCGGTGACTTTTCACATGCCTATCAAGGGCGTTGTAGGAGATGTTGAGTTTCCCATCAGGGAACCACTTGTAAAACGGCGGGTTTGAATCATCCAGCACCTTGCTAAACGGCACAAACCAGTCGATGGCTTTGGCTTTCTCAGCCCAAAATTCGTGCGGATTCTTGATGGAACGCTCCCATTCCTTTCGCCTGATTTCTCCAGAAGAAACCTTGGCGTTACTTGGACTATACTTTTCGTCGAACGGTAAACTAGCTTCCGACATATTCTCAATCCTAAGTTGCACGAAAAATAAACCCTTAGGAATATAAACTTTTCAACATAATAAATAAAAAATGAAATGGGTGTTTTTTAGCTCATTGGAAATATTGGCAAAACTGTTCTATGGTGCGCTTCGTTGAGTACTTCTGCGAAAGCAAGGTAAACTGCGCTTGCACCGCATATGACGCCTTCGATGCCTGTAATGGTGTTGAAAGTTACTGAGCCAAACAGAACAGGGTTGCCTGTTAAGTCGCGTATGGTCAACATGAAGAACAGCACAGTTAAACTGAGGAATACAAATTGCAGTGTGCGGTTAGTCTTGAGGGTGCCAAAGTACATCGCAAATGTGAACAAGCCCCACATGAAGAAGTAAGCCGCCATCGAGGTTTCTGAAGGTGCGCTTAAGCCAGCTATGAAGGTTAATTTGGGCAAAACTAGCAGCAACACAAGAGACCACCAGAAAAGCCCATAAGAACTGAAAGCTACCGTGCCAAACGTGTTGCCTTTTCTGAATTCCATAGCTCCAACTATAACCTGCGCTAATCCACCGTAAGCCAAGCCCATAGCTAAAATCATGCTGTCTAAACCGAATAATCCAGCGTTGTGCAGGTTTAACAGGACAGTAGTCAAGCCAAAGCCCAATAGCCCCAAAGGTGCAGGGTTCGCGAATTTTTCACTCAGAGTCATTTGTAGTCACTTTTTAACCGAGTGTGTGTTAATTTGAATATAACCCTTTCTAATTTGCTATGATTTTCTTCTTTTGGAAGCGACGTATTTGCCGATTTCCAAGGTTCCAAACGCTATCGCCGCAAACAGCACTGCCATTGCCCAATCCAAGAGTTCAGGGGCTCTAACGCCAAAGACCGCTGAAACAGCGGGAATGTAGAGCACTAATAGTTGCAGCGCCATTGACGAGAGGATTGCATACCAAAGAAACTTGTTCTTGAACAAGCCTACCTTGATCGTTGGAAACTTTAGTGAACGTGCAGCCAAAGCGTTAGCAAGTTCCATTAGTATGATTGCGGTGAACAGTTGGGTTCTTGCTTCAATAAGTTGATATGCGCTTTCCCAAGGTCTATAATAGAAATAGCCAAACAGCAACAGTGCACCCATCAGTATCGGGGCTGCGGTCAAGTAAATTTTTACGTCTCGTGTGAATATGCTTTCCTTAGGATTGCGAGGCTTTCGCTGCATCAAATCTGGGTCACCTGGATCTAACCCCAAAGCTATCGCTGGCAAGCCATCAGTCGTTAGGTTGACCCAAAGCAACTGAACAGCGGTTAAAGCGATTGTTGCGTTTCCTATGGCTTGTAAGTCTGAGCCAGGTGAAAGGATGCTTGCAAGGTATGGCACCGAGATGACGGCTATGAACATAACTAAAATTTCCATGATATTGCATCGCAGCAGATAAGTGAGGTATTTCTTTATGTTATCGTAAATTTCTCTGCCTTCCCTAACCGCTTTCACTATGGATGCAAAATTATCGTCAGCAAGCACCATATCCGAGGCTTCCTTGGTAACTTCAGTGCCGCTTATACCCATGGCTATGCCTATGTCAGCCATCTTGAGAGCTGGCGCGTCATTTACTCCATCGCCTGTCATGGCGACAACTTGGTTCTTGGCTTTCCAAGCTTTCACGATCCTGGTTTTGTGTTCAGGAGCTACCCGAGCATAAATTGAGATGTTCTCGACTCTTTCGAGAAGCTGCTCATCGCTGATTTTATCGAGTTCGGCGCCAGTCAAGATTTTGTCTTGGTCGTTTTCTCCTATTAGGTTAAGTTCTCTTGCTACAGCGGTCGCGGTTAGTTTATGGTCACCTGTGATCATTATAACTCTGATTCCTGCGGCTCGGCATAAGTAGATGGCGTCTTTTACTTCATCGCGTGGAGGGTCAATCATGCCTATTATACCGGCAAAAACAAAATCATATTCATCTTTTTCTTCAAATGGAACGTTTGCTCCTAATTCTTTGTATGCGAAACCTAAATTCCGAAGGGCTTGAAGCGCCATGGCTTCAGTCACTTTGTAGAGCTTAACACGAGTGTCTTTTGTTAATTCTTGCTCGACACCGTTCAAAAGTATCCTTGAACACCTTTCCAAAACCACTTCGGGAGCCCCCTTCATATACGCTATCCGTCGACCGTCAGGGGTTTGGTGGATCGTAGTCATGCGTTTTCTTTCTGAAGAAAAAGGAATCTCGGCGATTCGAGGTTCTTCGGTTTCAAGCGTCTCCTTGAAAACGCCTGCTTTTTGACCTGCAACTATGAGGGCTCCTTCGGTGGGGTCTCCATTGATGGTCCATTTTTCCTTCTCTTTTTGTAATTTAGCATCGTTGCAAAGGTTGGCAACCTTTAATAGCATTTTAATTTCTTCGTCGGCGCAGACTGGTTTGCCTTCGCATTGAAACTCGCCATTTGGAGCATAACCGATACCCGTGACTTTTATGAATCGGTCGTTGAGGTATATGCGTTGAACAGTCATTTCACCCTTCGTCATGGTTCCAGTTTTATCAGAGCATATGACGCTTGTCGACCCAAGGGTTTCAACCGCAGGTAGACGCTTGACTATAGTGTTGACTTTAGCCATGCGGTACATGCCAACTGCAAGAGCCCCCGTAACGATAGCAGGCAATGCTTCAGGAACAGCTGCCACAGCGAGGCTGACTGCCCACAAAATCATGGTAAGGATGTCTAGACCTTGTATGATTCCGATGATGGCGACACTAAGGCAGACACCGATGGCCAGCAAACCTATCCATTTTCCAACACTGCTCATTCGCTTCTCGAGCGGCGTCGGCTCCTGGCTGGTGGATTGAACCATCTGGGCGATTCTGCCAAATTCCGTTGCCATACCCGTCGTTGTAACAACGGCTTTAGCCCTTCCATAAGCAACGATTGTCCCAGTGAAAACCATGTTCTGCATGTCGTTTAGCTCTGTATCCACAGGTAAGGCTTCAATTAATTTAGCGACGGGTGCTGACTCACCCGTTAAAGCAGCCTCGTCAACCTTGAGGTTAACTGCCTCTACAAGTCGTCCATCTGCAGGTACTTTATCGCCTGTGTTGAGAACGATGATGTCGCCTGGTACAAGTTGAGACGCAGGAACCTTGATTTCTTTTCCATCTCTAATAACACTGGCGGTCGGAGCAGTCATGCGTTTTAAGGCTTCCACTGCTTTTTCACCACGGAATTCTTGAGTAAAACCTAAAGCAGCGCTGGCAAGGATGATTGCAAAAATTATAACCGCACCGTAAATTTCTTCCATAGAATTTTCGTACAAGCCTAAACCTAAGGACAAAAGCATAGCGAGAATAAGGATAACCATAAGAACATCAGTAAACTGTGAGGCAAAAAGCTTGAAGAGGGATCTGCCCTTCTCCTTCCTTAGCTCGTTGGGACCGTATTCAGCTAAGCGTTTTTTTGCTTCCTGTGAACTCAATCCTTCCTCATTGGATCTAAGAGTGCTTAAAACCTCGTCTTTTTTTAGTGAATGCCAAGCTTTCGATATCGCCCTTCCAACCCTTAATCGTCGGTTCTGCTTTGAAAGAAGCGTTTATTTTTAATATTTGTTTCCTTGCAAATTTCTGCTTCTGAACTGACGATGCAGTTCCAGTTCCCATTGAGAATTTGGGTAAATAACTGTTTTAGGTTTTTTAGCTCCACTTCCAAAGCTTCTTGTTCATGGTAAGCTCAGGCAACACAAGCAATCCTAATGATGAGACGCCTATTACGTAGGCAAGGTCTGTGAGGCTTAGAGGGACAAGGTGGAACAACTGCTGCGTAATCGGCAGGTAACATATGCCTATAGTGGCAACGATAGATATGATTTCCGCAAGTACGAAGAATTTGTTCTTGAATGCATCTTTGCCCATGCGCCAGACGCTGCGTTTTTCTGAACGGCAGTTCCAAACAACCAGCAACTCGAACATGGCTGCTTGGACGAAGGCGGTTGTCGTTGCTTCCTCGTAGGTTAATCGTCTTGCCACTTCATCTATTGCTCCGTTGGGCAACATCCAGGGATGCGATGGGAAGAAGTAGTATTCTAAGCTAAAGACCAAGATAGTTCCAATCGATTGCAGTATAAACGACATGACGATAAACCGTCCCATGCCATGCAGGATGCCTTCACCGGGCTTTCTGGGCGGTCTCTCCATGACATCCACATCTGGTGGATCAGTTGCCAAAGCCACAGCAGGGGCGCCATCGGTTACAAGGTTAATCCAAAGTATCATCGCAGGAAGCAGCGGCAGTGGAAACAGCCAGTTCCCAAAGATTCCGCCTAAGAGTGCGAACGAGCCGATGACTAGCAATTCGTCGAAGTTGCATGAGATAAGGAAACGCGCGTATTTGCGTATGTTGTCGTAGATGACGCGTCCTTCTTCAACAGCTTTGACTATAGTTGCAAAGTTGTCATCGGTGAGAACTAGGTCGGAGGCTTCTTTTGTGACGTCCGTGCCGGTTATACCCATGGAAACACCGACGTCCGCGGATTTAACCGCTGGTGCATCGTTGACGCCATCTCCCGTCATCGCTACTATGTGCCCTTTCTTTTTCCAGGCATTCACAATTCGAAGTTTGTGTTCTGGAGCTACTCGAGCATACACTGAGACATATTCAACTTTTTCAGCAAATTCTTCGTCGCTAAGCTGATCTAATTCTGTTCCAGTTAAGACAAGGTCGCCATCTTGGAATATGCCTACTTCGCGGGCAACAGCGACTGCAGTGAGTTTGTGGTCGCCTGTAATCATCACTGTTTTTATTCCAGCTTTCCGGCAGATTTTGTTTGCGTCGATGGCTTCTTGCCGGGGCGGGTCAATCATGCCCTGTAAACCTACAAAGACTAAGTCTTTTTCGATGTCGTCATCGCTGATTTCGTCAATTGAAGAGGGCAGATGTTTGTATGCGAAAGCGAGAACGCGTAATGCACTTCCAGCCAGTTGAGCATTAGCTTCTAAAACCTTGTTTACTTTTGCCTCTGTAAGCTTGCTTTCTTTGCCATTCTCCAGGATGAAGCGGCTTCGCTCCAGTATAGTCTCTGGAGCACCCTTCATGTAAGCCACCACCTGCCCATCCGGTGTTTTATGTACCGTTGTCATGCGTTTTCGTTCAGAGGTAAAGGGAACCTCACGAATACGTGGGTACGCTTCATCTACCTCTCGTTTTATTATGCAAGCTTTTTCTGCAGCGGTTATGAGAGCACCTTCGGTTGGATCGCCGAAGATTTCGTATCCTCCATTTTCAGTTTTCTTTCTTAGTTGAGCGTTATTGTTTAATAGGCCCATCCTGAAGAGAAGTTCGGCTTCAGGTTTTGGTTTAACTATGGTTCCGTTTTGAACACATTCGCCTTTGGGTTCGTAACCAACGCCGGTAAGTTCCAAAAATTCACCGTCAGCGTAGATCTCCCTAACAGTCATTTCACCTTTAGTTATTGTGCCTGTTTTGTCTGAGCAGATAACAGTTACAGCTCCCAGACTCTCTGCAGAGGATAACTTGCGGACTATAGCATTGCGCCTTGCGAATTCGCGCGCTCCCAAAGCTAGGGCAACAGTGACGATTGCCGGTAGACCTTCTGGAACGGCTGAAATTGCCAGCGAAATGGCGGACATGAACGCTAAGATGAAATCACCAGGTATGAATTGACCTGATCGTATAAAATCAAAGATTTCGAGAGCAAAAATTAAGACGCAAACGCCGACTACAATTCGGGCAAGCTTTCCTGCAAACTTGTTCAGTTTCCTTTGCAGTGGGGTCTCTTCTTCCTCGGTGGTTTGAACCATTTCAGCGATTTTACCGAACTCAGTTTTCATGCCTGTATTAACTACAACTGCTTTGCCGCGTCCATAAACAACATGCGTTGCAGTGAATATCATGTTGTGTCTTTCAGAAATGGGAGCTGCATCATTGACAGGGCCGGTGGTCTTATTCACAGGGGTTGATTCGCCAGTCAGGATGGCTTCGTTCGTCTTTAATTCGATGGCTTCCATGACGCGGGCGTCAGCAGGTACATGGTCACCTGACTCCAAAACCAATATGTCGCCGGGAACGAGTTCTTTGGCAGGGATTAGAACTTCTTTTCCATCGCGGACGACTCGCGCTTTTGGCGCAGTTAGTTTTTTCATAGCTTCTAAGGCTTTTTCTGTGCGGTACTCCTGAACAAAACCTGTAATCGCAACCAAGAGCACAATTATACCGATGATTAAGGCGTCGGCAAAAGCTTCCAAGACACCTTCAGCTACACCCGTTAAAATATCATAGTAGCCTATGACCGCAGAAATAATGGTTGCAGCAATCAAAAGTAAAATAAAGACATCTTTAAACTCGCCCAAAAACATGCTGAGGGCGCTTCGACGTTTTTTGGCAACCAGCTCGTTGTAACCGCTTTTTCTAAGTCGTTCCTGAGCTTCTTGGCTGCTTAAGCCTTTACTGGTAACGTTTAGTTCGCTTGTGACCTCTTCAACCGATTTGCCATGCCACTGTGTCCCCATACCGCCCACCATTAACCGCTTCTCTATATAAGGTTGAATATTGCACTCCGTTCTGATTATAAGCCTTTGGTATAGGTGAATAAAAGCTAATAAACAAGTTACAATAAACACGAACAGCTAAGCAATAAATTAAGGTGAAAGGTATGGATCCATGGTTGATAGCACCAATAGCTGCAATAATCTCAATCTTCGTAGGACTCTACTTCTATCGATATGTTGAAAAACAAAGCAGCGGAACAGAAAGAATGCGTGAAATTTCAGATGCCATCAGAACAGGCTCGAAAGCGTTCATAAAAAGAGAGTACACGACGCTAGCTTATTTCGTAGGAGTAATAGCGGTTCTATTATTGATTTTTCTGCCGTCACCGATATGGGCTGCGGAAAACCCCCTCAACAACGTTGCCCTAGCGCTTTCATACGTTTTCGGATCAGCATTCTCAGCATTAGCAGGATACTTGGGCTTAAGCATCGCAACAAAAGCTAACGCAAAAGTCGCCCACGGAGCACAAGAAGGCCTCAACAGAGCGTTTCCAATTGGTTTCCGAGGCGGCGCAGTCATGGGATTCTCAGTTGTGGGCATAGGCTTACTCGGCATCAGTATCGTATATCTTTTAACGGGCAATCCGGAAACAGTATTAGGCTTCAGTTTCGGCGCCAGTGCATTAGCACTATTTGCAAAGGCAGGGGGCGGAATATACACTAAAACCGCAGACATCAGCGCGGACCTCGTTGGAAAAATAGAACTTGATTTGCCAGAAGATGATCCCAGAAACCCTGCAGTCATCGCTGACAATGTTGGCGACAACGTTGGCGACGTAGCTGGCATGGGCGCCGACCTCTTTGACTCGTACGTTGCAAGCATAGTGGCGGTTATGATTTTGGGCGCTGCACTCTCGTTAGGCGGAAGCACCATCTATATTCAGATACCGTTGGTGTTTGCAGGCATAGGCATATTTGCTTCGATAATCGGCTCTTTATCAATTAGAATTGGCAAGAAAGGAAACCCAGGCTACGCACTTAACATGGGCACGTACATAACTTGCGCTATCTTTGCAATTCTAACAGCCATATCGACGTACTATCTTGGCTACGATTGGAGAATCTGGGGCGCTGCCACTATCGGATTGGTTGCAGGAGTCATAATCGGCGTAACCACAGATTACTTTACCTCAGAAGACAAAGCACCCGTACTAAAAACAGCGGTAGCATCAAAAAGTGGTCCAGCGATTAACATAATTACTGGCTTCTCGTATGGGCTGCGCAGCATAATTCTACCTTTGATCGGCATTGGAATCGCTGCAGCGGTTTCATACAAGTTGCTGGAGCCTTTAGGTGGTCTCACTTTCGGGGTATTTGGAATTGCCATGGCTGCGGTAGGTATGCTTTCAATCGTTGGCTTGACAGTTTCAAATGATGCTTATGGTCCAATCGTTGATAACGCCAAAGGCGTAGCTGAGCAATCGGGGCTAAGCGAAGAAGTAATAGCGATAACCGATGAGTTGGATGCTGCAGGCAACACTGCCAAGGCAATTACGAAGGGCTTTGCAATTGGAGCGGCAGGATTAACCGTTATTTCACTGTTAGCTGCCTTCCAAGAAATCGCATCAAGGGCTGGGCATGTTGCGGTTTTTGACATTATGGACCCTATGGTTCTTTTGGGCGCACTCATAGGCGTAGCCATTCCTGCGGTATTCTCGGCGATGCTGATGCTTGGTGTGGGAAGAAATGCGGAAAGAATGATAGCTGAGATTCGCAGGCAATTCAATGAAATTCCAGGGTTGCGAGAAGGCAAACCAGGCGTCAAACCCGACTATGCAAGATGTGTTGATATAGCGACTGTGGGGGCAATCAAGGAGTTGATGCCTGCAAGCGTTGTCATAATCGTTGCCACATTAATTATCGGCTTCGTCGGCGGAATCAACGCTTTAGGCGGTTTCTTAGCAGGTGCAATATTATCTAGCCTTCTGTTGGCGCTGCTTATGGCAAATGCAGGCGCATTGTGGGATAACGCAAAGAAACTCATAGAAACAGGCGTCCATGGCGGCAAAGGTTCAGAAGCTCATAAGGCAGCAGTCGTCGGTGACACAGTCGGTGACCCATTCAAAGATACCGCTGGGCCTTCTTTGAATACAATGATTACGGTGATGTCTTTGGTTGCTTCCTTGTTTGCAGCATTGATAGTACAGTATAATCTGCTTAGCTTGCTGGGATTAGCCTAAATTTCCCATTTTTAATTTTTTTACTGGTGAAAAGTATCAACACTCGCTGTCGATATCAAGGGATAATTCGGGGTGTAGCTGATGGTAGATTCTGCTATGAAGAAAAACAGAGGTTGCGCCAGCGATCAGCGCTGCAAGACCCAAGAGGTAAAGTGTCCATGAAAGGGCTGCTCCGTTGCGCATTATCTGTTTTTGCCACTCCCAGGGAAAATCAACCAGGTTTCCAAGCGGCCATGCACCGATAACTATGTATGTGAAACCAAACACCACTAACAATATGGCTATGTGTTCTTTGTCGTTTATTTCATGAGCACTTATGCCTCGGAGAGCGTAAACACAAAGCGCTAATGTTCCAACTATCAAAGCGGGAAAACTTGTTACGAAAAAAATTGGGTGAATTAAACTGCGGGGTAACAGGGTTGGAGTTGCCGGCGGTGGGTAACTGACGAGGTCTTTGCCCCAATCTGCAACGGTCCAACCGCTCAAAATTACGGTTGACAGGTAGAATCCACCGTAAGCTGCCATTAGCAGACTTATGGAAACCTTGTGACGCTTCAAATAACTGGCAATTCGAGAGGCGACGGGCTGCTTTTGGCTGTCACTGCTCATATGGCATCCTTAGCGCTTTATTAGTATGCATGGTCAATTAATATATTGGTTTTTGGGTTCGCCACAAAGTACTAAAGCACAGAATAAGAAAAGGTAAGTATTGTTTTAAGGTGCAAAAAATGAAGTTTGAAACCACAGTTCTGAAAGTAATTCCTCGGACTCATGATGTATCAAGTTTCCGTTTTCCAAGACCCAGCGGATTGGATTACAAGCCAGGGCAGTTCCTTTACATAACCCTTAAACAGGGCGAAAAAGAGCTAAGCAAACATTTCAGCTTCAGCAGCAGCCCCACAGAATTGGATTTTATAGAGTTCACTAAAAAACTAAGTGATAGCGAGTTCTCAACCGCATTGAGAGCACTTAAAGCTGGGGATTGGGCGAGAATCGACGCACCATACGGACGATTTACCTTCGAAGGCGAATACCCAAAAATTGCCTTGCTCAGCGGCGGCATCGGCATAACCCCCTTCATGAGCATATGCAAAAACGCCACTGATAAGGGCTTGCCAAGCAAAATCACACTTTTCTATGGTTGTCGAACAGAAAAAGACATCGTATTTAGAAAAGAATTCGAGGAAATGGCACAGAAGAATAATAACCTCAAAATCGTTTTCACCCTCAACGAAGCCTCAACGGATTGGAAAGGCACAACAGGCAATATCAACGCTGACATGATTAAGCGGGAACTGCCAGATTACAAAGACAACATTTTCTTTGCTTGCGGTCCCCCAGGCATGGTAAAAGCTATGGAAGCGCTTGTTGAGGCTCTTGGTTTGCCTAAAACACAGCTAAAACTGGAGTATTTCACAGGTTACACATAGCATTGCAGCTGGGTAAACGTTAAACCTTAAGAACTGCTAACCCCAACTAAGCAACATGCAAAAGGTCGCCAACCTAAAAGAACTAATCAAAAGCGTACCTGAACCCGCAAAGATAGCGGTTCTCATTGTCTTGTTATCCAAAATTATAATCCTATCAACAGCCTATAACGCCACCTACGTCAACGAGGGGGGCGGACCACCGTTGGCAATCCTCCAGAATCTCTTCAACCGCTGGGACGCCTCCAACTACGTTGACATCGCAAAAAATGGGTATGTAAACACAGGCAACGAAGCGAACTTCATAGTGTTCTTTCCGCTCTACCCGTTGCTGATAAAAGCATTCACGTTTGACTTTGCATACGCAAACATCGTGGCGCTGGCAATAAGCAACGTTAGCAGTCTGATCGCTTTTCTCTACCTATATAAACTTGCAAAACTTGAGTTTAACCAAAACGTAGCTGTAAAATCTGTGCTTTTACTAAGTTTCTTTCCATTGGCATATTTTCTCTGCGTACCCTACACCGAGGGCCTCTTTTTTGCTTTAGTAATCTCTGGATTCTACTATGCACGTTTGGGCAGATGGCACCTTGTGGGTTTAATTGGTTTCTTGGCGGCTTTAACACGGCTTGCTGGGCTTTTGCTTTTACCTGTTTTTCTGGTTGAGTATTTACATCAGCAAGGTTGGAAGCCGAAAAAAATTGGTTGGAGCGCTCTTGCGCCGTTTTCAGCTTTGGCCGGTTTCCTAATCTACCTCAACATTAACAATCAGATTACGGGTAGTCCCTTCACTTTTATGGCGATTGAGTCTGAACACTGGTTTAACAGGCTTGACCCGATATCTGGTTTAAAGAGCGCGTGGTGGTGGGCAACGCAATCAGGTTATCCGTCGAACCTTGCAATCGGCATAGCACCATTGGTTTTTGCTTTCTTTGGGTTTGCTATGGTTGGCTTGGCAGTTTGGCGACGTTTACGACCATCCTATGCCATTTACATGTTTCTTTCTTGGGGCTTAGCTGTTTCTACGGCATGGTGGATTAGCGTGCCCCGCTACATCATGGCTATGTTTCCCATGTTTTTCCTGTTGAGTTTACTGATTAAACGAAAAGCTGCCTTTGCTGCAGTTGCGGCTGCATCTTGTGTCGCACTGCTTTATTTTACTGTACTTTTCGCCATCGGTTGGTGGGCATTCTAAACAGAGTCTACAGGTACATTCTTAAATTAAATCAAATAAAATTTCAGCATATTTTAGTTAAACGTTGAATAATTAATAAAACGAAAACAAAAAGGGAAAAATTAAACTGAAGATTCGCATTTCTGAAGTAGACGTTGCCAGCGCTCATCTGTTAACCGCTGAATCTCATCGAGCACATGCTTATTTTGCGGTGTAAAGAGGTGGCGGAATCTACCTTGACCTGCAAGGTAATCTTTCACTGGTTTCTTCTTTTGCGGTGCCAAAGCAATCAGTTTGCTCGGTATTGATAGTTGTCGTTTTCCATTGATTGCTTCCCAAACAGGGAACACACAGGATTCCACAGCGAGTTTCGCGTATTCCATGGTTTTTGCCGGTTCACTTCTCCAACCACGAGGACAAGGAGCAAACACATGCAGAAACGCTGGGCCCTCAACCTCTAAACCTTTCCGCACTTTAGTAAGCATGTCTTTCCAATAGTACGGTGTTGCCGTCGCCACGTATTCCATCTCATGAGCCAACATAATTTCAGTTATCGGCTTTTTCTTCTCTATCTTACCAGGGATAACTTTGCCTGCAGGAGTAGTTGTTGTTGCCGCTCCAATTGGAGTGCCTCCGCTTCGCTGAATCCCAGTGTTCATGTATCCTTCGTTATCGTAGAGCACAAAGAGGAAGTCATGTCCACGTTCAACTGCGCCTGATAGGGCCTGCAACCCGATGTCATAGGTTCCGCCGTCGCCAGCCAACGCAATGATGTCGATGTGCTGCTTAGCTTTGCCCTTCCTTCGCATCGCTTTAAGTGCAGCATCAATTCCAGCAGCGTTTGCAGCAGCCGTTTCAAAAGCTGTGTGCAACCATGGCAAAGCCCAAGATGTGTATGGATAGATTGATGAAACGACTTCCATGCAGCCGGTTGCTTCAGTCACAATCGTAGGTCCCCGGGTCGCCTTCATGATTAAACGCAACACGCCAGCGGGTCCACACCCTGCGCATGCCCTGTGCCCAGAGAGAAATAGATCTGGTTTTGCTGCAATATCTTTGGCTGTGAATTTCCATTCTTGTGTTGTTGTCAACTTGTTTTTCCTCCTTTACTCCCTTAATCCGAAATAATTGATTTGTTTTTCAATGCGCCCACTCCTAGCTATGCGCAATAGGTCTTCGAAAATCGTTCGGAAAGCTTTTGGATTAGAGTCCCTTCCACCTAAACCGTAGATGTAATCCACGATTGGAGGATGGTTTTGCCCGTCATACAATGCATGCCGCACTTCATGGTAAACCGCTCCGCCAAAACCGCCAAAACTCATACTCTTATCCATGACAGCAATCGCTTTAGCATTCTTTAGTGCACTTCGAATTTCTTCGACTGGCAAAGGCCTAAACGTACGTAACCGTAGCAACCCTGCTTTGATGCCCTCTTGGCGTAATTCATCAATCACAACCTTGAGTGTACCTGAAGTTGAGCCAACGCAAACCACCGCTATTTCCGCATCATTTAGTTTGTAGGGTTCAACTAGTCCATTTCCATAGCTTCTACCGCTAATTTCTGCGTATTCAGCGTTTACTTCTTGAATTTTTTTCAAAGCATTTTTCATGCCTTCTTCTTGCTGCCTCTTAAACTCGAAATAGTAGTTCTGAAGAGCAATCGGTCCCATAGTCATGGGATTTTCTGGGTCAAGCTTGAAGGGCACTGTTTTGCCTTCGTGTGTAACCACGGTGGGGAATTTCCGTTCGCCGATGAATTGTGTGACGGTTTCGTCTGGTAAAGTATCGACCCGCTCTAAAGTGTGGCTTAACGTGAATCCATCCAAGCCAACCATGATTGGCAAAGAAACATTTACGTCCTCGGCAATCCGAAAAGCTTGCAAAATAGAGTCATATGCTTCCTGTGCGTTCTCAACATAGATATGTATCCAACCGCTGTCCCGTTCCGCCATGCTGTCTGATTGGTCGCCATGAATGTTTAGCGGAGAAGACAAAGCTCGGTTCGCAATAGCCATAACCACAGGTGCACGCGAACCTGAAGTCACCGTTAAAATCTCGTGCATAAGTGCCAAACCTGCAGAAGCGCTTGCAGTGAAGGTTCTTGCCCCTGTAGCGGAAGCTGCAAGACAAGCAGTGATTGCGCTATGCTCGGATTCAGTGCAGACAAATTCCGTGTTTACTTCGCCGTCCGCAACATACTCACTAAATTTTTCCACTATGATTGTTTGGGGGGTGATTGGGTATGCAGCAACTACGTCAACATCCGATTGTTTCACTGCATACGCTACGGCTTCATCGCCATTTAGCGCCATGATTTCTTGTTTAACTGGTTGTTTTGCCATCTCTTATTCCTCCGGTAACTTCATAGCTATCGCTTTCGTCGGACATTCATTGGCGCAGATACCGCAACCTTTGCAGAAGCTAAAGTCAAATTCGATTTTACCCATTTCTGGGCGCCACTTAATTGCGCCTTCAGGACAAAGCATAACGCATGTCAAACATGTTGTGCATTTTTCTAGGTCACGCACTGGCATGTAAGTTTTCCAGTCGCCTGTCATGAAACCAACGCTTGATTTCGAACAAACGCCAGCTATGGAAATTTCCTTCCAACCCTTTTCTTTACTGCTCATTCTACTTTTGCCTCTTTAAACGCTTCTTGGATAACTGCAAAGTTCTTTTCAGCTAAATCTGCCCTGAAACGTCCTTTGAGCGTTTTCTGTATGCCCTCTAAGGTGACTATCTCGGTTGCTTTAGCTACAACCCCCAGTAGAGCCGTATTTGTTATTGGTGCTCCAAGAATTTTTAGAGCAATCTCTGTTGCTGGAACCGTCCAAACTTTGCCTTTGGTCACTCTTAGGCTTTCTTTAAGGATAGCGGGTTCCTCGCTTGAATTAATTATAAGGCAATCTTCATCGCGGTTTAACCCAGCAGTTACGGGTACAGTTTTGAGTAAAGTGTTATCTAAAACTACTACCACGTCTGGATCATAGATTTGACAATGCAACCTAATCGGTTCAGTGCTTATGCGGGTAAAAGCAGTCACTGGCGCACCCATCCGCTCAGGTCCAAACTCAGGGAAAGATTGAATGTATTTGCCTTCGTCCAGCGCGGTTCGAGCCAAGAGTTCACTGGCTGTCCAAGCGCCTTGACCGCCTCTACCGTGCCATCTAAACTCTACCATAGTTTTCAAAGTGCAGTCCCTTTTCTAAAGCAGTTAGGGATAAAGATGTTGAATACCTTGATATACATTTTTCTAGTAAAATGCAAAACAACTTCGAGTCAAAGTAAGATTGATTCTTTTACGTTTTAACAGGATTCGTCTCCTCTGCTGGAGCTTTAGCACTGGTCCTTATTTGTTAAACAATTTTTCTAGGCAAACAGGCAATCCAACCGTCATTATCGGCTCAAACAAGCAAACAAGAGAGCAATATAGTTATATCTCACAACGACTGACTAGATTTCTGCTTTAATTAGGCTTCAATGGGGTTTCATGATCCAGGAGGATAGTTAATGGGAGAAATAGTTTTAACCGCAGACCGAACCCTGATGAGTAACTACCATCACAACGAATTTCTCGGTTTTGGCACCTGTGCCCCACCAAACTTCATTCCTGAATGGCTCTACAGCTACCTATTTTTCCCTCCGCTACAAACCCATAGAGGGCATCCTTGGACAGCACCCTATGGCTTGAGAAAGGCAGAAGCTCAACTATTGAAAGAAGGTTTCAAAGTTGACACAGTAAGTCCAAGCCATCTACAAAAGCACTTGGGCGAGGCAAAGGTGCTGGGCATTCATGTCATGGATCCGTTTGGGTTGGGTCCAGCTTCGACTACGCTTGCTTCGATTTTCAAAAAAGAACCCTACCTTGCAAAGCATTTTCAGGCTTTGCTTAGTAAACCATGCATCAGAGAAGCAAAGCAAAAAAATCGCTTAAAAGTGATCGTCGGTGGACCAGGTGCATGGCAGTTCCGCTATCGAGAGAGCGCAGTTAAAGAATTAGGTATTGATTGCATAGTTGAAGGTGAAGCAGAGAACGTTATTGGAAAACTGTTCAAGGCAGCTGTTGAAGGCCAAGAGATTCCCAGACATTATGAAGTAGACGTTGCAGAGACGCCGAGCATAGAGGAGATACCAGATATAGTACACCCATCCATCAATGGTTTAATCGAGATTGGCCGAGGTTGCTGTCGCGGTTGCCAATTCTGCAACGTAACGCTAAGACCGCTAAGGTGGTATCCTGTCGAAAAAATCGAACGTGAACTAAATGTTAACCTGGATTCAGGAAAAGTCAAGGGTGCCTGTCTCCACGCCGAAGACGTTATGCTCTATGGCTCCAAGAACACCCTTCCGAACGAAGAGAAACTTGTACAGTTACACGAGATGGTCGTAAAACGCTGCGAAGGAATAAGCTGGAGCCACTGCTCTCTGGCTGCAATTGCGTCAAGCCCCAAACTCTTTGAAAAATTATCGGAAATCATACTTCAGAAGCAAAGTTGGTGGGGGGTGGAAATAGGTATAGAGACCGGTTCGCCAGAGATAGCTAAAAAAATCATGCCTGCAAAAGCTCATCCCTTTAGCGCTGAAAAGTGGCATGAGGTTGTCGTTGAGGGCATGGGTTTAGCGCATGATAATAAGCTTGTTCCTGCCTGCACGTTGATTGTAGGGTTGCCTGAGGAGAAAGAGGAAGATGTTACTAAAACGATGGATTTAGTTGATGATTTGAATGGTATGCGTAGCCTAATTGTGCCTTTGTTCTTTGTTCCGCTGGGGCACTTAAAGAGTGAGGACTGGTTTACCAACACTAAGCTAAACGAGTTACATAAACAACTTTTGATTCAATGTGCGGAACATGACTTCCGCTGGGTGGATAACTTGCTGGATATGTCATTCTCTGATAAATGGTACAAACGCCTAACTAAAGAGTTCTACAAGGGTTTCTCGACGATTGCAAAGCGTAAAGTCAGAGAAATCGAATAACTGAATTTTGGACAACTAAACTTAAATAGTATATTGGAACTCAAAGTGGCGTAAGTATCATGCTTTGCCGCCGTGGCTCAGCCCGGTAGAGCGGCTGGCTGTTAACCAGTCGGTCAAAGGTTCGAATCCTTTCGGCGGCGCCACTCCTAATCAGAAAAACTACTGTTTTTGGGTTTGTTATGCCGAGACTTCTTTTTTGATTAGTTGTTTGAGTTGCTCTGCTAGGATGGATAGCTGATGGTTTTCTGTTTGTTCTTGTGTCTCGGTGATGTTTCCCCGCTTTAAGGCATCTTTGGTCAAGATTTCTTCGGGGTTTTCGCCCCACGCCCGTATTATTTCTTTTAGTTGCGCGATTCTGTTTAGCTGCGTTTTAGGTCTGATTGCC
>JAOZHX010000007.1 GCA_026014665.1 Candidatus Bathyarchaeota archaeon
ACCGCCACTGATAAAGTGGAGGAAGGAGCGGGCCACGGCAGGTCAGTATGCCCCGAATCTCCCGGGCCACACGCGAGCTGCAATGGCAGGTACAATGGGTTCCGACCTCGAAAGGGGAAGGCAATCTCGAAAGCCTGCCGTAGTTGGGATCGAGGGTTGAAACCCACCCTCGTGAACATGGAATCCCTAGTAATCGCGTGTCACTAGCGCGCGGTGAATACGTCCCTGCTCCTTGCACACACCGCCCGTCGTTCCACCCGAGCGACTCTTGGGTGAGGCGCCGTCCTTTGTGGCGGCGTCGAATCTAAGTTTCGTGAGGGGGGAAAAGTCGTAACAAGGTGGCCGTAGGGGAACCTGCGGCCGGATCACCTCCTAAGAAAGCAAGTTCGCGTTTGCGTGCTTGATTGGAGGAGCAAGGGGAACATAAACAGGTATACGTCAAAGCCCAGAATTTTAGCAATTTTTTAGTGTTAAATATTTGGTTTTCAATATGTTTTTTGTTTATTTTTAATGTTTTTAATATTTCGAAGCCTTCCTTATCAAAAAAAGCGATTTGGTTGAACAAATGCCAGATGGCAGAAAGGTTTAACCCCGAATCAGAAGCAATTTGTTTTATCTGCCATGTTGCTGGGTATGGTTAGTAGGGTTTGATTCTGATGGCTCTTTTTCGATTTTGATTTTTCTATGAAAATATTTTTTGAGCCACTTCGATGGGGCTTGCGCCTTAAGCTTTATGTGGGTGTAAATTGCCCGATTAAGCCTTTTGCGCTTTCTTCTAAAATGAACTTTTTACCGATGAAATGCAAAAGCGTTATTAGTAAATCAGATGGATTGCTCAATAGGAGTGATACTGAGTTGGAGATAATCGTTCTAATACCACGCCTCGTATTTATCACAATCACCCTAGTGGTTTTTGCATTTTCCCTCTTGACTTTTTCACGATATAAAACCAAGAAAACCCTGCTATTGACATTGGGCTTCGGCTTGTTTTTTGTCCATGGCTTAATCTCAATCCCTGAAATTTTCAACCAAGAGTATAATTTTCTATTTCGGGATAACATTCATCTTCTTATCGATGCCGTGGCACTCTTGTTAATACTTCTAGGGGTTCTGCAAGATCAAAAATGATGTTTAAAGATGAAATCCTGGTAAACGAACGGCGAGGTAAAATTTATGCGTGTATCAAGCGAAACCCAGGTTTACACTTAAGGCAGATTCAAAGAATCCTAAACATTCCTCTTGCTAGCCTGCAATATCATCTCAACTATATGTCAAGAAGAAAAATAATCTTCGAAGAAAAATCCGAGAGTTACACCAGATACTATTGTGAGGTGTTAGAACCTAAAGATAACAAGATATTATCGGTTTTACGTCAAAAAAGGCTTAGAGAAATCCTCCTGCTAGTCCTCATAAACAAGAAGGTGAAGAGTCAAACAATAGTTAAGACTTTAAACCTCTCACCCTCAACGATTTCTTTTTACCTAAACCATTTAGTTAAAAATAATATTCTTGAACGAACAAAAGTGGGTTATGAAAATATCTACACATTAAAGGAAGAAGATCGAATAGAAAAGATCTTAATCGCTTACCAACCAAGCTTCATGGATAAAATGGTTGATAAATGGGCAAGCACATGGCTCGAAACTAGTCTAGTTAAGGACCAAACCAATCAGGAAAATACTGAGCCAGATAAGCGTTAATTTCGATTGTTGCACTATTTTTTTTAGAAATTTGTTCTAATAATTTTTAGAGGTTGCTCTAATTTGTTTTTGGACCTGATTTATGGGTTTTATACCTTAAGAAAAACCTTTTTTAATACATGGATGGCCAATGCATGGGAAAGCATCGATTAGTCGATTTCTGACCAAAAAAACAGCGTTGGCATTAGTTATTCTGTTTGCTGTAGGGATAAACTTTCAGATTTTTTATCGCTCTTACCCTCAAACGTTTGGACCGCAAACGCCTGAGCTTGCAAGAGATTTTTCTGCATATTACATAGGTGCATGGAGATTGTTCCATAATCCCACTGCAGTTTACTGTGATGGCGTTCAGCCGGGCGATTGCCAAATCGCAGGAGAACCGCAGACCTTTAGATACCCACCTTGCTTTCTTTTGCTGTTTGCGCCATTCCTGACCATAAGTTATCAAGATGCCTTCAACGCCTTCAATATAATTCAGTTCCTTTCGATTTTCGCGTTAGCTTTCTTTGTTTTCAGGTTAACAGAAGACAAACCGCTCACTCTTGCCTCTGTGGTTGCGGTGATTGTGCTGGTTAATCCACTGCTTTTTCTGCCCTCACTTTGTGGAAGCTACTCCATAACTGGCTTTCTCCATTACCGCATCGTTAGTCTACATCTTCAGACCATTTCACCTAGCTACTACGCGGGATACCTCTTAGGAAACGCTCACATCCTCCAAAACACCCTGATAGTGGGCGCATTATACTTTGGGTACGTTAAAAAACCCTGGCTCTCAGCGTTAATGTTCACGTTCGGTGCTCTGGACCCCAGGGCTGCCCTTTTTTCGCTGCCATTGCTGATGTGGTATAACAGAGGCGTTATAAGAAAGTTCGTTGCAGGATCAGCCATTTTTTTAACCGCTGCGAACCTACCGTTTTTCTTCTATCATGGTGTTGGCTTTGCTCTTTTTCAGTCGAACTTCAGGGCATCAATTAACCTCTTCGATTTCATCGTGTATGACTATATTCCGATTTTTTCAGTTGCGTCCATTGGCTTGCTTGAAATGGGAACTATCATCTATAATCAAAGAACTCAGCTGACAGCCCTTCAAACTGCACCTGTTATATCAAATGTAAGCATATCAAGTGGCAACGATGACATTGAGGCACGGTTGGAAAAGGCAATGAGGCGAACGGAACTTTTAACCTATGCTGCAATAGGCCTTGCCATAGCTATTCTTGCCGCTATTATAGGAGTTGCTTTCCTGCGATGATGTGGAGGGGGTGAAAAAAGTTTTGAATAACAGCCTTGAGGAAACACTCAAAAGAATTGAGCGAATAAACAGAATCCTGACCGTCACGGTTGTCGTTGAAGCGCTTGTATTAGTAATTTTCCTGTAATTTTTGCTTCCTCCTTTTTTATGGTAGCTTAAAGAAAAAGAAGCAGGTACTGCTTTTAGATTCCGTATTTCTTTATTGTTGGGGTAAGCAGTCTAAGAATTAGCGGCGTAATGGGCAAAGTTACCGCCATGTTGCCTAAAAACCAGTTAAGAAAAAGGCTGAAAAATTCCGTCTCTGAAAAATGACCGCTCCAGACAAACACTGCAGATCCCCACAAAGCACCCGCCAAGTTATTTAGGATTAGACCGAACAAAACGAAAACTGCAAAATCCCGTTTAGACCGTATTCCAACATTCGCCCTCAAAAGCGCAAAGGCTCCCATCGGAATCACGACCTGCCAGAGGTCAGCCAACGACCAATACAGGTTAACGGTCAGAGGCAACCCGGCGGGAATCCCCGCGCCTATAACACAACCTATGTAAGCAGCTAATGCTCCCCAAACGCCAAACCATAACGCAAAAACAATCATGAAAGCTACAGCAAAGTAGAAGGTTACAACGCCGGGAACGTTGGAAAGGCTTAATGCAGCGTAACGTGCCAGAAAAACATTTGCGACGGTTACGATGACAAAAACGGTGATTTTTCTGGCGTTTAATTGTTTCTTCATACGGGCACTCCAGAGCCAAGGCTAATAGCTAATTAAAGTAGAATAAAATAAAATTTAAAGATGCACTTTACCGCAACGTGGCGACTCGTTCTCTTTGCAGAGTCTTAGTTCGCCAATTATAACGTCTAATTGTTGTTTGTTCGCCAAACCCGCATGCTGCACAACGGTGGTTACGTACGTGGTATGCGCGTCTGCCGCAGCGTCGGCACATAATGTGGACGGTTTTGCCTTGGCGTTTGCCCATTGATGGAGTGCCTTTTCCCATGGCAATCACCTAGGCGGGGGCGAAATAAGGACTACGTTGTCTCCTCGGACGATGATAAGGCCTAGTTTCTTTTGGTCTTCGACGACAGTAGTGTCTTCTGTTTCCTCAAGGACTAGGTTTAGATGTTGGTCAAAACCTTTCAGTCTACCCCGAAGGCTTTTGCCGCCTTTTAGACGGACGAGGACGACTTTGCCGAGGTTTTGTTCGAGGATTTCAGTTGTCATTTCGCTCATATTAGTATCCTTCTGTATCATTATCTCTTCTATACTTGAACTCTTTCCATTTAAACCTATCTAACCATGCTTTTGTGATTGAGTGTGTAAGCCTCTGCCTTAGGATGTTTTGCGAATTTTGTGGTTGGTCACACCTGTCCTTATAAGGTTGAGCGTTCACTAAAGATGAAGAGACGAATGTGGGGCAGCAACCAATGGCGACGATAATCGATTTAGCAGTAATTTTCGTTTTCTCCTTTGGGTTAAATCTAATACCGTTCGCTGGTCCCTCGAATTTACTTATCGCTTCTTCAGCTGCCATTGCGTTGGTCAATGCTGACGCGGCAACGCTTGTTATAGTTGGGGGTTTAATCGCTTTAGCTGCAGCCCTCGCCAAAGGCATCCATTACATGATTACTTTTTTTGTTAGCGGTCATTTAAGCGAGAAGCGTCGTGCCCGTTTAGATGCAGACGCAGCTAAGGTGAAGCGCTGGGCTTTTTTGCTTCTCTTTGCAGCTGCGGCTACTCCGATTCCTGACGAACCTGTCGTTATTCCTTTGGGGTTGATGAAGTATAGCCCTGTAAGGTTTTTTGTGGCGTATTTTTTGGGGAAATTGGCGATTGCAATTGCTGGAGCTTTTTTGGGGAATTTTGCAGGCGATGTTTTTGCACCTTATTTGAGTCCTTTGGCGATGTTTGTGCTTTCGGTTGTTTTGACTGTTGCAATAACTGTTGTTTTGTTGAAGGTAGATTTTGGCAAGTTGGCACATCGGTTTTTTAAACGCAAGCATTGCAGTGAAGCTGAGGTTGCTAAAGAATAAATTAGATTGCATGCATAGGGTTAGTTATGCCTTTAAAAAAACGTCGCTACGCTTTGAAAACCAAAGAAGCCAAACAAATGCTTGACGATGCTTCAGAAAAATTGAAGGTTAACTTGGAAGACTTTTTTGGAGCTAAAGTTAACGTTGAAGTCATTGAAACAGATATCGGCGCAATCTATCTCGTGGATAGGAAACCTGTGCTTTACAGGATGGATGAACGCATTTTGCCTACGTTATTTTTTGCTGAATTCGTTGCCAGAGCGCCTAAGTTAGTGGTTGATATGGGGGCAGTTCCGTTTATTTGTAAGGGTGCAGCAGTGATGGCCCCAGGCGTGGTTCAAGTTGAGGGGCAATTTGGAGTAGGCGACTTTGTAATCGTAGTTGACGTAAAGTTTAGGAAGCCTTTGGCTTTAGGTGAGAGTCTGCTGGACGCCCAGTCTATGAAAGGGACCAAGAAGGGTCCCGTCGCTAAAACACTCCATTATGTGAGCGACAAAGTTTGGAGTAGCATAAAAAGCCTTGGTTACTAAAAAAGGTGGTTAGTGCAAGTGCGGCTAGTAGCTTGATGAGGTAGCTTTATGTGGTTGTGGCGGTTTTTTGGGTGCCACAAGATGGTTTATGGTTGTGGTTGCTTTTGGGTTTTGGGTTGTTTTGCCGTTTCTGTTTGTGTGTGGGGCAGGCATCTTTCTCCACACGCCCAACATGGCTCCATGTTGAGTTCGATTGCTTGTGGGTGTGGCTGCATGTTGAAGGCGCCTTAGATTGCACATCGAAAAGAAAGAAAATACTGATAAATTAATGAATATAGAAAAATCATGCTTTTTTACTGGGATTCGGGTGGTGGCTTATTCGTTTGGGGCAGTGTAGTAGCCTTTGTCAATCTTTACAAAGATTAATGGGCCTTTACTTTGCGCCATCTCGCGTGCTTTTCTTAGCGTATTGTTGACCACCGTAAAAGTTCTTTCTTTGTCGCCTAAGCATTGGTTGCATTTTTCGCTCAGCTCCATCTTGAGAAGGTTCTCTGAGAGGATTTCGGTGCCGCAGATTTCTCCGTTTTTGATCAGTGTTGCAACGACGACTTCTTGAAGCTCCTGCTTGTTCTCGATCTTGCGCCACAGCGGTTCAGCGTTGCTTATGGCTTTGGTCATTTTGTTCCATTTGCTTGCGTTCTGGTCGCCGATGAGCAGTTTAACCCGTTCTTTCCATTTCTTAAACCAGATGCCAATCCACACGGTTAAGAATGCATCCAGCTCGGCTGGGTCTTCTTTGAAAAGCTGTTCCAACCGCTCAATTAGTTCGCATTGGCTTGCCTCTTTGCCGATGAGACCCCACTGGAACTTGAGGTAATTGGTGAAGTCTTGACAAGCAACTTGCAGAACCTTGCGATCCGACCCCAACACATCAAGGGCGGGGTCAGCTTCTTTTAGTTTCTCCCCCATCATAATCTCTACAAAGTTCATTATGATTCCCGCCGTAGCCCTCTCTATTAATGCTAAAGTTCAAGGTTTTAATTAAACCTTGTTTTCTCATTTCAATAAATCGCGTCTGGTTAATAAGAGCGATATTTCCATTTTCGATATAACCAAAAAGCGTTATTAAATGAATTCTGGAAGTGCCGAAACATCAGGCAAAATCAAATCTGGTTTTTCTTTAGCCAATTCCTGTGGTCGAAAGAGTCCAGAGAGAAATGCGATGGTTTTGGCGCCTGCCGCTTTGCCCGCTCGGATGTCACTGACGGAGTCTCCTGCCATAATGCAGTCGCTCATGTTGAGGTCCAACTTTTCAACACACTTGACTAATGCTTCAGGAGAGGGCTTAGGTTTGCAAGTGTCTAGCCCCGTTACCACGTGGGCAAAGTATTTGGCTATGCCAAAGTAATCGAGTTCTTTTTGGATCACTTGTTTGGGCACATGTCGCATAGTCACCACTGCAAGCTTGGTTCTATATGCCAGCGCCTCCAAAGCAGCGGAAACGTTGGGAAGCAACCGCGTCTTGGTTTCCGTAACTGAATAATACGCGTCAAAATAGAATCCCAGCATCCTTTTTCCGTTCCCGCCTGCAAGATCAGACAGCGGCAATCCCTGCTCAAGGCGACGTGGAATTTCAAGGGCAACCTCTAGTTCAGGCGGTTTTTCTCCGACGGCTTGGAAAGCAATTCTTGCAGCCTCCAAGTAGGCGCCCGTAGAATCCACTAGGGTGCCGTCTAAATCTAGGAATATGCCTTTTGCTTTGATTGGGGTTAGATTCATGTTCTTCTATGGTTTGAGGGTGCGGCTGGTTTCTTAAAGGTTTCTTATGCTTGAAGGGCTATTCGATTCGCAACTCTATATTTTCTATATAGTTTATGGAGGTTATCTCTATAGGTTTCTTTCGCTAAAATGTTGCTTGGAAAAAGATGAGGTGGAAAATGAATGCTCTCAAGAGATTGTGATGGCTGCTTCCAGCTAAAAGAGTGCAGCAAACGCTACCAAAAAGCCACCATTGGCGATAAAGTCTACTGCCCCGATGGGACAGCCCATCTGATTGACAATGGCAGCGAAACCCAAAGCCCCAAAGTCGTCTGCATATTACAATACCCATAAACAAAGATTGAGAAATTACCCATAATTTTTATCTTTAAACCTGCTTTTTATTTTTTGATATTTTACACTTCAGAAGCAGTCCAAGCCTTTGTGGCTCCTATTGATTATATAGTTGCGTATAGATGCCTATACTGCCCTATGATGTAATCAATATTCTATGCTGGTCGGCTATAATACACCCTTTCTTCAGTAGTTGAATCAATCGGAGAAAACAAAAATGAAAATAATACATATCGTCTTAGGAATAGCCGTAATAGCGATAGTTTTAGGTTCAGTTATCAGCTACACGTACTTAGCGATTCCCGCCCAAACACCCTCAACCTCTCCAACTCCAACCCCAACAAATTCACCCACTGCAGCACCCACTTCCTCACCAACAATTTCACCATCCACTGGTCCCACTAGTAACCCCACAGCTAAACCAACATCAGCACCTACCTCAGCGCCAACAGCCTCGCCAAGCCCAACACCAATTCCTCAGCCAGCGGTAATAAACGGTGCAGGTGCATCCTTTCCCTACCCCTTAATCAATGAAATGATAAAGGATTTCACAGGCACCAGAACGTGGGCAACCGTTAACTATCAATCCATCGGCAGCGGAGGCGGAATCTCAGCGTTGCAGGCAAAAACCGTTGATTACGCCGGTTCCGATGCACCCTTAACCGCTTCTGAAGCCGCCAATACCCCTAATGCCCTGCATATTCCAGAAACCATAGGAGCAGTAACAGTCGCCTACAACTTACCTGGCATACCCACCGGTCTAAAGTTGACAGGACCAATCATCGCTGACATTTATCTGGGAACCATAACCAAATGGAACGACGATGCAATCAAGAACCTCAATCCTACTCTTAATCTTCCAGCGCAAAACATAATCGTGGTTCACCGCTCTGAGAGTTCAGGAACAAGCTTTGTCTTCACAGGCTATCTAAGTGCAGTAAGCACTACATGGGCCACTGGCCCTGGGCAAGGAAAAAATGTCGCTTGGCCAGTCGGCGTTGGCGTTAACAATAACGCTGGTGTTGCTGGAACAGTTGAAGGAAACGCCTACACAATCGGCTATGTCGAATTAGCCTACACAGTAGAAAACAACATGAAGGTCGCAGCCATACAAAACGCTGCAGGCAACTTTGTCATGCCAACCCTTGCAACCACAACCGCAGCCGCCCAATCAATTGCCTCCGCTGGCTTACCCGCAGGCAGCGCAAGCTGGACAAGCGTAAACATCCTCAACGCTCCAGGTGCAAACTCGTACCCAATCGTTAGTTTCAGCTACATCATAGTCTATAAAGAACTCAACGTGATTCCAACTATGACTGAGGCTAAAGCAGCATTGCTTACGCGATGGCTATGGTACATGGTGCATGACGGCCAAAACCTGGCTTCAGCCCTATCCTACGCGCCTCTACCCTCAAACGTCGTCCAACTAAACGAAGCCACTATTCAATCAATAACTTTCAACGGACAGGCACTACCTGTAACCTAAGAACCCACCTTTTTTTCAAAGTCTCAATTCCTTATTTTGTTTAATTCAAAAGTTGATTGGATTTTGATTGCCCTCTTAAGGCTGACAGCGCAACTGTTTACAAGAGGCTATCCTAATACTGAATTAACATTGAGGTTTAATACAACTTCAGAAATGTCGCTAGCATACTCTGCCGTTCGTCTGACGCTTTCAATTATTAGCCTCAAATTAACGATTTCCTCGATTTTTGTGTTGTGCGAGGCAGAAAGCACTGTTTCTTTTTCTATTCTGTGTACTTGACCGAGTTTTTCAATAACGTTTTCCGCTAAATTAAAGTCATGCTTAAAGAGTGCTTCCATGGCGTTTTCAAACATGGAATTCGCTATGGTACTTAATTCTGTGATTTTTTGGAGCGTTTCTGGGTTTACAGGCTCTTTAAGCAGCAGGGTGTTTTCAGCGATTTTGGTGGCATGGTCAGCGGTTCGTTCGACTGCTTTGGCGATGAGACGGTAGCCTAAGCATTCGCGTTGGCTGCTTAAACCGATTTCTTTGACTATACGTTGGTTGGAGACTGCAAGCTTTAGCAAACGCACGATGTAGAGGCCAAAGCGGTTGACTTCGCGGTCGGTTTCTATGACTGATTTAGCGCTTTGATAGTCAAGTTTCGTTAAAGCCAATATAGCTTCTTTATGCATTGATGAGGCTATGATAGACATGCGGCTTAGTGCATTCTGAACAGTGAGTTCTGGGTAGTTGAGTAGAACCTGCAATGTTAGGTCGGTGGGTGTGTCTATGACGATTTCTGTGCCCACCAAGTAGTGTCTGGCAAAACTTTTGAGGTGGTTGCGCAGTTTGGAAGAAAGCACTTTTTGCCCTTGAGCCCTAATATGCAGTATGTTGTAGCCATCGAGATATGCCGAAATTGCTGTGCGCATAACAGCATCCGGGTTATCGTTGAATGCAACTTTGATGAAGGCTTCATCTTGTTTTTCCTTTTTTGGAAAAATGGAGGGAGCAATAGAAAGTGAGCCGTCGTCTTCTTCTCGTACCGTCATTTGACTGCCGCGTTTAAGTTCGTTCTTCATCGCCCATTCTTTAGGCAGTGAAACAATGAAGGTTGATCCGCCTGTGACTTGAAGCTTACGTTGTTCCTCATTTAATTTTTCAGGTTCCTTGGTCACGCTTGACTCCAAGTTAGTTTTTTTATGGTTCATCTGTATATTAGGTATCTCTATATAGACTATAAATTTTATGGAGATTTCCTATATATAAAAAACGTAGCTTTTAGATAACTAAAACAGGGAAAAAAAATATGAAAACTACATATGTAATCACTATAGTTTCAATCGTCATAATAATTGGTTCCATCGTAGCTTATTCTTATTTGTCAAAGTCCCCCACGTCGACCGCGATGGTTACAGTCAACGGTGCTGGCGCCTCCTTTCCCTACCCACTTCTAAATGCCATGATAACCAAGTACGTGCATGAAGAAAAAACCAACGTACAAATTAACTACCAATCTATCGGTAGCGGAGGCGGAATCTCTGCGTTGCAGGGAAAAACCGTGGATTTCGCAGGTTCAGATGCTCCCTTAAGCGCCACAGAAATGATAAGTATCCCCGATGCTGTGCACATTCCTGAAACAATCGGTGCCGTAACCGTTTGCTACAACCTGCCCGGTGTACCAACAGGTCTTCATTTAACCGGCAAAATCATCGCTGACATCTATGAGGGCATAATAACAAACTGGAATGACCCAGCCATCCAAAGCATAAACCCAACCATCACGCTGCCTCAAAAACCCATAGTTACTGTTCACCGCTCAGACGGGTCCGGAACAACCTTTGTTTTCACAGGTTATCTGAAAGTTTCCAGCGAATCATGGGCTAGTGCGGTGGGGCAGGGCAAATCAGTCTCCTGGCCTAACGCTCCTGGAGGCATCATCGGTTCAAACAACAACGCGGGCGTCGCTTCCACCGTAAACGGTACTCAATACGCCATAGGCTATGTAGAACTTGCTTATGCACTCCAGAATGGTATGGCAGTTGCCGCTATTCAGAACCCAGCTGGAAACTACGTCTTGCCCACACTTGCTTCGACAAGTGCAGCCGCAGCATCAGTTGCTTCAGCAGGTTTGCCCTCAGGAACCGAAGCTTGGACAAATGTTAATCTGCTTAATGCACCCGACGCAGAAGCCTACCCGATTGTTAGCTTCAGCTATTTGTTGACCTACAAGGAACTCAATGTGATTCCAGGAATGACTCAGGAACGTGCAACGGCGGTTGTGCAGTATCTGTGGTATGTGGTGCATGACGGCCAAGATTTGGCGCAAGGGCTCTCCTACGCAAAGTTACCCGCTAACGTAGTGCAACTAAACGAGAGAACAATACAGTCAATAACCTTCAACGGACAGACACTTGCAGTCTCATAGGTGGAAAACTCTGAACCACCCAACCTCCTCCAAATTTTTTGGTACTAAAATAAAAGTAACAGGCGATTTTTTATTCAAGAATTTAGTCGCGATAGTGGCAGCTTCAGCCTTAGTTATCCTATTCATTACAGCGTACGTGCTCTCGACAGGTTCTGCTCCTGTTGTTGAGCGTTTCGGTTCAGGCTTCTTCTTTGGTACGGCTTGGAACCCTGTTGAAGGCAGAGAAATTTTCGGTGCGTTCCCCTACGTATTGGGAACATTGGTTACCTCAGGCATAGCATTGTTTATCGGTGTTCCCCTAAGCTTAGGCATAGCGATTTTTTTGGTTGAGATGGCGCCCAAAGCACTCAGAGTGCCAGTAGGCTATCTTGTTGAGTTGCTGGCGGCTGTGCCCAGCGTGATTTATGGGTTATGGGGTCTGTTTGTTTTTCGTTTTTGGCTGCTTAACTACGTTGAGATACCGATTTCCACTTATTTTGGATGGATTCCAATTTTCAGCGGCACGCCTTTCGGCTTGGATTTGTTTACTGCAGGTTGCATACTTGCTATAATGATAATTCCCACCGTAGCCTCAATTTCAAAAGAAGTCATAAGCGCCGTGCCCAACAGCATACGTGAAGGCGCATACAGCATCGGAGCCACCAAATGGGAAGTCATCCGCCACTGGGTCCTAAGCTACGGACGCTCAGGCATCTTTGGCGCAGTCATCCTTGGTTTAGGCAGAGCCGTCGGCGAAACCATGGCAGTTGCAATGCTCATCGGCAACGCAACAGGTCCGGCTGCCATGCCCACATCGCTGTTTAAACCAGGGCAAACCATGGCTTCGCTTATCGCCAACGGCTTTTTGGAAGCCACAAGTAAATTGGAGGTTTCAGCGTATGTTGGCGTGGGGTTAATTCTGCTTCTGCTTAGTTTGATGATTAATGTGGGTGCGCATTTTCTGGTAACTCGGATTTTCAAAGTTAAGGGAGGCATAGTCGAGTGATGTCAAATTATGGGTTTAGAAAATTCCTGAACCGCCTCTTTTTTGTGCTGTGCGCTGCCTGCATTGTCATAGCTGTCATCCCTTTGCTGAGTATAATTTGGGAAGTCATCGTTCGTGGAGCACCTCAGTTGAGCCTAAACTTTTTAGCGGCAACCAACAGCGGCGGCGGCATTGGACCAGCCATTCAGGGTACGCTTATCCTCATCGGGTTAACCAGTCTCATCGGTGTCCCTGTGGGCATTCTCTCTGGCGTCTACCTGTCTGAATTCGGAAACAACCAGTATGCCCAAACGATGCGCTCCATAAACGACATACTAACCGAGTTTCCCTCCATAGTCGTCGGCATAACCGCTTACGGCGTCATCGTCATCGCCATCATCGGCAGCTACTCCGCAGTTGCAGGAGCCATAGCATTATCATTCATCTTAATCCCGATTGTCGCTCGAACCACTGAAGAATCCCTAAAACTTGTCCCCAACAGCGTCCGAGAAGCCTCCCTTGCGCTTGGTGCCCACAAGTGGCGAACCACCCTAAGCGTTGTTTTGCCTTCAGCTAAAAGCGGCTTAGTCACTGGAACCTTGCTTGCGGTGGCTCGAATAGCAGGGGAAACTGCACCGCTTATCATGACGATCCTGGGCAACCGCTATTTCTTCCAAGGCTTAAACCAACCCATGGCAGCGTTGCCGCTGGAAATCTGGCGAGATTCGCTTCAGCCTCAGGCGAGTTTGCAAGCGCAAGGGTGGGGTGCAGCGTTGATTTTGATTCTTATAGTGTTGAGTTTGAACATCTTAGTAAGATTAGCAAGCAAAGGACGGATGAGGAAATGATAGATAAATCCTTCGGCGACCCAAACTTGAAGATGCAAAGTATTAACCTGTCTGCTTGGTTTGGATCAAAACAAGTTCTAAAAGATATAAACTTAAACGTAAAAGCGAACGCTGTGACCGCCATCATTGGACCTTCAGGATGCGGCAAGTCAACCTTTATCCGTTGCCTCAACCGCATGCACGAACTCGTCCCCACAGCTAAGATGAGTGGGGAAGTACTGTTGGACAACGAAAACATCTACGATAAAGCCGTTGACCCCGTCATGGTTCGCCGCCGGGTAGGGATGGTTTTCCAAAAACCCAACCCTTTCCCCACGATGTCCATCTACGACAATGTTGCTGCGGGCTTAAAATTGATAGGAGCCAAAAAAGGTAAGAATCTAGACGAAATCGTCAAACGCAGCCTAGAGCACGCAACGCTTTGGGAAGAGGTCAAAGACGACCTCAAAAAACCCGGCACCAGCATCTCAGGCGGACAACAGCAGCGTCTCTGCATTGCTCGAGCCATTGCGCTGCAACCTGAGGTTATTTTGATGGATGAACCCTGCTCAGCTTTGGATCCGATTGCGACGGCGAAGATTGAGCGGTTGGTGGTTGAGCTTAAGCGCGATTACACGGTGGTTATTGTTACGCATAACATGCAGCAAGCGTCGCGAGTGTCTGATTACACTGCTTTTCTGTATTTAGGTTCGCTTGTGGAGTTTGGGGCAACGCGTGATATTTTTGAGAACCCAAAAAATCCATTAACAGAGAAATACATAACAGGAGAGTTCGGGTGAGAGGTGTTTGTATGAGCAGAATAATTGATAGAGGCTTAGAAGAACAATCGGTCCTTCTGACAAAGATGGGTGAGTTAACCTACGAAACCCTGGCTCTATCCATCCGCGGCTATCTTAGCAGCAGAAGCGTCGAGCAAGAAGTCAGAGAAATGTCTGATACACTAGTTGCAATGGCGGACAAGGTGGAAGACCAAGCCTTCCAGCTTATCGTTCGTTTCCAACCGGTTGCCTCTGATTTGCGGACTATAAAATCCTACATGAAAATAGGTTATGACTTTGCACGATACGGCAGATACTCCCTCGATATCTCATACATTAACGACCAGTTGGAGGGCTTGAAAGAATGCGATGCTTGGATTCGCGAATACATCAACGAAATGAGCACAAAAGTCCTCTATATGGTTAAAACAAGCATAGACTCACTTCGTAGACTCGACATAACCCTTGCCAAAAGCATCCTCCAACCCGAGCGGGAAGTCGACCAAATGTACCTTGACTTCCTCAACCGACTAATCAGACAAGAGCAAGCCAGCAGCAAATGCATAATCTCAAGTTCGTTGATGGCTCGGTACCTGGAACGGATTGCTGACCACGCCACCTACGTCTGTGAATCCATTGTATACATAGTTACAGGCGAAAAAATCGTCCTTAGGTAACGTGAAATAAGCATTTTCTGTGTAGGAACTACATTAATCGTATCAAGCCAAACCATGGTTTTCCATAGAAAACAGCGTAACCTTCAAAAGCAACACATTCGCCATCAATTAAAATAATGATTCCCGTTCTGAATGTTAATTGGCAAAGCCAACCAGCCGATTATTCGCTTAGCGAACGCGATGCTGATGTGCTGGCACTTATAGAAAACGAAGACTTAGTTGTTTTCACTTTCGACGGGTTAAAGCGGAGAATCGGTTTGCATCCTGAAACCCTCTCACGCATCTTGGGTCGCCTTGAAGCGGAAGGCATAATCAAGAAGGAGCATGAGGGCTACCGAGTTACACCAAAAATAACCGAGCTAAAACTTCAGCAACCAACAACTGAACCACCGACCACTCCGCTAATTCAAACTTACTTGCCCTCTGACCTAATGACACAACAACTCATCCTTCAGCTTAAAGGAAAATGGTTCGGCATCCTCCGCTGGCTCGGTATAACGGAAAACAGGAATGGCATTACGCTGAAGTGGATAACTGAAGACGGCGGAATCCAAATAGCCGCAAACATCCAAGACAGCGCGCTAAGCATCGAGGCTAAATTCTTAACCAGCAACAACCTCAACGTGGCGCTCAAAGCCGCATACCAACTCATGTCGCTAATCGGCAAACTCGCCATCAACTCGCAATCCACAAGGCACGCGATGGCAAGAAATGTTGGTTACAATGGCGGTTTCTACATGCCAGCCTAAGTTTTGTGACTGACTTTTAGGTTTCCTCAGTCAACAAATACCATTATGTACATTTCTTTTTGCAAGGAGAGATTTCCATATGACAATGTTAGTTAATCCTTTAGAAGTGTTAAAATCGGTTTCAGAGGCAACCAGCGCCCTGATAAAGAAAACATCCCGGTCTGTAGTCAGCGTGAAAGCGCAGATGTCCCACGGAACAGGCGTAGTCCTAACCAAAGACGGTTACATCGTCACCTGCAACCACGTGCTTGCTGGATGCAACACCGTCAAAGTCGGGCAAGGTGAGAAGACGTTTAACGCTAAAATCGTGGGCACAGACCCGTACAACGACGTAGCCCTCCTCAAAGCGGAGCATGGCGAATTCACCCCCATAGAAATGGGCGATTCAGAAAAACTAAACGTAGGACAAACCGTTCTTGCACTAGCTAACCCATTCAACCGTGCACAACCAACGGCAACTAGCGGCATGGTCACCAGCGTAAACAGCACCATTCGAGGCTGGAGAGGCGCCACAGCACTAGAAAACATCATCGCCACTGATGCACAGCTTAACCCAGGATTTAGCGGCGGACCCCTAATCGATGTCGAAGGCAAACTCATAGGCATAAACACCGCATACGTTTGGCAACGCGGCATAGCCATACCCATAAACAAAGTTAAAACCATCGCCGACCGCCTCATGACAGGCAGAACTGCGCAGCGCGGCTACTTAGGTATAATCGCCAACACTGTTGCCATACCAGAGGAAATTGCTGAAGCGGCTGGGCTGGAGCAGGAAACAGGCGTCATGATATTCAGCGTCGAGGCAGGTTCACCAGCGCGCAAGGCAGGTTTAGCCATGGGTGACGTGCTTGTCAAGTTCAACGGCAAACCCGTCACAGACTTCCATGATCTCCCACGGTTGCTGGCAGAAGATGTGGTTGGAAAAGAAACCAAAGTTACCATCATACGCCGAGAAACCCTAATCGAAACAACCATAGTTCCAACAATTCACGGAGGCGAACAAGACTGATAAACAAAATCCCGCTTGAACTTGAACCTCCATCCCCAATGCCGACACCGCCGCTTCGCAGACGCCCCAGTCCGATGCCGCAAATCAGCATGGTACCAACCGAAAAGCCAACGCTTAGACTGTTTGTTAACGAACGCTGGAACTAACCTGCAAACTCATTTTCTTATTTTTTAAATATGAACATTTTTTTTCAGAATTTAGAGAAGCCTTTTATCGCAAAATAGAACTAAAATTAAGTATGAGTAAACTCAACAAGTGCTTCTCACTCATTCTTGCTGCCTTTTTAGCCGCTTCAAGCCTGATAATGGTTGAATCTGCAACTGCTCAGTCAATACCTAAACCATCGGTTCCAGAGTTTACCGTTAAGTACGTTGACCGTTCCTATACTGTGCCTGCAAATTACAGCTATGAAACCAACCCATACACTGGGGAGCAGGTAAGGACTGGGCACGGCGAGTACCGTGTGGATAATGAAACCATAGAGCTGAAAATAAGGAACCAACCCTTTACTCCTTACAAGGACCCAGAAACACAACGGTTTTATCAACTATGTTATAATGTCAGTTGGAAGGGTCATTATCAAGATACTTGGAATTACTATAGATACTACATAGATAGCTATTCTCAACCCTCTGAAGGAAGTGTTGGATATGGGCATTTAGCTTCTAATTCCGAATATACAATATTATTGTTCAGTTTTGGCACTGACAGAGAATCAAGCGAAAATATGCCAAATTTGGGCAAGCTTCCCCCAAACAGTCAAGTAGACTTCCGTGTCCAAGCACTCTTTGGATATTATACAGTAACTATGGTCGATTGGGTACCTGGCTTTAGACCAACCTACGCTAATATTTTTACAGGAACATCAAGTGACTGGAGCGACACCCAAACAATAACATTGCATCCAACATCTTTGCCAACTCCAACACAACCGTCAACTTCCACCCCAACACTTGATTCATCGCCAATAATGTTTGACATTACTAAAATCATTGAAGGGTGTTCACTGGGAATATTTTTCGTAGTTGTTGCCTTTCTGTTAGGTGTAATCGTCTCTTTGTTGCTCTACATACGGCATAGAAGTGGCAAGAATCCTTACGATAACCAATAGTATAACTAGAAAGTTAGCAAAGAGACATTATTTCCTTTTTTATATGAGTAGCATGTTTAGGTTTTGAGTTCTTTGTCGTTTCCAACTACAAGTTTTGACTTGAGCGCTTGAGCTGTGGCAACCGCGAATGAGCCTCCCATCGTTAGCATGTGCTTGTTTTTTATGAGAGCGATTTCACGCCACAAGTCGTTATCCTCGACGGGAACAACCTTTAATCCGAAAAGACGCAGGATTTTAGTTTTGCTTCAGCTACTTTGGGGCCTTGACGGGCGATTGCGTATTATACCTCGATCAGGTTAATCAAGCCGTTGTGTTCTTGAGGTTTAACCGTGTTGCGGAAGACTTTTAGCAACGGAAAACGTTTAAATCTTCTCTAAAACAGCAATATTAAAACAGGGCACTTTGTGGGCCCGTAGCTCAGCTAGGTAGAGCGCCAGACTCATAATCTGTTGGTCACCAGTTCAAATCCGGTCGGGCCCACCATCACTGTTCAGCTAATTGTGTAATTGCTGCCACATAATCCTCTTCACCGGCAGTTCTGCTCCTGTGCCCTTTACCCACCGTTTCCTCAAGGAGGAAAACGTCTCCTTGGCTGAAAATGCGCGTTTAGCTGTCGTTGGCTGTCACTTCAAATCGAGCAGAGATGCAACAGCAGAATTGCTCCTTCGGCGGTGGGTGCCAATCTCCATACCAACCCGGCGGTGTCCTAAAAAAGACAAATCGATTTGCTGCTATGTATTTTGAGAGTTCGACAGGTGGAGCAGGAGGCGCAAAATTGATATGTTCAAATTCGACTTCAACGTCCTTAAAGTGAGAATCTCCATTATTGTCACTATAAAGCGTTACATACTTCATAATAGCAACTATAATTTAAATAAGTGGAACTTGCCATTTAAGTTTATATCATCGACATGTGCCAAGTGGAGAATTTGTTGTTAGATAGTTGTAGTGGTTACCGCCATTTTTCAAGGAAAACCTGCGCTTCTTTCCGAAGGCTATCCCTTTGGGCTTCCGAGTGCTTTTGGGCAAATTCCAAGAGGACTTCTTTGTTTTGAGTGTATTTGATTAAAGTATCGAAGGTTTTGATGGTATGTTCGGCTATTACAAGCTTGCATTCCTCGGTCAGATGCGGGGTCGTCTTAAGGTTTTGGACTTTAAGCAGTTGAGCGGCTATTTTGTCGCTTAAGTAGGGCTTGTTAGCCACGATTTTAGCTGAATTGGCAACCACATTGACGACAGTAACCATATACTCGTTGTCCAAAAAACTATAGTAACTGTCGAATATGGCGTCGAACTTGCCGTCAGCGTCTACTTTTGTGAGGTTGGCGATGATAGCCATGGCGTTCCAAGTTAATATTCGGTGTTTGCTGCCGAGCAATTCAATGAACCTGTCCATGTATGGATACAGTTTCTCAGGGTGTCTAGCGCTTAAGTCCATAAGAACGCTTCCGCATCCGTACCGGATTGTGGCTTTCGATGAAGCGGTGCCCTCAAGCAACGTGTGAACGAGGTTAAAGTCCGATTCAACCTTCTTCAGAAGTTCAAGTTTGGAAATTTCCCTGTCATTTAGCATTTGCAGAAAGTTGGTTTTCAAAGTGCTCCCTGAAACGGAAGGTGCTGAGATCTTAAAAAGATTTTTCTGCTAGGCAGGGTACGGAAGAACCTTTAAACTTACCTAGTTATAACTAGGTATAGGTGTTTTTGTGGGTAATCGTTGGGTTGCAGTTTTGGTTGCTGCCGTATCTTTTGTTTTCGCCTTTTTGATACTCTATCAACAGAAGGTCAGTTTTGGGCAATGGTTCCAATTGAGCGATTTGCACCATGAAACATTCGTTGTCGGTTTTGTGGCTCTGGGAATCGGCGTGCTCATAGGTGCAGCCGTCGTTTCATGCGGCGGCAACGGGCAACTTGGGGACCTGCCACAACCTATCAAACAGCAGTTTGCCGATTATGGCGGCGAGAGCTATTCCAGCGATTTCATCGGCGATGTAGTGCTGTTTAATGAAAAGGGTCGATAAGATTACTCCTCCAGCGATGATTAATGCTGCAACCGCTGAGATTTTTGAGGTTTTGCTCGGTTTCACCTTTGCGTACCTAAACCATGTGTAGAAGCATATGGTGGAGACGGCGGCGTGCAGGCTGGGAAAGCAGTTAAACGATGTGTCGTTGGCAAAGACGTTGTAGACTTGGTTTGCCCAAAAATTGCCTACTAGCGGGTGGGCGAGGAGTTCTTGGCGGTACCAAAACGTCGACACTGGAAACACAATATAAACCAGTACTGCTATGGCATTTATTGCGACCAATGACCAGCCTAAGGCATAGCCTTTTTTGTACTCGATGAACGCAAAGTAAATCATCGTCAAAATCACCATGGGATAAAAAAGATACAGGTAAAAAATAACCATTTCAGGCACAAAGGGAATCATCGTATCCAACGGTGTGCTTAGATTAAAGCCTGAACCGGCGGGGTAGAGTTGCCCTGTCCAATCATAGGCAACATTGTTTAGTAAGATGTAGAACAGCCCTAGCATCAAAAAGACGTTGACGATGACATATGCTAAATATCGACTTTTGCGAGTTGAATTGCCCTTAAAAAATTTTTTTTCTAGCGCAGTTTGGAGTCTATCGTGAAAGCCCATGAGTTATCTTTCCCCCTTTAGGATAGCGGTTATTGGAAGCACAAGTATAAAAGCCTAATTAACTTGAACTAGGTAAGCGCTAAAATGGATTAAGCCTTAGCACTAACGCGGCAACCCTTTTGCCGAGTTCTTCGCATTCCGCAAGGTCCTCTTTGCTGGGCGAACCAGTGGCAGCTACACCATAGTGTTTATCGTCTGCTCTGCCCTGCACAATCATACCATGAATAAGCATAGCTTCCAAAATGGAGAGAAGGGTGGTTTCGGCTCCAGTTGCTGTTCCGCCGCTACTTGTAAATGCGCCGCCAACTTTCCCCGTTAGCTTTTCGTGAAGTTCAACGGAATTATCGATGACAGCTTTGAGTTTTGCTGACATTTGCCCAAAATAGGTGGGTGAACCCATAATGATGCCGTCAGCCGCCAGAAGGTCTGCATTGCTGGTTTGCTCTGCCTTCTTCACTTCAACCTCGGCAGTGCCTGCTTGCTGGGTACCTCTTGCAACCGCCTCTGCCATGACTTTGGTGTTGCTGTTTTAGAGTCATAAACAATCAGTATTTTTGGCAACTTTACCCCACTATCTCCCTTATAACTTCGTTTGCAGTCATTATTTTTGCATCGTATACGTATTCTAAGTATTTTAGTCCTTGCTCTTGATCGGCAGCGCTAAAAGCTTCCACTCCATCTTTGACGATGATAATGCGGTAGCCTCGGAAGAAAGCGTCTGCCGCCGTGTGTCGAACGCAGAGTTGCGTATGCAAGCCGCCTAATATTACTGTTTTTACCCCGTCGCCCTTGTAGAGGCTGCGCAAAAGGGGGTCTAAGCCTGTTTCGTAGAAGCCGCTGTAGGTGCGCTTTTCAACCACGAAATCGCTGGTTATGTCAGGTTGCAGTTCAGGGATAACTTCGGCTCCTTTGGTGCCTTTTATGGCGTGATTGCCCCATTGCCTGACGACTTCAACGTCTTGGGGGTAGTGGGCGTCGACTGCGTAGATGACTGGTACGTGATTTTTTCTTGCCGCTACGACAAGCCGCTTTAAGGGTTCAATCACGTTAGTGATTCTCTCGATTTTTAAGGGACCGCTGAAAAAGTCGTTTTGTACATCCACAAGGATTATAGCTGGATTGCTGATCAAAACTAGCACTCTCGAAATATAAGAAGCATTTACAAGCTAATTAGTTTATTCCAGCTTCCAGAAAATAGTAAAACTTATTGAACCCCCATAAAAAATTCAAGATTTTAATTTTATTTTCGTTTTCCATCCCCCCTGTGGATCCAGTAATACTATTGAAAAAAGCGCAAAGTCAACAAACAAAAAAAGAACAATGAAAAAAATCATTTTTTAGACGGAAGCATATATCTTGAGGCAAAGTTATGCTTTGATTAGCAAGATGAGAAGATGAGTAAAGAAAAAGATAGGCAGAAAGTCCCAAGCAGCCGCATGAAAATCTTGACCAAAGACGCAAAACAAATGGTCAACGGTCCCTACTACTGTCCCAAATGCCGCAAAGAACTGTTGCAGATTTATGTAAGCACCAAAGCCAAACAAGCCTATGCGGTCTGCAAATGTGGACTCGAATGGTCGCTGTCATATGCTCCGGTCTTTCAGCCCATAGATTACTATAACAAGTTCCGAGATGCTTGGAAGAAACAAAGCTACGGCATAATCAAACAAAAATAAAAATCGACGCCCATCAACTCAGAATTCCGTAGGAACAAAAGGCTGTAAAATAACAATACAGAAAAATCACATAATGGTGCAAACCCTTGACTCAAGAAAAACTCAAATTCAGTCGTCAACTGCTAATCTTAGGAAACCTAGCCCTCTTAGGCTGGATTCTTCTCGCGTTCATAAGCGTACTGCTCTACAACCAAATCTACGGCTACCTTTACCTTGTCGCCACAGCATTCATAGTATATGCAATCCTCCGCAGACTCGGCTGTAGCAGCTGCTACAACTGCCAAGAATGCACCAGCGGGTTTGGAAGGATGGCAGGCGCGTTCTTCGGGAAGGGAGTTGTTAAAAAGGGAAGTGTAGGCAACCGGCTTGGATTGATCGCGTTCATTTATTTTTTGCTCATACCTTTTCCTATTGCACTCTTGGTTGTCACGCTCGTGGCAACCTTTTCATGGGTTGGTATGCTGGTGCTTGCAAGTCTTTTAGCAGTTGCCATTTACAGTTTAGCAAGCTGGTTTACAGGTTCACAAACTAAATAAGGCGTGATTTGGGATAAGTCTTAAAGCAATGAACCGCGATATTAACGAGCCATTGAGATGGATACATGAGCAGAACATCGCTACACCCAAAACCAATCGCAGCCTTCATAATCATACTGTTAACCTCGACAATAGCTTTTCCTGTAATCTCCTCTTCATTAGTTGCCGCCCAAGAAGACGGATACTACCATAAATCCTTCGCATGGGATTACAACGGAAACCATTGGACCTGGAACCTCAGCATCCCGACTGCACTCTACGACGCCTACAAGTCTGTTCCAGTCTACACACGCACAAGAGAGGGACCAGCAGGCTACGGTTTTCTCACCACCACACAAGACTACTACTTGAAACTTCTAGCGCAAAAACTCAACGAGACAACGACTTCGCAGCACTATGGTTCATTCGACCAAGTAAGCTTCGTCTTAGCATTTGTCCAAAGCTTGCCCTATACCTCGGATTCGGTAACTACAGGGCACGATGAATATCCCCGTTTTCCAATTGAAACCTTAGTGGATGGCGGTGGAGACTGCGAGGACACATCTATACTCTTCGCAACACTAACGCTCATAATGGGTTATGGCACTGTATACATAAACCCACCCGACCACTATGCCGTCGGCATCTTGGGAAACAACCTCTCGGGTACATATTGGACCTACAGCAACAAAACGTACTACTACTGTGAAACCACAGGGGACGGCTTCAAGATCGGCCAGCTCCCCGAAGAATTCCAAGGCCAAAAAGCCTACATTTACCCCATAGACCAAAGCACACAATACATTCCCCTCATTGAAGTGGTTCCGACTCCTGAACCAACCCCAACTGAAATACCTATCACTACCTCCCCAGAAGCAACCTTCAATCCTGACTTGACACCGACGGCTACGCCTCCAATTGACCAACCGGATAACGTAAGGCCTCAACAAATCTCTTTTAACCTCATTTCAGAACAACCCCTTCTGTTTGCTTTAATCGTACTTGCCATAGGATTCTCAATAGGTCTTGCCATGTGGTCAGCAAAAAGACCAAAAGCTTCACTACCACCCCCACCCAAAACTGAAACTGGCCAGCCTGCTATACCTGACCCCCAGCCTAACCAGTTAGCAGAAGAAATTAAGTTCTGTATCTATTGCGGTTCAAGCAACAAATCAGTTGCTGTTTACTGTGAGCGTTGTGGCAAACAAATCGGCTGATGCAATCGAGCAAAATCAATTTCAATTTCTGGTGGAAGCGTCAGTAGCTAGATTACTGCGGTTTTTTGTTTGACTTGAACACACGCTTTTGGTATTGAGATTTTGGCTTAAAGCCACGGATTACCTGGCGATCAATTGCTCGTTGCCGCTCCAGGTTCTTAATTCGAGCATACAGTTTGGACACTTTGGTTTTTGAAGGCATCCTCGACCTTGGCTTATGCACGGGCACAGGAGTGAAGGGCTCGGTGATTTCCAGTTTAATCCTTTTAGACTTTTTTTCTGCAACGTTTCGTACTTTCTTGAAGATAACATAGCCCTCTTTGAGGTTGACTTCTTGCACTTCCCAACCCGCATCAAGCCACGCCTTAGCATGCGCGCTTGAGGATGCGTTGCTCCACCAAGATGTGTCACGGTAAGCGTTCATGGGAAGGTTGCTGCCGATTAATCCATCGATGCGTGCAAACGAAAGCTTAACGGTGTCGGTGAATGCGGCTCGAAACTTTAAGTGGCTTTGCAAGCCTGCGTATTTGGAAACTGTTCGCGGTGCAACCACTCGCCTCGCACAGTGGAGGCATAGCATAAAGTTGGGGTCGCCGGTGGCAACGTCTGGAACCATGCAGTCTCTACAAAACATTTTTTTGCATCTTTGGCACTGCCGCAGGTAGTTGGTTCGCATGACTCTGCCGCAGATTCCGCATTCGTCTTTCATTTGCTGCACCTAAGCGAAGAAAAATCTTTTTATGTATTTTTCTTTTTTTTGGAATATTAATTTTCACTTGGTTGAGATGGAGATTTGTCCAGAAAACTGTTTGTTTTTCCTGTAAGTGCTTTTATTGTGCCATTTATTTCCTCAACTATTAAGTTGAATAGTTTTCTTGCTTGTTTGTCGATGGCTAACAGTAAACCTATGTAGATGGCTAAGCCCATCACTGCTTTGGTAATTGTAAAGACAAGCGTCGTCGGGGTTGGAAGCAGCAGGAGTACAACCGCCATGAGAACCGAGGCAGTTATGAATTTTGCTATGCCTGCCCAATCCATATGCAACCTAATTGACCGATGCATCGATGTGTAGAAACCGATGAACGTGGAGAGGTGTACACCCAACGTTATCAAAACAACGTATACAACCGCTTGCACTGTGCCCACAACCGCAAACCGTGTAAGAACGTAGTATGCTAAAGGCAAAGCTATTGCAGCCTGGATGTATGGAACTGTGAAGACCTTGAAAATCTTGCTTTTAACCAACTGGTGAAGAGAAATTTTGCCTGCTGCATCAAATCCCTCGGTGCCCATGAGGCATGAACTGTAAAACTGGTAGATTAAAACAACCAGCGTGTCTATGGTTAACACTATTACGACGGGCCAAGCAACGGCGTAATCGATGTCCAGGATGGTTAAGAATGAAGTAGCCATTGCTATTACTATGGTTGATAGTGGTATGGCAAGCATCAGTACGGTTCGCAATGAATCGCCCACTTGCTCCTCAGGACAACTCTTGGACAGCAACTTTGGGTAGAGGGCAAACGCCAATGAAGCGGAGTAGCCGATTATGGTGGTGAAAGTGAAGGCGGCTTGGTAGTAGGCTCGGGTGTTTGAACCAGCATAATAGAACATCAACACCATGACAAACGAAACCAGTTGTCCACCGATGAGGTTGTAGGCTATGGCGACCGAGCCTTTAAACCACTCTTTGAGGTAACTCCAACTTGCATGTTCTTTAAACTGGTCGCGTAGAATCCAGACGTAATATAGGATTTGAACGAAAGCTGAAACTACTAATCCAAGAATTGCGCCTAAGAATAGTTCGCCAAAACCCACGATGAGCGTTACTGCTATGGCAACTTTAACGGCTTCTTCGATGAGCAAGCCATACCCAATCACCTGAGGTCTCATGGAGCGGAGGACGCTTTCGAAAATTGCAACCATGTAAAAGTTGAAGATGTACCAGCCTGCTATGAAATATATAGCCAAGTAAGCTTGGGTGTGTATCGCGTTGGTAATCATGACTATGGCTGGGAAATAAACTATGGTTGAGATAAGCGCCATTGATAGTTGGGCTAAGGTGCTGGTTTTTACCGTGCCAACTTTTTCACGTGCCATGAAGCGCGTTGCCCAAAACGGCAGCACTCCGCTGAAAAGTGCAAAGTAGCTGGTGTAGTCGAATATGTTGGTCCAGATGCCGAATTCCGCGGTGTTCATGTTGCGAGTTAAAAGAAGGGTGAAGACTAATCCAGTCGCTATGCTGATTATTTGGGAGGAGAATATGATGAAGCCTGAGTATTGGACTCTGATTTGATTCTTAGTCAACCATCGACTTCCAGCTTGAGGGTTAATTGTCTTGTGATTTTAGTTAAAATGCATTGCTTAGGCGTTCAAATATATCATTCCCCAAATCAGCCCCAAAACACCAGAAAAATGTGTTAATTGAGTGAAATTAGTTTCAAGTTAATTTCGGCTACTGGAAGAATAGTCTTTTATTATCCATAATCGTATAGGTTTAGTTAATTTGTCCGTTGGCGATGTCTTTAATGGTTGCTTCTGAACAGGGTCTTGACGGTAAAAAGAAAATTGGTCTTTTATCAATCATCGCCTTTGCACTAGCCATAGCAGTCATCCTTTTTTTCAACGTAAGAGAACCTGTTTTTGACCCGCCATATCTTCAGTTTATACTTCACGCCTTCTTTGTTTTCGGTTCAAGTATTGCCATAGCAGTCATTTCTGTAAGGGCGTATTTGGCGTCTGGCGCCATCAACGTTTTGCTACTTGGCAGCGCCATCTTTGTCAGCGGGTTATCATCAACCATTGCTTCTTGGACTGTTAGTTTGTCAGTGAATGAAGCGGTAACGATAGGTAACGCTGGGATATTCTTCTCATCCATTCTTGTATTAGCTAGCGCCATCACAACTATGGCTGCAAAATCCTATGAAGGCGACAATGATCGAAAAAAAATTCTAGCTGCAATCTATCTGTTCTGCCTCTTTTTAGTCGTCGCCATCAGTCTGGCAGCAGTTAACGGGTTAACGCCAGTTTTCCTAACACCTGCGGGCCCCACATCAATACGATTGGTTATTTTAGTGGTTTCAATCGTTCTATACATCGAGAGCGCTTCAATGTTTGGCATGAGGTATTGGCGTTCTAAATCCTTCGTCGTATATTGGTTCTCCCTGGCGCTTGGGCTATTTTCAACAGCTTTAATAGCCGCCGTTTTTGTGATGCGGTTGGGAGATGTCGCAAATTGGGTATCACGTCTTGCGCTCTACCTTTCAGGAGTGTATCTTCTAATCGCTCTTTTGAGTCGTGAATCAAAAAAAGAAGGCTTAAGCGGGCTATCGGCAAATTGGGCACAGGCATTTAAGCTTGACCCTAAACAGTCAGAAACGTTGTTTGCAAACATGCTTAACGGTTTCATGTACTGCAAAATCAACACCGACACAAAGGGAACACCCGTTGACTATACATTTCTTGACGTTAACAACGCATATGAGAACATAATTGGGCTCAGAAGAGAGGAGGTCTTGGGGAAAAGATTGACTGATTTCTTTCCAAGCGAGCCAAAGGAGCTTTTCATCGAAAGGTATGGGCGAGTAGCGCTTACCGGGGAACCCTTAAAGTTTGAAGTCTACAAAGAATCAGCAGGTAAATGGCTAAATGTCTCAGCATATTGCCCCAAAAAAGGGTATTTCGTATCCATCTTCGAAGACATTACTGAACGCAAAAAAGCGGAAGAAGCCCTTGCAGGCACCAACCGGAAAATAAGAGAAATCTTGGAGAGCATTGACGATGGTTTCTTCTCCCTAGATATCAATTGGAACTACACTTATGTGAATAACCGCACCATACGTGCAGGCATTGAACTAGGAGTAGGTCCTGATTTGGTTGGAAAAAACTTTCTTGAACTGTTTCCACACGTAAGAGGCACAGTATTCGAGAAGAACGTAAATGAAGCAATGACAAAAAAAGAAGTTAAACGTTTCGAGATGCGCGCTATTAAGCCGACGGGATGGAGAGAATACAGCGTTTTTCCTTCTGGCGAGGGTGTCTCAGTTTTTTGGAGGGATATCACAGACCGCAAAGGATTGGAGATAAAGCTGGAAGAATACTCAAAGAAGCTGGAGCTTCTGGTGGAGGAGAAAACTAAGCAGTTAAAAGATGCGGAGCGTTTAGCCGCGATTGGCCAAACCGCGGGTATGGTTGGACACGATATCCGCAACCCCTTGCAGGCTATTGTCAGTGATACTTACTTGCTAAGGACTGATTTGAACTCTCTAAACGGTGACACAAAACAAAGTATCGAGGAAAGTTTAGATAGCATAGAGAAAAATGTCGACTACATCAACAAGATTGTGCAAGACCTACAGGACTATGCCAGACCCATCGTTCCCTCGGCTAGAGAAATCGTTGTTGAAGAAGTAATCAAGGATGTTTTAGTCAAGAAAGCGATTCCTAAAAACGTTGAAGCCTCTTACATCATTGGCAAGGACGCAAGCAAAGTGTTTGCTGACCCAACGCTTCTAAAACGCGTCTTAGCTAACCTTGTCAACAACGCTGTTCAAGCCATGCCCAACGGTGGAAAACTTGCCATCATAACTCACAGAGAAGCAAATATTGTGGTCATATCAGTTGAGGATACGGGCGGAGGAATCCCGGAGGATATCAAGCATAACCTGTTCACGCCCTTGTTCACAACGAAATCGAAGGGTCAGGGTTTTGGATTAGCAGTGGTTAAACGCATGACTGAAGCGTTAGGCGGCACAGTAACGTTTGAGAGCGAAATCGGCAAAGGCACAAAGTTCATCGTGCAGTTGCCTTCAACAAATAAGCCATTAAAATAATCGGACAGCAGTGAACAAACAGAATAAGCAGTGATCCATTAAAAAAGCTCACCCAAGGAATCGCGCTTCGCCTACATGCCTCATTCTATAAGCGTTAAGTGAATATAGGGGGTGGAGCGGAGGCAAGAGCAAACATGGGTACATTTAGCCTTTTACGACTGCTATGGGAACTAGTCGTGCCACCTTTGTAGCTATCCCCACCTTGTCGCTTACGTCCGCCACCACGTCAACGTTCTTGTAGGCTGGGTCGGCTTCCTCAGCCAAAACTGATGCACTAGCAGCCCTGACCACGATGCCTCGCTTTTCAAGAGCTGTTTTGATGTCTCCGCCCCAGTATTGTCGCTTTGCAGCTGAACGGCTCATCATTCGCCCTGCGCCGTGTGCTGTGGAGCCAAAGGTTAATTCCATGGCTTTCTGTGTTCCAACAAGCACCCAAGAACTCGTGCCCATGCTGCCTGGTATGAGGACAGGCTGACCTTCACTTCGGTAATCTGCGGGAACCGCCGAATGATTTGGGGGGAACGCGCGGGTGGCACCTTTGCGGTGTACCCAAACTTTCTTGTCGATGCCGTCTATGTTGTGGGTTTCCAGTTTAGCGATGTTGTGAGCAACATCATAAACCAGTTTTAACCCAAACTTTTCGGGGTCTTCTCGGTATACCTGCTGGAAACTCTGTCTCACCCAATGCATGATTGCTTGCCGATTACAGAACGCATAGTTAACCGCGCAAGCCATCGCTTCGATGTAATCGCGAGCTTCACTGCTGTTGCCGGGCGCACAGGCTAATTCACGGTCAGGAAGCGAAATCTTGTATTTTTGCACTGCGTGCTCCATGACCCGCAGATAATCCGAGCAGACCTGATGACCATAACCTCGTGAGCCACAGTGAATCATAACTGTAACTTGACCCTCATGTGTTAACCCGAAAGCCTTCGCGGTTTTCTGATTGAAGATTTTATCGACTTTTTGGATCTCTAAAAAATGGTTCCCAGAGCCCAAAGTGCCAATCTGCGTTAACCCACGGCTTTTAGCGGTTGAAGAAACTTTATCTGGGTTGGCGTTTGCCATATGCCCACCTTCTTCACAGTGTTCAGCATCCTCTGCCCAGCCTAATCCACGGTTGATAAGCCACTGCACGCCTTCTACAACCAAGCTTTCTAAATCTCGAGAAGAAATTGTGAAGTCTTTGCGTCGACTACCTAAACCTGAGGGAACGTTGCGGAATATGGTTTCAGCCAGAGGCGCCAACTTGGGACGAATCTCCGCTTCAGTCAGCGTCGTGGAAAGAAGCCTCACGCCACAGTTAATGTCATAGCCTACCCCGCCGGGGCTAATGACACCGTTGTCATAATCGGTGGCTGCGACGCCGCCGATTGGAAAACCATAACCCTCATGCCCATCTGGCAAAGTGATAGCGTGCTTATAGATGCCCGGCAACTGCGCTACGTTGGAGCATTGCCAAAGCGTGCGATCAGTCTGCATCTTCTCCAGCAGCGCTTGATTAGCAAAAATCACTCCTGGAACCCGCATCGCTGGTTTATACTTGGGAATCTGCCATGTGTAATCGTTAACTTTTTCTAGAGGGACTCGCTCAGGGGCGGCTCTGCTTTCGCTTTCACCCAAAACATTTTTCACCTTGCAATCAGAAGCAAAAGCAGGTTATAAAACGTTTATGACTGTTGCTTTTCGAGTTTGCGTTTGGCATAATCCATAAAGCCTCGCACACAGTTCTCAAGCACTGTTTTAGAGTAGATGCGGTGCGCCTTCACGTAGTCCGCTATAATCGTCATAACTGGGTCTTGCTTGATTATGTTGTCGCGAATTTGCTCCAAGCTTCTGTTGTGCTTTACGCCTTCTTCTGCGATGTCTGCCCAGAGCTGAATCTGCACCTTGTAATCTCTAAGACGGTTCACTGCATCGTCGGCTTTGCCAAAATGGCTAAAGTACAGCGCAGAGGGTTTGAGAGCGATGAGCTTATCAAGCGACGCCAAAGCCAAATCGAGGTAGAACGGCGGAGGCGTAGTCGGAACCACAACGTCGCAGTCCGGAATGTACGTGCCAGCGGCATCTCCAGGGAAAACCCCACCGTTGAAGCTTTCGTGGAAACTCAGATTATGAGAAGCATGACCCAGCGTCTCCAAAACACACAACTTGCCGCCATCGCCCAAATCGAAAGTGCCCTCTGTTAGCGGGATTATGCGCTCCTCTTGAACAGGTTCGGGCTTGCCAAAGATTTCGCTCACAAACCCCAACACCTCCTGTGAAGAGGACCAAAGCCGTCGGGGGTCGATGAGGTGGGGCATGCCGTGGGGGTGCACCAGCACCTTGGCGTTTGGCAAATGCTTTAGAAGCGTGCCTGCGCCGCCGCCGTGGTCTAAGTGGACATGTGTAATGGCAACGTACTCGATGGCTTGGGGTGCTATGCCCAATTCCTGTATGCCCAGAAGTAGGTTGGGCACGGAGTTAGTTGGTCCAGACTCGACAAGCAAGGGTTTTGAGCCAGCTATGATGTAGCTGCAAATGAGTTGCTTTATGCCTCCAGTGTTTAACTCGACTTGGTAGAGTTTTTTGCCGATCCGCTTTGTGTACATATCGACTCCTCATAAAGAGGAAGATAATTGGATACTAAAAGCATAAAGTTTTCCGACAGGGAATAATAGACCTGAAGTGTACTTCGCTAAAAAACGCTTTGCCTCAACATGGCGTTTCAGAACTTGGCGCCGATGATAAGCTTAAAACGTAGACTTACGACTTGGCACCTATATAAAAGGGGGCTATCGTTCCCCGCTAACGCAAAACGTCGACATTGATTTTAAATCTCGATTTAGGGTTCTTAAGGCTTAATTTATCAACCGACAATCAAATTAATCAAGGTTACAAATTGGTTCACCAAAAAATCAAGCCCAAACGCAGCCCAATCCTAACGGTAATTCTTTTGCCCGCATTCATCTTCATAGGCATCATGGGTTTATGTAAAACAAAACAACCCGCCAAAAATCGCTCAAGAACCCAACCTCCCAACGGCAACTTGGAAGTTTATCCCAGCTCTCAGACAAGAAAAAACACAGCCAATTAAAACCAACATCGATTGAACTATTCTCCAAACATTTTCTGCGGTACCTTGCATGCTTGTTGTCAACATTAAACAACCACAATTCCATTTATACTACGCTAAGGTTCCATAAACCTGCGAGAAATAGCCATCCAAGAGGTACACCCATGCTTGACGGATCAGTCGTTAAGCGAGGCAGGAATGCATCACCAAACCCCTAAAGAAGGATTAGGGAACTATTTTTGATGCACACCTCGACTTAAACTTGGGCGATCCGCCAAGCCTACTTTTGGTTACAGAGCTACATTAAGAATTAGCTGGTTTTTCATATAGACTTTATTAAGCCCTAAGATGCAATGCTACCACTCGGGAAGCACCATGAACTACAAAGCCAACATGCACCCAAAAGTCAGCAAAGCAGAAATCGAAGTCTTCAAAGCCCTCAGTATCGCTGGACTAACAAGCGGCATGGTAACCCAAAAACCCATCATCCTAAAAACAACCATCCCCGACTTCTGCTGGATAGAAAAACGCAAAATCGTCTACCTAGACGGCAACCCAGTGCATTGCAACGATAAACAAATAGAACGCGACCAAGGAATAGACGAATTGCTGGAAGCCCAAGGCTGGGATGTCCTGCGAATCCCCTATGACCCACCACTAACTGAGAAAGGCTTGCAGGAAATCATTGAAGCCATAAAAAGCTTCCTCAACATAGATGAAGAAGAAAAAACAAAGTAAACATATTAATTATTCCAGACTTTCCTATATCCTGCTTTAAGAGAAGGTTTTTTCATGGACACATCACCACTCGAAAATACCGAAATTTTAATCATCGGAGCAGGTCCCGCAGGATTGACCTCAGCCATATATTCCGCTTGGCTTGGATACAAAACAGTTGTTTTAGAATCAAACATCCCAGGTGGAAGGGCATGGTTAGCACCAAAAATCGAGAACTTCCCAGGCTTCCCAGAAGGCATCAAAGGAAGCGATTTGGTTGAACGGATGAGAAAACAGGCAGAAAGGTTTAACGCCGAATTCCGAAACGACGAAGAAGTAATTGCGTTAGAGCTAAAGGGTACGGAAAAAAAGGTGGTAACACGCAAACAAACCTACACCACACCCGCTTTAATCATCGCCACCGGAACACAAAGACGCAAACTCAACATCCCCCAAGAAACAGAATTTCTAGGCCGAGGACTCAGCTACTGCGCGATTTGCGACGGACCATTCTTCCGCCACAAACAGGTCGCTGTCATAGGAAACGGCGACGAAGCAGCAAACGAAGCATTATCGCTGGCAGATTTGGCAAGCCAAGTCGTCATTGTTACTCAAGAAAAAAGCCTAGACGCCGATGCAGCCCTACTGCAGAAACTTAAGAGCAAACCAAACTTAGAAACGATTAAGGGTAAAGCAACGCAAATCATCGGCAACCAAGTTGTTAAAGCCATCAAAATCACAGATTTCGACACACAAAAAGAAATAGAACACCCAGTCCAAGGCATATTTGTTGCCCTAGGCAGCATACCCCTCACCGCTATAATGCAAAACGCCGGCATCGCAACCGACAAAAACGGCTGTTTAATCGTCAACAGAAATCAACAGACAAACGTGGACGGAATCTTTGCAGCTGGAGATTGCACATGCGGTGGCATGCAGGTTACCACAGCAGCCGGTGAGGGTGCGATGGCGGCAATGCGAGCCTCAGCATACGTTAAACGTAGCTCAACTTAACGATAAAAATCATCTCAAGTTAACTTGCCCGATTTTTCAGTAAGTAAAACAGTTAGTTTTTAATATTGGTACCGTTCCTCAAAAAATTAGGGGTAAAGGGTGACTAGTTTAAAGAAACGCTTAGACAACGTCCTAAATCAGCTCTCCCAAATGGACGCTGAACTTGATGAGCAAGCCGCAGATAACGTGGTGGCTCAACTATCAATCATCAAGAATGCATTCCGAGAATCTGATAGTTGTCCAGTGTGCTGTTTCTCCTATGATAAAAACTCTAGACTTCTCTGCGATTCCAACGGACCATTGGGCCGCGAAGAGTTCATGAAGAAATGTCGATCATGCCAAGCACAAATCAAGGAAGCGCTGTCAATACTGCAGAACGCCTAAACTCTGTTACTGTACTTATACAATCACACATGCTTTAACCATGCATTTTCTATAGATTTTTCAGGCGATTTTATGCAAAAAAGCATGCAAAAATACTTGGTCTTGGTGAAACTGAATCCTACAAAAACGGAATCTTTTTTCAATAAGTTTTCGTCGATGGCTTCGACACCTATCGAAGGCGTAAACATCTATGGCTCTTACAACGTTTTCGGAAACTGGGACATCGCAATTTGGTTCGAAGCAGATAGCAACGATAACGCCATACATTTTGTAGGCGAGAAAATACGATCTATCGAAGGTGTCTTAGACACTCACACGATGCCAGCCACTACAATCAAAGAATACATGTAAACGCTACTTGATGTGCTCGAACTCTACCTCTATTTTTTTGGTAGCTTTGTACTCTAATTCTGATTTTCATATTTCTAATTGGGTTCTGAGAGTTTCTATGGATGTTCTTTAAAATTGCCGCTGCAAACAACGTAATACTTTCCATCGCTACCCTGAATTAAACGATAGTATGTAGTCTTGTAATAGAGGTTTGTTTGTGAGGGATTCATGTAGACGTATTCCACCCAACCCGTCTGATTTTCAAGTGCTCCTGCAACTATTTTGTCACGAAACGGTTCACCCGTAACATCTGTTTTTCCCTTGAAGTTAACGCCGACAAGCTGGGTGTTATCTGCATGAGCAACCATTGTCACGTTGGTGTCATAGACGAAGACATAGAGTCCTGTGTTCTGGGAGTCTTTGTAGGGTGCTTCTCCTGCATTTATACGTCTAAACGTGTCGGGTGCATTCTTCGCAATTGCAGCCGCAGTTTTATCTACTAGAGCAATAACCTCTTTATCAGTGTATAATTGTTTAGCAAACCCCACTCCAAGGTTTCTATAGACTATTTTTTCATATTCGCTGACTCCCTGTGCATCTTTTTGGTTCCGCACCATTTGGATGGCATGTTGAAACGCATTTACCATATTGTCTGGGACATCTCTGCTAAAGACGAAATAGAAATCGTTCTCCCCCAAAGTGTATACGCTCTGGTAGGCGTTAGGGTCTAACCCCGCCTTTTGCATCTCATATCGCCCTGTTGAATCGCCTGTAGCCCACAACTCGATTTCTCCCTCCTTGAGCCGTTGGAGAAGTTCTTGGGGGGTTAGCTCATTAACGATATGTGATGAGTTTACTCCTTGGTTGATTAATAGTTCATTTTCAATGCTCGACTTCACAGTTCCAATTTTATACCTGTTCAAGTCTTGAGGGGAATCTATCGTTATGTTGCTGGTTACGAGTGCAAAAACCACGAAAGTGGACTTGGTGAATGGTCCTGCCCATTTATAGAAGGTCTCACGCTCTGATGTTCGGACAATAGAAAATAATACTGTGCTTGTGTTTCCTTGTGCTTGCTTAAATCCATCTGCCAGAGGAACAAATTGAATATCTGAAGTTGTGCGATTAACTCCCATGTACCTGAAGATTGTCTGCAAGATTTCAACGGAGACGCCTGCAGGTTTTCCGTCTTTTAAGTAGTTGAAGGGTGCCCAATCTTCAGTTAGGTAATTTAATTGTGCTAGGCCGACAGAGGGAATGTAGCGTCCCAAAATTCTCTCGTAACCGCTGATTCCTGAACCATCTTTCTCCTCTTTTATGGCGCCGATTGCCCGCTGGAAAGAATTTACCGTTGAATCTGGAATGTCTTTATTGAAAGCATAATAGAATCCAAGGTTATCGAGCGGAAACGCAACTTTAAAAAGGAAATAGTTGCCGGTTGCCTGCTCGGTGATTTGGCGGCCTACTGCCTCAGGATAGCACCATAAATCTATCTCGCCGTTTAAAAGTTTGTTCACCAAAACGGACGCGTTCGTTTCGTATGTTAAATGGCTACTATCCACCCCTACTTCCATAAGTTGCATAACCGCAGCATCATCAGTGATTACTCCAATCTTGTAGTTCTTGAGGTCTGAAGAACTGTTTATAGTTGGACCGCCTGATTCAGCAAAGAGGACGTATTTATCGGTAAAGATGGGCCCTACCCACTTGAACGATTGTTCTCTTTCGGGTAATCGCGCTGTGGAAAAGAGGATTGTGTTGTTTATGTTCAGGGTGGCTTGGTATCCCACAGTCCAAGGGGTAAGATGCAATTGGTTTGCTTCCACTGTTTTGCCTAACTTTGTGGTGATTTCTCTTAGGAGGTCAATTGCGATTCCGTTTAGGGTGCCGTTTTCTTGGTAGTTGTAGGGTGGAAATTCTTCAGTGTAATAAGAAAAGCTCGCCAAATCAGAAGTGGAGATGGTTTGGGAAGGTGTTCGTCCAAGCTGTAGAATGAACGCGGATGCCCAAAATAGCGCTATTAGAGTTGCAATTATGAAAAAAAGATAAGCATATTTTCGGGTTCTATTCATGAATATACCCCAATTCCTCTCGTCCATAGTTGTATTTAAAGTTAAATAATTATGCAAGGCTCCCTATCGGGCTGGATTTGCCCTTAGCTTCTGCATTAGGTAAACCTTGATTGGGTCATTAATGAGAAGGGTCGTTAACAGTGTATAGCATAGAATTGTAAGCACAAAAACATAGCCAAGGGGTGCAAGCTCCAAGATACCCAAGATGGAGATAGCGATGATGATTGCTATTTGGGTCAGGATTGTTATGATTAAAAAATTGCTTGGTTTGGATTTCCAGAAGTAGCTTCGTTCCCGAAGGCTCAGAATAGTAAACAACCCCACAAAATTTAGGTAAGCAAAGCCGAAAGTATAGATTTCTCCTGGATCTTGAATCCCAAAAAATAAAAATCCGGGTATGGCAAAGAGCACGCTTTCTACTGTCATGAGTTCACCTAGCGATGCTCCCGTTCCGAATAAGATGCGCATGTTGAATTTATCTGGCTTTAAAGATGAACGTACCCTATCTGTGGACATGGACATGGTCGCAAAATCTGCTAGGAAGAGCAATAACAACGTGCTGGTTATCGAAAGGATTAGAGAATGCGTAAAAAATAACATCAAAACTATAAAGAAGGAGATATGCAATTTCCTAGTTACCATCATAAGCGTCCAACTGTAGACTTTTTGGTAAACTGTTCGGGAAGTTCTAATCATAGGTATTATCCCGCTTAACCCATCAACAGTTAGGACAACGCTTGCCGAATCCTTAGCGATGTCGGTTGCGTTTTTCATGGCGATGCCTACTTCGGCTTGCGCCAAGGCTGGGGCATCGTTCACGCCGTCGCCTGTCATTCCAACAACGTGCTGGGATTCCTGCAAGGTCTTGACTATGCTAAACTTGTCTTCGGGGTAAACTTGGGCTATGCCATGACTATCCTCAATTAACGAATCGTAACGCAAGGGTTTGGTTTTCAGTTCCTGCGTCCTCACCATAGTCGTAATGTTTTTGCCTAAGCCAACCTGCTGGGCGATGTTTTTGGCAACTGGAAGAGAATCGCCTGTTAGCATCTTTACATCAACCCCTAAATTGTCAATCTGTTCGAGTATTTCACGTGAATCTTCCCTTATCCGATCAGCGATGCCTGCAAGACCGATCAAGCGCAGCGTTTTTCGGTCCATACCCTGAGCGACAGCAATAACCCTTAGCCCTTTTTCAGAGAGAGCTTCCGCAATCTTTAGCGTAGCTTCAGCCGTTTGTTTCTCAACATTGCAAGCAGTACATATGCTATCAAAAGAGCCTTTACCCACATGGAATATCTCGCCGTTTTCCTCAATCTTTGCTGCTGTCATCCTTGTTTTCGGGTCGAATGGAATAAATTCCAGTTGTATGTGAACATCCAGTGGGATGTTTGCCTCTGCCGCTGCCACCAAGAACGCTGAGTCTATAGGGTCTTGGTTGGCTTCTTTCGATGCGAGCGCCCCGTAAAGCAGAATGTCTTTTTGAGAAAACCCGTTGACCGGAATCGCCTCCTCGACAAAGAGCTTATTCAACGTTATGGTCCCTGTTTTGTCGGCACACAATACATCCATAGTGGCTGCGTCCTCCCCTGCGCTCAATCTTGTGATTAACACTCCCTGCTTTGCAAGAGACAACGAGGCTAGCGCCATGTTTAAAGTGAACATTGTAGGCATGGCAACTGGTACAGTGGCTAAGAGTAATACACCCGCAAGCGGCAAGAGGATGGCAAGCTCAAAACCAGTCAGTCCTGCATACACAAACACGATTAATAGTGATGCAAGCACTATGATGCCGAGTCGACGGGCTACTTTAACTGTGACTTCTTCCATGTGGAGCTTTGGCTTGGCAAGTTCAAGCAGGGAAATGGTTTTTCCAAAGTAGGTCTTTGTTCCTGTGGCATCAACGATTCCGGTGGCTTCGCCTCTTTTCACGGCTGACCCTGAATATGCTTTTTCCCCTCCAGACTTGTCGACTACGCCAGATTCGCCCGTTAGCACTGATTGGTCTAAGCCAATCGAGCCTTCAACAATTTTTATGTCTGCAGGCAAGAGGTCGCCTATTCTGACTCTAACGAGGTCTCCTGGGACAAGCTCTCTGGCAGGGATGATTGACCACTTGCCGTTCCTTTTTACCCTGCTTTGAATTCTAAGCCTCTGCTTTAACGCAGCCATTGCTGCTTTCGCTCGGGTTTCACGCCAAAGTGACATGCCAGCGTTAAAAAATAGGAGTGCTATTATGACGGCTGCTTGCACATATTTGCCCAAAACTATGGTGACGATCGCAGTAGTCTCAAGCATCCATGGTACAACCCCCCACAAACGTTTTCCCAGGTTCATCCAAAAGCTTTCTTTTTTCTCTGAGACCTCATTGTATCCATAGACTGTTAGTCGCTTCTCTACTTCTGCCGAGTCCAACCCGTAAAGTAAGCTTGTTTGCTCTAAATTGTTTTGTGTCTGATTAGTCAAAGAATCCCAACGAAAGACCGTTATTTTCTGTTTTGTGACCTTGCCTTACCGCATGTCAGAATCTGCCGGGCTTGTGCTCAGTAAAGACATAGTTCGTTTGATCGATAACCCCAGCTTGCCATGTGCCTTCCCAATGGATTTTGTAAGTTATTCCTTTGGAGCATCCAGTAAAGTTGATGGTAACTGTATATGGTGGGTTTAGGACAACTGGGTATCGAATTTTAGCGGTCCAGCCTCCACTGAAGTAGGTGTACGAGATTGACCCCACTATGAGAGGCGGCGTTGAGCTGCCTCCTATCCATGCTAGGTCGTTCATGAATCGTGAGGTTTCAGGATGGTTCATTTTGAGGTATTCCATTGCTTGATCTCGTATTTGCATAATTTGTAGCTCAACAGGATCTATGGGCGGTGTCGGCATGGGTTTGAAGCCAGGTGGAACTAAAAGATAGCCTATGAGTGGTAAGGCTGTTGCTCCATCAGTTATCTTGTATTCGAGTACTAATGTCCATCCCTTGTATTGACCATTGCCATTCCAAACTCCTCTTACAACAGCGTTATTTGCAACCATTGCACCTGGAGGCGCTTGGAGTGGGGGTGGAATTGGGGTTGGTTGCCCAGGGATTGGTTCGGGAGGTGATGAAGGTTCGGGAGCTACTGCGAAGGTTCCAATGATGGTTATTGTTCCCTCAAATGCGCCGTTTTGGAATTCGAGGTGACTGTGGATATTCATATAGCCCACGTTATTCTTCAGGTTCAAGGTTCCTATTCCGTTGTCGGCTGCTGAGCCCGTTAAGTATACGCCCTCACCCTTAACTTGGAAGCTTTCGTACCCTGCTCCAGTTTCGCTGACATGGTATATATTGAATTTAGTGGTCCAGTGGTCTACTTGGCCAATGATGGGGTCATTCCTGATGAAGACGACTGGAATCTTTCTGGGGGAATATGCCGACGCAGACTCGGCTGTAAGGGCAATTGTTATGATCATTAAAGCGAGTGCGAAAAAAACAAGTTTTTTATTCACTTTTCCATCTCCTAAGAGAGCCGTTAATAATAAATTAAATCTTTATTTTTATGTTTTTGCTAGGTTCGCCTTGCTTGCCGTTCTCTTAGTTGCTAACACCGTGTGCCAACATACCGTTATATCTGATGGATACAAAACATATTTTGCCGGTTGAGGGACATGCTTCACGGTGGCATCTGTACTCATCATGAGTAACTGCTGAAGACGCCTGCTGCGATTGCATCAAGGTCGTGCGCTTGGCAAGCACTTCTGGTGTAGTATGTGCACGCTCGTGGGGTTTAGACTCAACACGGCACTTTTTGAGCCGCTAATTTATGGTTTTTCTAGGGTTTTTAGCATGCTGCCTGAACGGTAACCCTCCATATCCAGCGTCACATACTTGAAACCTAAGGCTTTGAGTTCCAAAGCCACCTTATCTAAAACCTCGATGTTGCATAGCAGAGCTCGCTCAAACCGTGCAACCTCAATGCGTGCTAAGCCATTGTGATCTCTTACCCTGACCTGCTTTATGCCTGTTAACGCTTTCACTATGTTTTCAGCCTTTTCAATTCGCTTCAGTTTTTCTGCAGTTATGGTTTCGTTAAAGGGAACGCGAGAAGCTAAACATGCCAGTGCAGGCTTATCGTGGACACGGAGCCCCATCTGCTTGGCTACTTGGCGAATTTCATCCTTTCGGAAATCGTTACTCATCCATGGACTGTAAACGTCTTTGTTTTCCTGCACTGCTTTAAAGCCTGGTCTGTGGTCGTCTAGGTCGCTGGCGTTGGTGCCTTCAAACACGGCGGCGAATCCTAATTTGTGCGCAAAATCAACTAAACGCTGGAGTAGTTCTTTTTTGCAGTAGTAGCAGCGGTTCTCAGGGTTTCGGCTAAAATCAGGGTTTTCCAACTCGTTAGTTTCCACGACATAGAGGCGGATGCCGATGTCTTTGGCGACTTGTTGTGCGTCATGAAACTCCTCAGATGTGTAGGTTGGTGACTTGGCGATGACAGCCGCAGCTTTCTCTCCCAAAACTTGATGGGTAATCGCCGCCAACGTTGAGCTGTCCACGCCGCCTGAGAAAGCAATGACTACTCCGCCTTTACCTTTCTCTGCAATGTAATCCTTAAGTTTCTCAAGTTTAGCCTGAAGTTCCAAAGTAAATCATCTTTTCTTTAGGGTTTCTTTTGCTTTTTCATTTGCTAACTCGAAGAGTTCTCTTAGCGGAATATGAGTTTTTTCAGCTAACCGTTTCACGTCCTCATATTCGGGCTTAATTCGTATGATTTTGCCGTTGCTGTCTTTGGCAACTTTGATTTTAACGTTTTCATTTTTTCCTAGCACGGTTATCTCAACCATGTGCAATTCGCGGTTTATTATGTGTCGTTGGCACCGGTAAACCCTGACTCCCAGTGTTCCCGTCTCATCGATGAGAACGTTGGTTAGGCGTCTTGTATCTTTTGGGTCAGCGATTACTTTGATGATTTGTCCTGGCCTGTTTTTTTTGGCATAGACGGGGATGATGCTAACGTCTTTGGCACCTTCAGAGAGCAACTGCTCCAAAACGTGCCCTACAATTTCACCTGAAATGTCATCGATATTTGTTTCTAAAACGGAAACTTCGTCTGTAATCGTTTCCTCACCGATTGGTTTACCGATGGTTATACGCAAAACATTGGCAATTTGAGGGAACTCTTTGCCGCCTGCGCCATAACCGGTTTTAAGCGGTGTCATTTCTGGATAAAACTTGCTTACTTCATGGGCAAGGTTAACTATGATTGCGGCTCCGGTAGGCGTTGCCAACTCTGCTTCAATTGGTCCACCTCTGAATGGAAAATTCTTTGACCGCAAAATTTCTAATGCTGCTGGAGAAGGACTTGAAGCTGTGCCATGCGAGAACTCGAACAATCCACCGCCCACCGAAATAGGAGAGGCGACTATTTTCGCATCAAACAAGCCAAGGTCTTCAAGGGCGACTGCTGAACCCACGATTTCCGCTGGCATGTCAACCAACCCTACTTCATGCAGGTGGGCATTAATAAGGTGATTCCCATGAAGCTTTGCCTCTGCTTCGATAAGCGTTCGGATGGTACTGGAGGCAAATTGTTTTGCCGGTTGGCTAAGGTGGAGGTTTGCAACTGCATCTTCGACGACATGGATTAGTTGTTTGCCGTCATTTCGCGTTTTACCATCTGCCGTTACGTCGATTTTTGTTGCGCTAAAGCCTTTACGCCTAACTCTTTGAATGTCTACTTTAACGTTGACAAAACCATACGCTGATTGCTCAAGAGTTTTAATAGCTTCAGTGACTTTGTTTGCGTCCGCGCCCAAGTCAAGGAGTGCAGCTAAAAACATGTCTCCTGCGATGCCTGCAACTTGGCAGTCAACCATAACGACTTTAGAAAATTGCCTCATAATCAATACCGCTTGCTAATAGTTAAAAAAGGCAAAAACGATATATTACTTGTGGTGTTTTGGCACTTGAGCGAACGCATGTACACACTTAAAGAGATTTTAGAGAAAACCGCCCGCGGCGAATTAACCCCTGAAGCAGCAGAGCGACTGGTGCACTTACAGGCGGTCGCGGAACTGGAAGGCTTGGCCCATATAGACTGTTGTCGCGAACATCGGACAGGCATTCCTGAAATTATCTTAGCCGAAAACAAAACCGAAGAGGATGTGGTGAAGATTGTGCGTCTAATGCTTGTGGAGAATGGGCGGGTACTGGTTAGTCGCTGTAGCCCCCAGCATATTGAGGCGCTAAAGGGAGCGATGCCAGTCGGTGTAAGCGTTCAGGTCTATGAAAGGGCAAGGATGGTCGTGGTAAAACGTGATGGTTTTGAGGTTAAGCAAACAGGCGGTCGCGTGGGTATCTTGACAGCTGGAACCTCTGATATTCCTGTGGCAGAAGAAGCCAAAATCGTAGCCGAACAAATGGGTTGCGAAGTTTTTGCCTCTTATGATTTGGGTGTTGCTGGATTGCATCGTGTCTTGCAGCCGCTCAAAGACCTCATTTCAAGAGACGTTGACGTAGTGGTCGTAGTTGCAGGGCGAGAAGGCGCTTTGCCTTCGGTAGTAGCTGGCATGGTAACAGTGCCCATAATCGCCGTGCCTACATCTAACAGTTATGGCTTTGGCGAGAAAGGCGTATCCACGCTTATGGCTATGCTGCAGTCCTGTTCGCTGGGGCTTGCAGTGGTTAACATCGATGCTGGCGTGTCAGCAGGAGCCGTTGCAACGTTAATAGCCAATAGAGCCGCCAAATTCCGCTTAGCGCGACCGAGTTGCTAGCTTGCCTATACAAACAAAACGTTATATGCTCCGTTATAGCCAAATATTTTATGCCGGTTGAGGAACACGCTTCATACTTGCATAAGAAACTGGCCTTTGGCAACTGCTAAAGAACGCTATCCAGCGATAGCATCAAGGAAAGCGGCTTTGCCAAGTACTAAAGACAGAAAGACTATGCAACGATATGGGGTTGAGACTCAACCCGGCGCTTCTCCGCAAATTTAGCAAAAAATAAGAAAAAATAACCCTTTTCTAAATCAGCCTTACAAGCTAACAAATTTTTTCAGTCCATCAATTTCTTTTTGGGGGTCGCTTGCCTGCCTCACCCAACCTGCAATCTAAGACAAAAACAAAAAGAACACTCACAAACTCTGCAAGAAGATGATGAGTAAGGCGGTGTTCTCTTGATTTACAATAGAAAGCTCATAGCGAACGCACTTTTAGAAAAAACAAGAGAACTATCAACTGTTCAAATAGGGGGAGGGGAGGACACAGAGAGCATCAGTTCTCTACGTCTTCCAATGTTGCAGGGCAACCGCAAGTTCTTTGTAACTTTTCGCGTGATCTTCCAGTGTCTTGCCCTCCAAGGCTGCGTCGACTGCTTGACGCATGGCCTTGGCTCCTGCAACTGTTCCTTCTGGGTGCCCGTGTATGCCCCCGCCTGCTTGAATGACTACGTCGTTGCCAAAGGTTTCCAGCAGCGCTGGCACAAGAGTTGGGTACAATCCGCCTGATGCGACAGGTAAAACAGGCTTAAAACTGCCAAGTTCATCCTTGCAGGCAGCGATGTTTTCTTTGACTTCTAATTTTGTCTCAGCCATCTTTCCTACGACAGTGCCCACGTGAAGCTGGTCGATTCCTATGATTCGTGCGACTTTTGCTATGGGCTTCATAGCGATGCCGTGCAGTGGGTTCTTCGTGAAGGCAGCATGCCCTGCACGGTGAGCATGGATAACCAGCTTGAAGTTTTGGTTTCGAAGCGTCTGCAACGCTGACCACCCACAGGTTAAGATATCAACCATGACATATTCACCGCCATGTGCAAGAACGCTTTCCGCACGCTGAAGCATAAGTTCGGTTTCAGCAGTAATGTTTATCATGTAGACTTTACGTTCCCCTGTCTCATCTTGCGCTTTATCTCGGCTCTCAAGCGTTGTCACCAAACGCTCCTCGAAGGGGTTAAATTTCTGGCTGCTAAGGTTTTCATCGTCTTTCACTATATCACAGCCGCCTAACCACGCCTCATAGGCAACTTTAGCGTGGTCTTTTGTGTTTAACCCAAGTTTAGGCTTAATTATCGTGCCCACAAGGGGACGTTTCGAAACCTTGAGGAGTTTACGAACGCCATCTATGCCATAGGCTGGTCCGCTAAAACTGGCTAGCAAAGCTTTTGGGATGTCAACATCGAGTAAACGCAGATTTCTGAGTGCTTTGAGACCAAAAACGTTTCCCGCTACACTGCTAAGTATGTTGGGCATGTTGGCAGCTTCAAAAAGCTCAACGGGATAAGCGATTTTCACTGTATTGCCTTCGATGCTAAACACATGAGCCGCCAACCGCTTCACGTAGGGTTGCTCCGTGGTGAGTTCCGTCCATGTCCCCACAGAACTTTCAGCGGCAACTCCACCCGCCGCTTCTCTTAGGCTTATCCCCTCAGGCTCAACATGAAAACTGCATAACAGATCTGTCTGTTTTGGCTTATACGCTAAATCTATAAAGTCAAGATACTTCAAAGCCGACACTTCACTAACTCTATGTCACGTTTTTTCCCTTAAAATCTTTAACTATTCCAACTAATCAAATAATAGTGTGCCTAAGATGGAGCTCATAGTTGAACTCTTAAACATCACAACAGGCGGCAACCGAATTGCCGTCCTCAGTGAACAAGCCGCCAATTTGCTTGGCGTTCACAGCTCAGACAGAATCAAGATAACCTACGGCAACAAAGAATCGATAGCCATCGCCAACATAGCAGAAAACTTCCCCAAAAACCGCATAGGCCTCTTTGAAGAAACCGAATCCGCCCTAGGAGTAAAAGACGATGAGATCGTTCAAGTCCAACTTGCTTCGCTTCCAGAATCACTCTTCAACATCAGGGCTAAACTGCATGGCGAACGGCTACGCGAAAAAGACATAGTCGCCATCGTTAAAGACGTAGTTGAACGCCACTTAAGCACAGTTGAAATCGCTGCTTTCCTCACCGCTTTAAGCATCCATGGCTTAAGTACCGGTGAAACAGAAGCGCTCTCAAGAGCCATGGTTGCAACGGGCAAAACCCTCAACTTCGGCGAAGGTCCCATCCTAGACAAGCACAGCGTCGGCGGCATCCCAGGCGATAAAACCAGCATGCTTGTCGTTCCCATCGTGGCAGCGGCAGGCTTCGCCATCCCCAAAACATCTTCGCGCGCCATTACCTCACCGGCAGGAACAGCTGACCGAGTTGAAACGCTCTGCCCAGTCAACTTATCCATTAAAGAAATTGAAAATGTGGTTGCAAAAACCAATGGCTGCCTCGTTTGGGGTGGCTCACTGGAACTGGCACCCGCAGATGACCTTTTTATCCAAGTTGAGTACCCACTCGGCATCGACCCAATGCTTTTGCCTTCTATTCTAAGCAAGAAAAAAGCAATCGGTGCAACGCATGTAGTCATTGACATCCCTACAGGCATGGGTGCAAAAATCAAGACGCGAACAGAAGCTTACACTCTCGCCTCGGACTTTGTGGATTTGGGCAAACGCTTAGGCTTAAACATACAGTGTGCCCTAACTTTCGGTGACCAACCATTAGGATGCAGTATCGGTCCAGCGTTGGAAGCGCGGGAAGCGTTAACCACACTCATGGGTGGCGGTCCCCCAGATTTACATGAGAAAGCCGTCAGCCTTGCAGGTATGCTTTTTGATATGGTCGGCGTCGAGAATCCACGGGGCATGGCTGAGGAAATGATTGATTCTGGCAAAGCGGAGAAGAAACTACGTGAAATCATCGCTGCACAAGGCGGCAACCCAGAGGTGAAACCCGAAACCATCGATGTTGGACCCAAATCTGCTGTTGTGCGCTCAGAGCGAACGGGCAAAGTTTTGTGGTTAAGCACCGATGATATTGTGCGTATCGCTCGGGAAGCCGGTGCACCCAAGGAAAAAGGGGCTGGTGTGGTCTTGCATGCCAAGCTTGGAGAGAACGTGCGAAAGGACGGTGTTCTTTTTGAAATCTATGCCCAAAGAAGCAGTAAACTCTCATCAGCCCTAGAACTTGCAAGTCAGCTGTCACCTATTGTGTTGAGCAGAAAGCCAGAAGAAAAAATGATATTGGATACGATTCCTGAAAAAGGAATGCATGAGAAAACGTTCATGCTGGATCGGTAACGCTTAGTGGGTTATTGCTCCGCCAATTAAGCCGCCGATGGCTGAAACGATGCCGGCTACGAAAGTAAGTATAATCGCTATGACGCCTGCTGCGAAGCCGACTAAGCCGCTGAAGATTGCGCCTCCGATTCCTGCGGTGACACCGCCCAATAGTGCTAAGCCGAAGACGGCTAAAATCGTGATGATGATGCCTCCGAAAATTCCCGCGAGGAAGCCAGCGACTAATCCTCTGCCTGCCCCTCTGGCGATGAGTCCTGCAACTAGTCCACCGATAAATCCGCCCAACAAGTGACCGATTCCAGGGAAGAAGAATGCTATAACTAAGGTTACTAAAAAGCCAACGAAGGCTCCTAACCATATGCTGCCCAAGCTTTCACCTCCTATAGAAATCACTATCTGATGTAGTTACTACATATGTGCAGGTAGGACAAATAGTTAACGCAAACGCTAAAAAGGTAGAAAAAGGGAGGGTTACACGTTTCTCTGCTTGCCTTTCCGGAACATAACAACTGCTAGGACCGCTATGATTGCTACCAGAACTGCGATGATAGCGATGAAAACCACTGGACTGTTTAGAACATCGCCGATTGAAGTGACGCTGGAAGGCTGTTCGTTTAGTCCTACTACGATGTTGTGGCTGCTGTGTGAGTAAATGAGGGTTATAATCCAGACGTTGTCTTTGCCAAAGTACGCGTAGTCAATACGGTTGCCATCCATGTTTACTGTGAGCTTGGAAGCATCGTTGACAAGGGATTTCGGCAAACAAACCTGCACGTAACCGCCTGTTCCTGAAGGTCCAGAGACCCCGAAGCTTAGTTCGTTCGTTTCAGAGTTGAAGGCTAAGCTTGTCAGCGTTGAGTTTGAAGCTATAGTGAAGACGTTCTGGTTCGCATCCTCTGAGGGTGTTACAGCAAAGTTGACTGTTTTGCTGATGCCTGCAAGCGTTTCATCTCCCATCCATGTGGCTCTTATTGCATAGTTGCCTGAAGCTGAAGGCATCCAAACACAAGTGAAGCTTCCATCGTCGCCTGTGATAACATACGCCAAATCCTGCCATGTTGCACCGCCTGTGACGCTGTAGGCAAAGCGCAAGCCTGCACCTGATACTCCGACTTCTCTGTAGGTTAATTGTCCTTCGATTTTAACGTTGAATCCAGAGTACTTGCTGGAGCTTGTGCAATAGAAGTTCAAATCAGGTAAAGGTAAATTGGATGGGGGCGGCAGGGGCGGCTCGATTGCTGGTGGTGGCTCTGGGGTCGATGTGCCGTCACCACCGGCATAGTAAGCGCTTAGTTGGTGGTCACCATCCATGGTTACTGTTATGCTTGTTCCGGCTCCGAGGTAGTTGCCGTCAAGATACCAGCCGCTAAACGTGTAGCCGGGATTGGGGTATTCTTTGATAACTACTATATCTTGTGAGGTGTAATTCCAAACGCCAGTTCCTGGTGCTATGGTTCCGCCTCCGTATGGGTTAGCGCTTATTGTGAGGAATACGACTCGTTTGCTAAACACGGCGTGTAGGTTTTGGTCTTGGTTCATGGTTATTCGGATGCTCGATAATTTGCCTTGGTATATTCCGTTGAGGTACCATCCGTCGAAGGCATAGCCTGGGTTTGTGTATTATGGTTTCACCGTAAATGTACGCTCCTGAACTAGGGGTGATGATGCCTGCGCCAGCCATGCTGGTGGTTATGTTGAGTGTACATCATGAATATCTTTGGGCAGAAACAACTGCAACGAGAGAGCCCAATGCTACCAAAAAAGTTAGAGCAGTTATGAAGGTTATCTTGCGAGCGTTCGCTTTCATATTTTTGCCCCAACTTAGGTATAGTAAGATTGGTTATAAGTTTTTACGTTGATTTTGGTGTACTCTGGTTTTTTGTTTTGTGTGGGTGTGGTGGTCTTAGGGTTGCCACATGGTTGCTTGAGGAACGCTTTGCTTTTTTTGTTTGCAACGTTTTTTGTTGTCTGTTTATGTGTGGGATAAGCGTTTTTCTCCACATGCTCTGCATGGCTCCATGTTGAAAAAGTGAGGGTGTGCGTGTGGCTGCATGCTGAAAGAACCTTAACTTGACACGTTGAAAGGGAGAGAAGTCGTTAAGAAATAGTCGAATCGGCAATAAAGGGCAGAGTGTCTATGTCGTCTTGTCCTGCCAAGTACGAGTGATTGATCCTCTTGTTATTCAGTAAACGTTAAGGCTAATGAAGACATAGCAAGGGTATGCAAAGAGGCACATTGGTGAAGCAGCGAAACAATTTTTTGTTACTTGCAATCTTGGCTTTCGCATTCGCCTATCGGTTCTTTCTTTTGACAATGAACACTTTCCCCCCAGGCGCGGATATTGGCTTACATGAAAGCATAATAAAATCCATAACTTCGGGAAAATCGGATTTTTTCTGGAACAATTACCATATGGGTGGCGGCCTCTCAGTCACCAATCCAGGATATCACATCTTTACGGCGTTTGTCATAAACTTGACTGGGTTACCTGATTATTTAGCTCAGGCTTTGGTGGCTTCATTTTTTTCAGCGTTTGTTGTTGTCGCGGCTTTCTTGATGGTACGTCGGGTTTGGGGTGAGTTAGAGGCTTTTGTGGTGGCTGTGTTAGCGACTTTTTCTGCAAGCGACATAGCGATATTGTGTTGGGGTGGGTACCCAAATATCGTGACGCTAATGTTGATTCCTTTAGCGTTTTATCTGTTCTTAAACCGTTCAAAATTCTCATTCAACCCTTATCTTGCAGCCACAGCCATCGTTGTAGGAGCCATCTTCTTAACACATCTATTCAGCGGATTTGTATTCCTCGCAATAACAGCGCTAACGCTTATGGTAGGAGCTTTGTTTTCGAAGAGAACAGAATTAACCAGAAAAAACCTTCTCTATTGGATAATACCCATTGCTTGCGGGGTTCTTTTGGTTTCGCCTTATCTGACACAGATTATTCCATTTTATTTTGGTTCTGAGAGCGCAATCGGTGGGTCGGTGGCATCGATGAGGCAAGCGGTTTTGGAAACAAGGCTGATTTCTTTAGGTATTGTTGCAGCTTGTGTAGTACCTGCTTTGTTGTTTGCTGTTTTTACAAAGTATAAGTACAAAGGGGTTTCTTGGTTTCCCGTCATTCTATGTGTTACCTGGATTGTCGTTCCTGCAGCAGCGACTCAAAGCTACTTGTTGGGGTTGTATTTGGATTACGAGCGTTTCTTGTACTTTCTGGCCTTGCCCATTATCATTTGCCTTGGGTTAGTCATCGTAAGTTTGCCCCATGCTTTCGAGCGGCAGGAAAGGCGCTTGAACTTAAAGGAGAAGGTGAAATCACCCCTCAATAGAATTTCAAAAAGGACGGCAACTGCAAGCTTAATAATTTTCTTAACTGCTTTTACGTTGTTTACGCCTCTTTTTTCGGTCCCTCACTTCACCATTGGAAGTCAGCTTGATTCCATCGGTCAGGTGAATTTCTTCCAAATCATGGATAAGCCCAAATACGAAGCGATTCAATGGATAAAGGCAAACACGCCCTCGGGTTCGATTTGTGTTGCAGATGCAGAGTTTGGCTGGTGGCTCTCAGGCTTCGGTGAACGACCAACACTGAGTGCTGTTGACCCGCAATATTTGATTTTGGAGAGGGAATTTGAGCCAGCCAAAGTAGCGACGAATCTTTTGAAGGCTAATTATATCATCGATAACGGGTTGCTTGAAGTTAAGCAGAAAGGCGTGTTTGCTAGCGGCAATACTCATGAGATATCATCTATATCTAACACTTCCTACGTTGCTAGCCCTTTCTTTTGGATAAATGATAGCCAAATCAGCCTTAATTACCGCAACAAAGGCGGGATAGCACATCTCACCTTAGCGCAATTTCCAAACTCCGATACCCATGTCGTCAGCAATTATGACAACGCAGCCTTTATGGTAGAGAGGATAAATCAGCAACTTAGCGTTACCGAAGAAATTTCAATCTATGAAGGTGTGAGTTATGCAAAAGTTTCCGTGATTTTGCAGGCCAATTCCTCGGACGTTGTTTTTGATTGGCTACATCTGCCGTTTACAATTAGGGGAGTAAGCGCCACTTACCCAAACAGCGTAGTCATAATAGATAGTATGCTCAATGAGTTCACTCAACTAATCTTTCCACAGGGACAATTGGGCAATACGGTTTCTTTTCAGCAAAACCAAGACTTTTACGAGCTTGTCTTCAACCTTGAGGGGCAATCAAACGCTGAAGTAAGTTTTTTCGTGGGTAGAAAACAATTTGACCCAAACTACGCTATCTCTCAGGCAGATTACTGGTCCAATACAGTAGAAAACAACACCCACACGTACTTTGAGAGGTTATCTGATGTTCCCTTGAACTATTTTGATTACAAAGCCGCCCTACGCAAATGGAATATCGCCTACATCTTGGTCCGCGACCCAGATTCAATACAACGGTTTACCACCGATCCAACCTTTACGCTTGCCTTTAAGAATAGTGAAGTAGCAATCTTTAAAGTTGTAAAAAACTAGTTCTTCAAACCTGCAGCTTTTGAGATTTCTTGCTAGTTTAACCTTAAATAATAGGTGCGTAGTGATTTTCTTCATCATAGTTAACATCAGTTTGGGGGAGAAGGGTTGGACGAAGTACTAGAAATGTTACAGAAATTCACGAAAAGACTTGAAAAAGCTGTGGAAGAGACAAAAGAAGCATCAGCGAAACAGTCTGCGGTTTATGAGCAACTTTTTGCATCTTCAGAGGCATCGCAGGAGCAGAAATTACGAGCGTTCATTGGAAAAACCCTTGAGCTAGATAGGATGGAACGGCTAAATTCGCAGCTTAGCTTGCTTTATGCACTTCAAATCTTTGCTTTCAAAGTCAAAGTGCTGGAGGTTTCTGTCGGAAAAATTAACGAGCAGCTTGTGCAGTCAGGAGTTTTGCAGAAGAGCGGTGAAGTCGAGGACATCAAAAAGAACATAGATGCACTAAAAATCTTAATCGAAGCTCATTATGAATCGATGAAAGAAATCAACGAGAACCAAAACCGTAACCTGGGGTACATCCACTAAGCAGAAATAAAATAAAAAGGGCAACCTTGGTGGTTCTTACCACGCTTAGGTTGTATTGCCTGCAACGTTTTGGCTTATCCTACGATCTTTTCCCAACTTGTAACTAAGTCTAGGACTTCTTGTCCCGCTTTGCCGCCGTAACTAACTAGGCGTTCACGTGTTTCTTTTTGTGCAATGGCTGCTTTTTGGAACTCTACCATTTGATGTGCTTTGTCAGTTAAGTATAGGATGCCGTCTGCGCCTGCACGTGCCATGCGGACTGAGACTGTTAAGAGTTCGCTTGGGGTAGGTGTTTCTTTGGGGTCATCGCCTGGTCCGATAACATATAGTGCACAGTTTAGTTTGACGTCTTTGAAGAGTTTTTTGAAGTTGCGTACGAGTGTTTCCCAGTACCATGGAGTGGCGTAGTTTTTACTGAACATGACAACGAGGAATTCGTCGGTGAGCGGTGCAAGATCATCGAAGTTAACGCCGAAACGTTCGTAGTTTGTAACCGGGTCAGGGAGGACGCCGATGACGAATTTTGATTTTGCTCTGTCGCGCACGCGTTCGCTGACTTGTGCCATGTAGTCGGTGATTTCTTTTCGTCTCCATTCGTACCAGCTGAGACCGCTTTTTGCGTGGAGTTCTTTACAGCGTGGGCATATGCAGTGTCCGTGTTCTGCGAAGTGGATGCTGTTTAGCCATATGCCGGGGCTTTTCCGTGCTACGTCTTCTATGTAGTCTAATTGTTCTGCACGATGAATGGGTTGAGTTGCGCAGAGGATGTCCCAGCGGACGTTGAAGTTATCGTTTGTTCTCCATGCTGGTCCCAGTTCCGATTGGCTGATCCAGTCTGGGTGTAGGCGTGCGGTAACGTTGTCTCCGAAGATGGCGATGTTGCTGTGCATTTCTGGGTGTGGTGGCATACGTCTGCCGACTTCTGGTTTTACTCGGAAAAGGTCAAAGTCGAAGCCTGGAACTTTCTTTGCTTCAAACATGTATGTGCCGAATTTCATTTGGGTCTACCTTTTTAGACAGAAGAGGGTTCGGCGATGTTATAAAGTTTTGCGTAAAAATCATTCGTTGGGTTTCAAAACTGAAAAATGCTATCCGGCGACTGCTTAGATACATGCAAATGCTCTTTAGGCATCATGTTAATTCCAGTTGCAATTTTTTCTAACCACTGGCACGCTCTCTTTTCATTTGTAAAGGAGCCAGTTTAACGGTTGCTTTCCCTATACAGTTTGGTTCCAGTAGTACACTTTTCGGTACCCTCTCCCTTCGATTGGAAACTGCGGATCATCGTAGGTTATATCTAAATCCAATCCATACTGAGTTAAAAGTTTGTTAGAAATGTTCCAAATCTGCTCTGAGGTGTTATCCGGAAGCCAAAGGCCCCAGATGAGGTCTTGAGGGGTTCTCATAGCCCAACCGTAATTGTTAGGCAAAACAAGGGCTACTTCTGCTGGCTTGTTGATTCGGAGGTTTTTTATGTTGCTCCAGAATTTTTGCATAGCCTTGAAGTGGTCTTCGGTTAGGATTCCATAGGGGTTGCCATCTATTTGGGGGTAATCGAAGATTACTGCGTATTTTGCGCCTGATTTGTAAGCTGTCATTAATTCGCTGTACATTTGTGCGCCATCCACTAGGTAAGGTGGTTGGTCGTATGTCCAGGTTATAATGGTTCCCCAGTCTTTATTTTGCATCCTTGCAGCCCCTCTCACTAACGCGATGGTTTGGGTGATGCTGTGGTTGGAGCCGAACTCAGCGAATATGGTATCGTAGCCACCTTTGTAATCAAACCAGTAAAGGGCGTAGTCAGATGTGAATGCCGGGATTGAGCGTGTTTTAAGTTCTTGTAGTCCTAAGCCAGTTTCTACGGAGTTTAGGAAGTGATAGGCGGCGTCGTTGTAATCTCTGGTTGCTGAGCGGTTGATAGCGAGGTCCAGTTCGATGGTTGGGGTGTGGGTGTAGTATACTGATGTGTTGCGGATTCTTATTTGGTTGAAGTAGCCTGTCCAATTGGCATCTATAGTTTGCCCCCCAGGTTCATCGTTGAGGTAAATGCCTAGAAAATGGTTGCCCCAGGTTTGTTTGGCATAATCAAGCCAGGGGATTTGCCAGGGATAGGCGGGGTTAAAATACCCAAAGTAGGCAATCACTCCTAATTGGGAATTTACAGCGTAATCTACGATTTCGTTCAAAGCGGTTTCGTTGACGCTGACAGGACCAGATTGGACTACCAAGATATTTGTGAAGTCTTTAACTCTGTCTATGAGCAATTTAGCTTCTGAGGTTGTATTGCCGCAGAAGGATACACCAAAATAGAAGTTTTCTGGATGTTCGTTAAAATTGAGCTGAGGTAAGAGTAACACTGTTGAAGCAAAAATTAGCATTCCAATCGCCATTGCGATTATGATTAAAAAAAATCGCCTCATCTATTTTGGGCTCCAACGGAGAGCTAGTCAGTAATTGTTTAGGTTTGGGAACTAAAAAGTTTTTTGAAAGCTTAATTATAGGTTACTTCAACGAATCTCAGTATCCAGCGAAGGTGAACTGTTGCCTGAAAATTCCCATTCATAAGCAGTTCAAATTTTTCCGCATGAAGTCGTGGCTTAGTCAGTTAAGTGCAGTTTATTTTTCAGGTTATCTCCAATTCGAACAAGGTCAAAGAGATGCAAGATACCTGGCTGCAGGTAGCCTATCTACTAGAGTTTAGATAGTTAGTGTTGTATTTATCAACTTGACCGCAAATATAGAAACTGAAGGTTAAGCAATGTCAGCGCAAATTAATTGGCAACAAATCTTCACTGAACTAAAGTGCGACATCCAAGCCGCCATCCAACCCTGCCTTAAAACCCTGAAAAAACCTCAGCCGACCCTAGGTATAGGCGCTGGCGGCGACGCTATGAAGCCTGTGGATTTGGCGGCTGAATCAGCCATAGTTGAAACGCTACAACGTCACAGCGTTTCTTTCACCCTCGTAAGTGAAGAGTCAGGAGTGAAAAAATTCGGCGTTTCTCCTGAGGAGTGTTTTGTGACTACCGACCCCATAGATGGTACCACAAACCTAATTCATGGACTGCCTTTCTATGCTTCCTCCATCGCCGTTTCTACAAAGCCAGAAATTGCCTCGGTTTATGCAGCCATGGTCGTCGACCTCCACCATGATATATCATACATGGCGTTTGAGGGCAAGGGTGCATACCGAGACGGCAAAAGAATAGAAACCTCCGAAACTGCCTCGTTGGATGAGGCAGTCGTTGGCTTAGACCTAAACACCTACAAAGTTCAAACGATTGCATCAAAGCTAACCGCCCTAATAGAAAAAACAAAGCACATCAGGCACTTCGGCGCCAATGCGCTTGAACTATGCTATGTCGCCGACGGCAAAACCGACGCCTTCATCGACCTACGCGGAAAACTTCGAGCAACCGACGTCGCCGCGGGCTTTCTTGTTGTCAAAGAGGCAGGCGGCACAGTCACCACCCAAAAAAACCAGTTAGTAAACGCTATTTTAGATCCAAAGCAAACCGTAAGCTTTGTCGCCTCAGCCAACTCGGAGATTCATAAAAAAATCGTAAGCTTGGTTAAACCGTAATGCTGAACTTGCTCTTGCCCGACCCAGCAGCCATGGTGAAGACGGAAAAAACCAAGACGCTTCTTATCGCTGACCCTCATATCGGCTGGGAACTGGAATTGCAGAATAAAGGCATTCATGTGCCAAGCCAAACACCGAAGATTCTCAACAAACTCGTTACTTTACTTTCAAAGTACAAGCCTGATAGGCTGGTCATATTGGGCGACGTCAAGTATACGGTAGTTTCAAGCGAACTGGGTGAGTGGCAAGACATACCCGACTTTTTCCAAAAACTAAAAGCCCACATCGACGACATAGCCATCGTGCGAGGCAACCACGACGCCAACCTCGAGCCCTTGCTGCCCGAAAACGTCAAGTTATTGCCTGCAACTGGAACAAACATCGGGGATGTGGGTATTTTCCATGGGCACAAATGGCCTTCCCCTGCACTTTTAGGCTGTAAGACCTTGGTCATGGGGCATCTGCATCCTGTGGTTGTTTTCCACGACCCAACTGGTTGCAAGATGACACAGCAAGTGTGGATGCACACCACCTTGGATGCTGAAGTGTTGGCGAAGATTCTTCTACAGAAACACGGGACAAAAATCGAGGGCTCGGTGAAGGAAACTCTCCAAAAACACTTTCATGCCGCATTAAAGGCAACTGAACTCTACGTTATGCCCAGCTTCAACGATTTCCTAGGCGGCAGACCAGTAAATGAAATTCATCCACATGCGAGCAACCAAACTCTCATCGGACCATTGTTACGTTCGGATGCAGCGAATGTGGATGAATCCGAATTGTACCTGTTGGATGGCACCTACCTAGGAACCTTAAGTCAACTAAAGAACTTATAAAAGTAAATTTCCGCTTTCTAAATTTTAAAAAACTTGGTCGATAGGTATTTGTTTAGCTAAGTTGTTGTTAGCTGTGCCGTGGGCGAGTAGCTCAGTACGGATTGGACAGTCCACTGTAAAAGGGGGTTCCCGCTTACTTTTGAACTGTTCCCGCAAAGAGCACCAGCCTCCTAAGTTGGGGGTCGAGGGTTCAAATCCCTCCCCGCCCGCCAAATGCTCAATTCTGTAATTTCAGCGATTTATAAGGTTAATTATTGATTTCTGCCTCTAATCGAGTTAATATTCGTTTAAGCAAAGAAGATAACAACGCTCGCTGTGAAAATAGAGCCAATATTTGTTCCCTGAAAGCTGTCAAACCGCGCAAAAAACCACCAAAATGGGGAGTGGGAGTGAGGGAACAGTTAAATTCCTCTCTACGCAGTTCTGCTAAGGGACTAACAATTGACGCCTGAAAAGATAACTCATTTTTATGGCTGCCAGCTAACAACTTCTAAATCTGTAAAACAGCACAAACTAAGAAAGCTAATTGCATGGCTGTCCGATAAACAAGCAAGTGAAAAAGAATATGTTTCGGTCTACATACCTGGTGGAAAAACATTAGACGATGCAGTTGCTGCTCTTAAAAAAGAATTGGAGTTGGTTGCTGATAAATCAGAAATTGCTCATGGTGCTCTTCAGGAAGCTTTCAAAAATCTAATTCAACGCTTAAAACTACATGAGACCGTTCCAGAAAACGGTTTGGTGATGTTTGCCGGTTATCTCCCAGAGAATAATCCTGAATACAAAAGCTTAGAAATAAAAGAAATTATTCCCCCAGAGCCAATAAACAATTATATTTGCATCATTGATAACCATTTCCAGTTGGAACCGCTAAGAGATTTGCTTAGAGACCAAAGAATAGTGGGGATCTTGGCAGTAGATTCCAAAAACGCTAGTCTGGGGTTAGTCAGAGGCGGCAGCCTTAGAGTTTTAGACTGCATCACATCGGGAATTCCAGGCAAAACAGGAAAAGGCGGCCAAAGCCAGAGGCGATATGAAAGAGAGCGTGACATGGAATTAACTTCTTTTTTCCACAGGGTTGCCGAGCATGCGGCAAAAGAGTTCCTATTAAACAACCGAGTAACTGCCTTAGTTATCGGTGGGCCAGGTCAGACTAAAACCGATTTCTTGAAAGGTGACTACCTCAATTACGAGCTACAAAACGCTGTTTTGAGCATAGTTGATACTCAATCAGCAGGCGAAGAAGCCCTCAGAGAAATGCAAAGCAAATCCTCAAGTATACTAACCAACATGTGTGGTCCTGAAGAAAAGAAAATCATGGAGAAGCTTTTGCTGGAGCTCAATAAGCAAAGCGGATTAGCGGTTTGTGGATTGGATCCTGTATTAGACGGGCTCAAAGTCGGTGCAGTGGAAGTTGCGCTCGTGACTGATACCTCTGATTTAGCAGAATACTATACACTGTGTAAGAAATGCGGAAACACGAAAATTCAGATCTTAAATAGAAGGGACACTCAAGCAATCCGCGTTATGGTGTCAACGCCTTGTGGTAAATGCCACGCAACCGAATATGAAGTGGTTGAAAAAGATATGGTGGATGTTCTAGAGGATGCAGCTTCGCAGACTAACGCGAGGGTTGAGGTAATATTTACAGACTCTGAAGAGAAAGCAAAGCTTCAAGATTTAGGAGGCTTCGCCGCTATTCTAAGATACAAAACTTCCACCTCGTAAATGCCTATCTATCTGGCCATAATTGAGCAAATTGTTAAGCATTGTTGTAAACGCTAGCCTATAACAATGGTATATATCGCTTGCTTTAGAGTTACAAACTTTAAGGTGGTTAGGAATGAAGCCTAAATGTATGTATGCAGTAGGTAAGGCTAAATCAAATTTGATCCTCAGAAATATGCCTCTTGAAGTAAGGCGTAGAGAAGCAGAAAAACCATTATTCCTCATTCGATATGAGTGATAACTAGTCGATTAATTCAAATTGTTTTGAAGGCAATAAATCTGGGAAACGAGCAAACAAAAAAACAAAGCAATCTTGTTGTTACCACCGATGTAGAAACTGGCCTGTCAGAACAGGAAGCTGCATTAAGATTAAAACAGCACGGTCCAAACGAAATCCCAGAGAAAAAAGTCAGCGCTATTCGAAAACTCGTCGGGTACTTTTGGGGCCCCATTCCTTGGATGATAGAAATTGCTGCGGTACTTTCAATTATTATCCAGCACTATGAAGATTTCGCTATAATCCTTACCTTACTTATAGTAAATGCAGTTGTGGGATTTTGGCAGGAAAAGAAAGCTGACAATGCGATTGAATTTCTCAAAAAAAGGTTGGCTCCTAAAGCTCGCGTTCTTAGAGATAGTAAATGGAGTGAGGTTCCGTCAAAAGAGCTTGTCCTCGGCGACATTGTCCGCGTTCGTCTAGGTGATATTGTTCCTGCAGATATCAAGTTAATGAGAGGAGATTATCTTCTTGTAGATGAGTCAGCTCTCACGGGGGAGTCGCTGCCAGTTGAAAAACACATTTCTGACATAGCATATTCGGGAGCTATAGTTAGACAAGGTGAAATGGATGCCTTAGTGGTTGCAACAGGAGTAAGTAGCTATTATGGAAAAACAACCAAGTTAGTGGCAGAAACACGAAGCGGAAGTCATTTTCAAAAGGCAGTTATTAGAATCGGAAATTACCTGATTATTCTTGCGGCAATAATGGTGACAGCAGTTTTTATAGCTGCCCTCTTTCGGCATGCCGATCCCTTACAGATTCTGCAGTTCGCTTTGGTTTTGGTTGTTGCTTCAATACCTGTAGCTTTACCTGCCGTCCTAACGGTTACAATGGCTATTGGCGCGATTGCTCTTACAAAAAGAGAAGCCATCGTCAGCAAGTTGGTTTCAATAGAAGAAATGGCGGGAGTTGATGTATTATTTTCTGACAAGACTGGAACGATAACCAAAAACGAATTAACGGTCGCCGAAGCGCAGGTATTTGGGAACTTTGCAATTGATGATGTCTTGTTATATGGAGCGCTAGCTTCAAGGGAAGAAGATCATGACCCCCTTGATGATGCCGTTATCGCTAAGGTGAAAATAATTCATGAAGTGGCCGATGTACTTCCAAGGTACAATATTACAGAGTTTAAACCGTTTGATCCAGTATCAAAAAGAACAGAAGCCACAGTTGACAGCCGAGGTGGCGCACGTTTCAAAGTGTCAAAAGGTGCTCCACAGGTGGTTCTCGCGCTTGCTTCTAACAATCAAGAGATCGCCGATAAAGTTAACGAAGTCATAAACAAGTTTGCAAGCAAAGGACATAGAGCGCTTGGAGTCATCAAACAAGACAAAGAAGGCAAATGGCAATTTGTAGGGTTGCTTGCAATTTATGACCCCCCTCGCGAGGACTCGGCAGAAACAATCAAAACAGCTCAAAAAATGGGTCTAAACGTTAAGATGGTCACCGGAGACCATATTGCAATTGCAAAAGAGATCGCTCAAGAAGTGAATTTGGGCACCAACATTGTTCCTGCCTCTTCCTTTGTAGATAAGCAAGACAGCGAAGCAAAAGGCATTGTTGAAGCCGCCGATGGGTTTGCTCAAGTTTTCCCTGAACATAAGTATCGTATTGTCGAGTTAATGCAGGAAAAGGGCCATATCGTCGGCATGACTGGCGACGGCGTTAATGATGCTCCCGCTCTGAAAAAGGCTGATGCAGGAGTAGCTGTTGCCGGAGCTACAGACGCTGCGAAATCTGCGGCCGATGTTGTACTAACAAAGCCTGGGCTTTCAGTTATCATCGATGCCATTAAAGAAAGTCGAAAAATCTTTGAACGGATGACCAACTATGCAGTTTATAGAATCGCTGAAACTACACGTGTTTTAATCTTCTTGTCGCTTGCAATCCTTGCTTTCAACTTCTATCCATTAACCGCGGTAATGATTGTAATTCTAGCATTACTCAACGATATCCCAATAATGGCAATTGCGTATGATAACGTCAAAGTGCAGGAAAAACCAGTTCACTGGAACATGCGAGGAGTATTAATTGTCGCTTCTTTGTTGGGAGCTACCGGCGTTGTTTCAAGCTTTGGACTATTTCTAATTGGCTTAGAGATCTTTCATTTGAGCGCTGGCACCCTGCAAACGTTAATTTTTCTTAAAATGGCGGTTGCTGGCCACCTGACAATCTATCTGGCACGTACAGGCGTCAACCACTTTTGGAAACGACCGCTTCCAGCAAGCATCCTGTTTGTAGCTACAGAAATAACGCAGGTTGTTGGCACGCTATTTGCGGTATATGGTGTTTTCATGGCGCCAATCGGATGGGGTTTTGCCGCTTTCATATGGGGCTATGCATTCCTTAGTTTTCTCATAACGGATCAATTGAAAATTCATTTCTTCCGTTTAATGGGGCACGAAGAGGCTGTTGAAAATCATCGCCATCACCACGACACTCCAACCCCTCATGGTTCTATTCAAAATATAAGTTTTCAAAGGGGGTGACCTATTGCTCTTTAAGCACAAAACAGAGAAACTGAGGCATCTCTATGTTGATTTAGCGACTTGCAAAATGAAAAAGACGACGCAGCCCATACCAAAATCCATAAAAACCGCCACATCCCAGACTACTAAACCCACTCACCTTGGATAAAATTTTAGATCTACCGACTATCTGCGCGCATAAACTTAGCGATAGATAATCTCCTAAGTTAGGGATTGAGTCTCACTGAGCCAAGCCAGTTTTCACCAGCACGATCTGAAAGAAACAAAAAGTTGCAGAGTTGTTCCATTTGTAACGACATTCTTATATGATAGATAGATGCTATGATAAATTCTCCATAAGTAAGATAGCTAAGTTAAAACTCGAAAATTCGAGTTAAAGAAAGCATAGAAGCGCTATAAGCTAGCCAAAACCATGCCAACAAACCCATAAAAACCTTAACGTAATGCTTATATTAACCGACCACGCTTCTAATGCAATCTCAGTAACATGGGTTACACAAGAAAAGCAAGATGCAGCTCCCCACCATAACACGATGAGGAGTGAAGCGGTGAATGGGCGCTACTGGCGCTTAAAATGACACCATGCACAGGTCAAACAACAACGACGCCACACATAAAATACAAAATAGACGTTTCACCAAACGCCAAACAGACACTACCATTGGCCCGAACAACGCCACGCTGTCTGGAGGATGGCTCGGCTTGAGAGCCGAAGAAGGGCGCGGCAAGCCGCGATACCGCCTCGGGTAAGCGCAAGCAGCCTTAGAACCGAGGATACCCGAATGAGACTTCTCATCGACTCTTCGGAGTCGTTGCTCCTTTATGGAGCGGGAACTCCCCGAACGGAAGCATCTTAGTAGGGGAAGGAAAAGAAACCAACACGGGATTCCCTTAGTAGCAGCGAGCGAAATGGGAAAAGTCCAAACCGAATTCCGCAAGGAAACTTGTGGGAGATGTAGGGTTAAGGGCCTTGCTTCCTCTTCGCTGGCTAAGCTGAAGTGGCCTGAAAAGGCCCGCCAAAGAGGGTGACAGCCCCGTAAACGTAAACCAGAAAGAGCTGAGCGAGAGTCCCAGACTACCGCACCATGGTTTTGGTGCGGAAAGTTGGAAGTCACCAACTTCCAAGACTAAATACACCTCAAGACCGATAGCGCACTAGTACGGTGACGGAAAACTGAAAAGTACCCCGGAATGGGGGTGAAAAGTGCCTGAAACCAGACAGTTACAGACGTGCGAGGCCCAGAAGATTAGATGCCATCCAAAGGAGACCGTTGTGAAGCGGCAGTACGAGGAAGGCGGATCAGGGTTTCGCGTTCCGTCTAGAAACACGGGCCGGGGAGTTTATAGTTATGGCAAGCCTAAAAGTAAAAACTTGTAAGCGCAGGGAAACCAACAAGCACGCAACTCCGTAAGGAGCCAGGTGCAGGGTCTGAAAGGGCCCGCAGTCATAACTATACATACTAGAAACCAGACGATCTAGCCTTGGGCAGGGCGAAGCTAGGCGAAAGCCTAGTGGAGGCTCGAAAGGGTTCTGACGTGCAATTCGTTCCCCAGACCTGGGGCTAGGGGCTAAAGACCAATCTAGTCTGGTGATAGCTAG
>JAOZHX010000019.1 GCA_026014665.1 Candidatus Bathyarchaeota archaeon
TGTCCAACATGTGGCAAAATCTTCGAGTACGTGGTTAAGCGTGGCAGTAAAAGGCGTTATTGCAGTATTAGATGCATGCACAGGGCTAACTATAATAAATTTAAATTAAAAAAATCAACTGCACTAACGGATAACTGTAAAACATGCGGTAAGCCGATACGCAGAGGTTGGGGTCGCAAATACTGCGATTCATGTAAATTGGCAATGTTGCAAAAAAATAAGCCTAAATGCCTTAATTGTGGCAGACAATTGTCAACCAAAAGGGTTTGGCGGTTTTGCTGTGAAGACTGCTGGTTTAAGTATAATTTAAGTCATGTAAACAAAAAAGAGGTTATTAATCATGTATGATAAAAATTTGTTTTACTGGTTTAAGACGGAATTGGATGGAATAGTTGATTCAACGATTGATAAAGGCAAAATAACAACTGATGACCGATTCTTTAAAGTTTTTGCCAACAAAAAAGCAAAGATTTTAAGAGACTATGATTTTACCGAGTTAACCATACCCAAACAATACCTTAACCTAACTGAGCAACAAAAAGAATCAATTAAGCAATTGCTTACAATTTGGAACGAAAACATGTTTTATGAAGACTATCTTAGGCTAATTTGCCGAGTAGGTTATTGTTATGAAAAGGCTGGACTTGAATCAAGCCCAGAGTATAATGCAATTTTACCTAATTATCAGTTCCTAAAAGAATTGTGGCAACAAGCCTACCCAATCGAGTTTAACGAATCCCAGTCTCAAAAACAAACCATACATACATATAGCCAACATCCACAACAAGTTAGACCTAACTGCCCAGCTTGCCAATCAACCGATATAGTAAGTAACGGTCTCTGTTGGTTCTGCAAATCGTGCGCTAAACAATGGCTAAAAAACCCCAAACGAAAGCCAAACAATACATAATCCTATCATCATAAATTTTAAACTCATAATACATAAACCCTGAGCATGGCTTCGGCTGTGTTTTGAGGTTTAAACTGGTAGTGGAGTCTATTTTGGGCAGTTTTTGCGCAATTAAGCAATATTTTAAGTCGTTTCAATCGAAGTTAACCCATGTCAAATTAAGGGTTTAACGCTCTTACCGTTATCTCTCTATCTGGAGACTACGGTTTTTCACTATAAAGACCATACAAATTCATTATTATGATTATGTAACTAACGTATTAAGCACATACCTATCTTTTTGATAATTAATGCGGTTTTAATGGTTAATTGTAGTGTGTTTTATGGAGATAGCTCCTTAATTCTAATGCGGAGTGATGCGAAAAATAAACAAAAAAATGATATAAAGAAAAGGGTTTTAGTGGGTTTATCTGAATTTGTCGAATGCTGGTTTCTTTTTGCCGTGCGTCTCGTAGTAGGTTAAGCGTTCATTGATGTTGCTTATACTGTTCATTACTTCTGTGAACTGTATGTTGTTTTTAGTTAGCAGTTCTTCGAGATAGGCGATTCGCTTGTTAAGGTTCTTCATGGTTTCATCGTTTGCGTCTCTCATCTCACGCATCTGGTCACGCATAACCTCTATATCCTTTCGTGCTTGCGTTCCATGATTAACCGTTAAGAATTGGAAAGCCTTGTTGTAAGCATCTATGATTGTTGATTGACTGATTGCGTATTTTTCCCTTGCTCCTGAACGTTTATGACCAAAAAGTGTATCTTTGATTTCTTGAGTTAAGTTAGCTCTCAACAATGCATCATTGTAAGCGTCACGTAGGCTTTTAGTTTTAAATTCTTCTGCTCTGTCTTTGCCGTATGTTTTTTCAACCATTGCCTTAATTGTGTCGTTGATAAAACGGGTTGTTAGCCTCTGCCCTTTTTGGCTAATGAACAATGGTGTTTTGCCGTTTGAATCTGGTTTTAGTGTTCCGCTATGCTGTCTTTCCTTAAGCAGTTCCTTGATGTCGTGAACGCATTCTTCACTTAAACAGGTTCTTTGTAGAACGTCAGTTTTTTCTCGGTACATTGAAATTGGATAATGTCCTTCGCATTGCTCAATGTTGGGTAAATCCTCAACGTTTAGGCTTGAAACATCGGTTTCGCTGAATCCGCTCTGGTACAGGCATAAAAATAACGCTCTGTCTCTTGCATCTCCGTGTTGGTAAATCTGTTTTGCTTGTTGGTTGTCTGGAATCCATTCACGAATTACCTTATCCTCTGTTCTGGTTTCAATCTTTAACTCTTTGCGTTTGAATCTTAGCGGTACTCTATGGGCTGAAAAGAAGCTAAGTACAGGTGTTAAAGTGCATTGGATTGTTGAGGCTTTAAAGTTCTGTGCGATTAACGCATTTTTGAACTCAACCACTTTATCCTCAAAAAAGCCTCTTTCTTTCGGGTTTGTGCTTTGTAAGTCTTTAATGCGTTTTTGGAATTGCTCTGTTGGAGTCATGCCTATGAAGGCTAACCATTTAGGAAAGCGTTCTTTGTAGTTTTGCTGTGTCCTATCCCCTACTTTAGAGAGCCATTCAGTAACGTAAGGGTCACTTAGCCATTCCTTGTTAGACATGTAAATTCACCTCTATTATGGCATATTCCCCTCTAAAACTTTCGGTAAAACCGTATTGCTCCTTAGTTTCTGCAAAACGCTCTTTCCGTATGCCCCATATAAGGGGGTATAGTTTCCGCAGAGCGGCAGTTTCGCTTGTCATCAGCATGCTTTTATTTGTGACCCAAGAACTATGCATAACAACAGCATCAAACCAAGATTTGACAGGTTGCATGTGGCATGGTTGAACTTCGAGCGCAAGAACAACAGGTCCTCTCCATAATCGAAAAATCTGGTGGAACCCTCTCAGTTGAACAACTCATTAGCGACCTTGGTTTATCAGATGCTGCAGTCATGCGTTCAGCCCTGACCTTGCAAGAAAAAAACTTGCTAAAGATACATGCAACAACACGAAACATCATTAAATTAACCGAGGAAGGGAAAACCTACGCCAAAGATGCTTTGCCTGAACGCAAACTAATCTCTGCCCTTGCCAAGATTGGTGGAACAGCAAACCTTCGGGAAATTGCTGTAAGAGCTCAATTGCAGCCGCAGTTTGTTCAGATTGCGCTTGGCTGGGTAATTCGGAAAAAATGGGCAATCTATAACCCGAAAGATAACATGCTCACGATGCTAAACGCTCAGGTTGCGGAAGGCTCAGATGAAATGCTTCTAAAACAGCTAGCAGAAGGGGAGCAAACAGCCCTTGATGATTTAAACGAACCCTTAAAGCAAGCGGCTGAGCAACTCAAAAAACGCAAGCTCGCAACGATTGAACCTAAAACCAGCCGGATTCTCCAAATCACCCAGCAAGGCAAAAAAGCTGCTTTGGAAGCCACCATGGCACCAGTAGAAGTCACCCAGCTCACGCCTGAACTCATAATCACGGGCAAATGGCAAAACGTGAAACTCCAAAAATACAACATTCAAGCGCCTGTTGCCAAAACTTTCGGTGGAAAAAAACACCCATACCTGCAGTTTCTCGATGAAGTCCGAGCAAAACTTGTGCAGCTTGGCTTTGAGGAGATGACTGGAACTCAGGTGGAAACTGCGTTTTTCAATTTTGACGCTCTTTACGTTCCCCAAGACCATCCAGCGCGGGAACCAAGCGACATCTACTACATTAAAGAGCCAGAGTTTGGCGATGTACCAGATGAGCAAACCCTAAGTCAGGTCAAACAAACCCATGAGAACGGTTGGGTTACTGGCTCAACAGGTTGGGGTTACCAGTATCAGCTGCAGGCTGCTAAACGTTTGATTTTGCGTGGTCACGGCACTTGCCTTAGCGCAAGAACCCTGCAAGCCCACACTTACCGTGTGCCAAGCAAACACTTCTCCATCGCACGGGTTTACCGTCCAGAAATCACCGATAAAACGCATCTTTCCGAGTTCAACCAGGTTGAAGGCATTATAATCGACAAAACCCTAAACCTAAAAGACCTCTTAGGTGTTCTGGGCAAGTTCGCCATGGAAATCGCTGGAGCAGACAAAGTCCGCTTTAAACCTGACTATTTCCCCTTCACTGAGCCCAGTGTGGAACTTAGTGCTTATAAGGAAGGTTACGGCTGGATTGAGTTTGGGGGTTCAGGAATTTTTCGTCCTGAAGTCACGTTGCCGTTGGGTGTTGTGGAGCCTGTGATTGCTTGGGGACTTGGCGTTGATCGTTTGTTCATGATGCGTGCAGGACTTGAGGATATTCGCATGATTTTTAGTCAGGATTTACAGTGGTTAAGGAGCAAACAGGTGACCTAAGATGCCCACAATCGACGTTGACTTAGCTGAATTGGAACAGTTGCTTGATGTGCAGTTTGGCGGTGACATGGAAAAGCTCGATGAAGTTTTAGCTTACGTTAAAGCGGAAGTGAAAGCGAGAAACGAGAAAGAAGGCTCAGTCAGCATTGAGATGAAAGATACCAATCGTCCTGACCTTTGGAGTGTTGAAGGCTTAACACGAGCGTTGCAAGGCTACCTTAACCAGCGAAAAGGCATAAAACCCTACGTTTGCGGCAAACCAATCGTAGACGTGAACGTTAACGCTGATTTGTGGAACATTCGACCTTTCATCTGTTGCTCTGTAGTCAAGAACATCCATCTCCAAGACAGCACCATCAAAGGTATCATGCACCTGCAAGACAAGCTTGATCAAACGCATGGGAGAAACCGGCAGAAAACCAGTATTGGAATCTACAACTTCGACCTTATAAAACCACCAGTTAGGTACACAGCGGTTGAGCCAGCGGAAGTGCGGTTTGTTCCCTTGGGCTTTGAGGAGCAGATGGGTTTGGATGAGATTTTGGAGCGTCATCCTAAAGGCGTTGAATACGCAAGTATAGTAAAGAAGAACCCTTTGTATCCGATGCTGTTTGACAGCGAAGGCAAAGTGTTGTCGTTTCCGCCAATCATCAACTCCAATGATTTGGGTAAAATAACTGAGGAATCGCGGAACCTGCTGGTTGAAGTCACGGGAACCCAGCATCAAACTGTGCTGAACACGTTGAATTTGGTTACGTTGGCTTTGGTTGATCGTGGAGGAGAAGCCTATGCTGCAAGGGTGCATTACCCTAAAACGCCAAATTACGCTGAGCGAACCGTGGTGACACCTGACTTTGGCAATAAACGTTTCCAACTCAGCGTTTCCGAAACCAACCGACTCTTAGGCTTAAACCTATCAGCCGAGAAAATCGTTGACTTGCTGCTTGTGGCTGGTTTGGAAGCGGAAAGTGCCGTTGGCGACTCTGTGACGGTGCTGGTTCCCTGCTATCGTGTTGATGTAATGCATCAAGTGGACATAATCGAGGATGTTGCAATAGCCTATGGCTACAACAGCATCGAGCCTTTGTGGCGTGAACTGCCAACGACTGGACATGCAAAGCCTGAGCAGAGGCTGATTGATGTTGCACGGGAGTTGATGGTTGGGTTGGGCTATCAGGAAACGCTCAACACCACGCTCACGAACCAGGAGAACCTTTTCCAAAAGATGAACATGCCGCTGAAAAGAACGATCGAGGTTTCCAACCCCAAAGTAGCAACCATGACATGCCTTCGCAACTGGCTCTTGCCAAGCCTCATGGAATTCCTCGCCGCGAACACATCAGTCGAGTTTCCGCAGAAAATATTCGAGTTGGGCAAAGTCACGTTGCCAGACGAAACCTCTGAAACAAGGTCAAAGGATGAGGATTGGCTTTGCGCAGCAACTACGCATGCGAACGCGAATTTCAGCGAAATCAAATCGGCACTGGATTTTTTCTTGGGCAACATGGGTGTTAAATGGCAAATAAAAGAAACTAATCATCCAAGCTTCATTGAAGGCAGAGTTGGCAGCGTAATTGTTGACGGTGTCGAAGTGGGCGTTGTCGGCGAGGTTAACCCGTTGGTGCTTTTGGCTTGGAAACTTGAGAACCCAGTGGCAGCCTTCGAACTAAACTTTCACACCATAACCATCAACAAATCACCCAAATAGCAGTGAAAAAGAGCCTGTTTCTGCTGCACTTTTTTCTATAGCCCCTTTTTATAAAGCAGTATACGGAAACGTATGCGCAAACCACCAGAAACGCTGCTGCTCTGCCACGACCTCCCTCCCCCTATACATAAATACAATGCAGGCAGAGCCGAGTGCATTAGGATTGTTTATGCGCCAATACAGAGCTCTCCTCTTAGTGATTCTTCGTTCTGTCAGCTAAAATGCCAAACGTACCCCAACAAGCCATCTCCGTAATGGTTCGATTTTTAACCAAAGAATGCGGCTTATAGTAATTATCCAGACAGCCCTTTACTCTCGTTTGGTAGATCGTATCCTGTTGGATTCTTGAATTTTTTTCTAAGCCAATCTAATTTATCCAAGTTATGGGGTAAATGGAGATCAAACGGTTGTTTTTTGTGGTAAATTGCCATCCTTTTCTTGGTCGGTATCGGCAACTGCTGAGGCGGTAGCTAGCCAAAAAATCATCCTTTCATTCGTAAGTAGTCTAAAATATACCAGTGTCCACTGTGTACTAGTAAACCGTTCTTTTGAGGCAATTTTTAACTTGAGGTTCCACTAAAGTGGCTGACAAAAAATCTTTTAAATTGGTCTTTTTTGGGGTACTTGCGATTCTAATTCTAATTGGTTTGGGAGGCTCTGCTTTTTTTGCTAACCCCATTAGCTTAGACTTAACTGATGCGGCGCCCTACAACTTTTATGTAATCGGAGCTGCTTCCACGACCATCATAGGCAACCCCACTCAGCGGCATGCTTTTCAAGTAGTCCATAACGATGCAATAATTGAAGTAAACAAAGTAGTAAACGGAGTTACGTGGCGATATTTTGCCTATGACAGCGATGTCGAAGGTTCCCAGATTAGGCTTTACTATTCCAACGACCCAGCAACAGGATGGACCCAATACGCCACTCCCATATTGGGACCCAAAGCAAATTATTACCGGTGGCCAAGCACAACCCTCGTTAACGGCGTCTTCCACATGTTTGTAGAAAACCGCGCATCTGGAACGCTGGAACGCTGGACCAGCACGGATGGAATCCACTACACGTTTTTAGAGAATGTGAAGTCAGGTGGAAATGAATACAAGAATCCCTTCATCTGGTTCAACACCAACGATAACCGCTGGTACTTGTACTCGCATGATGCAACAGCTCTTGGGGTTGGAGAGACACTCAAGGTTAGAAGCGCCAGCACGCTTGATGGCTTAAAATCGGCAGGTGACACCATTCTTGCTACCCGAAACATGTTATTTGGCTCCCCAACCATGATGTTCAACAACGGTGTTTACTGGTTGCTTGCCGAAATATACCAAAGCAACAAATGGCAGGTTATCGCCTACTACTCAACGTCGCCTTCCGGAGGGTTTGTGGAAGCAGGCAACTCGCCTGTCATAACCTCTGATGAATCCTGTCCAATGCTCCTCTTGACTCCAAACAAAGCAAGAGCCTACCTTTATACAATTTCAGTTACTGGAACGTGGTACACCAACACGCATGAAGTAATGATTAACGCTGTTTCCCCTACACCCACACCAACGCCATCAACATCCCCCACACCCACACCAATTCCAACCGCTTCACCCCAACCCACGCCTTCACCAACACCAACCCCCACCCCGACCCCCACGATAACACCCATGCCAACAGCAACCCCAACACCCGCTCCCACGCAAACACCCACACCGCCCCCAACCCCTTCACCAACGCCAATTCCAACCCCAACGCCCACGATAACCCCGACACCAACCCCTACCCAAACACCTGACCCCACCCCCTCACCAACGCCATCGCCATCCCCCATGCCATCACCAACTCCAACACCGGTTCCCACAGAAACACCCATGCCTACGCCCTCTCCAACCCCCGACCCTTCAGTCACACAGAACACCATCCAAACATCAAGCCAAACATACATAATTTCTACCCCTTCAACACCCACACCTAAACCCACAGCCACTCCAATCTCTCCCACCTCTTCGCCGTCACCGCATCCAACGCAATCTCTTGATCCTCAAACAACAGACACTTTAAAGCCCAAAAACCCCGGCTCAAATGCAGAATTAGCGACTGGGATTGCCATCGGCTTAGTAATTGCTTTGTTAATCGTTGCATCAATCGCAGTTTTCATCAATCAAGACAACCGCAGGAACAAAAAACCTGAGTTAACCACCACGAATCGTGAACCTTAGAACCATGAGAGCGTTCCGTTTTTCCTTGCTGTTTTAAGGCACCAAGCATATATAGCATAGCCTAATGGCACTATTATGCAGCACATCAAAGCTAAAATCAACAGTTCTGGCAGAATCATCGTTATCGTCCAACCAGTCAACATCAGGCGTATGCAGGTAAAAAAATAGTATTGCGGAACAATATAGGAGATTGCCTGCAGGGCAGGGGGCATGATTTGCGGCGGGAAAAGAACGTTGCCAAAAAGGCTAGTCGCTATGGTTATGAAGGCAGTAACCGGGTCACCTTGTTTAGTTAGAATTAAAATGCCTGCACCGATCATGCTAAAACCCAGAAATGTCCCGATGCCCAGCGCCAAAACTATCATGGTTCCTAAGACGTTAACGCTTAAGCTGACACCGAAGACGACCACGCCTATGACGAGATAAACAACCACCACCGCGGTGCTCCAGATGAAACCCCAAATGGAACTGCCGATTATAAACGTGGACAACCTCGTGGGTGAAACGAGGACTTCTTCGAGCGCCCACGGGTTGATGGTTTTCTGCACGAGCGTGAGCGCTTGGTTTAGGTAGGTGCTGAACGCTAAACCGATGATTAGATACGTGGTTAGGTTCATGTTGTACATTGACAAGACACTTTGGCTGGTTGCGCTACTGCCAAGATAGGCAAAAGAGAGCGCTCCAAAAAGCGCTGTTAAGACGAGTATGAGTATGTTGGTCTTGTAGGTCGAGAAGCTAATGATATCACGTTTCATGAAATAGTAGATTTTTTCTAATTCGTCTCTCATAGCTATGCTCTCTTGGTTAATTCAATAAAAGCATCTTCCAAGGTTGGTTCTTCGCGTTGAAAGTTTACGAGCTTAATTTTTTCTTTGAAGAGAAAATCAAAGATTGAGGGCACCTGATCGACGCTTTTTAGTTCTAGACAGAAGCCCCGCTGATTTCCGGTTGCATCTTGATTGTTTTCGGTAATGTTGGTTATCGCTGGAAGACTATGCATTCGCTCTATTTGTTGGGGGGATATGTGTTCGACGACTATGTAGATGAGTTCTTTTTTCTTAATCATACTTCGGATAGCATCAGGCGTGTCACAGGCGATAAGTTGTCCACTACGAAGAATTCCGATTCGGTCGCAGATTTGCGATGCCTCTTCAATATAATGAGTCGTATAAAGCACCGTCCTTCCTGACTGATCGTTCACGATGCTCCGCACAAACTCCCGAATATTACGCGATGAAATAACGTCCAAACCAGTCGTAGGTTCATCTAAGAGCAGGATCGGCGGATCAGGCAGAAGGGTTCGAGCAAGCGATAGTTTACGCTTCATCCCACCTGAGTATTTTTGGTAGAGGTCAAAAGCGCTTCTTTCTAACCCAACCAACCGGAGGACCTCCATAATGCGGTCATGCCGTTTCTGCCTTGGCACGTTATATATTGCAGCAAAAAACTCGAGGTTTCGGTAGCCGTTGAGCCGCCAAAAAAACCCTCGCTCACCCACGCTAAAGAGCGTTCCAAGCGAACGTTTAACGTTCATCTGCTGCTTAACGATGTCAAAACCGTTGACTAACGCCGTTCCCTTGTCAGGCGGCAGAAGCGTGCAAAGCATTTTCACTAAAGTGGTTTTTCCAGCGCCGTTTGGTCCCAGCAACCCGAAGAGTTCGCCTTTCTTGATTTGGAGGTTTAAGCCGTTTATAGCGGTTATCATAGTGGTTTTTCTGCGCCTGATTAACCCAGTTTCAGCTGGAATTTTTGCCGTGAACGTTTTTGTTAGGTTCAGCGTTTGGATAGCATACTCATTTTGCAACTCATGACCCTCCTGCGGCAGTCCTTAGTTTTTCGGTAGGTTAGTGCTATAACTAGGTTTTTTATCTAATCAATGTACTGTTTAACAAGCTTGAAATACGTAGCCCAAACAACTCTTAGTCATGTTACCAAAAGTCACATTGTACAATTCAATTAGCGTTGACTGCGCAATCAAGGATTTCGAGGTAAACTTAGGCTTGCATTATGAAGTGTTGGGCAGAATCGGCGCTGACGCTTTGCTCGTGGGATCCAACACGGCTAAGAAGGGCATCGAATCGTGTATGACGAACATTCCGACGGAAGAACAAACCGACTTTTCCAAGCCAAAGGTTGAGGCTAAAGATGACAAAATGGTTTGGGTCATCGCCGACAGCAGAGGCATTTTGCAGGGTCAACTGCATGTTCTCCGCAGGGCAGAATACGCCAAAGACATAATCGTATTAGCGTCTAATCGTACGCCTAAGGAGTATCTGGATTATTTAACTGAGAGAAACTACGATTTCATAGTTGCCGGCCACGACCATGTCGACTATCGAATGGCGCTTGAACTGCTAAACAAACGCTATGGTGTAAAAAGAGTTGCCACAGACTCCGGTGGCGTTTTATCAAGTATACTCTTAGATGAGGGTTTGGTGGAAGAAGTGCAACTATTAGTTGCTCCAACCATCGTTGGGAAAAAAGCTATGAACCTATTTAGAACTCTAAACCAATCGGTCAACCTTAAACTCGAAAAACTCGAAAAAATAGACGCAGACCATGCATTGCTTGTTTACAGAACACACATGTAGAAACGGCACCTAATCACAGCAGCAGATACGTTAACTTTAATATTCTAATAACATCAAGTTAGTGGTACTCTAATGAAAGTGAGCGACTATGGTTAAAGCTTTAAGTGTAAACCAGTTGGCTTGGGAAAAAGCTAAAGAATTCATCGATAAACCCGAACTCTACGGCGTAACCGTAAGTAAATCCACGGCTGGAGCCACAATCGTGGATGCAGGAGTAAAAGCTCAAGGCGGCATTCAAGCCGGCAAAAAACTAACCGAACTCTGCTTAGGAGGAGTTGGAAAAGCACGGTTAGGCTTTAAAACCTATGGCAATTTGACTTTTCCATCCATCACCGTTTCATCCGATCACCCGGCTGTTGCCATGCTGGGTTCACAGTTTGCAGGTTGGCGCATAAAAGACGGCGACCAAATCGCTATTGGTTCAGGTCCGGTCCGCGCCTTAGCGTTAAAGCCCAAGGATGTGTTTGAGGAAATCGGCTACAGGGACCAAAGCGACAAAGCAGTCATCACGTTGGAGAGCAACACTTTGCCCTCAGATGCGCTCATCGATAAAGTCACAACTGCAAGCGGTGTATCTGCATCCAACCTCATCGTAGTCGTGGCTCCAACCGCCAGCATTGCAGGTTTAACACAGGTCGCAGGCAGAGTGGTTGAAGTCGGCATCCATAAACTGCGCACACTCGGCTTAAACCCCAACCTAATCCGATACGCTATGGGCTACGCACCAATTCCACCAGTTGGCACAGACTTTGAAGTTGCCATGGCACGCACCAACGACGCCATCCTCTACGGTGGAACAGTGTACCTAACGGTTGACTACGATGACGAGGACGCACTACAAGGTATAATCAACCATGCTCCCTCCATGGCATCCAAAGACTACGGCAAACCTTTCCTCCAAATCTTCCGGGAAGCAGACAAAGACTTCTACAAGATCGATCACGGTCTATTCGCCCCAGCGTTGCTCATGATAAACAACGCTAAAACTGGTAAAACCTTCAAGGCAGGACAAATTAACCCAAACGTGCTGATGCAAGCATTAGGCTTTTAAATCCACCCTTCAGAGTCAAAACCCCCCTTTATTTACTGTAACATCTTGATAGGGAAACCGGAATCTGAAAACCAAACCTACAAAAAAACAATGGCTAAAGAAAAATTTGTTTTGATTGTGTTTGTGGCGTTGCAGTCACACATGCTTTAAAGCAGTTCATTGCATGTTACTGTTAGGCTTTTTGGAGGTGAAACTGGTGGTCGAAATTGAAGTCCGCAAAGCCGAACCACACCCAGAAAAAACAGAGAGCACCAACATAGATATCACTGAAATAATCGGCAAAATCAGGGGTTTCATAGATACTATTCGAACAATGTCAAGCGAAGGAACACCGATGGGCGCCCACGTGGAAGCATTCAACTTCTCCGTCGGCAAAGTGGATGGTGAATACGAATTAACCCTTAAACTTAACTTAGCGTTCAAACCCAAAACAGCAGCGTAACCCCGTTCGCCTCATCTAAAAAGCCTCTCCTAAAGAGACACCTCACCCAAACATGCATCAACAACAGCAGCAGGTTATTAGAAAAATTTTTTAGTTCAGAGCGCAAATAGTTGGCAGAGGCGACTAATGCTTTGGAAAAGAAATGTGCAGTATGCAAAAAACCCTTCACGACATTCGACAGCAAAATGAAATATTGCAGTCAAGCTTGTGCTAAAAAAGCCGGCAGATCTAAGTAATAGCAAGCGCAAAAATGCAATCAACCTTCGTTATGGTCTGTAGCCGCTAAGGGTAAGCACCGATAAAGCTGAAGCCGTCAAATCAGCGGTTGTGCCCGGATTACAAGAATTGCCTTTTTGCCTCAGTTTCACGTCAAGCTCGCTGAGTCTTTTTTTGCCTTCCTCAGTACCTAAACCACCAAGCTCTAAAATCTCATTGGCATCAGCAGAGATTTCAACGGCTTTAGACTTGCCAACTTTTCGTGAAATGAAGGTGTCGGGTCGCTGGGACAAGATTTTAAGAAAAGTATGCACGACCGCCATGTTGAGCGGCTTGGATTTCAATTGCTCTGCCAAGTAAGGATAAGCCAGATCGAACGTTATGGGGTAATCGTTGACCCATTCAAAACAGATGTCGTCGTATCCTTGTGCAATTTTAAAGACTTCAAAGAGATTTACATTCTCTTCGAGAAGCCTTTTTTTGGAGTTCGGGTCCTTAACATCAAGGTCCGGAGCGCCGCCTAATCCGCTGGGACAAGCGATATCCACTGCTTCATAGAGTCGAACTGCATCCCAAGCCGTCGTTGATTTCACAACAGCATCGATGTTCCTTCTCAGGGCAGCCAAATCCAACTGACCACTCTTTAGGGAAGCCGTCATGCCAGCGGCAGCCGCGATGGGAACAAACAGCATAACAGTGCCCAAAATCGTGTTTCCACCCCTCTGCCAAGCAGCAATGTCGGAAACGCAAACCTTAACCAACTTACCGAGCCCCACTTCACTAACTTCAAGCCGTCCCTTCGACGCAGCGATCCCGCGATAAGCCGCTTCTTGGAATGCGGAGCCAGCGGCAACGGCTGAAGCTAAGAAATGCTCAACCCGAGTTCCGGCAAAGCTAGATGCGAAGCTGACGTTGCCTGGTTTTTCTGCGCTGACTTCAAGCATTATCGCCAGCTGCAAACATTTGGAAATTTCTTGTGCCCGCTTGCAGTCGCTCATTAGAAGCTCCAGACGTTTATGGGTTTAAAAAACATTTATTAAACTTTTGAAAACTAAAGCGTATGATTCAAATGAAAGCACGTGAGGGCGACTTAATCAAGACTAAAAGTAACGTGGTCTTCGATGTCAAAGGACTGGTGCATCCACCAAACAAAATTATCGCCTTCCCAAGGTTCATTCCCTCACCAGTGGGCACAAGGCACGGCAAAGACGCGACCTACGGCAAAGTCTACAGCCTCAACGACCGATTTCAATACCTCAAAGAAAACCACCCAGACCTCATAGTTATTGACCCCGTGTTCGGCGAAACTCTCTGCGAAGTCCCAGTTGAGCAAATCGCTAAACACTATCAACCCACCGAAAAACTCTCTCAATTAAGAAAAGCCAAAAACCTCACGGCTTTGGAGAACAAAGCGCTCCAGCTTGCAACCGTCCTAAAAGAGAAGGCAGACATACCTTGGAGTGCCATCGGCATCTCTGGCTCCATAATGGCAGGTTTAACAACCGACAAATCTGACATCGACCCGCTTGTCTATGGCGTGGAAAACAGCCGTAAAGCCTACCGTGCCCTCCAAGAATTGCTCAAAACTCAAGAAGGCGGCTTCAAACCTTACAATCGAGCAGAACTGCAAGAGCTCTTCGACTTTCGTTCGAAAGACACGCAGATGAGCTTCGATGATTTTGTTGCGGTCGAAAGCCGCAAAGCGTTCCAAGGCAAGTTCTTGGACACCGATTACTTCATACGTTTTGTGAAGGAATGGGAAGAGATCACAGAGCAATATGGTGACGTACAATTCAAGAACTGTGGATACTGCAAAATTAAAGCCCAAATCGCAGATGCTTCAGATGCCCTATTCACACCCTGCACCTACCGCCTTGCCGAGGTCTCTGTTGTTGAAGGACCCAAGTTGGCGCCAATAAGGGAAATTGCATCGTTCCGCGGGCGATTCTGTGAGCAAGCAGCATCCGGCGAGTTGGTTGAGGCACAGGGAAAAGTTGAACTCGTAACCAACAGCCAAGACAACACACAGTACTATCGAGTGATACTGGGCAATAAGCCCTCAGACTACATGGTGCTCCTGCATTAATGCAGCACTTTTAAGACTTGCTCGTAGTAACGAGGGCAATAAGTCAAGGTGACCTGATAGAAACTCTTCTTGGGACCGACCACTTCTTCAAGGTTGCCTTCCACAAGGACTTCTTCGTCTTTCTCTGCCTGCAGACGGAACTCCTCCATAAAACTACATATGCGCTTGGTTTCTTGGGCTTCATCTGGACCCTCAATGACTTCCAATGGCTTAACGCCGTAGATCGAGGGAATAAAGGGAGCTTCCTCATCCGACGTGACTTTAGCTTTAAGTTTCACCCAGCCCTTGCGGGTAATGCGGACTTGCGGGTCATACTCCGATACGATTTCACCCCAAGCTTTTACGGGTTCAAATTCTGCTTTTATGACTCGTTTGCTAGCTTTATCATCGTATAAACCGTAGATTTGCTTTCGTCGCTGATGCCAAACAAAGTCTTCCACAGAGAAGTTTTTGAACCGCCACTGTTTACCAGCCATAACTTGATCTGATTCAAATTCATTACGCAAACCTGAGGCTGGGTCTTTGTAGAGGGCTTGGAGGGTTTTCCGTACTTTTTTATTTTCATTTTTGCCATACACTGTAAAATCTATGTCTGAAAATTTTGGATGGTGAAAACCATGCAGCATGGAACCGAACACACCGAAGTTTTTAGTTTTCACCCCTGATTTCTTTGTCACGATGTCGAGCACTCGCTGTGAAGCCGCAATTAGTTCGTCTCGGGATTGATTTTCAAGGATTTCTTTTAAGCGTTCCTGCGGTTTTCGAATTATACTTATATCTTCTACACGTACGCCTACAATTTTTTGGCGTAGCATTTCGTGGAAGAAGGCGTATTTTTGAAACTGATTTGAAATAAGTTTGATGCCTTCGTCGTTGTAGAATTTGTAGAAGATTTGGTTGGTCGCGGTTCTGGGTGCTCTTGGGTCGGTTGACTTGAAAATATTCTGTGAGGCGTATTCAGGGTCAGCAACATAGGCGTCTTTTGGGTGGCTATAACCAAAAACCCTGAATATCAAGCCTTCAGAAGTTTGAACGCCATCTCGATCTCGGAGTTTTATATCGGCCATATGTATTCTTCCTCTGAAGTTGCGGTGCCTACGACGACCTGGTAGAAAACCTTGCCGTCGCAAGTTGACTGCACTTTTTCTAGTTTGCCGCTAACCTTAATCTGCTGCCCAGTTCGAGCAACGTTGCGGTAGCAACCTATGTTGGAAACGACTTGAATGGAGATTTGCTCGATGGGAATTTCAGATTGGGCATCCTGCGGCTGGTAATTGGTGATTCTGTAAACTGCTGGACGATACATGGTTTCAGTGTCATCGCAGACATTGGCGATGAAACGGACGGGCTCAAGCGGTGTGTACGTAAAGTCACCGTAATGCGTTTTTATTTCAGCAGGCTTTTTGGTTGCATTATACATCCAGATTTTACCCTGATATTTTCCGACAAATTTACGTGCCGCTTCTATTCGGTTACCTGCCGTATAGCTGAGCACACCCTGATTTACGAGAGCTTGAATCGTGCTCTCCACTCGGCGGAAGTTTTGGGCACCATAAACTACAAAGTCTATGTCAGATTCAGGTGCATGCATTTCCAATGCTATGGAGCCGTGGATGCCAAGGTCCTCGAATCCTACGCCTGATTCTTTGGAAACCAGTTCGACAAGTTCAAGTGCCAATTTCTGCAGTTTATCAGGATTTTTGAGTTGTTGCAGCCAAACCAAACGGTCTTTGGGAACAAACACTTGCTCAATAACGTCGAGTGGTGCTGTTATGAGTTCTTTGTCTCGGGTGGTATCGAAGTAGATGTAATTGGGGAATTTTTTTCTAAAAGCCTCTATGAAAGTTTGGTAGTTCTTAGCGGTGTAGAGTTTTTCCGCTCTGAACAGTTCATTTTCGCCGAATTTCCATGTGCGAGTAAGCATGTCCACGTTGAAGAGGTCTTTGTATTTTGCTGGTATGTATTTGAGGAAGGCAAAAACTCGGTCTTCGGGATGTTCATACCCGAAGGTGTTCATGATGAACCCGTCTTTTGTGACGAAGGTGTCTCCATCCATTGGATTCCATATGTCTGCTTCTTCCGTAAGGTTGCACCGGAGAATATGGTTGAAGTGTTAATTAAAAAAGCTATTGTTAAACATCGCTTAAACTCTTGTCCAAACAGGGCTCTGTCTCTTTTTGTTTTTATGTGGATGTGGTGGTTTTGTGGCTGCCACAAGACGGCAAAAGTGGCTGATTGTTCTTTGGGATTGCAACCCATTCCAACGCCTGTTACTGTGTGGCATAAGACAATCATACCACACGAGCAACATTGGTTCATGTTGAAAGCACTGCGGTGTGGATGTGGAATCATGTTGGATTAACCTAAAAGCTGACTTATCGAAATGAAAGAATAGCCGCTAAGAAAACGACGCCATCGGTGCAATAAGATGGCAGAGTTCCTAAACAGCATCACTTAGCCGTCCGACTATTTTTGTAATGCGTTAGAACTTATGAATATAAAAAGAAAGGTCACTCGCAGTTTCAAATTCTTCCGCAAGAGGTAACTGCAAGTATGCTCCAAACCTGTTATAGTAGGGTGAACCCTTCCGTGAGAACAAAGTCAACACTTTACCGTTATGGTTAATTCTAAAGCCGTCCCTGCTTGCTTCATGCCCACGAATCAGAACCTTAGCATTTACTCTCTCAAGAACCTCCTCAGTCACATGTTTGCCGAAAAGTATCCCTGCTCCCCTTGGAGAACCACCAATGCCTTGCATCTGCTCATCGGGGTCACTCCACAACAAATCTTCCGAAATCTTAGAGTCTGAGTCGTCTTTGGCTAAGTCATCTAAGCTGTGGATTTGCGGCGACACACCACCATGCACCATTAAGTAACGCTCTTTCACGGATACAGCGTTGTAAAGGCAGCCCCAGAGAGTCTTAATTGCCTCATAAGCCAACTGCCAATCGCCGCCAAATCGCTGCATAAACTCGTCTGGCAAATCATGCGGAACCCCAAGCAAACTGTCGGGTGCCTCATGGTTTCCACGCAACAAAACCACCTGACTGGGAAAAGCCAGCTTTAACTTTAAAATCACGTAGTAAACTCCTACGCTGTTGGGTCCCCTATCGCCGTAATCGCCCAGAAAAATCATCGTTGCATCTTGGCGTTTCTCCATTTTTTTCTCAAATTGGCTTGTTTCTATGATTAGTTTTAGGCTTTGAAGGTCGCCATGGAGGTCGCCGACCACCAACGCTTCTCCCACCGGTTCATGTTCAACTAAGCGTTTGTTTATCGTTAAATTTCCTACGCGCCCCTTTTCCACACGCAAGATATCTGTTACCTGAGCGACTGCTTCAATAAATCTATCCTTTGAAAGAGTGAACGCATCGCCAAATAACTTTGAATAATCCACAGTAAACCTCTGATTAGGTCAACTGAATCTTTTTTCCGATAGAAGTATAAACGTTACGTTCAATCGTGCGTTTGAGGTTACTGATTTTGTCCACGGTTTCGTTGTAAGCATTTGCTTTTACGGTTTCATGTGTTTCCACACTAGTTTTTCTGGCTTTAAGCTGGTCCACTTGCTCTTGATATTGGGTGAGATTACGTTTTATCTCGTCCATCTTGGATGAAGCGATAAGCTGTTCACGATTAGTAGCCATCTCTTGACAGCGAATCTGCAGCTTAACCAAAGAATCCTTATGCAGTATATCGTTTACGCACTGCTCAGCTTTACGTGCCTTATCAGGCTTCAACTTCAACTTATCATCAACCAGCAACTCTTCAAGCTTCTTCAAAATCTCTCTAAGCGCGGGATAACCTGACTGCTCCGAAACCAATGCATCAAAAGGTTTCTCAAGGTATTGGTTGATTCGGTTTAGCATATCAGGGGTTACACCTCCTCCGCCGCCAGAAGTAGCTAAAGCCTGCATTTTAATGAAGGGTTTCTGCAGATGCCGAAGCTCCTGTTTTAACTCGTTGTTAAGAGAGTCGATTTCAGCGTTAACTAGGTTGAGTTTATCGATGGGTCCTTTACTTGTTAATTCAGCGATTTTGTTTTCAAGCTCAGCGATTTCTTGCTCTATGGGTATGCGTTCGTTTTTTATGTTTTCTTTATCCTCTCGCAGAGTACTTAGTTGCTTTTCAACGCTCTGCAACTCGTTTAGCAACTGTACTGTTTCCTCGAGAGTTTTAGTCTTAACATACTCTTTTGTCACGAAATCGTTCAAGGCAAAGTAGGCTTGCTTAGCCCGCTCATAAATTGCCAAGAACCTGCGCCTATCCATGATAAAAAACGGCGAGATTCGGGGAAACCAATTCTTGATGTCTATATCAGTCACCATCATGACCTTTTGAGTTTCCTGATTGTAGCGGCTGATTGTGTCATATGAAACTTCTTCAGGTGGGTTGAGCTTTTTGAAGCGATCTAAGAATAATCGAGCAAGTTTGTTGAGCGCTCGAGCACGGTTGTACACTTTCATATTGCGACGTTCAATCTCTTTTGTGCTCGAATCAAAGAGTTGCTTGCTGACATCGATGATGCTTTGAACCGCAAAATTCATGTCATCCCGCAGCTTTTTGGCTTGGGAAACCACAGGTGTGAGGATGGAGGCTGATTGATTTTCAAGCCATCGTTTTGCATCTTCGGATGTGGTAAACTGGATTGTTGTCTCGGCCACTTTGTTTCCCTTTGCTTATTAGTATGGTTGGCTTGTTTATCAATTTTTCAATTTTTTTAAGTTTTTTAAGTGAAACGGCACTCTTTTTTGAGTAGTTACTCTTAAATAGGTAGGTTGCATTGGACAACCGAGAGGAAACAACCTTGAATGTAAAAAAACTCGGTTTAGTCATAATGATGGGCGCATTGGGAAACGTCTTATTTGCAATCAGTTATCTCACGGGACAAATAGCACCCGGAGTAGCACTAGACTTCTCACTCATAGCAGTACTCATAGCAGGCTTCTTCGCCGGACCAACCGCAGGTCTCAGCACGGGACTCATCGCAGGCATCGGACCAGGAATAATGTTTGGACCAGCAGGAAGTGGAGGAATACTTGGATTGGTTGGACTACCAATAGGAAAAGCGCTAACGGGATTGACCGCTGGATTAATAGCAAAAGGCATAAAACTCGACCAAAGACGCCATCCCTCCCTTATGGGAACACCCTTAACCTTGCTTGCATACGTACCAGAAGCCATATTCACATACGTATACTTCACAGTTCTGCTGCCGCTTTTTACACAGTCACCTGCACTTAACTTTGCAATCATAAGCACCATAATGATAAAAGCCGTCGTAGAAGTCATAATAATGGGCTTCATAATCTCAGCGTTAATGGGCAACAAAGGCTTCAACGATTTTATAAGAGCCTTCTTCTGCAAACCGCAACCCATGACCCCAGCCGCTACTCCGAAATAACCCTACAACCCCTTTTTTAGTTGCTAGAAACTATTTTTTGGTGAGCCTACCATAAACCCAACAGAGATCGCGCATCCGCGGTTGTTTTTGTTGCTTTTTTGCTTAAAATCATGGATACCAATCTTATCGCAAGTTTGTAGATTTTTTTGATTCACTTTGAATAAGAACAGGGTTGCTCTTTCCTTTGGTGGCTTTGGCTAATTTTGGCAAGCTGTTTTGCCCTGGAGGCATGCCAGTTTGGTTGTTTTGGTTTAGTCAAGAAAGTTTGACTATGTTTTAGGGGTTTAGTCAAGGAATCTTGACGAAAAAACATTTAACCTAAAATAAACGGTCAATTATTGGTTAAGCATGAGGAGAAATTAACTACTATGCCGCTGTTTCTTCTTTTTTGTTGGCTTCATGCTTAACCATTCCCCCCCATCCTCCTCCCTTTTTGGAAGAAAAATGGGCAGCAGATACTCATGTTTGAGGTTTAAGATAAATTACACAGCCTATGGGTGGCAAGGGATTAGTGGGTTTTGCTTATCTTTTTGAACCATAAAATACCTATTAACGCAACGGTTAGGGCTGCTACAGTTGCAGCAGGGTTAATGCTTTGAATTGCCGAGTAGGCAGCAGTGAAAACGGCCAGGCAGGTAACTAACGAAAAAAGCACCAGGATGGCGCCGATGGCAATGGTTTTCTTGTACATACACTTAGGCTCCAATTATACAATCGGAGCGGTTTTGATTTAATGCTAAGCTTCAGAACAGGCTGTTCAGGGATTAGCACAGCAAGTAAGCGTTCAGTAAAGAAACAGTGTTAAGAAAATTTGTTAGCTAAATAGTTCGTTTAGTCTTCCTCAGATAGTTTGCGCTCTTTAACTTTTAGCGTGTTTTCTTCTTCGCCGATAACTCGGAAGCTTTCTGAGAGTTCATGCTTATGGAGAAATTTCTTCACCGTTACTTTAACGTATTTTTTGGAGAGAGCTTCGCCTTCACCTTTAACTGTAATGATTTTTCCTTCAGTTGTGGTGTCTCCGCCTGTTTTTTCTTTGAGGAAGTCAGCTAGTTTTTCTACTAGTTTACTTTCGTCTCCTTTGAGTTCGGATGCATCGACTTTCATTTCAACCATGGTTGTATTCACCCCGCAGTGTACTGTTGTTTAGGTGTCTCTCTGATGTCTGCTTTATTGATAAGGATTCCGCTTGTGTAGATTATACGTTGCCTTTCCTGAATTTTTGTTTCGCACCTTTGCTTGTTGACGTTTAGTTGTTTGGTTGAAAAAATGAGAAGCAAAGGTGCTCGCAGTTGTCAGTTCGCCCGTCGAGTCATTATCACCGCGCTAAGCTCTGTGACTCTAGTGCTCATCATCCAATGTACCACAAAGAACAACTTAACTTATGACTCTTTTGCTGGGGTCCGCCTCGCTTTATTGATGTAAGTCAGGGTTGAAACATCGAGGGGCAGTTAGCTATGGCTGAACGAAAGCTCCACAACAGTTTTTATTATTCAAATAGTGTTTTTTAGTGGAGTTAGAGTAATGAACGTTTCTGATGCCATAATAAATAGGAGAAGCATAAGAAGCTACAAAAAACAAGACTTGCCCCAAGCCACCATCGAGACGCTTCTTGAGGCTGCAAGGCAAGCACCCTCAGCTGGAAACATCCAGCCTTGGAGTTTTATCGTTGCCGCCACAGACAAGACAAAACAGGCGATTTCAGAGGCAGCTTTCGGACAGCGAAGCCTTCAACAAGCCGCGATAGTAATCGTTGTCTGCGCTGATGAAAAGCGCGCCGCCGAAGGCTATGGTGAACGGGGCAGAACACTCTACTGTATCCAAGATACCGCAGCGGCAATCCAAAATATTCTTTTAACCGCGTGCTCTCTTGGGTTAGGGTCCTGCTGGATTGGTGCTTTTAAGGAGGATGCTGTAAGAAAGGTGATAAATGCACCCAAAGGAATGCGGCCAGTAGCTTTGCTTCCGATCGGTTTTCCCAACGAGGCGCCTGAACCTAGGCTACGGCGACCACTCAGCGAGATTGTGCATTGGGAGAAATTCTAGCGATAAAAACTGAATACCACCTATCCTTACCCATTTATGCGTAAGAATTCGAAGTTGACTGATTAGTAGACATCGGCATTCTCCCAAACGTTTATCCTACGTCAAGGAATTCCTCATAAAGCGGAACTACCCCGCTTGCCTTTTCCCAGACAGATTCAAAGTACCCTCTAAGTGCCTCGGAAAACATCGGGTGGGTCGACCACAAGAATTCAGCCCTGTTATCTGGCGGTATAGATAAGCGTAAACCTGCTTTTGATTTATCGCTAACAATAATACTAGTCGCCAATGGCTGAAAGTAGCGGACTTCAAAAAAAGGGCTCGACCAAAATCCCTGAAAGGTTTTCATAGCAGATTTGTCCCCTTTTGCTATCTCAGTAATCAATCGGATCCTAACGTTTCTAGAAACAGCTCTCTTTAATTCACCAGCATTCTGAAACAAGACAAAACGGATGCCCTCCCAAGCACCCAAAATATCTAAGCTTGATTGAGCAGAGCTAACCATCTCGTTAAACATACTTAACACAATTTTTGTAGACAAGCTGATAACAAACTGTGGCTTTTCGGTTTGAAAAAACGGCGCAAAACTTTGCCCATCATATTTCTCGATGAGATCAAGAGTTTTTTGTTGCAATTCAAAGAAATCCTGTTTTTTGCTTTTAAGCAGTAAATCGTACCCTATCTTCATAGAAGTTGCTCTATACCTAGTTGGTTTACCAACGATTTCTTGTGCCAAGCCAAGGTTTTGAAGCGAAGGCATGACACGGTAAATATCCTGACGAGCCACGTTTGAAGCTTGAAAAATGGTTCTCACATCAGCCTCTTGGAATTTGGCAAGAGTCAGATATATTTTAGCTTCTAAAAAGGTCAGCCCCAACTTCATGAGTGTTTGTATGCATTCCTCTTCATTTTGAATCATACAATCTCACTTGCAAATCCGGTGCATGCAACAATCAAATAGGCGCTATGCATATTTAAGAACTTCCCGAAAAATCAAAAGAAACACAAATTTGTAATATTAATTAATAAATAAATATTTAGTTTGTTTCCTTGTAAGCCTTTTTTTCGCATTTGTGGAGACTTTTGTCAGGCATAGCACTTGTTACATAATTATAATAATAAAAATCATAAAAAGAAATTTTACCCTAACGAAAAAATTCGCCTAAAAAGAATTTTTCGCTAGGGAAGAATAGTGAAAGGGAAAATCGATGAATAAGATAAAGAAAACTATCGCTATCTTAATTATGATGGTATTAACGTTAACGACTGCCATTCCGCTTCTTTCAATCCCCCTGAGCCATGCAGCCACAGTCAATTTCTACTCCTACATTTATGTCGCAACCAGTGCCGGACCACGCGGTGTAGGCGTCGGCGAAAAGATGTTGCTTGTTGCTTGGACCGCAGACATGCCACCAGATACCGGTGAAATCTTGGGTGTTGTTGCTTCACCAACCGGTAGGGCTGGATGGTATGGAATGCAAATTAAAGTTTGGGATCCAGACAACGAGACGACAACTCTCGACATGCCCTACAGTGACCCAGTCGGCGCAAACTACATTTCTTACACCCCAACCAAAGTGGGCACTTACAGGGTACAAGCCATATTCCCCTACACCGATAAAGAACTTAAAACCACTTTGGTTTCGGGTGGAAGCGTTTACACTGCAGGTGACCACTATATCTATAGCGCAGCTGTCAGCCCGATAGAAACGTTCGAGGTGCATTCAGAACCAACCCAACAATGGATTGAGTCGCCTCTGCCAACAGGATATTGGACTCGTCCGATAAGCGGTGCATCCAGAACATGGTACACGCTTGCAGGCAACTGGCTGGGAGGAGCAGCAAACGTTTGGCCTATGGGTAGTTCAGGTGGCAACGTTGGAACCTACGCATGGGGCTCAGCTCCAGAAAGCGCTCATATACTTTGGTCAAAGCCCTTTTTCTTAGGCGGCATAACTGATGAACGTTTTGGAGACAGCGCTGGTCATACTGCTCACTACCAAGGCGTTGAGTTCAGCCCAACCATAATTCTGGATGGCAAAATCCACTGGTCACCCCGCTATACAACTCATGGCAATAAAGGCTATGAAATCATCGATCTCTACACAGGCGAAACCTTATACCTTGATTGGAACGCTACAAGACCGGCTTTCGGAACCATTTACAAGTATGAATCACCTAACCAGCACGGGACATTCTCTTACCTCTGGGATACGGGTCAAACAGTCTCATTCTTCGGCGTCACTGGCACGCCAATCAAACTACCCGAAGTTGTTACGGTTAGCCGCGTTGTCCAAACAGCAAACTTGAGTGTAATTAAGGTTGGAAACCCCTACAAACTGAATAGAACCACAACACCTCTGACCACTGGAACGATTTGGAAGATGATTGATGCACACACAGGCAATACAATATGCTACATAGCCAACGTCTCAACCAGCGGCACACAAGTTTACGGCACAGATGGAAGCATCCTCTACTATAACCTTGTAAACAAAGGAACAACCACAAACCCCAGATACTACTGCACTGTATGGAATTCTTCTGCTGGAACCATGGTTGCTAGTCAAAGTGGAACCGGATACTGGCAGTGGAGACCTGCTGGCGGCGATTTCGGAGCGGAAAATCCCTACTTTGGAACAGGCGACTTCATGAACCCGATGAGCATGGACTGGGACATAGTGCATAACGGCGAAGTATTCTATTCACAAAACTTCTCGATACCAAACATAATTGGACCTTTCAACTCTATCCTCAACGAAACAGGGACTATACGCGCAATTCGCCAAGACGATATAATGATTGTTGGAACGCAAGGACGAAATGATAAACGAGGAGTCGTACAAGGCTGGATGATTGGTATAAGCCTCAAACCTGAAAACAAAGGCGCACAACTCTGGAAAACCACTTTCACGCCACCCTTCGTTGACATAGACAAAAACATCACAACAGCCAGCATGTTCACGGGCGGATTTACCTTAAACGGTGTTTACCCTGAAGACGGCATAATGGTGTTCTCAGAAGTAAAGCAGCTAAAAGTATGGGTCTACGATCTATACACCGGTCAACCGCTGTGGGAAACAAAACCTGGTGAGCTACCTCAATACAACTTCTATGGCCAGAGCGTCCTTGTGATGGATCACAAAGTCATCATCTATGGTGGCTACGCTGGACAGATGAATGCTTATGACGCTAAAACCGGAGAAAAAGTCTGGACCTACAACGCATTAGGAATTGGCGACGAATCACCATACGGCAACTACCCCATAACCGTGAGCGCCATCAGCGATGACAAGATTTACACCACATCTTGGGAGCACTCATACACTATTCCGCTGATCCGTGGTCCAAACCTACGCTGCATCAACGTAACCACGGGCGAAGAAATATGGAGCATCCTTGACTTCGGCGGCGGCGTAGCAGTCGGCGACGGACGCCTAGTAAGCAGCAACAGCATGGACAACATGATATACTGCTACGGCAAGGGCTTAAGCGGCACAACAGTTTCTGCTCCACAAACTCTTACCACTCTGGGATCAAGCGTAATGATAACAGGAACCGTAACCGACCAAACACCCACAGGCAGGCGCACAACCAACGACAAGATAGATTTCACACTCAAAGGCACCCCTGCAATCTCCGATGAGGACATGGGCCGATGGATGGAATACCTATTCATGCAACAAGCTTACCCAGCAGATGCAAAGGGTGTTCCAGTTGACCTCTACGCAATCGACCCCAACGGCAACTACATTCCAATAGGGACTACAACCAGCGACATCCATGGCAACTTTGGCATAATGTTCACGCCAGAAGTTCCAGGAACCTACCAGATCCATGCATCGTTCGCAGGCTCCAAATCATATGGCTCATCATCAGCAACAACCTACATGGCAGTTGGAGAAGCACCCGCAGATGCTCCAACCTCGACACCGCAACCAGCCTCGGTAGCTGACATCTATTTTGTGCCAGCAATCGTTGGCCTGTTCGTGTTCATGGCTGTAATAGGCGCCATAATAATTCTGATGCTCAGAAAACGACCATAAAAAATAACAACCGAAGAACCCCTCTCCCCCTTTTTTGTTTTGCATCCTCCTTCAGAGGCATTATCCTACTGTAAGAAGCACTGTAGTCACCTTGAGATTGTTTTATCAACTTTTTTTGCCCACGCAACACCGCTTGGTTCTGTTGATATGCTTATTTAAGTGCTCTTTCATCAATTTCTCAAGCTTGCTCCGTAGATTTGGGGAAAATAAGATAAAGAGCTAATTAACCACTAAAAAGCTATGTATGATGAAGCCAGAATTACAGTAGAAATCGTTTCAGCAGTCATCTGCTTCATTCTTGTAAGGTTCATGATTAAACCGTACGGGCTCACTAGAGAGGGCCGCTACCTTGGCTTGCCCCTTGGCTTTGCTTTTCTAGGTACGTCATACGCAATTGTTCCTTTTGTATACAGCAAGCTTTTGGCTCAAGAATTGATATGGCTTCCCCTTCTAATCAGAACCTTTGCATTCGTCTTCTTGGCGACCACATATTTTTTTTCAAAGAGATCTTCAAAGAATACCCGAATACTCTGGAATATAACATATAGTCTACTGATTGTTGGCCTTACAACCCTGTTTTTAGTCGGGATTACCCATCCCCAATTCACTCTACAGACCTATTTTGGCTCTCAACTATACATTAGAATTTTTAATGTTGTCTGCCTCTCTTACATCGCTATCTATACGTTAAAAGAGCATGTAAAAGAGCCTGATCCAACAACAATTTGGATCCCATTAGGTTTTATTCTGCTTGCAATAAGTCAATATTCCTTGCTCTTTTGGTACTTGGACTCAAGCCTTGCGGCGTTAACAGGATCGTTAACCCTTCGTTTAGCTGGTCTAATTATTTTCCTTTTAGTCAGCTATCAAACCTTTTATAGCCCATGGAAAAGGACGGACAAATGAAGAGAATAACGAGGAGAGACAAACTAAAAATTTATGGTGACTTACTATCCGCCCTTGATGCTGAGGCTAACGCTGATAAGATTGTTTTAACAAGGGTTCAGGTAAAAATCAATGTGCCCTTTGACCGATTGAAATGCTACATATCTGAGCTCTATGAACTGGGCTTAATTCAAGATCAAGAATCGCTTAAACTTAGCAAAAAAGGCAAACAATACCTCAAAGAATACGAGAAGGTTCTCGAATTTATGAAGCGCATGGGTCTCACCTACCAATAACATCAGTGCATATTGCCTCTCATCACCACGCTTCTGACAGAACGACTGATGATATTTTATCTTTTTAAATATCAATATCAATCAAAGAGATTGCATTTTGTTCCAGACAAAAAAGAGAGGGAAGTGAGTCTTTGCTTTGCAGGTTTTATGGTCTCTTCCGAAGCATAAGTATGGTTATAGCAAACCCAATCACTATTGCAACGATTATTGCTATTCCAACCCCGATGATGTAGTTTTCAGTAGGCGGCAAAGTTATCTGTGGGTATGGCGAGGAAGTCGCCGGAGCATCATCCACTGCGAAGGATGTCACAGCATGGGATGGCCAGTAAGATTCGCTTCCTTCAAAGTTGGCATAGACTGTATAAGATCCAGGTATATCAGGGGTCCATGTTAAAGAGAAGAATCCATCGTCGTTGGTTGTTACTGTTCCAATTTCTCGGTAGTTGTTGTTGGAATCAATTACTGACAATTTAACTGAAACACCTGTTGTGTTTGTTGGGCGTGGTTTTTGCTGGTATACGTATTGCATCCAAGCACTCATGCTGTTGTCAGAAACTGCTGGTACACCGTTTGGAAAACGAGCGGCTTGTTCAGGTTGTTGTGTACCCGAGGAAATGTCTGTTACTGTGCCTTTGATGACAAGTGACCTGCCTAGTAGGATTGAAGTGTCTGGTGCGTTTAGGGTTGTGGCTGTTGGACCCTTACCGAAGCAGTACAGTTGCTCGTCGAAGAGGTTGAGTCCTACAAGATAGCCGTCTGCAACGACGTAGCCCCAAGGAACGTAACCTGATGAACCGTGGAAGGGTATGGTCCAGATTTCTTCACCTGTGGTGGCGTTGAGGCAAATCATAGGCGACCCTTTCCAGTATGGTGCGCCGGAGGAGTGTTCATTGGTGTGGAAGTAGATTTTTCCGTCTGCGACTGCGACTACGCCGAGTGGATAGCCACCGTAGGGTGTAGAGAATCCAGCCATCTTGGCGGTGCTGTAATTCCATAGTTGTTTGCCAGTTTTAGTATCATAGCAGTAGACAATGCCTGAATAGCCAGTTGAGTAGAGTTTGCCGTAAGCAGTGGTTTGCGTCCATATCGAGCCGCCGCCGTTGGCGTAGAGGTTCCATGGGTTTTCTGAGGGTGTGGTCCAAAGATACTCGCCATTGTCTAGATTGTAGGCTGAATAAGTTATGGTTTCTTTATCCCAGAAGATGAATACTCTGTTTATTGGATCAATGAATCGGAAGCTTCTTGTGAGGTTTCCAGCTGGTGCAGCGTATGTTTTGGTCCAGAGAAGCGTTCCTCTCGATTGCGGTTTAAGACTGATTGCCCACATAGTATAACCTGGGTTGATTTCACTTACGCCTCCGAAGGTGCCTGCACTGCCTAATAGTATGTCATCGAAGATGGCTTGGCGGATTGTTGAACCTGCTGGCAGGGCGGGAATTGTTACGTTCCATGAATAAGCATCACTCATGTTAACGCTCTTGCCTATGGGTCTCCACTGATTATAGCTGGTGCTTGTGAAATCGGTGTCAACCGTCGAACCAGTCAAAGCGTGGCCTGCTGTGTTATTCCAACATGCCAACCAATTGCCAGAAACGTTAAGCACATACCTTAGAATTTCGCCGTTAGGACCGTAGACTTCAGTACCTGAAGGGACACTAGTCATATTGAACAAAAGTTTGCCAGTCAGAGGATCATATGCATTAGCAAAGTTTGCCGTCCACAGGTAACCGTTGGGTACCATTCCGTGTTGGTTCATTGAATCGTACGCATAGAGCTGACCGAATGATGGTGCCGTGGCTGCAGAGGTACCGATAACGTCACTTGACCAAATCGTTTTGCCAGTCCGAATATCCACACAAACGTATCCACCGTTGCCTCCTGTGCTGCCTAAGGGAACTGTATAGTATAGTCTACCATACATTGCCAAGGGGTTTTGGAATTGGCCCTCATACTGTGTTCCGTCATAGTATGTTGTTCCGTTTTCACGTGTGTTAGTTCCTCCAACAACACCTCCGTCCCGCATCGGTCGTGTCCACATTATGTGAGGTGTGTTTGGTGCTGTGCCGTCAGGTTGAACTTTTTGGATTTCATGTGCTCCAGCCAACCAATTTGATGCAACCGTATACCATTGGTTGTTCTGTCCTTCGATTGGTCGTGTCCAGTATTCTTTGGGCAACGGATAAGTCGGCGGTTGCGGAATCGGCTCTTCCTGCACCGTAAGCGTTGCAGTTGCATTGCTAGGCAGATAAGTATCGTTCTCATAATCGCTGGCGCTGCCAACTATTCCCGTTGGTCCATAACGGGAGAGTGTTTGTCCAGGAAAGATGAAGAGGAAAGTATACGTGCCCACTTCTGAAGGCGTATACAATGCGTAGCCACAGCCAACCGGATCAGAATCAACTGGTCCAATCACGTCTTTAGATCCACCAGGTTTAGTGATCTCTACTTTGAGGTTTCGCCATCTATCTCCACCATAGCCAGCGGCAGTTGGAGGTAACTTATCAAGCCAGAAAGCCAGAGTCACAGTTTGACCGACTCCAACTGGATTGGGAGTTGCCGTGATGTATGAATACGTAGGGATTTTCCAGGCAGGAACATGTGCGTAGGAAATTGGCATTGAGAGAAATGCAAGGGTTATAGTCAATGCTAATAGCGATACAGTAAAAAGAAATTTCGTCTTTTTAAGTGTTGATTTCATATTTGATTTTTCCTAAGTATTGTGTTTGGCAAAAGCAAGCTCTTGAATGGTTGTTTTTGCCAACAGAGAGCCGTTATCATGTCAAGCCATATTTATGCCACACTCACTTATCGTGAGTACCCGAGCCTTAAGCTAGTAGTCTAATAGAAACGAGGCCCTGCTGGCAATAGCAATAGCCTTCCTTCGGTGCCCATATAGTTACTTATAACAGGTGATGAAAGAATATTGATTGGCAAAAAAGGAGTCTTGCTTTTATTTTAGAAAGGTCTAACAAGCATAGAATAAGATCAGAAATAGAAGACGTTACTCAATAGTGTAGTATGGTTCAGTACAACAGTCTGCCGATGGTTCCCTGACTATACGGAGAATGGTTGACGCTGGTGCCGAAGTTATGTATATGATTTCTGCGTCTGGACATTGAGTTTCAATGAATTCTGTGATTTTTCGAAGGGATTCATTATTTGATTTGAAAACGATAGCTCTAGGTTTACTTTTGTATGTTTTAGGTTCTGTTTGTACCTCTTGCATTTAGCTTGTTCCCCCCAAAGGTAATTTTTTTTCTGATGATCTTAAAAAAAATAAAGGGAAGGCCTTGGTTTAAGGCCGTTTTCTAAGGACGAGTATGGTCACTGCAAACCCGATTGCGATTGCTATGACTAATGCTATGCCAACGCCCAGAATGTAGGTTTCAGTATCTGGAAGAGCTATCTGCGGATAGGGAGATGCGGTTGGAGGTGGTTCATCGACGCTCATGTAGGTTTGCGCGAAGGAGGGTCCATAGGATTTGGTTCCTGCGAAGGATGCTTTGATGAGGTAGGTTCCTGGAACTTCTGGTTTCCAGTTGCAGCCATAGGTGCCGGTTATGTCGCTGGTTACTGTGCCGATATTGATGTAGTTGCCGTTGGGGTCAATGGCGGTTAAGGTTACTGGAACACCTTTCGCGTCGGTGGGCAGTGCTTGTTGCATGAATAGGTATTCCATCCATCGGCTCATGTCCTCGTCGGAAATTGCAGGAGTGCCCTTGAGCGAGAAGTCTAAACCGTAGTTAGAGTTTAGTCTGCCTGAGGGTGATTGGTCAGTGACTGTGCCTGTGATGGTTACACTTGAGCCTAGTGTGGGGTTGTTTTGAGGAGCAGAAACGGTGGTTGCGCTGGGTCCTTTTCCGTAGCAGTAGATTTCATTGTCGTAGCTGTTTAAGCTGAGAAGGCGTCCATCGGCGATGTATACGCCTGTTCCAGCTGCCATGCCTGCGCTCCAGTGCAGTATCTTCCAGATCTCAGAGCCGTCGGTTGCGTTGATGCATCGGAGGTCGGATCCACGGAAGAGCGGTTGTGTAGGCGAGTGTTCGCTGGTTGTCAGGTAGAGTTTTCCGTCTGCGACGCATGCTATGCCGATTGGGTAGTTGCCGTAGGGTGATTCAAAGCCTTGATTTTCTGCTACATACTTCCAGACGATTTTTCCAGTGGTTATGTTGTAGGCTGTGACTTCTCCACCGTACCCGTAGCTGATGAATTTGCCTTCATAAACGGCTGTATCGTCCGCTGTGCTTAAGCCATAGAATTGCATTTGAGATTCTGGTTCAGTTTCCCATATCTGTTGGCCTGTTTTCATGCTGTAGCCCCAATATTGTCGTGTGAGGTCTTGTCGGAAGATGAAGACGCCGTCTTCTACGCTTAAGCTTTGGAACATCATTCCAGGTCTGCTGCCGAAGGCTAGGTCGCTTGCTGCTGCTGGCGGAGTAAAGGTTATGTTCCACAGCAATGCGCCCACCACACCTTTCGTTGGGTCTAAGTTGAGTGCCCAAAGGTTACCTGGCGTAAGGGTGCTTCCGCTGCTGTTTCCTGTCGTTCCACCGACCACGTCTATGCCTTCTCGGACCCATCGGATGCTACCCTGAACTGGCAGTGATTTTCCATCTTGGCCGTTGAGGGATATGTTCAACGAGAAGCCTTGTCGTCCATCGTGTACAGCTACGTTTTGGGGTCTCCATTGCCAATAGTTGGTTCCAGTTGTACCCAAAAGCTCTGTGGGTATCGCTGAAGAGTTCCAGCATGTTAGCCACTGCGTTCCTCCAGAGGTTGCGATGTTATAGCGGAGTATGCTGCCGTCCTTGCCGTATACTGCTGTTCCACCTGCCGAAACGTTAGCTATTTTGGTGATTGTGTCGAAGGTCCATCCGTCGAGTAGTTCCCAAGTTTGCAGGCCTGATCCTGTTGTGTACCCAGTTGGTAAGGTTACGCCTGATGTTCTCCAGAGATATGGGAAGCCGCCGTGTTGGTTGGGTGATTCATAGTTGTATATTGAAGCAAACGAGGGCATTACAGTATCATTGTACATAGCTAATGTCTGGCCGCTGTATAGGTCGATAACCCACCAGCCAGTGTTTGTGTGGGCAGTGTTACGGATCGAAACGATAACTTTGCCGTTTAGTATGATCATGTTGCTGATAGAGATGCCTCCGTAGTGCATTGTCTGGTAACCAGTGACCCCATAGATTTCATCCATAAGACCGCCTACATAGTAAGGCCGTGACCATAGTATGTGGGCGCTTTCTGGACCGGGTCCGTAAGCAAATTTCGTGTTCGGGGCTAGGTTGTAGGCAGCACCTGATAACCAGTTGGATGTAAGTACGTACCATTCTCGGTTAGCACTGTTTAATGGGCGAGTCCAATAATCATTTGGAATCGGTGGTTCTTGCCATCCTTGAATCGGTTCTTCTTGCACCCTGAGGGTTACTGGTTCACTAACGGCTGGTCCAAACGTGTCGTTAACATACTCATTAGCAATGGGTACTCCGTTGGCTGAGGGTAAACCTGTCAACTTGTATGCGGGCATACGAGCTACTATAGTATAGTTGCCTACTTCGGTCGGCGTGAAAGCAGTGTAGGAGCCGCCGACGGGATCTGAGGTGAATGGTCCTAGTGTTTTGTTGGTTCCACTTGGGTATGTGATGTCTAAGTAGAAAATCCATCTGTCTCCATAGCGGCTGTCAGTTGAAGCAGTTGGCATTATTCGGTTACTCCAGAAAGTGATCAAGGTTTCTTGTCCGACGCCTACAACGTTTGGTGCAACAGCTACATAGCACCAGACTTGAACGGTCCAAGGTGGGTCATGAGCTGATACTGTTTGTAGAGTCATCATTGGAACAATCATGGATAGCATTAGAAATAATGCGATCACTGAGTAAATTCTGTTTTTAGACATGTTCATTTTTCTTTCTTCCTTTGACTTAAAGTCAAACTCCAACATTTGGCGAATAGCGCTAATAAGCCTCGCTCACCTATCGTGAGTTCGAAGGCATTTTTACGATGAGGAATTTGACGCAGAGATAAGAATGCCCTTGCACATTTTCGATGGTGTCCTTACGCTACTTTCTGCTGTACAGTGGAAATGTATGTTGGCAAACTTTCAATGCTATCAACTTCCCGCCCCACCAACCCGTGAAGCTCACGCCAAAACTTCACATCCACCTTGATTTTGAGGCGCTCGAGGTCTTGCTGCAGACGTTTAGTGGCTTCTTTGCCGCGGCGGTCAAAATCCAAGAATAAAATTACTTCGCTTGCTCCTAATGCTTCGAGTTCCGCGGTTGCCTCAAAAAAAGATTTGCCACCTGTCTTTATGGTAATGATTGTTCCGTTGATGCCTAACTCTCGGAGTGCCTCCTCGTCTTTCTTACCTTCGACAACGATAGGGTTACCCTTTGCTGAGGCATCGCTTAGTTTTATGATGAGTTTCTGAATTTTTTCCAAACGTTCTTTGAGTCGAGTTGACACGGGGTCTACCTGGTGATTTTTGCTTTTCGCACGGTCTCCAAGCAGTCTTTAGCTTCACTATTGTTTGCGAAGTATCTGCGCACTGGCTCCAAGATATCAGCGAGTTCTGCAGCTACACCGTTCTTGAGGTCCATCGGATGTAATTTACCACTGGCATATGTAGCTTCCAATGCTTGGAAATTGTGGAACTCAATGTTGCCGCCGAATTTTGCTGGACGCTCAATTTTAAAAATGGGCTTCTCTCGGAACACTATGTGCTTGCATATATCAAGCACCGGGTTGAATTTTACGGTGCGTTCGGGGCAGAAGGCACGAGACATTTTCTGCTTGATTTCTTCCGGCGTATCATAGATGAATATGCAGGTAGCTGGTTTACTCTTCGACATCTTCGCGGAAGCCACAGCTTCTTTTTCTTGACCTTCAGGAATCGGCCAAATCCCAGGTTTCTCTAATCCTTGGAGAAGGTGGTGATGGACGCAGACTGGTTTCCAGCAGCCGATTTTTTCGCCGACTTCCCTTCCCACCATGTTTGCTTTTCGCTGGTCCATTCCCAACTGGCAGATTTTCACTTTCATATGAAATATGTCGGCGACCTGCATGGGAGTGTAGAGGTAGTCGCTAACGTAGTGGGCCTCGCCTTCCTTTCTGCCCGCGATTTCTAGGGTGCGAGTGGTTCGCGCCAGAGTGAGGTTTTTGGCGATTATAACTGTTTTTGCCCAGTAATCGATGTCTTTGTAGAGTTCATCGCTATAGATGAATTCAATTTTATCGCCAGGAACGCCCAGTGCAAGCCAGCTGTGGCGAAATAGATCTGCGGCTTTACGGATAAGGGCGAGGTCGCCGCCGAGTTTATTGTTTAGCCAGGCGTGCCACGTAGCCAAAAAAGCCTTGAAATGGATGCCCGCTTCGGCGAAGTCTTTCATTTTGTAAGCGCAAATCACGCCCGTACCCAAATGCGCTAGTCCAGAGGGTTCCCAACCGTTATAGGCAATGGGGTGCTCCTCGGTTTCCAATAGCGCCCGCAAATCCTCGAGGGTTACGACTTCTTCAGTGGGCGGTCTACAGATAAGTTCAATTTTGCGTTCTAAATCCAAACTGCGTCAACTCGATGCTGATAGGCTAATGGGCACTACGAATTTAAGATTTTACTTGCATTCGCTGCTTTCGACGGACAATTATTACTGTCAAAATGGCGACAATTGTAACAGCCACTATGGCTATGACCAATGCAAGTATGAATAGATTCTGCCCATTATCTCCAGCTTCGGGAACAGTCGGCGTCGGCAATGCTGTAGAGGGAGCGGTGAGAGGAGCGGTTTTAGCTAGAAAAATCCATTGCTTGTAGGTCGTGGAATCATACTTCCACTGTGGATAGCCCTCTAAGCGTGTGCCCACCAGCCCAAATCCTCCGTCTGCTGTGGGGAAAATGACGTTGGTCTGGTCAAGTATTTGACCGTACATTTTATGCCATTCAACGTTGCCGGCTGCGTCAAGTTTGAATAGCGTTGTGTTAAAGGAAGAGAAAACTGGCATAAACGGAAGCGGAAGCGTCTGTGCAAGTAGGTAGCCGCCGTCGGTGGTGGGTACACCTAAGTTGAATGAGCCTGCGTGTGGGTAGGTTTTGTTAGCAACAACATTGCCGTTTGCATCCACGGATAGTATGGAGCCGGCTGGTTGGTTTTGGATTCGACTAAACCCGACCCAGAGGTAGGTGCCGTCGTGCCCTTTAAAGAAGTTAGTAAATGTGGAGCGGCTATCGTTTAGGCGGTTAAAATAGGTGACTTCGCCTTCAGAGCTGATTTTTAACAGACAATTGCCGCCAAAATTCCCCGCCAACAAGTAGCCATCCGATGTTTGTTCGGCATAGTAGACTTGGGCATAGCTGTCATTTTGTCCTAACCTGTAGATTTTTTGCCATTGTTTATTCCCTGACGCATCTACTTTAACCACCCATCCAAACTCGCCCAGATTGAGAGAGCCTGCCATCAAGTAGCCGCCATCATCGGTCTGGATTACCTTGTTTAGAGCTGCGTTGACGGGCATGGTGAAATTATTGTTCCCGCCGTTTCCCGGTTCGTAGGTTTTATGCCATACCACGTTGCCGTCTGAGTCAGTTTTTAACAGAAAGAAAATAGTGTACTTACCGTTGGTTATGCTGACGCTGCTGCTCTCAAAATTGTATAACCAAGTTTCGGTGCCAGCGATTACGTATCCGCCGTCGGCTGTTTGAAACACGGCGTTGGCACCAGACGAGACAACCGCGGGGTTTTGCGAGCCAAAAAGGACAAAGTTTCCGTTTTCGTCTAGGGTTAGCTGGGTGTTTCCGCCAGTATTTGTTATGTAGGTTTTTTGCCACAGCAGCTTGCCGTCGGAGTCCGTTTTTATGAGGGTGGCGGAATAGTTGTTGTAGGGCTCAAAGGTTGCCACAAAATCCGCGTATGTTCCAACTATGGCGTATCCTTGGTCACGGGTTTGTATTGCCATGAATCCGCTCAGATAGCCGTAGGTGTTTTCCCATTGCAACTCAGGAGGCTCTGCTGCTGCAAACTGTATAAGCATTGTGAACATTAAGGCTGAAATAATAATTGCAGCGAAGGCAGTTTTTCTTTCCATAGGTTGATGGTTGTTTATGTTCTTATATACCTTACCTAAGGAAGCGCCATATCAAGAAAATCTTTGTTTTTGCGGGCGATTTGTCTCCCAACGTAACCTAACACTTAACCTCACAGCTAAGCGTCGCTTTAAGCTTGGTTAAGCTCTCTCGGCGTGGGACTTTGCGCCCGTGCCCACCGTGTCCCATGTTTGGGTGAACCTCGCCATCACAGCAACAAGTTTTCTGACTTGCAGCATCCGTTGGGTCCGTCGGCATGGATTTATCCGGTGGGATACATTAGTAAATGATTCTGCACAGTTAAGTATTGCTGTCTAAAATAAACAAAAATGTATTTGTGCGCTTTGGGTGTTGTCAGCGACTAAAGGTTTTATTCTGCTTTTTAGACGGAAAAAATTTTGGCTGGCAAACGATCAGAGTGCCCCATAACCATAGAAAGCCCTGCAAAGCTGGAGGTTTCTGCCGTATAGTCTCTTCTACATGGAGTTAGGTGAGCGATGGTACCTAAGATCATGCGCAGGGTCGTTGTAACCTTTGGGTGCCTTAATCTTCCAGGCAACCCCAACCCCAAATCACCCTGCATAGCCCCAAGAGAGACGGCCAATATTGGCGTTTTTTAACTCAAAAAATGGGATGTGCCACACTTGTTGTTTCACTAATGAAACACAATAACGATAAATACAAGAATTAGATGGTTTTCTTGGTGATTTTTTGGTAGATACTGAAGAGCTTACTGGAAAGAACGTCATAGCAGAAGGCGGCATAGTTTTAGGTGAAGTTAAGGGGACCCAGGTAAACACTAGCACATGGCAGATAACGAATCTAAAAGTTAAGCTTTCTAACCAAGCATCCGATCAACTGGGCTTTAAGAAACGGTTCCGCAGTTCCACTATTTGCATGCCTGTGACGCTAGTTTCCGCAGTCGGCGATGTAATAACGCTGACCAAATCCCTCATCGAGCTAAGTCAGAACCCCGAAATAACTGAATGTCTTGAATAGTGAAAATGCTAATCTTCACTTAAGATTAAAACGTAAGAAGAGAGGATTCTATGTTTTTTGCCGAGCTATAACCATTGAGCCTATCGTAGCCATGATAGCAGTGGTTACGATTATAATGACAGCGATATCAACGTATAGATTAGCGTAAGGTAACCCAAATTGAGCCGGTAAAGTTGCAAGAACCGCTGCAGCCAAACCGCGAGTTAACACTACAGTCATAATTTCGCAGTCCTTACGTAGACTGCACTTAGCCGTGGCTATCCAGACCGCGCCAAATCGGGTTGCTAACAGAATAAGGGAAAGCACGATGCCAGATAGCAATAGAAACAAGTTAGAAATCGAGGCGATTATTCCAAGAAATACAAAGAAAAAAGTCCTGATTAGGAAAGCAATTTCAGCTTGAAAACGTTTTAACCCTTTTGACACCGACAAAGACATTTTTCCATTGAAAACGGCTCCATTATCATCGATGTCTTCATTAATCTTGAACCTTGACAAAAATCTTCGCAAGTCACGTTCATTGCCGAGGATTAGGCCGAAAATTAGCGCACTCAACGCTCCACTTCCACCTATGCTTTCGGTAACTGCATAACCTAGCAATATGATTCCAAGGGTTAGCATATAGGAAAAAGACAGCAGCGCCAATTTCTTGAGAGCAAATAACCAAGAGAAACCCAAAATTACACCTACGCCAAGTCCGATTAAGAATTTTCCAGCGATACCTGCAGCGATTGTGCTTATGTTTGCATGCCCAGTGATGATTATGTCGAGTATGGATAGGCTGATGACTATGCAGAGGATATCGGTAATTGCGGATTCCAATATTAGTATGGTTGAGCCTTTCTCGCTTATCTTAACCTTGGTAGCCAACGAAACAACAACCACCGAACTGCTGCCGCCAAGAATGCTTCCAAAAAGCAACCCGTAGAGTAACGGCACGTGAAAGACAAGAATCGTAAATGTCCCAACACCCAAAACACTGAAGATGAAACTCAAAGCAGCTAACAGAACGGCTTTGGGACTGTTATGTAACACACGTTTGATGTTTAACCCCATCCCACCATCAAACAAAATGTAAGCTAACGCCAAAGCCGCTATGTAGGGGGCAAAACTTCTAATTGCATTTGGATCAAATATTCCCAAGACTGGACCACATAGCGCTCCCAGAACAATTAGAATGAGCATATCTGGCAGACCAGTTTTATGAAAGAAGTAGTTGGCTAAAAAACCGATGAGTATTATTAATGCACTGATGATTAGTGCAATGGAAACTATGTCAACCAAGCGCTATCGCCAACCGAATTAGGCTATTAGCGTATTTGATAGCTTAGCCTTTTAAAATTATGCAAAAAGCAGTAGCCATGCTTGTTAGTCAAACCACAGGCCGATTTGTTAATGTTACATGGCTCCGACGGTCGTAACTATGAAGAGCGCATAAATGAAGAGGAATATTATGCCCTCTCTCCAAGTCATTTGTTCTCTGGATAGGAAGTACCAGAAAAACAGGTTAGTGATGATAGAGAATATAACTAGGTTTTGGAATACATTCATGTTTAACGCTAAGGGAGCGCCCACGAGGGCTGGCACAAAGAAAGTTATCCCTAAGATGAGAGTCGTATTTAGGAAGCTGGCGCCGATTATGTTGCCTACAGCGAGGTTTGAGTGACCTTTCAGAACTGATTTTAAGCCTATTGTCAGTTCGGGTAAGCTTGTGCCAAATGCGATTATGGTTGCGCCGATTACTTGCTGAGAGATACCCACGGAGGTAGCTATAGCGATAGCTGAATCTACCAGGAAGTTTGCGCTTAACACAACTCCAAGAGCACCTGCAACTGTGAATAGTATGTATCTTTTGAGTTTGCTTTTTTCTTCTATGGTGACTTCTTCTTCCTCAGGCATGCGGACTTTTGATAATTTGTACATATACCCAACAAAAATTATCAGCAGGATTAACCCTGCTACCCAGGCTGCCCGGGTAGATACGTAGATGAGCATTAGGGGGACCACAGAAGAAATGAAGAGACCGAACTCGATGCTGCTCAAGTCGGATTTTGCCAATGAAGGTATAATATTGGTGGTTCCATTGGAAACCTTTTTTCTGGAGATAAAACATTTCAAGGCAAGTAAAACAGTCGCTAAACCTATGATGACAGATATGTTGAATATGTTTGATCCAAGAACGTTGCCGATGGAAAGCGGTGCCCCGCCCGAAGTTGCAGCAATTAGAGCAACAGTTAGTTCGGGTAGTGTCGTTGATAGTGATATGAGCGTAAAACCAACAGAGGTTTTGCCAAGTTTGCTGATTGCTGAAACTTTGAGGGCATACGTGATTACGGTGTTGCTAGCCCAGTTGAGTGCGACAAAGGAGATAGCTATCACTATAAGGTTGAATAACCAGTCTGAGATTATTTCTGCCATTCTCCTTTCCGCTCCTAAGCTGTGACGTTGACATAGGAATTGTCAGCATACCGTCTAAACCCCTTACAGATATAAATTTTTCTAGCTACAAAAGGCAATTTAGCTTGAGGATCGAAAGCTGATATTCAAAAAGACCGTTACAATGTGTCATTTGTTTCAGCCAACCTTAAATATTTAAGGTTTATTTAACTTCTAATATAGTTTCTGATGCAAAATCTGCAGGTGTGGGGGAAGCCTTCCGCTGCAATATTCAGCACATCCATAGCTTTTTTGCGCTTTGCTGTTTCGGTCGCAGATTTTTTCACAAAAAGATATTTCAACCTCCGAAAACCCGCTTCACCTCCATGCGCTAGCTGGAATAGAAACGATATTTGTCAGCCATCTCGGGAGTCGTGGCGCTCATAGCCTTTCTTTTATTATCTCCACACAGGGTTCTGGAGAATGTGGGCATGGCGTGGGCGACATGGAGCGTATGATTGCTTACCTCATACTGCTGTGGACGATCGGCTTAGGCCGATGCTCGTTGGGCATCGATAAATAAAAAAGAGTCCTATTTGCAGACCGCTGCCAGCGCAACCATGCAGGTTATCACAAGCAAAAGCAAAGCAAACGGCTCGATAATGAAGAGTCCTCCAATGATGAAGCATGCAATTGCACTGATGACGAAAATCGCGATGGCTAAAGTCTTACTTTTGTTCCACTTTGGTGGTATGCTTGTGATGTTGAGGAGGTCGGTGTAGAGCAGTTTGTGTTCGCTGATAAAGTTGTAGAGCAGCGCCAAAACAGCGTAGCCAACAAGAACCGCCCAAACCGCGTTTGTAACGCCGATAATCAGCGCTGTGGGCATAAAAGGGGTGTAATCAAGCCAGAAAAGCCCCCAACCAATGACTAAACCACAAAGAATACATGCTGAAACTGCACAGCTTGCAACCAAAGCAAAATTTCTTATGCTTAAGAATTTTGGCTTTTCAGTTTTGGTTGCTCTCCATAACTTATAAGGTATGTAACCTAGCAAAAAGTTTCCGATGAAACCGAAAAAGCTTGAGGGGTCTAAATGCGACTCCGCAATATCGCGGATAACGTTTCCAATGGCGGTTCCCCACGCGGCTGCTGGACCGAAAAGAAACGAGAATGCAATGGGAAAACCAACGCCTACTCTGCCAAAATCAGCGTAGCCACCAAAAAAGGTCAAGCCTTGTAGGGGATAAAGCAAAATAACATACAATCCTGCTGTAAGAACCGTGAGCGCTATCATCTTTGGGCTCTTCCACATGAACACTAAATCCAGCATACCCTAACCCTGCCAACAACCAATGCCTCACCATGCTTAAAAGCCTACACTAGCAACAACTCCAAAACCGTCAAATCTTTAAAAATCTTGCCTAGGGGATAATGGGTTGGGGAGTGGTGTCTTTTTTTTCTTTTATGTTCTTTTTTTATATCCTTTCAAAGGATGCTTGCTCGTAAGCTTTTATGTGGGTGTGGTGGTTTTGTGGTTGCCACAAGATGATTTGTTGAGACGGTTGTTTTTTGGTTTTGGGTTGTTTTTCTGTTTGTGTTTGTGTGTGGGAATCTTGGTTTTCTCCACATGGCATACATGGCTCCATGTTGAAGGGGCGTTCTTGTGGTTGTGGAAGCATGTATCGTTTGTTTTTTTTCTCTACAAGAGCGGTGGAGCAAGTGCAACGCAGGTCAGGCATAAATCCATCAACTCCAAGGCCCAGCAATAGAAGGGAGCCAACCTTTGGTTCTATGGTAAGTTTAAATCTCTACTAGTAATAGTCTTTTGATGGAGTATCTTATAATTGTCATACATCTTTAACATACCGTACAGAAAAAACACTAAGCTCAAACAAGTCATCGAAAACATCAAAGAAAACAAAAAACTCCAAACCTATTGGAGATGCGCCAACGTCATGGCGATTGAACGCATGGGCTACACCGATCATGGTCCAACCCACGTCAAAATTGTGGCCAACCTTGCACTTAGACTCCTCAGAATTTTAGTGGAAAAAAACCTGATTAAACCAAGCATAGTAGAAAATTACGACATGGAAAATGAAGATGCCGAAGTAGTCGTGGTTTTAGGTTCTATACTCCATGACTTAGGAATGACTGTGCAAAGGTTAAACCATGAAAAATACAGTGCAATACTATCTATCGATATAATAGAAAAGCTCCTAACACCCATATACAACGAAGAAGAACGCGCAATCATAACCTCAGAAGTTCTCCATGCCATCGTGTGCCACGAACAACCCCCAACCAATGAACCAACACACAGAATCCTAACCAAAGAAGCAGGCATAGTCGGTATCGCAGACGCACTCGACATGGAAGCAGGCAGAGCACGCATCCCCTTCCAAGCTGGAAAAATTGATATCCATGCCGTCTCTGCGTTATCTATAGAAAAAGTCGAAGTGGAAATAACTGAAAACTGGAAACCCAACTCTGACAAAAAACCAATCCAAATAAGAATAAAAATGTCCAACTCTGCAGGAGTTTTCCAAATCGACGAACTCTTAAAACCCAGAATCGTAAACTCAGGACTCGAACAATTCTTCCACGTCATTGCGGAGATCACGGGCGAAAAAGAAACACGAATTATAGAGAAGTTCGAAATCTAACAACCTCAAAGGAGCAGGTAGGCATGATTCACCAATATGACGTTATCGTCATCGGCGGCGGAATAGCAGGGCTCTACACAGCTTTAACCACAGCACAAAACAACTGCCGTGTTGCAGTAATCAGCAAAGTCCATGTAACCCGGTCGCATTCGGTCGCTGCTCAAGGCGGCATAGCTGCAAGCATAGGTAACGAAGAAGAAGACCACTGGGAATGGCACATGTACGACACCATCAAAGGCAGCGACTACCTCGCAGACCAAGATGCAGTTGAGGCGTTAACAAAAGAAGCTCCAAACGCTATTTACACACTGGAACACTTGGGTGTGCCATTTAGTCGAAACCAACAAGGTAAGATTGAACAGCGCAGGTTCGGTGGTCACACAAAAAACTATGGGCAAGCCCCCATCAAACGGGCATGCTATGTGTCAGATCGTACAGGTAGAGCTATCATGGATACCTTATACGATCAATGCCTTCAGTATGACGTAACTTTCTATAACGAAGTCTTCATTCAAAACTTACTTTTTTCTTTTAATCATTGCTGTGGTGCGGCAGGATATGATGTTGCTACAACCACACCGCACGTATTCCATAGTAGAGTCGTTGTTATAGCTACAGGAGGCGGTGGAAGAATTTATAAAACTACCAGTAACGGTTTTGCATCCACCGGTGATGGTTTTGCACTTGCGCTTGATGCGCTTTTGCCCTTGGAGGATATGGAGTTTGTGCAGTTTCACCCAACAGGCATCTATGGGCTGGGCATCCTTGTGAGTGAAGCGGCAAGGGCTGAAGGTGGTGTTTTGCGGAATGGTTTGGGGGAGCGGTTTATGGAACGTTATGCACCTGTGCTTAAGGATTTAGCGCCACGAGACATCGTTTCCAGAGCTATCTTAAAAGAGATAAGCGATGGCAAGGGGATAGAGGGCAAAGACTTCGTTCACTTAGATTTAAGAGGGATAGATAAGGAGCAATTGAACCGGAAGCTTCCCGAGATATCATCCTTCATCAGAACTTACTTGGGAATTGATCCTAGTGATTCGCCAATTCCAGTTGCACCAACTTGCCATTATATGATGGGTGGAATTCCAACTGACTTGCAAGGGCACGTTTTAACGGATATCGTTGGCTCCGTGCTGCCTGGATTGTATGCTGTTGGGGAATGCGCTTGCGTGAGCGTTCATGGCGCAAACCGATTAGGCTGCAACTCGCTCATTGACCTTGTCGTTTTCGGGCGCTTTGCAGGTATGAACATCATAAGAGAGATTAAGTCTAAAGTTCTGCAGCCGTTGCCTCTGCAAGCTGAAAGCATCGTTGAGGCTAAAATTAACCGTTTATTAGAATCTAGTGGGTCCGAATGTGTGCCTGTTTTGCGTGAATCCATGCAACGGGTGATGACTGAGCAATGCAGTGTCTTTAGAAGCGGTCAAACCCTTGAAAATGCGTTAGGGGAGATTAGACAGCTAGAGAAACGATGCTTAAACGTTGGTTTAACCAATAAATCTTGTATCTTTAACTATGAACTTCAAGAGATGCTTGAACTCACCAACATGCTTAAGGTTGCCGAAGTCATCGTTTTTAGCGCCCTCAAACGAACTGAGAGTCGTGGAGCCCACTTCCGAAGTGATTTTCCCGAGCGTAACGATGAGGAATGGCTCAAACATACCTTTGTTAGCGAGTCTCCGATGGGGCTAAAGGAAAGCTTCAAGCCCGTCGCAATCTCAAAGTTTGCACCAGAGATGAGGAGATACTAAATGAAAGTTGTCTTCAAAATCTACCGCTTTAATCCTAAAATCGACTTGGAGCCACATTTTGACGTTTTTAATGTGGAAGTGGAACCCACAGACCGTATTCTAGATTGTCTCAATAAAATCCGTTGGACCATGGACAGCAGTCTTTCGTTTCGTATGTCTTGTGCCCATGGTATCTGTGGGTCGGATGGCTTAACGATCAATGGTCAGGCGGCTTTGGCTTGTCAGAAACTGGTGAAGGATTTTGATTATTCCCAAGAGATTGTGGTTGAGCCTTTAAGGTATTTTGATGTGGTGAAAGATTTGATCGTGGATCTTGAACCGTTTTTTAAGAGGATTAAATCGATCAATGCACAGCGGATTCCTACAGCCCTCATTGTTGGGGATGCTGAGAAGGAGCGGGTGCAAAACCTTGAAGAACGCAGCGAATTTGATGATGCGTTGAAGTGTATTTTATGCGGTTGCTGCTACAGTGCTTGTCCAGTTATAACTGAGCAAGACAGCGATTTTGTGGGTCCAGCAGCTATTTTGAGGGCTCACCGCTACATTTTTGATTCACGGACAACGGATGTGACGGAGCGGTTGGCGGTGATGCAGAAGCCGCATGGGATTTGGGGTTGTAAGAGCTATTATATGTGCACGGTTGTTTGTCCAAAGAAGATTAAAGTGACTCAAGCGATACTTAGGACTAAAAAGAAAATTATACTTGAACAGCAACCTAAGAGTGAATAGTAGGAGAAGATTTGGGTGGCAACTAGAAAAGAAATTGATCCATTGGGCGAGCGTGAAATTCCCATAGACGCTTACTTTGGCATTCAAACGTTGAGGGCAACAGAAAATTTTCCCGTTAGCGGCATTAAAGCGCCAATTCAATTCGTGAATGCATACGTTTTAATCAAGAAGGCAGCTGCAATCGCCAACATGCAAGTTGGCTGGTTAGATAAAACGGTTGGGGAAGCGGTCGTGGCTGCATGCGATGAAGTTTTAGCGGGAAGGTTCCGCGATCAATTCGTCGTAGATGTCTTTCAAGCTGGTGCGGGAACATCGTTTAACATGAATGTTAATGAGGTTTTAGCCAATAGGGCGCTTGAATTGCTTGGGAAGGCGAAGGGTGGTTATAAGGTTGTGAGTCCAAACGATCATGTGAACATGGGGCAATCAACCAACGATACTTATCCCACGGCGTTGCATGTTGCGGTGTTGATGGCGTTGCAGCCTTTGTTTTTGGCGCTTGATGATTTGGCAGGTGCTTTTAGGGAGCTTGGAGAAAAAAATGCTCATGTTCTGAAGTCTGGGCGAACTCATCTGCAGGATGCTGTGCCTGTGACGGTTGGGCAGGAGTTTAGCGCTTATGGCTCAGCAATAGAGCATGCATGCGTGGAGTTGCGTAAACGGCAGGAAAACTTGTATGCGGTTGCTTTAGGCGGTACTGCAACGGGAACAGGTGCCAATGCGCATCCTGATTATAAGTTGATTGCAATAGGAGAGCTTGCTAGGCTTACTGGTTTTCCTTTGAAGCCTGCAGAGAATAATTTTGAGGCGTTGCAAAGTCATCGGGCAGCTCAAACTGTTTCCAGCGGGCTCAAAGAGTTGGCGCTTGAACTCATACGTATTGCTAATGATTTGCGGTTGTTGGCTTCGGGTCCGACAACTGGTTTAAATGAGATTGTTTTGCCGCCTGTTCAGCCTGGTTCGTCGATTATGCCTGGGAAGGTGAATCCGGTTATGGCTGAGTGTCTCGATATGGTTGCGTTTCAGGTGGTTGGATGTGATGCGGCTGTGGGTTTGGCTGTTCAGGCTGGGCAGCTTGAGCTAAATGTGATGACTCCTGCAATTGCCTATAACATGTTGTTTGCCATACAAATATTAGCGAACTATCTTCCAGTGTTTACTGAGAAGTGTGTGAGGGGTATAACTGTTGATGAAAGACGGTGTGAGCAGTACTTAGAAAAGAATCCGTCGTTGGCAACGCTGTTGGCGCCCAAAATTGGTTATTTGGAGGCTGCAAAGATTGCAAAGCAAGCGCAAGCTGAAAATCGCTCGGTGAGGGAGGTTGTGCTTGAGCGGGGTTTGCTTTCAAGGGATGAGTTGGAGAAGGTTTTTAGTAGGAAAAACTTGCTAAACGAGCAGTGATTTTTGTTTGGAAAAATCTATAGCCCCCTTTTATATAGTCAGAGTTTGGTTTAACCAGCGTTTATAAAGAGATTTTCGGTTTTGAGCTTTTGGAGAAGGATTTGTTTTCTGACGCTCTGTTAAATCAGTTTATTGGACGGGCATGCTTTTAAGTTAGAAGGAACTATTGTTTTCAAATCTGATTAATCGAGGTTAACTGTTTGGGAAAGAAAAAAGTGTTAAGCGAAGGCGCAATAAGCGAAATGGTGTATCCGGGGCAAGGCGAAGTTTTAGGCGTAGTTACAAAGCTCTTAGGCTTTGATCGCATAATGGTTAAATGCCAAGACGGCGCCGAGCGACTCTGCCGAATTCGCGGAAAAATGAAGCGCCGGGTTTGGATTCGAGAAGGCGACATAGTCATCGTTTCGCCTTGGGAGTTCCAGAGCGACAAGCGAGGAGACGTGACTTGGCGCTACACCCATGCACAAGCGGACATGTTAAGACGTAAAGGTCTGTTGACCCTATAGTCTTGCTTTTCCTGGAACTGCCGTTTTTTAAGTATATTTGTTCAAATGACAAGAGACTGCCATGTTTATCGCCATGTATAAATGCGTCGCTTCAATTTTAGTTGAATTTAAGATGTAAGGGTGATTTGGGTTTGGCGATTGAATGGTTTTTAAATACCCGACGTAGTATAGCATGGTGGAAACTTTATGTCCACTAAAGTTCGTGAACGCCTGTATCATACAGAACGAAGGGTAGAACGTCGTGACAAAATGCTCATTCACGACAAAGCCAATGAACGTGCGACTGTTGAGGAGGTTTTTGACCAATCCACACGCCTCATCGTTTTTGATTTGCTCAACAGCGGCATACTCTACGAAGTCAACGGTGCCGTGAGCAGCGGCAAAGAAGCCAAAGTGTACTGGGCAACCAACAAGGAAGGCGTTGACCTCGCTGTTAAAATCTACCTCACTTCATCCGCCGAGTTCAAGAAGGGCATGCTAAAATACATCGAAGGTGACCCCCGCTTCAAAGGCGTCAAACGCGATACCCGCAGCCTCATTGCAGTTTGGGCGCAAAAAGAATTTCGCAACCTCCGTGAAGCCACAGACGCCAAAGTCCCTGTGCCCAAACCAATCGCATTGAAAGGCAACGTGGTGGTAATGGAGTTCATCGGCAAAAACGGTGTCAGCGCTCCCTCACTCAAAGAGCAACCACCAAAAAACCCTCAAAGAGCCTACAAGTTACTGATAACCTATCTCAAGCGGCTCTACCAGAAAGCTAAACTCGTGCATGGCGATCTTAGCGAATACAACATCTTGATGTGGAAGGGCAAACCCCTCATTTTTGACATGTCTCAATCTGTTTCCATACAGCATCCCATGGCGGATTTTTTGTTAAGGCGGGATTTGACAAATTTGAATAGGTTCTTTAGTCGTCTAAACGTTAATGTAGTGCCAGTTGAAGAATTGCATAAAATGGTTGTTGGAAAATAATGACGGGACCAGACACCTTTGTTCGGATACCTAAAGAACGGGTCGGCATACTCATCGGCCCTGAAGGCAAAGTCAAAGCCTACATAGAAAGCAAACTAAACATAAAACTCGACGTTGAAAGCGAAGGCAGCGTAACCATCACACTAAATGAGAATGCATCCGACCCCTCCGTACTGCTCAAAGGCAAAGACGTGGTTACAGCCATCGGCAGAGGCTTCCCACCTGAAACAACCTTCCGCCTCATACGCAATGAAGACGACATCTTTGACTTAGTAGACTTGCGTCTAATCTTTGGGCGCTCAGAATCAGACATTAAACGCATAAAGGGCAGAATCATCGGCACCGAGGGTAAAACCCGCAAACTCATCGAAGAACTCACCGAAGCAAACGTCGTCGTATATGGGCATACGGTAGGATTAATCGGCAGTTTCGAGCAAGTGGACGCTGCCCGCAATGCAGTGCAGATGATTGTTGAAGGTTGCCAGCATCACACCGTTTATAAGTATTTGCAGCGTAAACGCACGGAGCTTAAAAAACAAAAGATGGAGCTTTGGGAAAAACCGCCCGAATAAGCCGAGTAGTTAGGAACAAGTAATTGTAAATAGGGGTCTTTTGCGCGCCACCGCTTAAAAGCTTGACTAGGAAGCACAAATAACAAGATTAGTCAAGCTGGCTTCGCAAGTTTGCAAAGCCTCGCATACCAAACAAGCGAACACCCCTTTTTAAAAAGCATTATGTACGCTTTGCCGATACCCTCAGAATAAAGCGGTAATCAGTGTGATAAAAATAGACGAAAATAAAAAAGACAACAAGAAAATTCCACATCTATCCTTAAAAAAGAAAAAAGCCAAAAAGTCCAAAATGCCTGTGTTTGAGTGCTGGTGCGGAAGCAGAATTCTCATAGTTCCCGATACAGTTGCGATGGGCAACGCCATAAAGAACCACATCATTGTACATAAGAAGGTTACAGGGCAGCGTATAACTGAAGCAACTCTAACCCAAGAAGTTCTAAAAGTCTTAAGTAAACCTTAGTTCAGTTCTTTTTTAGGCAGGCTCTTAGAAGGCAAACTTCAAACCATAAAGCTATCAATTTGCCTCCACGCACTCAAGATCCACATCATCCTCGCGTCTACGGGGCCAGAGTCGTCATCGCCCGCCCATCAAAAACAGCCCTTTGAAGCTTTAAAACGTTCAGGTCAGCTTGGTTAATGCCAGCCTATTAATGCACCATACTTTGAATACACTTCTTTTACAAGTTCGCCTGATTTGGGGTTGTCCCAATCGTGCATCCATTCGGAAACCAACGCTTCCAGCGTCAACGGAATCACGCCGACCTGCAACATCCGCTCAATGCCATACTTGTGTGCTGCTGGGGTTGAATCGCCGGCGGCATCCATCAAGCCATAAACGTCATAGCCTTCTTTCCTCGCGTGTATAGCTGTGTATGCAAAGCACATGCTTGTCCATAAGCCTGCCATAACCACTTTTCGCCTGCCCGTTTGCTGAAAGTAACCCCAAGTCCGCTCATCTTCAAACGCATCAAAACTAGGTACTTTACGGGCGAAAACTTCTTGGCTTGGAAACAGCTCTGTGATATCTTTTATGAAGTCACCGTTAAGTTTTGGGTTAATCGCGGATAAAACCACAGGAACGCCTAGAATTTTGGCGGCTTTTGCTGCGCCGACTGCAGCTTTCTTGATTACTACTTTGTCGCCTGAAGCGATGCTTCGAAACATGGAGGGCTGAAAATCAATCAACACCAAAACGCTGTTCTGTGCGGTTAAAAACTCAAATTTTCCACTGTTCAACGACATAAAAAGACACCAAAAAATATGAATTGAAACAGTTTAATATTAAGTTCTTGGCAGCCGCCAACTATAGTTTAACGCTGATTTCTACCCCGTCATTATCCACTTGCACGTAGCGGCTCTTGTACTTCCCAGAGTTCCGCACATAACCCAAGTAGTCGCTCATCACGTCAGCGAAGATGCCTGCGTTATCAGCGAAAACCACTGCTCCTTTACGCAGTTTTCCTTCAGCCAACTTGAGGTACCGCAGATATTCGGTTTTTTCAGCGTCGATGAAGGCAAAATCAAAGGGCCCTTTCAGAGTGGGAATCACGTCCAAGGCGTTGCCGATTATGATTGTAACTTTAGCAGGCAACTTGGCTTTGAGTATATTTTTGCTAGCAAGTTCACTTTCATCTGCGTGAATTTCAATGGTTACGAGTTCAGCGTCATCGTCGAGTTCTTTACCCATGAGAATCGCAGAGTAACCAATCAACGTGCCTACTTCCAATACATGCTTCGGTCTGTTTTTGCGTATTTCTTCTGACAGAAACTTGCCTTTTTTTGGTCCAACGATGGGCAAAAAGGTCTTCGACGAAGCTTCTTCAATGGCTCTTAAAACCGCATCTGCATCGGTGCCACTGATATGTGGTTCTTGTGTTGTTGTCATAGAGGCACCTTGATTTTGTCTAAAAAATGCTCTTGCAACTTGGCGAGTTTGGGCGCAATGACAGTTTGGCAATAGGGGTCTTTGGGGTGTTTTTTGTAGTAATCTTTGTGGTAGGTTTCAGCTGGATAAAACTCTTTGAGCGGCACCACTTGCGTGACGATGGGTTTATCCCATATACCTTCCTTGCTGAGTTCAGCGATCATTTTTTCAGCGGTTTCTTTCTGCTCTTGGTTGCTGTAGAATATGGCGGAACGGTACTGGGTTCCTACGTCAGCGCCCTGCCGATTTAACGATGTTGGATCATGCATAGTAAAGAATACCTCTAAAATTTCTCGGAAACTGATGACTTCAGGATTAAAGAAAACCTGTGCGGCTTCAGCATGCCCCGTCTGCCCTGTTGAGACTTGTTCGTACGTGGGATTAAGGACAACGCCACCTGTGTAGCCGGGTTCTATGCGTTCCACACCTTTTATGATGCTAAACGCCGCTTCTGTGCACCAAAAACAGCCTGCCGCCAACGTCGCAACTTCCAGATGCAAGTTTTCTTTAGGTTTTGTGCCCATAAAAAACAGCCTTTACCAAAATATGCAAATGATTTGAAACTTAAAAGGTTTGGCTACAACGAACCCTTGGCATTTCGCTCAAAGCTTTTTAGGCAAAAACGCCTGTTAGATGCTAAAAAGACATCTTTCTGTAGGTTTCGCGGTATGACTCAAAAGAACAAGTCGCTTAGAAAAATCAAAGTAACTCCATTGGCAGCGGAAAGCCTCGGTGCCCGTTCCATGTGCACGTTGGTTGAAACCCCTGATGTTGCAGTGCTGCTGGATGCTGGGGTTTCGCTTGCGCCCTACCGTTTCAACCTGCCCCCTCATCCCCTCGAGTTTCAAACAATCAGTTGCCTTCGTAAATCCATCGCCCAAGCCGCCGATAAAGCCTCGGTTACCACGATTAGCCACTACCACTACGACCATCACACGCCCTCTTTCGAGGATTGGGTAGTTAACTGGACAGCAGACGGGGAAACAGCTCGACAAATTTACCAATACAAAACCGTGATTGCAAAAAACCCAAAAGAAAACATAAACGCTAGCCAACGTCAACGAGCCTACCTGTTTGGGAAAACCGGCGGCAAATACGCCAAGACGATTGAGAGTGCAGACGGCAATTCCTTCACTTTCGGCGGCACATCCCTGCGGTTTTCTGAGGCGGTTCCCCATGGATCCGAAGCTTCGATGTTGGGTTGGGTTGTGATGGTAACCATCGAGTATGAGGGTGAGCGGTTCATGTTTGCTCCCGACGTGCAGGGTCCCATGTCGAAGCGCACGTTGGAAATGATTTTGGCTGCAGAACCTACGGTGGTTGCGCTTGGTGGTCCGCCGCTGTATCTGGAGGGTTTTCGTGTAGACGAAAAACAACTTGAGTTAGCCTTAACCCATCTAACGCAAATTGCTGAAGCTGTGCCAACGGTGATTGTGGAGCATCATGCACTAAGAGACGAAGTTTGGAAACAGAAGATGGATAAGGTTTTTCAAGGCGCGACGAAAGTGGGGCACAGCATCATCACGGCAGCAGAGTACTTGGGCAGAGAAAACCTGTTCCTTGAATCACGTCGCAGACAACTCTACCGTGACCACCCGCCTTCCAGCGAGTTTAAACTTTGGATGCGCACACTTTCCAACAAAAAAATCGCTAAACCCCCAATTTAATGTCTTATTTTCGTGGAAAGCGAAATAAATTAGCTAAATGAATTTCTGGTAATGTTAGAGTTCAGTTTAGCTGCTTTCGCCGCCACATTTACGCTTGTTGTTTTAGCCGAAATGGGAGATAAAACCCAGTTGGTTGCCATGGCGTTCGCCGCAAAATACAGCGCCTACAAAGTGCTCTTTGCCATTTTCTTGGGAACTCTCGCCAACTTCGCAATCGTCATAGCCCTCGGCGAAGTCTTAATCGCCGTCGTGCCTCTCGACGCCATTTTATTTGCTGCCTCCCTCTCTTTTGTCGGCTTTGGAATCTGGACTATCCGCGAAGACACCACCAAAGAAGAAAAACTCAAGGCTTCACGGTTTGGCGTAATCGCAACGGTTGGCTTGACTTTTTTTGTGGCAGAGTTAGGCGATAAGACCCAGCTTGCAACACTAAGCCTGACCGTTCAATACCAAAATCCCATAGGTGTATTGGTTGGGGCTACTCTGGCGATGCTCGTGGCCGACAGCATAGGCATCATCGTCGGCGTCGTTTTATGCAAGAGCATTCCTGCTCGAAAGATTAAATGGCTCAGCGCCATCGTATTCGTCGTGTTCGGATTAGCTGGCGTCTTTGAAGTTCTATCGGATAAGATAGGTTTAGGTTACACAGCGATGGTTTTAGCGGCTCTCGCTGCCTTCTCCGCTTATGCGCTGGCAACTTTGGGTAGACGACACAAAACGCCACTGCCAAAATCTGCATGCAAAACAGTCGTTTAGGCTTCCGGAGACGTCAGTTTATGTCTGCGTAGAGTTTGGCTGTTTACCGCCACCAACACCGTGCTCAAAGACATGAGAATGGCGCCTACCGCTGGGTCGATAACGATGCCTACGCTCGTCAGCACACCTGCAGCCAGTGGAATAGCAAAGATGTTGTAGCCAGCTGCCCACCAAAGGTTCTGCACCATCTTGGAGTAAGTTTGCTTAGAGAAAGCTGTTACCTTTGCTACGTCCCGAGGGTTACTCTTTACGAGAATTATATCTGCGCTTTCAATCGCAACGTCTGTGCCTGCTCCAATAGCGATTCCAACGTCAGCCGTCACTAACGCAGGTGCGTCGTTTATGCCGTCACCCACCATCGCAACTCTAAAGCCCTGTCGTTTGAGGGCGCTGATTTTTTGCGCTTTCTGATCAGGTAAAACCCCAGCGAAGTATTCATCGATGCCGAGTTCTTCTGCTACGCCATGTGCAACTTCTTCAGCGTCGCCCGTGAGCATGTAAACTTTGACGCCTCTCTCCTGCAATTCCCGCACTGCCATGCGGGATTCCTCACGAATGCTGTCTGCTAGAGCGAAAGCACCCGCAACCGTCCCATCAACTATGGTGTAGATTACCGTTTTACCAGCTTTCTGCAAAGCGGCTACCTTTTCATCTTCATTTTGGATGCCCTCTTGTTTTAGCAGGCTTGGTCCTCCAACGTAGACTTCTTTGCCGCCAACTTTTGCCTTGGCACCTTTCCCGGGAATGGCTTGGAATTCCGTGCTTTTAATGGGTTGGATGCCTCTTACTTTCGCATATTCGATTATGGCTTTGGCGATGATGTGCTCAGAGTTCTGCTCCACCGCAGCGCTCCACTTCAAAAGGTCCTCTTCTGGAACATACGATATTATGTCGGTAACTCCGAATTGCCCCATCGTAAGGGTGCCTGTCTTGTCGAAAACCACTGCATTTACGTCTTTAACTTCCTCAAAGGACTTTCTATCCCTGATTAGGATGCCGCTTTTAGCAGTTATAGACGTCGACAGCGCTACCACCAGCGGTATTGCTAACCCCAAAGCGTGAGGACAAGCTATAACAAGAACAGTCACTGACCGCGTCAAAGCAAACTGGACATTTCCAAGGACAGCCCAAACAACATAAGTGACTATCCCCACAGCGACGGCAACATAGAAAAGTAACGCAGCTGCACGATCGGCTAAATCCTGCGTTCGAGACCTGCTTTCTTGGGCTTGCCGCACCAGTGCGACAACCTGCGAAAGATAGGTTTCCTTACCGGTCTTCTCGATTCGCGTTTTGAGCACGCCGTCACCGTTAACTGCACCACCAATGACCTTGTCGGATGCTTGTTTATGCACTGGCTTGGATTCACCAGTTAAAAGTGCTTCGTTAACGAAAGATTCTCCCTCAACAACTATACCGTCAGAGGGCACTTTCTCGCCCGGGCGGACTAACACCAAACTGCCAACCTGCAAGTGTGAAACGGGCATATCAACAACTTTATCGTCCACAATCACATGAGCGGTCGTCGGCATTACCTTTACAAGTTCCTCCAGCGCCATCGATGCGCCCAAAACGCTTCTTGCCTCAAGCCAATGCCCCAGCAACATCACGTCGATTAATGTAGCTAGTTCCCAGAAGAAATCGCTCCCAACTGGGAAAAAAACGGTTGCGGCAGAAAAGAAAAAAGCCACGGAAATGGCAGTTCCCACCAGCGTCATCATTCCAGGCTTTAACGCTCGCAATTCCTGCGTTAACCCAGCGAGGAAGGGCCAGCCTCCATAGCCATAGATGATTATGGCTAAAAGCAGGAGGATGTAGGGTTGATATGGCACTGTCAGGCTGAACCGAAACCATGTTTGTATGGCTTCTGATAGAGCTAGGACTGGAAGGGTGAGGATAAGGCAAACAAAAAATCGTGTCTTAAGCGTTTTAGTATCCATTTTGTGCATTGGGGTTTTGTGTTTCATCCCTTGCATTTCGGGCATATCGTGGCTTCTGTGGTCCATGCTTTTTCATTCCACCAATCACAAGTACAGGCGATTGATTCACAGTCATGGAAGGCTATGTTAATCCAAGACCGTGCAGAACATGGAAGACAATAACAAGATAAAACACCATAACCAAGCTGGCATGGATAAACATGTTGGTTTTATAATTAAATATTTTCTTAAATGCTGCCCTTTGAGACCTAAACCTTTGAGTAAAACCTGATGCTACCTGCAAAGCCATTGCAAGAAACATAGCTAATCCTGTCCCTAACTCTGGGTAATTTGAAGGAGGCCTGCCGACTTGCGCAGCGAAATGAGCAGCTATGAATGCAAAGAAAACCATGTTACCGAACATATGAAACCTTACAATCCTTGTCCAGTCAGCATGAAAACGGCGTTTTAAAACAACAAACAACGGCGTGGCAATTGCTATGTATACGGTACCGATTATGCCTAGCCAGTGAGAAAAACGAAAGGGCCCGACAATAAAACTTAAGACTATCGTTCGGTTATAGACTAAAAATACAAATATGATAGTGGCAACTGCGAGTATGCTGGCTAGCATAAAATCTAAGTGATGGCTAATTTTCATAACGCACCGCTGTATAGGTATTAAAATTAAGGCATAAAAAATTTGTGATAAAAAGAAATTTAGGTAGTATTTTAGGTATATTCTCTAAAAGTGAAGCCGCACCTCAAGCATCTGAAAAATTGTGTAGATGATTCGTCCAAACCTCGTGTTTGTACCAGCCAAACGTTAGCGGTGTTATTTCCGCAGCGAGGACACTCAATCCGTATGGTTGGCAATGTATGAAGTTGCTGTTCTTCTTTGCCTATAATTGCTACGAATTGTTTAGGATTGTGTTTCACAGTCTTGCCGTTCAATCTCACGTTGCTCATGTCGGCTTTGCCCTGTTTTTGTCCACATCTAGTGCAGGCAAGCATAATCATTGCTTGTTTGTTAGAGCCAACTTTAACTGGTTTTAGACGAGATCCACATTCAGCACAAAACTCCATACGACACTCATCTCCCTTTTCCAAGATTCATCGACAAACCAACGGTCAGTTTGGTGCAAACAGGTGGGGATTGGAAGAGAGAGGGGAACATGTCTTTACCGCTTGCGCCCTAACTGACCGTTGATTTGCCTGACGCCTTTGGATTTAACCACATCCTGTTGGTGGTTATACCCAATAGTGCTATTTGAGTGATAAAAAACCATGTGACTGTACCTTCACTACAACAAAAGCAATCGCTTGGCTTCAAATGGATAGCAAGGCTGAAAAGACACCTCAGAAAACCAGCGATTAACTGGACTATCTTGCTTCGACAGCCGAATGTGGTTTGCTTTTAGCAGTCACAAACAATTATCTAACTGCACTGTTTTGTTCTTCCGTTGCCAAGTCGCATGAGCGGTTTTCATGGAAACTCAGCATTTCTTAGGATGCTCCGGCTTCTACTACAACCATTGGAAGGGGCTCTTCTATCCTGAGAAACTTTCGAAATCAAACTGGCTGCTGTACTATACTCAGTTCTTCAACAGTTTGGAAGTCAACAGCACCTTTTATCGGTTCCCAAGCGAAAAACTGCTCAACGGCTGGTATCAAAAAACACCCGAAAGCTTCACCTTTACCTTAAAGGCAAACAGAATAATCACGCATTTATTCAAGTTTAACGCAACCGAAGAGTACATCAAAAACTTCTACAACCTCGCCTCTCTCCTGCATGAGAAGCTGCTTGGCGTACTCTTTCAGCTGCCGCCAACAGTCCAAAAGAGCATCGAGCTGCTTGAAAAAATCAACAGCCAACTTGACGGTGACATCATGAACGTTTTAGAATTTCGCCATGAAAGCTGGTGGGACAGCGAAGTCTACGACTACATGAAAAAGCATGGCTTGGTTTTCTGCAGCGTCTCTGCTTCTGGGCTTCCCCAAACGCTCATCAAGACTGGACAAGCAGTTTACGTGCGCTTCCATGGCAAAAACGGTTGGTACAAACACTTCTACCCAGAAGATGAGTTGGCGGATTGGGCGCAAAAGATTAAGCAGCAAAACGCCAAACAAGTACTCTGCTACTTCAACAATGACTTTAACGCTAATGCAACAAAAAACTGCCTAACACTCAAAAAGCTGCTGGTTCCCCAAGCCACGCCCGAGAGGAAGCCACTCCACGCTTCCGCTTGATTCCTTCATGTCAAAAATAAAAAGCGTTTGGCGAGATAACTTTAAAAGTTTTCAAAATCATCGGTTTCTAGCTCGGTTTCCCCAGCAGCCTCCTGCCTTTTCTTGAAAGCCAACGCAGCGGATACAGTGCACGTGATAACGAGGGCGGCACCTAATGCAGCAGGATAGAGGTCGCTTTGTGAAATGGTGTTTGGGTTGATTGTTGAGGTTTCCTTAGGCGTCTGGGTTGGAGTTGGGGTTGGAAGCGGTTCCATGGTCGATGTGGCTGTTGGAGTGGGAATCGGGGTTTGGGTTGGTGTCGCTTCGGGAGTAGGATAAGTTGTTTGAGTGGACGTTGAAGTGGTGGATGTTGGCTGTGGAGTAGGCTGTTCTGTTGGGGACGGGGTAGGAGTTGGTGTTTCCGTGGGGGTTGGAGTTGGCGTTGGAGAAGGTGTTGGTGTGGGTGAAGGCTTTGGGCTTGGGGTTGGGGTCGGAGTGGGAGTTGATGTTGGTTTTGGGGTTGCGTTTGGAGTGGGAGTTGGGGTTGGAGAGGGGGATGGAGATGGCATGGGCGTTGATGTAGGAGTGGGGTTAGGCGTTGGCGATATTGTTGGTGTTGGAGTAGCTGTGGGGCTTGGAGTCGGAGTTGGTATAGGCACAGGAGTTGGAGAAGGGGTTGGTGTCGGCGTAGTGGTTGGTCTAGGAGTCGGGGTGGGGGTTGGAGTTGGCGTTGGAGAAGGCGTAGGTGTGGACGTTGGAGTTGGTGTTGGCGTGGGGGTTTGGGTCGGAGTCGGTGTTGGTGCAATTGTTTGAGCTGGTGTTATGACTGAGTCCTCCACAAGAGTAAGTGGTAGATAAGGTTTTTCTGGAGCATCAAAGCCGTTTGGACAAGATCTGTAATTAGTTAAAAAAAGAATTGCAAAAATTAGCCCTAAGATTAATGTAGCAAAAAAGGGCTTCAAAACAAGCTTTGTTCTCATCCTGATTCATTCCGTGATATTGGAGCCGATTGAGGCAAAACTTGTATTTTCAGGAGATTTCACTTCTATTGCACACTTAGTCGAATAAATAGCAATGTTGGTTCAATCGTGAACAACAAACCTTTTAGTTACCGCTAAGGAAGAAAAAAGAAAAACAAAAATAAACGCGTAAACGCTTCAATACATAGAAGGTTTGTGTATGTATGACGGATACGTGTTCTTCTGTACCAAAGCAACTCAGCAACAATGTCTAAGCAACAGACGGTTCACCTGCTCTGACCAACAGAGCAAGCCGACTGAAAAAATTAAGGAAGGTTCAGTAATCTTCCTCTACAACACCGACGACAAAACACTGCTGGGACCTTTCACGGCTTTAACAGTGGGCGCCGACGAGTTGGACGCTGGCGCTTGGGTTATGGATGTTAACCCCCATGTCCCTTCAGAAGACCTCCAAGTAACATGGGAGGACCTGCATATAATCCAAAATGCACCTGAAAAACTCGCTTTTCTAACTGATCCTAAAACCTGCAGGTTAACGACCCTGCAAACACAACGTGCCTTGGATTTGCTAAGGGAAGGCGAACTCTACCTTTACGCTAAAGAAAAACAGCAGGGTTAGTGTTTGGAGAATTTTCTGGCTTGCAAGACAACAATTTTGTGACAGTTGAGGCAACGTGTCAGGGTAAATTCGAAACCGTTTAGGATGTCCATACGTTTTTGGATGTAGACTTGTTGTTTTTTATGGTTACAATTTGACTTGCTGATGTAAAACAGCCTTTCGTCTTCCATTCTCCACTCCTCAAGTAAACTCTGGTTTGTGGGGTTTAAAAAGGGTTTGCAAAAAAAGGTTTTATAGACATATAAGGACATAAAAAGCTAAAAAAGAAAAATGGAAAGCACTATTGACCGCTAATTTGTGTTTCAACCTTAACCGGCACGCTTTCTTTATAAACAAACAAGACTGGGCATGCGGCTTCCGTGCGTCTCCAAGCCGCTTCCACCAGAGCCTTCCTTGCCTTCGATGCAATGTTGACTTTCATGGTAACGCCTGTCAGCGAAGGTGATTTGGACGCTTTTTCGGCTTCAACTTCGATTTCGATTTTGCCTGGGTCAATCTTGCTGTTCTTGCATACATCTGCATAGATGATGACACCGCAGCCTGCCAACGCCATCAACGCCAACTCCAGCGGTGTTGGACCCGTATTTGTTCCACCCGCTGCCTCAGAGAGGTCGCATACAACGTTGTGTCCTCGCCCGTTATCGGTTACCAATCGGACATTTTCTAAAAGTTTTGCGTTCGCTCTTAGTTTAGCCATAAAACTTCACCGTTTGGACTTTATTTTTTTAAAGATTAAGGTTGAGCTATTCTTAAAAGTGTTGGTATTATTAGCGCGAATCGCCCTTGGACTAAAATTTAATTCAACAACTGAACCGTTAAATAGCCAAAAAGCTGTTTTGATACCTGCAAGGGCGAAGTACGCTTGAAAAATAAAGGTCCAGTCTTCATCGTTCCATGGCGCTGCACCTACGCATGTGACAACAGCTGCGTCCACTGTGTCTCAGCTGGAAAAACAGCAGTAAAAGACGAAATCGGCACAACTGAAGCGAAAAAACTTGTGGATCAAGTCAGCGATTTTGGCGCAACCTTCTTCGGCATCACAGGTGGGCAGCCTTTTCTACGTAAAGACCTCTTTGAAATCCTTGATTACGCAACTGAAAAGGGCTTGTGCACGAGCATAATTACGGATGGACGCATGCTGGATGAAGCGGTTTTTGAGAAAATTGTGAAAAACAAGACCAGAATCTCCGTGAGCATCGACGGTTCCGAAGAGACAAACGATGCCATTCGGGGAAAAGGCGCTTATGCCGCTGCAGTTTCGGCGATTGAGCGGTTTTCAAAGGAAAATTTACTTAACGTTTTGGTTTACACCTTTGCCAACGCTGGCGAAATCACAAACGTGAACGAAACTGATATGCGGCACGTGCTGGATTTAGCGAGAAAATACGGGGCGCGATGGGTGGTTTTCCACGGTATGATTCCCTACAGCAGCGACAAGCAAACCCTAAAAGCTGACCCGACGCCAGCCCAGTACGAGTGGCTATGCAACAAACTCTATGACCTAACACAAGAGTACCAGGGCAAACCTGCAATAAACGTTTACATCCCATTCTACGCAAGAGTTGCCAAGCAACGGGGGATGCCAGACTTTGACAGATGGTACAACGGCTTCTTCTTAGGCAGGTGCTTCTTCGGCAAATTTTTTAGCGTTGCAGAAAACGGGGATGCCATACCCTGCAGTTACAACGACGCCTACCGCCTCGGCAACATCAAAGAAAAATCGCTTGGGCAGATCTGGAGTGACATGCAAACAAGCGAATTCTTCAAGAAAGCCCAAGATAAAACCCAAATCAAGGGCAAATGTGGGGTTTGCGAGTTCAAAGACATCTGCGGAGGATGCCGCTCAGCTGCACTATACTACACCGGTGACATTTACGGTTCAGACCCAAGATGCGGCTACATACCTAAGTCGATGAGACAAAAATAGCTCGTTTCTTAGTTAGCAGGAGTGACGTGCACTCAAAAAAATACGGAAGAGAGAGGGGGGTAAAGGGAATCGATGAGTGCACGCCACACAATTATGACTTCATCAAACGCTGATGGAACAGAAACCCGACGGTCCTCCTTGAACGAGCGTAACTCTGCTGATTCTTAATTTTTGGCACGATCAATTTTTGACTATCCTTGCTAGTTATGAACACGGAACCGCCGTTTCTTAGGTGCTCTTTGACTTGGCTGAAATTTACCTGTTCACTCTCCTGGACCTCAACGTCTAGGCTATCATCGTTGTCTAGAAGAAGCACTTGGAAGAGCGAAGGCTTTTGGCGTTTGTTGATAAACGTTGACTTCAAGATTGTTTCTTCCTTCAGGTTTGAGGTGATTCTAGATTCTTTAGAAAAATGTTTAAAGCTATGTGACTGCTAGCGCACTACCACAAGCCGTTACCCTAAGATAAAAGGAATAATACGGGGGTCTGACAAAGTTTCTACGATTAAATCAGGATTTTTTTCTTTTAATTCATCCTTCGAATACACGCCTGTTGTAACCGCGATGCACCCCATGCGTGCAGCTTTTGCGGCTGCAACACCGAAAAGCGAATCCTCCAACACAACACAACTGTGTGCTCTAGTGTGCAGTTGCTCGGCGGTTTTTAGAAAGATTTCAGGGTCAGGTTTAGAGTGAGAAATAGATTCAGCCGTTAAGACCACATCAAAACACCCGTCTATAGCCATGAACTTTAGCATGGACGTGATGACCGAGCGGTTATTCATCGACGCTAAACCCAGCTTAACCTTGCCTCGTAACGTTTCAAGAAGCTCTCGTGAACCCTCAAACAACCTTACCTGCGGGGTTAACTCAACTTCAAGCAGGCTCTTGCGCTCAACTAGACGCTCAACTAATGCTTCATCAAATTGCCTCTTTGCCGAGCGGAGAACATCACGAAAGGTTTCTGCTGCACCGATACCAATACGGCGTTCAATATATTCATCGGTCACGTCTAAATTGATTTCTTTGAGTGCTCCATGAAAGGACGCCACAATTACCTTACGAGTATCGGCTAACGTGCCATCCCAATCGAAAATAACTGCTTCAAACATGGCAAGGTCAGGCAAGGCTTAGTTTTTCTCGAATCAATTGGCTTTTCTTAGTGGCTTCTTCGATCGCACGTATCATCGCTGGGCGAATTTGACTTTGCTCAATTTGATAGATAGCTTCAATGGTTGTGCCACCGGGGGTGGTCGTCATGTCTTTGATTTTCGCAGGGTCCTCGTTTAATTCTACTATTAGTTTGCCGGTGCCCATAACGGTTTGAGCGGCGGCTTTAAGCGCGATGTTTCGGGGCAACCCCACCTTCAACCCAGCGTATGTGAGGGCTTCGACGATGATAGACATGTAGCCTGGTCCACTTCCGCTGACAGCCGTTATTGCATCCATGTATTTCTCATCTACCTCTTCGCAGACACCCATCATATCAAGCAAAATCTTAATCTTTTCTTTGTCTTGTGGAGTAACGTTTTCAGAGCAGCAGTAAGCCGTGTATGATGCCTGGACCAGAGCGCAGAGGTTAGGCATTATACGGGCAATCTTTGCTTCAGACGCATTTTTGCAAAGAAAACTCAATGGAATAGTGGCGGCAACGGAGATAAGCAGTTTTCCCTTGATTTCTTGAGCTAATTCTTTGAGAACTTTTCCTACATCTCCAGGTTTAACGACTAAAAAGATTATGTCAGCGTCTTTGGCGGCGCTGTGATTATCCGAGGATACCTCTATCCCCAAGGTTTGGAGTTCTTGAAGCTTTTTTGGAACAACGTCGACGGCGGTGATTTTGCCTCCGTAGTTGCCTTTGATTAGGCTTTTGATTATGGCGCCTCCCATCATGCCTGCGCCTATGACTGCGATTTTGTCGTTCAAGTCGGTTCACCATGCTCTTGTTTACAAAGACAGCTGTTTTGCTCTTTAAACTTTTGTTGTTGGTTTGGTTTACTGATAAAGAAGCTGACTAACAATGCTGCACCAACTAGGATGTACGAACAGAAAACAAGCAAAAGAACCGTGCCAACGATGAAAAGCCAGTTTCTCTGGAGCCTATACCATAAGGGGCGATAAGAAAAAGACGGGGATGCCATTAATCTTAAACCACCTCTTATCAAGTTTTTCCCATAACTAATTCGCCAGTTTCTTTTTTGACGCCCAGTTGCCATGTAACGTTAAATTAGTCAAGCGCAAGAATACGAGCGGAAAAGGGTAAGTTGAAGTTCCACTTTCTACCAATAGAGCCGCATGCCACAATAACACCAGTCGGACACGAGCAGACTGTGCGTTCACTTTAATTTGAGGCATCCATGCCTTTTAGAAGCGACTGAACAGTTTGGGCTGACGCGTTAACTTTTATGCCTCGTGTGTTAAAGTGGGTTGGAACCGCTTGATAGCCAGCGTTGCAGAGTGCGGTAAGGATTGTTTGGATGCTGGGGGTTGGCACGTTAAGTTTTCCGCTTAACCTATCAAGCACAAAGTACGTGGCGGGTGCGGTGACTTCAGCTTTTATTTGTGTTAGCAGTTTGGTGATTTTAGCGGTGTTTTTGAACGCTGTACTCTGATTTTCCACTATGACTTGCCCGATGAAGGCTGGGTCAGCGATGGCTCCTATCCAGAGTGGCCCAGCGTAGTCCATTTTTGCGCCGCATTCGGGGCATTTTAGGCTGCTGAAAGGTTGACGGACAGTTTCTCGGTGTAAACAATCAAAGCAGTGTAGAATATACCCTCGGTTCTTGAGGCTCTCATCAGCCCGTTTGCAACCATAATCGATTTGAGCATACACGCGAATGTAGTGGTCGCTGCTGTGGCTAAAGAGGAAGCGGACGCCGATGCCATGTTGCGCCGCCACCGCTACCATACAACCCGCTAGCAGACGTACCGCCAGCTCGTGACAGTATTCGGTTCGCAAAGGTTTGCCGCCGTACTTTCGCACGCATGCTTTGGAGTGGACTCCACACAAGGGCGCCAAATCCGTGGCAGTAACAGCCAGCAACCCTTTGTTCTTGAGTGCTCGGAACGCTGAATCCAGATATGGTACGGGGGTGCCAAAAGGATCGATGTCTATGATGTCAAAGCGGTTTTTCGGGGCAGCGTTGCAGGCGAGGATACAGTTGGCATCTTTATGCTTGAGCGTGATTTTGTCCTCTAGATGGTTTAGTTTTATGTTATAGTTTGCCAACTCATAGGCATGGTCGTTTATGTCGCTAAGAAGCACTCGCTTAACGCCCTCGATTTCGGCTGCGAAGCGGATGCCACGAACCCCTTGGCTTGTCAGAGGCTCACAAATGCTGATTTCCTGTTTTATGATGTGCTGGTAGGCTTTGAAGGCTAAGACGGTTATGTCACGGTTGAACTCCATGACGGGATTGTAGAACACCGGTGCTTTTGAGGGCGCGTAATCGCTGGGCACCACGCCATAAGATTCGAGCTTGGGCACTAAGACTTTGACTTTGCCTTCGCTTATAATTTCACTGGGAAAGCTCGGCGTGTACCCTTTGTTTGCCATGCAGTGTGCTCCGTGGTGCGTTTGGGTTAAGGAAAAGAATTTTATCGCTTATTTAGGCTATTGGTCGTGGTAGTGAGAAAAGCTTGCGAAATCGAGTCTTGCTTTTAACAGGGGCTCCAGGAGTCGGGAAAACAACTGTTGTGACTAAGACTTTAGAAGCACTCCAAGCCAGAGGCGTATGCATCGGCGGTATGATAAGCCGTGAAGTACGCGAAGACGCCGTCCGCGTGGGCTTTGAAATACTTGACGTAAGAACTGGAAAAAGCGGATGGCTGGCGAACGCAAACCTGAAGAATGGACCGCAGGTAGGCAAGTACCATGTTAACCTAAAGGACTTGGATGACATCGGCGCCCAAGCTATAGTAGGAGCGGTGGAAAGGTGCAGCGTCATCGGCATCGATGAGATTGGTCCCATGGAGCTTTATTCTCCAAGTTTCAAAGAAGCCGTTGCAAAAGCCCTCCACAGCAGGAAAGCTGTGTTGGCGGTTATACATGCCAAAGCCAAAGATGCCCTGATTGCCCAAGCAAGAAACAGAACGGACGCAGAAATCATTATCGTAACCTCAACCAACCGCGACGAGTTACCAAACGAACTGGCAAAAAAGCTGCTAAAAATAATCTAAAAAAGCGCGGTTACTACGACCATCACCACTCCAACTACGACCATACGTATGGTCGTGGCAACTATGCACCTTGGAATAGTCGTGGCAGAAATTGGAACTTTGCCGCGAGTGAAAGACGATTGGCTAAGGCACTCTTGGTTTTCTCACTCTCTCTTGCTCGGGCTCATCCCAGTATTTCTCAAACTCTTCTGGTGACATCATCTTTAGGCTTCTGAGCTGCTGGCTAAATGCATCCAAAGCACAGCGGTTGTTCATGTGGGCTCGGTAAATTTCTATGAGTAAATCCACAGACATCGAGGGCGAAACAGGCTTTTTAGCCATCAAAGAAAATTCCTCAGAAACCTTCATTAAATCCTCATAAACACGCAAAGGCAAATTAACTACTTTAACCAAGCTATTCTCACCCATCTTTTATTTATTTTCCGTAAGCTTGCTCTTTAATTTTCGCCAATTCCATGCGATGCTTTAGATGTTACTGGAGCTCTTGATACGGACTGGCACTTATTCTTCAATGTCAATTGATTGGTAATTTTATGTTGGTGGTCTTTTTTGTGCATACTGATAACGTCTGGGTTTACCGATGCGTGTTAAGATATTGTCTTTGACTAGGTCTACCAAGGCATGGGCAACAGCAGTGCGGTCGTAGTGGAATCCTCTGCGTGCAAGTTCGCTGTGCACTTCGTCAAGACTCTTGGGTTCGCCAAACCAGTTTTCTTCCCAGAGCTTCTGGATTATGCCTCGGCAGGTTTCTGCTCTGGGCAGGGAGCTGGGGCGTTCGGTGGTTTGGGTGAAGCTGGTGTTTTTGAGGCGTTCGGTGACGGTGCTTAGAATTCTGTCTACAGCAGTTTGGATTTGGTCGGGTTGAGCTTCGATTTCGAATTCGATTTCCCCGATTTTCATCTTTACGCGTATGGGTGGGCTTTGCTGTTTTTCTGTCAAGTCATCACTTATTGCATATTGAATTGTGCAAGATGCACATGCACAATACTTAAATATTTCACCAATAACTATTGCATATTGGTGAATCATAGTGATTGAACAATATACAATTACTAACAAATATAACTTTCCACAACCCAACATCGACACCCTACTCCCACAACGCTTTTTCGAGCAATCCCTCCATTCCCTCCAACGAGTGCACCAGCAACCACTCCAACTAAACACAGCCATTCAACGACTCCACACAACCGAACAATATGCAACCAGTCTACAACTAAAACCACAACCAATCACCCTAAAACCAGACCGCCAAGGAACAACAATAACCGCCGCAGACACATCCACCATAAAGGTTGGTGAAACTATAACGGGCATTCTAGTCGCTGTCCGGGCTGCAACCGCATGGCGGCAAGACGGAACGTACAGGTATACAAGGCTTGGACCGTTCATATTCCACGTAACTGAAGAAAACAAAGACCAACTCTACAATTCGCTCGAGCACGCTTATTTCAGCACCACCTGCAACAGCATGCACCAACCAACACCAAACATAATGCAAATGCCCATGCGTCTAGCCAACTTACTTGAACGCTGGCTTCAAATCATGCTTGCCAAAACAGTCACCAAAGGTATTCTCCTATTCGACGGCTCCTTAACCGCCGGAACCCCTGAAACACCACCGCAGAGGCTAAAGGAAATCCTTAGCTGCGCACGTAAGAACGGCTCAACTGTTTTGGCGTTTTCCAAAGCCACGACCTTGCGAGCAAACGGCGTTCTCATCACCGAGCAGTTACCAAGCCGCGAACCGCCCTACCTACTGGAAACCGCAGGGTTGCATTCTAAGCCGCCGCAAGTGCTGTTGGGTAACGTTTACGTTGCTCGGCTAAACAAGGCAAACATTGCTTTTCGACTCGACGTTGATAAAGAGGTGCTTTTTGAACAGCAGATAGATGCCATACAGAAACTGCTCGGCAACGACATCTACACACAAGGCTACCCTGAAACGCTTCGTCTTTCGCATATTTTGTGTACGTTTACAGCAAACGAAGTCTTAGCCATTAAACACTTCATAACTCGTAAACACGGCATCCAAATCATCAACCGCCCCGACATGCACCGCTTGTTATTTGGACCGTATGGATATAAGGGGGAAGCGTACGCATGAAACTCTACAAAAAAGAGGGCAACATCCTCCAGATAATTAGCTTCCCAACTGAGAATGCGGAGAAAGGCGATTACCTCCTTGTTGAAGATGGCTACGCCGGCAAAGCATTAATTGCACAAGTTATTGATGTGCAGTTCGCAGCTGTCCCAGGAGTTCTTGAGGAATTGTTGCGTACGCTGCCAGATGGCGGTGAACCCTTGCAGGGCGAAGACATAGATCCCATGGAAATCGCCCCCCACATCACCTACATCCAAGACGCCAGCCTATTGATTTGTAAAATCCGAGCTACCCTAGAAAATGATATGCTTAGCCCAAGCAGCAGTTGGCTACCCAGCCGCTCCCAATCCACTATCAAAAAACTCTCCACCCCTTTGCTCATAAAATTGGCAAAGATTGAGGGAAAATTACCCATCATTTTGGGGGGAACCAAAGACTCCACACTCCTCACAATCGATGCCTCCTCTTTGGACGGCACTTTAAACATAATCACGGGCAAGAAAGGCTGCGGTAAATCTCATCTCTCCAAGCTCCTTATGGTTAGTTTGGTTGGTTACAAAGCCACCGTCGTCATATTTGACCTCAACGGCGAATATGGCAACCTCGGAGTAACCAACGACGGCAAACGCAACCTATACTACGGCAAAATTCATGTTTTTACGCCAGGCCAGAACTTTAAAGTAGCGCTGGAACAACTGAACCTAAACACAGTGATGGGCATACTGGTCAACGCTCTTCACCTACCCGGAACTTCTGCAAGAGAATTCCGCAGGCTCTGGAAATCGCTCAAGGAACGCGGCAAACTCAGCATGCAAGAACTCGGCGAAGCCATCCGAGACCTAAACTGCAACCAGCATGTCCGTGACGCTTTGGCTTCACGTTTCCATTCGTTTGTGAACTCAGGATTCTTCACTGATTGCCTCGCAGAAGCCACCTTGATGGATGAGACATTGATGAAAACTAAGGATGCAGGCGGCGCATTAGTCATCAACCTCAAAAACACCTCAAACGTCGACCGCCAAATCATCGTTGAATATGTCTTGGGCAAACTAGTCGACTCGCTGCAGAACTGGAAGCTTAGAGCGGTTTTTCTATTTGCCGAGGAAGCCCACCTCTACCTGCGCGAAACGTATTGGGACGACATCGTCACTAGGATGCGGCATTACGGGATATTCACAACGTTCATAACCAATCAGCCTGACACTATCCAAGAAACCATCTACCGACAAGCCGACAACATATTCCTCTTCAACTTCACAAACGAACACGACCTAGACGTAGTTTCAAGGGCAGCTCGCGTAGACGCCGAAACCGTGCACAGCATAGCCCGTGATTTGCCGCCCCACCATTGCCTCGCACTTGGCAGAGTTGTTTGCGACTTCCCGATTGTTGCAAGAGTTCGGGCGTTAGACATCAAAACTATGGGTGAAACACGTCTATTCTTTAAGACTGTGAATTAACTCGCTTTTACAACGAGCGAATCGTAGTTTTCATCAAGAAACGTTTTGTTCCACCTCTGGGCTGCCCGCTTGCCAACCTTCGCTTAGACGTACGAGTTAACTTTTGCAAGTTTTTCGCGATTTTTCCTAAAAAATAGTCTAAATGAAGCTGTAAGGTTGTAGGATTCAACCTCACTGAAGGGTACCCAGCGCAGTTCCGCAGCGTCGCTTGAGCAGACGGCGTTTCCAGACTTAACGTGCACAAGGTAGTCGATGATTACGTAATGATATTTTACTTTGCCTGCCGCATCGAAATCAACGTTGCTGACCACGTCAACTAAAGTTGGGTTGTAGACTTCGAGGCCTGTTTCCTCTTTGGCTTCGCGGATAACTGCCGTTTCGGGGCTTTCTGCCAATTCGACTAATCCGCCCGGTATGGTCCACTTGCCCTTGCTGGGTTCATTGGCTCGTTTAATCAAGATGATGCTTTCATTTCTGACGATGACTGCACCGACGCCGACGACGGGTTGGTCAGGGTATAGGCGCTTCAAGCCAAAGCCTCAGGATACGTAAATGTTATTCGTACCTTAAAGCTTCTACTGGCTTGAGTTTGGAGGCACGCCAAGCTGGGTAGAGCGCGAAGATGACGCTGACGCCGACACCAAACGCTAAAGCACCCAACAGCACCTCAGGAGTTAGCAGTGGCACGATTCTAAATCCGCCGCCTCCACCGAACACTCCTGAGCCGAGGATTCTCGCGGTGACATTTGCTAAGACCCAGCCTGAGATGATGCCGATTATGGCGCCCATTAAACCGATTATTATGGATTCGCCCAGGAATATGGTCAGGACTGTTCTGCTTTTCATGCCTAAGGCTTTGAGGATGCCGATTTCTCGCGTGCGCTCGATGAGTGAGACAATCATTATGTTCATTATTCCGATGCCGGCGACGAGTAACGAGATGGCTGCTATGCCACCAAGGAACAGCTGGATTGTGCTAAAGACGCTTGTCAGTAGGCTTAGCACTGCGGTTGAGGATATGACGGAGACTTGGTTGCTAAAGTGGTCGGTTATGAGTTTTGAAACGTTGCTTATGGTTGCGTTGTCACTGCTTTTGAGCGTAACTATTATCATGTCGCATTGGTCGGTTCCAAAGAAGCTCTGGGCTTTCTCGAGAGGAATGTAAACACCTGTGTCGGATGGTCCCCCAATGCCGAAGCCACCGATTCTCTGCAGCACGCCTGATACGTCGGCTGTGTAGGTTTCGTTGACTGGAGGAAGAACGGTTGCGTTGGTCCAGGTGATGTTTATGCGGTCGCCTGGATTAAAGAATATGGTGCCGTTTTGTCCAGGTTGATTAACGCGTGTGCCTACCACTGTATCGTTTTCAGCGGGATTGGTGGGTATTGTTCCGTTAGCAGCCACAAACGTTGTGCTGTAAACTTGTGCATATTTGTTAAAGTCTACGCCGTAAATGGTGACTGACCGGTTGAGGCGTTCTGTTTGCACGTATCCTCCACGGCTGATGACGGCTAGCGAAGTTTCAATGTCAGGAGATAAAGCATCGATTTCGCTGGTGTAATTAATGTATAGTTTGAAGCCAGAGCTGTCGCTTCCTGCGCCGCCGAAACCTCCGCCTCCACCGCCGCCAAAACCACCTCCACCGCCTCCGCTTAGAAAGCCGCCTGTACTTGGGGTTACGATTAGGGTGTTGGCGGATAAGCCTTGGTTAAGTTGGTTTGTTATGGTTGCTTGCAAACCTTGAGTAATCGAGAGCAATGCCACGATGGCGGCTATGCCTATAATAACACCTAAAGTGGTTAGAGCGGCTCTTAACTTGCGAAGTTTTATTGCGCTAAAGGAATAGCCAAAAATATCCAATGCCTTCATTGTCCATTCACCACCACTTGGGAGATTTCTCCATCAAACATCTGCACAGTCCTCCTTGCCTCCCGCGCGAGATGTTGATCATGCGTAACCATGATGATGCTGACGTTGTCCTCAGCGTTTAGCTTCTTGATTAACGATATGACTTCATTTGCCGTTTTTGAATCCACGTTACCTGTCGGCTCATCCAGTAAGAGGAACTTGGGGTTGTTCGCCAACGCACGTGCAATGGCGACCCGCTGCTGTTGACCACCGCTGAGTTCGGCAGGTTTGTGGTTAACTCGGTCTTTTAAGCCAACTGTCTCTAGAAGTTCTATGGCACGTTTTCTTCGGTCACTTTTACCTTTGTTCGCAATAGACATGGCTAATTCAACATTATCGCGTGCATTCAAGCGGGGGATTAGGTTGAAAAATTGGAATACAAAGCCGATTTTTAATCTTAAATTGGCAAGTTGGTTGTCGTTTAGCTTGGAAATATCGACGCCGTCAATGAGCAGTGTACCTGATGTAGGCTTGTCTAGAGCTCCTATAAGGTTTAGCATGGTGGATTTGCCGCTGCCCGATGGACCAAGAATAGATACAAAATCGCCTGCTTCGACCCTCAGGTTTACTCCTCGGAGGGCTTCAACGGGCACTTTCCCTAGCATGTAAGTTTTTTTAACATCAATTGCTTCAACGACGGGTCTATTTTTTGACATTGTCTCCACGCGGCTTGTTTAGGTTAAAACATGGAACATTTCCCTCGCATATAAAGAATATCGCATCATACCTATACACCAAAGGTGAATTCAAGAGATTTCGTTTCGCCACGATTCTTTCGGATAATATCACATTTTATAATTGGTCGCTACATGCCAACCATCCTTTTCAGCGAGGAATATACCCATAAGAAACTGTAAGCTAAACGTGACACCCAATCTTCAGGCGGCGGATAATACTTTAGGTAGGGTGGCTCAAAGGGGTTGGAGAGATCATGCCCAAACCTGTTAGCCGTGTAGAGATAGTACCATTTCTCCAAAAGCTTACGGTCAAGCCTCTCCAGCTTGGGGCTTAAGACCATTTTTTTCTTTAGGCAATAGCGGTCTTTTCAATCCAGCGAAAACATGGTAACAATTCAACACGACCACGGTCGGTCTTTGCCCTTCAAACAGCAGTAGCTTAAGCGGTATCTCTCTGACTTGGGTGGCGTTGTTCTGCCCAGTTTTTCCTCCCCAAGGAAAAGACTCTTTGCCAGCAGTTCTATACACGATAGTCCTAAACGAGGCGGAAGAGACATCAGAGTAAACTTCAACGCCGTGCCCTCCATTCTCTATCGGACCAGTGGAAGAAATCACAACCCTATCCTTTTTCCCTGCCTGAAGGTTAAAGTGCACCTGAATCTGCTCGTAGTCATGGTCGTGGTCTTTATTCAATTCTCGCCATGAGCAATCCTGCCGCTTCCAATACACCTCATAAATGATGCACAGCTTTTGCTGAGACTTATCGACCACAAGCCGGTAAGCCACCATTTCGGGCGGTTTGGGCATGCCGCCGTAGCCTCTGGGGTCATAGAGAACGGGTATAAAATCCCTCGCCAACTCTTCACAAAAAGCCACCGAGAGACCGCCAGCAACGAAAGTGTCCTTATCATCATACTCTAGTATGTAGTCTTTGCCTTCGATTATAACCAACAACTAAACCCGTCATAATCTATGCAACTGAATCTTTTTTAAGCCTTAAGGATTGCAGTTGCTTGCCATTAATCGGTACCTGTGAGATTCTTCAAAACAACATAGAGATGTTACAACTGCAGAACAATCACATACCGTTAAATCTTCCGCCTAATTGAGTTGTAGAAGGCGTTTGTTAACGGTTTTTTAACAGAGGAATCCCGATGAAAGCTCAACTTCTCACACGCATAGATAAGATTGAAAACCATCCGTTAATCTACGCAACCGTTCCGGACCCCAAACCTGAACCCGACCAAGTGCTTATAAAAGTCAAAGCCTGCGGCGTATGCTACAGCAACCTACACATGATAGAAGGTGAACTCAAACAATTCGGCGTACCAAGCAAACTGCCAATTATCCCTGGACATGAAATCACAGGAATCATCGAAGCAGTTGGCAGCCAAGTCAAAAATTTTCAGAGCGGCGATAGAGTGGGGACGCAGGTGCTATGGAAAACTGATGGAACATGCGAGTTTTGCTTAACCGGAAGAGAAAACCTCTGCTTAAAAAGGCAGACAACAGGCGAAAACGTTGACGGAGGATACGCAGAATACTTCGTTGCACCTGAAGGATTTGTCCATCGTTTACCAGACAACTTGGGATTCGAGGAAAGCGCTTCACTTTTTTGCCCAGGCATAACTGGCTACCATGCGGTTAAGCGTGCGAACGTACGGTTCGGGCAGAAAGTTGCAGTTATCGGCATAGGAGGCGTTGGACACATGACTTTGCAGTTTGCAAAACTTGCGGGGGCAGAAACAATCGCCGTTGACACATCAGAGGCTAAACTTAGGCTAGCGAAAGAGGTTGGCGCCGACCATGCTCTAACACCGACCGAGCTAAATGAGTTCATCGTCAGCTCTGGCAGACCTGATGTGGTAATGGTTCATGCGCCGTCCCAGAAGGCAGTTGAACAAGCATTGCGAGTTGTTAAGAGGGGCGGTGTGGTTTTGATGGGGGTTTGCGGTGATGCACCTGTAAAGTTTCCTGAAGAATACTCGATTATGGGTAGCGTCATAGGCACAAGACAAGAAATGAATGAAACACTCAAATTAGCATCTATGGGCAAAGTTAGGGTGGACTATAATTCCTACGAGCTCAGGGACGCTGAAGATGTGCTCATTAAACTCAAGCAAGGCAACATCGTTGGGCGTGCTGTTTTAGTTCCTTAAACGCTTGTCGCTCACGAAGTATTTACCCAAATAGACAACAAATCACCGTGCTGCCCCATGAAAATTAGCGTAACATTAAAGTAAATATTTGTCAAGATGTCACAGTGTCCTAAAGCCCGGTGGTGTAGCGGTCAAGCATAGGGGCCTCTGGAGCCCTCGACGAGAGTTCGAATCTCTCCCGGGCTACCACCCTCTAGAGTGTGATTTATACTTTTCAAGATGGCGAACAGGGGGCTTGCCATTTCCCCATTTTCTTTTTCTATACTCTATAGGGTTGGTAAGAGGTTTATTCGATGGAGAAATTCTCGTTTAATTTTCATAGCTTAGAGACTGTTCTGGAGGCGATTTCTTGAAGATTTACAGCGATGACTCTAATTTGCCTTATAAAACTACGAAGTTGAAGGCGCTTTACACTAAGAGCAAAATCGACGGCTTGTTCGCTAAGTAGGTATGAAGGATGTTTATTGGCGTTGGGATTCTGAGCAAGTGACGTTTTTGTTCAGTTCAAAATAGTTGAAGATACTCTACGAGTTGACGCTAAAAGGAAAAGCAGCACTGCAGCTGGAACAAAAAAAGCATTGAAGAATTCCTGGAAACAGCAACCGAGGAAAAACTCAATAGGTTTATTGACCTATATCTTTAATTGACCGGCGACCGAGATTGAAAAAAAGCTTGCTCATAGCAATCATGCTATCGATGTGTGGATTAGCCTTTCTGACAAGTCTGAATCTCGGAAAAGGTTATGAAATGGGCTTTAGTGAGATAATAAGTAAAGACACAACATGGACCAAGGCAAACAGCCCCTACACCCTCTCAGGAAACGTCCTTATAAGCAAGGGAGCAACGCTAACAATTGAAGCTGGAGTAACCGTTAACTGCAACAAAAACGTCATCCAAGTGAACGGCACATTAAAAGTACGGGGAAGCGACACCGACAAGGTAATTTTTACTTCGACAAACACGATGATATCTAGTGCCAAGGAACAGCTTGCAAATATAAATTTTGGCGATGAAAGCTTCGGCAACATAATTGAGAACGCAATTTTCCACACAATGGCATGGACCTATTACAACTGCAAAAACTCCATAATAATAAACAAAGTAACCATAAAAGACGGTGCAACCCCCACATCCAGCGGATTTGTATCAGTCTTACCCACAATCCGAGGACCAGGATTCGCCACCATAACAAACAGTATTTTCACCAGCGGATTCCAACTCGCCATCTCCGCTGCGGTCACCAACAACACGTTCTCAGATGCCGGCATCTCCGCATCCGACGGAACATTCACAATAACAAACAACACAATAACCGGAACAAAATCACCAGTGCAGGGCTACGGCATTTCAATCGAAAGATTCCAAAAAGCAATCATCTCAGACAATTACATTTCCAACTACGCGGAAGCATGCATAAGACTATATGACGGCCCAGCCTTGATCCAAAGAAACTTCCTTGAGAGCGAACCAAATAGGGCGGGCTACCCATTTTTTGGCATAGAAATTGACGGTTCCAGCCCAATAATCCAGAACAACACTATCACAAATACCGGAATCGCAATTTGCCTACGCGACTCAGGCGTCATACTTGCCAAACCAACAATCCGAAACAACAATATTTACAACAACAAGAATTCCAACCTTTTCCTGGGCTATCCTGAACGCCCTGGCTACAACACCTTAGACTACACTGCTGACAGTAACATAGACGCATCCAATAATTGGTGGGGAACAATAGACACGGATGCAATAAACCAATCAATACGTGACTCCAAATATAGATCAGACCTTGGTACAGTCATTTTTACTCCCTTCCTAACCGCCACAAACCCACAAGCAGTACCAGAGCCAAACGAGCTAACACCAACATTACAGCAGATTCAAGCAACAGAGTTTATACGAGCAACGAAAGAAAATGGGGAAGGCATCGATCTCACCCTCAACGGCAATCTGACAGTATTATGGAGCTCCAAAGTGAGCATAATAGAAAACTCCATTTCATCTTCAACAAATTTAAATCTCACAATCATAGCCGACACATCGAACACCTACTTTGCAAACATAACAATACCCAAAAGCGGAATTCCTTACGGGAACACACCATCAATCTATCTCAACACCAATCCAGTTCAGGATCAGGGCTTCACCCAAGATGAAGAAAATTACTATGTTTGGTTAACGAATCACTTCAATAACTACTTCTATGGAACCTTAACGATCGTTTTTACTCATCCTTTCTCACCCACCAACGCACTAATCATTGGAACCATCGTGGCCATACTTCTTATAGCGGCATTAGCAATCGTGATATGGAAAAAAAGAAGGCAACGCGATCATCTCTTCTTGCGCAAGTTACTTCGGGATAGCTCTGATTTAGATACTTGGCTTTGCGAGCCTCACAAAGCCGAGTCGGCTTTTCAGCGATAGATGATTTTTATTCTGAGCCTGCAAGACCTGATAGGTGAACACAAATTGGTTAATCTCGTTGATGATTGGGAAGTGCTGGAAGAGTACGCTGGCGAAAAGCAAGGCTTCTACCAGCTTTTAGGCGTGGACGGCACCATAGAAATCCGCGTTTGTGTTGGCAAGCTCGGCTTCAAAGAGTTCGAAAGCGGCAAAGACGAACTCTTAACCCGCGTACTAAACTTCTGCAAGTCCAAACGGTACATCCGCATAAGCGAAAACATCCGAGACGAACAATTCTTCAAATAAAAGGCGCGTCGGCTATGGCTTCTCCCGAGGGCTCACCAGTCCACGTGCGTTACAAGGACCACGTGCTCTACAAGAACATTAAACAGCCCATAGAGGAAGCCGTAGAGCGCGAGACCATCGGCTGGCTCACCAAACAAACCGACGAAATAATGCTTATCGAGCACGACAGGACAATTCCCAACGCGCAGATTCCAAGCGGTTCAGGCAGCGGCTTACTCATCCTCAAAAGCTGCATCCTCAAAATCCATGAGCTACCATTACAAACTCAGACGGGCATTTAAATTCCCAAGAAACGAAAGATAAAGCTGAGTATGCGCTTCAGCCAACGAAGCGGAAAACTCAATCAAACACCAGCCAAGAGCAAACGCGTTGCAGGCAGTGACCATAACCACAGCCCCCTCGGAAAAAACTCAAAAGCCCAATAGCGCTATCGCTTCCAGAACCCTTAGCCAGACCAAACGCAACCGTTATCAGCCGCGAACAACAGAAGAACGCCAAGTACACCAGCTCAGCATAGCCCTAAAAAACGAGCTACTGAAAGAAATCCGAGGAGAAACACATGCAGCAACAAAACAGTAAAAAGTATAAATGTAACCCAAGAGCCTGGGCTTTCCCAGGCTACTTCAGCCTAGACCAAATTTATTCATCATATTTTAAAGAAAAATAGCAAAATCATGGCACGTGACAATAGCTATCAGAAAAACTAAACATCGAATCAGCTCTGAGGATGGAAACTTGCTAAGAGCAACGCAGTTGTGCTATTCTATGTAGATTGCGGGTTGATAGGGCAAAGCCATAGCTGCACGATTCTTGGGGTCAAAGCGTTCCTTATCTTCTTCCCCGTAAACACAAACATCAGCGTTGAAACGTTCCTTAAGAAAACCAGCAGCACTCTTCATGATCGCCTTTTCGTCGGCAACTCGGATTTTAGCCATGTTTGCTTTTCGCTCGCCAGAGACCTTTATCAATACCTTGATGACTTTAGGAACCAAGCCTGCGATATCCTTAACGTATGGTTTGAGGTCTTTGTCATTAGCAAACTCTTTCATCAACGCGCCAACGTTTGCTTCGCCAGCAACTGATTTATCCAGCACTTTGAGGTAAACCTGCCATTTCCAAGGTGCAGCGGTATAGTAGCATATTCGTTTAGGCGCTATCTTCATAGCTTTAAGAATGTTGGTGGTGTCACCCAAAACGTCAGTCACAAGGTTTTCCTGCTCTTCTGCCGTCACATCCACTAAACCAGCATCAAACACAGGCCACGGCGCAACACTGACAAACCCGTTCTCGCCAGTTTGGCTCCAAAGCTCCTCACAGACAAACGGTGCAAACGGCGCCAGCAGCCGAAGCCAAACCTTAACCGCCCAAGCCAGCGCCTTAGCCTCAGTGTTTCCTTTCCGCTGAATGTAGTAGCGCAAGTCATTCCAAGTTTCAAACAAAGCTACCTGCAGCGCTGTTCGAGTTTTTAGCTCTTCTAAGCTGGCAGTTACTTCTTGTATTCTGCGTTGAATCTTGCTCTTAAGCCACCGTTCCAACGCCGTATCTTCGTCTTTTTTGGCTAAAGCCAAGATTGCACTTGCAAAACTCAGCAAAGCCTCAAATTTGCCCTGCAGGTCCCGCACATTTTCTGCCCGCCAATCCGGGTCATCCATGCCTTCAGCACCCAACAGCAAAGCACACCGTGTCGCATCAGCACCGTACTTTTCCACGGCGCCCTTCATGGTTATGAAGTTACCTTTGCTTTTATGCATCCCTTGACCTTCAACCATAAGCATACCGTTGACTCCGATGGCTTTAGGCCAATGCTCGGGTGGAAAAAGAGCTGCATGATGGAAAATGCAGAAGGTTAGGTGGTTTGGCACGAGTTCCTTGGCTGAGTTGCGCAAATCAAATGGGTACCAATACAAAAACTCAAAACGTATTGAATCCAGTAAACTAGCGTCAATGCCAACAGTTCTGCCCAATTCGGCAGGGTTGCCTTTGCCAAAGAAAACGTAGTCGAAGACTTCAGGCGTAAGGGCTTCGGGCGGGATGTCGTTTTGTCTTATATGTTTGTTTATGGTGTAGAACGCCATGTAAACGGTGCTGTCGCTTAACGTTTCAATTATCCAGCCTTTACCCCAAGGGAGCGGCGTTCCAAAACCAGTTGTGCGGGCACACGCCCATTCCCTTAACCAATCAATCACTGTGTTAAACCAAGGCTTTGCCGATTCAGGGTAAATCTTCATTTGAGCCACCGCTGCATGAGCTTTCTCTTTCCAGGTAGCATCAGAATAGTTGAGGAACCATTGGTCTGAAAGAATCTTTACGATGCAAGCTGTCATGCAACGGCAAACCACAGGTTCAGGCAAATCGTACATGCTGTCAGCAACGCCAAGGCGCTTAAAATCAGCAATTAACGTATCTTTTACTTCACGAACAGATTTGCCAGCGTATGGACCACAATTCTCCTTTAACACTCCGCCATGAAACTCTTTCTTGTATAGCATGTTCGTGGCTTCGTCAGCTTTGGGGTCATTTTGGTCTTTAATTCCCATCTGCTCCACCACTTCGAGGGCGGGAAAATCGCCGAACTCCTCAACCCTTATGATGGATATTGGCTTTATTGATGCTACAGACTTGGGGTCCATGCCGAACTGTAAGAGAACCGCGGGTTTTTGCTGCAGATCCCTCAAAGCCAGCCAATCATAGGGTGCATGAGCCGGAACACTGTACACTACGCCAGTGGCGGTTTTAGGATCGACAAACCAGCCGGGCAAAATGGGAAACTTGTCATGTGTTAGTGGGTTTTCGAAGGTTTTGCCGATGAGTTCTTTACCTTTAAAGGATCGTTTAACTTCGACACTCTTCTCTTGTTCTTTGAGTTTTTCAGCAGCTTCCTGACTTACTATCCAGTTCTCGCCATTAACGGCGGCTTCCACGTAGGTGGCGTCAGGGTTAATCCACATGTTTGTGATGCCGTAAATCGTTTCAGGGCGAAAAGTTGCAGCTGGCAAGACCGTGCCATCAAGCAGTCTATACTTGATTAAGATATATTCTTGGGGGGTGACACCTTCGCCGACTTGTCGGTCATGATCTCCTGTGGGACTCTGGTCTTTGGGGCACCAAACTACAGGATGCGTTCCGCGGGTGACATAGCCTTTTTCTTTGAGGTTTTTGTATTGCCACTCGATGAATTTCTGGTAAGTCGGCATGACTGTGGTGAATTCTCTTCGCCAATCAACCGAGAAACCAACACTCTTAGCTGCTAAACGTCCCTCGTTAGTGTAGTATTGAGCCATATAGAGCGGATCGACAAACTTCTTAAGCTCATCTTCGGGCACACCATCAATTTCACGGAGGACTTTGATGTAGGCTTCGTCCCCGCGAGCAACACGTTGGCTAGCACCAAGCAGCGGCTGACCAGTCCAGTGCCAACCCCAAGGCCAAAGCACGTTGTAACCCTGCATCCGCTTAAACCGTGCGTAAGCGTCCACTCGGGAAGCGGTAAATGTGTGTCCTACATGGAGTGGACCATTCATGTAAGGATAGGGAAAAGTAACCATGATTTTTTGACGGTTGGGATCTGGGTCTGCCTCGAAAATATGTGCTTGCTCCCATTTTGCTTGCCATTTCTGCTCCATTTGCTTTGTTTGGCTCATGAAACTTGTGATTTGAGCCTAAGCTATTAAGAGTTTTGCTTTTATGTATGTTCAGTTGTTGCGCTTAGCACCTAAATAGGGAATACCAAAAAAACAAATACGAAAACAAACAATAAGGGAACGACCCCTTATGGTAACCGAGAAATCCTTAACGCTGCAGGCAAGAGAAATACTGTACAAAAGAGGAAAAAAAGGTCTTGACAAAGCGCGCCAAATCATGGAACAAGAAAAAATAAGTTACAAACCCCTTCAGCAAGCAATTCAATATTTTATGTCCAACTGGGAAGACGTAATCCACCCTGCACTGCTGAGTCTCGCATGTGAAGCAGTCGGCGGAAACCCCCAGACGACCACTGAATTTGGTGCTGCATTAGTTCTTCTTGCCGGCGGCGCAGACTTGCATGACGATATTATTGATGGATCTGAAATAAAAAGTTCTAAACCCACCGTTTTAGGCAAATTCGGCAAAGCCCTCACGATTCTTGCAGGCGACACCTTGCTTTTTAGGGGTCTGTGTGCGCTGCAAGAGGCACTTGAACCATTGTCTGATCAGCAAAAGCAACAAATCCTTGAATACACCAAACAGGCATTTCTAGAAATAAGCGGTGCTGAAGCTACAGAAACTGCTCTACATGGCAAAATTGATTCAGCTGATGCCTACTTTGCGATGATTAAGCAAAAATCTGCTGTTTCAGAAGCTACGACCAAAATCGGTGCTATTTTTGGTGGTGGTGATGAAAGAGAAATAGAGGTTCTAGGTCGCTTCGGGGGAAACTTCGGTGTGCTTTACACGGTGAGAGATGAATTTATTGACATTTTTGATGTTGAAGAACTTAAAAATAGATATGAAAAAGAAAGCTTGCCCTTGCCAATTTTATTTGCTCTTAAAGACAAAAGGAAAGCAGAGCAAATCAAGAGTTTGCTTAAAAAGCATATGACAGAAGATGAAAAGGACCTTTTTTTTGAGCTTGTGCTTGAATCAAAAGAAACAGCTGAACTAAAGAATTCATTGCAGGCATTGGTGAATGCAGTAAGTAAAGAAATACAAATTTTTAAGCATTCAAAAGATGAATTTGATATTTTGCTTCAAGCAATGCTTGAAGACTTATAATGAACAACAAAGAGAAAATAAACTATAAGGGATTTTTTTGTTTTTGTTTTAGGACCAAGCGCCTCTTATTGGACCAACCGGTATTTTCCTTGCCTTCATATCGAATCTCCTCTTGTATTGGTGTTGCACGTGTATGCTTAAAAGATTTGCGGTTGTTTAAGGTAAATATTGTTTCTGGATACTCAACACTTATCTAAATCCGATCACAATCTCAAGTCAGCGAAGACTGAATGGCAGCTAAAAAACCTCTGATAGTAACAAGAAAAGCCTTAATTAGCGTAGTCTTAACTGCGAATGCCTTTATCTGGTATTATCTCATCAGCGAATTTCTAAAAATTACCGTAACCAGTATTGATCAGTCATCAGCGATTTTAGTTTGGAGCGTTCATTACGGCGGAATCATGTTTTCAGCCATTGCAGGGTTCCTATTTTCTAAAAGAATAAAAGACCGTACCAACTTTCTAATCGGTTGGATGGTTTTTGGAGCCATCACCTCGCTTGTTTCAATGTTAGTTAACCTAACATACATCCCGAATCTTATTGCGTTAGCCCTGTTTTGGGGCATATCCCTAGGAATAGGCATGCCTGCATGCATGGGATACTTTACTGAAAGCATAGGCACCGGAAGTCGAGGACGCGTGGGAGGCATAATGTTGCTTCTATCGGGTGCGGGAATGGTTGCTCTCGGGATGATAGGCGGCGACAACATCGGGCTGCGAACGTTTATTCTTGCCGCTTGGAGAATATTTGGCTTAGCGTTCTTAATTGTTTTTAGAGAACGAAAGCCAAGCGTCCTTAAAGTTGAAGACACCACATATAGGGCAGTGCTTAACCAGCGCTCCTTCATATTATATTTTGTGCCTTGGATTATGTTTGCATTAATCACTTATTTAACAACCCCCATCCAATATGGAATAATTGGGGAATCAGCTGTCAATTTCTTAATTTCTATGGAGAACATAATCATAGCTATCTCAGCGGCGATAGGCGGGTTTCTCTTAGACCATTTTGGACGCAAACGAATATCCATTTTGGGGCTTGTCTTGATAGGGTTAGGGTATTCAGTTTTGGGGCTTGGCGACTCAACAAAGATGTTCAATTGGTACTTCTACATTTTTCTTGATGGGATTGCATGGGGGTTATTATTCGTAATCTTCGTAGTAACAATTTGGGGAGACCTTAGTTGTGGGAGGCCAAGCGATAAGTTTTATGCCATTGGCGTTCTCCCTTTCTTTTGTGCAAAATTCCTACAAGTCACCATAGGGGTTAAAATAGCTCAACAAATTCCAGCTGCTTCAATATTTTCGTTTACTGCCTTCTTTTTGTTTTTGGCTGTTCTTCCCTTGTATTATGCTCCTGAGACTTTACCTGAAAAAATTCTGAAAGAACGTGATCTCAAAAGCTACGTTAAAAATGCAGCAAAGAAAGCGCAGAAAGAATCCGATAAAATGCTTAGAAAAGAAAAGAGACTATCAATCAACGCTGAAACAAATAAAAAAGCCCCCAGCAGCGAAAAGGAATATAACGATGCCGTAAAGTTAGCAGAAAAATACTATTAAGCCAGACTGTTGTTTGTTAGCTTTCATGTTCTTCCATGTGATACTGACCAGTGAATGCAACCTTCAGTGCAAGTATTGTTTTGGCGAAAGCCTTGAGGATTTTGATGAAGCCTTCGGGGATGACATAGAAGTTGACTACAACCTGCCAAAAAACGTCAGCTATGAGATACCCCAGCTGGAGAAATTTTGTCGCCAAGACCCAGATTGCGTCTTAACATTCTACGGTGGAGAACCGTTGCTGCAAGCGGAGAAACTGCGTCAAATCATGGATGAAGTCGTTCCTAAGCATTTTATGATTCAAACAAACGGCTTGCTGCTTGATAAGTTGGAGCCAAAGTACACCAATCGCTTCCATACAATTCTTGTATCCATCGATGGGGAGGAAGCATTAACAGACTACTACCGCGGAAAAGGCACCTTCCGTAAAGTCATCGACAACCTCAAACTAATCCGACAGAACGGTTTTGAAGGTGAATTGATTGCCAGAATGACGGTTATGGAACAAACTGACATCCAAAAGCAAGTTCATTGGCTTTTAGACAACAGAGAATTCTCGTTCTCATCGATCCATTGGCAACTCAACGCTGGTTTTTGGGGCAACGATTACCAAAGACGAAACTTTGAAGAATGGACCCAGACAAGCTATGTTCCAGGCGTCAGAGCACTCGCACGTTTCTGGGTCGACGAGATGCAGTTGAAGGGCACCGTATTGAAGCTGTATCCTCTGCTGGGTATCGCCGAGTCATTCCTCAACGACGAAAAGGATTGTTTAATGCGTTGTGGCGGCGGCTGGATAAACTATGCAATCCAGACTGATGGCAACATCATCCCTTGCCCAACCATGTGGGGAATGAAAAAATACTATTTAGGGCATGTTGCAACTGCTAATCCACTTGCTTTAAAAAAAATCTTTGTGAGCGAGAAGCCATGTGTTAAATGCCAAATTCTCAGCATATGCGGCGGCAGATGCCTCTACACAAACATAACTAGGCGTTGGAGTGATGAGGCTTACTCCAAAGTTTGCTATACTGTAGCGCAATTAGTGGAATCAGTTAAAGCTGAAATGCCAAGAATAGAAGAGCTAATACGGAATGGGAAGATCAAGTTAGGGGACTTTGACTACTTAAAGTACAACGGTTGCGAAATCATACCCTAATTAGATTTTTTGTAAACGGCATCTTTTTCCTTAACTGTCTGTGCCACTTTCAAACCTATGCTTTGTCCACCGACCGCTTGCTGGATGGGTTTGCGGTCAATTTGCATGGAATCAACGGTTTGCTCAAAATCGGTTATGGGTCCTTTAATCAGTATGCGGTCGCCTATTGATAGAGGTTGCATAAGTTCAATTACGGCAACGTTGATTTTCGGGAAAAAATGCGTCACTTTTCCGACTTCTACTACATTTTGTTCCAAGCGCTTTGCCTCAGCTAATATTAGTTGTGCTCTGAATAAAAAATTTCTTATAGGTATATTTTTTCAAGCATGCTGGTTGGGGGTTGTATGAAGACTAAAATAGTTATTCTTTGGGATTTACCACCCTGAGGTTGCATCGTCGCCTGTTTGGGCTAGCGCTTTCTTTTCTTGTTCCCCTACGTCGGGCGGTATGTTTACTTGGCGGTTTTGCTCTTCAATTATCTCTCGTTTCTTTTTTCTTTGGCGAATTGTGAATTGACCTCTCTTCTGTTCTTTCGAGAAAGTCTTCACCTCCAGAAGTAACTATTAAAAAAAGGTGGCAAGAAACTTGTGAGGTTTATTTCTTTAGTCTTACTTTTACTGACCACTCGAGTTTGTTGGTTAAGTCTGTAGCGTTGGTGTTGATGTTTTTATCTTTTAGGTAATCGTTTAGCATGTTTTCGACTTTGACCCAAACATCTTCTTTGTCCAATTCGTCAACGAGCATGCGCCCAACATTCTCGCAGATTTCCATGCCTTGCTTATCATTTATATTTAAAGTTTCCATTTCCACTTTTTTCACCTATCTTATGTGCTGGAAAATTCAGCGTATATAGATACGTGATTGTGCCCTAACAACAACAAATCTGCACGAAACGGTGGCAATCCAGAAGCGGCAGAGCAGTAAGTAAAGTTTGTTTGCTGCTGTTAGCTCTGTCTCTTTGTTATTCATTTGGCTGGTTTCCTTAACGGCGACTCCCTCCCCTTTTGCGATGTAAAATTTTAGGTTTATTCAACATGCCGCCACATCCACACCCTGATCCAACCAACATAGAACCATGTACCACATGTGGCAAAAGACACCAACACCACACCACAACAGAACCCAAAAAACAACGCAACCACAAAAAACAGCCGCCACCACAAACCATCATGTGACAACCACAAAAACGCCACACCCACATAAAGACAAAAAACGAGACACCTAGTCCTGTATAGGGGTAGGGGTCTCTCGGCAAAGCAATGATCTCGAATGCAGCCATCCACTTTGCTTGCTACAACTTGGAAATCCTTAAAGCTTGGCGCACCCTAGCGGTGGATAGGAGGATGTTGCTTTGGTTTCATCGGAAAACAATAAGCCTACGGTTGATGAGTTGCTTGCAAAGGCAAGAAAACCTGCCCAGCTTTCACCTTCGATGCATCGTTTCTACGAAGGCAAGATGCAGGTTATCCCAAAATGTGCAATTAGAAACATAGATGACTTCGCCGTATGGTACACCCCGGGTGTCGCTGCTGCATGCAGGGAAATACAAGCTAACACGGATAAATCCTTCGAGTTGACTAACCGCTGGAATTATGTTGCAGTTGTTTCGGATGGAACTCGCGTGTTGGGTTTAGGTGACATCGGTCCTGAAGCAGCCATGCCTGTGATGGAGGGTAAAGCGCTTCTTTTCAAATACTTGGGTGGTGTGGATGCGTTCCCAATTTGCCTAAGAACAAAAGACCCAGATGAAATAGTGCGTATCTGTAAGGCTTTGGAACCATCGTTTGGTGGAATAAACCTTGAAGATATTGAGAAACCGAAATGCTTTGAGATCCTTGAGAAAGCACGCTCCGAAATGCAGGTTCCAGTGTGGCATGACGACCAACAAGGAACGGCAACTGTGATACTGGCTGGACTTATTAATGCCTTCAAGCTTGTGGGCAAAAACCCCAAAGAGAGCCTCATTACGCTGGTGGGTTCGGGCGCAGCAAACATCCGCACGGCTTACGTGCTTATGCAGTGGGGAGTTAAACCAGGCAACATCATACTTGCCGACAGTAAAGGCGTGATGCATACAAGCCGAAAAGACATAACCAAAGAAGAGGACCCATGGAAATATGATGTTACCCAGAAAACCAACGCCGAAGGCAGAACAGGCGACTTGGAAGCAGCCTTTAAAGGAGTTGATGCAGTGGTCGCAGCTTCCAAACCTGGTCCCAACACCATAAAGAAAGAATGGATACAGTCCATGGCAAAAGATGCCATAGTATTTGCTTGCGCTAATCCGATTCCTGAAATTTGGCCTTGGGATGCACAAGAAGCAGGTGCGCGGATTGTTGCCACAGGACGCAGTGATTTCCCAAATCAAGTTAACAACAGCCTTGGGTTCCCGGCAATTTTCCGGGGTGTACTTGATGTGAAAGCAAAGACTGTAACGGATGATATGTGCATAGCAGCAGCTTATGAGCTTGCAGGTTATGCTGAGGAGCGAGGGATGAGCGAAAATGACATTTTGCCCAGGATGGATGAGTGGGAAGTTTTTCCTCGAGAGGCTGTTGCCTGTGCATTGAAATCGATTGAGCAAGGTGTGGCACGGGTTAAACCGAGTAAGCAGGAGTTGTATGAACGTGCATCGGCGATTATTCGGAATGCTAGGGATTCGACCGAGCTTTTGATGAAGCAGGGTCTAATAAAACAACCGCCGAAAGAAAGTGAGCTGCTACGATAAAAGAAAGATGATTAGAGCGGAGTTATCTTCACTATGTTTCTTTTTTCCAGTCTCCTGAGGGCATCAAGGCATTCGTCTTTCTTCTCGCCAGTAATGTTCAAATTAAGCATAATCTCTTTTATGGAAACGCCGGGTTTGCCGAAGTTTTCATGCCGCTTGTAGAGGTGTTTGACGATGGATTTTTCGAGTTTGCCACAGCGCCAAGTTGTGTTGCGTATTAAAACAACGATGGTTTTGACAAGAGTCTGCTCGTTTGATTTCCTTCCACGTGAGTCTCCCATCTCTCCCTACCCGTAAAGTTTCACTGCATCATTCCTTTTATAGTTTTGTTTGTTAATTACCTAACGGTTGCACTTGGGGTATTTAGAAAGATTTTTTGAGGTACAGACCATGTTTTTTGCCGTAGTATTTTTCTAGTTTTCCCATGGTTTGGTAGCCGAGGTTGTGGTAAAGTTTTATTGCTGAATGGTTATCTTCTCGGACTTCTAGGCGGCATTCCATTATACCTCTTTGCTTTAGGCGGGCTTCCATTTCGTTTAACAGTTTAGTGGCTATTCCTTGGCGGCGGTAGTTTGGGGGGATGTTGAGTGTTATGATGTGTCCGTATTCGGTGTTGTCTTCGAGGTCTACTTGAGCGATTATGAAACCTGCGATGTCGGCGTTCACTTTAGCTATGAGTGCTATGCTGTTGTAGTCTGTTAGCAGATAAGAGATCTGCCGTTTTGTGAAGGCTTCTTGGTCAAAACATTGGGCTTCAATGTCAAATAGCTTATCAAGGTGCTTGATGGTTGCGTTTTCGATATTTACATCCATTTTATGGGTCTAATTCTATTTTGGGCTCCAAATGCTTTTAGTTTTTTCCGTATCGGCAGTCTGGGCTATTACGGGTTTGAGTTCAAGCCATTGTTGGGCTCCAAAACCGATGAAGAAGCGGAACCAAAGCGTTATGATTCTTGTGAGTATGGTTGCTGTGGCGCTGATTGCAGCTGGTATACCCATTGAGAAGTAAAGTGTTGTCATCGCTGCCTCTGGAATGCCGACTTCGAAGGGGATGCCGACAGGTATCGATTTCACGGCTAGTACTATGGCTGATGTGATGAGGATTATACTCCAAGAAACTGGGTGCCCGAGAGACTGAAAAATCAGGTAAGGCACACTTACGCTGAAAAACCATGTAATCGCAAGGTAAAACAGCGAGGTAGTAAGGGGTTTAGGGTTATGTCGGAACTCAATCATGGAGTCGTGAAAGTGTGTGGTGATTTCAACAGCTTGATCCTTTAACTTGCCCATTTTCCATTTTCCTCTGCTTAGTTTAGTTGTCAAGTTTGTGGTCCAGTCGATTATTTTTAGTGTCCAGTTCTTCTTGAAGGAAAGAAGAGTCATGACGATTGTTATCGCTGTGATTGAGGCGGATATGAAGATTATGAGGTTAAGGACTATGGGGGATACTTGTCCTTCAAGAGAGAGCCATACAACACCTGCGATTAAGATGATAACGTTCATTGTCATGCCTAAGAGGCGATGAGTGAAAAGTGAGGCTATGACTTTTCCGAATGAACCGCATTGGTCGCGTGTAAGAAGGTAGGCACGAGTGATTTCTCCGCTTATCGATTCCGCTGGAACAATAATGTCAACGTATATTCCATACCAAACATAGAGGTAGGCTTTTTTTAGGGTCATTTTAATGTTGAGGTGGTTTGTTAGCGCATACCATGAGATGGTGAAAAATAGGATTTCAAGCAGTCCGCAAGCAACTGCTAGAAAGAAGAGCAGTGGGTTGGCGCTTTGAGCAGTTGCGAAGATGCCTAAGATGTCGACTTTGAAGAGATAGATGTAGAGAAAAAAACCCACTAAACCAAGCAGTGGAAAAAGCACGGTTTTCCAGCTTAACTTCGGCTTTGGCGGTTGCATGTAAGTTTTTGCACCAATAAAACGGAAAGGTACCTAATTGGCGATTAAATACTTTACCTATAACCAAGCGAGAATTCCTAAGAAACAAGCGTACACATAATTGCTGTTCAGTTCTATAGCCCCCTTTTATATAGATAGATTGGTACCGCCTTGTAAAGGCAATGTTGCTTTGTCGCGGCTGATTTTTTGCCGAAAAATCAAAATGCGGCAGTTGCTGTTCTGCTTATTACTAAAACTGCGCAAACAAGCGGCAACTCAAAGCTTAACAAAATGATACCGCTATTGTTAAAGTCTATTAGTGTTATATGTTTAAATGCTGATTGGTTGAGAGAGTATCAAAGAGGCTAAAGGTATGAAGATCGGTGTTTGCGGAATAGCATGTGAAAAATGCCCTAAGATGAAAAATGGCACATGCCCAAATGGTTCCATGGGTTGTGTGCCGCGGGAAAATAAGTTTTGTCAAATCTGCAATTGCGCTTACACGAAAGGAGTTAGGCTTTGCTTTGAATGCAACCTGTTTCCCTGTGAAACCACCAAGCAGGGACCCATAAGCTATGGTTATTGTCAGTACCTTTCAGGAAAACAATAGCTGAAATGGCGAAACGTTAGTTTTAAGTTTGCCAACTCAAATCTAGACTTGACCACTCATGGTTTCAAGAGATGTTCTAATTCAAGCGGAAGGTTTAACCAAGAAGTTTGATGATTTCGTTGCTGTGGACCACATAGACTTCGAGGTCCACCGAGGAGAATGCGTTGGTTTTTTAGGACCCAACGGTGCAGGAAAAACCACCACGGTTCGCATGATGTATTGTTTTTTGCCGTTAACCAGCGGAGAATTGAAGGTTGCAGGGTTAAGTGTCAATAACCACTGCCGAGAAATTAAAAGTTTGGTTGGTGTGGCACCGCAGGAGGACAACTTGGACCCAGACTTCACCGTACTCGATAACCTCTTAGTTTATGCGCGGTACTTTGACATCCCAAAGGATGAAGCCCTAAGACGCGCAAAAGCGCAATTAAAGTTTTTTCAGCTTGAGGAAAAAAGCGGTACTCCTATCTTGACGTTGTCCACAGGCATGAAACGCCGCTTGATTTTTGCTCGGGCATTGCTTAATGAGCCTCAGATTCTGCTCCTAGATGAGCCAACCACTGGCTTAGACCCGCAAGCACGGCATTTGGTTTGGGACGAAGTACGCTACCTCAAAAAACAGCAAGTCACAATCATACTGACTACACATTATATGGAAGAAGCTCAGGCTTTGTGCGACCGCATATTAATCGTGGATAAAGGCAAAATCATCGAAGAAGGCAGTCCAGCTGAATTAGTTAAAAAACATGTTGGCGAAGAAGTATTAGAGGTTGATTTTGACGAAAAATTGGCAGTTATCCTCAAAGAAGCTTTGCCTGGCGCCCACATTGAGCGGCTTGGTGACCGTATGCAAATCTTCACAGACCAACCACATGGCGTTTTCGAGGGCTTCCTCAAAGAGCACAAACTCCAAAACGTAACTATACGCAATGCCAACTTAGAGGATGTTTTCCTCAAATTAACTGGCAGGGGACTGAGGGAAGAATGAGTGAGCCTAAACTTCGCAAGTCGCCAGCAAAATTCACCATACCCAAGCTGACCTACAGGTCTTGGAAGGTTTGGCGCCGCAACTCAGACGTATTCATGAAAACCATAACCGTTAATTTTCTACCCTCTCTTTTGGAACCTATCCTCTACTTGCTGGCTTTCGGCTTTGGGCTCGGTGGATTCATCCCAAACATCAATGGCCAACCATACATCAACTTTATCGCTCCAGCACTGATAGCAATAGCGATGATGAATGGCTCATTTTTCGAGTGTACCTTTGGCTCCTTTGTACGCATGTATTTCCAGAAAACCTTCGACGCCATAGTCGCCACTCCAGTAAGCGTGGAAGAAGTAGTAGCAGGCGAACTTCTGTGGGGTGCAACAAGGGCAACCATAAATGCCTCACTCGTCCTAATCGTTGTTGGAATTTCAGGTTTATTTACTTCGCAACCGCTAATCACCTCACCGCTGGTCCTATTTATCCCTCTTATCTCCTTCTTCGGCGGCTTAATGTTTAGCTCAATTGCCATGTGCTTCACCGCTGCTGCGCCAAACATCGACTTCTTCAATTACCCCTCGTTTCTCTTCTTGACACCTATGTTCTTTTTATGTGGCACATTCTTTCCGTTGACTTCTTTACCCGTGGGTGCACAGGCGATTGCCACTTCCGTTTTGCCCTTAACACATATCGTTAACTTGACACGTGAAGCCGTAACCACAAGAGTTGAGCCTATCTTGGGGTTGAGCCCTCAGCAACTTGTGCCTCTAAGCTTTGTGTGGGTTGTTTTAGTGACGATTTTCTTCTTCATTCTAAGCATAAACTTGATGAAGAAACGTTTAACCAGCTAAACATTGATGCCTTTGGCTTCGGCTAAGAGAAGGTAGAAAGCGGCTAAACCTTTCCATGTTCCCCATGCCTTGGCAATTTCTCTTGCCTCTGCAGCTTTGATGGGTTCACCGTTGCAATAGTATTTTGAAATGACTCTTCGGATGCCAAAATCATCTGCTGGCAAAACATCCAGCCTATGCATTCCGCGCAAGATAGTGAGTTCAGCGGTCCAAACGCCGACACCTTTTATTCTATCGAGTTCTACGATGATTTGCTCTGTAGATTCGTTTTGGAGGCGTTGAAGGTCTAATTTGCCTTCGATTATCAGTTGAGCTGCGTTTTGGATGTATTGGGATTTGCGCTGACTCAAACCGCAACCTTGTATCTCGCTGACGCTAACGGTTAAGTTGTTTGGAGTTGGAAAAGCATAGTAGGTTTCGCCGTTGATTTCCAAGTGGTCACCGAATTTTTTGGCAAGTCTTTCCTCGATGGTTCGCGCGATTTTTATGGAGATTTGCTGTTCTACGATGGAGTTCAATAGAGACTCGAAAATCGTTGGCGTAGTTGGAAGCTTAAAGCCGTACAGCTGCTTGGTTATCTGATGCATTGTTTGATCGTTTTCGACTTCGTCGTAGAATGCTTTAAGGTCTAAATTTAGGCTAAAGATAGCAGTAATTATCTGTTGGACGGCTTGCCTATCTTGCTGTGTAAGGGCGTTGTTCGATTGTAACTCAACCGTTAATTCAGGTTTATCAACTGTTCGGTTTGAGGTAACTCTGAATAAAACTAGTTTGCCGTTTGTTCTTATCACTTGCTGGAAGATGCCATCGTGGTAGGTTCGGACTTGCCGGTCGCCGTTTGAGAAAATGTGGGCTGTTAAATCGAAGTTGAGTGGTGCTGTCGGTTGCATATGGAACGTTTCGCTAGATACCATCTGTTTCAGCCTGATTGCGTTAACAGCATCTTAATATTTTATTAAAGATTTTTAACTCTAAAAGCGCATTTTAAGCGAGTAAGGAGAAAACTTCATGCGCATCGTTATCAGAATCGGCGGTTCCGTAGTTGCTTCACCCATAAACACTGAATTAATGAGCAAATACGCAGACATCATCAAAGCGGTTAAGCAGCAGGGACACGAAGTCGCCGTAGTTGTAGGCGGCGGCGCCCTAGCAAGGGAGTTCATCGGCATAGCTAAAAATCTAGGTTTGGATATGGCTGCACAGGATGAGATTGCGATTTCCTGTTCACGCTTGTTTGCCCAATTATTCCTAAAAAAACTCGGCGAAGCTGGCTGCAATAAAGTTGCAGTAACGCTTGGCGAAGCTTCACAATGCCTCAGCGAAGGCAAAGTGGTTGTTATGGGTGGTTTGAAGCCTGGAATCACCACGGATGCAGTCGCCGCATTGGTCGCAGAGCATGTAGGTGCAGACTTGCTGGTTAAAGGAACCAATCAAAACGGCGTTTATGATAAAGATCCCAAAAAGTATGCGGACGCGGTTAAGCTTGATCATCTATCGCTTCTGGATTTGACCAAGATTCTCGAGTTGAATGTTCATCAAGCAGGGATGCATCAGATCATTGACCCGGTGGCTGTTGAGGTTTTGAAACGTAAAAGGTTAAAGTTCGTAGTCGTCAATGGTTTTGAACCAAATAATATTTTGGCAGCCATAAACGGTGAGAACGTTGGCACACTCATTGAGTGAGCGTTTAATTTCTTCTATACCCCCCCACATTAAGGGGCACTTTAATCGCTCTTTGAAGCCAATTAGCAGTGTTTTTATGTTAAAGCAACAATAGCTTGTTTGAGGATTGATGGATTGAAAGTTTTTGATCGTCCCGGGCCAGTAAACACCGATGAAACGATAGCTATTCTAAAAGAAGCAAAGCAAGAACTCCAGTATTTGGTCGTTGCTTCCGTCACGGGTGACAGCGCAGTTAAGGCTGCTGAGCGCATAAAAAACCGCAGAATCATCTGCGTTACCTGCCCACAGGGGATGTTTTGGGAAGTCAACGCCATGAACGCTGACCTCTTCGAAAAAATCCCTGAATTGAAAGCACGAAGAGACGAGTGGGCTAAGAGGCGTTTAGAACGCGTACCCCTCAGCATCACTGATGAGAACAAGGTTAAGCTGAAAGCGCTGGGGGTCGAAGTCGTGCGTGGAACCATACCCCTGTTTGGTCCAAGCTTCTCCATGCGCTTGCATCTGCGCAAAACCACCTCGCTGGACGTCGTCGCCAAAACGCTGGAGTTGATTTCACCCGGCACTTTGGTATGCATGGAGACGGTCATGATGGCAACTGACGCAGGCATAATTCCAGAGGGAGAACTCGTCTATGCCACAGCAGGAACAGAAATGGGTCTAGACACCGCATGGATAGTGAAAAGCTGCGCATCCGCAAACATGTTTCATCCAACAAAGGGCTTCCGCTTCGTGGAACTGCTAGCTAAACCTGCGTTAGCTTTGGCACCAAGCATAAACGTAAACTACCTACGATAAGGCAAAGCTAAAATCCAAATGGCATTCATAGACCCAAAGTGTAATTTTGGCTTCTTTGCTATCTTTCAAATCAATTCCTCATGGTAATGTTTTAATTGCCTGTGGCTTTTAAGCAATAAAACAGGTAATCACAATTGAGCAGTGAAGCTAAATGTTCCAAACCAGCCTGCGACAAATTCGTTGCCATAAACGAGTTAGCTAAGCGCAGGGGTTTTTTCTGGCCGTCGTTTGAAATTTACGGTGGAAGCGGCGGCTTTGTAACTTACGGTCCACTCGGCACACGCCTAAAACAGAACATCGAGGCGAAGCTGAGGGAACTTTTCGTCAAGAAAATCGGCATCTACGAGATGGAGTCGTCGGTGATTGCGCCGGGCAAAGTCTTTGAGGCATCCGGGCATGTTGACCACTTCAAAGAGCCCATGGTCGAATGTCAAAACTGCCACGGCAGATTCCGCGCTGACCACTTGCTCGAAGAAAAGGGAATCAGCGCTGCCGAAGCCGAAAAAATGAGCCTCGAAAAGACTGGGCAAGAGCTTGAGCGGCATGGCGTTGTTTGTCCTGACTGCGGCGGCAAATTCAACCCGCCCACGCGGTACCTCACAATGTTTGAGACCACGATTGGCCCATACCAAGGCTCAGTCGGTTACGGCAGACCCGAAGCCGCACAAAACATCTTCGTCGAATTCAACCGCCTCTACACCACCGCACGAGAGCGTCTTCCATTCGGATGCCTCCAAATCGGGCATGCGTTGCGTAACGAGATTTCACCTCGCCAAGGCTTAATCCGCCTCCGAGAATTCACAATCGCCGACTTAGAGTTTTTCTTTGATCCCGAAGAGCCAACTTGCGACAAGCTCAAAGAAGTGGAAGACGAAGTTTTGCCCATCCTGCTATGTGAAACCCGCCTCAAAGAGTGCCAAGACACCACAGAACTGACTGTCCGGGAAGCATTGGACAGAAAAGTCATACTGTCAGAATGGCAAGCCTACTTTATGGCAATGGCTAAACGTCTCCTCATCGAGCTGGGCGTGCCAGCTAGCAAGCAGCGCTTTCTAGAAAAGCTCACTTGGGAGAAAGCCCACTACAGCAGCCAAAGCTTTGATCAAGAAGTCCTCGTTGACCGGTGGGGCTGGGTTGAAGTTAGCGGCCATGCCTACCGCACAGACTATGACCTAGCTTGCCACATGAAAGCCAGCGGCGTCGACATGACCGTGTACAAAGAATACCCAAACCCAATTGAAAGCGAAGAGTTAACGGTTAAACCAAACATGGCAAAACTTGGACCCGTCTATAAAGGAGAAGCCGCCAAAGTCGCCGCATTACTCGCCAAAGCGCCCGCGCAGGAAGTGGCAGACGCGATGCAAAAGCAGGGTAGCTACATCGTCGACAAGTATGAGATTAAGGCTGACCAAGTCGACATCCGAACACAGAAAACGTTGGTTCGAGGCAAACGTTTTGTACCACACGTGGTTGAACCCAGCTTCGGCTCAGACAGGCTTTTCTACGTAGCTCTCGAGTATGCGTATGGCATAAAAGACGACCGAGTTGTCATGAGTTTCCCACGCAGCATTGCGCCGATTCAGGTTGGAGTTTACCCGTTGATGAGCAAAGACGGCTTAGACGTTAAAGCTAAAGAGGTGCAGAGTATGCTGGCGTGTGAGGGCTTTATGACAGAATTCGACGAAACAGGCTCCATTGGCAGGCGCTATGCTCGCGCAGACGAGGCAGGCGTACAGTTGGGCATAACCATAGACTACGACACGTTAAAAGACTCGACAGTTACCATCCGCGACCGAGACAGTTGGCAGCAAGTCCGCACCCCAATCAAAGACTTACCGAAGCTATTGCACCAATTCTTCGAGGGCAAGCTAAACTTCCCGCAGTTAGGGATAATTATAGAAACTTAGTAGCTACCTTTTTTAATGAACACACATTTAAGGATAAAATAACACATCAGGGATAGTTATAGCGGGGGCAAAACAGTGGTCCTTCCATCAGAAACCGAAGAACGCGTCAAACGCAGAGCGCTAAACGCTTGCCAAGATAACCTACGTAAGGTACTTGACGTTTCCAGAAAAATTCCACAGCTAGTAGAGTTCTTTGCAATCGGGGACAAGGAAAACGCAAAAAAACTCCTCAGCGACATTAAAACTGGCGAAGAAGAAGTCGTTAAAGCACGCCGCATGGTCAGCCAAGAACTCGCTGAAATCGGCGCCATCCTCTTTGCCCGAGAAGACTTTCTCCGCTTCACAAATCTCTCAAGCGAAATAGCCGACTTCTCGGAAGGCATCGCATACTACCTGGTCGAAATCATGGAACACAACTGGACTGTTCCGCCAGAGGTTAAAAAAGACCTCCTCAAACTTTCCCTTGCCGTCCTCGATTCGGTTCTTAAACTCCGCGAGACTATGATGGTTCTCAATTATGGACCCCAAAAAACCCTCGAACGTGCTAAAGACGTTGAAATTGCTGAGCGCATAGTTGACGGCATCTATCGGCAACTCTCCATAAAAGTCCTCGGCAGCAAACTTGATGTTCCAGTTCTTCTGCTCTTAAGAGACGTACTACAGCTTCTGGAGAACTCTGCTGACAAAGCGGAAGATGCAGCTGACGCCGCACGCATGCTTTCGTTCATTATGTAGGCAGGCCTCAGATGCCCAAGATCAAAGTCGAGCTTATCGAAAATTTCCTTGTTGTTTGGAACACTACCGAAGGCACCGAACTCTACAAGACAGCCTACTACGGTAAACCTTTAGGAATCCCTAAACCAAAAATCCCTGAATTCGAGGTCCCCCTGATTTTAGACCTCATGGAAGGGCTTTACTTAGCAGAAAAAGAAAAAATCGTCATCTACGAAAGCCCCGACCAAACCAGAGTCAGCCTTAAGAAACTGCGGCAAAAAGCCAAGCAACTCTACGATGAGTTCGAGGAAAAATACGCTGTCTACCGTGACCTGCGTGATAAGGGTTTAATCGTTACGCCTGGAATAAAGTTCGGTGTGGACTTTGCCGTTTACAAGTATGGTCCAGGTGTTGAGCATGCGCCTTACATGGTAACTGTGAAGAATGCAGACGGCGACATTTCAGCTACGGAAATCGTGAAGAACGGCAGATTAGCCACGACCGTGCGCAAGCGCTTCATCATCGCAGTACCCGACTTGACTTCTAGAGAGGTCAAGTACTTGATGTTCAAATGGTTTAAGGCTTAATTCATCAATGCAAGTATATTCGCTGCATCTCTTCTGAGGAGGCTTTGCTGTGTTTCTTTGTACTTTTCGAAAGACAGCGATGCCACCCTCTGCTTTATTTTGCTGTTATACATGTTGGTTGCCCTGATGATGTTTGCGAGTCCCTGAATGGCTTGCCTTGCCGTGACGAACCGCTCATCTGTACAATGGTCAAGGTACCCATCAATGGCTCTGCTGAATTTTCCCTCGCTGTCCCACCGTACGTTCTCGGAAAGCAGCATCAAGCCTAAACTGCGCTGGGTCGCGTTTGGACTATCCAGCTTCTTTTCCAAAGTATCCCAATGTGCATAGACTAAGGGGGAAGCCTGCGATTTTGCCTGCAACAAAAGAAAAGCATGGTACCGTGCTTTCTCGTCTTTTTCCTCCAAAACTTCAATTAGGAAAGCGACGTCGGAAATTGATAGTTCTTTTGCTTTTTCCGAAATTTTGTCCTTAAACAGCGATTTTAACTCGCTAAGATCCATTAACTCTATCCTCGATTATGACTAGTTGGCTATTATTGTTTGGTTTTGGAATTCTCCCCTGATGCGTTGGTGCGGGTAAACTTTCGATGTGGTAAGCGAGCAGCCTTCCTCGAGTGTGACGTCGTCAGCTACGACGGACACTGCAGTTATCCTTGTTGGTTTGTGCTGGCTGGAGTTCACCGCTACGTGTCTGCCGATTATGCTGTCATAGATTTCTGCGTTATCACCGATTATCACACGATCCATGACGGCTGAGTTTGCTACCACTGCGTTTTTTCCGATACGTGTAAAGTTGTCGATACAAGAGTTAACTATGCGTACTCCATCTTCAATTTGGCAGTGACGCCCAATGAGCACTGCACCTTCGATTTCAATTTTTTTATGCTTGATTTTTTGAACGATCTCTTCCCGCCGTTTCTCTGAGTCGTTGCTTTCGCCTTGCACCCAAACAAGGCCAGCATCGGTTATTCTGCCGCCGAAATCGTTGAGTGTGGAAAAGCCGCCGTGGAGAAGGTTTTTCATGGCTTCAAGGTAATTCTTTGGCGTGCCAACATCAAACCAGTTGCCTTTAAGCGTGTATCCGTAGACTGGGCGACCTGTTTGAATTACGTAGGGAATGAAATCGTAGCCAAAGTCCAGCCTGTTCTTTTCTTTGATGATTTGTTGGACACCTTTTTCTTTGAAAATCTTTTTCACTTCAGGCGAAACAACGTACAAGCCTGTGTTGGCTAGGTTACTGGGCGCATCTTTAGGTAAGGGTTTCTCAACAAAGCGTTGGATACGACCTTCTTTGTCGATGTCAGCGATGCCTAAGCCCTCAACACTTTCAACTTCGCGTAGCACGATTGTGAGGCAAGCGCCTTTTTCTTTATGGTAGTCGACGAGGCTTTTCACTTTGATATCAAAAATGTTATCGCCTTGCACTGCAAAGACGGGGTTGTTGAGTTCATAATATTCCATGTTAATGCGCGCTGAATCAGCACTGCCGAGGTCATCTACGTTAGGCTGATATTTTATGTGAATTCTAGGTTTGATGTTGTAGCGTGCACTAAAGCCATAGCCCGATTCAAAATAATCAAACAGGTCACGATAGTTTGTGTATCCTTTGACGCCGAATATGAAGTTGCGGATGCCTTGGCTTGCTAGTGAAAGTAGCGAGAACTCCACCAGTGGTCTGTTTAGCAGGCGGAGACAGGCTTTGCTTGTTTCTGCTGTTAAGGGCAGAAGGCGGGTGGCTTTTCCTCCGACGGGGATGATTACTCTGATTTTTTCGGGAGCATAATTGTCTCCGACTAGGGGGGCATAATTGTCACTCATGGGTTCACCAGCAAGTTTGTTATGATATTGGTTACATCTACCTTTTAAAGTATCTTTAAAGGAATGCCAATCGTTAACTATCAACAGATTAGCTTTAGAGAGGTTTCTTGTAAGTTGGGAGTCTAATGAGGTGTACGCTAACGCCGATTGCTATGGCGAATAAAATCAGTTGTGCTACGAAAACTTCGTTAACTACAAAGAAAGCGGAATATAGGATCGTGAGCCAAAGCACAGCTATAGCGACGATTTTTGTTTTCATCGGGATGCCTTTTCCCTGCTGATAGTTTCTTATGTATTCTCCAAACCAACGATTGTTTAATAGCCACCTATGCATGCGTTCGGAACTTCGAAGGTAGCAACCTGCGGCAAGCAACAAGAACGGTGTGGTGGGAAGAATGGGCAAAAATACGCCTATAGCTCCAAGGGCAACAGAGACAGTACCTGCGATTACCAGTAGCACCCTGATTACTTTGGGTTTCTTTTTGATCGCGTTCGTTGAAGAGGGAGCGCTGGTCATTGTTGTTCATTGTTAAGTGGATTATCGAGCATAAAAAACATACGTTATTTAAGCAGTCAAGTGAAATATCACTACTAAACCAATGTGCCAGTGGGTTAAAATAGGTATGAGTAAACTCGGCGCCTTCGCTCGGTTAATGCGACCAGTCAACTGTGCAATGATGGGGTTCGCTGTGTTTGTTGGTGCGGTTCTTGCCAGCCCACAACTTGGAGACCTCAGGTGGCTAAACGTTTTGTTTGGGTTCCTCACAGGTTTTTTGTTCTGCGGTGCCGCCATGGTTATCAACGACTACTACGACCGCAAAATCGATGCCATAAATGAACCCCAGCGTCCAATCCCAAGCGGTACAGTGAAGCCAAAAGAAGCATTGGCTTTCATGATAGCGCTGGTTGCGGTGGGTTTCGGTTTTTCACTGCTCGTGCAGCCATTCGGTTTGCTTTGTTTTTTGGTGGCAGCCGCTTCTTTAGCTATAACTGCAACTTATTTGACGGTTGGAAAACGCAGTGGGTTACCGGGCAATTTTTTGGTCAGCGCTTGTGTGGCTATCCCCTTCCTCTACGGAAGCATCACCGTGATTGGTTATGTAGGACTAAACGTGGTTTTGTTTGCTTCCATGGCTTTTCTCTCCAACACTGGCAGAGAAATCACAAAAGGCATCGTAGACACCAAAGGCGACAGCGCTGAAGGCGTAAAAACGTTAGCTGTGCGGTTGGGCGAAAGAAAAGCAGCAATTACAGCTGTGGCTTTCTACATGTTTGCGGTGGCTTTGACACCCGTGACCTGGCTGTTGCATCTAGTAGGTGTTTGGTTTGTGCCGTTTGTTTTGGTGACTGATGTGGGGTTGGTGGTTTGTTCAGCAGTTTTGCTGCTAGACCCTTCTCGTGAAAAGGCTCGTAGAATTAAGAATGCTGTTTTGCTGTTGTTTTTGATGGGACTATTAGCATATATCTTCGGCGTGCTAGCATAAAAATTAAAAAATTTTTTGATGTAGCGGTTAATTGAATTTTGTCCGATAATTATATATTCGATTAAATACGTATTTTGAATAATTCTAAAGTTCTCAGCTAATCCATTGGGAGAGTGAACAAATTTAGTCGCGTTATTGACGCTTCAGCCTTCATCTCACTGGTTCAATCCAACTCAATTTTCGTTGATTCATCTACCTTTAGTGAGCTATTATGAGACTGTCAACTCAATTCAAAATAACCCTCCTGTTCTTTAGCATCGTACTAATCGTTATCGCCACCTCTGAGGCCGTTGCCTCTCAGCAAATTGAGCGGACTCGTTCTCAGGAAAACTTGGCCAACAGCATTGTCCGAGGTGCCAGCGAATTAACGTACCTGTCAAATGATTATGTGATTTATCAGGGGAGTCAACAGCTCAGCGATTGGCAAGCAAGCTACAACACGCTTTCCACCAATGTCGGCAATCTAAATGTAGTTTCTCGACAGCAGCAGGCGCTTGTAGATGATATGGAAGTAACTCAGCAGCGCTTGAAGGATTCATTCGATTCATTGGTTTCATTGATTGAAAAATCGCAAAGCTCAGTTTCCCAGCCCCAGGTGTCTTCTCAAGCGGTCCAAGGATCATGGAACGGACTGACTGTTTCCACCCAAAGACTCATCGATGACGCAATTTCTTTAGCTCAACTTCTGCGAGCACAAGTGGATAGACTTCATCTTTTAAATGATGTATTAATGCTTCTAACTGTAGCCACATTCTGTGCATTTATTGTGGCTGTTTACCTCCAGACTTTTCGGCGGACGCTTAAATCAATTTCAGACCTTCAGCGTGGAACTGCTCTTATAGGGTCTGGAAACTGGGATTATAAGCTTAGAGAAGACAAGAAAGATGAAATTAGCGATTTGTCTAAAGCTTTCAACCAGATGGCTTCTAATTTCAAAGCAACTACCGCCTCAAAGGAAGATTTAGAAAGAGAAATAACCCAACGCAAAAAAATTGAAGAAGCACTTGTTCGAAGCGAAGAAAAATATCGACTACTAGTCGAGAGCCCAAATAGCATCGTGATGACGGTTGACCCAGCCCTCAACATTACCTACATGAACAAATTCGGGCTCGATTTTTTCGGCTACCCCCCTGAAGAATTAATTGGAAAATGTGTCATAGGCACCACGATTCCGTTCAAAGATGAGGAGGGGAGAGATCTCGCTGAGATGGCTAGAGACATCGTTAGGCATCCTGAGAAATACAAGACCAATGTCCACCAAAACATGCAAAAAGGCGGAAAATTAGTTTGGGTCTCATGGTCAAACAGCGCTAGATATGATAGAGACGGCAAATTAGTTGAGGTTCTATCCGTAGGCAACGACATCAGCAACCTCAAAGAAGCTGAGGCAAAACTGCGTGCCAGTGAAATTTGGATGGCAACTTCGTTCTATACTCGAAACCTCATTGAAGCTAGCCTCGACCCCCTTGTCACAATCGATCCTGATGGGAAAATTATGGATGTCAATAAAGCAACCGAACTTGCCACTGGATGCTCAAGAGAACAATTAATCGGAAGTGACTTCTCCAGTTACTTCACCGAACCGCAAAAGGCTGCCGCTGCATACAAACAAGCCTTCACTGAAGGATTCGTGGTGGATTATCCGTTGGCTATTCGGCATAAATCAGGAAAAGTGTTCGATGTCTTGTACAATGCATCAGTTTACGTGGATTTAAGCGGCAAAGTACAGGGCGTTTTCGCTGCAGCAAGAGACATCACAGAACGCAAAAAGCTGGAAAAACAACTTCAAGACAAAGAACGTTTAGCAGCCATTGGAGCAACAGCAGGCATGGTTGGCCATGATATACGCAACCCGCTACAAGCCATAATCAGCGACTTGTTTTTAGCCAAATCAGAACTAGCAGATCTTACCGATAACGAACAAAAAGCAAAGGTGCTCGAGAGTTTAGATGAAATCGAGAGCAACGTAGATTACATTAACAAGATTGTTGCTGACTTGCAGGATTACGCTAGACCGCTCAACCCTAAAGCACAAGTTACCGACATAGAAGCGATAATTGATGAGATAATCTTCAGAAGCGACATACCAAAAAACGTTAAAGTCAACGTTAACATTAGTCACGCCGCGCGCATCCTCATGGCTGACCCAGATTTTCTTAGAAGAATTATCGGCAACCTAGTCCTTAATGCCGTGCAAGCAATGCCTCAAGGAGGAAATTTAACTATTAAAGTTACAAAAGAAACACAAACTGACGAGGTCGTTTTAACCGTCGAAGATACGGGCGTTGGCATTCCTGACGAAGTGAAGGAAAAATTGTTTACGCCGATGTTCACGACGAAAGCCAAAGGACAAGGTTTCGGGTTGGCAGTGATTAAACGCATGACAGAAGCGTTAGCTGGCACCGTCACGTTCGAAAGCGAAAGCGGCAGAGGTACAAAATTCATCGTGAGATTGCCCTCATCAAACAAACACTAAGTCTCTAACGGATAGGCTATAATTGGCAAGTATTTTCTTCAACCATCCTCTTCTCTTTAGGTTTGTCTTGTTTATTCATTTTAGAGGTAGGCTTCGGTTACATACCGATGCATCATTCTGTGGCTATTAAAGTAGTATGCTATTTTGCCAATTGAATTCTTCATTAGTCGTATCCACTCGTCATGTCGGTCATAGAAGGTGGGAAGGATAATGTATTCTAATTTGCTGTAGAGGTCTTCGGCTTCTTTTATGAAGCACTGCTGATCTTCAAGGCAAGCCTTGGGGTGTGGACCAATAGCCCAACCTGTAAGGTTCTCTATCCAACCTTCAATCCACCACCCGTCAAGAACACTAAAATTAACCACGCCGTTATGGGCAGCCTTCATGCCGCTTGTACCAGACGCTTCCATTGGCCGCATCGGTGTGTTTAGCCAAACATCCACGCCCCCAACTAACTTGGCAGCGATGTTCATGTCATAACCTTCAAGGTAAACTGTTTCAATGTCGCCTTTGAGTTGCTTGGCAAAGCTATAAATTTGCTCAATAAGCCGTTTACCGCCTCCATCTCTGGGGTGGGCTTTGCCAGACATTATTATTTGCAACTTGTATTTTTTACTCATGGAACGGAGCCGATTTAAGTCTGAAAACAGCAAGGTTGGTCTCTTATATTCAGTCATTCTTCGTGCAAAACCAATGGTGAAAACGTCAGGGCTAAGGTTAACGTTTGCTGTCTTATTGCAATATTCTATAAGGTCTGCTTTCTGTTCAGTGTGAGCTTGCCAAATCTCGCAGTCGGGAATGAGGTCAACTTTCGCGAGTAATTCGGGTTCGATTGCCCATCCCTGCAGATACTTATCGAAGAGTTTGCGGTATTTCTCGCCCGTCCAAGTGTAGGAGTGTACACCGTTGGTTATGGCGTTAATTTGGTAGCCGGCAAACATTTTGCTTGAAACTTCTTGATGTCGCTTTGCCACACCGTTAACGTAGTTGCTGAGGTTGAGCGCCAGCAATGTCATGTTTAATCGGTCGCTACCGCCAAACTTCTTCAGGAGCCCTATGTCTACCGTGCCGTTTAAGACATCAGCGACAAGGTCATAACCGAATTTATCATGACCTGCCTCAACGGGTGTATGTGTGGTGAAAACACAAAGTTCCCTGACCTTATCGATATCCAAGCCGTTCTCTTTCAGAAGTTCAAGAGCCAAAAAGCTTGAGTGACCTTCGTTCATGTGGAACTTGCGAATGCGGAAGCCTAACTCAGCAAGCATTCGAACTCCACCAAAGCCTAAAATCACTTCTTGTTTTAGGCGGTACTTCTCGTTTCCACCGTAGAGGTAATATGTTATTTCTCGGTCTTCGGGCAAGTTTCCTTCAACGTCGGTATCTAGAAAGAGGACAGGCACCACCCAACCCGTGATGCTTTGGTATTTGTAGAGCCAAGCCTTAACTTCCACGCTACGACCCTGGATCTGAACAAAGACAGAGTTAGGCAAACGTGTCATTAGTTCCTCAGGATTCCATGGTCGAGACTGCTCACTCTGCCTGCCGTCTGCATCGAGGGTTTGCCTAAAATAATTCCGTTTACTGATTAACGTGACAGCAACAAGGGGCAACTTCAAATCGGCGCTTGATCGAATTGCATCGCCAGCGAGGGTGCCTAACCCGCCAGCATACGTTGGAATCTCACTGGTTAAGCCTACTTCCATGGAGAAATATGCTATCTTCTGACCTTTCAAGACGCCCTGTAATTCATCCATGAACGCTCCCCTCTACTACGACCGAGTATTATTATCAGCTTGGGCTTGTTATTAATCTACTTTTCCATGTTAACGCTTAAAGAAATCAGGGAAAAACCGTAGAATAAATAGAGAGTTATGGGTTAAGGCAATAGAGGAGTAATGGGTTAAGGCGGCGGCCTAGTGCCTAAGACCACCGTGACATCCATCGACGAATGGTTCCTAATAACAGTCATAACCAAACTGTCACCAGGCAATGTGTGCTCTTCGAGGTAGGCGGCTAAATCATCATTATTCTTGATAGTGACACCGTTCAACGCGATTATTATGTCGCCGACTGCAAGTTTGCCATCTGAGGGACCGCGAGACACAACAGATTCAATTCTCCATCCATACGTCACGTTTACGCCAGTTTGCTGAGCTAACTTATAACTCATGTCTTGCCCTGAAACACCCAGATATGAGTGCCCCTGGTAGGTACCTGTAGAAATTAACGCTGAAATCTCCCGTAGTATAGTATTGGATGGGATTGCAAAGCCTAAACCCTGTGATTGAGATACAATAGCGGTAGTTATGCCAACCACCTTTCCGACTGAATTCAAGAGCGGACCGCCCGAATTGCCTGGATTGATGGGTGCGCTGGTTTGGATGATGTTTGCGATGGCAAATCCGCCTGCAGTATCCTCGGTTATGCTACGCCCTAGCGCACTTACAACGCCTGTGGTTAACGAACCGACCAAACCATAGGGGTTACCGATTGCTATAACGGGTTCACCTACGTTTAAGGTTGATGAGCTTACGATTTCTATGGGCTTAAATTCGGATGCTGGTGCGTTGACGGAGAGCACTGCTAAATCTGAATAGGGGTCAGTTCCAAGAACCGCCGCTGAATAGCCGTTTCCGTTGTAAAAGGTAACGCTAAGACCACTCGCGCTTTCAACCACATGATAGTTAGTCAAAACAACATTTCGACCGCCAAAATTGTAAACAAACCCAGACCCTTGTACGCCGCCGCTACTGGTCTCTCCTTGGATGAGGACAACAGATTGGCGAACGTTAGCGTAAATGTCTACAAGCGAGGTTTCATTTTGAAATATGGTAATGTTTTGGTAGGTGGCATTTTGAAAACCTTCCAAACTGGAAATGCGGGCTTGCATGTTTCCTATTTGAGCGTTTAAACCTTGAACTTGACGATACATAACAAAGTAAATGCCTAAACCGCCAACAAGCAACCCAGCAACGAAGAGCAACGCCAAGACGCCTGCTGTGGCTTTAATACATCTCTGAGACGTTAACATGCACTCATCCCTCGAAACAGCATTGACGAATAAGAAAATAAAAGTTCCTATACTCGGCGGTCAATTAAATCCAATGCTTCAGGTCCAGTGCCTATAAACATAAGGGGCACCCCAGTTCGGCGTTCTACCTCTTGGATGAATTCCTTTGCTTCCTTGGGCAAATCATCATACCTCCGAGCGCCTCGGCAATTTGGATAAATAACATCCAGCTTAGTCATCGCAGCTTGCGTGGCACCGTTAATCTTTGCAGTCTTTCTAGCCAACTCAAAGTCAAACGGAGCAGATCGCCGTTCCCTACCCGTGCCAGCGGCAACTTCGAACCAACCGCGTTTCAGTGCTTCTTCCTTAGTTATTTCTCCTGGTAAGGGTCCTGCACCCACTCGGGTGATGAATGATTTGTAGACAATTATAACTTCATCTACACGTGTTGGCCCGACTCCGGCTTCTGAAGCTATGGCAGATGCACCCGTGTCACGTCCCGTAACGTATGGGTAGCCGCCGCCTAAAAAAAGCGACAGCATAAAGCCCTGTGTGCCCTCCAAGAGTACGCTTTTGCCAGCATCTAAGCCATCGTTGACTTCCATGATTTGGTCGCAGATAAAGGGTTTGAGTTCAGGCATATCTTTGGCTAGTTTGGCGGTGCGTCTGACCCGTTCTTCGATAGCGGGACCCACACCCCAACCTGTAGTTCCTATGCCCTTGTTGATAGCGCTTGCCTTGTCTTGATCGCTGTGTTTTTGTTCGATGATAGAGGCGTTTTGGTCTATGCCAACCCGTTTGGGGTCAACCTGCGTAAGTTCCATTTCCTTGAAGAATTGCCCCACGTGAACGTTTGCACCTGCAGCAATAAGCAGCCGAGTCTTAGGATTTATAAAAGCTGCTGGAACCATGTGGAGAGCGTATTTTTTGCCTTCATACCATACGGTATGAGCTGCATTAACTGAGCCAGTGCGAACGCAAAAGTCAATGTTATCCTTTAAGGCTAAGTATGAGATGATTTTTCCTTTGCCTTCATCTCCCCAGAAGGCACCAACAATTACTGAGCAAGGCATAGTTGTTCACCTTGGAGAAGTCAGTTTAAGGTTTATTTAAAGCTGTAGGGTTTTTGGCGGAAATTCATTCGTGCGAGCGCTTTTTATCCGCGTTAATTAGTTGAGCCAAACGATAGGTAACGAATGCTGAGAAACTTCTGATACCTTTCTTTATGGCGTATTCATCTTTGACCTTCAACCACTCGTTAAAAAAATAGTCATAAACTTCAGCCTTAACCGTAATGCTTTTGTAGCCTTTTTTCGGCGTCTACGTTCCCCTCTTAAGCATAGTTACCGAACGTACATTTATATAAGGTTTAACAATGGTTGCGGTAATGTACCGTTAATTATATATCTGATGAGTTACCGTAAAGTACCAAAATGCATGGGAGCCAGCGACTTGCCGCGAAAGGGATATAAGTGTATAACCGTCACCGAGAAGGTACATCGAGAAATCCAAAGAAGAGCATATGAAACTGACCGAACCATGAAACAATACATAGAATTTCTATTAATCAACGATGACTCCCAAAGAAGGTAAGCAACTTGCCCATTAAGATAGTTGAATACAACGAACGCGTCGCTGAAGTACAGTATATTTGTGACCTATGTGGCAAAATTGTCAGAACAAGCATAGTTCCAAAACAGGAAACTGAAGAGCACACCAACGGCAAAATAATATGCTATAACTGCAGGACTTCTCAAACGAAAAAAACTACTTAGAACACCTTTCAAGCGCTTCCAAATCAATTTTCCTCAAAAGTCTCACCACTTGTTTGCCCTTCGAATTTTTTTCTTTAGCACTTATTGTTCTCCGAGATTCGCAAATGCTGTCTAAAACTATTCCCTTCCCTTCATCAAGAATTACAGGGTAAACTCTACAACCGGTAGGTCTATCGATGTAAACGCTACATTGATGGTTTTTGCGGTCGTAGAACACGCAGTAGCCATCGCGATTTTTTAACGTGGCGTAGCCTTGCTTGTCGTATTGGACAAAGTCGCCTTCGATGAAGCCCTTGCTTTCTAAGCGTTTGATGTCGTCTTCGCACAGTAACATTTCTGTTTCGGTGCAGCAAACACCGCATTGCGTGCAATCCATAAGGTCGTAAGTGTTGCTGGAGTATTTTTGTTTTTGCACTTTGCTTGTTGTTTTACGCGGGGTTTTTTATCAGGTTTAGGTTTAACATTTCTGCGTATGCAATGTTTCTTAGGGGCAATCGTGTGGTTTTACGGTTGCCCTGTTGGTACTCGATGAAGGTGTTATTTTTTCCTGTGGCTTTGCGGAGAGCTGTTAATTGCACGTTCACTATAACTGCGCCGTCTTTTAGGTGAAGATTGACATTTTTACCAATGTAGGATCTGGCGCTGTTTGAACTGAAACTTTCCATACTTACCATTCCTCGTCTTGTTCGGCGATTTTGTTCCAGCATTGTTGGCAGATTGGCAAGGTTTCGCCTTTTACTTGGATGTACAGTTTTATGTTTTCACTTGTGCATTTTTCTTTCCAAGGATTCTTACAGTGCTCCATTTTTTTCTCCTCAAAACTTCGGTAGATTTTTTTCCTTTTAAGGCGAGCGTAGAAACTACTGTTCGGTGGTGGGGAGAGGTCAGTGAAAGTAATAGATATATATCGAGTTAGCAGTTGTTTATCCCCGAGGCATCCATGTCTTTCTTTGAAAAACCTTTTGCAATCCCTGCCACAGCGAGCCTTATTATTCAATTAGCAGTTTTAGTCCTGCTTGTGTTTGGTTACATCATTAAAAGAAGACTAAAATTTCGTAATCACGGGATTACTATGCTTTCCGCTGTCGTTTTACATGCTGCATCGGTTTTCGCTGTTATGGTGCCCTCATTCATAGCGGGTTTCTCAACCCTAGAATCATTTGATTTTTCCAATTCATTGGTTGTTTTGGCGCTGTTTCACGTCGCTGCCGGAGCTATAACATTCGTCCTTGGTGTTTGGCTCGTTGGAACGTGGCATTTTCAGACGCAACTAACGAGTTGTTTTAAAAAGAAGCTTATAATGCGAGCAACTATGATAATTTGGTTAGTCGCCGTACTTTTAGGAACCACTCTATATACACTCTTTTACTTGTTAAGTTAGAGGGCACAATTACCCCATTCTCTATCAAATGCGGTATGGCCTCACAACCGAATTATTTCGGGTAAGACCGTTTCTTTGGAAATTTTCAACAATGCAACCGATGGCCCACTCATAGGTGATAAGGGGTCTGTCGGTGTGCCAGGATTTATGTAGAGAGTTTTATGCTCCCATTTAACGAGTGCTACATGGGTATGACCATAAACAAAGGCGTTAAAGCCGTTTTGTTTAGCTATCTCACGCATTCTACTAAAACCATACAGAGTGTTCGGGTCATGCATAACACCGATTTTCCAATCGAAAACTTTTAGCGAGTTAAGCCTTGGCAAAGCGCCGCTAACTTCTGGGCCATCCATGTTGCCGTGCACCGCCAAGACGGGAGCGAGCTGTTCCAGTTCATCTAAAACCGCTAACTCCACCAGATCTCCTGCATGAATGATGTAATCGACGTTTTGGAAGATTTCAAGAACCTTGTTAGGGATGTACCTGGCTCTTTTTGGTATATGGGTGTCTGAGATTAAGCCGATGGTTTTGTAGGAGCTAAAATTTGCTTTTTCCTTACGTACTATCGACTGTTCGCTAAACATCATCAGGGGTACCTTCAGCAGACTAACGCTTTCTAGTACAAATACTGGAGTTTAGTATAAAAAATATTTTTAAAAAGACTATGAGGTTAACTGCTTAGGTCATGAACCTTCTAACCGTTTCATATAGAACGCTTGTCCCAAACACTAGATTCTCAACCGTTATACGCTCGTCAATACCATGCATGCGCTTCTCTAATTTATCGTTAGGTTCGTCAGGGCGCATCGGGTTAAAACCGTAGCATACGCTGCCTGTTTGCCTAAAGAAGCGTGAATCAGTGCCGCCCGTGTCCAATTTGGGTGCCACCTCGCAGTCAGGCTCTAAGTCCTTTAGAACGCTTACTATCGAGTTGTAGAGTGGGGTTTCTGTTGTAGATTCTGAGCCGTCATGTATCTGCAAGATTTCAAAGCTTAACTTGTCCAAGCCAACGTCCACGAGCAGGTTTTTGATTTGGCTAAACGTTTCCTCTACACTTTGGCTTGGGAGGACTCGGCAGTCGAAAACTGCTTCGCACTCTGAAGGGATGATGTTCTCCTTTACTCCGCCATGAATCATAGTCGGTGTAATCGTCATCTTTATTTTCGGCCTGATTTCTTCAGCCAACACCCTGTCAGTCTGGGCTAACTCGTCGAGTATTCGATCGCTTTGCTCTGGGTTGGCAAGTAGGCGCGAAAAGGGCTCTTGCAACATTGGGTTCTGTTTGGCAACTTGAACGAGAAACTGCTTGAGGGTTGGCAAGAACACAATTTGGGGCTGCATGCTTCCGATTTTATCCATGACTTTGTTCATGCGTGCGATGGCGTTGTCAGCCATGTTGGGCATGGAACCGTGCCCTGGTGTGCCTTTTGCTTTTACTCTGAACCATAAAATTCCTTTTTCCGCTGTCTGCACCGTATAGATGTGGCCTTTGCTCTGCGGAATCGCCAGCCCTCCTCCCTCGTTTATAACGTAGGGACACCAAACCTTCTCTCGGTGATGCCGCAGCAGGTAGCCAGCGCCTTCCTCTCCGCCTTTTTCCTCATCAGCCGTGGCGGCCAAGACAACGTCTCCTTTCAGGGGAACGTTGTTTTTCTTGAGGAGTTTTAGAGTGAACACTTCAACGGCAACCATGCCCTTCATGTCGAAGGCGCCCCTGCCGTATACGTAACCGTCCTTAACTGTGCCTGCGAACGGGTCAACGGTCCATTCGGCGGGGTTAGCTGCGACTACATCAAGGTGCGAAAGCAAGAGCAAGCTGGGTTTTTCTCCTGTTCCCTTCAGCCTCGTGATTACGCTGCCTCTGCCGGGCGCTGATTCGATGATTTCTGGCGTAAAGCCTTCCTTTGCTAAGTCTTCGGCTATGAAGTTGGCTGCTTGCGTTTCGTTGCCTGGCGGGTTGGTTGTGTTTATGCGTATTAAGTCGGATAGGAATTTTGTTATTTCCTGTTCTATCTCATTTTGGATTTTCAGGGGCATTTTAAGCGATTCTCCTTCATTGTTTAGGTGATTTTTTTCTCTTAAGAGTATCTGTTGTAGGTTCAAGATTGCTGTTGGCAAGTTTTTTGATTATTCAACAACGAAGTTTATATATGATGTCAAAAGATGCTAATGGTCAGTAAAAATAGACTGGGTTGGTCGGAATGAAAGAACTAAAACCAATTGATTACAAGATTCTTTTTGAGTTAATGAAAGATTCGCACAGGAGCGATAGACAACTGGCAAAATCTCTTGGTGTTTCTCAACCTACCGTTACTCGTAGGCGCGCTATGCTTGAAGAAAACTTCATCGAAGGCTATACAGTTATTCCGAAGTTTGGGCAAATCGGCTTTGAAATAGCTGCAATAACCTTCCTGAAAAGTAAATTGAAGTACCAAACAGGCGAGGACCGAACCCAAGCCTTGGAGAAAATGAAGGAATGGTACACAAATCGGACCAACGTGGTTTTGGTCGTGGAAGGCAGAGGCATGGGTTGGGATATCGTTTGTGTTTCGTTACATAAGGATTTTGAGGATTTTGCTGCCTTCATTAGGGCACATGACTCCGAGTTAGCGGATTGGGTGGTTGAGAGCCAAACGTTCCATGCTGACCTCAAAGGTGGAATTGTGATTAAGCCGTTCCACCTTAAGTATCTGGCTTCACTTAACCAATAATCCCATTCTTTTCTCTTTGTAGCATACGTTTTCTAAGCTAACCTAATGTTTGAGGCAAGCGTTAGAAGGTTGCTTTAGAGTTTATCTTCGGTTAATTTTTTTTAGCAAGCGTTTCTTTGGCAGCTTGGGCTTTTTTGTTCTGCTTACATCAACAGCCACACTAATCAACCCATAAAAAGTTACGGGCTCTAAAGATATAAGATTTGCAGTATTAGGGGTTGCTGTTCATTATAAAACGGTATGAGACAGCATCTCAAACGGGTTTGATGATGCAGGCTGTTAAAGTTGGTTACGTATTTTTTTAGCCATCTCATCTAGTTTGGAGCGTTCAACCATTTTTAGGTCACTAAAAGACGGGAGTTTTTGTCCTAGAAAACGCGGAACCACATGTACATGCAAATGGAAGATATCTTGGCCTGCAGCTCTGCCGGTCTGCTGGATGATGCTTATACCGTCGGCTTCTGTTGCTTTTTTAATGGCCAGAGAAAGCGTTTTGGCGATTATGTGGATTTGGCATAGCTCTTTTTCGGGTGTGTCAAAGATGTCGACGTAGTGAACTTTTGGTATGACGAGTGTGTGTCCCATGTTTAGCGGTCGAATGTCCAATAAAGCCATCACGTTTTCATCTTCGTAGAGAATGCTCGCTGGCGCTTGTTTTTGCACTATCTTGCAGAATATGCATGATTCGTCGTACTTCAAACAATTCACCGCTAAACCATCTTGGCTGCTATGGTTTTAATCAATCAGTTTATATGCTTTGCCACTTCATATCTTTTTCAGTAACAGCCGAGTTGAATGTTATGACTGAACTGGAAGATAAAGTACGGCAAGAAGTAGGTAAAGTTGAAGACCCAGAGACTGGCCAAACGTTTGAAGAAATGCAGATGATTCAGAGCGTCAAAGAAACTGCACCAGGCACCGTCACTGTGGAATTTGTTCCAACAAGCCCATTCTGCCCCATAGCATTCAAGCTAGCAGCAGACATTCGGGACGCCGCTAAAACCGTGCCAGGCGTACAAAAAGCCATAGTTTTCTGCCGTGGGCACGCCATGGAACAGCAGATAAACGAAATGACAAACAAATAGATTCTTGCCTTTATTCAATTAACAATAACTCTAATTTTAAAGCGGTAATTTTAATCTCGAAATCATCAGGCTGCTTACCAAGTTCTGGGTCGATGGCCAGAAACTATCGGAGGCTCAGCTTCTCTGGCTGCGGGATGAAAAAAGCGAAGGACGAACGCAACGTAGATTGGAGAAAATTAAAACCTATCTTCACTAAGTAACTGTAACATCTGTATGGCATGAGTTTTTAGGCTACTTCATTCGGCCAAAAGCCCATGTGCCAACACCGACCATTACCACGTCAAAGATGCAGACAATGCCGAGGTTGATGTAGAGGGGTTGAAGTGGGGTCCAAGCTGAGCCTAAAATAATCGTGCGCAAAGCATCGATTCCGTAAGTTAACGGATTAAAGGTTGAGGCTACTTGTAGCCACTCAGGGGTTCCTGGTCCAGAAACCGGAAACAAAGCGCCGCTAAGGAAGAATAGGGGCAGGTTGATGAAGGTTTGGATTGCACCGAAGTTTTCTAGGCTGCCCATGAAGCTGGCTATCGTTAAGCCTACGCTGACTAGGCCAAACGTAATGAGCAGCATAATCGGTAGGACAGCAATCAACGTTATGGGGTTAAAGGGGATGCCTAAGATAAAACCGAAAGCAAAGACGATTATGCCTTGGAGCAGGGCGGCGGTGCTGTCGCCGAACATTTTCCCCATAAAAATGGTGAAACGTGAAACTGGCGCAACTAAGATTTCTTTCATAAAGCCGAATTCTTTGTCCCAAATCACGCTTATGCCCATGAACATCGCGGTGAAGAGCAATGTTTGCCCTATAATGCCTGGGAAAAGGTATTGTTGGTAATTTATTCCTGGAATGAGGAGACGTGCACCAAACCCTCCTGCAAAAACCACCAGCCACAACAGCGGCTGAACGAAACTTACGATTACCCTTACTCGGTCACGAATGAAACGTTTGATTTCTCTCAGCCACAGAGTGTATAATGCCCGTATCTCAGTCATCGTATAGCTCTCCTTTGAGCCGCAGCCAAGCCATGTAGTTCGCGAGAATTGTCTTCGCGGATGGAACGCCCAGTGTAGTGCAAGAAGACATCTTCTAAGTTGGGTTCCCGCGAAATTAACGATTCAACATAAATGTTGTTTTGAGTGGCTATTTCCATAATGCGGGGCAGGGCTGCTTTGCCATTATGCACAGTAATTTCTAGAGCGCCGTCCACTATGCGGGTTTGGTTGAGCCCCAGCCAATGGGAAACTAATTTGTTTAACGCATCAATGTTGTTAGCTCGAACGGTAACAACGTCTCCTTCAAGGGTTTCTTTGAGGGCTGGAGGCGTGTCTAAAACCACGATTTTTCCATGGTCCATAATTGCGATGCGGTCTGAGAGCCTATCTGCCTCATCCATGTAGTGAGTGGTCAAGACGACGGTTATGTCATGGGCTTCTTTGAGTTCCTTTATGTATTTCCAGATGTGATCTCGCGTCTGCGGGTCTAAGCCCACTGTCGGTTCATCCAGAAATAAAACTTTAGGGTAATGGATTAATCCTCTACCTAACTCAAGTCTGCGTCGCATGCCGCCTGAGTAAGTCCGCAATAAATCATCCGCCCTATCTTCGAGTTCCACGAGTTTAAGGATGCGAGCTATGCGGTCCTTTTGTTCTGACGCTGGAACGCCATAAAGATTGGCGTGCATAGTGAGGTTTTCTCTGGCTGTTAAACGGTCGTCGATGCTTGGGTCTTGAAAGACTATGCCTATGGACTTGCGCACTTTATCGGCTTCACTGATAAGGTCATAGCCGTTGACTGTTGCGGTTCCTGAGGTTGGTTTTAGGATGGTGCAAAGCATCGAAACAGTTGTCGTTTTTCCAGCGCCGTTCGGTCCGAGCAACCCAAAAATTTCTCCAGGCTCCACTGTTATGTCTAGGCTGTCGACTGCTTTTAAGGTATTGAAAGTTTTTGTTAGCTTATGAGTTTGGATTGTGTAGGGCATTTAAATTTTCTCTTTTAGCATTGAAACCTAAGTCAGATTTAAGGATATTCTCAGGCTTAGGCCAAAAATTTAGAAAAAAAATAAGTATCAGCACTTGAGTGGGCTGTGAAAAAACGCTTATTGTATGCTTGCTTGAAATATCGTTGAACATGTAAGAGCCCGTGATTGCTACCGGTAAGTGTTGGCTTGCCCCACAGGTTACGCCGACGGTTCCAGAGTCGTTGAGTTTGCAGTTCAAATCGGCTGTTGCAGTGATTATCGCCCAGAAGGTTGGGTCGAAAACGAGTTTGCGTCGGTATTATGGCATGCATAGTTTCCATCTTGGGCTAAGATGTTGCCATGCAAATCCAAGTTAAGTGCAAGCTACCGCCAACTGAAAATTAACGCTCGGTAACTACTAATGTCACAACATTAAAATTAGCCTTTAAAACTAGTTTTTACATGAGATGATTTTATGCCTGAGATGAATTTTGAAGGAGTAGCCACTTGGAAAGGCGGCACTGAATGTCAACTCTCAGTCGGAGGAAAACAAATCGTAGCTGTCAGCCCACCACCATCGTTTGGTGGAACGCCAGGTTACTGCACCCCAGAAGACATATTTGCTGCAGCGTTAGCATCATGCATAAATACCTTGTTTTTGCTGATCGCTAAAAACAGCCAACTTGGCCTAAAAAACTTAGAGACAAAAGCAACAGTTAAAATGAACGTGGAAGGGATGGAGAAACTAATCTTCACCAACGTGCACTTCGCCATGGATGTCAGCTTAGAAAACGATAATGACTGGGAACGCAAAAAAGCGAACACGGTTTATGGGATGGCTCAAAAGATTTGTCCAATCCGACAGTCATGGGGTGAAGATGTTCCGATAAGCTTTGAACTGAATTTTAAACCCTAACTGCCGCTTCAAATTACACGGTGCTTGAAAAAGAAAACTTGCCAGCCCACCCAGCAATGACAAAGACAGGGAAAATACGACGACTTATCAGCTTGGTATCACATCGTTAGATTGTTGTTTATAACCGATCGTCTGCACCAAAACAACCTTTACAAAAATCAGCGTAATGCCACCTTGAAGGATTAGTGTTCGCATTAGCCTTAAATATTGAGGCATGCTATTTCAAGGCGGTGCCATTTCGCATGAGTTTGCCAACCGCAGTTGAACTAAGAGACGTAACAAAACGCTATAACGAAATCGTGGCAGTAAACAACATCAATCTCATCATCCACAAAGGAGAGATTTTCGCTCTTTTAGGACCCAACGGCTCAGGTAAATCCACGACGCTCAAGATGCTGCTTGGGTTAGTTCAGCCGGACGCTGGCGAAATCAACGTTTTAGGTATAAACGTGCAGGAAGACCCTGTGGCGGTTAAGCGGCAGGTTGGTTATGTTCCTGAATCACCGAACATTTACGAGTTCTTAACTGGAATCGAATACCTCGACTTCATCGCTGACATCTATACTGTCCCAGCAGAAGAGAAAAAACAGCGCATAACGGAGTACCTCAAAGCCATGGACCTTGAAGGGCGAGAAGGCGACATGATTAACAGTTACTCTGACGGCATGAAAAAGAAAATCAGCCTCATCTCAGCGTTCCTTCATAAACCCAAACTCTTGATTCTCGACGAACCACTAAACGCCTTGGATCCCAGAAGCGCAAGAATAGTCAAGGACTTTCTTCAAGAATTAAAAGCGCAGGGAGTCACGACGATTCTATCAACTCATGTATTAGAGATTGCTGAAGCCGTGTGCGACCGCATTGGCATCATGTACCAAGGCAGCATTTTGGCGTTAGGCAACATGGCGGAGCTTCGGCAACGAGCTAGCTTGCCAAGTTCAGGCTTAGAAGAGATTTTCCTCAAACTTACGGGAACTGGAGATTTGAAGGCTGTGGTCGAGGAACTGCTGAAATGAATTGGAAGAATGTCTTATTCCTCATGCGGGTTGAACGCAAATCAGGCAGGCTAGTTAGGGGAGTAAAGACAACCAGGTACAGGGAAAGCGGGTTAGGAGCGTATTGGCCTTATCTGCTTGCCGTAGCCGTCGGCGTCATAGGCGGCTTGTTTGCTAATGCCCTTGCTGCCCTGGTTTATTCAAGTGGGACACCTGTGGGCGTTGCTCCTTTGGCAGAGGCGGCTGTTTCTTTTTTTGTCGCTACTCCAACCATCGTATTGCTGTTTTGTGTGGTACTCACCATGCTGCAGCAGATTCAGATTAGCGGCGCTAAGGCCACTACTCAGGTGATGTACTGGTTACCCATAACTTGGCAGGAGAATACTCTTGCCTCGATTCTTGCTAACTTACTCGGATTTCCCGTTGGGGTGGTGCTTGGATTTGCCTCAGGCATCCTTGTTTTCTCAGCTTTCAACGGGTTGATTGCTCAGGGAGTTTTGACGACGTTGGCAGTGTTGGCAGCAGCTTTTATGGCTAGTTCTTTGACAGAAATTATCAGGATTCTTCAGGTGCGTTTTACGGGAGCGGTTTATAAATCAAGCGGTAGAGCAGCGGTGTGGGTTCGGTTCATCGGTTTGATTGTGGTTATCGTTGTTTTTTACACTGTTTACGCATTGATTACCTCTGGATTCACTAGCTTCGTAAGCGTCTTAACGCAGATTCAAACGAATGGGGTTTTCGTGCCCTTTGTCTGGGTTGCTCTTGCATTGTTTTATTTAGTTCAAGGCGCCTTTTTGGAAGGCATACTCTTCGTCGTCCTGTCAGCGCTGTTCATCGCAGGTTTGTACTATCTTGCTGTCCTATTGAACATGCGGTTTGGACTATATGAGCCTCCAGCGATTAAAGTTCAAAAGAGCGGCATCTATGCGCCAAAAGCGGGTTTCTTGGGTAGACTCGGGTTCTCCACGGTTGAGGCGGCGTTAATTCACAAGGATTTACGAGCGTTCACGAGGCGGCGAGAGCTCATGCAAATTTTCATCTTCCCCATAGCAATAATCGTTATTTTCTTGGTTCAATCTTTGGGCGTAACTAATAGTGGTGCTCCAAGTGCAGTAGGCACGGTTTACTTTGTCCTTATTTTTCTCTTTCCATCAGGCGCAGTCTCGATGACGTTGGGCAACTCGCTCATTGGAGAGGAAGGGCAAGCGGTATGGAGAATTTATGCTTCACCCATTTCCGCCCAAAACCTAGTTAAGAGCAAGCTTTTCTTTTTAGTCCTTATCTCAACTATAATCTTAATCATCACAGGTGCAGTGGGAATTGCGTTCTATCATCCCTCTCTACTAACTGCCATCTTAGCGTCGTTGGAAAGTTTCTTCATAATACCTGCAATAGGTTCTGTGGCTCTTGCCATCGGTTTCAAGGGGGCAGATTTCTCGGCAGTACGTAGGGCAAGAATGATTCGTCCAACTTGGGCTATTATAAGTTTGATAGCTTGCGGGTTGGCTGGTTTGGCGGTGCTTGCCCCTTTGGTTCCTTTTCTGCTGAGTGTTTTTGCATCTACTTTCATGGAAGTAGCGCCTATGAGTATGCTTGATGTGGCGGTTTCTGTTGCATCGAGCGGTATTGTTGCGGCAATTATTACGTTCGTATTCTACAGGGTCAACCTGAACAGCGCACGCGAACTCCTAAGAAAAGCAGAAATGTAAAATGGAGGGTTGACCTTTTTTACTTATTAAACAGTCAAATTTAAAAGCAAATAGCTAGGTAACGTTAACTTGTTTGGGGATTGCTCGTGGGTAACGAAGGAAAGGGAACTATATTTAGACGGAAAGACGACAGGTACCTGCTCTATTTGCCTGTTCGGGTAGTGGACGACAGCATGTTTCCGCTTAAATGCAACGGCTCAATGCCAGTAAGGATTCGTTTTAGCCCAAACGACAATAAACTTATCGTGGAAAAATGGGTAGAGGAACAGCCTGAGACCAAATCAAACTAGAGCGTCGTTTTGACCTAATAGAATTTAAGAGGGAAAAACAGGTTAGTTAAGCGGACCAAGCCGTGCGCTAAAGCCAAAGGAAGACTAAAAGGCAGGTGGGCAACGCCTTCTCCAGCCATAGCAGCCTGACCCGCTCAACTTTGGTTGGCTATCCCTTGCATTCCTGACAACACTTAACCCTCTTTTAAAATAAAAATTGATGTGGTTGCCTAACGCCTACTACAATAGCAAGCAAACACCAAACAAGCACTCAAACTTGCGGTTTTCTGCATTCAAAATGGGAAAGTGGCAAGCCAAGTGCATACAGCGAAAACTTTTATTCATAAAACACAACCTTATAACAAAAGAACCTCGGAAAATTGCCTAATGTTTCCTAACACTGAAAAATTAACAGGGAAAAGAGCTAACTTTCTGTTAGAACTCCATCGTAAAGCGTTAAGGCTGCAAGAGAATGAGCTCTATGAGTACTTCCTTAACCATGCTGTTTCAGTCACGGAAAGCAAAATTGGTTTTTTTCATTTCGTCAGCGAGGACCAAAAAAAGATAAAATTAACCTGCTGGAATAAACAAGCCCTAAAGGGTTGCTCGGCAAATTACGACTCACACTATCCAATCGAGCAAGCTGGCAACTGGGCAGACTCTATTCGCCTCAAACACCCCATTATATACAACGATTTTGAAAGAAGCCCCAATCAGAGAGGGTTCCCAAATGGACATGTCCAAATAAAGCGTTTGCTTAGCTATCCCATGATAGAAAAAGGAAAAGTTTACGCTGTTTTCGGCATAGGAAACAAAGAAGCACCCTACACCAAAAGAGACCTCGTTAAGCTTGAGTTGATTGCCAACGAACTAAACCAAATCCTCCAGCAAAGACGCATCCGAGCAAAACTTCAGGAAAGCGAACAGCGTTGGCAAACCACTCTAGCAAGCATCGGCGATGCTGTTATCACAACTGACACCAGTGGCAACATAAACTTCATGAATGCTGTAGCCGAAGACCTCACAGGGTGGAAAATCAGCGAAGCAAAAAACAAGCCGCTGAAAGAAGTTTTCAAGATAATAAACGAGTTCACCCGAAAAGAAGTTGAAGACCCCGTAACGAAGGTAACTGCTGAAGGAGCAATCGTGGGCTTAGCCAACCATACTCTTCTCGTGAAGAAAGACGGCACTGAAGTGCCCATAGATGACAGCGGAGCACCCATAAAAGACAAAGAAGGCAACGTCACAGGCGTGGTATTGGTGTTTCGTGACATAACGGAACGCAAAAAAGCAGAAGACACGTTGCGGGAAAGTGAATTAAAATTTCGAACGGTTGCGAACTTCACATACGATTGGGAATACTGGGTTGCACCCAACGGCAACATAATCTACATTTCTCCCTCATGCGAAGGCTTCACAGGTTACAGCCCAGACGAGTTTATCAACGACCCTAAACTGCTTACCAGAATTGTTCACCCAGACGACAAAATACAAATAGGCGACCACTTTGATTTGCTAAAATCAAACAAGCCGCACAGCATAGATTTTCGTATAGTTAAACGTGATGGAGAAGTCCGCTGGGTATCCCATGCTTGCCAACCAGTCTTTGACGACGATGGCAAATGGATAGGCCGCCGTGCAAGCAACCGAGACATCACCGAACGCAAGAAAGCAGAGGAAGCCCTAATAGAAAGCCAAAAACGTCTAAACCGAAGCCAAGAAATCGCACACTTAGGCAGCTGGGAACTCGACTTAATCAATAACAAGTTAACTTGGTCTGATGAGGTCTACAGAATCTTTGGTTTAAACCCCCACGAATTCTCCGCTACATACGAAACCTTCCTTGAAAGAGTGCATCCTGAGGACCGAGCAGCAGTTGATGCCGCATATACAGGTTCAATTAAGGAAGGAAAAGACACCTATGCCATTGAGCACCGAATCGTGAGAAAAACAAACGGTGAAATACGCATCGTACAGGAAAAATGTGAGCACATTCGAGACCGAAGCGGCAAAATCATTCGATCAATCGGAATGGTTCAAGACATCACTGAACGCAAAAAAATCGAGCAATCACTCTACAGAGCCAAGGTTGATTGGGAGCGAACCTTCAACAGTGTCCCAGACCTAATCGCTATCCTAGACGACAACCACAGGATTATCCGTGCCAACAAAGCCATGGCGCAAGCGTTGGGCACAACGCCAGAAAAATGCATTGGTTTGCACTGTTATACATGCGTACATGGAACCGAAAGCCCACCCAGCACATGCCCACATTCAAAATCCATGATAGATAAACATGAACATATAGCGGAAGTGCACGAGGATAGACTGGGCGGCGATTTTATAGTAAGCACTACCCCGCTAAAAGACGAGAATGAAAGTTTTATTGGCTCAGTGCATGTAGCCCGAGACATAACAGAACGAAAAAAGGCTGAAGATGCGCTAAGAAAAAGTGAAGAAAGGTACCGCTCATACATAGAAGTGACTGGACAACTTGGCTGGATAACAAATGCAAAAGGTGAAGTCACCGAAGATATACCATCATTTAGAAAATATACTGGCCAATCCTTTGAAGAAGTCAAAGGCTGGGGCTGGTCAAATGCTCTTCACCCTGATGACTATCAAAGAACAGTGGATGTTTGGAAGAAGGCCGTTGAGTTCAAAACTAATTATGAAGTTGAATATCGATTGAGACGCGCGGACGGGGTTTACCGTCATTTTCTAGCCCATGGGGTTCCCATTCTAAATGAAGATGGAAGCGTCCGAGAATGGGTTGGCACCTGCATAGATATTACCAGTCGCAAAGAAATTGAGAGCGAACTAATAGATACATTAAAAGCTTCGCAAGATAGACAATCAGAAGTCACAGCGCTTCTGGAAGCTTCCAAAGCAGTTTTGGTTCATCGAGAATTTCGGAAAGCCGCCAAAGTAATCTTTGATAGCTGCAAAAATCTACTTGACGCAACAGCTGGTTATGTAGCCCTGTTAAGCGCAGATGGAAAAGAAAACGATGTTTTATTCTTAGACTCAGGCGACCTGTCATGCACCGTTGACCCGTCGCTTCCCATGCCTATCCGCGGGTTAAGAGCCCAAGTCTACCAAACGGGAAAAGTCGTCTATTGTAATGACTTTGCAAATAGTCCATGGTTATCTTTCATGCCTAAAGGACACGTAACACTAAAAAACGTCTTATTTGCACCCCTAACAATTAACAACAAAACGGTCGGCATAATAGGCTTAGCCAACAAACATGACTCTTTCACAAGGCGAGACGCCCAAATGGCGGCAGCTTTTGGAGAAATCGCCTCCATCGCATTAATCAACAGCCAAATGCTGGAAAAACTAGAGGCAAACGAGAAACTGCTCAAAGCTCACTCCGACAAACTCGAACAACTAGTGGAAGAAAAAACAAAGCAGCTACGAGATTCAGAGAGACTCGCTGCCATCGGAGCAACTGCAGGCATGGTTGGGCATGATATCCGTAACCCTCTGCAAGCCATAATTAGCGACTTGTACCTAGCTAAGACGGAACTAGCCCCGTGTCCTCATAGCCCAAACAAAACTCAGATTGAGGAAAGCCTACGCGAAATCGAGAAAAACGTTGAATACATAAACAAAATAGTCGCTGACCTCCAAGATTTTGCAAGACCCATCAAACCAAACCGCAAACCCGCGAATCTGCAGCGAATTTGCGATGAAGTGTTACGAACGCTAAGCATGCCAAATAAGGTGGCAGTCTCCTGTACAATAGACGAAGACGCAACTGCAATATTTACTGACGAAGACATGCTAAAGCGTATCCTAATAAACCTTGTAAACAACGCCTTCCAAGCCATGCCTCAAGGAGGAAGCCTTGCAATCCGAGCCCAACGTGAAGATGCAAACATAGCAATCTCTGTCCAAGATTCAGGTTTGGGTATCCCTGAAACCGCTAAATCCCAACTCTTCACGCCTCTATTTACCACAAAATCTAAAGGACAAGGCTTCGGCCTAGCCGTAGTTAAACGCTTAACAGAAGCATTAAACGGCAAAGTAACATTCGACAGCAAAATCGGAACCGGGACAACATTCAAAATCCACCTGCCATCAGCTCACAATAAGAAAAGCGCTCTTTTGACAGAAGAACAATTCAAAAACAACCAAAATAGCACGAATCCCAATTCCACCATCTAATCTATAGGTTCAGACCGACATTAACGCCTAAGGGTTTCAACCCAAGCCAAAAAACCCTCACGCATCTTCTGCGGGTTCTCAAAAACGTGCACATCTTCCATGGTTTCGAGTTTACGCACTAAATCTGCTTCCTCCTTACGTACACGCAACTTCATTTCTTTGCCGTTCGGCAGCTTCGTGTAAACAGTGCTCTCTTTGTAATCTGTAGGCAATATGTAGATCGGCACAAACGCTTTCAAACTCATGATAGCAGCGTTAGTCAGCATCGTATCACTTATGCTATGGGCTATCTTTGCGACGGTGTTAGACGTAGCTGGAGCAATAAGCAAAAACTCGTATTTACGCATCTGCAGCCAAGCCGCCAAAAAAGGCGAATTCGAATTAACCTCGACCGAAACCTTAGGAAAATTCGCCCTCAACTTCTCTTCCAACCGATAGAATTTGAGCACAGTCTCAGCAGCCTTCGAAACGAAAACCTCGATTTCCACCACATCCTCATACTGACGCTTCAAATCAATCATAACGTCAAGGATTTCTGCTATCTTGTCCCCGGCGCCGCTGATGCCCCACGCAACCTTCAGCTTAGAAGCCTTCTCTGCCATCATTTGCTCCCTTCTCGCTCCAGTAAATCTGCAAAGCGTTTAACTGTCTTACGCAAACTTCTAAACCCTTCTTCATCCGACTTCACACCCTCCAACGTGTCCTTGCTCCACAACGTTGCTCCCAAATTAGCGCCAAAAGAACCGCCGCCCACCGGAACCATCTCATTGATTATAAAGAAGGTGTGGATCTGCATGAGTGCAAACTCCTGTCCGCCAGCTCGGTCGCCGCCCACGGCGATGCCCATGCCGATTTTTCCCTTGAAAAACGTCTTATCTGATGCCACTGCACCACGCATCCGATCCATCACGGTTTTCAGTTGAGCAGTTATGCCGCCATTGTAGACGGGCGTCGCAAAAATTATGCCCTTGGCTTCAGCAAGCCACGTGTAGAGCTCTTGCACATCGTCCTGTACGACACAGTGCTTATTTTGCAAGCAATAATCGCAATGTGCACAGAAATCTATCCATTTGCCCCTAACACTCCAAAACCTAGTTTCAAACCCTCGATCTTCCAGCATACGCAGAGCTTCTTTGAGGACATACGCAGTTGCCATATCCCTAGGGCTACCACAGACTCCAACAATCATAACGAATCAACTGTTTTCTTTAAGCAGAAACAGCATTAAAGCCTTATCCCAAACTGACTCGTCACAGTTCTAAATGGGTCACACGAATTATTTAGTAAACTCTATTTTTTAGCAAAAAATGGAGGAAAAGCGGATTTGCCGCTTACTCACTCTCGAAGTATTCTTCTGGCTTTGGCGGGACTGGAGGTAAGCCTCTGCGCTCACGAATCTTTTTGATGGTTTCTGCCTGCATCTGCTCGGGTACTGGTGCCCACCGGCTGAATTGGGTTGCCCAGAAAGCTCTGCCTTGCGTGCTGCTGCGGAGTTCGTCGGCGATGCCGAAGGATTCGGAAACTGGCATTTCTGCTTTGACTGTTATCATGTCTTCTTCGCTGGGCATGTCGAGGATTTTGCCTCGTCGTTTGTTGAGCAGTGCGATGACGCTGCTGACAAATTCGCTTGGAACTTTGCATTCGAAGCTCATGATTGGCTCAAGCAGTTTGGGGTCAGAGAGTAGGATTGCACAGTAAATGGGTCTCCAAGTCATGGGGATGGCTTGTGCAGGACCGCGGTGAACGGGGTCTTCGTGCAAGGTGATATCTTCTAAGTTGATTTTGAGTCCGTAAGCGGGTTCTTTTGCGAGTGGTGAGGTGTGGACGGCTTCGCGGAAACCTGTCTTTATGTGGTCGATGATTTCATCCACGTATTGACGTCCTTTGATGCGGTTAACGAGTATGTTGTTTTCCTCCACTGCCACCGCGCCTTTGGCGTCGTCTGGTGCCCAGCCGAGGCTGCGGAGGATTTTGGTGCGTTCGTCTTTGCTTTGCATGTCGGTGATTTTCTCGGATTTTATTGCTTCGATGACGTCGTCGCTGAGTTTCTCGATGGTTATCCAAAGTTTGTTGTGTTTGTTGGGGCTTTTACCCATGATTGGTGGTCCACGGTAGTCGTGGGCGATGGTTTCTCGGTAGATAACGATTGGTTTGCTGAGTTTTACTTTTAGGCCTGCTTCTTGCATGCGGTAGGCGGTGATTTCAAGGTGTAGCTCGCCCATGCCGGAGAGGAGAAATTCGCCGCTTTCTTTGTTCATGATGAAGTGCAGGTTGGGGTCTTCGGTGGTGAGTTTATGCATAACTTTGTCAAAAAGCGGTAAATCTTTGACGTCCTCGGGTTCAACAGCAACTGTGACGACTGGGTCAGAGACATATCGCAAGCCTTCGAAAGAGTGTACTTCTATGCCATCTTCCGCCACAGTTTCGCCAACGTGCAGTGCAGGTAAACCAGAGATAGCACCGATGTTACCAGCCGGCACACGGTCAACGAAGACACGGTCAGTTGCCATACTCATGAAGACCTGCTGGATGGTGCCTTTATGGTTGCTACTTACAAGTTGAACCTGTTTACCCTTTGTTATGGAGCCGCTAAAGATTCTGCCGATGGCGACAGTGCCGCTGTGTGGATCCACTTCAATGGTGGATATGCACATAAGCAGGGGGGCGTTAGGGTCTACTTTTGCCATGCCGATGCCGACTGCACTGTTCGGATCTCCAGGCCAAATCTGCGATTGCCTGTAGGGTTGCGCTTGAACTGGGCTTGGCAGATGCTCGCAGAACATGTCAAGGATTGGTTCTGGCAAGGGTGCTTTCTGGCTGAGCTCAGCGACTTTTCTGCCGACATCAGCTGGGTCGCCAGTGTAGGCATCGATTATGTCTTGGAAGGTAACTTTCTTTGCCCTCATGTGCTGGAGGTTTAGGCCCCATTTATGCAATGCGGAACCGAAGGCTACTCGGCTGTCTTCGATTTTGACTTGCCAATCTTGTTTGTGTTCAGGTGGCGCGTATTTTTCGATGAGGCTGTTTACTCGGAGGAGAATCTTGGCGAATTTGCGTTGAATCTCCTGTGGGGTAAGTTTGATTTCTTTGATTAAGCGGTCAACTTTGTTAATGAATAGGATTGGTTTGACACGTTCTCTAAGGGCTTGCATGAGGACGGTTTCAGTTTGAGTCATGGGTCCTTCCACAGCATCCACGACGACGAGTGCGCCGTCGACGGCTCGAAGGCTTCGTGTGACTGCACCTGAGAAGTCAATGTGCCCGGGGGTGTCGATGAGGTTGATGAGGTAATCTTGGTCTTTGTACGTGTGGACGAGGCTTACGTTTGAAGCAAAAACGGTCATTTGACGTTTCTGTTCTAGGTCCCAGGAGTCAAGGAAGAGTTTTTGTCCCGCGGTTTGGGTGCTGATGATGCCAGCGGCTGCGAGCAAGCTGTCGGACAGCGTGGTTTTCCCGTGGTCAACATGTGCAATTATGCTGGTGTTGCGTATGATTGCTGGGTTGTTCATCAGTTTAATGATTTCTTCGGTTTGTCTATACCTCGCCATAGCTATGCAATCTCCAAATTATACGAATTATTATCATCTTCAAAGGTTTGTTGAAGCATTATCACTAATCTCTTGGAAATTAGTAAGCTACATGGAAAGTGAGTTTGTAGCCTATTAACTTTATGGCACAATTCTTTAAAACATTTGGGCGCCGACAAAAGAGGTCCCCTGAGGATTTTTCTTGTTTTCTCGTTTACTACCAACTTTTGCTTTTTTTATCAAGACAGCGATTGGCTAGACTTCGCAAACAATGTTAAGTATAATTCGCAAAAAAGAATAAATTGAGTCTAACTTCCTATAAGCGAAAACAAACCATAACAGGGGAGAAAAAAGTCGATTAACAACATACCCCTTGCCTTTAATTCGGAAGTGAGGCCAATTCCTTTGCGCTTAAAAATCAATCTGCGTCCGATTAGTTTAAATGCCACATTAAACAATAGGCAAAACAAAATCTTAAAAATGGACCATTTGGTCAACATGTTGAGGATTGCATTGAACCTTCAAATTAACTCCACTCAAAGCATAATGCTTGCCCAAGGCACTCTTTCTGCATCGGGCATCTGGAGCTGTTCATAGCTACCATTTTTGCAGAGCTGGCGGTTTATCTTGGAAAAAGCTGCTTCTATGCCGATTGAAAAGGTTTTCGACGACCTCAAAACATCTCAAGAAGGTTTGTCAAGCCAAGAGGCTAAGCAGCGCCTTAAAACATATGGGTACAACAGGCTAACCCAGAAAAGGAAGATTCCTTTCGTAAACAAGTTTTTCAGGCACCTTAGGGATCTATTCGGCATTTTACTTTTGGTTGCAGCCTTACTTTCATACATTAGTGGCAGTCCAGAACTTGCCTTAATCATTTTGGGAGTAGTGCTTGTTAACATTTTTGTCAGCATGTTCCAGGAGTCTCGGGCTGAGAAAGCTATGGAAACCCTAAAAAGCTGGATGCCTGAGTATGCCAAAGTCTACCGTGATGGAGAACTAAAGAAAATCTCGGTTCGGGAGCTCGTGCCAGGCGACATTATCTTTTTGGAGGAAGGCGACCGTGTTCCGGCAGATGCGCGGTTAATCGAGGCCTTCGATTTATGGACCAACAACGTACCATTGACGGGCGAATCGGAGCCTCAGCCGCGGGTTGCTGAAACCGTGAAAACCGTTGAGAAAGCGTTTATACATGCTCCTAACCTTGTGTTTATGAGCACAAGCGTCGCCAAAGGACAGGGCAAAGCAGTTGTTTATGCTACGGGTATGGGTACGCAGTTTGGCCGCATCGCGAGTCTAACCCAGACTATCCGTGAAGAAGAGAGCCCACTTCAGAAGGAAATTGGGTTAATGGCAAGGTATGATTTTCTAATTGCCATTGCTGTGGGAACGGTTTTCTTTATTGCAAGTTTTCTGTTTCTCGAAGTTCCCCTTGGCACGAGCATTTTCTTTATGATAGGGGTCATGGTGTGCTGTGTACCCGAGGGGTTGCAGGTCACGGTTTCCAGCGCCTTAGCAATCAACGTGCTTAAAATGGTGAAGCAGAATGTGCTGGTTAAGCGGTTATCAGCCGTGCAAACATTGGGCAGTGTCACAGTCATCTGTACCGATAAAACAGGCACTATAACCAAGGGCGAAATGACCGTTAACAAACTCTGGGTTAAGGACCGCGTGGTAGAAGTCTCAGGTTTAGGCTATAACCCAGTTGGCGACTTCACTATAAACGGCCAACCACTTCGCCCAGGAGAAACAACATCTCTTGAGAAGCTTTTGGAAATTGCAGCGCTTTGTAACGGCGCAAAGATTGACCCGCCTTCCGATAGAAACCGTAATTGGAGTGTGATTGGTGACCCCACTGATGGCGCTTTGATGGTTGCCGCAATCAAATATGGCTTAACCATTGAGGACGAGTTGATTAAGAAACCCATCGTTGATATTTTGCCGTTCAGCTTCGAACGCAAACGTATGAGTACCATTCACCACTTCAAAGATGAAGTGTTAGTTTACACCAAAGGTGCGCCAAGAAACATCCTTGATTTATGCACCAAAGTCATGACGAATGGCAAGGTTGAAAACCTAAACCAGGAAACCTTAGATTCGATTGAAGCCAAAATCCTCGAGTTCGCCAACGAGGGCTTGCGCGTTATTGCAGTTGCCTTCAAACAGCTAGCCAAAAGCGACTACAGAAAGGGCGAAGATGTGGAAAACGATTTGGTCTTTGTCGGTTTAGCAGGCATGCGTGATCCACCAAGGACTGAAGTTAAAGATGCCGTTTTGAAAGCTAAGCAAGCAGGCATAAAGACCGTCATCATTACTGGGGATTATGGACCAACTGCCCAAGTTATCGCAGAGGAAGTTGGCATTGTGGAGCACCAATGCTGCCAAATAATTCGCGGTGTCGATCTAGAAGAGTTAAGCGACCAAGGGATTATTGAAGCGGTGAAAAACGGCAACGTGATTTTTGCCCGCGTTTCTCCAGAACAAAAGTTGCGTATAGTAAAGGTCCTCAAAGTTAGTGGCGCCGTAGTTGCAGTTACAGGGGATGGCGCGAACGATGCTCCCTCACTCAAGGAAGCAAACATCGGTGTTGCGATGGGAGCGTCTGGAACGGATGTTGCCCGTGAAGCCGCAGACATAGTTTTACTTAACGACAGTTTCGCCTCGATTGTAGGAGCAGTCGAATCTGGCAGGGCAATATATGAAAACATCCGCAAATTCATTGTCTACGTGTTCTCACACAACTGGGCTCAACTGGTTGCCTACGTCCTTTACGCCACCTTAGGAATTCCATTACCGCTCTTGGTAGTGCAAATTTTAGCCATCGACTTAGCAATCGACGTTGTTCCTTCCTTGGCACTGAGCCGTGAGCCGCCTGAAGCTGGAATCATGCAGGAACCACCAAGAAGCATCAAAGAAAGACTCTTCACCCGCGGAGTTTTCCTACGTTCACTATACATAGGCTTAATCATCTCAGCCGGTGCAATGTACGGATGCTTTAGCGCTTGGATGGCTGGCGGCTGGCACTTCGGCATGTCATCTGTTCCAAACCCAGATTTCTACGCTAAGGGTGTCACGATGACTTTTGCAGGCATAGTGTTAGGGCAGACAGGGAACGTTCTTGCCTGCAGAACTAGCAAGCAATCAATTTTCAAAACAAGCTTAGCAAAGAACAAATGGATAGTGGTCGGAATTGTCTCTCAGATTTCAATACTTGCCTTCTTGATTTACATACCACTAATGCAACAATTCTTCGGAACAACAGCACTTGGCATAACAGATTGGCTCTACCTACTGACAATTACGGCAGCCGTTATTCTTGTCGAGGAAATACGCAAAGCATTTAGCAGAAGATTCGCAAAAACCACTGAAGACCTAAGCAAACATGATCACACCTAAACACCTTTCCTATACGCACGTTCTATGAGAATATAATAGGGAGGAGGGGGAGGCTTAGCAAGCAACAATTTCTGGATAAACAGCGCGTACGTTTCTATATACTTGTTTATAAAAGGGGGTCAAGAAAAACAAAGTCAAACTAAACGATTTCGCCGCTCAAGTAGGTTCCATGCGCTTCTGTGACCCTGACGTCCACTGTTTTTCCATGCAGGTTTTGAGCGCTTTTTATGACGATTGGCTTGTAGGCAAAATTACGTCCAACCCAAGAACCCTCAACCTTACCCTTCTCATCCACCAGCACTTGCCCACTCCAACCAACCCAACGCAAATTCTTCTCTGCCGAAAGCCTCTTAACGAGTTCAGCTGCAAGAGTGCTTCTGCGTTTGATTTCCTCCTTCTCCACCAAGCCATCCTGCATTTCCCAAGCGGCAGTTTTGGGTCTAGCAAAAAACTTGGAAACGTTAACCACGTCAGGCTTGACTTCCCCCAAAAGCACAAGCGTATTCTTGAAGGCTTCATCCGTTTCGCCCGGAAAACCAACGATAACGTCAGTTGCCAATGTCAAATCAGGAAACCTTAAGCGGAAAGCATCCACAATCGCTTTGAACTGTCTAGACGTATAGAACCTGCGCATACGCTGCAAAACCAAATCATCACCACTTTGAACGGGCAAATGCAAAAACTTAAAGATCTTCTCACAGTCAAAAGCATCAATCAACCTTTCCAGCATACCGATAACCAGATTTGGCGTCATCATGCCAACCCGAACCCGAAAATCCCCCTGCAAGCTACCCAACGCAAAAAGCAACTCAGCAAGGTCCATGCCCAAGTCCCTGCCGTAGCTGCCTGTGTCCTGCGATGTGACCCAGAACTCTTTTGCGCCACCGACAAAATCAGCTTGAACTCTTCCAATGACCTCTTGAATACTGTAACTTCTTAAGTGTCCACGCGCATGGACCACACAACAATAAGCACAACTGCCCAAACAACCATAATTTACCGGAACAATGCTCACTACAGGGTTGGAGCGTTTCGTTGGAAGACTTAAAAGCGGCTTTTGCTCCATGGCACCTAAATACACCACCCGCTCCCCAGCCAACACCCGTTTAACAACATCCACTATACCATTACCCAACGCTGGACCAACCGCACCGTCAAAACGGACCTCACGCAAAAGCCTCTCAAAACTTATCTTTGGCAAGCAACCCGCAACAAGAATTTTCTTGTTTTCCGGAGCCAGTTTTAACGTATTGATCATACGGTTTTCAGTCGGCCCTTTCACAGCGCACGTGTTGTAGATTACCACGTCAGCTTGCTCCTCAGAAGCAACAAGTTCAAACCCTGCTCGCGTTAAGCAACCAGCCAACGTTTCTCCGTCTGCAGTATTGGACGAACAACCGAAGTTACGAATGAAAACACGCCAAACCATAGTTTACCTGCACGTTACTTGTTTCACCAACCAATAAAAACATAACCCCCACACACCATTAATTGACAAGAACCTGCAACAACCGCTTTAAAACGCTTATAAATAAAAGCACAAACATGTTATGTGCATATTTAAAGCATAATATATAGAAGTATAACTGACGATCAGCGCTGTATAGCCATACAAGAATGGGAGAGTTCAACCGTTGAAGCTAATCACTCTGTATCTACCTGAAACGTATATTAAAGCTTTAGACCAGTTGGTAGACGAACGATTCTATCCGAATCGTGCGGAAGCCATTCGGGTTGCAATACGCGATTTAATAAGTGCTGAAGTTTGGAGGCGAAAAGGCGTTGACTAAACATGTCCATGATGTGTTAGGTGTGGAAGACCTCAAGGTTGAGATTTCGCCGCAAATCATCGACAATTGTGCCGTTATTGGTACACCGCCTGTCGCACAAAAGTCGAAGGGCAAAGTGAAAGTTAGGGTGGTTAAAGCGAAAGTGACTACAAGAAAAAGCCGTTTGGAGAAAGCCACACGAAACCTCTATGACTTGGAAGATTGCTTGGGTCCTGAGAAACCGCTCAACATCGACCTAGGTCTCTACCAGATGGAAGATTACTAAACCTTCTTTCTCCACTCTATTGTTTCCCAAAAAAAGCCTATTATTTTAGCGACCCTAAATTATTCATATGAACCAGATTTTAGCCCAGATTAGAGCTGAACTCCAGGCTAACGCTACTGTAGAGAACCGCCAGAATGCTCAGCGGTTTTTCAAAGAACAAGCCGTCTTTTATGGCATAAAAACTCCAACGGTGAAAAAAATAGCAAAAAAACATTGGCAACAAGTAAAGGCACTAGAAAAACCGGCGATTTTTGAGTTATGCGAGGAACTGCTGCGTTCGGATTTTACTGAAGAAGCATTCATTGTAAACACATGGTTACCACTCTACATAGACTGCCTTGTACCTGCGGATTTGAAGACGTTTAGGCGTTGGATTGAATGTTACATCAACAACTGGGCGAAATGCGACGGATTTTGCAATCACACCATCGGCGACATACTACAAAAATACCCAAAAACAATCTCAGAAGTCAAAAGTTGGGCAAGAAGCAGCAACCGCTGGTTAAAACGAGCTTCAGCAGTTTCTCTGATTGTGCCAGCCAAAAAGGGCTTATTTCTCAAGGAAGCCTTTGAAATCTGCGATGTGCTGCTGGTGAATGGGGATGACATGGTGCAGAAAGGCTACGGTTGGCTGCTCAAGGAGGAAAGCCGCAATCACCAGCAAGAAGTTTTAGATTACGTGATTGCACACAGAGCCGTTATGCCACGAACCGCATTGCGTTATGCTATTGAATTGATGCCTAAAGAACTAAAAACGAGGGCAATGAACAGAGAATAGCCTGCTGAATTGTTCTAATTTTATGCAGCTACTAGCTAATTGGAATGATAAACAGAATTTTAAACTCTCCAATCCACATGCGTAACAAGCGTAAACCAGAGCACACAAATAAAACTCTTGGCAGCTACACCATACTCCCAACATAATCAACTACATCTTGCAATTTCTAAACCTCACAAACGAATTTTGCCCTCTCCAATACAACACATCAAAAATTTTCGTTGCAAGTTCTTGTTTATCTATGGTTTTATCGTGCTTTGCGTTGCACTTTTGCTGCACCCATCGCTCTTATGAAGAAAAAAACAAACGATACATACCACCACATCCACAAGAACACTCTGCTAACATAGAGCCATGCACCGCGTGTGGAAGAAAACAATCATCTCACACCGAAACAAGCAAAGAGAAACATTGCAAAACCAAAAAGCAACCGCACCCACAAACCATCTTGTGGCAACCACAAAACCGCCACACCCATATAAAGACCAAAAGCACAGACAAACCTAAGCCACGACCATTATAGGCGCCCTCTCCATGGTCGTGGCAACTAAAGACCCCAAGTGACCCCAATGAAAAGGCAGCACTAACTCCTAAGGGATGCCTGCAGTAGCTTCCAGTTTAGCTTTTTTATTCAATAGTTTGAGAAGGGCTAATTCATCCCTCGTGATTCCTGCACGGCGCAGTTTAACAAGGCATGCTTTGAATTGTTTTTCAGTAAACTTTACCGGTTTAATGCTTTCTGCAGTGAAATGATAAGTTTCTTTTGAGTTTCTTCCTCTCCTTAAAACAGCACGTTGCCTTTTAAACCGAGTGAGCGCTTTGCAGTTTCTGGTTTGCATACCAAAAACAGTGTTTGGGAATTGTCGGCAGCCATCAGGCCTTACTTCATAAATAGCGCACATTTTGCCATCTAAGAATGGGCACAGCGAATGCAACGTATAAGAATCGTATTTTGCTTCACCTGCTTCAAAGAGCATCCCTAATTCTTCGTAAAGCGCTTCGAGTTTACGGTGAACCTCTGGAGCTTTATCAGGGCTGGCTTTGACTGGCCCAGCAGTCAAGAAATCCTCAAGCGTACAGCACACACTGCACTTGTCGCAAACGAAAGGCAAGTTAACTGACCACTCGCCCTTTTTTGTTTGAAATTCCAGATGAAGATAGAACGTTTCAAACATTGTATTAATTCTCTTGCTTTAATCTGATTTTAGACTTTTAATAAATTTGTTTTTGCCAAACAATTATTCAAATACGTTCCTCAATTTTTACTTATACGTAATCTACGCATTAGCCCTTCAATTAAATCAAGCAACCAATTTAATGGTCTGCGAAGAAGCCCCAGCCCATTAGCGATTTCCCGCAGGTTGCTTATATCCGTCCCATTAAAGGTTCGGATCAGTATCGCTATGGAAAGAAACATAGCAACGAAAATCATGGTTCCAACCACAACCTGTACTAAACTAGAAAAAGGCATCAAAGAAACAAGCAAGTATGTAACTAGGCCAGCTATTCCTGAAGAAAACAAAATTTTCACGGATGACACCCAATCCACTGATACACCAAACTGCTTCCTGACAAACCGCAAACTCAAAAACAAACCAGGAAGACCAGCCGTCAACGAAGTTAAGATTAAACCAATAACTCCAAACTGCGAAATCAACACAAAACCCAACGGAAAACCAATCGCCACTGTAAGTATGGTTATCTTTAAGTTATACGAGGTGAACCCTTGACTATTAATTAAATTGCCAGTGCTGAAGCTTCCAAACGCAGAATAAAGATAAGTTATAGACAACAACGCTAAATACAGAGGAGCCTCCACATACCTATCTTGAAATATCGTTACAATAACAGGCGAAGCAAGCGCTACAATAATAAACGCCACCGGCACAACAATCAAAGCAGCGTACTTAACAGAAAACTGAAAAACACTCCTCAAAATATCCCCATCCTTCTGCGCATCAAGCTTTGAAAAAGCAGGAAACAACATCGTAGTTACCGGAGTCGCAAAAAAAGTAATCAAAACAACAAAATTAGTGGCTACGTTGTAATTCCCTATAAGGGCATTATTGCTTACAAAAATCGCCATTACGTAAATATAAAACTGAGTCAGAAAACCTGCTAAAATCGAACCGATCGAAATTGGCAACCCATACTTGAACAAAACCTTGGCGGTGGCAACCAATTCTAACTTACAGTTGAAAACCCTAGGCAAGGACTTATACATCATATACATAAGCAACATACCAGTCAATCCAGCAACCAATACAGCGACGGTAAAACCCCAAACCGCACCAAACGTCCCAAAACCTAAAAGCACAAGCCCAATTATAAGCCCAGTTTTAATTATCGATTGAACGATAAGCATGATGCTGTTTAGATGCATTTTCTCAAGACCAGTAAAAGCTGCGGTGGCCACGTTAATGAGCCCACCAGTCACGATAGTAAAAGAGGATATCTGGATGAGCCCACCAATATCTGGACGGTTGAAAGCTACCGCCAAGAAATCTGATAATGCAAAAGAGAGAATAGTAAGGAATAACCCAAAGATCAATTCAAAGAACGCCCCTGAAAAGAAGACGCTCCTTACTTTTGCCACGTTGTTTTCGCTATTATGCTGCGCAGAATACTTAACCATCGCTGTGTTTATACCCCAATCTCTGAAGTTGGCGAACAAGTTTGGGGCTGTTACGGCAATAGCATAGAGCCCATAGTTGTCTGCACCCAACAAGCGTGCGATGTAGATGGTGCCGATGGCTGAGATGAGTGTGGATACAACGATTCCCCAGAGTAGGTGGAAGCTACCTTTCGCTGATATGCGTGCCATCTCGGTTGCTTTAGTCAATTACCCTCTCTCTCAACAGCTGAGCATGTTGTACGTTAATTGTCATTGACGTAGTTGTGTCTTTAGGTTTGACAGATTTTAATTTGTTTGGGTGATGGGTTGTTTGTTTATATGGATTGAAACATGGATTCTATATTTGTAGTAGAGGTGTTCAGCTCTGCCTCTAATTTAGTATAGTGCCTTTGCTGAAGTAGACTTTGGGGTTTTAGCAATCGAAGGAGTACCTCTAAAAAGGCTGCTAAAATCAACCACCAAAGCGATCGATAATCTTCCAAACTCAATAGAAAAAACCGACGTTGGAAGGCAGAGATTTGACTTCAGCAAAATAACAGCGTTAATCATCAAAGCTTATACTAAAAAAAGATTTACCGAGACACCAAAGTCTACCTCAACGACAACAAATAAACCCTCAAGAATTCAACCCAAAAGTACCCGACCACAAAATAATAGAGAACAATGACCTACCACCCAGAACCATACCTAAAAGAACTCAACCAAACCGTTGGGCTCTTTTTAAAAAACGAGAACGATGCGCTATAACGTACGCTAGCTGAAGAAAACGCAAACCAGGCACGCAAGATGCCCCCATCATGATTGGATTAAACTCCACGCAGCCGTAACAACGATAAAAAACTATTCCCAGCATGGAAGTCACAGATGCCAACGCCCATGACTCTATAGAATTTTAAAGCCTGCATAATGCGAGCACATCTCTAATTAAGAAAAAAGTCTAATTTAACGCCTCATTTACAGGCATATAAGTATTCAGAGCAGTCGTTTCATTGAACTGGAACAACCACGCATCCCCCACTTGCTTAATCACAGTGAAATAAGGCGTTACCAAGAATTGAGACGCATTAAAATGCCTATAATAAGGAAGATTAAGCGCGTACGTAGTAGCAATGGATCCGATGTAAACGTATGAAACGTTGTACTCAATCAAAAATGGAACCGCTCTCAAATCAGAGGCGTCAGCAGTCAAAAAAGACATCAAATCACTATAATTTCGCAAGTAACTATACATGGAAACGGTCTGACGCTGAGTAACAGAAGTCACGAATTGACCACTATCACCAGCAGAAACCAAAATCCGACCATTCGATGGGATATTTTCTGAAATCCATTTTAGCAAAGATACATCTGCAACGCCAAGAGATTGGTAAGTATTAAACAGAAGTTGCATTTTGCTATATTGAGCCTGTTGCTCGACAATAACGGGGACCATAAATACACCAGCAGTAGATACTAACAACACTAATAAAGCACATGCCAAAATTTTGTTCTTTCTTATAACCCTATTTGTTTTATTACCGCTATTAAATAATCGTCTCAATGCGACAGAAAAAAAGTAAATAGCAGAGAAGAGGACAACCGCCGTTAGGATTGTAGCGGGAATAAAGATATGCTGCCAAACTCTTGCTGGATCAAAGAGATTCGATAATAAGTTAATTGGTAAATACAGAGTTAAAGTCAGATAACCCATAATTAATAGCATAAAAAGGTAAACCAATAATAAACTGTACTTGAATTCTTTTGAGGGAAAAACTGAAGCTATTCTTTTAGACACATATGGAATAAACAGAACAATGAGTAGAATTAGTGAAAAAGATGCCAATGCGAGTAATTTACCAAACTCTGAAAAGAAAAGCCATAAAGCAGGAATATCAAAAATCCAGTCAAAACCAATTCGTGTTTTCACAAATTCCGAAGAAATATTTGTAACTGAATTTAAGGTAATTCCTGTAGCAAATTTACCAGCAATATTGTTCATGTAATAGGAAAAAATGTATGGAACACCGAACAACAATGGTGTCAAGAAGGCTATTATCAAGAAAAGGTTACGTCTATTAAAAAATGTGCTTATCGAAGGGGTAATATTGCGTATGCCCTGAAAATTGGCAATTTTAAATGATAGAAGCATTAGAACCCAAAAAAGCATCATAAGCAGAGCACTTGGATAAGTTTGCAATGCTATAAAAATAATAAAACCGATAAGCGATGCGTTTAACCAAGTCATTTTTTGCTTTAACAAAAATGTATAAATTAAGCCCATACCACTAATCGAAAGGTAAAAGGATAATAAGACAGGCAAACCACTCCAGGAAATAGGCACCCAAGATAATCCAAGAGTAAAAAATGAAGCGATTATCAAGCTCACAATTGAGAGAGCCTTACTTTCAAAAAGGCACTTTATTGTAGAATAGAAAGCTAAAGCAATTAAACACGGCAGTATTGCACTTAACAATAAAACGATTTTTTGTACTGGAATGCCTAGCAGAGTTACAAAGATAGCGCAAAGCACGTGTACTCCTGATGGATAGTTAAGCTTAAAGCTGACATAAGGTTGCCCACTTCTAGTAAGCAAAGCGTTAGGATTGTCCAATATAATGCGTATCATCAAGGTGTGGTCGGCGCCGTCATCATTTGTTGCTCCGTAGAAACCGGTTATTAGAGTTGATGTAATGAATACAAGGCTTAAAAGGATAGCTAATACTATGATTACATCAAAATTATTTATAATAAAAGTCTTATTTATTCTCGGCAACTTGTTCTTTGAGTAACAACGAACAATTATAAGTGCAATAATGGATATTGACAATATCAAGAAACTTGAGGCTAAAAACGGAATTGGAGCTATGGATAAAATCAGAATAAACAAAAAGGCAAAAATAAAGCCAAAAAGGATTTGAAAATTAGCTTTCTGAAAAACATCAAAAGAACTAAACGGGTTTACTTTTTTAGTTAATATACAGATTAACCCAAGAATCCCTGAGCCAACTAAATATAAGATAGCCACCGCAAATATAGAAAAGAACACAGAATCTTGCAAGGTTATTTGAGTCCATTCCCCCCACATAGCCTACTCACATAATCATCTAATTATCGATTTGCGTACTCTCATGGGAAATTTTGTTTGTTCACTACTGTTTCATATGTATTAAGCTCTAATCTTGCGGATCTATAGGTCATAGGTTAATTTTCTCTTTTAATATTCGGACTATTTTTTCTGATGCTTTTCCATCACCATAAGGATTATTTCTGAACTTACTTTTAATTTCAGTATAATTTTCTTTTATGTGTTTTAATGCCTGAGTTATCCTTGCTGGATTTACATCTGTAATGAAATTAACTCCTAGGTCGACAGTTTCAGTCCATTCTGTCCTATCTCGAATTGTTATACATGGGGTTTTTGACCAAAATGCCTCCTTTTGTAATCCTCCTGAGTCAGTTATTGCTATTTTTGCATGCTTTAGGAGCGCTAGCATCTCAATATAACCTACAGGATTTATGGCACGAATATTAGTATTGTTGAAAGAAATCCCGCTCCGTTTCAGCCTTTCTTTTGTTCGAGGATGAATAGGAAAAATTACATGCATTTTTGCCTTTTGTACTGTTTGCAATATTCCCTGGAGTTTAGCGGGGTCGTCGACGTTTTCCGATCTATGGGTAGTAAGCAGAATGTAATCATTGTCAATTAAATTTAGTTCTTCCCAGATGCTATTTTTATCAGCTTGGTTTGTGAAATTTAAAAAATTATCATACATAGTATCACCCGTTAAGTAAATTTCACCAGTTACCGATTCTCCTTGAAGGTTTTTTTGACAATTAGCCGTTGGCGCGAATAGCAGTTGCGCGCTGTGATCTATAAGGCGTCTGTTAATTTCTTCAGCCATTTTCATATCATAACTTCGGGCTCCTGACTCAAGATGAGCCACGTCAATGCCTAATTTAACCGAGGCGATAGCTCCGGCAAAAGCAGAATTAGTATCACCTGGAACTAAGACAAGCGATGGTTTCTCCATAATTAAGTGTTTTTCTAGACGAAGCATAATTTCTGCACTTTGATAGATATGTGAACCTGAACCAACATTAAGGTTAACTAATGGTGCTGATGGTGAAAGTTCATCAAAGAAGACTTGTGAAAGGGAAGCATCATAATGTTGACCTGTATGGATAATTTGTATACATAAATCTTGTTTTAATGCTTCTTGGAGGATTGGGACCGATTTTATTATTTGAGGCCTGGTTCCCAAAACAAGGAATATTTTTTTAAAGGTCCTTTCGCTTTTTTTACGTGTTTCTGACATTTAGATATAAAAACCGCCATTTATGTTAAAGACTTGACCAGTAATGTAACTTGCATCGTCTGAAACTAAATATGCTACAAGATGGGCAACTTCTTCAGGTTTTCCAAATCTGCCAAGAGGTATTTTGCTCATTATCTTTGGAATTATATCAGGAGGTATTTTTTTTGTCATTGAGGTTTCTATGAAACCTGGAGCGATAGCATTCACCGTAATACCATACTTGGCATATTCTCTGGCAACAGTTTTTGTAAAGCCGATCACAGCTGCCTTAGCAGCAGCGTAATTAGCTTGTCCAATATTGCCTGTTTCCGCTACGACTGATGAAACATTTACAATCCGTCCATATTTGTTTTTTTTCATTAGAGCAACTGCTCTTTTTGTACAGTTAAACGTTCCAGTCAAGGTTACTGATAAAACGGCATTCCAATCATCATCAGTCATATTTTCTAAGAAAGAATCCTTAACTATTCCTGCATTATTCACCAGTATGTCAACTTTTCCATATTGTTTTATTGCGGTTTCAAATAGCTTATCAACATCGATGGCACTCCGAACATCGGCAGTAACGTTTATAGCATTACAACCCATTTCTTTTATTGCAAGCACAGTCTTATTTGCTTCTTCAATATCACGTTCATTATTGATAATTATGGAGGCCCCTTCTTGGGCTAACTTAAAAGCTATAGCTCGACCTATTCCTCTAGAACTTCCTGTAACAAGTGCAACTTTGTCTTTAAATCTCATGTTTCCACTCTCAAGAAATGCAGGTACATACCTCATATATTTTTTGGCAGACTGATAGTTGAATTGGCTTTTTTACTAAGTATGAAAAATCTATGATAAGGATTTTCAATGACACGATATGTATTACAAACAGAAAAACCTGATTCATTCATTATCTGGCAGATTTTCTGAATCGGATATCCCTTTTTTCCAATTTCCCAATGATGCTGCCCATCGAAAATCTGCTCCCTCTGAAAAACATTGGGCAATCCCATTATTTTCTGGATACCACCTAATGGGCAGTGAACATTGATGCTAATATAAGGAGTAACATCAGGCAAACTGATTATAGCTTTTGTAGTAACGACACGGTTTAACTCCAATAGTGCATTTTTAAGGTTTTTAAAAGGCAAATGCTCTAATACTTCACAACATAATACCACATCGAAAGAATTTTTTTCAAAAGGCAAATTCAATATTGAAGAATTAATTAGGGGTTTAAAACCTTTTAGGATATCAACGGTTATCACTTCAAAACCAAAACGGTTTAGGTAATTTGATACAAATTTGTTACCTATACCAACCTCCAGAACTGAATTTTTATTAGTTTTAAACGTCTCTAAAATCTGATGCCAATAGCTAATAAATGTAGCTTTTGAATCGACTTGCTTTAAGTAAGTTGTTGTTATGGCATTGTCTATACAACCATGATTTCGATTTTGTGTCATCTACTGATCCCATTGATTATGTTAAACATTTTTTCATTCAATTTATATAGAAAATTGAGAGACCTGTTTTCCAAACGCCATCTGCACGATCCATTATTGCATAATACACCCACAGCTCGTCTTCCCTTATTATAGGCGAGGGAGTATCGAGTGCAAGTGAACTTTTAGCATCCGGATATAATTCTGCCTTTTCTTTTGGACCATCTATCAAAATTCTTTTCGAGAGTGGTTGTTCAAAAAATGGAGAAGTACTCTCAACGAGACCGATGTATTGCTTATATGGAAATGATATGGAATAAATCGAGCCTGTTGGTAAAAGGTAATGCTTGTCATTTAAACTAAAGTATCCCGGGCAGAACACAGACTCATTCCACGCACTCTTTTCACCATTTAGCTTTTTTAGCGGATTAGTTAGGTTTTTTTCCACTAAAACATCATGATCACGGATCTTTATCTTTACATAACCTATTTGCCTATGCAAATAATTTGAGCCTAAAATCTTATGAAAAGATAGATAAGGTAACTTATTTGATACATTACTGTAAAATAAGATGAACGTATCGTCTTTTAGGGATACAACAGACGGCCCGGCATCAATATCATATCCTTCCCAACGCATTTGCGGCATGCATATTGTTTTAACAAAAATCCACGGACCCAGCAGGTTTTCAGCGACAGCTAAACCTAATCTTCGACCACTCAACTGGTCAGGTTTGTAAGCAAACGCCATCCAATACTTGCCTTTACAAGTGAATAGCGCCGGAGTAAGGGCAATTTGGCCAACTGACAATACAGGATTCCCGCTATATTTAGCAAAATTAATGCCATCTTGACTTAAAGCAACACCTATAGATGCCTTACATGAGATATGGTTCCAATCAATATTCGTTGAACCTGAGTAGAACATATAAAACCGTTTTTCGTTGGGCTCGTTGAATACACACTCGAAAGTGGATGCTGCTGTGTCAAACCCGAAATTTGAAGGTGACAGAATAATTCCAACATTTTTTTTTAATCGAAACATCAAGTCACGTCCAAGACTTAAATAATCATTAATTCAGGTAACCCCTTCTGTGAATGCAGCGGTAATAAACCAATTGTATCTGTTTAATACTTGCTCAGGATTCAATGTATTACATGATTTTATAATTATATCCAAATTGGCAGTGAATAAGCGGTGAAAACCATTATCTACGAAAGCATGGCGCCATAAATTGAAAGAAGAAGTGGAAAGCCAAACCCTACCAAAATCAGCATTTGCTTTCTTAAAGTAAGAAATTGCCTGTTGTATAAGGAAATAAGCGTCATTCTGTGCGCTCCTTAAGAAGAGAAAATCCACAATGTCTCCGACTAAATAGAAATTAAACCGTTTTTTAATTGTTACTATTATATAACCAGTAATTTTACTTCCATGCTTTGAGACAAACATTTTGTGTTCGATTACCGGATTATTCAAGAATCTCCATTGCAGATACCGCTTATCTCGCTTGATAGTTATGTTTTTTTCTTCCTCAGAATATCTGCGCCATAAGTCATCTATTTCAGGAGTTAAAAACGGGTATGCAACTATATTAACTTTGAATCTATTCTTTAAGTTCATTGCCTTCTTGTTTATTGTCCATGATCGATACACAGGTCCTGAAAGTGTACTAACTATGTTTCTGAGGTAAGGATTTTTTATTTTGTTATGCAATAAGAAATCAAGGGTTTTAACAGCGTTAAGTGGGAGTATCATGGTAACCATATTTTGGCACATATAATTATACCCTGCTTTAAGTTGAGGTTTAAGCGCGTTTTCCAGTGGCAACCCATAAATCAAGGAAATTTTCTGTTCGTCAGCTTTTTTGATTGCTCTTCTGATTAGAGTGTCAAAAATTCTTATCGGGCTTCTTTCGCCCGCGCAACGAATTTTTACATTAGCCTTAGCCCCTCTATAATCTGGGTGAACAGCCGAACCTTCAGCTTTTGCACCAAGCAAATTTTTTGTTCCATATTTTATTTCTAGCGGTATTAAAGCATAATGTCCAATTATTTTGCCTTCGTGCTCTGCAACTTGTATCAGTGCATGACCCGCTGGAGAATTAGCGTACTCCCATTGCCAAATAGATAGGGCATCATTGTTATCCAGATGTTTCCAATGAGAGCGCAGTAATTTTATTATGCCAATTTCGTCACCTTTTTGGTAATCTCTAAAGATTAAATCACTCATAACGTTTCACTACAAAAAATTTGAGAATCGCCATTTTGGTCTAAGAGTCTATAAATGGGAATTTCACCTTTTTTCTTAATAATGTAGGGATTATCATGCTTGCAAAGACAACAAAGAGTATTATGATAATCGAAGATGACAAAAGATTCTCCCAAGGTATTGCAGTAAGCTCCCAATACAGCATGGAAAGTTTTGTTAACTGAGGCACGCTGAAACGCCCTGAATATGTTAAGTTTGTAAGAAGTATTACATTATTGCTTGAACAGTTAAAGTTGAAATGGGTTCTTCCTATAATTTGTACCTGTGAATCATGCACTGGCTGAATATAATTTGGAAAGTACGCATTGAAAAAAGTCGAATTTCCATCAACAGAGAAAGTTGCGTCACGCATAAACAATAAGATTTCATCAAATCTTGGAACATTTGTTGAGAAATTAAACTTTGCATCTGAAGTTTCTATTGCATAATTTGCTATCGTAATATTTTCTATGGTTAACGTTCCCGATTCCAAGTTTATACTGAAAGTTTGGTTATTCGCTGCGACAGATAAATCGACGCTGCTACCTTCTGTTATTTGGATGGTAGCATTGAAATTTGATTTCAATAGTAACACCCCGTAGCTACTATAATTTGTAGGTATTATAGAAATATTTCCAGAATCTACCATAAATTGAACCTTTCCTTTATAGTTGAAATTATCAATTGTAACTCCTTCTATTGTACTCTGTTTAATACTTAACCCATTTATCGTTCCATTGCCATTCAATATTAGTTTACTAACGCCAAATTGGTTAAAAGGCAATATAGAAGGAGATTCAATTTTGACTGATCCTTGAAGCGATATGCAATCTCTTATCCAAATGGTGCTATAGAACATATACATCCATCGTTTTTCAAAAAGCACATCAGTGAAATCCGTTGTTTGCAAACCTAATTGGCAAAAGATGCCACCTAACTTTGTAAAGTCTGATGCGTTTTTGTCTTCTTCAAGCGCCTTAAATAAGGAATCAATAAAAAAGTAGATTATTTCACCTTTACCCACCTGCTTAGAGAGTGCTAATGGAGTAGAATTGTTGTTATCATTATTGTATGTTGAGATGATTTTTATGTTCTCATCGCTTGAAGCAAAAAAAGGAATTGATAAAGGATTAATTTTAGTGGTTCCAGATGAACTCACGATACTGTTTGCGTATAAGGTAACATTTGAGTTACAGGCAACAGAAAGTGTCCTTGCGAAATCGCCTAATCCATCGCTATCAAGCACTATCAAATGTCCGCCATTGTTAACCCAAGTAAGATAATCAGTAATTTGTTCAGCAGTCCAGTTTTTATCGGAAGGCAAAATAATATACTTGCTGTTGAAAATTGAGTTATCTTCAGTAATTTTAATAGAATAATCTATTCCTGATTCCGCTAGCATGGATATGGGAAAATAAAATGTAGTGGTATCAAAATCCCCGATGCTTGAAGCATCTAAAGCCTTAAACATGTAACTAGGGATTGCTAGTGAAAGGTTGGAATCAGAACTGGGAGGATTCATTTTAGGAACTTGATAGATAATCACCTCACTATTCTGAAAAATTATTGGAAGATATTTTATTAAATGTCCTGCAACATATCCGTTTGAGTGCAATGCGTTAATTTCACATTTGGTCGCAAAAAAATACGTAATATTGAGTGAATAAAGCATTTTCAAAGCCAATTCAGGATTTATTATATCTACAAATTGTAAGGAAGGACTGATAGTAAACCAGTAAACTGATCTAATATGATTCATGCCAGAGAAGGTGTACGCTAAACGATTTGAAATCGTTGAAAGCCCAAGAACAGTTGAACCTGCGGGAGCATTTGCCCTTAAGAAGTCAAGTGCTTGCAATTGCGCGTTTGAAAAATTAGCATATGGATCACTTTGAGATTTGATTGAAATATAATCAAGCGCCAGAACATTTGACCCAACTCCACTAACAATTATTAGGGAAATCAGGAAACATACAAATAGATTAAGAAAGGGTTTCCGTAACTTATTGGTTGAAAATCTCAGTTTTGCAAGTAAATTATTAACAAAATGTGCTCCAAAAATACTTAATGGAATAATCATAAAGGAATAGTAGAGACGTTTTTCCCAATATGTTGTACTAGCAGGAAAATTAATGTTAATGTAAGATAGAGCCAACCCGGCTATGAAAAGCGCAATAAGCGATATAATTAGAAACTTTGTATTCGGTAATAATGACCGATTAACTACGATGTAAGTTATTCCCAGCAAACCTAAAAGTAGCGATAGACCAGAATTAATGGGATAAATATACCATGGCTTTAATCCAACATCTACAAGATTAGCAGTAACATTTAAGCTGAGAGTTGATTGCCAGACGATGAAAGAAAGAAAATAAGCAAACCAAACAAAACATAGGAAAAACAAAACAATTTTTCGCGAAATTTTCAAAGAGATAGCTGTTCTTTGTTTAAAATAAATGAGGATAAAGGATGCACAAACTACCACAAATAAATAAGGTAAGATTAAATCCATACTAAAGTAAAAATTGTTGAGGAAAGGAAGCCCTATAAGAAAGACCAAGAATAAACCTAGTAGAAGTGATAAGCTAAACCACTTAAGCTTTCCAAGATTTTCACGATTTGAGCAAACAATAAAACAGAAAAAAAATAGAACAAAAAATATTATTTCTGGACTGTGAACAAGAAGGCCCTGTGCTACTAGAATAGCGGTTAAAAAACCTGTTATAAATGAAAAACTTTCTTGTCTAACCATAAGATAAATCAGAACAAATAAAACTGAAAGTGAAAAATATTGAGGAATAGGACCATAAATGAAACTAGAGATTATATCATTATATGTGTAACTTCCTGCAGTATCTAAAGCTGTAACCCAACTATTTTGTGAACCTAACGAGAGAGCCACAATCCAGCCAAAACCAGCAAAAAGGGTAGCTATGAGCATCGCTATAACTGGAACACGTGGATGCTTATCGTTAACTATGCCTCGAACCATAACATAAAATGCCAAAACATAAAAGAAGTTTATAAAAGCATAAACCATCCAACCGTTAAGAGATGGAAAACCAGTTAACTCAAATACAGACAGATAATGAAGAGAGAACCAAGTTTCAGCATGTAAGTAAGAAAGATGAGAAGAAGAAAGCAAATCACCTTTTGAAACATGTAGAAATGTATAATAATGTTCCCACATGTCGCCAGTTGAACCCAATTTATAACTTGAATAGTAAGTTAACCAACCAACAACAAAAAATAAGAGAACACATATCAAAATCAGATAGTCTAATCGATAACATTTTGAGGATACTGATTGTATATTCGTTAGCTTTCTCGTCTTTAATGTTTCCAGTAGAAGCCCTATGAAAATTAATAGGTTGAAGCCAACAGTAACCCAATAGATATTCACAGTTGGTACATTTAAAATAATCAGGATATAAGAAAAAATTGCCATTGTGAAAACACTTACAAAAAAAGAGAGAACAAGCAAAACTAGCCCTCTATAGTTTCGCTTTCTATCTATGAGTCTAAGTAAACCATAACCCGGCAGAATACATGACAAAAACAAACCTGCCAACAAGCGAATATAATTGAACATAGGAATAGACAACCAACTCATAAATTGTCCATCTGAAGCAAAAGGAACCAACAGAACAATCAAAATAGAAAGAGCATATGCTATAAGGACAAGAAAGTCCCAATTTAGCTTGAAACCAAATTTATTCCAATTATTAAACAAATTGGCTGATTCATCTGCATCCTGTTGAGTTAAAAAGAAAACTAGGAATGCAAGTGCGCCGAGTACTATTGAAAAAAGGAAACGCAAGGGCATTTTGGATATTACCGAAATTGCAATCGTAACTATCAACGCTGTCAGCGCTCCTAATGTGTAAAAAATTAATTTTCCAGTAACTTTCATCTATTCAACCAGTCTATGATGGAGTTAAACCGTTAGATTGTGCAATTGTCAATTGCTAATTTAACTCATTAATATCTTTGCAGATTGCGCTTAGAAAATCCTTAGAAAGCTGATTCCTATCAAAGTGTTTTTCGATTAGAATCCTAGCTTTTTTGCCAGCGTTTATTCTAAATTCTTTATCATTGTAAATCTTTGCTATAACCATAGCAAGCCCAATTTCATCCAAAGGGTTTGTACATAAGCCAATTTCATTTTCGCGTATTAACTTTGTTAATATTGAGTTATCGTATGAGGTTGTAATAACTGGTAATCCACAAGAACAATATTCATAAAACTTTGCTGGAAGGGAATTGCGCCAGAGAGGATTATCATCATATGGAATTATACCAACATGACAGTTAGACATTATTTCGGAAAGTCTTTTTTTATCGCATATTTCGCCGATATATTCTATATTATTAGAAATGCCCAATAGAGCAGCTAAATCTAATATCTCTTTTACTTCACCTGAGCCAGCAATGATGAGTTTAATATTTATATCTCCCTCATCCACCAAATGTTTAATGGATCTCAAAACTACATCTAACCTGTAATAGCCTCCAATATCGCCTGAATAAAATAGTTTGAAAAAGGTCGCATCTTTTTCACTGAGCGATGGTTTAAAAGTTTCTGTATCAGCGCCGTTCGTAACTAGTTCCACCTTACCTCTGCATCTCCTTCTCAATACAAATGCGGTATTCGTGGTTACCGTTACTATTAATTTAGACTTATCATATAGATAAGTCGCAATTTTTTTTATTTTATAAAAGACAGATGAAATTACGCTATTGCTTGATAGAGATATTATGTAATCTTCCCACTCGTCTCTGTAATCAACCGCATATGATACCTTGAGTAAGTTGCAAGCTATCATTGATCCTAACCCAGTATTCCCCATAGGAACTGAGATTATTGCAACGGATGGCCTCCTAGCGAGCAAAAAATAAGTTGAAGAAATGAACGAAAAAACGGCATTAAGTAAGAAAAATTTTGGGGAATCGGCACCTATACTCGGTATGCAATTGAAAATGTTGACTTGACCGACCTTTAAGTGTCCTCGTCTGCTAAAGGTTTTATTGCAAAAAGCACCTAAAATATCAACGGAATACCCCAATTTCGACCAGCTGTCGGCGAAAAAACCTACACGCGCCCAGGCAGCACCTATGAAGGGATTAGTAAATCCTAGAACTATAAGGATTCTCAGAAACGAAACCCTTTCAAAGATATATCAAGTTAATAGCGATTTGTTAACTTTGCAGTAAGTTACTGTACTGTTTATCTTTCGAAAGAATAGTGAGGTAGGTATTTCGCTCAATTTCAGAAACAAAATGCCAGCTATGTTGTTTTGCATATTCCCTCGCAACGTCGGAAAGTTCCTTAAGCAATTTTTCATTAGAAATTAATTCTACTAATATCATGGCAGAGTTTTTCACATCGCGAACATTTACAATGCAAACAGATTTGCAATCACCGTAAGCATTCAAAATACCTGGAAGACCATATGTGACAACAGGAAGACCACAAGCTAATGCCTCACCGATAATTAATGGCCAAACATCTTTCATTGTAGGGTAAAGAAATACTTTTGCACGATTCATTTCATTCCATAATTTGAACTGCGGCAACCCTCTCAAAGGGTCGCATAAAAGAAATATATTTTTTTTAATATTTAAATTTTGAATAAGTTTATCAAATTCTTCAAATACATCAGGATTTTCATAATAAACTACTCCAGCGATAGCCAGTTTCGCATCAGGAAGACGATCAACCACCGCACGCCATATTTTCGCAACTTCAAAAATCCCTTTCTGTGGGCTAAAATTGCCAGTTGCGTAAATAGCATCAAATTCTCTTGGAAAATCACTGGTTAATGAGACTATCTCCGTGTAATTTATTCCATTCCCTATACAGGTTGAAGCGATTTGTTTTTTCAGACCTATTTTTGAAATCGCCTCAGCAACAACCGAGCTGAGACAAAGTATATTAGCCGACGGAGATTCAAGCACTTTAAATGAAAGATACCAAACAAAGGCTTCTAATATCGCTCTAAAATTCGACCTTTTAATACCTCTCAGAGATGTATAAAGTTCCTTATAAGATATAGCTTCTCTCTTTAAACTTACATTCTGCACACCTACCGAGCCATAATACGGAATAGTATTCATAAAGACAGCGAATTTTCTAGCGGTAATCTTTGAAGCTACATACGACAAAATAGTTGCTTGTGGGTCTTCCGTCGGGCTCAGAATCAGGTTTATATTATTTTTTTTAATTTTTTTCAAAGCTCTGATTATTGAAAAAAGCATGGAAAAAAAAAATTCAAGTATACCCAGAGTTACTGGAACAGGTAATTCATTTTTAAATTCAACAAAATGATACGCAATCTTTTCCCTATTGGCAGTTGCCAACACCTTTTGGAAACGAAGCCATCCTCCAGCCCCTTTTCCACTTGATGCCAAATTATTAAAACTTGATGGCACAAATGCTAATACAATTAATTTTCGTGCCGCACTTTCTAGATCATCTGACGAATTTTTTATTGGCTTCAGTCTCCTTAAGCTTAGTCAACCATAAGATCGTTGTGAGCAGTTTGTCATGTGAAATCTTTGAATTTGTGAATATTCATTTATCATTTCTTGTAAAGACGCAAAAAAAGAAGAAGTAAATAATATGCTATAAGGTTTGGTTTTATTAGTTCGGATCTCAGATCGCTTATGCAGTATCGATCTTAAATTTTTTAAGATCCAAATGTGAGCCTGGAAAATAGCTTTAACTTCATTTCTCCTTCTCCGTTTAATTGAAGATATAAAGATAAAAATATAGTATATCAATGAAAGGATAATTCCTTGAATGACATGCTTCAAGTCGTAATTCTTTAAAATATTCATATACGAGTTCTTCGCGGCATGGAAAACCATAGAAGTTGATACTCTGCTTCCCCACCCACCGGTCCCACCACCGACGTGATAAAAAACAGATGCAGGAGCATAGATTACTTGATAACCATACAGCCAAGTTCTTAAACCAAAATCGGTATCTTCAAGTGAGGTAAAATAGGCTTCATCAAACTTTCCTATAGATTCGAAAACATCTTTCTTAATTAACATACTTGCACCATATGGTTGAATAATAAATTTGGGTTTAGTATAATACTTATCATCTTTCCGACCAAAATTTATGCAAAAGCCCCTACCGATAAAGGTTGCCTTTGAGCCACCGTGGTCAATTATTTCTGGTTTATCAATAAATAAAGACTTGCTTGTCACCACTGCATTAGGAAAACTTAATGCAACCTTAATTAGTTCTGTGAGCCAATTTTTGTCGACGAGCACGTCATTATTGAGAAAAACAATATACTCCCCTGTAGCTATTTTTACGCCATTATTATTTCCACCCGTAAAACCATAATTTTGATCCAAGGGAAGAAGTTTAACCCATGAATAATTCTTTCTAACATAATCAACTGAGCCATCGGAAGAAAAATTATCAACCAAAATAATTTCTAGCATGTTTTTGGGATAATCGATTTTATCTAAGGAAGTAAGGCAACCATCAAGATACTTTTTACCATTATAATTAAGTATAATTACGCTAACGCTAGGAAGAGAGTAATTTTCTGTCTTAACCATCTGGTAAGTTCCTAAAGAGTGATCTCATTTTCAAACCTATAGCGTTGATTGAAGCGCTTATTTCCACAAATTTCTGTCCATTCGAACCCATTAGTCTACATAGTTTTTGATTCTCTTTTAAACAGAATACAGCTTGGGCTAGAGCTTGAAAATCACCAGGATTTACTGTCAACCCTGAACTGGTTTCTATTACGTAATGTGAAGGCAATCCTTGACTACATGAAATTATGGGTTTTCCCACAGCTTGATATTCATATAGCTTGGACGACATGCCACGATAAGGCGTTTTAAAATCTGCAAGCGGCAAAATCAGCACGTCCGCTTGACTCAAGAACTCGCTTACTGCCTCACGGGGTAGCAGTTTATCGATAATCTGCACATTTTTCAATTTCAATTCTTTTACTCTCGATTGCATAGAGCCTAAGAGTTCGCCTTTTCCCTGAATAATAAACTCGACATCGCTATTTGATTCTTGAATTATTTTTGCTGCTTGGAAGACTTGTTCAAAATCGTAAGCAATTGAGAAGCCGCCTGAGTACATAACCACAAATTTGCCGCTGTTACCGCGTTTAGGATAAGGTTTGAAGACTTCAAGATCCACGCCGCCCCTGACTACTTGGATCATGCGTCTGTTGACGCCATAGCGCGCTATGGTTTCGACATATCCAGGGCTGATTGGTGTGGCTGCTTTGACCTTTGAGAATAAGAATCTGGCGAAAAACTCTGCAAGTTTTGATGTTGCTGAGCCTCGTTTCACAAGGTTTAAGTCGTATAGGTCTTCGATTATTAGGTCGTCAACGTTTGAGACGACGGGTTTTCTTTTTATGCCGCCGTACGCGATTGCTGGAATGAGCACGAATATGTCTGGGTTTGCTGCCCAAATTACGTCAATATTTCCAACGAGAAGGAGAGCAAACATTGATGAAACGATGAAAGAGGTGAAAATGAAGAGCCTTCTTAAAATTCCCTTTGATTCTAAGGGCAGTATCCAAGTGCGGATAATCCTAATTTTTCCAGCGTACTCGACCTTCAGCGGTTTGGAGTGGTATTCTTTGGGGATTTTTCCTGTTGGATAATGTGGAAAAGCCGTGACTACTGTGACGTTGCAGTTGTTTATGGAGAGGCCTTTTGCAACGTTGCTTGCTCGGGTTGCTGCGCCGCCGAGGTCGGGTGGGAAGTATTCGCCTATTATGAGAACGTTCAAGTTTTTTCAGGGTATCTTGTAGCGTTTAGGTGCTGAATTGATTACTTCTATGGCTTTGTTCATGTCGAAATCAATTGCTTGCCCGTACCATTCGATTGATTTGAAGCGTGGTTTGTTTTCTTCCTTGACTATTTCGTAAGCTTCTTCCCTTGTAAGTTTGCCTTCGCGGATTTGATGGCTTCTGAAAATGTCAAATTCGGTGAATCCTGCCATTGTCATGTAAATGTAGTTGTAGAAGGCGGCTGTGCCGTCGTCTGTGCGCCATGTTGCTATCGTGTCGGTTTCTCTCTCCCAATTGAACTTCTCGGTTATCGTGTTTAGGACTGTTTTTTCGTCCCACTCAAGGTAGTGGAAAAGGTAGAGGTAGTCATCGGGCAAAACGTAAGAGGAGTAGTAAGCGAAGAGAGTATCAAACATTGACTTGTTAATGTACGCGGGGTTTTTAATGAACTGCTTGAAGTAGTACCACATCATTTTCAACTTGTTTTTGGTAGAGATACCTGTCATCCTCTTTAGCGCATTTTTTGTTCCTTGCGTGGTGACATTACAAAAGCCATACTTGAATAGGCCTGTGCCTTCTTCGCCTTCGTAGCCACCGCAGAAAATGAACAACTTGATACCGGTTTGCTTGCGAACCTTGTGGAAGTAGTAATAAAACTGTTTGTCGCCTGCCATGAGGATCGGTACCATGCCTAAATCAGGTTTTTTCAGCCATGCTTTGAGGTTTTTGCGGATGTTAGCTCGTTTGGTTCGGATATCAGCCGAGATAACTATGTGTTCGATTCCCAATTTGCCGACGACGCGGGCTTGGTTTCTGCGTGCAAGGTCATTTACCATGCCCCAGTCATAAGTGAATGTTATGGGGTGCAACTTTAAAGTGTTCTTTATGTAGTCTAATCCAAAGGCGCTGTCTCTTCCGCCGCTAAAGCCTATTAGAACGTCAGGTTCGCCTGTGCTGCTCCTGTATGGTGCTATAAATTCTGTTAGAGCTTTTTCGCCTTTCAGGTAGTTGCCTCTGGTTTCATAGTCCCTGCAGTAACTGCACACGCCTTGCGCGTCAAAACTGATAAATGGCATGGTTTCAGGTAGCAGGCAACGTGTGCATCTTCTGAGCACATTCTCGTCTTTGTAGAGGGCTTCCCAATTTTGCAGCATGGATTGTTTGATGTCTTCATGCAAGAGGTATTGGCTCATATCAGGTGGCGGCTGCGCGGTTGTGTCGTAGAGTTCATAGATTTTGATTTTATTTTTCAATGGAGCACTGCTTGTGTTGTCAACCGATTGGTCATTTAATGTGAACAGGTGTTTTTGGGACAGGTTAAGGTCTATTAGGTAGCCTTGCCCCGCCTTTACCTGCGTTATTGGGCTTTCTGCAAACAGATCTTTTAGATGCTGATTGCCTAGTGCCTGTTGGAGGATGTATTTTTCAGAGGCGAAAACAAGGATTTTCGGATTTTGGCTGAGAGCCATGTAGAGTGAGCCCGTGTTCGATGCAAGCACGAGGTTGTTTAAGTCGTCGAACTGGATGGCAACAGAAGCGGATCCCTCGATTTGTTCAAAAACAAGTTTGACAGCTTCAATTAATGGTTTGCCTTGTGATCGGTACATCTGTAGAAGGCTTAAGAATACTTCGGTGTCTACGTCATACATCTTTTTGAGATTTGGAAAGGCAGTCCAAAGTTTATGGTCGTTGACGATGATTCCGTTGTGGATTCCAACAGCACCATCTTTGACGACTGGTTGATTGTTTGTGTTGATTTCGCTTTGCCCGTTGGTTTGCAAGCGGGAGTGACCAAGGATTAAAAGTGGCGCTGTTAGTTGGAGACCATCCCATCCTGTATCATGTAATGTCTTTTCAAATAATTCCTTGTATTTGGGGGTCTTGACTAGGCGTGATGAAGTTATTGGCTCTTTATAGACGTAGATTTTTTCGTTGAATCTAATGGCTAAGCCCGATGCTTCTTTGCCTCGGGATTCTGACAGCTTAAATATACTATTTATGATTTGCATAAGCTCTTTTGGAGAGAGCTTTAAGTTTTCACCGATTGCTATCCCAAATATTCCGCACAAGATTTTTACTCAAAATTTTAGTTTTTATATGAAGCGCTAATGTTTTTCCAGTTTGCCTTGAACCAAGCATTAACCTGTTTTAGTCCTTCTTTGAAATCCATGTTAGGATTGTATCCGAGGATTTTCTTGGCTTTGTTTATTGATGCTAACAACCTGTTTTTTTTGTCCCAATCGCGTCTGTCAGCATACACTATTCCAGCGGGATTGCCCGTGATTTCGTTGATCCATTTTGCCAAATCGCCTATGCGAATTTCTCTTCCAGTTGCCAGATTGAATGCTTCCCCTATCGCTTCTTTATAGTATGCCATCGCTAGCAATCCATTGATGATGTCTCCGACGTATGTGAAATCTCTTGTCTCATCGCCAGTGCCAGTAATTGGTAGTGGTTGCTTGTTAATCGACCAGTAGAAGAAGTTAGGTATGACGTTTCGATATTTGCCTGGAACTTCTCCAGGGCCGTATGAGTTAAAGAATCTCGCATTCACAATTGGAAGATGATAAAGGTTATAGTAATAGTTAGTGTAAAGTTCACCAAGCATCTTTGTTACCTGATAGGGTGTATACAGCTTCATGGACACATCGTGCTCTTCAAAGGGCATTTTTGAACCAGCACCATATATCCCGCAACCTGATGAGGCATAGATGAAGCGTTCAACACCGACTAAATGGGCATACTCTAATACCTTTAAGGTTCCCATTCCATTAACCATTAGGTCAGTTTCTGGGTTATCTACGGAATTTTGGTTTGCGAAATGAGCTGCCAAATGATAGACTATTTGTGGTCTATTTCTAAATGCCCACTTGAGCTTTTCATCGTCAAGAATATTACCTTTTATAAAGAGAACCTTTGGGCTAACAGGCATATTCCATTCATAAGATGACGATAAGTCGTCTAAGATGACAATCTTTTCAGTTTCAAGTTTTTCCAGAGTTGCCACTAGATTGGAGCCAATGGCACCAGCGCCTCCAGTTACCAGAATAGTTTTGCCGTTGAAGGCTTCAAGCACTTTTTCATCCATCAAAAATTCCTCTCAGACGCTTGAGGATCGTATAGCGTTTTGAACCATTCTACTGTTCTGCGCATGCCTTCCTCTGGATCGATTGTAAGCTTGAAATTTAGGTCTTTTCTTGCTTTTGACGCGTCTGGAGTTTTAATGCGAGTTGTAAATGGCTCGCCTTCCTTGTAAATCACTTTTGAGTCATCTTTGTTTAGATTTCTAAGTATTAAGTCCGAGACATATTTGATATCATACTGGGTTTCCCCGCCGAAATTGTATACTTCGCCAGGTTTGAAGTTGTCAATTATGTTGACAAATGCCCGGCATAGGTCATCGACGTATTCAAGGGTTCGTTTATGCCCCAGATAAACGGTATATGGTTCATCATGCATAGCTTTGTAGATGAATTTGGGTATCCAACCTCTGTAAGGGGTGTAATGTTCGCCAACGCCATAGACATTGAACAAACGCATTCGAACTGTTTCAGTTCCAAACATAGCTTCCGAGTTTAGGATTTGCATTTCGTTGACCCATTTAGAGATGGCGTAGTCATTCATCTGTTTAATCGGAATAGTGTCCATAACTTCTTCACGCATGACACCATCGTAATCGCCGTAAACCTCAGCACTTCCAAAAAAAATCATGCGAAATTTTTTCTTTTCCTGCATCCTAAGTATGTTCTTTGTGCCGATGGCATTGGTTTGCCATAGATTTTCGTAGTAGTCTTCACCATTCCACCTGCCATATTCAGCCGCGGCGTGGTATACGTAATCGAAGTTGTGTTCAGTAAACAAGCGCTCAACTTGACTAAATTTACTTACATCACAGCGAACGTAATTTTGCTGATGTGAGTGCATTAGATCGCAAGCCCAAGCTTCATACCCGCGCGTTTGCAGTTCGCGGATTAAATTTGAACCTATGAAACCCAAACCGCCAGTAACTAGCACCCTTTTGCTAATACGCGTTCCCTCTCTGCATACTAAACCGTTCAGACATTCGCAATATCGCATACAATGTGATGGCTGTCGACAATAAGAAAAAGCCGATAAGAATGAAGCTAACCGACGCTAACGCAATGTTTGTTTCAATTGAATGAACGGTAGCGTAAATCTGTAGCATCCATAGGCCGAAACCAACACCGGCTAGCAGGCATAATAGGCTTGGAATCCCCAGCATGAGAAGCGGTCTTTCTTCTACAACAAGCCTGACTAATGACCAAATTACACCTATGCCATGGGTTAGAGGGTGTTCAGTTGAGGTAGAAACATCGCCATTCTTATATTTGCAGGTGCTTGGTACCTCAACGATGCGAAGGTCACTCTTACTGGCTTTAAGTAAAATTTCAACGCTAGCACCCATTCCATTTTCTGAAAAGTTTAGCAGATTTAGTGCTTGGTAACTGTATGCTCTAAAACCACTCTGGGCATCAGTCACGCCGTTTTTTGCTGAACCATTGACCATTTTTGTGATCAGTTTAGCACCTATTTGCCTGTACAAGGGCATTTCTGCGGTTCCACGTTCGCCGACAAAGCGGCTGCCGATGACGATGTCTGCAGCTCCGTCGAGAATTGGTTTTATAACATATGGGATCTCGTTGGGTGCATGCTGGCCATCAGCGTCTAGAGTGACAAAGATATCAGCTCTCAACTCATGTGCACGCATAAAGAGACTTCTGATGGAAGCGCCGTAACCCCCGTTCTTCTCATGGCAAATCACTTCTGCACCTAAACCTGCTGCAATTTCAGCTGTATAATCGGTGGAACCGTCATCACAGACTATAACTTGGCTGGCGAACTGTTTAGCTTCCAAAATGACTCGAGCGATAGTTTGCTCTTCGTTAAACGCTGGAATGCCTACTACAATGAAAGGTTTTGTATGAGGTGCTGTCTTGATCTCCACTGCCTCTATTTGTATCGCTTATTCCTCCGTTCTGGCAAGGGGTAGGTTTTTTATCTTCGTATTGTTAGGTGCGAATTAAAAAGGCTATCGCAATATTCGGTTTTTTAGGTCTCATATTAGCGATAATTACGTTCCATCTATTAGGTGGAAGCCATTCTTTGCTTGAGCAAATCCCGTAATCCGTCTGGTAAAGAAACTTTGGGCTTGTAACCTAGGAGCTTTTTTGCCTTGGAGATATCTGCATAGCTGTCTTTGATATCTCCTGTTCGAGGACTTTCATAGATAACCTCTAAGTCTGTACCTGTCAATTCTAACAGCGTCTTAGCTAATTCATTGATCGACGTGGGCTTACCAGAGGCAATGTTGAAAACTTCCCCCTCGCCTGCCCTACTCCTTACTGAAGCCAAAACTGCTTCTGCAACGTCCATGACGTTGACGAAATCTCTGGTTTGTGAGCCGTCTCCATAAATTATCAAAGGTTTTTTTTGTATGCAACGTTCTATGAACCGTGTTATGACTCCGCTATAATCATTCATAGTTTGCCTAAGACCGTATACGTTGAAAAAACGTAAAATAATAGTTTTCAAAAGCAATCGGTCACTAAAACCGAAGCAGTACCGTTCGCCTATGAGCTTGGATTCTGCATAGGTGGAAATGGGGTTGGTTGGAGTTTGTTCTGTAACTGGCAACATTTCAGGGTTGCCGCAGACTGCACAGGTGGAGATATAAATGAATTTGTCAATTTGGTTTTTGACGCTGGCTCGAAGCAAGTTTAGAGTTCCTAGTAGGTTTATATCGAAGGTGAGGTTTGGATTTTCTATGGATAGAGGAACACTGACCAAAGCAGCCATATGAATAATTACATCTACATCTTTTACGCTTTTTTCGACTGCTAAGGTGTCACGTATGTCGCCCTTGATGAGTTCCGCTTTTCCCTTAGTTATATGCTTTTGAATATTTTCTGTTTTTCCTGTAGATAAGTTGTCGAAGATTCTGACGTCGTATTCGTTATCTACCAATCGGTCAACTACGTGACTTCCGATGAAGCCAGCGCCTCCGGTGACTAAGATTTTTGTTGGCATGAATTAAGTTTCTTGCTGAGTTTTCATGGGTTATCTGTTGATATGCATTATTGATAAGAAGAATGCAAACGATGTGTCGGTAGCCCATTTTTTTGCTGTGCTGTTGCCCCAGCTTGTGGCTATTGAACTTAATTTTTCGGCGAGCGGGCGACCGATTGTTTTTATTGTTTTCTGCATACTGCTCTCTAGTATCCCCTCCAACTTACTCACCACGGCAAGAATACTTTTAGCTAAATGTGAACTACGTATGTTTTCAGTCACTGTTATCGTCAAATCTACAAGCACCCTATCGATTCTAGGCAAAGACTTGAACCAAACGCCTGCACGTATGGCTTTGATCTTCAGCTTTTTCAGATCATTTCTATTAAGTGGGAAAGGAGAGCTCTTTTGCAATGCAGCCAGTAGCCACCATTAATTCGGTTGAACTGACCATTATTCGTATAATCCTAAAAAAGATTTTCGGTTTTCACGGTAAAATAATTAAAGCTGCAAGCCGAGGAACTAGCATGCAAGTGTTAAAATGCATGGTAAATATGCGAAACGATTTTGCCAATTGTAGAAATGTCTAGGCTAGGATAAATTGGCAGACACAAGATGCGATCTGCAATTTGCCTCGCATTAATAAGCCCGTATTTTTTAGTCAGATCTTCGCCAGTTTTTTTGAAGTAATTGAAATCAACTGTCAGGGGAAAGAAATACTTTCTGGGCTTAATTCCATTGGCGATAAGTTGTGAGTAGGCTGCATCTCGTTGGGTTCGGGTTTCGAACAGGACGGGCATGTAGCTATAGTTGTATTTTGAAGCTACGATCTTCTGGAAAGTCACGGGTGAACCAGATAGACGTTCAACATAATGCTCGTATAGAGCCTTTCTTGATGCAATAGATTTGTTGACTGATTCAAGGTTGCATAAGCCCATGGCTGCTTGGAACTCGTTCATTTTAGCATTTATCCCGGGAAGAACGACTTCAGTTTCTGATCTGATGCCGTGGTTTCTCATGAGTTTTAACTTATCCACAATTGCGCTATCTCTCGCAACGATTGCGCCTCCTTCGATTGTGTTAAATACTTTTGTAGCATGAAAACTGAGGATCGAAGCATCGCCAAATGAAGCAATCGGCTTAACTGCGTATTCGACTCCGAAGGCGTGGGCAGCATCATAAATTAGCCTAAGGTTATACCTTCGAGCAATTGTTTGCAATTCTTCTATATAGCAAGGATTTCCATAAACGTGCACAGCAAGTATTGCAGTTGTTTTGTCCGCGATTTTTTCTTCCACGGCTTTAGGGTCGATATTGTAGGTTTCTGGATTTATGTCGGCAAACACCGGTGTTAAGCCTTCCCATACGAGCGCATTTGTCGTTGCTGCAAAGGTGAATGGGGTAGTTATGACTTCTCCTTTTATTTCCATAGCTCTTAGAGTTAGCTGCAATGCCAAAGTACCGTTGGAGGTTAAGACAACGTTTTGGACACCCAAGTACTCTTCTAGCTTTTTTTCCAATAACTGTACGAGTTCGCCGTCGTTTGTGAGCCAATTATTTGACCAAATCTTTTTCAAATATTCGATATAAAGCTCTAAATTAGGTAAATCTGACTTTGTAACATTTATCATAGAGCAAGTCGCTTCAATTAAGCTGTAAACAAGAGCTTTAAAAGATTTGTGCAGTAGTTCGTCTTGGTCGCTTTTGGGTCTTTATGTGGGTGTGGAGGTTTTGTGGTTGCCACATAGTGGTTTGTTGTTGTGGTTGTTTTTTGGTTTTGGTTTGTTTTTCTTTTTGTGTTTACGTGTGGGATAAGTGTTTTTCTGCACATGCCCAACATGACTCCATGTTGAAAATACTACGGTGTGGATGTGAAAGCATGTTGACGGTATCTAAGATTGGCACATCGAAAAGGGAGGAAAATTCGCTAAGAAAAAACAATCAAACAAGCAATAAAGAGCTTGAGCTGAGCATTCATTTAAGGAGAGTTATTCACCAAGGTTTCTCCTCCGAAGACTTGTATATTTTTTTCACTGTAGCTGGGTTACCGGCTACGAGCGCAAGTTCAGGGACATCTTTAATTACAACTGCTCCTGCCGCTATTATGGCTCCTTTTCCCACTTTGATTCTATCGATAACGGTTGCGTTCGCACCGATGAAGACCTCGTCACCTAAACGGGCGTATCCCATTATGCTGGTCGAAGGTGAAACTGTGGTGAAATTTCCTATTTCTACATCGTGGCCAATTTTAGTTCCAAAATTGACGATTGCGTGATTTCCTATTTTTGTTTGACAATTTATGATTGTTCCTGGAGCTATTATGCAGCCATGACCTATTCGTGTCCAATCTGAGATTATGGAGCTGGGATGTTTAATTGAGTCAAATTTGAACCCTCTTTTCTCAAGTTTCATTAATAGTGTTTTGCGCTTTGTTGTGCCGATAGCACCTATTAGCAAAGGCATGTTTTCTATGTTGTATTGGTCTAGAAATGATAGGTCGTGGATAGGCTTTCCATTCAAGTCGGTTCCGTCAGCCTTACTGTTTTCCTCCAAAAACCCGCATACGTCTTTTTTTCTACCTAAAGCTGTATAAATGTCAAGAGTTTCTCTTGCCATTCCACCAGCGCCCAAGATAAAAACGGGGCTATTTTTACGCTCACTTTTATGCATCATTATTCCGTCCGTTGACTGGCAAATCGTTAACTTTATTGGTTTAGCAATTATTTGAAAGTATATTCGCCCTCATAAAAATCCTTGAGATTTTTCAAATAGCATTCATAATTATACAGCTTCTTACAAACTTCGAATTGCTTTTTTTGATACTCAGAAAAAGTATTTTCATTGTTAAGAGCAGTTATCTCATGGACAATACGATTTTCTAGATCAGCATAGGATGGGAAAATGGTTCGCATGTTCTTGAAGTCGGAAGTAAAAAAGTTTTCATTAAACACGCTAATACCGACGCCCCCACTAAAGACTGTCTCAATAAAGTAACCATCGAGGCCTTCACCAAATGTTAGCGCCCATTTTGCATTTGAAATGGTTTCTTTGTAATCCTCGTAGGTAAGATTTTTGATTACTTGTACCTTTAAGAATGGAAGCTTTTGTGCTATGTGTTGCAGAATTTGGTTTTTTTGAGGATTTTTGTCTGGTGATACAATCATCAAATCCTGTTTTTCGGAATATTTTTTAAAGTTGTAGCTTTCAGGGCTGATGAAAACCGATAATCGGTGCAGTGGAAACCCAAGCCTGTTTCTCAATGTTTCGTTAGAATATTTTGCGTGGGCAGTTGTAGCGGTTAGTTTTCCAAATGCCCAGAGCCTTCTTAGATACTTAACTGAAGGGAGGAACTCGATGTTTTGTATTAGAATGTTGATGTGGGCATCCCTGATTTTAGTTAAAATTCGTTTATTTTTTCTTGAAATGAACCAAAAGAAGCGATAGATGAAATGTTCGGGGATATGGATTGTTAATTTCTCGATTCTGGTGAAATATTGCAGGGCGTCTTTAAAGTTGAATAAGTAATTATCGTTGTCAAATTTAGTGTATTTCAGAAGTGGTGGATCAGTAGGGTAGTTGCAAAGGATAACCTCTGAGCCATGCACTTGTCTAAGACGGCTGGTTTCTTGAAAAAGAGAGGTTATTGATAAGATGCCTCCGTTCACCATATCGACTCCGGGTGTTAAAAAAATAATCAATTGTTTTGTATCGACAGAATACTTCTCACGTAAGAGTTGTTTCTGAATTTTTCTGATGTCTTTAGAATACGGGCGAAGGGATTCCATATATCCCCGTGTTACTTCGAATCCTTCGTTAACTATTAGGAAGGGTTTCCTTGGCAATCTATGTGAAGCCTGCTTGAGGAATTCGAAGGCTTTTTCTGAGGTTGTCATGATAGGTTTCATCTTAAGGATAATTGTTTTATTTAATTTTGAAGTTGCTTAATTGATGTTTTATTCAGGTAAAGTAAGCTTATACATAGTAGTAATACGGTTGCTGCTGATATTACAGAGCAGTACTCGAACCAAGTCTGAGGTTGATATTCAATAGTTATGTCAAATTGACCAGTTTGCTCAACCTCGAAACCCTTCAAGCCTAGATAAAGAGATATCGGTTTTACGGCTTGACCTTTGATGTGGGCAACCCAGAATCGGTCTAGTTGTTGAGTGGTTGCTAAAATGAACGGTTGAGTCGTGTTTACGGTCACTATGGTTTTCTGCGGGGTGACGTTTTGAAAATGCAAGATCTGTGTTGGCTGGGTCCTATTATCGTCTGGATAGAGGTGCTCTGCTCCGGTCATGTTTAAAGTTGAAGCAATCCCTGTAATGCTTATGTTATTTACCATTAGAACGCTTTGGGAGGTTTCATGGGGCAACTGGCTCCATAGTTTAATATTAAAATACTTGGTGCGTATATTTGTGGGTTCAAACGTATAATCCAGTTCATAGTTATCGAAATCTTGTAGGTCGATCCGGCTTACAGTTGAGTTGCAAAGTAAAGTCATTTGGTCGGAGTATTCGGCAACTTGGAAAATCAGCTGGGAGTTATTTCTTGCATAGAGCGCTGCGTAGATTTCATAGCTTGTTTCGCTTTCCACTGGTAACACGGGTGAGTTAACGGTTACCCAACCGTTCGTTACGTTATAGAGGGTGACTTGTAATCGATTATCTTTTTGGTTAATTATACAGCTTTGTTGTGATTGTGTAAGATTATTTGAGTTAAGCCAGTCCTGGAATTCTTGAGGGCTTAAGGAACTCCAAGTTTTATTCATAATCAAGCTATTGCCAATTTGGATGTTTATTTTTTGTAAACTGTCTGGGGATATGGCGTAGATTGACGGTTTAGCTTCTGTATACTCGTAGATGTCTATTTCACCATAGGTTTTGATTAGCTTGAGGTAGGGCTGTTGAGCAAAGAAGGCTTGCATATAGCTAGGTGGTCGCAGGTTTCTTCCTTCCATGTTTGTTTTAACATCGTTCCTTTGGACTATGTATTTAATACTCAACACGTCGAGAAGAGTCTTGAATTCGTCTGTACGGTTAAACTTCACAGAGGCCCTTATCTGTTTTAAAATAGCGGAAGTGTTAGCGTTGGTTACATATCCGTTCAAAGCGACAGTTGACACAATAGGTTTCTCGAAAAGCCGCTCCAGCAACTGGTCGGTTCCATAGTAGCCCCATTCATAGGGCATTTCATAGAAATCGTTGAGTGGTGTTAAGAGTATTTTCCAGTCGCCGGGTTGATTGTTAATCCATTCAGTTGCTTGATACCAATATTGAGGAATCTGGACATAAGAGGAATACGGCAGTTGCTCAGTTTTAGTGTCTGCGAAATGAGAGCCCATGAATATCGGAAAAGACGACACTACGAAAGCAGTGACTAAAAAAAGCAAGATTGTGGCTTTAGCGGCTTTGAATACTTTTGGTTTGATGTTTAATTTGAGGTTAGCTATGCTATCAGCTAAATAACCAATAAGCAAGGCCACAAAAGGAATAACCAATAAGGTAAATTTGGAGGCGGGTTCCCGAAACATATTGAATAAGGGGATTTTTTCATACAGCAAGCCATCGCCCAACGGTTCATGCAGGCCTTTTGCCAAGAAGATGAAGACAAGAATTGTAAGCATTAGGTAAGCATTCAGACGCGATTTATTGCTTTTGAATAACAATGCTAAACCAGCAGCCAAGAAAGGAACGAACGTTAATACGATAACAATTGGATTTGAGTAGAATTTGATGTAGGGAACATATTCAGGTAGCCACCCCCAGACACCGTTAAACCAGAATAGGTTTAAGAATGAAGATCGTGAATGCGTCCAACTCCATGCCACAATGTTTACGTCTGGATTTAGCGCTGTGGGTGAAAAAATAAATGTGTTAAGCATCGGATAGATCCACCATACATTAACAGGGATTGTAACCGCTATGGTCTTGCCAACGGCAAAGAGGAAAGGGGCTATTTGCTTTCTGTATTTTATGATGTAATAAATGGCGAACGCAGATAACGCAAACAGGAAAAGAGCGATGTTTGCTGGGCTGATGCTAGCAACAGATAACGCTAAAACAGAAAACAGAGCAAAAAGCACGGTGTTTATGTTTGCCAATCGTTTATCTTGACGATAAGTTGCGTCCACTATCCGAACAAAAAGAGCTAGGATTAGCGGTAGAAATGTGTAGGTCCAAGCGAACCCTATATTGAATCTGCTGCTGAGGACGAAGAAGTTTAGCATATAGAAGAGGGAGGCAAAAATTGGGGCAAGCTTACGTTCTGGGTAGATGGTTTTTGAAAAGAAATACATGCAAAAGCCAGCGCCCATATAGAGGAGAACCTGAATCAGAATTTGTATGACGCTGACGCTAACGCCGAATTCGCTAAGTACAGCTGCGAAATAAGTGTTTAGAAGGTAGGAGGGGTTAGGCGAGGCATAACCAAGATAATCAGGGGACCACATGTTTGTAGAAGAACTGAAAGTTTTGTCAGCGTTCAAAGAGGGCGGTATGTTGTCGCCATTACTAATAATATAGCCTGGTTGTAGCCACAACAAAGGGATTAAGCCTACAAAAAAAATTATAGCGATTTGTAGGACTGTGAACTTTTTCATCTTTAACAGCCTGTCTGAACTCAGTATTACTCTTCTTTTATGTCTTATAAGAACGTAGCTTTTCATAATTTAAAATAAAAAATTATCTATTTTGGTTTAATTTTTTCGAATTTTGGCATTCCCACTGTTGTAAAAATCGCGAGTTTATTGTAGCCACTTAGCATATGCTTGGTAATTTTGCGGTCGCAAATTTTCCGTTCACCTTGAATTTTGGCTCTTTCACGAAACGTGTCCTGAAGGTGTTTTAGGTTCCAAGTGATCGCTTTTAAAATATTTCTGGATGCAATTGGGTTACCAGCGAATAACCAGAAAAATGATTCTAAGACAAGTAAGCCCACGTAGAACGGAACAATTGTTAAGATATTATCAGTACTGTAATTTTTGATCAAAGCCCTTAGTGTGTTCCTTTCTCTTAGGTAGATTCTTTGGAAATTAGTCCTGTAACCAGATTCCTTTATTACACCACCCAGCATACTGCCGCCGCTTGCATGATAAATTTTAGCGACAGGGTTAACCGCTATATCGTATCCCGCGAGGCGAAGTCGCCAGCAAAAATCCAGGTCTTCAGCGAACATGAAGAGCTTTTCATCAAACAAACCAAATTTTTGTATAAGCATTGCTTTAATCATCATGGCGCAGCCGGAGACAAAAAATGGATAGCCTTCTTTCCGTAAAGCTAATGGATAACCAAATTTATCGATTGCAACACCCATTTCTTGCATCGACCGCTTATTTTGTAGGTCAAAAACCGCGGGACCTGCTACGCCTGCTGTCTTATTATTTTCCAGGGTATTTACGAGAATCCCAATCAAATCCTTATGTGATTCTGTATCGTTGTTAACTAAGAAAACATAATCAGCTCTTGCATTCAAAGCAAGCTTTACGGCTGCGTTGTTAGCTTTTGCGAAGCCCTGATTCTCGACTGCTTGAATTAGGGTTGCTTGGGGAAATTTCTCTTTCACTACAGCTGGCGAGTTATCGGTTGAAGCATTATCGTAGACAACTACTTTGTAGTTTGGGTAGGATTGTTGATAGAGTGAAGAGAGGCAAGCGTTGAGGTATTTGGCGCCGTTGTAGTTGACAACGATAACGTAAACCAGGGGGTACTTAGGCATTGGTTATCAGCTTCATGAATTCTTCAGCCGTCTTATCCCAGCTGAACTGTTTTGAGTAATTAAGCGCGTTTTGGCTAAGTTTCTCTCTTAGCTCATCATTTCCTATAATACTGATTGCTTTCTCGGCAAGGGCATCAACGCTCCCAGCTTTCACCAATATTCCCGTTTCATTGTTCTTAACACTATCCCTCAAGCCATGAACATCATAAGCGATAGCTGGGACTCCTAATGCGTTAGCTTCGATGATATTCAAACCCCATCCCTCTCTCAGCCCAGGTACCATTAGAATCCAACTTTTGCTTAACAATTCTCTGCGCTCTACATTGCCCAAGTTTCCAAAAAAGGTGACGCCTGATTCACTCATACTTTCAAGTTTCTGCCTGAAAGGTCCATCGCCAAGAATCCATAACTGTGCATCAGGAAATTTTGCCTTGACAATCTTGAAAGCTTTAATTGCATGGTCTGGTCGCTTTGCTCGTTTCAGCCGTCCTGAGAAAGCAAGGATGGGGATGGGCTCTTTTTTGGGTAAGGTATTTGGTGGTTCAAAATTCAAGCCTTCTGGAACGATAGCTATGTGTTTAAAACCTAAATCTGATAGGTCTTTGCGTGTGCTCTCTGAAACGGTAATTGTATAAACATCAGTATACTGTTTTAACCAGTGATTTTCAAGAAAACGATAACCTAAATGGTTAAGCGGATAAGGGGTTTCATACAACCAGTATTCACGTGCTAACTGGTGGATCAAAGCGATAACTTTCTCCTTATTCTCGGCAAAATGATGCGCAAAAAACGGCTGGGTGTTTATCTCGTCGATTATGACGTCGAACTTTTCATGCCTAAAACGGTTTCGGTAGTACCTTTTTGCTTGCCGATAAACTGTTAAGGAGCCGCCTGCCCGAACAATGGATACTCCGTCGACCGTCTCCTCATTTTTACAGCCTGGATACCTAGAAGTAAACAATGTGACATTATGACCATCATTTATCCAGCGTTTTGCAACTTCGTGAGTGAAAACTTCGGCGCCGCCCATACTGGGGTTGAGCCAGCAACGCCAGTTTAGCCAAAGTATCTTCATGCCCGTAAACCTACTTATTCGAGCTACCGTTCGTATTCATCTGGCGCTGATACCAACGGATTACCTTGAGTCTATATGCAATTCCGAGGAGGTCAAGAAACATGCGTGAAACCTCTTTGGTTTTGAAGGAGGAGGCTAATTTTATTTTAACTGGCATTTGCGTTATCTTTAAACCGTATAGACGAGCCACAGCCAACAGTTCAACATCGAACGCATAACGTTTCACTGCAAGTCGAGGAAAGATAGCGTTTACAGCGCTTCTTTTCATCACTTTAAGGCCAACTTGAGTATCCTTGAGCCTGAAATCAATAAGCGTCCTAACTAAAACGTTGAAGGTTCGACTTAGCAGTTTTCTCGTCAAAGGCATCCATACCTGTGAGTCAGGGTGCCATTTGCTCGCAATTACGATGTCGGCTTTGTCTAGAGCATTAACATAGGTTGAGATTGTGTTTAGGGCTATTTCCATGTCGCCGTCTATGAAGATGACTACGTCGCCTGTTGATTGCATGACGCCTGTTTTGATAGCAAAGCCTTTTCCTGAGTTTCTTGCGTAGCGTATGACTTTGACATGACCGTTTCTTTTGGCATATTGCAGTGCTTTTTGGTAGGTTTTATCTTGGCTGCCGTCATCCACCACGACAATTTCGTAGTCAATTCGCTTATTTTTGACTGCTGAATCGAGTGACCCTAAGGTGTCGACTATGTAAAACTCCTCATTGTACGCTGGAATTACAAATGATAAATCAATTTGCCCCATAGATGGCGCTTTCACCGTTTTCTCCGATTTTTACCAAAATGGGCTATCTGCAGAATTACACCGAAAAGCAACGCGAAGTATGACCAGTTTGCAAGTGATTCGGCGATTGAGGATATCCCTGCCGCCAAAAAGAGTGATGCAGCAAACAGAAGTACCAAAAAGCCAGCGATGAAAGGAAAACCCCAATTTTCAAAGGTGTATTCTTCTATTTTAATCTGAAGTCGATGCAAGGATGCGAGTGTTTTCTTCATCACTTAGATCAGTCTTATCTTTTGCTATGCTAATAAGTCGACTAAAATTTAACATTTACCCATATTTATACTATTATAGAGAATAATGGTCGATAGCGAACTCAAGCTTGGGATGCTGTCTTGTGACCTTTTACGGGTTATTGTACTTGTATATGGCTATGTTTCCACTTCGATAGATTTCTCCATACACAGCAGGTACGGTGGGTTGATCATACCAGCCGCTTCCATTCACCCACCAAATCAGATAAAGCAGATCGGTTGAATTATCTTGTTGCAGTCTGTTTGTCACTAGAGTTAGATTTTCAAAGAAATAGGGCGCTAAACGCTCACTGCCTAATGCCAATGCGCCCCAACCGTAAAATGCTTCGTGAACCATGAGGCGTCCGCCGGGAGGCATATTGTTTTTTGTCCAAAGCAATGCGTTTGTTGTATCTTTGCAGTCGCTGAGTTGGAGAGTGTTTTGTAGCATGGATTTCGGTACGTATGTGGTGTAGGTTCCGTAGTAGGTGAAAGCCTCGTTATTAGGTAACACCATAAATGAAACACTCAAAGTGGCCAGTAGGGCTCCGACTGCTAATCCGACAGCGATTCTGCCCCATTTCCATTTTATAGCGTATAAACCTTCTACGGCATAAAAGCTAAGTGGGAACGTGAGCAAGATGGTCCAGCGGTAAGGAAGCACTCCGCCAATGAACAATCCGCTTGGGGTAATGATGGCGATGAGCAAAGGAACGAAAACCCAAGCGATCCATGCGTTTATGTGAATTTTGTTCTTGAAGTGTTTAGCACCAAGGATGATTAAAGGTATTAGGGGTAGATAGCAGAAAGCAAGAAAGCCCAAGATGTCAACAATCAATTCAGTATGAGAAATGCTTGAAAGCGCTTCAAAGCCGCCTGAGTAGTTTATCGAGTACCCCAATACAGGCGACGAATAGACGAAGTAATTGATGTAAACTATTAAAAGCATAAACGCTGTTGCCGGAACGGCAGAAGCGATTATTCTGTACACTTCCGCTTTATTTTTTTTCAGGGCAAATACAGCCAATGTGACTGCAAGAATCGCAAACATGATGACGGCTATAAGTTGATGGGATAAAACAACCAGTAACATAGTCAATGAAAGCAACAATCCATCCCTGAAGCGCCACTTACCGCTCTGGACTAAAATGAGAGCTAAAAAGAGAAATATGAGGGCAAGCTCGCTTCGTAACATATCCCAAGATATTCTAAGAGCCACAAAGTAGAGCGTTGCAACGAGCGCTACAAGCAAGCTTTTTTTTGGCGACCACCCAAGACCTCTGAATGCATAGAAATAGATTGCAAGCCCCAGGAAACCCAGAAGTAGGGGGGCTAAGATTTTCAACGAGATAATAACTGATGCCCCAGTTGATATTACCCCCATCAACAACAGGTAGATTAACGGTGCAGAAGATAACAGGCTTGAGAGGCTGACGCCGTTGTTTAGCCAAGTTATCGTGTTGGGTACATAATAGCCGATGGGGTCGAATCCGACCAAGTATTCACCCATTAGAATTTCGGGGACAGTTCGGATGAGCACAGGTATTATGAATGCAAGGGCCGGGATAACTAATTCTCTACTTTGACGGAGGCTTCTTCTATGTTGATTAAAATGGCAGATCACTTCGTTCCCACTGGCAATGTGTATGGAGTGGTTATGTAAGTTTGGCTGCCTAAATGCCTTGCGATAAAAAAGGATAGCCATCCAAAAGTTTGAGGAAGCGGTTGCAGGTTTAACCCTTCAGGGCATATCGAGCTGCGCCTAGAATTAAGCCGTTTGTGTTGCTACCGACCTCTTTAACAACATAACTGCCGTAGCCGTCAGGGATGAAGTCGCAGCCTTCTCCATAGCCTCTTGTGGGTTCTGGGAGGGCTTTTTCAACGTAGACAGATGCGTTTTTGGCGTATGTTGTGTTGTAAAGCGCTAGGAAGCTTAAGGTGACTTTAGTGTAGATTATTGGATTAATGTTTTTAGGTATGCCCTCTTGCAGTTTCACTATCCAAGTTTCGCCTGCGGAAGTGGAGACCCATTCGTAGATAAATTCTCCATAAGCGTTTCCTTCGCTGAATGCCGTGAACTGACCCGTGGCGGCATATCGAGCTTCATGAGCATTGTATACCATAGTTGCTAACTCCATAAGTTTCGGGTTGCGCGGGAGCTCGAAGACAGAGCATAGCAAAGGTTCACATAGGATATCTGCTTTAGGCAATGGAGCATTACCGTAGGGGGTAACTGTTCCGGCATTCTTTATGTTCTCAAGCACTCTGTCTTGTAGTCCAGCGAGTTCTGTTGGCCAGAAGCATGCGTAACCGCTTGCAACGTAGTAAAAGTAGATGCTTGTTGAATATGCACTTTCAGCTTTGACGCCAGGTATTAAAGCTGCATAGTTTGATCTATTGCCAGGTCCAATGACTATTTTATCAATTCGTTGACCCATAGTTGAATTGTAAGCTTTTACATTGTTTAAGGCAACAAACAAACGGCCTATATCAACTGAATCAGCCATAGTCGTGGCTTTATTTGATTGCTCAGTATAGACTTTCCCGTTATCTGCTCTGTAGAACCAATATGGGTAGCTTGCATTGTTTAATTCACGGGTTTCGAGGAAAGTTAATACTTTGTTGAGTCGATAATCAGCGCCCCAAGGCTCAGTTCTATTGATTAAGCCAATTTTCTCAGCATCAAGTATGGCTTGAATATAGACGCCTAGATCCCAATCAGTAAAGTACGGGTAGCCATCGACGGCACCAGGAAGCCCCGTGTTCGAATCTACGCCAATGCCTGGTTGGAAATATTTCCAAGCGTTTGTGGCTACCGCTTTCCAAACAGTGCTGTTCATAACTCCAGCGGATTCGATAACTCCCGGGGGCTTGGGAGGGATTATGATGTCTATTATTTGATTTATTATTGAAGGAGAGTTTCTTTGAGTCAGTGGTTTTTGCGTTGCCGTGGCAGTCGGGCTATCTGTTGCTGTGGCGTTTGGTATATCTGTGGGGTTATCGGTGGTTTGCGGCTCAATGTTGTTAGGAGTGCTTCGTGGCAGGAAGGCGAAGATAGAAATTAAGAGAACGGCTATGATGGCGAAGACTATGGCATATTTTGCCTTCGTATTAAGATGCCAAGCGCTCTTATTGGATAAGCGTTTTTTTCCTTCAGCGGAGGGCTCAACAGAAGAGTGTAATCTTGATTGAGAAAGCAGTTTTTGTCTAATCGTTAAGGAATTAAATCTTTTTTTAATTGCCAGCCCGCTTCTCAATTGAAGGAACACTCCGTCTTTGCGGTTAGAACTGTATAGTTCTCAGGGTCATTTAAGATTATGGTAAAAAGAGCGGAACTTAAAGTGTTCTATTGCCATCATTAGGAGCAAATCAATGGTTTATTGCAACAATTGAAATTAAAAAATGAATGGGTATTTGACATAATGTTGTGTTTAGCATCCTTTCTTTTCGGTTTTTGTCCAGTCGCGTTTTCGCCTGAACACAAGTTTTAGAAATGCCCAGCCCGCGATACACATTTGAAGCAGCCAATAGATGTAAATTGAGGGTATCCATAGGAGATTTTTTAATTTAATCGGTTTTTCGGATGCAGCCAAAGCAATGCCTACTGAAAACAGAGAAACGGCAGTTAGTGCTATGACCAACCCTGTGAAATTTATAATTGGATTGCTTTGGGAAAGAAACACTGCCACTCCAACCCAGTTAATGTAGCTCAGCAGGGAAACCACCATCATGAAAGGTCCAGCGAGCGAGACTTCAGCATCGACTGTTCGCTTGTTTAAATTGTCTAAGAGACGTCCATATTTTAGGGCTGTCTCCATGTATCCTCTGTACCAGCGAACTCTCTGCCTGAAAAGGTCGCGTAGACCGCAAGGTGTCTCCTGCGCCGAGCAAACGTCAGGAGTGTATTTTATAATGTGGTTTTTTTCGACTAGGCGTAATGCTAGTTCCACATCTTCGGTTAGTGAGTTTTGGTCCCAGCCGCCTAACTCATCGAGCGCAGCTTTTCTGACGAATTGGCAACTTCCTGTCAAGGGCACGAAGAGTTTCAATTTTTCTCTTCCGTAAAGAAGAGCTTGGAACCATGCTTTCTCTTCCATTGCGATGACTCGGGTGAGGACGTTACTTTTTTCGTTTAGTGAGGTTGTTCTGCCTTGAACAGCCATAATTTCTTTGTCGTTGAAGTAGGAGACGACTTTTTCTAAGACGTCTTTCTCGGGAACACTGTCGGCATCAAACACTCCGATTATTTCTCCGTTCGTGAAGGGGAGGGCTGCGTTGAGTGCGGCTGGTTTGCCTTTAGTAGCTGTTTCGTTTATAAACTGAAAAGTTTGAGGGTATTTCTCTACGTATCTGGCACAGATCTGCGCTGTTTTATCCGTGGAGTTCCCGTCCACTACTATTACTTGCAGTTTGTCTTGTGGATAACTCATTTTTAGAATACCGTCTAGACACCGTTGGATGACAACTTCTTCGTTCTTTGTGGGCACGATTAGAGAGATTTTTGGCAACTCACTCATTTGCGGGGCGTTTGCTACGGGCTGTTTTCTTCTACTTTTTATTCCGACGTAAATTATTGAGCCATTGTAGACTGTCCAAAAGAGAAGCACCGTGAGAAGTATAATGGAGATAATATCAAATATTACCATATGTCACCTGCCTGGTTCAAGCGCTTTCTGGACTGTTGATTATTAATGTAAACTGTTATAATGTTTTGCGGTAAAACCGTGGTTGGAAAGTCAAATTTTTCTGCCTTTGACCTCATTAGTTGAGTATTACGAGGATAAATAAATGCATTGTTCATTCGATTCACATATATTTTTTAAGTTTTTAAGGTTTGTTTTTATTACTCAGGGATAGGCTGTTATTAAACCCATTGTGTAGAACATGTTTAATAAAAGTCTATCGAATTAACGCTTTCTTTGGGAGTTACAGAAAGGAAGTTTCCATACCGAAGAAAGCTAATGCCACAAGAGCATTTTTATATCGAATGCTTGTAAGTAGACTTAAAGAGGACGTCAACCTTTTTTTTAATTAGGAAAGCATGTTAAGAATGCAGAAAGTTTTTTTGCTTTGTTTGCTGGTTTCTACCCTCTTTCCCCCCGTGATGCAGAGTAGTGTAGCGGAAGCTCAAAATCAGGATGTTTATTCCTTAGACTTACAGGGCTTTGTGTGGCCTCGTTCAACGCTTTATGTGCTTGTTGTGATGCCGCTTAATGCTTCTTGGTGGGACTTAGTTTATCTTAATACCACTCTTCGGGCTATAGGTCAGTGGAATGATGCGGTTTCTTTTTTTGCCGCTAACTATTCCAATTATAGTTACCTTTCAGCTGTAAAGTTGGAAACTACCGTTTCTGAGGATGTTAGGTCTGGTTTTAATATTTACGTTAATTGGACGGATTCTGCGCTGAGCGGTACGGCAGATGAAGTTGGTTTATCTAGAATTACAACGGGGGAAGGTAACAGCATAGTTAATTGTACCATAACTCTTGCGGTGAAGACCAACCATGGATCTTCTTTGGGTGAAACAGATGCGCAAAATATTGCGTTACACGAGTTAGGTCACAGCTTGGGTTTAGGGCATAGTAACTATACCCGTGATTTGATGTATCCAGTATATGTTTTAGATAGTTCTCCGCGGAGTGTATCTACGCTTGACGTTTATGGAGTCGCATCAATTTTTGGATGGCTGCAAAATCCAGCAGATTCCCTGAACAGTGGTTTGAGTGAAAACTCTGTTGTTTTACCCGCCACTATATCATATGAGCCTTTGCCGGTTTCTCCCCAAAACATGGAGCCCCAGACAATTTTGGATAATCCGATTTTTCAGGTATGGTTATTGATGGTGGAGCTTATGTTGCATCCTGATGTTTTTCTAATTATGGTAGTATTCATCGTTATCTTTGTTACTATAGGGAGTTTTCCAACAAAAAAGCGGAAGCCCCTTAGTGTTGATGAGGCTAAGGTTGGCTCATAAATTCTATGAAATCTTGCAGGCTTCGAGGTCGAAGGGTATAGTTTGTTTTTCTTTCTGTGCCAATTGTAGATGAAGGTTTGAATCCATAATCATGTCCAGGATAAACTTCGATGGCATCGTTGAGTTTTAGGAGCTTATTGAACAGGCTTTCGTACATGCTTTTTGAGTTGCCGCTTGGAAGGTCTGTTCTTCCACATTCCCCCACAAACAATGTGTCGCCCGTCAAGAGCTTTTCGTTATTCACCAGCAAGCAAATGCTGTCGGCGGTATGGCCTGGAGTATAAATAATCTTAATGGTAACTTTGCCGACACTTAGCATTTCGCCCTCATCAACGTCTAGATCATGATGTATTTTAGATAGCTTATGCGCTACTACCTTTGCTCCAAAGAAAGAGCGTAGCTCGATGTTGCCCGCTGTATGGTCTGAGTGCCCATGGGTGTTTATGATGTATTTGAGTGTTAGATTGTGTGTTTCTATGAATTTGATGAGTTCGCCTGCGTTGTAGCTAGAGTCAACGACCGCTGCCTCTCTGGTTGTTTCGTCAGCTATGATGTAGGAAAAGTTGTCGCCGTGCACTTGAACCTGCTTAAAAATCATATTTTGGATGCTCCATTTAATATTTCTCCATAAAGTGGAAGTATGCATCTAAACCTTTGGTTACTTGCGTGAGAACATAGCTTGCGGTTAACACGTTGTTAAAGGATGGTATGCCAACTAGTATGTCGGCTGCTTCGATATCATGCAGATAAACGTGGGCGTCAAGTGAGAGAGCGACGTCTTTTTTGTTCATGCGAAGTCACATTAAATAGGCTCTTTTAGTCATAAAAGATTATTCTCATAACGGGGAAGGGCTGACTGACCCGATTTTTTGGGAACGCGTTGCTTGGGGCAACAACTGCCATCAACAGCACACATCATACAAACCGTTTTCATTTTATGCGAAGTCAGTGAGCATTTTTATGTCAGAGGGAGGATAGCCTGAATAATACTTGTCAAAGTAACCGTAAACCTCCATTTGACCGTTTAAGTAGGGCTTGATTTTTTGTGCCCAAGCCTTGAGATCGGCCTGTCGCTCGACTTCTATTCTGCCCAAAGTGCCCTTGACTCTTCTTCGGTCGCCTTCCCAGCGAATATAGAGAAAATCAGCCGTGACTTCGCGGATTTTTGCCATGAGAGGGCTATCTGTCCATGCCAAAGCAACCTTGATGTCTCTTAGAAGACGTAAAAACTCAGGGTTAAGCCATGTTTTATTTCTGACCTCAACTACGTAGCGGGACTCTTTAGGCAGCCAATGCAAATAAGCCTCAAAGTCACCCCAATGGTTGGCGGCAAAGCTGGGTGGAAACTGCAGCAGTAGAGGACCTAGCTTTTCTTTAAGCAAGCCTACTCTGTTTAGAAAAGCGTCGGTTTCGTCTTGGCAGTCTTTGAGCATTTTAACATGCGTTATGATTTGCGGAAACTTTAGCGAGAACACAAAGCCACCGGGGGTTTGCTGTTTCCAGTTGGTCACTGTTTGCTGGGTGGGAATGCGATAGAATGTGCTGTCGACTTCCACAGTGTTGAATTGCGTAGAGTAGTAGGCAAGGTAGTCTTTGGGTGCTATTTTGGTAGGGTAGAAGTTGCCCTTCCAGAAGCTGTAGCTCCAGCCGATGGTGCCCAAACGCAAGTTAGGCATGCTCATCTTTTCCCTTTAGTAACAACCAATCCTTTTGGTCCTCTGCCTTTTTGAGACGCACCAGAACAAAGCGTCCTTTGAGGCGCTGCCCATCCAGCGTGAACTCGATTTTATCGTCTTCCCAAACCTTAGGTGTATAGTGTCCTTTATCCCAGATTTTCACGGTTCCAGCCCCATACTGCCCTTTAGGAATTTCACCCTCAAAGCTGGCATATTCGTATGGGTGGTCTTCAGTTTCTACGGCTAGCCGTCGTTCCTTGGTGTTCTCAGGCATGCCTTTGGGGATAGCCCAGCTTTTGAGCACCCCGTTATTCTCCAATCGAAGGTCAAAGTGGAGCCTTCTGGAGCGGTGCTCTTGAATTACGAATATGAGTTTCTCAGGCTTTTCTTCTCCACCTTTGGGCTCAGGAGTTTCGCCGAAACTACGTTTAGACATGTACTCTGCAAGTCTTTCGTTCACATCCCCCCTTTGGGGGTTGTTTTTTGTTTGGCTCATTTTTTTATTCTCCGTTATTTGGTCAAGCGTACATTCGGAAGGCAATTTATCATCTCTTAACCGTTTAAACCGCGCCATCCGCAGCCGCATATCCCGTGTAAGGACCTGGTAGGCGACTTCACAGACGAGTTTGGGTTCAAGCCAAGTTACTTGGTCGCCGCTGTCAGGCTTAAAGGGCTCGATGTCGGTTTGTATTTTTTCGAACTTATCCATCAAAATCCGCAGCATCTGCTGGGTGAAGCCCGTGCCGACTTTTCCAACGTAAACAGGTTTGCCGTTAACATCGTATAGTCCCAGGAGGAGGGCACCGAAGGTTTGTTCTCTAGCTTGTTCCCCGCGTGTGTAACCGAAGATAACGCAGTCACAAGTTTTGAGTTTCTTGATTTTCAACCAACTCCCCGTGCGTAAGCCTTCCTCATAACGGCTATCCTTCCTTTTCGCCATGACGCCCTCCAAGCCCTTCTCAAGGACTAACTTGAAGTAGGCTTCGCCCTTATCCTCTATGTAATCGCAGAGCAGCACATATGCGCCTTCCCGTAATGAATCCTTTAGCAATGCTTTGCGCTCCATCAGGGGCAGATTCGTGAGTCCTTCGCCGTCCTTCTCCAAGATATCAAACACTATATAGGTGGCTGGCATCCGAGTGGATTGTCTTTGAATCTCGCTAGCCGAAACAGCTTGTCCCCGCTCGAGCAACGACTGGAAATCAGGTGTGCCTTCACGCATGACTATGATTTCGCCATCAACCACTATGTTACTACTGAGGCGCTTTAGTTCCGTTAGTTCTGGGAAGTTGCTTTTGAGTTCTTTGCCACTGCGGCTTCTAAGGCTGAAGGGTTCTTCGATGTAGGCTATGGCTCTAAACCCATCCCACTTGATTTCGAAAATCCAGTCTTTGTCAGTGAAGGCGTCGGCTGCGACTTTGGCAAGCATCGGCTTATACAGGTGGCGACTCATTTCTGTTCCAACTGCTTGAGCGTTTCGCGCAGGGCAACCATCAATCCTTTAGCTTCCACTTGAGGGGGCTTTTCCACCGTGATTTTTTCGCCCTTCAGTTTTTGCTTGACAAGTTCTTCGACTCGTTTCATGTAAGTATCTTCAAATTCAGTTATGTCAAAGTCGCCCGAGAGGTCTGTGATGATCTTTACTGCTAAGTCAAGTTCAGCCTTCTGCGGTTCTGATAGCTTTTGGATGGGTTCGAAATCTCTGGGGTCAACCACGTCGTAGGCATAACGCAAAGTAGTCAACACCAGAGCGCCTTTGTAAGGATGCAGCAAGGCAGGGTATTCTTTGGTTCGAAGGGTTATACGTCCGGCACCTGCCTTGTTGGTGCGTTCGAGCGCTTTTAGCAGTAGGCTGTAGGCGTCTTTGCTCTTGTCTGGGAGCAACGCGTAGGTTCGGTCGAAGTAGACTGGGTCGACTGAGAAGTAATCAACAAATTTGCTGATTCGGATGCGTTTATCAGATTCAGGACGAACCGCATCGAGCTCTTTTTTATCGAATGCTATGTATTCGTTGCGTGCGACTTCATAGCCCCGGATTACCTCATTCCACGGGACAATCTTGTCGTCTTTAGTGCACATTTTTACGTATTTGAGGGGTTGCCCGTCGGTTTTGTGGAGAAAATGGAAGGCTATGCCTTTATCGTAGACCATCGAGTAGAGTTTGACGGGAACGTTGACTAGACCTATGGTTATGCTGCCAGACCAGATTGAACGGCTGGGCGCTTGGGCGCTTACCTTTTCAGGTTCAGTCTTTTCAATGTTTTCTTGAGTCATAAACTAAATCTCCAATTTGCATCTTTTCTCAAAAATGTGTTTCCAAGGATCAAGTTTTCTCTCAACCACACTTAAGATTGTGTAGTCGGTAGGATTTATGCCTCTCTTAACTTCACGCCACTCCAGCGGCGCCGATACGGTTGCTTGAGGAGTTGGACGCAAACTGTAGGGGATAACCATGGTTCGCATCGGTGAATTCTGCAGATAATCAGCGAAGACTTTACCTGGTTTTTTTGTGTCTTTGAATTCAGAAACCACCAAGTCGTTTTCCTTCGCCAGTTCAACGCCTATTCGGTGTACAAAAGCCCGCACTTTATCAAACGTATGCTCAGGCACTATGGGAATGATTACATGCAAGCCTTTTTTCCCCGAAGTTTTGATAAACGGCGTCAGCCCCATACTTTCGAGTTTCTCTTTAAGATGTAGAGCGACATCGGCGGCGTCGCTTAATGTGGCAGGAGGCTCAGGGTCAACGTCAAAGAACAGGAAATCTGGTTTGTCTAAATCAGCGGTTGTGGCAAAAGGCATGTGAATTTCGAGCGCTGCCATGTTGGCTAGCCAAATAAGCGTGTCAAGGTCATTACAAATGACGTAATTCACATCCCGCTTCGATGTTTCTGAATAAATGGCGAATGTTTTAATCCAATCAGGAGTGCCTTCAGGCGCATTCTTTTCAAAAAAGCTAGTTTTTCCAAGTTCAGTATTTTCTATGCCTTCGGGATAACGAGTTAAGACAAGGGGTCTGTTGACGATGATTGGGAGAATTTTCGGTGCCATTTTAATGTAGTATTCTATAACTTGGCCTTTGGTGATTCTGCTTTGTGGATAGAAAATTTTATCGAGGTTCTTTAGCTCTACCCTTGTCAGCCTTTTTAGCTCTTTTAGTTCATCTTCTGCCATATTTGCACCAAAAGCCAGTATTCACAAAATCACTAGTCTATTACGTAATCTACTCTTTTTGCTTTTTGGCGCAGATGCAATCCTTTTTATAAAATCATGTTTTTTCCCTTGAAAAATACTCTTTTTAAGAGTTATACCTATATAGTTAGCCTGCTATAAATTTAGAATGCGGAATTAAATCAAGAAAAAGTAAATTTTGGCTAACCCGTTTGCTTGTTTCAAGATTATTCGCTAAATAAGGAATAGAGGAAAAGGGATCGATATGAAATCAAGAAAGCCATCTTTGGAAGATCAGTTGGCTTTTATTTCAGCCCAGCATGACATTTACCCCACTGAGCTTTTTCAGGGGTTAATTGATGCTAGAAAAAGGGGTAAAGCGGTCGTGTCTTTTTTGACGGTTGAGTATCGGGGCAGCGTTAATAACCAAGCCATCTTTCTCATAACCAAGGACGGCAAGGTGGTTGCACAATTCCGAGTGCTAGAGGAAACCCTGACACGAAGAGACCTCTCTTTTGAGAGCTCGATGGATACAAACCGCGTGCGTAGAGAAATCGCTCGACAAAACCCAGCGCCAACTCATGTTAAAATTGAAGAGCTCCGTGTAGGTATGAAAAAAATCAACTTAATTGGAGAGGTACTCGAAGTTTCTGAACCATCCAAGGTGCACACACAGTTCCGCGACAACGCTGTCGTCTCGAACGCTGTCATCGGCGACGAAACAGGAAAAATACTGCTGTGCCTCTGGGACCAGCAGGTCGGCTCCGTCTCCGTCGGTGACTACATCGAAGTAAAAAATGCACACGTAGCCCTATTTAAGGGTGAAAAACAATTACGACTGGGCAAAAATGGTTCAGTCACAGTGCTCGAAAAGCCCCCAAGAAACTAACCTGACTTTTTACTTAGCGAATAGGTGTATTCGACTTCTTTTCAAACAAGAACCAACATACAGCTGAACCAGCACTCCATAAACATGCTAAAACAAATCTTGGCTCACCATAATGCTACTTCACCAACTCAGTTTGGGGGCTGGTGGATCTGCTTTGTGGAGCATGCTAAGCTATCAATGTGCCTTGTGAAAAATTAAACGGTCTCAACATGCTTCCACACCCACACCGCAGTACTTTCAACATGGAGTCATGTTGGGCATGTGCAGAAAAACACTTATCCCACACGTAAACACAAAAAGAAAAACAAACCAAAACCAAAAAGCAACCGCACCCCCAAGCCATCTTGTGGCAACCACAAAACCTCCACACCCACACAAAGACCAATATCTCTTAACAGAACCAACACCAGAAAACGAGACACAATTTCCAACAGAATTTTGCCCTAATGAATACGGGAAGGGGTCTATCAAAGACCAACAATTCTGTCGAGCCGCTTAAATACCAAAAAGACCTATCATGCTAATCCAGCGGAGAACGGATTCGTTGACTGAAAAACAGCAGTGGCAACACCTCTACATGCTCCTAAAACTCGCCGAAATGGGAGCTTACAAAAGAACAGCCAAAGTTTCAACCGAGTACTTAGCCAAAAAACTCGCCATCTCCCAGCAAACAGCTTCACGCTACCTAATCGAGTTAGAACGCTTAGGCTGGATACAGCGCAACATAACTCCAGATGGCAGCCTAATAAAAATCGAGGACCAAGGAATCATAGAACTCAAAAAACTCTACTCCAGCTTAAAAATTCTAATCGAAAGAACCTATCCACCCTCTGTAACGCTGGAGGGAAACGTCTTTACCGGACTAGGCGAAGGAGCATACTACATTTCAAAAGAACACTACAAAAAACAAATCATAGAAAAATTGGGGTTTGAACCATACCCAGGCACATTAAACCTCAAACTATCAACAGACTACGATATCAAAACGCGTATGGAACTTGAAGCATACCCTGCCATCGAAGTCAAAGGATTCCAGAACGCGGAACGTGCATTCGGTCTAGTCAGATGCTACCCAGCTCTTATCGACAACAAAATAAAGGGTGCCTTAGTCACGGCACTTCGCAGTCACTATGATGCTTCGGTAGTAGAAATCATCGCTCCTGTCTTCTTACGAAAACAACTAGGCATCAAAGACGGAAACAAAGTCAAAGTTGAAATCTACACTCAACAAGCCTAAAACGGCATTGTTGAATACGAATACCGAACCGAATACTGCGCAGGTTTTCGGTTAGAAGCAATAAAGTAACCCACCAGTAAACCGAAAGCTAACCCTCCGATATGCGCCAAATCATTTACTTGAGCACCTGAGCTTAAAAACAACAAAAAGAAAGCGTAAACCAACGCTCCTACAATCGATTGCCTAACAGAACGCCGAGCATAAATCACGCATGCTCCAAACATGGAAAATATGGCGCCTGAAGCTCCGACTGAAATGAATAGTGGTCCGAAAACTAGAGATAGCAAGTTTCCTACCAAGCCACCGACTAAGTAAATTGCTAAGAACTCTGGTAAAGAGAACATTTCTTCTCCACGCAACCCGAAGATTAACAAAAAGAGCATGTTGCCCAGCAAATGGGATATGGTGGCATGTATGAAAATGGCGGTGAAAAGCTGATAGTATGCGCCTTGAAAGACAAAATAGTTGACTTGTCCCCACTGCAAAACAACGTTCTCACTGGTTTCAAGCGCATTGCCTCCAGCAAGCGAAGTCAACACGTAGATAGCCACGTTTAGTGCAATGAGGATGAATGTTGGCTTGTACTGTTGGCAACCCATGGCAAGTAACCATTTATTCGGAAAGTTTTTCGATTATTTTCTGTTTAATTTTTGAGGAACTATCTAAAGCATTCTCTCCGAACTTGCCGATCTGCACGATTTCAATAGGCAATTTATGTGACGCGATATAAGCAGAAACTTGCTGCTCCATAGTCGTTTGATCATAACCCAAAGCGATAACATCAGGCTTAATCTTCTCAATTACCCCACCAATCTCTAAGCCCTCGAAACCCAAAATCGCTTCATCCACAACCTTCAAAGCTTCGACCAAAGCCCTACGTTGATCCTCAGACATTATGGGTTTTCTGCCCTTAGTTTTTTCTACAGTACTATCACGAGCGATGATCACGACGAGTTTAGCGTCCTTTCCACCTGCGTTTTTTGCTGCCTCAAGGAAACGCACATGCCCCAGATGGAGCAGGTCAAAGACTCCTGAGGCTAACACTACCTTTGTTTTTCTTGTTTTGTTGGCCATTCAAACTTCACTGCGCCGATTAATCTTAAAGCGTCCAACAGCCCTTCACAGTAAGCGATACTGGTTAGGCTGGTTTCAAACTTGTTCTGAGCCTTATAATACTTTGCATCCTCTAAGTAATCGGTTGCCCACCGCAAAGCAACCTCTACAGCATCCTTTGAAACGCAAATGGGCATTTGCGTTAGTTTGAGGTCTTGGAGAACCTTCTCGGCAGAAGCGATGTATTTGGTTGTAAGGGCTTCGAGGCTCATTTGGCAAGCCTCCTCAAATCGATGGGTGCACCAGCAAGTGCGATCAAAGCTTCAACTTCCATGAAATGCAAATCGCCGGGAATAATCAGGCTGAAAGGCGGTTCGCCAAAATCAAAATCCATCAATCCCTCGATGAAATCAGCTTTCAACATAGGCTTGTCACTGCCAGCCCTTGCAATTCCAACGGCAACTGTTTCAGGGGAAATTATCTTCATTTGCTTTTTCTGCTCCATTTCGAGCAGCATTTGGAGGGCTTGTTTAATTGATAAATACTGGTTCTCGGATGCCTTGAGGTCTAAGAGGCAAAGCGTATGCAAACCCAAGTTTCGGTTTTGACCAATCACCATGTAAGGTGTCTCGGAAAAGTTTTCTCGAAATGGTATAGTGACCGTTTTGCCGAACTTGTAATTATGCAAACCAGATAAGCTAATGATTGCAGATATGATGGATATTCCGTGAACAATACGAGTTTTGATTCCTTGCTTTTCCGCGTCAATGCGAAGTGCTAGGTGAGTTGTGGCGATGAAGGGATCACCTGGAACCAGAAACACTGCTTTCCCACACTTAGCTGCATTCAGGATAACTTTGCCGCTATCTTCCTCTAGGTCCTGTCTGATGAGCACTTGGATTTTTTTACCGCACAGTGTTTCAAAGCGCTTAAGGGAAAACTTTGGCATGAGGCTTGTGTAGGTCTCCATGAACACAGTGTCGGCTGTTCGGGTTTCCTCTAAGCCCTTGAGGGTTATGCCTTCCTCGTCGTTTAATCCTAAGCCCACGAACACAAGTTCATTCAAGTTGAGCCCTCGTATAAAATAAATGGTAGGTTTAACTTCAAACCTTTTTTCCACTCTTCCCTTCTTCAACTATTTGTTTGTAGAAGACTCTACACACATCTATCGAAACTCCATGCCTCTCACAAAACACCGCTAGAACCTTCTCCACTGGCTCATCAGGTTTTCTATTCTGGAGCATTTCCTTTAATTCCTTAACCTTATGCCTATCGATTTTATCGCTCATCCGTCATCTACACCTTACTGCCAATTACCTGTATTATGGGTTGAGTTCAAAATGTCTTTTGGTAAATGGTATTTTTGGATGGAGCATCCAACCAAACATTTATATGATTTACGTTTACAAGAAACCTCAGTGTTTAGCGGCATGGTTGAAGGAAGGTTTGCATGAAGCCTGTTGAGTGTTTGGTGAGGGATGGTGTTCGGGGTTTTAGGCCGTGTGTTCATGGTGCAGAGGTTTTGGGTGCTGCGTTGGAGAGTGGGTTGTTGCCTGGTGAGATTTTGGATTTTAGTTCGAGTGTGAATCCGTTGGGTTCTTCTCGGAGGGTTCTTGATGCTGTTGTGGGGGCTTTTGGTCAGGTTGCTGCTTATCCTGATTCTAACAGTACTGGGTTGCGTCAGGTTATTGCGGAGCATTATGGGGTGGGTTGTGGGAATGTGGTGGTTGGGAATGGTTCGACTGAGTTGATGTATTTGTTTGCTGATGCTTTTCTTAAGAGGGGTGAGTGGGCGGTTATGCCGGCGCCAACTTTTGGAGAGTATGAGAGTGCGGTTTGCAAGACTGGTGAAAGGGTGGAGTTTGTGAGGTTAGGTGAGGGTTTTAAGGTTGATGTTGGGGCGTTTAAGCGGCAGATGCGTGGTGCAAAGCTGGTTTTTTTGTGTAATCCGAACAATCCGACAAGCATGCTTATTCCTCAGAATGTTTTGAGGGATATTGTGGAGGAGGCGTTGGTGCAGGATGCGCTTGTTTTTTTGGATGAGGATTTTTTGGAGTTTGTTGATGATGAGCAGTCGCTTTCGTTGATTGGTAGCATCGATAAGTATCCTAATTTGTTTGTTTTGCGGTCGTTTACGAAGATTTTTGGTTTGACTGGTTTGCGGGTGGGTTACGGCATAGCTAACAGGGATATTGTTGATGTTTTGTTGAAAGTTAAGATTCCTTGGAACGTGAATTGTTTGGCGCAGGTTGCGGCTGTTGCGGCTTTGCGTGATGAGGAGCATTTGAGGATAACTCGTGAGCTTATCAAAGAGGAGAAGGCGTGGTTAGGAGGTGAGTTGGCGCGGTTTGGTTCGTTTAGTTTTTGTGAGCCTGATGCTAATTTCTTCTTTATAGATATTCGTAAGTCGGGGTTAACGGCTGCTGGGCTTAAAGCCAAGTTGTTGTCTGAGGGCATTTTAATTCGTGATTGTTCTTCGTTTAGGGGTTTGGATGAGTTTTATGTTCGGGTGGCGGTTAAGACACATGAGGAGAATGTGCGGTTGATTGGAGCGCTTAAACGGGTTTTAGGGGCGGTTTGAGTCTTAGGTTATGTTTTGGTTGGATTTTTCTTGGTTTGTTGATTCGATTTTTATTTTTGTTTTAGCGTTGATTATCGATTTGGTGTTGGGTGAGTATCCTGATAGGATTCATCCAACTATTGGTATTGGGAAGATTATTGCTTATTTGAGGCGTAAGGCTAAAAGTGCAAATGCCTCTGTGGAGAGAGCAAATGGCGTGTTGATGGCGGTTGTTGCCATTTTGGTTGTTGTCTTGCCGGTGTTTGTGCTGTTGTTTTGGCTTAGGTTGTCTTTTGGTTCGATTCCGTATATTGTTGTTGGTGCGGTTTTGTTTAAGGCTACTTTTGCTGTTAGCGGTATGGGACAATATACCAAGCCTATTGCTGTGGCGTTGAAGAAAGGGGATTTGGCTGGTGCACGGAAATGGTTGCCCTATATTGTGCGTCGTGATCCAAGTACGCTTGGTGAGAGGCAGCTTATTTCTGCTGCGGTGGAGTCGATTGCTGAGAGCACGACGGATGGCATTACTGCTCCGTTTTTTTATTTTGCGTTGTTTGGGGTTGCAGGTGCGTTTGGTTATCGGGTGGTTAATACGTTGGATTCTATGGTGGGTTACAGGAATGTTGAGTACCGAAATATTGGTTGGTTTTCAGCTAAGCTTGATACATTGACGAATTATGTTCCTTCGCGGTTGACTGCTTACTTGATGGTTGCGGCTGCGTTTCTGCTTGGTGAGGATTGGCGTGAGTCATGGAGGATATTGCAGCGGGATAAGCATAAAACTGCAAGCCCAAACGCGGGTTACACGATTTCTGCTATGGCTGGGGCGCTTAAGATTCAGTTGGAAAAGCAGGGGTTTTACACGTTGGGTGATGACCATGGCGTGATTTCTCCGGATGATATTGGGAAGGCATTGCGGGTTATGACTTTGACGGCTGTTTTGTTTGGGTTGGTCGTGGTTTTGCCTGTTTTGGCTTTGAGAGTCTATGTTGTAGGGCTTTAGTAGTTTGGCGGAAACTATAGCCCCCTTATAAATAGTCGTATATGGAAACGTATGCGTAAACGTAGATCATCCTTGCTGCTTTGCAGGGATCCCCCTCCCCCCTATGTAGCTGTTTTTTGTTATGGGTTAAGCTTTTAATGTAAAGACGGATTGAAACTAAACCCACTGAATTCTATGATAGTTTAAGCCGTTGCAATTAGCATCCCAATATAATGTGAGTAATCCGTGCAGTAGGTGATGGATAATCTTCTAATTGGTAACTTTAATACTGGTAAAGCTGCTCCACCAACAGGAGGTCTAAAGAAAAGGGTTGTTAATGCAGATTATTTATTGTATGTGTTAATCGCTATTATAGCGGCAAGTGCAGCGGCGATTGCAAGCGTCTTAGCTTTGGTTGCTCGCTATAAACGCCGTGAACAGAAAAGCAAAGCTCAGTTGATCGTTGAGGACCATTTAAGGACTTAGATTAGCTTGGGGTTTTTATTTTATAGAAGCACTATATAGTATTGATCTTTAACTTAGTAAAATCTGGGGGTTGCTCTGCAGGCTTGAATGTTTTTGATGAGATGGGTGTTTACTGGGCGGAGATGGCTGATAAAAATCATACTGAGGAGCAAATAGCGTTCTTGAAAAGTCAGTTGAGGTGCAACGGTTACATTTTGGATCTCGCTTGTGGGACAGGTCGGCATTCAATTCTCTTAAGCATGGAGGGGTATAGTGTCGTGGGTTTAGATGTTTCATTGAGGCTTCTCCGAATAGCTAAAACGAAATACAAGCACGTTGACCTCGTCAGGGGAGATTTGCGCTCTTTGCCCTTCAAGCCTAGGGCGTTTATGGCTGCCATAAGCATGGATACCAGCTTAGGATACTTGCCCTCAGAGGAAGCTGATGAGCTTAGCTTAGTCGAGGCTCGAAGAGCGCTAGATGATAGCGGCATTTTTGTGGTTGATGTTTTCAACCGTGAAAATCTGGAGTCGAAGTCTCGCCGCCTATCTTTTTTAGATAAACTCAAATGGGGTTCTGTACCCTTTTGGGTGAGGTTACATAGCCGGCGGGTGCTCTTTTGGTTATTTAACTGGAAGGACTACCCAAGTTTCTGGTTATTACAGAAGCGAACATTAATCCAAGGTAGCGGTTGCCTTCGTCATTTATGGGTTGTCTGCGACAAGGCAAGTGGTAAAATGCGTATTTTTGAGCATGTTGTACGTTTGTATGGATTGGAACGTTTGAGGGATTTGCTGAATAGCGCTGGTTTTTTGGTTAACCACGCTTTCGGCGATTACAAGGGAGGAGAGTTTAGCGCTGGCTCAAGTAGGCTTATTTTGGTTGCGAATACAAAATAGTATTTGAGTGTGATTTTGTTCGGACGGAATTGGCGGTTCTCCGCATAAAAGTTATAAGCTTCTAAACTAAGAATTTTAAAAAAGTGAAGTAACATGAACGCTTGGAAGCTTCGTTTTTCCATGGTTGCTACATTAGCAGCAATCTTTGGCTTAACTACGCTTGTGTTCTTGGTAGTTCTCACATGGGCTGGAATAGGCCTAAGTTTGATGACCATCGGCGTCTTAGTCGTAGTACTCAACATCGCACAGTGGTTACTTTCACCCTATCTTGTCGGTGCAATTTACAGGGTTAAAGAACTCCCTGAAAATGAGAACCCCCAATTGCACCAGATGGTCGCAGACCTCAGCATCAAAAGCAAAATATCTAAACCTAAGCTTATGCTCTCGAAGCTTCAAATTCCAAACGCCTTTGCCTATGGCTCACCGCTAACCGGCAGCAGAGTTGCGGTTACGGAAGGTCTTCTCAAAAACCTCGACAACGGAGAAGTAGAAGCCGTTATTGGCCATGAGCTTGGGCACCTTAAACATCGCGACGTGCAGGTTATGATGATTGTTTCTTTCTTACCTGCCCTTTTCTATTACATTGGTTACTCACTTATGCTTTCAGGGATGGTCGGAGGAGGACAACGCAAAAACGAAGGTGGCTATAACGCTTTAATCGGCTTAGCTTTCATGGCGTTCTCATGGGTTCTAACCCTATTCACTCTGTATTTGAGTCGCCTGCGGGAGTATTATGCTGACAGGCACAGCGCTTCAGTGGTTGAGAATGGAGCAGAAAAACTATCCACTGGCTTGGTAACGATTGTTGAAGAAAGCAAGCACACACGCCAAACTAAGCAGCAACAGAAAAACAACAGCGCCTTTAAAGCCCTCTTCATCGCCGACCCAGACCGCGCCAACGCTGACTCAGCAGAACTGCACGCATCCCGCGCATCAAACAAAAAAGAGCTGCTACGAGAAACCCTATCAAGGGAACCCACCTCTGGCGACAAATTCCTTGAGCTCTTCTCCACCCACCCCAACATAATAAAACGACTGCGTGCATTGCAAGAACTCACACAGTCGCCAAATGCTTGATTAAAAGAAAGTGTATTCGCCCCTCAAGAAAGGGTTGATTTTCTTCTCACGCCCCATCGAGGTGGCTTCACCATGCCCAGGGTACACTAGCAAGTAATCGGGCAATTCAGCAATTTTTTGCAGCGATAGCCGCATATCTTTAGCGGAGCCTTCTGGAAAATCCGTTCTACCGATACTGCCTGCGAAAAGTGTGTCCCCTGTAAAAACAAGTTTTTCTCCAACTAGGCATATGCTGCCAGGGGTATGACCAGGCGTGTGGAGGACTTTGAGAGTTTCATTACCAAGCGTAACGTTGCTGCCTTCTTCCAACAAAACATTAGCTGGGAAAGCGTCTTGTTGCGTTTCTTCTAGGAAGTAGGCGTCCAATGGGTGAATGCTGATTGGAACTCGGTATTCCTCTTGGAAGAGGGTGTTGCCGTTTACGTGGTCTTGGTGTCCATGCGTGTTGATTATGGAGGTGATTTTTAGTTTGCTTTGGGCTATGTAATCCATGATTGGTTGTGCTTCATTGCGGAAATCTATCCCAGGATCAATTATCACTGTATCCTTTGTTTGCTTGGAGCTTGCGACATAGCAGTTTGTTGCCAACATGCCGACAACAAAAGTCTCTACAAGCATACAATCAACCACGCATATTGCCGAAGCGAAAAATAAGAATGTTACCACAGCGCCCAATCAACGCCAAAAAAAACAACAGCAGCATCTCCAAATTCCAATACCATAGATGCCGCAGAAACTAAAGATAAAATTCGTAGGCTACTGGATGAAACTCATTTAAGCATCGAAGCCTACTGGGAACCCCGTTAGCCTTATGATGCTTTGGCATTTGCCGCAGGATATGATTAGCTCTGAGAGCTCATTGTTGACGACTTTAGTGTCCATGATTTGGTAGGTTTCCTCTGAAGCGTCGTCAGGCGAAATCGACCTTCCACACTTGGGGCATTGGAAAGAACCATCTTCTTCAAGTAAGGCTAGGTTTACTGTAAACTCCGTTGCTTTCTTGTCGAGCTTTTTCATCATCATGGTCCCATCACTCACTTTTTCTTTCAATGAATTTCTTAATTAATCGTTATGAAGTTGGAGTTAATATGCAGAGTAAGTTTAAAAGTTTGACCCAAAGAAAGGGTGAAGACTCAACAGTCACTTGCATCTTTAAGCTCCTGTTTCCTTCTCAAAGTTCTCAGGGGAAATGTAGTCACCGTATTTCTCTTTCGCTTCCAATAGACGTTGGCGCTGCAAGTAAAGAATGCCGAAAAGCTCCAGCGGCGTATCCGTGACGTTTTCCTGGTAGAAACGTGAAACCCGATCAATCTTTGCTAAATTCTCTGGTACACGGATGGTGAACTGCTTGATGTAATCTTCTTTTGGGTAATTCTTGCCTAACACTTGCTTGAAGAGCCTCCTCAAATCCTCATACTTTGGAATATAGCCTGTGGGCGTAATCAAAGCGCCTACTTCATCGTGAACACGCAACTCCATCCATTTAACCCAAACATGCTTATCATGAGGACTGTTGAGGTACTTGCCGTTACCAACTTCCCTAAGGAAATAGTTAACGCCAAAAATGATTGGCCGCTTCTTTAGCTTGCGTCCAAAATCCAAGTTGTTATGAACGTTCTTGCCCAGCGGAATGCTGATGAAGTCCTGAATGCTCATCATGTTAATTTCAGGGACGCCCTCTTTGCCGATGGTTGCAAAGGTGGTTTCTGTTTCTAAAGATGCACCATAAGCGATGATGCCGTGCTCCCAACTGAAGGATTGCTGAACAGGCACATACGCCTTTGCATCACGTCCACCATACATGATGCCGCCTAACTCCACACCCATCGGGTTATCAAGCTCCGGATCCACATTCTCCAAAGCTTTCAATGCCACTGTGTAGCGAGCATTCTTGTTGGCAGGTGGAATCTCATTGCCTTCTTCATCTTTCTTACCTTCATACCAAGCACCCGTATAGTTCAAGCCATCTTTAGGAAGCTCTTGACCCATACCCAACCAATAGGGTTTGCCGTCTTTAACGAGCACATTTGAGAAAATGATTTCTCCCGGATTCGTTAAAACCTTCCAGATTAAGGCATCATCCCTTGGATTAACGTCTTGTATAATGCCAAAGATGCCTGATTCCACGTTAACCGCCCGCGCCACAGAATCAATGTCACGAATGTAAGCTATATCATCACCAAGTATGGTTTCGCCCGGCAACATAGCAGTAGAAGTTTTGCCACACGCACTCGGAAACGCACCAGCAAAATACGTCTTACGCCCACCTGGACCAAACACACCCATAAGCAACATATGCTCAGCCAACCAACCCTCGCTGCTGGCTTTGCGAATTGCCAAACGGAAAGCAAGTTTCTTGAAGCCAACGGAGTTGCCAGCGTATTGAGTATTAACGCTGTAAATGGTGCTGTCCATGTGGTCGATGTAGATGCGTTTTTTGTCTGGTTCCGCACTGACTTTGTCATCGTTGAGTTTCCCTGCAGAATGGACAACACGCAGGAAGTCACTTTTTGGTCCTGCCTTGACAAACTGCTCGTAGCCAGGTCGGTAAAGCAGATCCTCTGAATGCGCTACATACCATGAATCGGTGCATTGCAAGCCAAGAATAGTAAAGATGGAGTCGGTTGGCCCCAGAGAGATGAAGCGGACAATCATGGTTTTACCCGCCATAGAATCCCTCAGCAAACTACGCACTTCAGCAAGCCCTTCTTGGCGGTCGATTTGGTTGAGGGCTTTGCTTAACGTGAGGCCTTTTGGAACGAGGTATTTGGTTTGTTGGCGGTCTCGTCCCTGATCATGTTCCCCGTCGAAGTGGACGGTATGCCCTTTAGTGGTTAAGATTGCTTGCTCTTCACCCGTGGCGATGGCTTGTTTTCGCACGTATGCGATGTCTTCGGCGCTGTCACTGCATATGAAGATTTTTTCAGGATGACAGAGGTCGCTTTCTTTAGCTATGAATTCATGGACTATGGGGTTGTCTAGGCGGCTGAGCTTTTGGAAGTCAACAGCACTCATCTTCGGCTGCAGTACTTCAAGGTATGGATTCATCTGGTCATCAGTTCTTTAGAGTTCATTCACGTTGCCCGGGACTCTTGGGAATGGTTGACACTCGGCGATGTGTTTAACGCCTGCAATCCAGCCGACTAAACGTTCCATGCCGATGCCTGCGCCTGCCGTAGGCTTCAACTTGCCTTCTTTAGCCATGTTGAGCACTAAGGCATAGTTTTCTTTCTTGACTTGGTCACACTCGATTTTTGTTAGGATTTTCTTGTATTCGTATTCCCGTTTAGCGCCGGAGAGAACTTCACCGAACTGCGGCAGAAACAGGTCATAGTTATCCCATTTGCCCGTCTTGAAATCCTCGAAATCATAGAATTCCCTGGGAATGTTAGTTACCCAAACAGGCTCACAGATGTCTTGGGCGATGCCTGCTTCCCAATCTGAGCCATATTTGGCTTCAAGTTCAACGCGATCATAGATTTTGAAGGGAGCTTTTGGAATCTTTAGGCTGTCGCAGCGGCAAAGCATGGTTAATTCATCTTGCATGTCACGTTTGAGTCCCTCAACAAGTAAGGATATGGCGTCTTCAACGAGAGCGAAGATGTCTTTTGAAGTAGCATCTCTGGCTTCAAAATCGAGTTGTGTAAACTCGTAGATGTGCTTGCCTGTGTGTGCACGTTCAGCTTTTTCGATGCGGATGTTGGGAGAGAGTATGAATAGTTTGGGGTATGCGGTTGAGGCTGCGACGAGTTTGTGGATGATCATGCTGGCGGTGGTGCGCACTGGCTTGCCGTAGATGTCGACTTCTATGCGTTTCTCTATGGATGCACCTGGGTCGGGCCAGAGCGGGTCGGTGCTTTGGCTTAGCGCGATGGGCAAAAGCCATTGGAAGCCTTTTTTGACGAAGGTATTTGTGAGGCTGGTTAATGTGTAAGTCATGATTTTGCCTATGCAGGCTTTTCGCTGGATTTCCAAGTCCGTTAGTTGATGTAACGGTTTGGGGATTTCGATTAATGGGGCGAGTTCTTGTTTTTGAGTTTGTTTAATCCTCAATTTGGTTCCCTTTTAGTTAATTATTGCAGATAGAACTGTGCAGAGAAGGTAATAAATTTTTTATAAAAAAACATGGATAATTTACATTTACTACAAGCTTTTATACTTGATATTTGTAATATTTACGTATGAGTGTCAAATTAGACGAAAAGGACCTCGCTATCCTGCTGCTAATCCAAGAAAACAGTAAGCTCACCGCCAATCAAATCGCCAAAAGAATCAACGCTCCCATAACCACCGTCTTTGCCAAAATCAAACGGATGGAAGAAGTCGGTATCATAAAACAATATCGCGCCATCCTGTCTGCTGAAAAACTAAACTTTGGCACTGCTGCCTTCATTTTAGCCCAAGTTTCATACAGAACAAAAAACGGTGACGAAGCTCCAGTTTCTCAGAGAGACGTGGCTGAAGAGATCGCACGTTTCCCAGAAGTCCAGGAAGTCCACATCATAACTGGAGATTGGGACCTGTTGGTGAAGCTTCGGGCAGAGAATGTGGATGCAGTGGGCAAGTTTGTAGTTGATCAGTTGCGGCGTATTAAGGGTTTGGAGAAGACGTTGACTTGCATGGTTTTTGAGACGGTTAAGGAGAGCACTAGTTTGCCACCGACCATTCGGAAGACACAATCGAAAGTTTAACATTAGGCTGAACTGGAATAGTAAAGCAGCGGCAAAGCCAACAGCACGGTGTTTTTTCCCTTGGCGGTTAACGCATACTCGACGCGTAGCGGTGGTCCAGAGGTTACTTTGCGGGTTATGTAACGGTGTTTTTGGAGCATCTTGAGTTTGTCGGAAAGTGTTCTGGAGTTTACAGTTAATGTTTTTTTGATTTCGCCAAATCCTATGGCATCTTTGAGTAAGAGTGTGTAGAGGATTTCGAGGCTCCATTTCTGGAATAGAACGTTAAAACTTTCCTGGAGACTTTCCACTTCATTTTTGAGTTCTGCAGGGGTGATTTTTTGTTTTTCGATGATTTGATTAAAGACTTCTTCGACGCCTTTGAGGACTTGGTTCATTCGGGCTTCAACTATCTTGCGGAATTCGGCGCTCAAAGTTAAGGGAGTACTCATGTGTGTTACACTCGGTTGTGTTTAGCTCACTCTATAATTTATTAAGCTTTACATATACAACAAGGTATACAAAGTAAAGTAACTCTTGGAGGCACAAAAGCGTGGAGAAATATGATGCCATAGTGGTTGGCGCAGGAACAGCAGGCTGCCTAGCAGCAAAAACCACAGCTGAAAAAGGATTAAAAGTATGCCTAATCGACAAGAAGCCGCGTGAAGAAATCGGCGAAAAAATCTGCGGCGACGCATTGGGCGAACATCACCTTAAATTTTTGGGGCTTGAAAAACCAACAGGCGGCGAGTTAGAAGCCAAAATCGACGGCATAAAAATTTTTTCGCCAGACGAAAACACCGTCTTCACTATTGCCGATAAAGACTTCATCGGCTACCTGTTAAACAGGCGACTGTTCGGTCAGTGGTTGCTCAAAAAAGCCACCGACGCCGGCGCAAGCCTGCAGGATAACATGAATTTTCGCTCTCCAATAATCGAGAAAGGTGCAGTCGTGGGCATCATTGCCAAGAACATGAAGACTGGCAAGGTTGCTGAAATGCGAAGCAAGGTCGTGGTAGATGCCACCGGCTACTTTGGCATGGTACGCAAACAGCTTCCAGCCGAAATGGGTATTGATCGGGAAATAGCCAATGAAGACGTTGAAGCTTGCTACCGAGAAATCCGCCAGCTAAAACAGGAAACCGAGAACACGCGTTTCTGCGAAATTTACCTCAACCAAAAATCTTCTCCGGGTGGTTACGTATGGGTTTTTCCCAAAGGCGGCGCACGAGTCAACGTTGGCATCGGTGCAATTATGCGGCCCGGCTACCCCAATCCAAAAGAGCAACTCTACAAAACAACACTCAACAAACCAATGTATGAAGACTCAAAAATCCTAGCCGCAGGTTCATGGTTTGACCCGGTACGACGACCCTTAGACAACATGGTCGGCAACGGCATCGTACTGGTTGGCGATGCAGCCTCGCTGGTTAATCCGATTCACGGCGGCGGTATCGGTCCAAGCATGCTAAGCGGCTACTTCGCTGGGGAACAAATTGTCCAAGCGCTCGAAGCAGGTGAACCCACCAAGGAAGCGTTGTGGGGCTACAACAAACGCTACATCGACACTTACGGCAAAAAACAAGGCACACTCGACATTTTCAAGATGTTTCTTCTGTCCTGCAGCGACGATGATCTCAACTATGGCATGAACCAAAAGCTCATGACTGAAGACGACGTCTTAAAGGCAGGTATGGGCGACGACTTCAAACTAAACATAACCGAAACCGCGAAGAGAGTATTCCGTGGGCTACGCAGAGTCGGATTCCTCAACAAGCTCCACATGACTGTAACGATGATGCGAGCACTCGGCGCACATTACAACACCTATCCAGCAACACCTGATGGCTTTGAAGAGTGGCGAGCGCAGACAGTTAAGCTGATTGAGGAAGGCAGACAAAAACTCCTCAACTAAACAAACGATGAATGTGTGGTTTTTTACAGCCACTTTGTTTTTATGTTCAGGGTTTTGAGCGGTGATAATCGGTTAGGACGTAGTCTGCTTCGCCTGATTTTACGTATGAAGCGATTATCGCATCTGCCAAGGGCACTTTTCTGTTTGAAAGCAACAGGCTGCCAGTCATTAAGGCGTGTTCTTCATCTAATGGCATAACCTCCATCCCACGTTCTTTTAGAAGCTGTATTCTATTCTTAGCAGCTTCTTGGCCTATACGTGTACCTGCGATTTCAACAAACTCAACTAAAACAACGGTTGGAACTAAGAGACGCCCTCGAAGTTCTCTTTCAAGCAAATCCTTCAACAACTGTTTTGCTTGTGGGCTGTAAAGGAATTCTATAGCGAAAAGAAGGCGTGTATCAGCTATTGCAGTCAACGCCAGTTTCTCCTTCAGCGATGATTTTTTTGTATTCTTCCTCACCGACAATTTCTCCGGGCTCTTGGAGGCAACGGTTTGAGCACGATTTTATCGTCTTCTTTGAAGATTTCTAGAATTGTGCCTTCTTCTATACCGAACTCTGTGCGAAGTTCTCGCTGGATGGTAACCAAGGATTATTCGCAAGCTAACTTAAGGGAAGCTCAATGTAACCGCTGTAGAAAGCTCTAAAGCAATTTCCATTATTGATTTTGAATTTCTGAAATTGTGCTTAAACCCCTTAAGCCTAAGTTAGCTATTTTTTATTTAAAGTGGATTGCTGTTTGCCCACTCAGAAACTGTTATTTCGTTAGTGTTACCGAATTCTTTAACCGTGACTATCCCACGCTCGGCAAACCTCGCTATGATTCGGTGTGTTTTCAGCCTGCTTAACCCTGATTCTTTTACCACGTATTTTTGCAGGTATTTTCCTTTATGAGCTACGAGCACATTGAAGACTTTTTGCTCCTCAGGCGTCATGGTTTTCAAGAGCACCTCGCAGTTCTGTGAAGTTGCTGGCGCTACCGGTTGAGCTTTTGCCTCTGTTTCAATTTTAGACCGCGGCAGAGTTGGTGCGGTTTGGGTGTTGCAGGAGCTTTTGCTTCTTACGTATTTGAGTTCAGGATAGGCTAAGTAGAAGGCGACGCCAACGATTGCCGTTGCCACGATGGCGATTAGAACCACTGGAATTACCCATAGGTAAGAAGGGGTTAACGTATTGCCGTTGCCGTAGTAGCCGTCACCCATCATGCCGCCCATTCCCCAATTATTCTGTGAAGTGCCCATGTGCGGTCCCCACATTTGACCCATCCAACTGGATCCATAGTAGGCTGGGGCTGTCACGGCATAATACCAGGAAACCAAAGCAAGAGTCACTAAAACGCTAAGAGTAATTGCTAGAACGAAAAGGAAAATGTGCAACCTTCTCATACCAATGAAACAGCCCTAGAAAAAAATAAGGGTTTTGCATAGAATCCTTACTTTATCACAACATAATGTTGTTTCAAGTTTGTTTCAGGTCTGTATCAGCGAACTATCTTACCAATCCAAGCCCATAATGTAATTTGAGGTGAAATAGAATGGTTAACGCAAAAGCCATAGTGCTGCTATTAGCGGTCTTTGTGGTTGTAATGGCTATTGCCGGGATTGCGGTTGCTCAATATGTAAGCGCTCAAACCAATGCAGCTCAAAGAGTTGGTGGTCAACTGTCCCAAGGTGGCTATAATGGTTACTACCAGATTCCACAGCAAGGCTGCTATCCCCATGGCGGTGCTCAATATAGAGGTCAATATGGATACGGTTACGGCAGGGGGATGGGTATGGGCGGTCGATTCTGGTAACCGAAAGAGCAAACCGTCTCCAATCTCTTCTTTTGAATTTTGTTTCATGCTAGAAAACCTCATCATATTACTGATTATGAGGTCTGTTGTAGCATTCTGGGGTTTGAAAGGAGAAAAATCTCCTGGCTGCTACGACCCACCTGTGATCTAGGCATTAGACGAGTAGAAGAGCGGAATAATTCTTTTCATTTTGAGTTGTGCTAACTTCCGCAATGCCTTTAAGCATATTAGAATATTATAATATACATGCAAACCTGCGAAATGGTTGAAACCCGTGGCCACTCAAGCAAAAAAAGTCACTTCAGGTGTCTCAGGACATGTTTCAAATCTGTTTCACGACTGTTTCACCGAACTATCAAATCATTCGAATAGTATAATATTCATCAAAAGGAGGAAAAAACAAAAATGAAAACGTGGAAAATAGCAACAATCGTTGCAGTATTAGCACTCGCCGCTGTGGGTGCAACTTTTGCGTCAGTCTTTGCCTTTGGATGGGGCATAGGAGGGCAAGTACCCTACATAGCAAGTTCAGCGCAAGCATCGCAAGCACTAAGCCCAGTAACTCAAACTAACACCCAAGTACCAACACTCTACACGCCTCCGACCCAGGCAGTTTCGCCTGGCTATGGAACTGGTTGGGGCTGGGGTGGATGCATGGGCCGCTGGGGCTGGAGCGCCGCAGGCTACCAGACTAGCACAACTCCTCTGACTATTAGCCAAGCAGTCGATATAGCCAAAACCTACGTAGCTTCACTAAACAACCCTGACCTATCAGTCAAAGAAGTAGAAGAATACACCAACAACTTCTACGTCCTAGTCGCGGAAAAGAGCACTGGCAACGGAGCCTTCGAACTGCTAATCAACAAGATCACTGGTATCGTCACTCCCGAACCTGGTCCAAACATGATGTGGAACAACAAGTACACCTTCGGCAATGGCTGGTGCAACTGGGCAAGAGGAACCATAACAGCCACCCCAACAGTTACTGTTGGCCAAGCTAAAACATACGCACAACAATACCTAAACAGCTACCTACCAGGCATGACAGTGGGCGATGTCACAGCGTTCAGCGGGCACTACACAATCGAAGTCGAAAGCAATGGAGCTCCGTATGGAATGCTAAGCATCAACAGCTTCACAGGTCAAGTTTGGTACCACACTTGGCACGGAGCCTTCATCCAAGAGATAGACATCAGTTAAAACGTGGCGGTCAAACAACCCTTCCCTTTCTTTGTTTGAAAGCCTTAAAAGATGGTCATAATGTTAGAATATTCGAAGGAACAAGCGATGACGGAAAAACCCAAGATTGACATGGCAATCTACAACATGCAAGCAAGCATCACCAAGACCCTAGCCAACCCCATTCGGTTAGCAATTCTTCACACGTTAAGGGACGGAGAAAAAAGCGTTAACGAACTCACCGATATTTTGGGCATAAGCCAATCAAATCTTTCCCAGCACTTAGCCCTAATGAGACAAATCGGCATAGTTAAAACAAGAAAGCAAGGAACAAGCATCTTCTACAGCGTCACCAATCCTAAGATCAACCAAGCATGTGATATGGTACGCGAGGTTCTACTAGACCAACTTAGGCAAAGACAAGAATTAGTGAGCAACTATCCATCGCATACAAGTTAATGGAGGCAAACCGAGAAAATGTTTCCTTTTGGGTTTGGCTGCGGATGCGGCTCTAGGTCTGGCAACAGCAGAAGCGAAGTTAGAGAGGTTATTCGGGAGGTCGTGGTGATCCCTTGTAAGTATTGCGGAACACTCTTTCCTCAAACCGCAACCTTTTGCCCACATTGTGGGGCAAGAAGAACTGCATAGCCGATTTGTAAAGTTTAAATTCTAATCATCACAGCATAGATAGTGGTGAAAAAAATGGTTTTTTGCTCAAATTGCGGCTCAAAAATAGATGATGAGGCTTACTTTTGCCCACATTGTGGCACTAGAACCCCCAAAGGTAGGGAAGCGAAAGTCTCCTATCCAGCAGATGAACTGTATAATGCGTTTACTCGACTGGGAGATGAACTTGAAAACGCATTCACAATGGCAGCACACGAGGTCAGAGCAGCCATCAACCGAGCGCAAGATAAACCAACGCCAAACTCTCAAACCGCCCAAGCTCAAAACATCATCCTCTGCCCCAAATGCGGAACTAAGAACCCTGCTGGCTCAATCTTCTGTAACAACTGTGGAACAAGGTTAACGCCCGTTGAAGAATCACATGGAGGCGCATAACCACATGAGCGCCAACAAAACGCTCATAGCATATGAAACAAAGGGTGGCGCAACCGAAGAAGCAGCGAGAAAAATTGCTGAAACCCTGCGCAACAAATTCAACCTAGAAGTTGATTTGGTAGACCTTCGCAAACAAAAAATCCCCGACTGCACACCATACCACAACATAGTGATTGGCGGCGGCGTAAGAGCTGGCAAAGTCTACGATAAAACCCTAAAATGCCTCGAAAACAACTATGCCGGCAAACGGGTAGCTTTCTTTGTTTCTTCAGGCGGAGCTGGAGACCCCAAAACATACCAAAAAGCCAAAGCAGACTACGTCGAAACTACCCTAGCCAAATACCCCAACATCAACCCAGTGGCCGTGGAAGCTTTCGGCGGACGCATGAAAATCCTTGGAAAAACCATCTTCGACAACGTTGATTTGGCTAGAGTTGAGGCATGGGCAGAAGAACTTGGAAAAAAACTCACACAATAGACCAGCAGGCATAAAAGCGAATGCTCTGCTTTGCCCCAATTGCTGCGTGGAGTACGTTAAGGTGCGATTTGACTTTGAATTCGTCGGCGCTATCCTGCATAACGTAGAGGCGTTAAGATGCCCTACATGCAAAGAAGAGCTGTTTACAACAGAGCAACTCAATGCTATCACCGCTCAAATCAGCAAACCACCGCCCGAGCGTCATGCGACTGAAAAATGACTCCGTAATGGCTGTATAAGGAGAAGTATCCATTTCCAAGTACACCAGCACACCAGCCAACACTGAAATTTTGTTATAGCCTTTGTTTTTGCGGGTCGATAGGTTTTTATGTTTGGCTATTGTGTCTATGGTTTGCAACAAACGGGATTTGACATAAAAGTATGGTCAGAAAAGCACGTATACGCCTAACAAGCACCGACTACGAGAAGCTAGAAGAGGTCTGTGGAGAACTCAAAAGCATCGCACAAAAAACAGGCGTAAAAATGAACGGGCCAGTGCCACTGCCCACAAAACGCCTACGTGTACCAGTACTCAAATCACCCTGCGGCGAAGGCACAGCGACTTGGGATCGATGGGAAATGCGCATCCACAAACGCCTAATCGACATCGACAGCGAAGAACGTGTCATGCGTCGAATCATGCGTATACGTGTTCCTGAAGAAGTCCACGTAACCATAGAGCTAATTTAGGCATTCTACAACTTTTCTTTTAAAAAGTAAGATTGTTTTTCATCCTTATTTTCCAAATCGGACCGTTAGCCTGAGCTCTATTGATGTTGATGGGGAGCTGAGTATTTTTTAAATAAACAAGAATGAAATTATGGTCAAAACAAGGCTTGGTACAAAAATTGCTATCCACATGCTTTTGCTAATAGCGAAAATTTTATGCCCATCTAGGACGCCGAACGGAATCAGGTTGAATACTGCCATGAAAGCGTTGATGTAGCCTGCGAAAAACATCAGAAACGCATAGTTTTCATAGATAGGAAGTAAAGCGAACGCCAAACTCAGGAGTCCAGTGGCGAACAATAGGTTTGTTATTGGACCAGCTATGGAAATCTTGGCGATATCCTCTCTTTTTTGAAGGGAACCCCCAATCATCATGGCACCTGGTGCAATCAGCCGAAACGGCAAGAAAATCGATGCAAAAGTTAACAGAGCGCCCCATGTGGTCAAACGAAACTCAGCCCACAAACCTTTCTTCTGTGCAACCACTTTGTGTGCAATCTCATGGACCAAAAAAGAAGAGGTCATGATAACTCCAAAAATCGCCATCATATCCAATGTCCACTCAAAAAGGAAGCCGCCAAAGAGGTTCCCATACAACCCTATCGAGAATCCTATGCCTACAACAAGCGCAGCTGCGATGGCTATGTGTTTGACTTCTTTTTGGCTAAAACGCACACGGTATTTGCGCTGGAAGGGCTGTTGCCCAAACACGTAACTGTAATTGTATGAGTTGTAAGATTCAGGCTTCATGACTTGCTCCTGCCTTTGGGAGCGCGCAAAATCAATCCGTGGGCAAGCATGATTTTCAGGCAAGCGGTGTTCACTACAGAATTGTCCTCCGCAAAAGGGACAACGGAACGGAAGAAGAGTTTCTACCGCACATACCTGACATTTCATTTGATTGACGCCTGCCCCCTCTAAAATGTAAATTCTAGTTTATATTTTTCCCCATGAAAAGCCGATTTTTTTAAGGTTTAACTCGAAGAAGTAGAAGCATAAACTCTTTAAAATAACCAAGCTATAATCAACAGAAAGAGGGGTAATACGAGGAGTGTCTTTGCCAGCTTGAAGCCATTCAGCTTTATCCATGCTTCAGATTTGCATTTAGGTTACGCGCAATACGGTTTGGAGGTAAGGCGTCAGGATTTCGACAGGGCATTTCAAGAACTCGTAGACAAGACCATTGAACTCAAACCTGATTTTTTAATCATCGCTGGCGACCTCTTCCATCAGCCACGACCATCCAACCTTACCTTGGAAAATGCGATTCGCAACTTCAAGCGCCTCAAAGATGCAAACATTCCCGTCTTGACAGTGGATGGCTCACACGATTCTGCGCCAAACACCATCACCAGCACCATCCTCTACCCGCTTGACAGCGCTGGACTCATTATCCATGTGCCGCGCCATCAGGGTGCATGTTGGAGTAAGCCTGATTGCTGCTATGTATACGGCGTACCCAATTACCACAATCGACACAAAACCCAAGAAGCTCTCCCAAAATTTTTCGCTGAAAACCCACCTAACCCTCAGGCTGGAGTCGCAAACATCTTTGTTTTTCACGGTGCTGTGGATTTGCCCAGCGTTAAACCCCCTTACATTGAAGCTGAGATTTCGCCTGATCAATTGCCTGATGGTTTTTGTTATTATGCTGCTGGGCATGTGCATGAACGGTTTTTAGGTAAATTTAAAGATGGTTTCTTGGCTTACAGCGGTTGCACTGAAACAGTGGGATATGACGAAGCCAAGTATGCCAAAGGCTTCTACTATGTTGAAGTTAATGAACGAGGGCAAGTTAAACCCATAGCGGTGGACTTGTCTTCAACTCGAAAGTTTGTAATTTTAGAGCATGATTTCACTGGCATGACTGCGTCAAAGATCACCGAACAAGCCGCACAGATGGTTAAAGAAGCTGATGATGAAGGTGTGGTGATCATTCCAGTGCTCAGAGGAACCATGCCAGCTGAAGCAAGTCGAACAGAAATCGACATAGCAAAAATCAAAGCTGCCGCTGAAAAAGCCCTGCTTGTACACCCCATCGTTTTGCTGAAGGAAACGGCTGTGTCTGATGAGATTGTTCGCTCAATTTTTGAAAGCGAATTTAAGGATATGAAAACTAAATCGTTTGAGTATTTTCTACAGATTTTTTCTGAAAGGTATAGTCGTGAGGATGCCGATAGGATTGCTCGAGGTGCACTTGGCCTAATTGAGCCCTTGACACGTAAACAAGATGAAAAAGTCAAGCAAACCATCGAGGAGCTGGCAAAATGAAAATTGAAATTGTCCAGCTGGAAAACATACGAAGCCACGTCAAATCTACCGTTCCATTTACCCGTGGCTTCAATTGTTTGGTTGGCGGTTTAGGCTGCGGGAAATCCAGCGTTATGTATGCGGTAGATTTTGCCCTTTTTGGCGACACTATTGGCAGCAGAAGTTTTGAGTATCTGTTGCGTGAAGGCGCTGATTCGTGTAAGGTTACGGTGCAGTTCTCGCAAAACGGCAGCACTTACAAGATTACTCGTGGATTGAAGCGTAAGGGAAAAAGCATTAATCAAGACTTTGAGCAACTCAAACTCTATGAAGACGACAAACTTGTTGCTAGCATGAAAACTGAAGCCATCGCCGAGCAGTTTAAGGCAATTACAGGTTTAGACAAGGACCTTTACCGCGAGATTGTTTGGTTTAGGCAGGAGCATCTCAAAGAGTTGTTGGATGCTAAACCACGCGACAGGCAAACTCGTTTAGATGAGTTGTTTGGTTTGTCCGATTACGAGTTGGCTTGGAGCAGCATCGCACAGTATCAAAGGGATTATGAGAACGAGAAGAGAATTTACGAAAAAGACCCAGACGTAACAGGATTAGAGAAACTCAGCGGTGAATACAACAGGGCAACAGAGGAATTCGCGCTTTTAGAGATGGAACTCGAAGATTTAACCCGCAAACTGGCTTTAGCAAAGAAAGTTCTTGAAGAAGCCGATTCAAAGCTTAAACGATTAGAGGAGAAAAAACTCGCTGTAGAAGAACTCAAGCGAAAGGAAGCACGGTTAACCGCCAACATCAGCAACATGGCTGGCACCTTGGCTTCGCTAAACCAGCGTATCGAGGGCAAGAAAACCATCGTTGACAACTTATTGCAACGCCAAACCTCTATCGATGCACAGATGAAAACTTGCCTCGCCAAACTTGAGCAAGTAGGCATACCAACCAATCAGGCAATAGAAGGCTTGAGTTCATGTTTGTCTATGTTTGATGACAAAATCAGCGGTCTTCGTGCTGAACGGGAAGCAACTGCTAAGAACCTGGAGACAGATAATAAGCGTATCGTTTCGTTATCGGAGGAAAGTAAATGCCCGCTTTGCCTGCAATCATTGGATGAACACTACAAGGGTGGCTTGTTAGAGCGAATAACGCGCGAAAACTTGGAAAGGGAACAAATCATAAGTCGGTTACGCATAGAAATTGATGGTTTGCAGAAGACAAAACTGGCGGCTTCTGAAGCCTTGGCAACTTTGCAGACATGTTTAACACGGGTTGAAGAATTAAGGAATCGTTTAAACGAAGAGGAAAATAATCTTAAGGGTTTATCGAGTGAGTTTGAGGAAAAGCAACTGCTCGATGCTGATTTGCGGCTGCAGCTTGAAGAAGTACAAAGAGAAATTGCTAAGTTCGACCTATTTGATGTTGAGTCGGCTAGGCTCCAAAGAGAGCAGGCTTTAACGCAGTATTATGTTGTAGATTCGGATTTGCGAACAAAACAAAGCCGTAAAGTTGACTTGGCAAGACGGTTGGATGATGTTAAAGAGCGCATCGATCTTGCACAGGGAAAGCTTGAGCGTATACAAAAAATCTCTAAGACCCTTGAAGTCTTGGGCGCCATTCGCGATGCTTACCGCAGCATTCAGCCCAAGTTGCGAAGTGAATTCGTTAAGGTTCTGCGGAATTTTGTTCAGCAGGTGCTTGATACACTTGTTGGAAGTGAAACACCAATGCTCAACGTAGTTATCGATGACACTTACACGCCTTTTGTGAAGAGTGAATCAGGCACCAACCGTGAAGTCAACAACTTATCAGGTGGGGAACGAACGCTTTTGGCGTTTGCTTACCGTTTAGGGCTGGGGCAGTTGATCATGCAGTCCAGAACTGGACATGGTTTAAGCATGCTCATGCTTGATGAACCCACAGAAAATTTGGGCAGCGAAGATGGCAGCATCGAGCGGTTAGCTGAAGCCATAAGCCGATTCAAAGCGATTGAACAAATTATTGCTGTTACCCACAGCGAAGCTTTTGCGTCGAAAGCTGACCACGTGGTTATTTTAGAAAAAGAGGCTGGAGTAAGCAAAATCTCAATTGAACGATGAGATCGTTACGTGGTGCAACCTACAGCACCTTTTTTTCCATTAAAATTTTTCAGAGGTCACTTCGATAAAGCTTGCGTTGTAAGTATTTATGTGGGTGTGGTGGTTCTTGGATTGGCACAAGATGTTTGAGGGGGCGGTTGCTTTTTGTGTTTGGGTTGTTTTGCCGTTTTTGTTTGTGTGTGGGATAGGCGTTTTTCTCCATATGCCCTGCATGGCTTCATGTTGAAGATTCCGCGGTGTGCGTGTGGATGCATGTTGAGACCGCTTTGTTTTTCCAACTGCTAATGCTTTGCAAATTTCTCATGGTGCAGGTTGGAGGGTCATAAATTGGGTTTGCGCTGAAATTCACGGATTTTCAGACTAAATATTTGTTTTTTTGTTTAATGCAGAAGGTTAAGTGACTTTTCTATTCTATTGGTTTTTTCCATCCGCCGTTGCTGAACCGTGCAATGCATCCGAAAGGTATCGAGAGCGCAATGATGTCGATGGTTGCTATGTATGCGAAGGGTAAGCTGAGGTTTATTTGCAGCACAAGATTGATGGTGGAGAACGCAAGCAAGAGAAATATGCCGTTTAGCCAAAACCCAACTTGCCAGCCTTTGGTTTTGTAGAGCAGGTTGATGAGGAAGATGTTTAGGACTCCCACCATTATCGGTTGAAGAAGATACGTTGTAAAGAGCAGCAGAACGAAGCCGATTGGCGGCATGTAAGACATGAACCAGCCGTGGGCATTTTCAAGCCCCATCTGGATTGCGGTTAAAACAGCCGCCAAAATCATGCCCTGTATCAAAAGTTTCTCCAATAGATGCAAATTCCGCAGACGATTAAAAAACTTGTTATCAGTTAGCGTTCTTTGCAATCCATTCACCTACCGCCGTTTCAGATTGTGTTCCACGTATTCCATAATTATCCAGTTCACTGTTCCAGTAAACTAGCCAGCAACCCTTAATTCCCATGCTCTTGAAGAGATTAAGCCCCCGGATGAGGTAATCGCTTTGTGTTTGGCTGTTGCTTGTTGACATGCCAAACTCTGTTATTATGACCTCTTTGCCTGTGATTTTCTGCAAGTTCTCAATGAAGTGCGGCGATAAAACTAAGAAGGAATCCATAAAGATGTCTAATCCAACAAAATCAAGCTTCTTGCTCAGTTCAATCGGAACGTTACTGCGAAGGATGTATCCAATACCAAAATTAGTATAAAGTTGGACTGGAAGCTTATGCGATGCGACAGTGTTGTACATTATTTCGAATTTAGAGGTTATCTCGTCATCTGTAAACAGCGAACCCATCGACCAAGTAGAAGATGCCTCGGGCTCGTTTAACACTTGAATATAAGAGAGGTGACTCCCCCACCGGTTAAGATAATAATTCACTTTCTCAGGCGTATCAAGGTTCTTAATAACCAACGCCACCGCTAAACCATAGTTATCGGTCGCTGAAAAGAAAACATCGTTTTTTAGGTTCTGCGAATCGTTCTCTTCTAGCTGGTTGCATTCCAGAGTTATCCTGACAGTTTTGAAACCTAATTCACTGATACGACTTACTTCCGAATAGATTTGGTCGATGCTATCTTGTTCGTAAACATAGTGAATCCCCACCTGGAAACTTGAGCTTGGCCTGCGCTGAGCCGAAGCATAATATTGATAGGGATAGAAGACTTGCACAAAGAAAAACAAGATGCAAAGCGTGATAACGATGAGATTTTTGATTAAGCTCTTGTTTATGAACCCGACAAAACCATGCGCTAGGTTTGCAATGAGCTTACTCATGGCTCAAAATAAGCAACAATGTTGTTTTTAAGTTTTAACAAAATCAAGCTAAAATTGAACTAACTCCATTCTCGACCTCCCAACAGGAAACAATCAGACCCAGCAAGCAACTCCAGAACTAACCGACATATCGGCAATGCCAGAGTTCAATACCTGGGTGATTCTGCCCCTGCTCGTAACGCTAACGTTTATCATCTTGGGCATCAAACTAAAAAACCCAAAATGACGCGAGCCCTAACTATCTTTGGCTATTCCAACCGCCGCATTCTGGAAAATAACAACCACATGGTAAAGCATGGAAAAAAGCGCAATAAGAAAGCGCAATAAGCCTCAGGAAGTGCACGAGAACCGCTTCACTAAAAGGATGCATTAAATAGAGTTTAAACACTTAAACGGTTACCAACGTTAGTAGAAGCTCTGGATTGGAGAGTCTTCTTCTTCAGCACCTGAGCACTTTAACTGCTCGATTTTGGTTTTTGTCAAGGCTTTAATGTTGTTGAAGTCGCTCATTTCGCCATAGCTCACCAAGGTGATAGCTGTGCCCTCTTCGCCTTTGCGCGCTGTTCTGCCGATGCGGTGGAAATACACAGGCGGGTCCATGGGGACATCGTAGTTGATTATGTGGGTTATACCCTCTATGTCTAAGCCTCTCGCTGCGACGTCAGTTGCAACCAGCAGGTTTCGTCGGCCTTGCTTAAAATCGCAGATTGCACGGTCCCTTTGCGCCTGCGTGAAGCCTGCGTGGAGCACTTGGGTGCGGAAGCCTTTCTTGTAGAGTTGGTCGGCTAAGCGGCTTGTGTCATGCCTTGTCCTGCAGAAAATGATTGCTTTGTCAATTCCGTCGTTATGTAGGATCTCACAGAGAGCGTTTAGTTTGCCGCTTTGATTGACGACTGTGTAGTACTGTTTCATTTGTGTGAGTGCGATTTCGTCTTTGCTAACGAGGATTTTCTGCGGGTTCTTCATGTACTTGTTGGATAAGCGCATGACGGATTCGTCGATGGTTGCGCTGAAAAGACTGGTTTGACGGTCTCTGGGAACTTTTGATAGGATATACTCAATGTCTTCGATGAAGCCCATGTCAAGCATCCGGTCTGCCTCATCTAAAACGACTATGCGTACGGAGCCTAAATTGAGGACCCGGCGCTCCATCAAATCAATTAATCTGCCCGGTGTACCTACGATAATGTGGACGCCGCTGGCTAAGGAGTGAATTTGCTTATTTATCGATTCTCCACCATAAACTGCCAAAACCTTCATGCGAGCATACTTGCCAAATTTCGCCATGTTATCGGCGACTTGGACTGCTAACTCGCGTGTAGGAACCAAGATTAATCCTTGGATGCCTCGGATGTCGCGGTTTAAGCGTTGAATCATGGGCACTCCGAACGCGGCTGTTTTGCCTGTTCCTGTTTGGGCTTGCCCGATGACGTCTTTGCCTTCGAGCAAGGGAATTATCGCTTGAGCTTGAATCGGAAAAAGGTTCTCAAACCCAAGATCTTCTATACTTCTCTGGACTTCGCTGTTTAGCGGCAAGTCCTTAAATGTTTGAATTTGCATGATTATTTTTCTTCTTCTGCCACAGATCTATTTCATGATTTTCTAAAAGCTACTGGGAGCTTTGTGATACATGAGTTAATGTGACAGCCACACTTTGGGTTTGGAATTATAAAAACATTTAGCAAGTCATCCTTAAAAAACAACATACTAAAACGTTAAAATAGGTTTTTAAAGGATAAAAAAGAGGCAAGTTGTGCCTCATGGATAAAAATTAAGAACTGTGGTTTCTATGGTTGAACCTTGTAGGGGCGCATCATTTCGTTGTCTTCATGGTCGATTATGTGGCAATGCCAAACGTAGCCTGGGCCGATAACGGGGTTGAACGTATACAAGTTAATACCTGGTTTTGCTGCGCGTGGACCTGTAACCGGGGCGTCTTGGGGTGCCCAGCGAATGCGTATTATCGTTACGTAGCCTGGGGGTGTTTGTATAGTGTCTTTCCATGCATGCTCGTTAGGCGCTGGCGGTTGCATTGATCCCGTTAAGTATGGGGTTACATCGAGGGTTTGTGGAACTACATTCATAGGTACGGGCACCATGCCGTTTAATGCCATCCAATCCGCTTCGTAGGCAGCTGCATCAAAGGGTATGCGACCGACAACTTGGAATTGCGTTAGATGCGTATGTATAGGATGCGTATCCATGGTTGGATTGACAAGCCACCAATCTTCTGTTGAACCGACACGAGGGGTTTCAGTTAAGACACCGCTCCAGCGTTGTCCATTTAAGAAAATGCCTAAAGGTTGGTTTGTTGGGCTCATTTCTTCGAAGTAAGGCAATGTTCGGCTTGGGCTGTCGGATTTAAGCGTTGGGAAGGTTCCTTTCAAAGTTGAAGCTAATATTGAAGGCAGAGTTTTGGCTTTGAAACCAGCTTTTGCGCCAACAGTGAACTGCATTATTTGACCTGTGTTTTCATCAACGGGGTCGCCGCTTGGATAGGGCGCAACTGCGTCGTTTGTCATGATGACTTTGGTTCCGGGCGCAAGGCTTGAAAAGTCCACAAGTATGCCTGCTCTTTCGCCGGGTGCTATGAGTAGAGAATTTTCGTTTACTGCTGACTGCATGTAGCCTCCATCAGTCATTATCTGCGTGAAAGGAACGGTTGCTCCGCTGCCGACTACTTTGAATGCGATGTTGTAGAATCTTGCGTTTGAGCCATCGACGATTCTAAAGAAGTATTGTCCGCGATCCACATTTAGGTTTGGCCAAAGTTTGCCGTTGACCATTATGGTGTTACCGAAGAATTCTGGGTTCCAATACGGATGGACATCAGGGTTGTTGCCTTCAGTTGGGAACCACATTGAGCCGTCTTCGTTGAAGGAGCGGTCTTGAATAGCTAAGGGTATATCATATTTGCCGCTTGGTAATTTGTTATCAATGGGGTCGCATAAGCTTCGGATTATCCAAAATCCGGCAAGCCCCGACGCAACGTTTAAGCGGGTTATGCCTAATGCATGGTCATGGTAAAAGAGTGTTGTTGGCTCTTGCTCGTTTGGATAATAGTACACTGCGGCGTTAGCTGTAGTTGGTTTAGTTGTCCGGTAGTCTGATCCATGAATACCTGTTGCTGTGAACCATTGTTGTGGTCCACCATCAGAATCTGAGCGAACTACGGCGCCATGAAGGTGAGTTACAAGTGGCACTGGGGATTGTGCGTTCCAGAAGTAACCTGGCGGGTTTTCTTGCGTGCCGTCAAATCCTGGCGGGAAGGTTGGGAAAGGCGCGGTCGGAGTGCCTGGCGGTGGAGGACCCATGCCCATGTCCATAGGTATGTTGTTTGGGTTTGCCCAGTGTATGGTTGGGTCAACAGCGAACAGGCTTGGAGAAGTTATCTTGTTTGTCCACGTCACTCTTACGGGTATGCCTTTGATAGTTTCAAACGTGCATGAAGGCGAAAACTGGAAGTACCCTAGGAATTTGCCTGTCAGTGGATCTTTGGCGTTACCTGCGTAACCCCAGACTTTAGTTTGCCCAAAACCAGTAGGGTTACCATTTGCATCTTGGGTAGGCAGAATTTGCTCATAAAATTCAGTCATGTCGACTTTGTATTCTTGTACGAAGCTCTTGGTTGTCCAATCAAACGTGTATTTGGGTACGTAAACTGGGGGTATGACAAGCTGATCGACGAATTTTGGTATTGTAGATGGGTCTAGCGTTGGTCCGCCGTCTAAAGCTTTGGTTGGTTCTACGTTAAAAACAGAAAATAGGGCAGCGACCATTAATGCCGCAAAGAAAAAAGCGATTTTTTTGTTCATTTATATTCCTCTAAAAAGCCTCAAGTTCTTACTTGATTCTGGGTTTATAAAGCGTTGTGATTGTAGCGATGTACCAGCAATCTTAACGTTTGTTTCCTCAGTTTCTTGCTTGCAAGAAAGCTTGTGATTGCTATGAACCAGTCACATAGGCATAAAAGAGATACGACTTATAGTTTGGTTAAGCCAAAAAATTAAGCAAAGAACAAGGGGTCTCAAAAATGGGTAAAACAAAAGCGAAAAAACCGCCACCATACTTCTATGAAGGCCCACCTTTAAGCAAGCAAGAAAAGGAAGAGCAAACAGAGGATATTTACGATACCGACGTCCGAGAAGCCATGCTTGATGTCGATGAGGTCACGGCTGCCGAGGAAGGCTTCATGCGTGGCAGGGAACAGGAACCGCCGAGCAAAAAAGAAACCCGCAAGAAAGCCGTCAGCCATGATGATGAAATTTCGGTTGAACTAGCAAAAGAAGATACTGAAGAGGATTAGTTCACTAGAGAAGACTTTCTGTATTTGTCGCATCCTGATTTAGTGTCATGGCATTGATTCGGTCAAAGTAGCGGTACTCTATGGTTAGATTCCACTTGGTTTCAAAGTAATCTTTCACTACGTAAATCAGGGCTGAGTTATTGGTCCATAGCACTGGCGAATCCATCGCGTTGGGGGTGTCTTGGATAGCAATGAATAATTCTTTACCATCACATATCCCGAATTTGGCTTTAGCAACCGAAGGTTCCTCCATCACCTTAAAATTGGGGTACCGAAGTAAATTTGCAGTTGCTTCCGTGAATAAACTGAGGTCCTCCTGTTTATCCACCATCCATCGAACCTCCACCCCGCAGTTCAACACCCTGCTCCATGACTCATGCAAAACGTAGAGCAATTGACTCAACTCCCGCCAAGAAGTAGCTATCAGTATACTTTTTTCGCATGACTCAATGGCTCTCTTTACTCTGCGCATAGCCACTTCTTTTTTAGGAACTAAAACGAACGGGTGCTCTTCTTGAGTGTTTCCAGTCTTCGCTTTAGCGATGAGCTTGAATAGTTCTGTTGCTTCTGCAAATAGGGAGCGTGTTTTCTCGTTTTTTCTCTCGACTAATATATCGATTGCCTCAGGCAACGGGGTTGCCATGAACATCGCTGGATTGCCGATTACCATCTCAACCAAGGAATGCTCCCTTAGTTCAGTTAATATCCGGTAAACGTCTTGCCGAGCAACGTTAGAGAAAGCGCTGACTGCCTTCACTGTGGAAGGCGTACCCAACGAAACAAGCGCCAAGTATATTTTTGCCTGTGAACTCGTTAGCCCTAGTTCGCGAAGAGTTTTCTCTCCGTGCGCTATAAGCGACAAAACAATACCCAGAAAGAAGTTTGCGGGCTAGTTGTATTTAACATTTTAGGGAATATTCTGTCTCCAGTAATCGGTTGAGATTTCATGATATCACCTTTATCCATTCAAGGGTTACTCTCACCTTGTTTTTCCAAATTGATTCTCACAATACCTTCACAATTTGCAAACAAGAAACAGTAAATTTCCACCGTAAAACACATTTAATTGTGCTAACAATTTAAGAAATAAATGAAGATTTTGAAAATGAAAAACAACAATATTTTATCGCAATATTCGCTTTACAGATTAGGCAGTAAGCGATTAGAACGGTAAGTGAGTAAGTCTTAAATACAACATATTCGTAAATGCCAACGCTTGGCAATTCCCTTAGAAGGCTTGCCAGCTTTAAACAAAAATGGAAAATGAAGGAAGGAAAAATACTTTATGAAAATACTCGAAAACAAAAAATTGACAGCATCGATTGCCATAATCATAATTTCAACGATGGTCGCTATTTCTGTTGCACCTGAACTCTCAGTGAATGCCGCTGTATACAAATATCAATCATACCCCTACTGCTCCGTCTCGATGACTACCATCGGCGTGGGTCAAACCCAACTTCTGGTCTTTTGGACGGCAGACATGCCTGTTGACATCGGCGAAATTGCAGCTCAGACTGAAAGAGCCGCATGGTACAACGTACAATTCATCGTCACAGACCCCAATGGCCAAAACACAACTCTAACAGTCGCAAAGTCTGACCCAATCGGCGGCGGATGGGTTACCTATGTACCTGAAACAGTCGGGAGATATTCAGTCCAAGTTTATTTCCCTGCACAATGGAGAAACGCCACCGCTAACCAATACTTCTACTCTGAAGCCTGGAGCCCAATCGCTTACTTCACCGCCCAGACCGAACCCATGCCTGAATGGAACGAGTCACCTCTTCCAGACGGATATTGGAGCCGCCCAATTAACCAAGCAAGTCGCCAGTGGTACGTTCTTGGAGGAAACTGGCTAGGTGGAGCCCATGAACAACCAGCAGGCGCTGCCGGCGGTACCACAACAAGATGGGTTGAAGGTCAAGCAACTGAGAGCGCCCACATTCTATGGTCAAAACCATACTATCTTGGCGGTCTCACAGAAGGACGATGGGAAGAAGGCTACCAAACTGGACACTACCAAGGCATGAGCTTCTCTGCAATCATAATCAACGGCAAAATCTACTATTCACCAAGAGATGATGCTCACAGCACAGCAGGATACGTATGTGTCGACCTCTACACAGGCGAAACCCTATCATTCATCAATGATACTATGCCGGCTTTTGGTCAAATCTATCAATATAACTCGCCTAACCAACACGGTGCATACGCGTATCTTTGGCAAACAAGCGGTGTTACCTTGCCAGCAACCGTCTCAGTAGTCATGGCAACACAATATCCAAACTTAACAGTAATCCGTGACCAAGCACCTCAAACATTAAACGCCTCCCAAGTAACCAGCACCACTACCTGGAAGATGATTGATGCCTACACACTGCAAACAGTCTGCTATATTGCTAACGTCTCTTCTGGTGGTACAGCAGTCTATGGAAAAGACGGAAGCATACTGCGCTATAACATTGTAAACTTAGGAACCACAAACAACCCACAGTACTACTTGCAAGTTTGGAACACCTCTGCAGGAACCATGGTTTCCAGCCAAACCGGAACAGGATATTGGCAGTGGAGACCATCAGGTGGAACCTTCGGTGGAACAGACCCATATGCAGCAGGAACCGTTAACCATAACACAGTACACGATGGACGTGACTTCTACAGCCTAAACGTATCAATCCCAACGCCCTATGGACCACGTAACGCAATCGTAAACCAAACAGGCAGCATACAATGTGTCCGCCAAGACGAATACATCATCATCGGAACCACTGGACAAAACAACGAGAACGGAGTGGTCCCAGGCTACATGCTCTGTCTCAGCCTAGAACCTGGAAGGCAAGGCCAAAAACTCTGGGATATGACCTACACTCCACCCTTCGCATCACTAGCAGCCAACGTAACAGTCACCCTCACCGGTGTCTACCCAGAAGACAAAGTCATCTGCTTCCAATCAACCAAACTGCTCAAACGCTGGGGCATTAGCCTAGAGACTGGTAAACAACTCTGGGAAAGCGAACCAGAAGAAATGAACAACTACTACACGATGATCACCAACTACTATGACCACAAACTCCTAACCGCAGGATACGGCGGAGTCATCCTAGCATACGACATCAAGACAGGGAAGATCTTGTGGAACTTTACTGCTTCAAACATCGGCAATGAATCCCCATACGGCAACTACCCCATCAACATGTTCGCAATAGCCGACGGCAAAATCTACACCCTCACGGGCGAGCACTCAATCAGCCAACCCATGTGGCGTGGATACAACATTCGCTGCATCAACGCAACCGACGGAAAAGAAATCTGGAACCTACTCGGATTTGGCGCTAACGGCGGTGCACACTTAACTGGACAGTACATGCAAATGGCAGACGGCAAAGTCATCGGCCTCAATTACTTCGACAACAAGATCTACTGCATTGGCAAAGGAAGCAGCAAGACCACAGTGTCAGCACCACAAACAGTCCCAGCGTTGGGCTCAAGTGTAATGCTCACTGGAACAGTCACAGATGACACACCAGGAGCAGGAAGCCGCAACACCAACGACAAGATGGACATGGTCCTCAAAGGCACCCCAGCAATCTGCGACGAAGACATGGGCAGATGGATGGAATACCTCTTCATGCAACAAGCAAAGCCAGATGCCAAAGGTGTTGACGTCGAACTACACGCAATCGACCCCAACGGCAACTACATACCCATCGGAACAACAACCTCCGACATCAACGGCAACTACGGCATAATGTTCACTCCAGAAGTCCCAGGCACCTACCAAATAATAGCCCAATTCAAAGGCTCCAAAGCATACGGTTCCTCACAAGCATCAACATACCTAGCAGTCGGCAATGCACCAGAAACCCCACCAACCGCAACACCAACACCCCAATCGATAGCTGACATGTACCTAGTTCCAGCCACCATCGGCATCATCGTAGCAATTGCTGTTGCTACAGTTGTCATCGTGCTGGCAGTTAGGAAACGACCATAAAAAAACTAAAACAAAACCCCACCTCCCTTTTTATTTTTTTCAGCTTCTCTCGAAAGCGAGACAACCAACAAAACCAAGTTGCAGCATGGTGAAACATCAGAGTTTCCCCGAGTTTTGCTTAACCTTTAAATAAGCAGACAAGCCAATGCTTGTTTGGTGAGGAGAGCCTGTGAAGCGGTAAAGAGCCCCTCTCCCTTTCAACTCGGGGTTTTCTTATACCGTTGAGTAGGAACAGACTCACCACTTCATTATTTCACGACAGTGCTTTTCTATGAAGTCTATTTTTTGCTGCGCGGCCAAAAGTATGCGCTTGCAAACAACACTATAAACGAGATAAAAATAAGCATAAATAATGTATCATAGGCTTGTCCTATCGTTGTTTTCCAGAGGAAGCATTGAAAGGGTTTATCGGCGTAGGGACCAGGACCGGCGTAACTCCAACCTTGATATCCATCAGACCACCACACCGGTCCGCTCACGATAAGGTCAAGCTGCCAGAGGCTAAAGAAAAGCAAGCCTAAAGCCGTCATCACACCAGCAAGGTTAACAATAGCGGTTGTCTTAACGAGGTTTCGACCGTAGTTACGCAGAAGCTCAGGCAAACTTTCTTTTCGCATAGGCTGTGCCCTTTCCATGAGGGAATGGCTGCGTTTGCCAAGATAACCCATTGCCGAGATGCGAGCAGTCTCGAAAACGCCATAAACAAAGACGCCTGTTCCTACCAAAAGCATGCCAAAACCCGCGTAATTCAGCAAAGAACTCTTCGCATACGAACTAGCGATTAAAGAACCATTAATCACCAGCATACCGCCAATACCAATGGCCCAAAAACTGCCCAAGACAATCCTAGGTTCACAGCCGTCAAAGAAGCCTTCCGTTAAGTTCCAACGGGTTCGCAAAAAATTCACCACTGCCTGCGAGATGCCGATGCTTAAAACGGCTATCCCAACCAAGAGCAAACCAAACCCCGAATAGTTCAAAACTGATTCTTTTGGGTAACTATCTGCAATGGTGGAACCTGCGACTGCACACGTAATGCCTATGCCGATTGACAGGTGGCTTGAAAAATGCCTCTTGAATGGTTTTTTTGGTCCACATCTCGCTTGTGATGGCATGGCTCGAAGAATTCCAAGCATCGTGAACATGGTAGCCGCGATGCCGATCAAGCAAACCAAGGTCCCAGCCAAAAGCATGCCTACCCCAGAATAATTAATCGAAAGGTACTCTGAGAAACTGCTCCTAAGCAGATAACCAGTAACCGTTAAAACAATCCCTATACCTACAGACCAGATGCCGGTAAACAACAAGCTGGACTTTGGAATATCAGTTCCAAGGTTTTCCCTCTGCCGCAAACGCATTTTTAGAGCCGTTGCCGCTGTGGCAAATACGCCTAAAACAAAGCTTGCGATCCCTGCCAGCAGCATACCAAAACCTGCATAGTTTGTGTAGGTGTCTTTTGCATAGGCACTGCAGATTAGCGAGCCGATTATGGCTAGCCCTAAACCGATGGCGATAATGTGTGTTTTAACTGCAAGGGGCTCTTGCGTTTTTCCCTGTTCACTTATAGGTGTGCTCATTTACTCACCATGCGTTTATTCTTGGAGCCAACCCAGCGTACCTTAAGCCTAATGCACTTTCGGTGATATAACATTTCGGGATGTAGAGTAAATAGGAAAAAAGTTAAGCCAACTGCACAAGCACGCTACTTTTTAGGGTCTGTGGCACCGGTGAAACCAGCCAAAACCCCTTTGTAATCAAACGCTGCAACCAATGCTTTGAAATTGACGACAATAAGCGACAGCAAAGTCAAGAGAGGTATGAAAGAGTAATAGTAGAGAGGAGTCGTGATGCCTGAACCAAAAACCATGCTTATGAACCCTGAACCCAAACCGGGGTAGAGCAGCATCAGGTTTGGGAGCGCCAACGTGCCGACTGCACTCGCAACTGCCGCCTTGAGGTTTCGGCGGTTGTACATCACATAGAGCGGGATTGCGAGCAAGCCGAATCTTGGGTCAAAAAATCCAAATGCGAATGCAACCCCTGATAGGTATGGTTTGTTGCGGCTGCCAAAATAGAAACTCAAAAGTAACAGGAAAATTTGGAACACTTTGGCTTGTCCTTCGCCCCATTGCCAATAGTAACTTGCTGATAAGCCCCAATGCGCCGTTGGAAAAGGCAGAAGCAATGCAATGGTGAAAACTGCCACGGTTACGGCAATGTGCTTGTTTTCTAAGAGTTTATAGAGTAAATAAGCCATCAAGGGCAAAAGCATGAATTGGATGATGTCAAAAGTCCACAGTGCCTGCTGATAATCCAAGGTAAGAAGGGGGGAAACAATCAACAGGAAAGATGGGAGGTACTTGTAGGCTTCAGGATGCGGCAGGATGATTGGTTCACCACCTCCTAATGCGCCAAACGTGAATATATGGGAAGGATTGTTCCAAAGTCTCCAAGCTGCCATGTAGTAGGCAGAGAAATCTTTCGCCAGGATGTCACCTCCCGTTGAGATGCCTGGGGTTAAGGTGTAGGTTTCTGGGTATGCGACTATGAAGGTGTAGAGGTTTAGCGTGAGGAGGATAGCTGTGACTATGATGAGGATTTTTGTGTTGGTGTTGTTCATTGCGACTCAACGGTTAAGCGGTTTATTGGTTCTATGGTGGGTGCTTGGTTCTTTTATAGTTTAATTGCTTGTTCAACTGGCAATCTATTGTATTACATATGTCTTACATGTGAAAATGCTTTTATGTACAGTTTGCTTTCAAGCCGTCTAATGCTTAAAGAAAAAAAGGATTGAACGTATTTGATGTTAAAACAAAGTAATGCTAAACGGGTTGCTATCATGGCGATGGTAGCTGCGCTCTACGCCGTGTTATTCTTTGGGTCAGCACCTGGCATGTTGCCTGGATTTACGCTTCTCTACCTTCCCGTTATCCTTTTGGGTGTTTTGCCTCTGTGGTTTGGCTGGAGTGGGCTTGTTGGAAGTATGGTTGGTGCGTTCATTGGGGGAGTGTACGTTGAGGGAGTTGCTCCTTATGTGGCGTGGGTGGAATCGGTTACTGCGTTGATAATCTTTGGTTTAAATTGGCTTCTTATTCCCCGAAACACGGCTGGATCAAAGAGGAGCATGGTGCTTCTTTTTGCTGTTTATGCAGTCAGTCTGTTCCTTGGAACATCCTACATACTTTGGCAGTATGCATACCTGTTTAACATCGGCGTATTAGCGTTTAACGTGATAGGCGACTTTGCCTTTGGGGTGGTGCTCGTTGCTACTTTTGGGCTGAACTACGCCATCATGCTGGTCTCTTGTCCAGTTTTGATTAAAACTGTAACACCTAGATTGAAAAGCTGGGGCGTTTATTCAGGGACCTTTGCAGATTGGAGAAGTAAAAGGAAAAAAGCGGCATAGCCTTCGCTTTTCTTTTTGCCTTAATCATGTGAAAAACTTTTAAGTTATTGCTCACCGTTAAGGCAACCCGTGAGTGACAAAATGAAACTGAGAGCGTTGAAATTAACTCCAGAATTACTCGTTAGCTTCCTACAGGGTAAAGCTTGCGCCTATAGTTCTAACTTGCCTAAAGACGCTGAACTGTTAGATGCTAAGGTTGATTTGTTTACCAAGCAAGTAACCCTTATAGTTCGCAGCGAGACCTTTGAGGACGTTGCTGAATCCATGGCAGTCCCAGAATTCAAGCTCACGATCACCACGGCAGAACCTCAACTTGCCCTAAAGCCTTCTGCACCTTCTGCACCAGCCAAGGCAGATATAAAAGCTGAATCTGTTGGGGCAAAAGCGACACAACCACAGGTTAGCCGATATGCAGCTAAGATGGAAAATGAGTTTAGTCCAGAGCAACGCAAACTGCTCAGTTTCACAGTCAAGGACGATTGTGTGGTTGTGAAACCTGTGACGTTTTTGAAGGCAGAATGGGAAGACATCAATGAGGTTGTTCGCAGTTTGGGTGGCAAATGGGTGAAGGGCGATATTATTAGTTACTGGGAGATTCCGCTGGAATAGTTTGGCGGCTTTTCGATGCTTTTTTGGTTGCAATATGCAATCGAAAATTCTTTAAACAAGCTGTTCCTATTGAGTTTAAGAGTTGTGTAAGATGGAAAAAAGAAGCGAGAAACCTCTAACAAGAGATGCGTTAGTTTCGATGCAAGTTATTGATGCTAAAGGACGATTGGTAGGAAAAGTAAAAGACTTGGCGTTCGCTGTAGGCAAAACAGGCATTGCTTTGACCGTGGAAGATGAGAATGGTCAAGTACAAACCATCGAATGGGATAATGTACAGGCTGCTTCAGACTTTATCATTCTTAAGCCACAGCAAGAGAGTATGTGGCAACAGCAGGGACAAGCGACTGCTCAGCCAATGCAGGCTCAGCAAACCAATCAACCGATGTGCCCCACATGCGGCAGGCCTTTGACGTGGATTCCGCAATATCAGCGTTGGTACTGTTATAACGAAAAGAAATACGTTTAATTCATAACTTTCCCCTTCTACTTTTTTGGCTTATAAGCGTAAGTTAGTTTAGCTTGTTGGGTTGGGAAGATTTTTGCGTTGCTGAATTGTCGTTTTCGTGGTTAACTGTGGGTAGTTGCCAGGTGGAAGTATCATTTTTTGCGTTAAGTATTACATACGGGATTATGGAAAGGACGATTTGTTGAGGATTTTTGCGGCTAGAAGTTTTTTGCTTGGTTGCCGAATATAGGTGTGACAGGTGACTTCCAGTGAAGGTTCAAGAAACTAAGACTGCAGTAAAAAGCGTTGTCGAATTGTGTGATTGCAAAAGAGAATTCAATGGTTCCATGAAGTGCACTGCACAGGATGCAGCTTCAACTCAAAAAATATGTCGTGAAGGCAACCAATCCAAGCTGATAAGTATTGGTATGGCGGTTTTCTTGTTTCCTGAACCAACTCCGATAAGTGAGATTGTAGGCTCTGGAATCATGGCGGTTGGAGCAATTCAGCAAGGCATCAAACGCCAAAGCATCTACGCAGAAGACATTCCCAAAACCCTGCGAAAAACGCTAAAAGAAATCAGGGAAACAAACCTCAGTTTCAGGTTTTGAAGCGGTTGTTGAAGCGCTTGGTTTGGCGCTTGGAAAAAACTATAGCCCCCTTATATTAAGCAACTCATTGTTAATAAGAAAAAAGGCAGTGGGGATGGTCTATGCTAAGAATTGGGTTATGCCCGTTAAAATGTATTGTACGGCAATCGCAGCGATGAGCAAAGCCATTACACGTGCGATAACTAAAGCGCCTGTTTTGCCTAAGAAACGGTGAATCGTGTTCATGTAACGTAGAATCACCCACGTAATCGACAGGACGATAATTACTGCGATAATCGCGGTTATGATGCCATAATTTTGAAGGTTAAATATGGTTGTGGTGATGGCTCCTGGACCGACCAGCAAGGGCATTGCGATGGGTACAGCGCCTAATGTTTCAGGTGACTCAGATTTCTCGTGGCTACTTCCCGAAATAAGAATTCTAATTGCTATAATGAGCAGCAGAATGCCTCCTGCAACTTCGAAGCTCTGCAGTGAAATTCCGAAAATATTCAGAATTTCGGTTCCTGTAAAGGCGAAAACAAGCAGCAGGATGAAGCCGACGAGCGTTGCAACGTTAAATATTTTCTTTCTTTGGTCGTCTGCTATGTGTTCTGTTAAACTGATGAATATGGGGATGTTGCCGAAGGGGTCAACTATGATGAACAATGCAATGGCAGCTTTTGCTAAATCACCGATGAAATCCATGGAAATGTTCACCTTCCCGTTTTTAATTTATTTTACTCCAACTCTCAAAGTAATCAAGTACTTCCTTCACTGGAGTTCCGCCGTAGGTTTTTAGGCGCTCTCTTACCTCAATATTTTCAACGGCAGCTTTCTGAAAATCAAGCATTTGGCTCTCGCCATCAGTTAAGTATAGAAAACCATCGGCGCCCGCACGCGCACATCTAACTGTAACGGTTAGCAGTTCGGGCACTGTTGGCACGTCTTTTGGGTTATCACCAGGACCAAAAACATAAAGGCTGATGTAGAATGGTTTTTTGAGTAGCTTCTTAAAGTTGCGGGTAAGCGTTTCCCAGTACCATGGCGTAGCATAGTTTTTGCTAAACATCACAACGTTAAATGCATCAGCATATTTAGCCAAATCGTCAAAGTCTACGCCATAGCGTTCATATGAGGTAACAGGGTCAGGTTGAACGGATAGAATAAGCTCTTTTTTTACGACCTCACGGATTTGCCCGATGTAATTTGTAACTTCTTTTCTGCGCCATTCCAGCCATCCAAGCCCGCTCTTTTTCCAAAGCGCATTACACCTGGGGCATATGCAGTGCCCATGGTCAGCGAAATACTGGTTATTCAAGCAAATACCCGATGAATGCCCATCAACCTCAGCTATGTACCTCAATTCTTCTTCTCGATGCTCCGGTTGAGTTGCACACACAACGTCCCAGTAGATATTGTAGTTGTTGTTTCCCATCTTTGCTGGTCCCAGCGGTGACTGTGAAATCCAGTCGGGGTGATTGCGCACGGCAACGTTGTCAGCAAAAACCGCTATGTTGCTATACATATCTGCCACTGGAGTAAGCCGTATTCCAGTTTCGGGTTTAAGGCGTAATACGTGGAAGTCGAAGCCTTTGGGTTTTTGAGGTTGGAAAGTAAATGAGCCAAATCGCATGTTGTATTAGACCTTTAGGGAAAAGGGCACTCGTGTCGTTATAAGGTTTCTGTGCAAGACCTGAAAATGGCTTGTTTGGCTGCTTGGTCAGTTTAAGAGAGTGGCCCGCGTAAAAGTTCAGTCAGCTCTTTATTGGGCTGTTGATTGAACTTTAATTTGCTTTTTTGGACAAGTTTCAATTTTTAGAGTGAATTATTCGAGCTTGGTTGAATAACTGGCTGTAACTATGAGCCTTTCCTATACAAGTATGCAATGAATGCTTTATTTTACCTTCAAACGCATACTTTAAATATCTGAACTGAGATAAATGCACAGGTAATTAAAATAAAATTAAACAACTGTTAAGAGGTAAATGAAAAATGGCTTCAGGAGACATAGCGTGGTTAATCACAGCAACAGCCCTAGTAATGCTCATGACCCCCGCATTAGGCTTCTTCTACGGAGGCTTAGTGCGCAAAAAGAACCTGCTATCAACGATCGTTCAATGCTTTGTCATATTCGCCGTTATCAGTATAGTCTGGGCGCTATGGGGATACAGCCTCGTATTTGGACCAAGCATCAACGGCGTCATAGGCTTCAGCCCAGGCTTACTCGGCATGGGCTCGCTAAGCATAAACACCATAAACCCTGCACTTGCACCAGCCATTCCCGAATTGCTTTTCTTCGCTTTCCAACTAAAATTCGCCGCCATCACGCCAGCCCTCATAATAGGCGCTTGCGCAGAGAGAATCCGCTTCAAATCACTCCTCATATTCATAGTGCTCTGGTCAACGTTCATCTACATACCGATTGCCCACTGGGTTTGGAACCCTGACGGTTGGCTTCGTGGGTTAGGCGCCATAGACTTCGCAGGAGGCATAGTGGTTCACATATCCGCAGGCTTATCCGCGCTTGCAGCTGCCCTAGTAGTTGGCAGAAGAAAAGGATGTGCAACCCCTTGGAAAGAACATATGAAGTCACTTGACGGAAAAGCTGCAGCCGAATTCAAGCCCACCAACATTCCATACGTGCTATTAGGTGCAGCGCTACTGTGGTTTGGCTGGTTCGGCTTCAACGCAGGCAGCGCCTTAGCAGCAAACGAAATAGCAGTTTCAGCAATGGTCACCACAAACCTTGCAGCAGCCGCGGCTGCTTTCAGCTGGATGATTGCAGACTGGATATTAAAAGGCAAACCGTCAGCAGTAGGCATAGCAATCGGCGCCGTCGTTGGATTAGTCGCCATCACACCCGCAGCAGGCTACGTCAACATATCCTCAGCCCTAATCATAGGTTTAGCCGCAGGAGTCATATCAAACTTAGTTGCAAACTGGAGAGCAGGTAGATCCAGAATCGACGACACACTCGACGTCTTTGCTTGCCACGGCGTCGGCGGAATCTGGGGCTCAATCGCCACAGGCATATTCGCGTCAGCCGCCATAGGTGGAGTCAACGGATTAATCTTCGGAAATGCTGGCCAGTTGCTAAACCAGTTGGTGGCGGTTGCCGTCGTTGCACCGTTCGCGTTCTTCGGCTCCCTTGTGCTGCTGAAATTGGTGAACGTGTTCTCGCCGCTGAGGGTGAGCGAAAAAGCTGAAGATGCAGGTCTAGACTTAAGCGAACACGGCGAAGAAGCATATCAACTCGATTAGAAATCCCCCAGAAACAACTGCTTCTGCGGGAACCCCCTCCTCCCTTCCTTTTATCTTAGTTTTTAAACAATAAAGGTTAGTTTGTCAAAAAACCTTGACAGCCCTAAAACAGTTTAGTCAACAAACCTTGACAAAAAAGCCTTTATCCGAATATCTAAAGAGGTCTTGTAGTCATGTTGGGGGTTGTTTGAAAAAATATATGAATCAAGAGGCAGTATGGGAGTGCTTGGATGTGAGTGGCTATTAATCGGCGAACAGTCCTGTGCTTGTCTGTTGCATTGGTCATTTCTGTTTACGTTTTAAGCGTCGTCGCCATTGAGCCTGCAAACTCATGCTACGGACCTCATATCATATCTCAAATTGACAAAAACTACGTTGAAATAAACCAGTATGTCACAGTATCGGGGCGAGTTTGTCCTGCAGCTGAAAACAAGACTGTACGGGTTATTTTCACTAGGCCAGACTATAGTTATGTTGAACAGTGGACACTCACAGACCCTGTAACGGGCAATTTCTCAGTCACCCAGAAACTCGACATGATTGGTTACTGGAACATCTTTCCTGTGGACGGACACATCAGCGACCGTTTGTTCGCAGAGGTTTCTGATCCGCTGCATCCTGATGCACCCCTGCCAACCCCAAGCATATCCCTAAACTACCGCCCAAACTACACAGTCATAGTAGTCAGTGCAACCCTCTTATCTATTGGAACGTTTGCGGCTTTTTTTGGCATGCGCAACAAAACCAGAAAAATCAGTTCTTGGAGGCTTTTCATTCAAATAGGCTTAGTATTCGTAATTTTCTTTGGCATATTCATCGATCATTATGCTTTCCCTAACCCTGCAGCACAGATTGCACCGCATGAAGTTTTAATCGGCACCAACGTTTTAGGCGTCGATATGCCTGATGGGATTCCCGTTCCAACGTTTGGATGCTACTACCCCTGCGGCAAAACCGTGACCTGCGCACTTTGGCAGATTCAAGCCTACATTTACCCTTTCTTTAAGGTTGGCGCCGGCTGGGGCGTTCAGTATGCTTCGGCGGGCATCGCGCGGTTAGCTGTCGTGTTTGGTGTAATCGTTTTTGCAGCGGTTCTTCTGGGCAGGGTTTGGTGCGGTTGGGTGTGCCCCTTCGGCTTGTATTTGGATTTAATGGCACGTCTTCGAAAAGCCCTAAAAGTTAGGCGAAGATTTTTCACGGATAAGTTTAACGAACGGTTCCACCAGTTAAGCTATGTTGTTTTAGCGCTTCTAATCGTTTTAAGCGTGTTTTTTGGCGCCGAAGCCATCGCAAACGCTCAGGTCGTTCCCGGTACGGAATCTGGCGGATTCGTGTATACTTACCTGTCTATGCCGTTTTGCCAGGTATGCCCTATGAAGCCCCTCTGTATTCTGGCAGAAACCAGCGTGGGATTACTCAAACCAGCTTGGATAGTGCAGAATACAACAGGACAATTTTGGCAGCTTGGATTCTACATAACCTCAATCAACCTCCTCATACTGGGGTTGGTTACGGTAGCCGCATTTTTCTTCCGCCGTTCATGGTGCCAAATTTGCCCACTTGGCGCTTTGATCGCTTTATTTAACAGGTTTCCCCCGTTCAAATGGATATCTGGCGTACGCCTCAACAAAGTGGAAGAAAAATGCACTAAATGCGGTATCTGCAAGAGGGTTTGCCCCACGCAAGTCAAGGAAGTTTACGAGCAAAAAAGCGGTGATGTGGCAACTTCACAGTGTATTTACTGTCTGCGTTGCGTGGAGATGTGTCCATACGAAGATTGCCTGCAATTCAAATTTTTGGGCAAAACCGTTTGCAAATCAAGGAATTGGTTAAATAAATCAGACAGTGTTATGGTGGAATAATGAACATAAAATGCCTCAGCAAAATACTCCTTTTGGTTATTCTCTTATTGCTTACTTTACCGTTGGTTGAATCCACGAGCGCTCTTGAGCAGCCGCCAACCATCATCATACGGCCAGACGGCTCCCTCTCTCCTGCTTCAGCGCCAATCCGGATAAACGGAAACATCTACACGTTCACCTCTGATATCTATGCTACCATAAAAATCCAAAAAAGCAACGTAATTCTGGACGGCGCCGGATACACTCTTTCGGGCACCAATAGCGGCGAAGAATCTGTTCTTTGGTTCGTCGGTTCAGGAGGTAATCCATCGTCCGATACTACGTTACAGTATACTATTGGCGTTGATTTAGGAAAGGATGCTGAAGGGATAGTGGTAAAAAACCTCAAAATAGTAAACTTTAGCATAGGCATGTATTTGTGGACCAAGAACAATACTGCCGCAGGAAATTCAGTTAGCGGATGCGAAATCGGCATCATGCTTTCAGGGTCGAACGCCACCCTCATAAACAACCTAATTACAAACAACACAAGAGGGGTCTTCTTCGGCTTTAACAACGCTGACGGTGCAATTCCCAACGACATATTCCTGTACCATAATTCGTTTGAAGGCAACAAGATACAGCTTAACGGCTGCGAATGCAAAGACTACAACATAACCGAATCGCCGCACAATTGGGACAACAACGGCAGCGGCAACTATTGGAGCGACTACAACGGCACAGACGCAAACGGTGACGGCATAGGAGACATCCCCTACATAATTGACGAGTTAAACCGCGACCGCTACCCACTTATGCAGAGCCCAATAAAGCAAGTAATTTCGCCGCCGAATTTTCAGGTGCAGCCGGTTGGTGTGGTTTTGGCTTTCGTTGCATTAGCACTTGTTGCATTTGCCACGATGCGGTGGCTGAAGAAAAGACGTTAGGAGCTGCGTTATTCTTTTATCCTAACGTTCGATTATGGGGGTTATGGTGATTTGTTGAGGTTGTAGCGTTTAATGGCAGCGCCAGAAAAGACGGCAACACAGCAATCTTAATTCGACGGGTACTGCGGGTTCTTGAGGATGAAGGCATCGAAACAGAGCTTGTTCAGCTTGCGGGCGAGCAGGTCCACGGTTGCATGGCATGCGGCACCTGCAAGAAAGCAAAGAACAGAGAATGCAAAATCGTAAACGACAACGTGAACTTGTACATTCAGAAGATGGCAGAGGCAGACGGAGTAATCCTTGGTTCACCCACCTACTTCTCGATGATGTCGCCTGAGATGAAAGCGCTAATCGATCGCGCAGGCTACGTTGCAAGAGCCAACGACGCCATGTTCAAACGCAAAGTCGGCGCCGCAGTGGTTGCAGTTCGCAGGGCAGGCGGAATCCCAACGTTCGACGCGATAAACCACTTCTTCCTCATCAGTCAGATGATTGTGCCAGGCTCATCATACTGGAACGTGGGCGTAGGCTTAGAGAAGGGCGACGTGGAAAAAGATGAGGAAGGTATGAAAACCATGGAGGACTTGGGCAAAAACATGGCGTGGCTAATCAAAAAACTAAACGCGACCACATGAGAAAATTATGCGGGCAGGAGCAGGTCTCAAGCAAAGGGTAGGGTGGTATTGATGGAAAATCGCTCCAAAAATAAGTCAAATTTGAGTGTTTATGGTAATTTTTTCGCAGATTTTCAGTTTGTGTGTGTTTTGCCTCTACCACCAGCCCGGTGGCCTAAACCGATTTTGAAGTAAAAAAACGCAATCTTCATTGCCCTCTTAGGCGATGTGGGCGGCGCTCCCAACATCCAACGATAAATTAATGATTTTGAAAAGCGTAAAAAAGACAGGAAGGGGGGCGTTTTAGCCCATTATTGCTTTGAGGTCTTGGTCTGGCGTGGTTATGGGCATGATGTTGAATTTTTCAACCAGCACCTTGAGGATGCCCGGAGTAATGAACGCTGGCAGGCTGGGTCCGATGCGCATATCCTTAATCCCCAGGTATAGCAGCGACAACAGGATGGCAACAGCTTTCTGCTCATACCATGATAACACCAGTGAAAGCGGCAAATCGTTCACGCCAACTTTGAAGGCGTCTGCCAGTGCCAGGGCGATTTTGATTGCTGAGTAAGCGTCGTTGCATTGTCCGATATCTAGCAAGCGGGGGATGTCGTCGATGGTGCCGAGTTCCTTGTCGAAGAAGCGGAATTTGCCGCATGCTAACGTGAGGATGATTGTGTCTTTTGGTGCTTTCTTCACGAACTCTGTGTAGTAACTTCTGCCTGGCTTGGCGCCGTCGCATCCGCCGACCAAGATGAAGCGTTTTATGTGTCCGCTCTTTACGGATTCGATGACTTTGTCTGCTACGCTGAGCACTGCGTTCCTACCGAAACCCACGAGCACGCTCTTGCCTTCAACGTCGTCTGGGAAACCGGGTAGTTCAAGAGCTTTGTTGATTACTGCTGAGAAATCCTTGTTTTCCACGTGGGGCACACCTGGGTAGCCGACTGGTCCTGTGGTGAAGATGTTTTTGCTGTAGCTGTCCATGGGGCGTTGCAAGCAGTTGGTGGTCATGAGGATGGCGCCGGGGAACTGGGCGAATTCACGCTGCTGGTTTTGCCATGCCGTGCCATAGTGACCGTAGAAGTGTGGGTATTTTTTGAGTCCTGGGTAGCCGTGGGTTGGAAGCATTTCGCCGTGCGTGTAGACGGTGATTCCTTTCCCTTGGCTTTGTTTTAGGATTTCTTCAAGGTCGATGAGGTCGTGTCCTGAAACCACGATGGCTTTGCCTTTCTTGTGTCCAAGCGGTACTTTAGTGGGGACTGGGTGACCGTACCTTTCCGTGTTGCCTGCGTCCAAGAGCTCCATGGCACGGATGTTGATTTCTCCGCATTTGAAGACTAAACCGACAAACTCGTTTACGCCAAGCGACTTGTTAAGAGGTGCTGCTAACCCTTCATGGATGAAATCGAAAACTTTCTGGTCTTTCTTGCCTAAGAGGTAGGCGTGATAAGTGTAGGCGGCGACGCCTTTCAAGCCGTAGGTTAATAGCCATTGTAGCGAATGCAGGTCAGGGTCGATTGCGGGTCCAGAGAGTACGCCGTGGAGTTTGCCTTGGGCGACTAATCCTTGGGTGGTTTTTTCTAACGGCAAGTATTCTGCTTTTACGTTGAGCCTCTTGTGCAGTTGGTCATGGAGTTCAGCGGTTTTTCTTATGTAAGCAACGATGGCTTCTGGATCAAAGTTCACGTTGGTCAAAGTTGCGAAAAGCGCTTCTGCCGTGAACACGCTATTTTTCTCGTCTAACATGCCTGCTTTTTGCGCTTGGATTGCTAGTTGGCTTAATTCTCGGAGTTTGTAAACTAAGAGGTCTTGGAGGTTTGCTACTTCAGGGTTTTTACCGCAGACACCCATAACGGTGCAGCCTTGTCCCTTAGCCGTTTGTTCGCATTGATAACAGAACATTTGGTTTTGACTCAAATTTGACACCTTGATTAAGTATAGGGTTCTGATTGTTGATAGCTATTGCCCCGTATATTTTAGGGATATTTCTGGAATAGCTAAAAACAATTCACTATTAAAAGCAAAACATACTATTATGTTTGCTTGTATGAAAAATCGGTTGCAGACAAACCCTCATACTGCAAAGCACACATGTAGTTGGATTTAATAAGAGAATCGCAATTGTGAATTAGGGAAGCTGCATGGCTTATCTGCGTACAGAACAGGAAAAACTCGAAATAGCCTATCCACTCGAAGACATCTGGCAAGCACTATCGAAAGCTGTGGAAACGCTAGAATGGACTTTTCTGGAGAAAGATGACCAAGCACATAAAGCAAAAATAAAAACCAAACACGGTTTCATGGCGTACAGTTCAACCCTCACTGTTGAGGCAAACACCGTAGATAAGCAAACCACGAGGATGTCTATTAACGCGGAAACACCTGTAACCACGATAACTGCGATGGCTGATTTTGGCCGAACTCGAGACCGCATTGACCATTTAATCGAAACATTAGCTAAGCAGATGGAAAATAAAAAGCAACCCTAAGGTTACTCAAACACCTGCGAACGCTTAAACGCATACCAAGCTATGAACAGGAAGACAGCAATGTAGACAAACGCAACTCCGATTGAACGCAGAGCAATCAACCCCATGGATTCGGCGAAAAGCAGCTTAGGCGGTGCTGTGAAGTTGAAGATGTCTCGATGGTAAAAACTCACATTTGAAGTCGGATACAAAACCACTTTTACCATGTTATTGCCGATGCTGTCAGTTCCCGTTGAAACCGAAGATAACGTGTTAACCGTGATGTTCGAAACCGTAATGTTCTGTCCACCAGAAACGTTAAGGGTACCAGAGACGCCAGAGCCAGGAATATAGTTTAAGCCACTTGGGTTATCAGATAACTGTGATATGAGTCCTCCACCGATTGCTAGCGCGATAAACAAGCCAAATGCCATCAGAAAAGCAAGCAATGAGTTTTTTGTAACAGAACCAGCAGCCAAGACAATCGCTACCCATATGAAGGTGCTTATAATGTCCCCGATTAACGCTAAGGGCACAAGCTGCAGGTTGTATTGGGGACCATAAACGACTATGCCTCCAACGATTGAGTATATGTAGATAACGGCGTAAGCGGTAAGTATGGTCAGGAAAATGGCGAAGAGTTTGCCCAAGAAAACCATGGTTCTTGAAACTGGTTTTGTTAAGAGGGGAACGATGGTGCCGCTTTCATATTCGCCTGAGATGCTGTTCATTGCGGTTACGATGGCGAAGAGGACAAAACTTAGGTTTCCAACGCTAAAGGTTATGGCGAAATAGGGATTCTCAGATATGTTAAAAAGGGCTGGGAGCGCAAATTGTATGGTTGCTAAAACAAAGGCAAAGATTAGTGCGCCTATGAAGCGTTTTTTTCGGATATTCCAGAGCATTTCATAGCGTGTGATTGCCCAAAAACGTTGCAGCCATGTTGGTCGTTGTTTTTCTATTTGTCTTTCCATTTATGGTTTGCCTCCTTGGGTTTTGTTGATTAACTGGATAAACACTTCTTCTAAACTGTGCCCTTTAGTGTTCATGGCAACGATGATTCCTCCAGCATTGGTTATAGTCTTGGAGATTTCGGCTCTGACATCATCGAATGTTTTAAGCGGAATGTTTAGTGTGTTGTTGCTTTTAGTCATGTCTTTTACGTAGGGCAAGTTCTTTAGAGCTGCTATGACGGACTCGTTGAGGTTAACGATTTCAACCTGCAATGTGATCGGGCCTGAGATTAGGTTTGAAACGTTTTGCAGCGTGTCTGAAACGAGTGCAACTCCACGGTTGATTATGGTTATGTGGGTGCATATCTGCTCAACCTCAAAGAGCAAATGAGAAGAGACAAAAACAGTCATGCCTTCCTTTGATATGGTTTTGACCAATTCGCGGACTTCAACCATGCCCACAGGATCTAAGCCTATGCTTGGTTCATCCAAAATCACGAGTTCAGGACTGTTCAAAAGAGCTTGGGCGATGCCTATTCGCTGTTGCATACCCTTGCTGTATTTGCCGATTAAGTCGTTTTCTCTGCCCTTTAAGCCGACTAGGTCGAGGAGTTTGGGGATTTGTGCTCGGCGTTCTAGCTGATTCATTCCATACATTCTGCCGTAAATGTCAAGCAACTCTTTGCCTTTGAGGTGTTTGGGGAACCTGGGCAATTCAGGCATGTAGCCGATGCCAAGTTTTAGGTCTGCTTGGTCCACATGGACTTCTTGCCCTAAAACCCTTGCTGTACCCTCGCTAGCACGTAGTAAGCCAACTAGAATTTTTATGGTCGTGGTTTTGCCTGCGCCGTTTGGTCCCAGAAAGCCGTGGATGGTGTTACGTTCGACTTTTAGGTTGAGTTGGTTGACTGCGGTCAAAGATCCATATCTTTTGGTTAGGTTAGTTGTTTCGATGGCAGGTTCCACGGGCAAGCGCTCCTTTGATTTTATAATTTGATTTTTAAATTTAAGCTTTAAAATCTTAACAAGAAAGCACAGTTATAGAGATATGAAGGAGTATTAAAGGCTAAAGCAAGTTGGTTTTTTCGATGTCATCTATGTAATGTAGAGATGGTTCCTCATCGAATTGTTGCGTTGTTGGGGAACCCTCGGCTTTCCCAGTAGCCTAAATAGTTTGAGTCGTCGGTTAACTCGATTTTGGTGACCCATTTTATCCATTTGTAGCCGTATTGGGTTTGGGCGACGAGTTGGAAGGGAAAACCGCGTTCAGGCGGAAGGGTTAAGCCGTTCATTTTGTAGGCTATGAGGATGTTGTTGTTGGTCAGGTAATCCAGCGTCAACGCGGTGGAGTAGCCATCGTAGGCATAAAAGATGGCGGTAGTAGCGTTTGGGTTGATTTGGGCTTCTTTGAGGAGGTCGCTGATTAAGAATCCTTCCCAGAGAATCTTCACCGACCAACCGTCGACACAGTGTAAGGTGACGGTTTTTTGGTATGTTTGGAATTTGCTGAGCACTTCATCGTAGGTATATTCAACGGTTTTGTTTACCAACCCAGTTATTTCTAAACGGTAAGTGGAGACGTTAACGTATTGAGTGCATTTTATGGAGTTTTCATGGAAGTCGCTGATGTATGAGAGGTCTTCACCTTGGTAATCACGGATTTCTTCGGGGTAGAGAATTTTTGGCTGGTTGTTTTGTATGAAGCTTGTGAACGCTATGAGCACTAAAAACATTATGATGCACTAAAAACATTATGATGAATACAGCCACGAAAACGTTGGTTATGCGCTTTGCCCTTTCCATCCGCCTCAAGTATGACCGAAAAAACTACTGTTTAAACATAACTGTTCCGATGAAGCGATTTAACCTAAACAGTGAGGTCTTCTAGTTGGGTTTTTTCTATAGCCCCCCTTTTAAATAGAAAATTTTTAGAATGCGTGGAAAAAAATGGCAAATCCTATTTTAGGGGATTTAAAACGTGAGCGTTCTTTGAGTTTTGTGAATATACAACATTTTTAAATTCAAGTAAAAAAAGAAAGGAATTCTTTGTTGATTCTAAGGCCGCTTCTTAAGCATCATTACTATTATTGCGCCGACTATTGCAATTGCTAAGATGATTGCTGCCCCTATGCCGATGATGTACATTTCTGCGTTTGATGATGTAGAAATTGGTTGGTCCGTAGATTTCGGAGTTGCACCCTCGCTCACTACTATGTATGTCGTTTGAGTAGAGGGACCATACGATTTAGAACCCGCAAAGTTAGCGATAATCTGATATGTTCCGGGAACCTCTGGAGTATAAGGAAGCGCGTAGTTACCGTTGATGTCGCTAACAGTATCGCCTATATGGATGTAGTTCCCATTTGGGTCAATCGTATATAGAGAAACTGGTACGCCTTTCGCGTTTGCTGGTTTAGGCTGCTGCATGTATATATATTCCATCCAAGCAGTCATATCTTCATCAGATATTGCTGGTGTACCCTTGAGAGGCGTTTCGAGGTCTCCATTGATGTTGCGTTTGCCAGCGGGTGATTGGTCTGTCACTGTCCCTTCCAAGAGCACGGTGTTGTGAAGTATTGAGGCTTTTGGCGAGGCTGTAACTGTAATGCCGCTAGGACCTTTGCCAATGCAATATATCATTGCATCGTATCCATTCAAAGCCACTAGATAACCGTCGGCGATGGCAAAATTGCTGCCTGCATTACCTGAAGGCATCGATACTCCTGCAATTGGAAGATTCCATAGGAGCGCTCCGTTGGAGGCGTTTATACATTGTAGGATTTTTCCACGGTAAAGAGGCTGGGTCCACGAGTGCTCGCCACTTCCTATGTAGATTTTTCCATCAGCAATGTTACTGATGCCCATTGGATAATTGCCGCCATATGGGGATTCAAAGCCTTCGGTTTTTGCTGTGAAGTTCCATAATATTTTGCCAGTTCTCATATCGTAAGCTAGCAACACTCCGCCATATCCACAAGTAAGCAGTTTTCCTTCATAGACGTTATCGCTCATGCCATAATAGTTTCCAGCTGGCTCAGGTTCACTCTCCCAGAGTTTTTGCCCTGAACGCATATCATAGCCCCAACGTTTCAGTTGTTTTGCAGATTTAAAGCTGATCACATTGTCTTCCGGATAAACGCCACCTATACTTATCGTTACGTTTGCGGGTGCAAATGGAGGCAAAAATGTTGAGTCCCAAAGTTTATTTCCTACTTTTCCAGGTTCAAGACTTAAAGCAGTAAGTACTCCCTGAACTGTTCCACGGTCATCGTTAATTCCTGATGTCCCTAAGATTATAAATTCCCCTTCACGTATTGCTCTTATCGTAGCAGTTTGGTTTTGAATCGTATTAGTTGGACCAAGGATATAAGCCGATGGAATTGAAAGGTTTAATGAAAAACCATTGTTTCCATTATGTACAAACATCGAGTAAATGCGTTCAGATTGCCTGCTTTCGTTAGTTGCTGCTGGCCTCCAAGACCAATAATTAGTACCCGAGGTCCCTGAAAGCATGGTTGGTATAGCGGAAGAGTTCCAGACTTGCAAATAGTATTTTGGTGAAGAAGTGCTTCCAAGGTTGACTAAGTTATAACGCAATATGCTTCCGTCCTTGCCGATTACAGCTGTGCCACCGGCAGTTACGTTGGCAACTAATGTGATTGGTTCGCCAGTGTATCCATCTTGTAGTTCCCATGTTTGAAGGCCACTTGCAGTTATATATCCTGGGGGCAATATTACGTTGGAGGTTTTCCATAAGTATGGTATACCTCCATGTTGGTTGGGGGATTCATAGTTGTATATCTGCCCGAACGAAGGAGTGGAGGCATTTCGGTAGAAGATAGTTTCCCCTGTGTATAAGTCAACACAGAAGTAGCCTTGCCATTGGTGTGCGTTGAAACGGTAGTCGTAGAATATTCTTCCATTCATAATTATAGGGCCAGTTCCAGCGTTTGCTCCAAACATGAATCCTTGATAGAAATATGTGAAGTAGCCAGTGCTTCCGTAGTTTTCATCCATTATGCCTCCCGCATAGTAAGGTTTAGACCACATAACATGGGCGCTTTCAGGTCCTTTGCCTAGGCTTAACTGGGTTGTGCATCCGCCAGCAGCACCGATTGGTTGCTGTCCAGCACCGCCTAACCAGTTTCCAGCAAGTACATACCAGTCTCTGTTTAGAGCATTTATGGGCCGTGTCCAGTACCCTTCGGGGAGAGGTGCCTCAGCATATGGTTGTATTGGTTCAGATAGAACTGTAAGAGCTACTAAGCTACTTTCCGCAGCGCTGTAATAGGATTGAAGTGCAGTTGTATTCTTCCATGTTTCAGGGAAAAATGCTTGAACATAATATGTACCGGTTGTTTCTGGAGTATATGAAACATACCCTCCTCCAACTGGGTCAGTTCGGGGGATAATGAAAGTTTCTGTTGTATTATCAGGTTTTGTTACGACGACTTTAATGTTTTCCCATGCTGCTCTTCCGTTCGGCGAGGGAACAGTACCAGCGGTTTCGCCAATATCGGGTGGCATGTCTGCAGTCCACACGACAAGCAAGGCTGATTGACCTACGCCTACCGGGTTGGGTGATACAAAGCAATATATATAGCTATTATACCTGTTTACGGCTGCATCAGCAAACTGCATCATTGGAAAAGTAATAGCAAGAGTAAAAATCAGCATTAGCACAATTAAAGATGGTTTTGTTCTTTTCATTATTATTTCTCCTATCAGGTTGGCAAGCCATAATTCGATTGGTTGGTTGCCAACAGGACTGCCTTATGACGTCATTCAATATATAAGTTTAATGCTGGCTATAAAAAGTCAAAGTCAACCTCAAAATTCAATCGAACAGAGAAGAGCAGCCTGTGGTAGGTTACTTGATGGATTCTTTTAGGGCTACAAAGTACGACATGACCTGCTCCATTTGAGATTGTGCCATGGCGAGTATGGCGGCTACTGCTGCTCTTTTTGGCGCTGTAGTCAAGGTAGCTATTGCATAGTCGAGGCTGGTGAAGAGAGGGTCCCATGGAATGTTGACGCGTTTGCCTTTCAAATTGTAGAGCGCTAAAACATAGGCGCTGGCTCGGTTTAAGCTGTCTTTGAATGATTGGATGCTTGTACCGATGACTTCAACGTCGTAGTCTTTGCCGGCGACAAAGCTCTTGATTACCGTGTAATTTTGTTCTAAATTGTGGATTTCAACAAGCAGGTCCTGCTTAATTCTGGCTTCAGCATCGGTTTGCATATTCATCGCTTTTTTGTATGTTAGAATCTAGTAGATAAGACTTTTTTGTCCTAGTAGTCAAACAGACATTCGATTCCGCATGCGCCCGAGCAATAAGCACAGTTTATGTCGGCTAATCCAAAGAAGCCCCGATAAGGCGATGGCGAACCCTAAATATTGGGCACCCATCAAAACGCTGTCGCTAGCGATTGGCGCTGAGTTGAAAAGTGAGTATCCAACGTCAACGTCTGGTTGAACCCTAAAAATCAAGAAGTCGCTGGTTGAAAACAAGTGCACATACCGCATGTTATACAGGACAGCCAATCCAGTTAAGCAAAGCCCTGCTAGACCGATTAGAAGAAACGGTTTCTTCCATTTAATGCTGGATGACTTGATCAGCGAAAGAGATTTTGTAACCACAGAGGCAGCCAGAAAAGAGAAGAAAGGCAGTGCATGGTAATCATATTTAACCGCGTTCAGATAAGGCGCTTTCAGGTTCAAACCTACACCCAAATAAGTATCGATACCAATCATGAGCACAATAACTATCAAGCAGCAAACCTCAAACAACCAAAACCTGCCAAATAACCGTTTTGCAAACAAATAAAACAGCAAAGAAAACGCGGCGGCATCTAAGAAAAACCAGCCTAAACCATAGTTAATCAAGAAATTGCTGACAAAAAAGTAGGATGGCACAACATCGGGGGCGTTGTTCACCATGAAATCGGTGTGGCCAAAAATTGAGGCTACGCCCAGACCAGACACTGTTTGGTACCAAAAATAATATGCTACCAAGAGAGGCAAAATAAAAACGGTAACCGCACCCAAAAAACGCAGCGGTTTCTTGGTTCCATAACGCAGGAAAAGAACTGACAATGGAATGAGCGTGAAGGCAGCGTACAACTTGGTCATGAATGCAGCAGCAAAAAGCATCCCTGCGACAGAGAAGAGCTTAAGTGAGTTACGTTGAATAGCCAATATACCGACAAACAAGCTTGCGAGGCTAAAGAAAAGACACTGCACATCGATAAGGTAAGTTCTGGACAGTATTAGATGCCAGGGGCTGAAAGCAAACAGTAATGCAGCAAAAAAAGCAGTTGTCCTGTTATAGATTAGAGCGCCAATTCCATAGACTAAGGCAACGCAACCCAGCCCAAACAACATCACCAAAAAAGAGCCATAATTCAAAGATAAACCAAAAACCGTAGCGAATGCGGCTTGAATGTAGAACCCCAGCGGCGGTTGATCCATCAAGTAAAATCCATTCGTGTAAGGCAACCCATACTTCATGACCCCTGAAACAGCATCCAATTCCCAAGTTGAATCCCCATTATGGTAGGGTCCAATTGAGAGGGCGACAAAGAAAAAACCGACCAAAACCGCTAAAAGCGGATAATATGCACTTAAGATCGCTTTCCAGCCAGCCTTGCCAAACTTGGCAGTATCAGTTCTTGTGGCTTGCAACATTGCGCTTTTGGAGGCTTTGAGGGGATTCAAAGCTGGCTTCCTGTCCAAACGATTACCCCCTTTAAGCGTAAAGAAATAATAAATTTTCTTCGTTCCCTCCTCAACCAATGATGCTTTTTACATGGGGAATTTTTTTGAGCGGCACAATGATAACCAGACAGATAAGCAATGTGACGCCAGTAATAAGGGGGATTTCTATGAGCGGATTAAGTGTGAGCACACTTAACTTAAAGCCCAAATAACCTTTCTGCAGCGTCTCAAGCACGATAACATGAAACAGGTAAATCGGCAAAGTGTTTTCGCTGATAACTTTAAGCGCTCGGCTAAGACGCGGAAAACGGACTCCAACTTTTTCATGCGGTACTGCGGCAAGCAGCATAAACAAAGAAGTGGCAGCCAATATAACGTTGAGGCTGGAGGCATCCATGAAGAACTGGCTGTATGCTTCGCCCATGGTGCCAACAAGAAAGTACGTGCCAAAAATCGTCCAAAGAGAACCGACAGTCAGCAGCAAAACTAAAAGTGAGGTACGAGGGCGCAGTTTGCCAGCATAAGCGCCGAAAATGAAGTAGCCAATCATCCCTGAGAGGACAAAAACTGTCTCGTTAAACCAAGTGATCTGGGGTCCGATGTTTGCAAACAGCCTCAGCAAGGGAAAAACGCCTGTGCCTACAATCCATATGAGGAAGAAGTATTTGATTAAGCTCCAGTTTGCATGAGCAACGATTATTCGGATAATGGGCGTAAGCAGGTACAAACCCACAATTAGGTAAACAAACCAAAAATGCGTATATGGACCAACAATTATTCCCTGAACAATAGAGTTTAAAGTCAACACTTCACCGTTAACAAAATACCGCCATGCAAAGAAAACCGCCATCCAAAACAAAACAGGTATGCCAATGCGCTTCCAACGCTTCTTAAAGAAAACCCGCAGAGGCTCATCGGTTTTGCTGGGCTGAAGCAAAAGCGCACCCGTTAACATAACAAACAACGGCACACACACCCTAGACACTGAATTATAGATGTTTGACGCCCACCATAATTCCACACCTTGCGGAGACATGATGTCGATGGTCGGCGCTGGTTCGATGGAGGCATGTAGCAGTATGACTAAAATAATAGCCACTGTCCGGATGAGGTCAACGGGTAGATTTATGCCCTTATCTTGTTGATACAACCAGATGGTGCCCCTGAAATTTTTACGGTGAGATTTACTATTAACAGTTTGCTTAAACAAAGCGGAAAAGCGCAAAAAGCGTGCTGGGGCAAATCCATTAAATTAACCATAATAGCCGTCGGCAGTGTAACCTTGGCTATACCAATCCTCTGAAGTTATTGAATCATAGATTGTGGTGGCAATCACGTCTGCTCCAGCAGGGTTTGGGTGGACACCGTCAAAATAATATTCTGAATGATTGCCAAATGCGCCATAAACATCGATGATGGGTAAGTCATAGGTATCCGCCACTCTTTCAATGTGTGGAATTACCGTGTTGTTGAAGTAGGGAGAACTTAACTCCAGACTGTTGCCTTGAATTGGAGGAGACTTTACAATCCAAATGGCAGGTTTGCTCTGAAGGCCCTGAAAAGAACGTATGATTTCTCCATAATCAGCCTCAAAAGTCTCACCATACTGTTGAATAGCTTGAGATGCATCGTTTGTCCCAAGCATGATAATGACGATCTCTGGGTTGAAATCTTGGGCTTCCTTAAATTGAGTTTGATTTAGATAGGGTTTCTCTGAGGCTAACGACACAGTTGAACCGCTGACACCGAAGTTCCGCACGATATAATTGTTGCCCAATAAAAATTTGAGCTTAACTGTGTAACCGCTTCCCTCAGTGATGCTGTCGCCGACACACGCTACTCGAACGACTTTAGCTTGAGCCACAGAATCCACAAACATGACCAAGCTTGATAGGATTATAACCGCCGACATTGCAACCGCTGAGAGCTTCACTCTTCTATGCATGCCTTTCAACCAAATAACGTTTCTTCATTGAAGCAGAACTTGTAATTTTACTTTGTGGTGGCACAAGATGTAACCATATGAAAAAATAGCGTCCCTGCAAGATAAAATTTTCATGACGACTTTTAGGGCAAGTTATTTTGGGTTATCGCACTATATACCACATCAGCGATAAGTTGGGCACCAGTAGGGTTTGGGTGCACACCGTCTGGGAAATAATTTGGATATGCGACTAAAGCAGAGTATACGTCGATTAGTGGTAAATGAGTATGGTTAGCTACTGCTTCGATGTCTGGAAGGATAGTTTGTTCAAAAAATTGGGTGCTTAACCCCGTTCCGTTGTTGAAGATGGGAGGAGGCTTAACGATCCAAATTTGGGGTTTGCTTGCCAAGGCTTCAAACGCCTCAATCAGTTTTATGTAATCTGGTATGAAGGTTGCATTGTAATTATGGTGACTGGGTAAGGCATCGTTAGCACCTAACATGATGATTACGATGTTAGGTTGGAATGCTTTGGCATCTTCGAACTCGGGCTGGTTCATGTAAGGCTTCCCAGCGCTAAGCGAAACCGTGGCGCCTCCAACGCCGAAATTGCGAACCGTGTAGTTTGTGCCAAGCAGCCTCGACAGATCGCTGGGATAGAAGGTGCCTTTGGTTATGCTGTCGCCCACGCAGGCAACGCGAATTTTGCTGCTTAAGCCGTCGTCCTTCAGCGTCTGCAAAACAACTGTCGTTACGCCTGCCGAAACGATTATGATGGCCACTGCGGCTGCCAAAAGCACAGTTCTTCGCTTCATTGCTCACCTCCTATTGATAACGCAAGTTGCACTAGATATTCCTTAACTTTTGTTTTAAGGTATTCGAGAAACAGTGGGTGCCTCTTTTGGTGCAGGGGGTGGGATTCGAACCCACGAACCTCTGCAGGATAGGCTCCTGAAGCCTACGCCTTTGACCTGGCTCGGCGACCCCTGCATACTGCGGATAATACCTCATGTTTTTATCTAAATAAATACGTTGCCGAGGGTTACTTTTCTTAGATAGGAACTAAGCTTTTTTTGGAAGAAGCGCCGTTTATTCGATTATGTTTTGTGGTTGCCCCTTTGCAAAGGCTTTGATATTTTCAATCGTTCCATTAACCAGCCGCTCAAGAGATTCCTTGCTATTAAACGCGCAGTGGGGTGTTATGATGACGTTTTGGAGCCGCAAAAGAATGTGCGCCTGCAGCATAGTTGCAAGACGCTCTCTTGGAACATTATCCAAAAGCAGTTGTGCCTCCTCACGAATCAAGGCTTCTTCTTCTAAAACATCCAAGCCTGCACCCCTCAGATGACCGGTTCTTAAGGCTTCGGTGAGAGCTTGGGAATCGATGAGCGCACCTCTTGCAGTGTTAATAACGACTGCCCCCTGCTTCATGGCGCTTATTGTGTCCTTGTTGAGAAAATGAAAAGTTTGGTCGTTAAGCGGTAAATGCAGGGAAACCACGTCTGATTCCTTAAGTAGGTATGGCCAATCTACATAGCGGAAACCTAAAGCGGCAGCTAAATTTGCGTTTGGAAACTTATCATAAGCCAGTACATTCATGCTAAAGCCTCTCGCTATTTCTATAACCTTTGTTCCGATGCGTCCGGTACCCAGAACCCCCAAAGTTTTGCCGTTTAATTCGAACCCGCGGACGCCTTCGCAGCTGAAATCGCCTTGGCGTGTCCGTTCATAGGAGTCATGTATCATTCGTGAGAGCGATAGAATCAAAGCGAAAGCATGCTCTGCAACGGTGGTTTCGCCGTATTGAGGCACATTGCACACTAAAATCCCCCTTTCTTTGCAGGCTTGCAGGTCAATGTGATCAAAACCCGTTGAACGAGTCGCAACCAACCGAACTTGGGGCATTTTGCTTATTAGGTCTCGGTCGAGTTGAGAATAAATGAAAACTGAAACAACCTCAGCATCCACCGCTTGCCCAAGGTTCTTGTAATCTAGCGGTTCATGAAAAAGGCGCACATCAAAACTGCCCAAACCAGCTACAATAAACGGCTCCTCCCAATCCTGAACCTCAAAAAAAGCAACCTTCAAAAAAGTCACCAAACAAACAATAGTTTTCACGAAAATAAGTAAATTGGCAAGAAACAGCTATCTGAAAGCGGTTGATGTGGGGCCGGGGTAGGGATTTGAACCCTAGCGAAAGGCTCCACAGGCCTCTATGCTGCCAAGCTACATCACCCCGGCCGCTGCTTGTTTTGTTGGTCTTTGATGTAGCGCTATGATTGAGTGGCAAACGCCTTATTTTTGCTTTCGGAAGATTTTGCTTTAAGTTCCTTGGTTTGTGAATTGTGCTTTGACTGTAAAGGCTTTTAGGGTGTTTTTCTTTAAGTAGCTGTTGTGGGCTATCGTGGACAAAACCGATGTTATCCTCTGTCAACTCTTGCTTGCAAACTCTAGGCTTTCTTATCGTGAACTGGCGGAAAAGCTGGATTTATCCGTAACCGCCGTTCATAACCGTATCCAGACCTTAGTGGACATGGGGATTATTCGCAAATTTACAGCTGGATTAAGCGTTGTGGCACAAAACGTCATTCATGTGCTCATATACGGCACCAGCAAAACTTCATCCATCAACAGTTTGAAGCCTAAACTGGAGAAACAAGGCTCCATTTACTGGTTGGCTGTTGGGGGAGGAAACGTTCTTTACATAGGAGCGTACCTTAGAAACATTGCAGAACTTGAAGCGCTAGTTCGTTTTGTTAAGGAAACCGCCGAGATTGCGGAACCGACAGTGGGCTTAACAGCCACTTTCATTCCTGCAAGCATGTTTAACATCAAACTTGATACCAAACTTTGTCCCCTTGACTACAAAATCATACGTTCACTCAAAGATGATTCACGCAAACCTATCTCTGACATCGCAGAGGAAATTGGTGCTTCAGCCAAAACCGTTCGCCGCAGACTTGCGTTTATGCGGAAGAATCTTTTAATTCAGTTCTCGATTGAATGGTATCCTGACGAATCCAACGACATCATAAGCATATTCCACATTCATTTCAAAAATGAAGCCAACCCGAACACGCCAAACTTGATTTTGCAGAAATATTACCCTAACACAATTTTCTATTGGAGTTTTAGCAACATTCCTAACAGCTACGTGTTTTTGGTTTGGACCCCAACCAGCAAAGAACTCCGCGAAATTCGAGAATCCTTTGAACAGGAATCTACAATCCAATCAGTGACTCCAAACGTAATCTACACAGGATACATATTCCACACTTGGCGCGATGAAATTCCCTAAAATGGGACATGTCCCATTTTTTAATCTGCCATAGTGAAAAAGGGCATTTTTGCGTCTACAATTTCTCTTTTTTAAATTTACTAGTAAACATGAAACTAAATTCTTTGCCGCCAAAAGCCTAACAGTGATATATATGAGCGAATCAGCAATAAAAATCCAAAACCTCAACAAAAAGTTCGAGGACAAACTCGCAGTTGAGAACCTCAACCTAGAAGTCGCTAAAGGCGAACTCTTTGGGTTGCTTGGTCCAAACGGCGCAGGCAAAACCACCACCATCAACATCCTTTGCGGTCTAATTAAACCAACAAGCGGCACTGTCCAAATCCACGGCTTCGATGTTCAAAACGACACTCAAAAAGTTAAAGAACTAATCGGCGTTTGCATCCAAGAAACAGCCATCTACCCCTACCTGAGTGGTAAAGAAAACCTTGAACTTTTTGGTAAGCTCTATGGAATGAATAAAAAAGCAATCAAAGAAAGAAGCAACCTGCTACTAAACAAAATGGGCTTAGCCGACGACGCGAAAAGGGTTACAGCAAAGTACAGCGGAGGCATGAAACGCCGCCTCAGCTTGGCGCTGGCGTTTATCCATGACCCGCAAATCGCTTTCCTAGATGAACCCACAGTCGCCATGGACCCACAATCACGCCATGCAGTTTGGGACTTCATTAAAGAACAAAAAAACAAGGGCAAAACCATCGTTCTTACCACCCATTACATGGAAGAAGCCCAAGAACTCTGCGACCGCGTCGGCATAATTGACCATGGCAAACTCATAGCGCTAGGTGTACCCAGCGAACTCATAGCCAAAAACCATGTCAAAAACCTTGAAGAAGTCTTCATCCAGCTAACAGGCAGAAACATTCGGGAGGAACTTTAATGCAAATTCAAAGAACATTAGCCCTAACAAAAAAAGAACTTAAAAAAACAATACGTGAACCAGCCGTACTGTTCATGATTTTCCTTTTCCCCGTCGTGTTTGTTTTTGCTTTCGGGGCTTCCTTCGGCGGCTTGGGCGGCAGCCAGACCCCAAACTACCACATCGGCGTCGTCACAAGCTCTTCTGAAGACAACCCGCAGTGGTCACAAGCCTTCGTTGAAAATTTGGTCGCCAAGAAAATCGTGACGGTCAGCGTTTACAGTGAGAACGCCACGGCTCAGGCAGATTTAAGTCAGGGAAAAATGCAGGCTTTACTGCTCATACCAGAAACTTTCGGCGACAGCATAAACGCCTACATTCAAGCGCCTAATGATGCCAACCAATGGTTAAACTCCACTATGCAGCTCTACCTTGACAAAGGCTCATTGATTGCAACCCAAGCTGTTCCGCCTATCATCCAGCAAACCCTTAACTCAATGTTAAATCAAAATCAGCAGACCCTGCAAAGCCCCATAAAGCTGCAAACTGCATCGCTAGTAGAGGTGAAAACAGCTTCAACGTTCGATTTCATGGCGCCCGGCATGTTCACGTTTGCATCGATTTTTCTTATAATGATGGTTGCTCAGTCGTTCACGCAGGACCGTGAAAATGGAATGATGAAGCGTATCCGCATCTCACCCACAACCCCAACTGAACTCATGACTGGTCACGTCTTAGCCTACATGTGTATAGCGCTGGTGCAGTCAATCATAGTGTTCGCTATGACTTACGCCATGGGCTTTCGGCCATCCGTCGTCGGATCCAGCTACATGTTCGCCTTCGTCTTGGTGCTGGTGTTCTCGGTGTCTAACGTGGGCTTCGGCTTAATCACCGCAACCATCGCAAAGTCCTCAGGTGCAGCCACTGGACTTAGCTTCCTCTTCGTGCTACCACAGATGTTCCTTGGCACATTCGTGGGTGCATCGCTTTCAGGCGCAGCTCAAGCAGCAGGCAAATTCGTTCCAAGTTACTATGTGACCGACGCTTTGACATCCGTGTTCCTGCGAGGCGCACCTTTAGCAAGCGCGGCGGTGCTGCTAGATTTAGCTGTGGTTTCTGTCTCATGCATAGGCATCTTGGCAGCGGGTATCGTGCTGTACGCGAAATACTACAAAATCTAAGGATTTTCAACCCTTCTTTTTCTTTTTTGGGCAATTCTATTTAACAGTGGCTTTTCATGTTAGAGGTTGAGGCTGATTGGTTTGGTTGATGCTTGGCTTGAACCCTACCACGTAGTAATTGAAGTTGAAAACGAAAACTGCAAAATGGTGGCTAAGCTGTCTTCTTTGGGCTTTAAACACTTAAAAGTCGTGGACGTACGCAGCTCAAACACAGGTTCCGTTCGGCACCTCATGGACGTTGGCGAAGACCAAACCAAAAAAGCCACCCAAGAATTCGCTGCGAAAGGACGTTTTGAAGGCAAATCGTCTGTTTGGTTGGAAAGCGAAGGCTGTGAAGTCTGCAACACCATACTTGGGCACGGCGCGTTTTTAGTTTCAGGCAAAAGCATGCAGGACAACATCATAAGTTACAGTTTTATGGTTCCAACTTTTCAAGCCTACCAGGGCATAATCTCGGATTTGGAGAAAACAGGGCATAAAATCAACGTGCGCAAAATCGGCAAATTCGAACAGCAAATCGGCGTTTTAACTGAGAATCAAGAGCGCATTTTTTGGTTGGCTCTCAAGAGTGGTTTTTTTGATTATCCGCGGCAAATCCGCATGGCTGAGCTTGCAGCTAAATTAGGCATCAGTCCAGCTACGCTCTCTGAGATTATGCGGCGTGGAACCCGCAGGTTGCTTGAACATTACTTTAAGCGGGAAATATAGTGGCAAGGCTTTCTCCTTGGAGGTAACTTTTCTAGCGGGAGAGTGATGACCCCTAAAAAAGTTTAACAATGATGGTGCCAGTCCATGGTTCGGAAGGGAGAACAAACATGAGGGGGCATATTGCCTTAGCAGCTATGCTTGTGGTAAGTGTTATTCTTTTAGTGTACAGCCTCCAAGTCGGAGTTCAAATTGGCGCTGACTGGTTTGGCAAAGACGCTAACTTCCAATGGCACATGAACAACTACATCGTAATCGACGCTAAGTACGCTTACTCCATCTTTGGATTAGCCACATTGGCAATCGGGGGTTTAGCGACGGGCTTGGCTATGGCAGCCTTCTTCACTTTTCGGAAAAATAAAAAACACATTCTAATCTTGATTTCAGCATTCTTCATTGCCATAATTATGACGGGCTTAGGCTTTAACACTCTCGATTTCATGCTGGGATGTTTCTATTGGACCAACATGACGTATCCTCCGCCTGTCCACGTCGCAGTCTTGGGGCCAGTGGATGTTTGGAACTTCTATTTCTTCTTTTTTGTGGCACCTTTGTGGTTTAGCGGATTTTTAATGGGTTCAGCAACGTCATATTATGCTTTTATCTATCAACCTAAACGTGTAGCTGCAACCTATTTAGCCAAAAGGAGCCTTACTGGACTGCTGAACCATACAAGGCAACCTAAGGAGTATCTCGCGGAATCAGCGGTATTCTCTAGAAGCCGCAACATCGTTGAACAAACATTCGAGAACACGAATTAATAAGCAAACTTGTGTTTTGTAGATTGCCAAAATGAGTAGAGAAAGGTTAAACGCTGGTTTAGACCATGCGTTTGACTAGGTCGTTTATGGCTTCCCCGCGGTAGCCTGCTTCGCCGCCTGAACGATAGCCCTTCTTGGTTTTGCCCTTGTAACCTTTAGAAGGCGGATGCAACTTAAAGCGGGGCTCTACATCGGGAAGTTTACTGTACTGGACTTTGCATGCCATGATAGCGTCTGCAAGTTCATCGATGCTTTTGTAGTCTGCTTTCTGGAGGTATTCATCGGTGAGTTCTTTGCCGCCTGCTAAACGTCCCCGTTTCTGCAACATAGCAATGATTGTTTCTTTTGTCGGTTCACCCCAAGTAACATAGTCGTTTACACGTTGCAACATGCCTTTGTAGGCTGGTCGGGTGTCGACTAGGACGGCGTGGTTGGTGTGACCTAAATGGAGCAAGTCTAGGGTTGCTCGTGCTTCTCGTTGGGCGCTTACAGTTCCTCGAACTCGAACGACGACAAGAGGTTTGCATTCTTCAGTTTGCTGTGCCATATCTACTTCACCCAATCCACCGTTGTAATCAAATTGTAGGTTTTGCGTAAACCATCAAAGATTGCACATGCGTACGAAGGCACAGTTCTTGTTGAGCCGTAACTTCGCATCCAAAGGTCTTTGACGCCTGCTAAGCCCAAGATGACCTTGGCAACCTCGCTTGAGACTAAGCCTAAGCCTCTTGGACCAGGAACGATAACCACTCTTACGCCACCACATTTGCCTTCCACTTGGAACGGGACAGAGTGAGGTTTGCCGCAACCGCATTCCCAGCTTCCGCATCCACGTTTAACGGGAATGAGGTTTAGGCGTGCGTTGGCTGCTGCTTTCTCGATGGCGTTGCGGACTTGACTGGCTTTGCCACTGCCTAGCCCGATGTAGCCATCTCGGTTGCCTACTGCGACAATGGCTTTAAAGCGGCTTTTTTCGCCTGCGTCGGTTTGTTTCTGGACGAGGTTAACGTTTATGACTTCTTCTTGCAGGTCTGGGAGAAGAGAGTCGACGATTTGAGGCTCTGAAATTTTTATTCCGCTTAAGAATACGTCTTCGATGGTCGTGATTTTGCCTTCTTGAATAAGTTTGCCCAGTCGAGTTCGTGGAACCCACTGTTCTAAGCTTGCTGCTCTTCTTTCACTATCTCTTTCTCTTCTGTCACTCATGCTTTATTTTCACCCTTCTTAGTCGCCTTTTCTTTGGGCACCTTTTCCTTTGGCGCTCTCTCTTTAGGCGCAGCTTTCACTTTCGGCGCTGCCTTCTCTTTTTCTGGTGCAGCCTTCTCCTTAGTAACTTTGCCTTTAGGAACCTCTTTGGCGGGGGCTTTCTCTTTTGGAGCCTTCCCCGCTACTTCTTTGGGCTCCGGTTCTGCAGCGACCTTTGTACCTTTAAACGAGCTGACGATTTCAGCCTTAACTTTATTGAAGTGCTCAGCTATTTTTTCAGGTGCAACACCTTGAGCTGCATACCGCGAGAATTTGGAAGTATATTCTTCAGACCCTACGCCCAAGCTTTTAGCGTATTTTGCTATGTGGTCGCCTTTGGTACGTTCCTTAACGAGTTTTTCCTCGCTGTGAGGAACATCGACGCCAGCATCTAATACGCCGTTCATGACTGCAAAGATTTTGGCACCTTTCGTGGGAGTAAACAAACCGATGTCAAGGATTGCTTCATTGACACCTGCAGTTTTCGCCTTCAACCCACACAATAAACCCGTTAAGTAGGCTGCTGGAATGTTACCAGTAGGAGCTTTCCAACCGTATTTTTTTATGAGTTCTCGGCTGTTAGCTGCGGCAATGACTTGATCACCCTTTGGTTTGGCAATGCTGAGTTGTGCAGTTACATTTTTGTTTGAGGCGCGCGTGACTAAGCGAGGTTTACCTGAGATAACCATTGCTTTGCGTGCCTGGTAATCGGTTTTTCCTTCACGTCTGCGTCTAAGTTGTACGCGGTAATTGCTGCTTTTTGCCAACTTAACGTTTCCTCCATAGGTCATGTTCTTTTAGGTTACGCTCTAATTCAGCGACAGAGTCGAATCTGCCACTGCCTGCCATCCTGTAATATTGAGTATAGGTGCTTTCTGTGATAACTCGACTTGCTTTAAGCTCGCGAAGCTTACGTCGTAGGGAACGAATTTTTTTCATCCAAGCTTCTTTCTTTGTAACAGTGGCATAACCAGCGCCTGTGTAGCTTCCAGGCCCGCTGCGTCTGCCTTGCCGTTTTTTGCCTTGAATGGTCTTTGCTCTGGAGCGGCTTACGCCTTTCTCTGGCAATGAAACAATTGCTTTTTCATGGATTAGTTTTCTTATTTCTTCTCTTGTGATTGCGCCCTCTATATCATCCATGCGTTCAGGGTCTATCCAAACTCGATTTTCACCGATTTTTAGAATTTCTGCAGCTAGGCGCCTTTGACCTGTTAGGTTGGTCATTGTTTCTTCTCCTTTTTGGGTTTACTTTTGGCTTTAGGTGTCTTCTCTTCTAGGGGTTTTTTCTTCTCTTTTTTGGGTTGTTCTTCGGCTTTCGCTTTTGCTTCAGGTTGTTCTTCCTCTGCTTTCTCCTCAGCTTCTTCTTCCTCTACTTCTTCTTCGGGCGTTTCTTCTTCGCTTTCCGCTTCTTCGGTTTCCTCTGTTTCTTCTCCTTGTTCTTCCGCTTCTTCTTCTTCTTCTTCTTCTTCTTCTTCTTCTTCTGCTTCTGCTTTGGCTGAAAGTTGAACGTTTAAGATTTTAATGTTTAGTTCTTTAGCTTTGGCAATTATTTCGGCTCGTTTGCGTTTCCCTACTGTGTGAGCAATCCGGGCCGCTTGCGTGTTGGGATCAACGTTTATGAGGTCTTCTTGATTGTAAACAATAACTTCTTTGTATCCTGAAGGATGCAAGAAACGGGCGATTTTGGGTCCTTTGTAACCCATGCTGGGTCCTGGAGGCCAGCCTTTGATTTTTCGGCGGATCTTGTTGTCTAAGCCGCGGGGTCTGCGCCAAGCTGTACTAAAGCGGTCGTATTTCCAGCTTTCCGCTCGTACGAATTTGGGTTTCTTGTTTTTGGCACGTGCTCGCAGACGTAGTGCTTTACGTGAGGGGGATTGCTTTTTTTCGGTCATTATGCCATTCCTTCACTTCTTTCATAGGTGTAAATGCCATCAAGGAAAACGCGGGGATCTTTCCGTCTGACGCGGGTCGCCTGCTCGATATTGGCAGCGGTTTGGCTGACTTCTTCTAGGTCTATGCCCTGGATAATGAGGTCTTCGGATTCTATTTTGATTTTGACGTCTCCGATAATTTTGACTCTGCGTGGTCGGCGTTCGCCTGTAAAGTTTTCTATCAAGACAGATTTGTCTTGGAGTTTAACTGAAATGGGAAAGTGCGAGAAGACAATTTTCATTTTGTAGGAGTAGCCTTTGGTTACCCCTGTGATCATGTTGTTGATATGTGAGTATATGGTTCCCACTAGGGCGGCTTCCTTCTTGCGTGGCCACTTTGCCCATATGCGGACGTTTTTACCCTCGCTCTCTATCGCGATTGGTGCATAGGAGAAGTCACGTGTGAGCGAGCCTTTGGCACCTTTGACGCTGAGTTTTTTGCCAACTAGGTCCATTGTAACATCGTCGGGGAATTCAACGGTTTTTGATATTTCTGGGAGCCGCATAATTAGTCCTCCTTAATACACGAAAGCTAAAAGCCTTCCTCCGAGATTTTTTTCTTCAGCATCCTTGTGGGCAATGACGCCTTTAGATGTTGAAACAACCATGATGCCAACGTCTCTGGATGGGAGGAATTTCTTTTCCCAGTCCTCGTATTCCGTGGCTTTGACTGCAAAACGTGGTTTGACTGGACCGCACTTGTTTATCCTGCCTAGGAGCTGCACTTTGAATTTGCCTTGTCGTCCGTCGTCTATGAATTCGAATTCGCCTATGTAGCCGTTGAGTTGCATGATGCGTAGGACACGACCTAAAAGTTTAGAGGCGGGGCTAATGATGCATTCACGCTTGTTGCGTGTCTCGTTGTTTATGATGGTTATGAGACCATTGGTTAAAGTGTCCATAGTTTTTTTAGCTCCTACTCATATTTTTTAAAGCCTAATTTTGGTGCGGCTTCTCTAAAACAGTGCCTACATAAATATAAATTATAACGTCGAATAACTGGTCCATATGACCCGCATCTTTGACATGGACGTGAACCCTTTCCGTATTTTCGTTCTTTTTTAACTTGCTGCTTTCCCATACATTCACACTCGAGTTTTAAACAATTTCGACTCCTAACGTTTGCCTCACAAAGACAATGGATTCTTCAGGGGTAAGTAGATGTTTAGGACCGATGGATTTGCTTTGGCGCTTGCGAATCTTTATGCGTTGACCAGGACGATTCATTGTGACGCAGACATCCATTCCGAAGATACCTATCTCAGGGTCATATTTGACGCCAGGGATTTCGATGTGCTCTTTGAGACCAAAAGAAAAGTTACCGCGCATGTCGAAGGCTCGCTTTGAGATTTTGTTGTCGATTACAGGTAACACTTTTTTGAGGAAATCTATGGCAGGTTGCTTGCGCAAGGTAACCACAACAGCAATGGATTCGCCTTCGCGTATGCCAAAGTCGCGGATCGTTTTTTTCGCTTTCTTCTTAACTGGTGTTTGCCCGGTTATTTCCTGGAGAACTTTGTTAGCTTTTTCGAGCGGTTCGCCTGATTTTCCTACGTTGAGGTTAACCACGACTTTATCGATGCGTGGTTTAAGCATCGGGTGTTCTTCCCAGTTCTTAAGGATCGCTTCTTCAGACAACTGCTTGAGCCTCCGCCGTGTTTATGAGTGGGGTTGCTTCACCAATCGAGAAGACGAAGTCCATGATACTTTGGTACCGTGCGCCTTTTTCGTCCTCGATCAGAACGAGGGCTTGATGACGCTTTTTGGCTTCCGTTTTTTCGATCTCAACGATCCTCCCTAGTTTTCCGATGTTTTTCCCGCCAGTGATTACCGCTAAGTTCCCTTCCTTAGTCTTTAGGGTTTGGAGGACTTGTTTTTCAGGGAGGGAAATTTGTAGAATATCAAAGGTTTGGTATGTGACTTCTTGAGGATTCTTGGGATCTGCAACTTTGATTAGCATGTTGGAGCCGTCATGGAGTGCAATTTGAATACCGTTTGGAACGGTAGTTTTGTTTTCCACCCGGACAAGCTTGATGCTGGCTTCCTCTTTGCTGATGGGAGCTAAGACGAGGCCTTTATGGGAGGGCATGACTCTATAATATTTGTTTGTCTCAGGCATGCTAACCACGTCCATTAAGCCAACTGGGAAATCGTCGTTCTTGCGGACTCTCCCGTCGACGAGAACTTTGCCCTGTGCAAGAATCATTTTGCTTTCTTTGCGCGTTTGCGCCATCCCCAAGATATCTCGGAGAACCAGCGTTAATGAAAGCGAGTTATGGAGTGAGTGAGTGCCTGCCGAAGGCTTCACTATCCAAGGTAACTCTTTTCTGTGAATAGGCCAGAATCTCGGCGCTGGCTTACGTTTCAGCCTTGCTGTTTTTCCTTTTTTACCCATTTATTGCTCCTCCTCAGAGGTTTTTCGTTTGACACGCGGTTTAGCCGCAGGTTTTGTAGCTGTTTCTTTAGCCGCTGAAGCTTTTTTAGTTGCTGCTTTCTTTACATTTTTTTTAGTCGCAGGTGCCTTCTCTTCTTCAACGGGCGCTTCTTCCTTCTTTGCAGTTTTTTTGGCAGTTGGTTTTTTGGCAGGGGCTTTCTTTGGCGCTAGCTCTTCTTTGGGGACTTCTTCTTCGGCTTTGGTCTCAGGGATTTCGGCGGGGGCTTCTTCGATTGATGGCACTTCCTCGGCTTCTGCTTCGGGTTGTTCTTCAGTTGGTTTTGACTCTTCTTCTTTAATCTTGGCGGGAATCTTTGCCTTTTCCTTTGGTGCTGGTTTGGCTATGGGTTTCTCTTCTGGTTTTTCTACTGCTTTCTTTCTTGCAACTATGTCTTTTCGCCATTGATCATCCAAGTTAAGGTTGCGTATCTGGACTTTGGAAGGGTGGATTGGAAGGAAAATGTTTGTGCCGTCTACTTTTTCACGTGTCAAGCCTTCAAGGTAAATACGGTAAGCTTTGAGGTCGACACGTGAAACTTTACCTTCAAATCCCTTGTTATCGCCTCGCATTATGCGAACTGTGTCTCCTTTCCTCACAGGCAGAGTACTAACGCCGCGGGAAGCAGCAAGTTCGTTTGAAAGCGGTGCCGCCATAAGCTTGTGGCGGATGTGAGCGGGCGCGTTAAAGAGTTTTTTTCGTTGTTTGCTTGGGTTCTTTACTCGTTTTGTTTCCTGCATCATCTTTCACCTACACTATTATGCTGGAGGCGCTTGCAATTCTTGGCCATCTCTCAGCTGCTTCTCGTGCGACTGGACCGCGAATTTCAGAACCTTTCATTTCACCTTCAGGAGTAATTATGACTGCGGCGTTGTCTTCGAATTGAACCCAGACACCGTCAACGCGTCTGAACGCTCTTCTTTGCCGAACGATTACTGCTTGGAAAATCTTACTGCGCATGTCAGGTGAACCTTGCCTAACGGAGACTGTGACTTTGTCGCCAACGGTGGCTGATGGGTAACGGCGCAGGCGGCCCTTATAGCCCATGGCTTGAATCAAACGCAGTACTCTTGCGCCTGTGTTGTCAGCGCATCGGAGCTCAGAGCCAGCTAAAAGTCCACGGCTGATTTTTTGCCCGTGGGATAACATGCCTTTCGCTACTAAAGCTCTCTGTTTTGCTTTCGCCGCCATTCTACTTCTCCTCTCCTACCTTTTCAACAACAACAAACGAAACAGTTTTGCTGATTGGTCGGCACTCTGCAATTTTAACTCGGTCTCCTTCTTTGACGTCGAGGCAAGGGGGGTTGTGTGAGGGGATGTGCCCGTGTCGGCGTTCATATCGTACGAATTTTGTGGAGAACTGAGTGAATTCTCGGTCAACAATTACTGTTTTATCCATTTTTGCTGTGTGAACAGTGCCCTCAAGTACGCGTCCTCTTACTGAGAGTGTACCGTGGAAGGGGCAGTTTCGGTCGTCACAGGTTTTTTTGGGTTGCTTGAAAGTCATCGACATATTACCATAACCTCTTTAGGGTTTTTTTGAGGCGGTCTTCGGGTCTGCCGACTAAAAGGTTACCGTCTACTTCAACGATTGTTCCATCGTTAAATTTGAAGTTGAAAATGGCTGATTCTTTAATTATACGTTTAGCTTTGCCTTCGCTTTGGAAGGTAAAAGTATTTTTTGTTTCACCTATGACTTGGCCCTTTAAGCCAACGTAATCTTGGTGCTGGCTCTGCGTAACAACGCCTTCAGTGCCTATAAACTCATAACGGATGATGTCTGGGGTTACTTTCATTGAGAAGCTTTCTCCTTGGTTTCTTTCTTTGCCTTGGGCTTCTTTGAAGTTTTCTCTTGTTTTTCTGGTTGTGCCGGCGCTTCTCTTATGCCCAGTTTTTGTTCGTTTTCCACGGTTAAGATTTTAGCGATGGCTTTCCGCAGTTCTCGAATTCGGGTGGGATTTTCTACTGCGCCACCTGCTTTAACCATGGTTTTTATGCGTGTGAGTTCAGCCCGTAAATCGCTGAGCCTTTTGCTGCGGTCGGCGGGAGACATGTTAGCTATGTCTTTGGTTCTTAGAATCGGCATTTACTGTTTTTCCTCCGTTGGTTTTGGTTCGTCTGTTACTTCTTTTGCCTGTACTTGGGGCTCGGTTGCTGCAGGGGTTGTTTGTGGTGACTGTGCTGGAGCTGTTTCTACTGGAATTTGCGCTTGAGTTGCTTCTGTTTGCGGCGTAGTTTCTTCAGGAGGCAGCGGTGGTGCGATTTCGACTTTGTCTGGGAAGTATGCGTCTGGCGGCATGATTTTAACTCTAACACCTATAATGCCGGGTTTGAGTTGTACGTGCGCTTCTGCGGTTCGCATGGCACGTTGCGCTGGTTCCCCAACGATTGGGTAGTGTCCAGCACGGAATTTCTCGAAGCGTGCGCGTTCAGTCGTGAGTTTGCCGCTGATTACGATTTCAGCGCCAAGAGCGCCTGCTTCCATGACTTGATTGAGAGCCCAAAAACCTGCTCGCCTAAAGTGTACGCCTCGCTCAAGGGCTGAGGTGACGCGGTTTGCGATGACGTGAGCATTAAATTCAGGCACTTCAATTTCTGAAACGGAAATTTGGGGGTTAGCGACCTTGAAGTTTTGTTCTAAGGCAGCGGCAAGTTCTTTGATGGTTTCTCCGCCCCTGCCGATAACTAGTCCTGGGCGCATAGCGTAGATGACTACATGCGTTCCCAGAGGAGTTTTGGATAAGTTTACTCCGCCGTATCCGGCGCGTTCGAGTTTTTTTTGTAAAAATTCATCAATTTCTGTTCGTTTGATTGATTCTGTTATGAATCGTTTGACTATGCTCATTTATTGCTCTCCTTGGGTCGGTTTCTCGTCGAGCACTATCTCGACATGGGTGGTTGTGTCGTATTTTGGTGAAGCTCTGCCGTGTGCTCGAGGTGCATATCGTTTGAGCTTAATGCCTGGATAGGCTGCGGCATGCATGATTCGGAGTCGATCAACGTCTAAGCCTTTATTTTCTGCGTTGGCCTGTGCTGCTTGGATGAGTCGCAGGATTTTTTCGGCGGTTTTAGTAGGATACCTGCCGACGAAGCGTTTTTGCATTCCGCCTTTGTGCCCAAGTTTTTTGGTAAAGCGGGTGTAGGGAACGGGTTTCTTTTTTGCAACTACATCTTTTAGAAATTGTTTGGATTGTGAGAGGTCCATGCCTTTGATGGCTTTGCAGACTTCGCGGGCTGCTTTGTGGGATACTTTGAGTTCTCTTCCGCTGGCTTTCGCTGTTTTTTCTGGATCTAAACTTTCTTCGAGTATTGAGTATCCCCATTTGGGCATTTTTTATATCTCCGATGCGCAATCAAACACGTAAAAGCAATTTATATGGCTTTCCGTATGATAACTAATAATTTAGTCTTTACTGACTAGTTAGTTCCCTGCTTGAGGGATGAATATTCGATGCCTGAGGTGTATAGTTTTGGGATTGCGTTTAACCTTTTATAGTTTACCCAAAAAACCGTTAAAAAAACTTGATTGCAAAAACTAACCCGTATTTTCCTCTCGGGTTTTTGGGCTGGGTCAACTTTGAATGGGTTAAACGCTTAATCTATGCTTGCTTGCTAAATATTAAGCATTCCTAACATAATTCCACATCCACATCCCGCGTCTTCAACAAGGACCCATTTAGGGCATGTGGAGAAAAATGCTTATCCCACACAGAAACACAAAAAGAAAAACAAACCAAACCAAAAAAGCAACTAAAACCATAAACCATCATGTGGCAAGCTAAAAAACACCCACTTCCACACAAAGCTCAAGGTCGTTAGCGCAGTCAAGCAAGATCAAGATGTATTTTACAGAATTTTAATTGACTTTTTTTATATAATCAGGTAGTTTGCCGTTTTTATAACGTTCAAACTTCTGGCGTTTTGATTAACTGTTTCGTCCTTTTTCAGCTATCATGAAGTCTGTTAACGTTAGGTTTTCTGATGGCAATTCTGCGGTGCCCAAAACGAAGAATGGGTGCTTCTCCAACGCGACTTCTTTTGTGTACTTGGTCTTACTGAAGCATAATACGGCATTTGCTTTGGCTCGGGTCATGCCGTGGAGGACGGTGTTTCGTTTGCTATTTTCGTAGGGCAAGTAGGTTGCGACCACGATGGTTTGGTGTTTTTTTGCGAAGTTTGCGAGGTAGCTGACGATCTGGCTGTAGACGCGCTCTGCTTCTTCGTTGGGGATGTCGTTGTCGAGGAATAAGCCAGCTATGTCCGAGATGACTACGAGTTTAGCGTTGTATTGTTTGATTGTTTCTTCTAGTTTCTCCATGATGAGGGATGTGAGTTGGTATGCTGTGAAAGCTCGTGAGATGAGGATGCGTTCAAGTGTTTCTCGGGGGTTGAGTTGGTGAAGTTGGGCTAGGCGGGCGATGTTGTATAATCGGAAGGTATTGCCGCCGTCGATGAATATCACATTGCTTCCTAAGCCGCCTAGTTGGGCGGGAAGTTGTGCTCTAACGCAGAGTAGAGAGGTTAAGGAGATGATTGATGGCGAGCCGTAGAGGACGGCGAAGTCTCCTGGAGCAAATCCTGGGAAAAGGTCGTCTACGCCGGGCATGTTTAGGGAAAACAGCGGTTGAATTATTGTGGGTTTTCCAATCATGTTTTGCGTCATCATGTTTTTGTCCTCGCAAGCCGATTGCACTTTCAAGTCTATTTAAGGTATCATTCAAACAACATTGTAGGTTAGGGGAGGGGTCAGTGAAAGTAAAAGTGGAATAGGTTTGGTTTAGTTTTGTTCTTCAAGAGTATTTTACTTTAAGCCTTTTCCTCAAGTTCGGTTCTAAGAATAGATTGCCTAAGAGAAACAGTTGATTACGTACAAAATCACGCTTGTTTAGCCTGTTCCCTCTGCGCCCTTAAAATGGAGGTTGCTAGAGTCGTCAGGAATATGACGGAGAACACCAGCACTGCAATGCCTATCTTGTATGTGATGCTCATTTCAAAGTAGAACAGCGAAAAAACCGAGATTATCATGAGCAACAGAACGAGGGCTTCTTGGATGCCGTTGAAAACCTTTGTGTTTCCAAAACTCAATTACGCTCACCCTTTTTTATTACTTTCATTCTCATGGGTAAGATATTAATTTTCTGCAAAAAAATCAAAAAAGCATTGATTTGTACGATGTTGAAAGATTTGTATTTCCTTTACTTGGGATTTTCCTTTGAAGCCATATCGATTGATGCCATAAAAGTGCCGATTGTAGTGTTTGAAAGAGCTACCCATTTATACTGTGCCATAAACCCGTCTTCTAATCGTGATTTTTAGGCTAAGAAAAAATGGAAAATAAAAAGGCTACTTGGGAACCCTGGTTCCCACGCCTGTTTATTGAGGTTTCTGCTCAGTTTCTGTTTTTTCGGCTGCTGTTTCCTCAGCAGCTTTTTCGTTGGCTTGGATGTCCTCATCTTTTACTCTTCGCAGACGTTTGATTGGGTTGTACCAGTTCCATTTGCCGAAAGCTGCCATCACCGCGGGCACCAAGTAGGTTCTAACCACCAACGCATCGATGAGGATGCTGAAGGCAAATGCGAAACCCATTTCACGCAGCATCAGGTTGCTGGACAGCATCAAAGCGCCCAGTGAGCCTGCCAAGATGACGGCTGCAGCGGTGATGATGCCGCCTGTCTGCTGTATGGCGTGTACGATTGCGTCGTTCTGCTTTTGTCCTTTTGCTGCTTCTTCGCGTATGCGGGTGAGGATGAAGATGTTGTAGTCCATGCCTAAGCCCAGCAGTAGCACGAAGAGGATCAGCGGAGTTATGAAGAGCAATCCGTAGTTGAAGGCTGATTGGAACACGAATATGGTTGCTGTAAGCGTCCAAACGATGCTCATCAGCACCGAGAGGATGGCAAAGACCGGTAGTATCAGCGAGCCTAAGACGAAGAATAGTACTATACCTACGCCTAAGGCTACGATTGGCAGTATCGAGTTGAATTCGTTGTCAAAGTTGTTTCTCATATCCAAGATGGAGCATGTTGTTCCGCCAAGGTAGATACCCGTCACATCTGTGGCTGAGTCATAGTTTGTGTGCAGGTATGTTCGGATGTCTTTGGCGTAATCCATCGCAACTGTGGAGTAGGGGTCATCTTTGAACTGCACCGTTATCAACGCTGATGAATTGTCGTTGCCGATTGCGCCCGTCATGATACTGTAAGTTGTCGAGTCAGAGTCGTTTGTTATGGTCTGATAGTCGACCTGAGAACCGAAGGGCATAGTTGGCCCAGTCACTTTCTCCACGCCTGCATGCGAAGCGACATAAGAGGAGATTGCATTTAGCGTCGCCATCTCGTTCTGGTTAAAGCTGCCGTTACCATACAGGATAGGCTCGGAGAACGTGACCACCACGTAGGAGGGCAACATTCTGCCGCCGCCGAATGATTCCGTTAACGTGTTCATGCCGGAGATGGATTCTAAGCTATCTGAAGCGCTTCCTATGATGTCGAAAGTCTGCGTCGTAGTCGCAAAGACATAGAACGTCGGCACCGTAACCAGTATAGCGACCAGTATGATGGCTTTGCTGTGCTTCACGGAAAAGTGCCCACTTTTTGCGAAGTAGCCGCCCTTTCGGTTATTTTTCTCCAAGATAGCTTTGCTGTACCGCTCGAAGCGTTTGCCAGAGTTAGGCCAGAAGATTCTGTCGCCTAATACAGCGGTTAACGCGGGCGCTACTGTCAGGGACGCAAGCAACGTGACTATGACGCCTAAGCCGACGATTAGACCCATTGTTTGAAGCATAACCATAGAAGTGGTTGCGAGTGCAAGGAAGGAGATGATGACGGTTGTGCCGCTTGTGACGATGCTTTCGCCTGCCCATGTGACGGATTTCTTTATTGCCTCAAGCAGGGGTAACCCGTTGATGCGTTCTTCTCGGTGGCGAGCAATGACGAATATGCTGTAGTCGGTTCCCACGCCAATCAGCACTGTTAGAAGCACAGTTATGGTGGTGTAGTCTACTTGGTTGATGAAGGTGCCGATCAAGTAGGGAAACACCATAGAAACGCCTAAGCCTATGCCGATCGTGCCCAATGTGATGATGGGCGTGACTATCGAGCGGAAGAACAAACCCGTCGCGATAAGCAGAAGCGCTATTGTTATGGGTAAAATAACGTCTAAGTCGCTGTTGGTTGATTTCATGTAGTCTTGGGAAATCGCGTCTTCACCCGTAACCTTCACAGACGAAATGGCGCCGGTGTTCTGGTTTAGCAGTGATGCGATGTCACTTCGGATTGCTAAGACGTTGTCGACGTTTTTCTCGCTGAAGCTGACGGATACCAACGTGACATCCTGTGTGGGCGAAACGAAGGAGGTTACGGCTGTGTTTAGCGCTTCGCCTATGTTGTAGGCCTCGGGGTTCCATAGGATGTTGGATGCCAAGGTTTGCAGGGAACTTTTGGTTGCGTTTTCACCTAGCTTGAACACGGCGGCGAGGAGGTCTTTGGACATGCCGGATTGGTTAGCGACGTAGCTTATGGCGAAGTCGTAGAGTTTAGCGTTAGATTTTGTCGTGTTAGCATTGAGGTAATCCTGCAAACTAAAGGTTGAACCGACTGCGTTTACGAAGTCAGCGTTGTCGCTGAAGTAGTCGTTGATGAATTTGGCGTTGGCTACACTTGAGGCGGCTGCGGCGGTGCTGTTTATCCAGCTTGAACCCGGAGTATTCGGCACTCTGGCGGCCCATGCAGAGTTAAAGTTGTCGAGCAGATGTGAGGTGTAGTTTTGGAAGGATTCTTTGTCGGCGTCTCTGAGTATGGTTTGGGTTTGTTCATAGGCGACTTTGTTGAAGGTTGAGATGAAGTCCTGAGTCATGCCGTAGTTGGAGGGATGCCAAATGATGTTGTTGGCTAAATCCGTCAGTGCACTGTTGCTGGGGGATGCGCCTAAATTGTAGGCTGCCCAAACAAAACTGGTTGAAACGCCTCCTTGATCAGCTACGTATTTGATTGAGAAGTCGAGGATTTTTGCGTTGTTCTGCGCTTGCGTGTTAGTCATAAAATCGCTTAAGGTGAAATTCTGGATAAGCGCTGTTGCGAAGGCTTTGCTAGTTGGATCGGAAGCGAAAGCATTGTCGATGTAAGCCTTGTTGGTCATGCTTGAAACCAGTGAAGCCCGCTCAAAAACGGTGAGCGACTGAAGAGTGGCGTTCTGGAAGCTCAGGCGCCAAGCATTATCGAAAGCCGCCAGCAAGGGTCCAGTGTACTGTGCATAGGATGCTGGGTCGGCACTCTGAAGTATGGCTTGGGTTTGATTGAATGCGACATCGTTAAACGTTGAGATGAAGTTTGTGCCCATGTTGTAGGTGGTCGGATGCTGAATAATGTCCTCAGCTAATGTGGTTAACTGCGCGTTGGTTGGGTTGGGTCCTAAGTTGTAGGCTGCTGTGACGAATTCGATTGAAGATTGTCCCGCTGAAGCGGCGGTTACGGTTTGGATGCCGAAGCCGATGAGTTTAGCGTTGGTTGCGGTTTGGTTGTTTGCGAGGTAATCGTCAAGCGAGAAAGTGTTGGTCACCGCTGTTACGAATGCCTGTTGGGTTGTGTTGCCCGCTAGGTAGGTGCTGATGTAGAGTTGGTTGGTTTGGTTTGAAGCGTAGGATGCGCGGTACGGGGGCGTCCAAGATGCTGTGCCGGGATCGGAGAAGCTGGTGGTCCAGTATGTGTGGAATGCTTCCAGCAAATGTGAAGTGTACATTTCATATGAAACAGGGTCGGCTGCATAGAGGGTTTCTGCGGTTGTCTGATTAGCCACAGTGTTAGCTATGTCCACGTCATGGGTTGCAGCGTATGTTTGGCCCCAAACGTTGAGGTAGATTGCGGGGATGCTGAAGAGCATGTTGTAGGTTAAGTTTGCATTTTCGATGGTTGTGTAGACGCCTGCGTTGGCTTGTTGGAGACCTGGAGCAAGCATTGTGTCACGTGTCTGGTTGTAAGCATTGGCGTAGACGGTTGAGTAGGCCACCGGTACGCTGTATAGCAGGGTGTAGGTTTGGTTTGCGTTGGGAATAAGTTGGTAGACGCCCTGATTGGTCTGGGTGAGCCCCGGAACAAGATTATCGTTGAGGGCTGTGGTGTAGGCGACGTACCACACTTTAGAGTAAACCGTTGGAACAGCATAGAGTAAATTGTAGGTTAAGTTTCCGTTGTTATATGCAAGGTAAACACCCTGATTCGTCTGGTTTAATGCGGGGATAAGAATTGTGTAGATGCTTGTTACGTTCTCGATTCCAGTTATGCTGGAGTCGGACTTGATTTTGTTGACTAAATCATCGAGGAACCGCTGGGTCTCAATCGACGAAGCATTATTGGTCGAGACGACTAGAATGAGCGAGTCGTTGGATACTGCACCCTTGAAGTGGTTAGCGATTACGTCGTTTGCTTTCCCGGATTCACTGCTCTTGTCAGTGGACGAGTTAAAAGTTAATGAAGTGTAGCCTGATGCAGTGGCAACTACGGGAACTATTATTGCAAGAAGCAGTAACCAAACAGCGATTACGGCCCATTTACGTTTTGTAATCAATCGGCCGAGTTTTCCGAATGCGTTAACTTTTCCATTTGACATGCCGTTTACATCCATTTACGTGATTTTGTTAATTTTGTTCTTTGAATGGACGTTTCGGCGGCTCTTTAAGATTGTACCGAGTATACTCGGGTGCCAACATAAATATATTAGGCCAAAATCTAATTCAGACTATGCGGCGCTTAATCCTCGAAGTTTCAGAAAAAGAACTCTTCAAAGCAGGCATAGAGTTGCCTCCACTTAAAGAAATAAAATCCCTTGAACTACTCTATTTCCTAAGACAAGACCCCAAAGAATTTGCCGCAATATCAAGGATAGAATTCAAAAACGACAACGTAAAAATCGATGACCTCCTAAAAGAAGGGTTACTAGTAGATGCTCAAGTAATCGAGAGAGAAAAAAACGGCGCATACATCATGTTCACCCGAAGCGGTTATCCCGCTCTCACAGCAGTACTAAACTACATAGGCATGGAAGGAGGCTACCTTTTTCCGCCACTTGGAATCGAAGATGGCAAAGTTAAGTTCTCATTCATAGGAAGCGAAGCCCAAATCAGAGACTTCATGGAGAAAATAGACGCCATAGGAATCCGCTACCGCGTAGTTTTGCTTGCAGACGCCAACTTTTCGCCCATTTCACCGCTAAGCCAGCTGACAGAAAAACAGCAGATAGTCTTGCTTAACGCCTACAAAATGGGGTACTATGATATTCCCAGAAAAGTAGGCACGGAAGAGATCGCTAAAAAACTCGGCATCGTCGATTCAACTCTAGTGGAGCATCTGCGTAAAGCCGAGCAACGCATAATCAAGCAGATAATAGAGAACAAAACGCAATAAGCCGGCGCTAACCCTCTTTGAGCAACACCGCATGACCGGGGCAAACTACAGCGCAAACACCACAACCGTGACAGAGACCCCACATCAACCGCCGCTGGTTCGTAGCTAGCGATTCGGAAAACAGCTTTAACGTGAGATTCTCTGTCTACCTTGCATTTTTTACATAAAACGCATTTTTTGGGAGGAAAATTTTGGCATTTTCAATTCCCGTTACTTGGGATTTTCTCTTGCACCCTACACTATAGAAGATTTTGGCTTCGTTACTATCAATTTTTCTTTCAATTCCCGTTACTTGGGATTTTCTCTTGCACCTTCAGTATTTTTGAAGCAAAAAGAGAATAATGAACAAGAACTTTCAATTCCCGTTACTTGGGATTTTCTCTTGCACCGGCTACTGACCTCTTCAAGTGCGCCGCCGCTGAGTAGGTCTTTCAATTCCCGTTACTTGGGATTTTCTCTTGCACCCGTGTCGAAAATTTGGTCACGTCCAGGCTGGGCAGGGAACTTTCAATTCCCGTTACTTGGGATTTTCTCTTGCACCCGTTTTTCTCTGTCCAGTGTGTCACATGCAGACGCGGCCTTTCAATTCCCGTTACTTGGGATTTTCTCTTGCACCCGAGTCTAATTCCGAGTCGAATTAAAGATTAAAGCCCTATCTTCGCTTATTAGAGGTATTTAACTTCGATTATTATTAGAATGTGGTTAAATTTATAAAGGTAATCGAACAAATACTTTTCAACGTAGACCCAGAATTGTACTTTCTAACCGACTTAGAACAGAAGCACCTGATTTATCAGCTTCTACCAACCGCACGAGAAGTAGGCGTAAGTAAAGAACTAAGAGGCTGGAACTGGCATCAACCACCGCTAAAACCCTACTTTGACAACATAAAATTACCAATGTACCAGGTATGCTCAAAGTATTGTCCAACTAACCGCGATATTTACATTCGCAACATCGAGAAAAAATATGGCTCACAAAACTCCCGAATGGCCATCGGAAAACTGTTCCATGGCATAGTTAGTGACTGCTTGCAGAATTTTAGACAAAGACAAAACTTAACTTTTGAATCATGGTGGCAAAAGATCCGATGGCAAGAAGTCCCTGAAAAACCTGAAAATGTAATTGGACAGTGCAAGCAAGTCTGGGAATTTATGCACAAGATGTGCGACGCACAGTTAGCAGAATTGTCCTGCAGTCAACCGTTCGCATCAGAGATGGATTTGATGAATACAGCGGTTCCATTTTTAGTTGAGCATAAGCTTTCTGGCGAACTGCTGGGCTTAAGCGATATTCTCAGCGTTGACTGTTTTGATTATCTTAGAACAATCATGTTTGACCTTAAAGTGACCGGCGTAAAGGAAGATTGGCACAGGCTTTATTCGCTTGGTTACGCACTTGTTTTTGAAAGCATCCATGAAGTGCCCGTGGACATTTGTTGCACTGTCTACTTGAACGTTGAGAACGGTAAAATAAGCGTTCAAAAGGACCTGTTTTTTGCCAACGACGAGTTGAGGCAATGGTGGCTTGAAGAAAGAGACAAAAAACTAGAAATCGTCGCCGAGCGAAAAGACCCGGGCAAACCCGAACAATCTCAATGCAAAGATTACTGCCAGTATTACAATATTTGTTACGGCTAACAGGGTTGGGGCTTTTATGAATGTGTTCTTGGATGATTTTGGCATTTTCTTGGCGAGGAAAAGAAACCGCTTTAGCATAAAGAAAGGCGGTGAAACTAAAGAGATAGTGGCAGAAGATGTGGACTCGATAATCTGTTGCTCCTCCGGCGTCGCTTTCTCATCAAGCGCACTGGAGCTGGCTACAGAGAACAACATCCAAGTAGTCTTTGCTAAATACCGCGGTTGGCCTTATGCAATCTTGATGCCTGCCTCCTTAACCGGCTCTGTAAGGGCAAGACGCGAACAGTTCCTTGCCTACAATGACGAGCGTAGTGTGGTTCTTGCTAAGAAGTTTATTGCTGGAAAGCTGGTTAATCAAGCGAATTTTTTGAAACTTATGGCTAAGAATAGGCGACAAACCGACCCAAAGTTGGCTGAGAAATTGTATGAATCAGGGAAGCTTATCGATGAGGCAAACGACCGAATCAGCAGAGAACAAGGCAGCAACATCGACGAGAAGCGGCAGCAAATTATGAACTTGGAGGCAGAAGCTGCAAGGTATTATTGGGATTGCGTGCGCCAAATTTTGCCTGCAGAACTTGGTTTTACGGGACGGATGACTCGTGGCGCTGCTGACCCGTTTAATGCTATGCTGAATTTTGGTTACCAGACTGTTCTGTTTCCGGAAGTCTGGAAGGCCGTCAGCTATGCTGGTTTGGATTTTTATGCAGGGTATTTGCATGCTGATCGGTCTGGGAAACCTTCTCTGGTGTTGGACCTGATGGAGGAGTTTCGACAGCAACTTGTGGACCGAACACTAATCGGACTGATAACTAAGAATGTGATAAAACCCACCGAAATTATCGCTGTCGACTCAATTGTGGAGGGACGAGTTTTGAGCAAAGACGTCATTAAAGTAATGCTTGCAAGCTTGCAAGAGCGGTTGGACAGCGAAGTCATGTTTAACGGCCAGAAAGGGTCGCTAAAGAGTTTCATCAACTTGCAGCCTCGAAGTATGGTTCGTTTCTTGCTCAAAGAAGCAGATTATGTGCCGTTCTGTTTGGGGTGGTAGGCATCGTGCGTTATGTGGTGATCTATGACGTATCCGACGACAGCTTACGCAATCAAGTTGCTGAGACGCTTAAGGATTATGGGTTGCAGCGGATTCAATACAGCGGTTTCATGGGTGATCTTCGACGCGATCAGCTAAACAGTCTACTTGTGGACCTCAAGAACTTAATTCAAGACTTGGAGGAAAATGTGCAGTTGTTTCCCATGTGTGATAGTTGTTTGAAGGGTAAAAAGATGGTTGGTAAACCCAAGAAGTATGAGTACAAGGAAAGTAAAGAAAAAATCGCATACTTCTAGACTTAGTGAGAAGCATGGAAGCTAAAGCAGTGAAAGAAAATAAGTGGTTGAAGAATCAGCAAAAACTCCGCGCTTCAGACATAGCCGAATCCTTCATCTCCGTAACTGACATCAAGCATTATGTTTACTGTCCAAGACTGGTTTATTTTGATAGAGTTCTGCATGCGACACCGGTTTTTGGTTCACAGCAGGAAGAGGGCAAAGAATCCCATGAAGAGCAAGTCGCCAAGGAACTTCGACGCAAAGACGCAGTTTACTATTCAAGGGAGTTTGTGGGTGCAGAGAAGATGCTGTTTGTGCCGCTGACTTCTTCAGCGTTGGGGTTGCAGGGCAACGTTGACCTCATAATCCACACAGCCCGAGGCGAATTCATACCCGTCGAGTACAAGAACATGAACAGCGACGGCGGCAGAGTCTGCATGGACCACAAATACCAGCTTGTTGCCTACGCTTTGCTTATCGAAGAATGTTTCGGCACGATTGTGAAGCAGGGCATCGTAAACTACCTCCCTGAAGGGCAGATACTGCAGTTTGAAATAACGCCGACCATGAAAACCCACATCAAACGCGTACTGGGGCACATAAAACGGATAATCCAAACCGAGGAGCTGCCGCCGATACGAGTTGCAGCCTATAAGTGTCAAGGCGGATGCGGACACAAACAAACATGCCAACAAAAGTAATGAGGCTGGTCCATCAATTAAGTTTACTTGCCTCCATTTCGTTAAATCTCTTCCAGAGAGAATAGAATCTGTATCTGCGACCCCCAAACTCTGTTTCTATCAAATTGGAGACTTTGAATTTCCCGACTAAATATCTGGTTGATGCATCACTTAGTCGCAAACCAAATATTGTTTTGTTTTTTTCTTCATCATATTCTCGAAGAGAAATCAGGTCTTCAGTTGTCCAGTCATCTTTTTTCTCTGTAAAAACAACTTTTTCCTTCTTTTCAATATGAGCTAGCGCACTCTTTTTGCCGATGAACAGTATGTCATATCGCGGTTCAACAAAGGAGAATGCAAGAAACTTTGATCCAGGCGATATGAATTCATGATACCCCTCTGTAATAATTCTAAGTTTGGCGGTCATCTGCTCTTTTTGTAGGTTCGCGTTGGTGATAGAAAAGAATGTTCTATGCTTTTTAACATCCAATGGAATTGCAAAAGTACACGGCACCTGTTCCGCTTCATATTTTTCTAGTCCACGAAAAAGGAAAGAATGGGTAATTCCAGCGAACACCTGTCTGTCAGTAAAAAAGTCATGAGTATAGTATGTTTTTCTAGTTAGATGAGAGACATTCTGCCCAAATTCTTCCAGTTCAAATTTTATCGCATATAACGATGAAGTAGTTTTTCCGTTGATTTGCACAAAACTACCTCAACTTTTTGTAGTGGGGTTTGAAATGGCGGAACCATAGATTTCAGTTTTATATGCATCGATTAATTCAGGCAATCTTTTTCTGATTGCCTCTAGCTGATTATCGGTAACAATCTCTCCTTGGGCAAATTGCTGAGTCAAACCCTCGTAAGATATATCGCCTGCTTCATTGAGTACAATCTTAGTTAGCAAGTCTTTGTGAGATATTGTTAGGTTGTCTGTTACTGCAATTATTTTCGTCTCCATTGTTCCAAGCAAAGAGCTACGTGAACCATAACCCATTGCATCTGCTCGTCTCAACATCTCCAAATACATCGCTAAGTCGAATTTGCTGGGATTAAAGATTATATCAATAAAAGGAAAGACAACACCTGGTTTTATCAGTAAAAGGTTGTATATACTAGGCTTTTTTTGCTGACCTTGTTCTGCTTGTTCCATACGGAAGTCTGTGTGGACTATGTTGTGAAATTCTTCCTCATCAATAAGAGCTTCGTCATCGCTTTGGATAGAAAAAGCTGTTATAGCCTTCAACCGCGATTTTATTGCTTCTGTTTCACCCTTTACTGCGATTACCCCCCCATAGGTAAAGCAGTTATAGCAATCCATACATTGATGATCGGGTGTAGCACAGTTATAATTTTCATTATATTGCCTTAATATGGCCTCACTGGCACGACGGTATACACCTCGACGCTTCAAGCCAGTCAAATAGATTCGCGTTTTTCCGACATAATCGATTTTGTCATTAGATAAATCTTCGTGGCTCGTAAACCGTGCAAAATCTTTGAGCCTTTTATAGCCAATTATAGCTATGTAGTCATTTTTCTGGACATATACCTTCCTGAGTTTTTTCTCGCTTACAAGTGTCAGTTCTTCTCGCAAATTCTTGAATTCTGGTAAGGTATTTAATATTTGCAGTTCGTTCGGTGAGTTCATTGTCACCCCATTCCTCCTTCTTGCCCAATTTCGTAGAACTTCTTTGAGTTAAAGAGGTATTTAGTTTTTTGGATATAATTCTTTAGCTGAGCCCTTTGTTTATCATCCATTGATTCAAGTTCCTGTCTTAGTTTTTCATGAATCTCGATAATTTGTTTTCTTTTTTCAGAGTTTAACAGAGAATTCTTTAACAGCCGGTTAACCAACACATCCAAGGCTCTTGGAGATCCGTTAAATCCTACAAGGAAAGAACCAACATTTTTCTTTGTTTCGAGAGAACCGCCGATTTTTGCCATTTCCCATATTTTGTCAGTGATGCTTAACAATTGGTCATTTTTTGTCATCTGATCAACCAACTCTTTGATTGTTTCAGTGTATTTTTGGTTACTCTTTTTAAATATTTGGGCGATACCGATAAATGGGCTGTCAACATATTGTAGAACTAGATTTTTTTGTTCTTTCGGTGGCAAATTTGAATCAATGTATACAAACCTGAAAAAATCTGTTCGTATATCATCAATTATTGGAATTTGACCGTCATTAAATTGAACACAGCTATCATCAAAAAATGTGGGGATCTTGTTAACGCCTATTGCAAGAACTAAATATCTTTGTTGCAAATTTGCAGCAATAGATGAAAAAAGGAGACGTTGAAAAGTAGCATTAGCTATTCCAGATTCTGAATTTCTTACCGACATGATGAGGTATTGAAGATCATCGCTTTTTTTGAGGTAAACTGAGTGCTTAGTTATTCTGAATCGTTCCATCAGCTTTTGTATGGGTTGATCCTGAAACGACGCCATATCTTCAAAATCGCTTTTGGTTATACCTAAGCTACAGAAAATTATGTGAGTATTCGTATTAATTCTGGCTTGCATTCCTTCAAGTACTGTTCCGCAAAGCAAAGTGTTAAGCATTGCTTCAACTTGACAAAGACCGCATACAACTTTTTCTCGATGGCGAAATTCATCCTCTGTTTCTTTGAACAAAGTTTCTTTGGCATGTTGTTTATACTCGAATATAAACGGCGTTAGTTCGACCTCGCCTTCAAAAACTCCGCAATTAGCACATGTATTTTCTCTGGCAATTTTTTCAAGGGAGATTTCTCCATCTATAGCGATGTAGTTACTAATGTCAAAGCAGAAATCAACTTTTGATTCGTTCAAAGAATTAACAGCCACCACTAATGGGAACAACTTACTATATACCTCTTTCTTGCACGTTATCTTACTCACATCTGCACCTGCTTTAGATAGCAACTGTTCAAGTAGCGGCGCACTATTTTCGGCAAGTTTGCCTTTAAATCTAGATTCTTTATCAACAAAAAAAGTTCCAACCACCCACTTTGAAAAAAGACCGTTTTCATCTCCAAAAAGATAATACTTTGTTTTGCTTATTCCTTTAATGCCTTTCTTAGATAGATAAGCTATTTCTGGCAGATTAACAAATCGAGTCAAAACTTCAAGACCCAAACCAACATCTTCTATATTGTTAACGCCCTTCTTTCTAAGCGATTGAACTATGTCCTCTGCATATTTCTGGACAGTTAATTCAAGCAAACGCGGTTTTATCTCTTTAGGAAGATTGGTGAATTGTGCATAATTGTCTGGTGCACCACCTAAAATATCTTTGAGATTTTGGTTTTCTATGAATTTTGCAAGATTCTTGTTAAATGCTCTAGCAAGCAAGGTCTTTAATTCCTGAAGAAAAAGTTTTGTTACAATGCGACAACCATCAAGGGTTTCGTACAGAAGTGTAACCTCGGGGAGTTGCTCGATTGTTTCATATAGTAATTTGAGCAAAATTAGTCTGCCGAGAGCATTAAGCTCATTTTTTGAGAAAGAATAAAACTTTACATAATAAAAATGCTTATCAGAAAAGCTATGCATCTCATTCAGGTAGGTGATAAGGGTCGATATCGGTGATGCTTTTAAGCGATTTTTAAGCTGTTCATCGCTTTCAGATGAAGCAATCTGATCAGCGATAGATGTGAATGCACCCAAGCTTTCGTCTGAGTCATGATGCTTTTCAATAGCGCGAACAACGTGATCATTTTCTGAGAAATCCTCCAGGTTAAAGGCTCTTAGAATTGTTTTATACTCTTTTGTTTTTGCTATTTGACTCAAGCTTTCCCTGCTTCTATGCGTATGTGGTGTACCGGGTTTAGCTAAAACTTTTCCTACATCATGAAAAGCACAGCAGTAGAGAAATTCTTCTCGGTCGAAACTTGGCTTAATTTGTTCATAGAGGTATTTTCCCACATGAAAAGTCTTGATAGCATGCTCGATGAAGGTTTCTTCAGATCCAAAATCTCCGTATTTTACCTTTTTCATCAACCATCTTTCATTCATGGTGATCACTCAAAGAATATGCAAGGTTCAAATGATCCCCGCCAAGGTACTATGCTATTTTTGTCGGTGAATTTATAAAGGTAATCATTTAATTGCCCAACCCTGCCATTTACCCAAAAAACAATATCTTGAAGCTTTAATTTCAAATTAAAGTAGTTAGTGTCTTTGTATCTTCTTTTACTTAAAAGAGTAAAGACTGGCTGGTCTTCTTTTTTTGCACGACGATATTCTCGCCGAATAAATCGGCCACCGTCAACAAGCTCGCCTTTATAGAAAGGATCGTCAATTGGTTTGACATTCTTGTATGCCTCTTTGAATTGCAATATCTCGAACAATGAGAAGGTTATGTCTTCGTATTTTATTGAAGGTACTGGCTCTCTGAAACTAACGTCAGGAAGAAAATCTTGAAATTCTTTAAAATCTTCCACCATTTGCTTGGTGATAACTACCTCAACTTGTTCCTTAAGTCGCGTAACATTATACAGCTTGTACCACATGGCATTCATCATGCGTTTTTGTGTTTCATATTCTCGTGCTCTGAATAAGTTCGAAAGAAGCCTCTCAAAATCGCCTCTGCTAACATCATTATCACAATTAAGTGCAATTAATACTTGACTTTTGTTTGTGAGCATTATAAAGTCGCTTTTTCCATGTCGTCCGCATCTGCCAAAGGTTTGGATGGCATCTTGGGAGTTGGCTGGTTCTTCTACTATTAGATGTTTCACGTCGAGGTCTACCCCTTGGCGAAAAACGGAAGTAGCAAAAGTAAGAGCACCGTTTTTGCACTTTTCTATGTTTGCTTTTATCTGTTCTTCTCGGGTAAGCTCATAATTTTCGTACCAAGCTTTTCCTATTAAAAGAGCAGATTCAGGAAAAAATGAATGAAGCTTCATTGCTCGATCTATAGAGTTGCATACGTAAATTGTGTCTCGTTCATAACTATTATCTTTTAAGAGAGCTATTATTTCGTTTAGACTTTGGTAATTAACGTGTATGGCAGAAACCTGTATGGGGCCTGTATTGCTTTCGCCATCGATTGTCAGAAATGAAGAGGGGTCTATTACGCCACCTAAGTCCATGGTCGCGCTGATAAGATAAGCGCGCAAATTTGGGTTTTGACTTTTCATGATTGCAATTAAATTCTTAATGTTTATCAGAGTATATGTATCAAAGAGATGTAATTCGTCAAAAACTATACAGTATAAGCTCTTCAGCCATTCGGCATACTCAAACTTAATATGTTGTGTTCTTCTTTTTCGCAACAAAATGTGAAAAATTATGTCTGGTGAAGCTATTATAAAATCGTTTTCGAAAAGGCGTTTGAATAGCTCTGCATAAGTATAGCCGCTTTCCAGAATGGCGCTTGAAACCTTAAACTGATGTAAGTATTTAATCAAATTATCAAATTGTGATTGAATAAGCAATCGAGTGGGTACAAGATAGATGCATTTTATTCGTTTGCTATTTTGCTTTGCTTTGAGATATTCGTTTATAAAACTGAAGACAAATGATAACGTCTTTCCTGATGACGTGGGACTTTTAAAAAGTATGTCGCTATTTCGATTTTCAAAAAATTTGTATTGATGAACAAATGGCTTAGCATATGGAAAATTAGGGATAGCCAATTCAGAAGATCGTGGCTTTGATTCATGAACTAACAACTACATTTCACCTGCGGATTCTTTAACTACAGATAAGACTCCAACTAGTTTTGTTTGTCCGTATGCTGCTGTTTTGTTTCCTCCAATGTTGGCGTATTCGGCGTATTTTGCGAGCATGTGGGTGGTTTTGTTGTAGGGGTTTTCTTTGTCGCCCAGCTCATAGGTTACGGTGCCGGTGAACCCTGCAGTTCGTTGGTTTTTGCGCACTGCCCCGACGCGCGTCTGCAGTTCATAGCGGCTTACGCCCACGTTTTTCTGCAGCCACATCTTGTAGGCGATGTATTCTTCTTTGCTGAAGCGGCGGCTGTCGCTGAACTGGTTCCAGGTTCGCATGAGGCTGCAGAACACTTTGATGGGGTCGGGGAACATCCAGTGATAGTTGCTGTTTAAATTAGCAAAATAGGTAGGCGTCCTGAAATCCAATGTGAACCCGTCAACCGCTTGCGCCTCGTTTTCTAAATCTGCGTAGTTTTTGCAGTTTATGTTCATGGACGCAATCTGGAATGATGTGTTAAAGATTAGGGCACTGTTCTGTTTGGCAAAGAAGCTAAGAAGATAGGTTGAGTATTCATCTTTTAAGAAACGGAAACTGACTTTGCAGGGAAACTGGGAGTCCAAAACATAGCCGTCTAAAGTACACCTGCTACTTTTGAACCGCAATGGCGTCACGCTATAGGGTTTAGAAACGTTGAGCTCATGCAGCAACCCCGACGCGGCAGGATCAACCAGCCGAATAAAATACAGCAGCAACCCCCGTGCGACATGACCCGTAAAGCACGGCATCACTACAGGTTTTTCTGCGTACATTTCTAAGGTGACTTCAACAGGCAACCGCATTCAACTCCCATATGTGGGATTTTTAAACGACGATGCCTCTATGTTAGCAGGCTAGACAGTTAAAACTTTCCAAAGTCGCTCAAAAGAACAGATAAAGCTATCAAGCAGCATCTAACGAACCCATTGAACTAAAATCTCGACCCTGCTTTTGTAACTTAAACGAGAAGAGTTAGCCTATCGGATCATTTGAAAAGGGTCTTTCTTTGCTAGCCACTTACCGCTAAACTATATTGGAATTTGGCGCATAATGCCTTTTTTAGACAGTTATAATTGTGTATGTAAAGAAGTATTGGTTCCTCGGTCAGGATTGTCGAATAGCAGCGGGCTAGTCGCGATTTTTTCAAGAATTAGATGGGATTAGCCCAAATTTATTAAGCGAATCCTAAATAATCGAGATTATACGATATAATTAGGTAGCATTCTTTTAACCCGAGGATCAAAACCCCCAGTCCGCTATTTATCTATATGCTTGCTTTCTTTAAGGCAAATACGCTTCCAACAAAGAATGACGCTCCAAATCCAAGAAGTGCAACCAAAGAGAGCCAAGGGAATGGTTGAGCTAAGGCTGCTGCTCGAAGGCATTGGCTTGAGTGTGTGAGAGGAAGAACATATAGTACGGCTTTTGCCACATCGGGCATTTGGCTCAACGCAAAAAAGGTGCCGCATAGAAAAGTCATAGGTAAAATAACTAAGTTACTAAAAGTACTCATACCTTGATGAGAATTAATTACTAACGCTACCAGCACTCCAAAAAGCGCAAATACAAAGCAGGAAACAAACAGGACAACCACAAACAGAGGGCCAATTGTTAATGTTGGTGTAAGATATAAGCCAACAATCAGTATAGCTGTTGAGCTTATTAATCCTCTCAGTACACCTATTAACGCTTTTCCGATAACTATTGACGGCAAACTAACAGGAGACATTAAAAGTTCATCAAAACTTTTGTAAAAGAACTTATCAATCTGAAGCTTGGAGGCAGCGCCGTTAAAACTAGTTGAAAAAGCTGTCAATGCGACAATACCTGGAACAACGAAGGTAAGGTAATTGACGCCGTCAAGGTTGATACCACGACCTAAGCCGTAGCCGAAAGCTATCAAGTACAAGAAGGGTAGAATAAGACTGGTGGCAACTGTTGAACGCCAATGTCGCCGCATGTTTCTCAAATCTACCCAAAGAACCGAATAAACATCATACACTGCATCCATCAATTAAGCGTCACCAACCTTTTCACCAGTTTGCTCCACAAAAACATCCTCCAAATTTGAATCTCGGATAATAACAGTTTTAGTGCTCGGCGGCAGACTTTGAACAAAACTGTTTGCTGCAGCGCGATCGGCAAAAAACTGATAACGAGTTTTATTGTCCACAAGCGTTTCCACCGTTATTAATCCTATTTTTTTGCGTAAATCCATGGGGGCATCCAAAGCAATTAGCTGTCCATGATGCATTATGCCTACCCTGCCGCAAAGCGCCTCGGCTTCCTCAATGTAGTGGGTGGTAAGAAAAATTGTCGTGCCATCATTGTTTAAGCGTCGCACCAAATCCCATAAACGTCGCCTCGCCTGAGCATCCAGCCCAACCGTGGGTTCATCTAAAAACAGAACTTTAGGCTCATGAAGCAGACTACAAACAATTGCCGCCCGCTTCTTCATCCCACCCGAAAGCGTATCAACCATTCTGTCAGCAAACTCGGTAAGTTCAACGTACTCAAGCAACTCATCTATGCGCCGTTTACGCTCAGAGAAACCAATTCGATGTAGGCGAGCATGAAACTCCATGTTCTCGCGAATTGTTAAATCACGATCCAAACTCAAGTGTTGCTGCACTACACCAATCACTTTCTTCACTTTTTCTGGTTCCTGTTTAATATCATAACCGCCAACCGACACAAAACCAAAAGTTGGACGAGTTAAAGTGGTTAGAACACGGATAGTCGTAGTTTTGCCAGCACCGTTTGGTCCTAAGAAACCAAAAATTTCTCCACTGTAAACTTGTAAGTTCAGATTGTTTATCGCTTTAACTGCCCCATAGTTTTTTGTTAGATTCTCGGTATAGATAATGTCAATCAACATTCACATGCTCCTTTCCTGTTAAAGTCAAAATTTTTAAGTGCGTCAGTAACGGCAGTTTTGGCTGAAAACCCTATTAATTCGCCCATTTTGGAGTGCCCGCCCGGCTGCCGAATTATTATGTCTGGGTTCACGCCTGAAACAACGATCATGTTATCGGTTCCGGTGCCAGTAGCCTGTACTTGAGGAGATGGCGTACTCCTGTAATCTAAGTCTTGAAGCGCTGCGGTTTTTGCTTCTGTAGCTGCAATTATAGCTCTAGCCATGGCACCCCAAGTTAAAGTCACATTCGTTAATAGAATAATGTTTATTGTGCCAGGTTTAGCTTGAAAGCCCGTCTCTCTTTCAATCCATTGACCCCTATCTACGCCCATTCGGAGCGCGTTATTTCGTGCGCCACCAGTTGCGATACAGCAAACATGAAAGTCTTCAAATGTTTTTTCGCAGAAAGCCAGTTTGTCCATATCGACGCCGGTACTCATTAAAGTCACGCTGCTACGGCGAAGCCCTAAAGTGGCAGGCAGACGTCTTGTAAATTTGGCATATTTCGACATTGTCATAATTTTTTTGGATAAGGGGTCTGGGACATATACGTTTGCCACATTGTTTACTCGTTTAACGCCGTCCATCGTCGATAGTACCCTGCGTTTTTCCTTGAAAGAAACAAGTGTTGTGTTTAGTTCAACACCGTCATATCGATGGTAAATTACTCTTGCCTCAACTTCTTTTAATTGCAAGTCTAATTTTCTTTCTTTAAATTTGGTTACGGCATCCATCTATTTTCCTCCATTCTTTATTTTTCATTTTTTCCCTCGAGCAGACCTTCAACGCTCAAGTAGAGATTTTGAAGTTGCTTTTTCATCTCCTCAGGAGCATTCCACATTTTACGAGTAATCGCTTCTAGCAACCGCTCAACCATGTTTTGAAGAGCATAAGGATTCACGTCCTTTAGCCAATCTTGCATTGACTTGTCCAAAACGTATTTTTTAGCCAAGTCTTCATACATCCAATCTTCAACGACTTCGACAGTTGCATCCCATCCGAAAACAGTATCCATGGTCCGAGACAAGTCAGCCGCACCCTGATAACCGTGCTTTTTCATGCCTTCAATATACTTGGGGTTGAGAAGGCGAGAACGGAAAACGTGACAGGTTTCCTCAGCAGTGCTTCTGACTTTTACACGTTTGGGGTCGGTACTGTCGCCGCAGTAGGAGCGGGGCGCTTTTCCGACCAGGATTTTTACAGCGTTAATCATGCCTCCATGGGCATCGTACCAGTCGTCACCATCCAAAATGTCGTATTCCCGAGAATCTTGATTCTTTACTGTAACGTTAATTTTGCTTAGGCACCGCTTGAACTGCTCTGGAACCGCTACACCGTAAGTTTTGCGTGTGTAAGCGTAGCTACCCCAGTTGATGTAGATGTCAGAGAGGTCTTGCTGGGTTTTCCAGTTTTTAGAATCAATGGCTTCGCTAACGCCACAACCGTATGCCCCGGGGCGGTCGCCAAAAATGCGGTAGCATGCTTCTTGACGGGCTTTTTTAGCGTCTTTGCCTTTAGCGGTTTCCTCGGCGACTTCAGCATCCACGTGTCTGGCTACAAAATTTTGGCTGTGCGGCTCGTTTAGCCCTGCCACCAACTCCACGGCTGCATCAAGCCAGTTCATGACAACAGGGAAGCTGTCTCGGAACATGCCACTTATGCGCATGGTAACGTCAATACGAGGACGTTTAAGCTCACTGAGGGGAATAGCCTCTATGCCCACAACTCTGCCGCTAGACCGTTCCCATACTGGCTTGACACCTAGCAGGTAGAGGATTTCGGCTATATCGTCGCCTTTAGTTTTCATTGTATCAGTTGCCCAAATTACTATGCCGACTGATTCGGGGTATTTGCCTTCCTCTTTGAAGTAGCGTTCCAGCAACACGTTTGCTAGTGAGACGCCGACTTCCCAAGATGCTGGTGTGGGAACACCGCGTGGGTCAACGGAGTAAAAGTTTCTGCCAGTGGGTAAAATGTCTGCCATGCCTCTTGTGATGGAACCCGAAGGCCCAGGAGGAACGTAGTCGCCACTGCAGCCTGCGAGAGTATAAGTTAATTCATTGGTTGTTGATGCTAATGCTGGAGTGAGGAAGCTGCTGATGTATTGGAGGCAAGCCTCGATTTTTGGGGTGCTTGCGCCAAGCACTGCATTAGCTAATTCGCTTATTTTTTCTTGTTTGAAGTCTTCAGCGTGGAACCTCTGTATAAGTTCAAGCGAGACGGCGCCGATTTCTTTTAGATGGTCGCCGTTAGTTTTGCCGTCAGCGCAGAGTTTGCCCCGATGCGCCAGCAGGTCCTCGAAGTTGTAGCCTTTCAACTCGGCTATGGACTGCCGCAAAGAGGGGATATCGCCGTTGCTTAGACGGGTGAGAGTTACGAGGAACTCGTCCAGCTTTAGGTCTTTAGGTGCTTCTCCTAATGTGTGAAGACCATCTCGGATTTGAGCGTCTGATAACTCGTTAATGTAGGCGTGGAGCTGCTCCAAGAACTCGTCGAAAGTTGCAAGGGCGCAATCGCGGGTAACGTTTAGGTCTTTGTCAAGTTTGGCGGAGACTACGTTGTCCCAGATTAAGTTGCGTAGAACAGGCAGTTTTTCTTGGTTTACAGTTTTGGCATGGTAGTATTCTTGGAGTTGAACTTCGAGTTTTGCGAGTTCTTCATAAGTGTCGGCGTTGTGCATGACGGGGATGAGATGCTCGATTATGCAGCAGTAGCCTCGACGTTTAGCTTGAGTTCCCTCTCCTGGATTAGTTATGACATAGGGGTAAATGTTGGGCAAATCTGCGATGGTTATATCGGGTTGACAGGAGGAGGATAAGCCGACGGATTTGCCAGGGAGCCACTCTTGCGTGCCGTGTGTGCCGATATGCATGATGACGTTTGCGCCGAAGATATCACGGATCCAACGGTAGTAAGCATGGTAATGGTAGGGCATAGCTATGTCGGGGCTGTGGTAGATGTTTACGGAGTCCTCCATGAAGCCGCGAGGAGGCTGCATTCCAATGAAGATGTTTCCGTTTATTAAGCCCGCAACTAAGAGTTTGCCGTTGTAGGTGAAAAGTTTGCCGGGGCATTTTCCCCAGTCAGCCTCCATCTTTTTGGCTACATCTGGCGCTAAACCGTTAAACCATGGCTCGTACTGCTGTAGCGAAATCTTGTCTAGCGCACGGTCGTAGAGTTCTTGTGGGCTTGCCCAGCGACGGTCATTAGTTAACCCTGCAATGATTGTGTCCATGAGTTTCTGGCTGCTTTCAGGCATTTCGCCAAGGGTATACCCCTGCCGCTTTAAGCCTTCCAAAATGTTCATCACTGAAGCGGAAGAATCCAACCCGAAAGCATGACCAATAGTGTCGTTACGCGGTGGGTAATTGTGGAAGATAATTGCTACCTTCTTCTCTTTGTTTGGTAGCCGTCTAAGTTTGCCCCAGTTAATGGCGAGGCGAACTGCTTTTTGGGTGCGTTCTTCTATGGCTTCATACTTGATTAGTCGTGTTCCAGTGGATGGGTTGATTTGGCAATAATCCATGGCCGCTACCGGAACGGTGATGATTGCTCCGTCGAATTCAGGCATTGCCACGTTAGCGGGTATATCCATAATGTTGAGTCCTTGCATGGTGTCACGCCATTCCTCGTAGGTGTTGCAGGTCAAGATGGCTTTGATTATTGGAACGTTTAGTTTTTTTAACACTCCTGCAGCTTCGGCGCCTGAGAGACAGGTGGAGAATGAGAAAGAAAACATACTTAAAACCACGTCGATTCGGGGTTTGCCCTCCTTTAAGAAATAATTATCAATCAGCCATTCCAACCCTTTTACACCGAGTTTGGGGTTTTTCGAGCCACTGAAAAACACGGGCAACACGTTGGCGCTTTGAGTTTCTATTTCGCGGATTGCCGCGTCGATAAAGCTGAGGTTGCCACCTTGCCAGTGACTCTGGTGGAACCACAATCCTACCGTGACACGATTAGGTAAAAGTTTTTTTTCTGTGTACTCTTCTAGAGAAGGAAGATGGTCAAAGTCAGGATGGTATATCCCTTCCCAAATTGGTTTTGTTGGTGGTTCAAAAGCATAGTTAGCGCCTGTGAAACGGTTTGCAATGAAATACATTAGGTTTTCAAAATTTTTTTTCCCTCCGTAGTTTAGGTAGAAAAAGATTGTTTGGCGGTCCCCTGCTTCTATAGTTGAGTATTTGTTGTAGTCTTTGGCGCCCATAAACGACGAAGAAATCATAAGTGGAACTTTGGCAGTTTTTAGTGCTTCAACCAACTTGTCCATCTCAGGGAGGTCACCCATTAAGTGCACAATGACTATGTGAGCTGTCCTTGAAAAATTGATAAAATCTTCCAGAGCACCAAAGTCTCGAAAGTCTCCGCTTGTACGTAGATTAAGTTCGATGGCGTTAGGGAATTTTTCGTTTATTGTTTTCATCGCGGCTATCGCTGGGATCGCATCACTTGGTATGGTGGTTACAAATGCAATTTTCAATTGTGTCATATTTTTTCACGTCAATGTTTTTGTTCGATTAAAGGTGATAACTTGCCATTCAAGAAATAGTCTGCTTCATTCAATAATGGAGTAACTTGGGGTTTACCGACAAATGAAGTGGATACATTTGCCTTAATACCGTATATCGCTTCAATGTTTTCCGCATTAACAACCTTCTCGGGCGTCCCAGAAGCGTAAATACAACCATCTTTAAGCATAAGCATTCGGTCAGAGAAACGGCTTGCCAAATTCAAGTCATGCATAGACACGATAACCGAGCGTTCTTTGCTTAGCGCCAAACTTTTGAGCATACAAAGAATCTCTAGTTGATGTTTAATGTCCAATGAACTGGTAGGTTCATCAAGCAATAGGAGTTTGGGCTGTTGGGCTAGCGCACGCGCTATGATGACTTTTTGTTGTTCTCCGCCGCTAAGTTCATTGAAGTGTCGCATAGCGAGGTGCCCGATGCCCAGTAAATCTAGCATTTCAGCGACGATTTCATTATCACGTTCACCTATGTTCCAGTGTATGTATGGTTTTCTTCCCATCAAAACTACGTCGAAAACAGTGAAGGGAAAAGTGCTTGTTGAACTCTGAGGCACATATCCCATAAGCATTGATAACTGCTTGATGGTAAGTTTGTTTGCATCTTGGCCGTCAATTAAAACAGTTTTTTGTTTTGTTTTCAAGATGCGATTGATGCATTTGAGAAGGGTGCTTTTGCCTGAACCGTTTGGGCCCACAATACTGAGCATTTCTCCCAATCCCACTTCTAGTTCTATGTTTTTCAGTATTGGAATTGCGGCGTAGCTAAACGAGAGTTGATTTATGGTCAGTTTCAACCGAATGTTTTCCTCCTTTTACTTGTTAGAAGATAAATAAAGAATGGGACGCCGAGCAGAGAAGTTATAATTCCGACTGGAAGCTCGGTGGGCATAATTATCAGACGTGCCACAGTATCGGAAGCAAGAAGCATAAATGCTCCCACACCAATGCTGCATGGGATAAGATATCGGTGGTCGCTACCAAGTAGCATGCGGGCGATGTGGGGAGCAATCAAATCGACGAAACCTATAATTCCCGTGAAAGCTATTATGCTTGCTGTTGCGATTGTCTCCAAGAGCATATTAATGGTTAGAACACGCTTGGAGTTGACGCCTAAACTTGTTGCTACATCTTCGCCCATGCTCATAATATTGATGTTCCAAGATTGTGTCATCATTAAAACCATTGTCATCGCAACTATTGGCAAACAAATCAAGATTTTATCCCATGTTGCTGAATAAAGTCCGCCAAGAAGCCAGAAAACAATAGCGCTCACCGCTTTATCCTGTGGTGAAATGTATTGAATTAGGGATAAAAGAGCAGAAAACAAAAAACCAACCGCGACACCAGCTAAAATTACGGTTTCAGAAGACATTCCCCTTATTCGAGCAATTGAGTAAACTATTATCATGGCAAACAAACAAAATATGAAAGCATTACCAATTACTAGATAGCCTCCTAAAAATGACAGGACGCCTATCCCGAAAACTATTGCTAACGCAGCACCGAAGCCTGCGGCTGCAGAAATTCCCAAGACATAGGATGAAACCAGTGGATTGCGCAATACACCTTGCATGGTTACACCTGCAGCGGCAAGCCCTGCACCAGCAATTAATGCTAAAACTATACGCGGTAACCGTATATCCCAGATAATAGTCTGAGCTAAGGCAGAGCCAGGGTCGAGGTTTAAAAATGGGAAAGTGCGTGAGAGTATAACTTGAAACGCCTCAGGTAGGCGGGGGGAACCCGCGCCATAACTTACTGAAACAATGATTGTAATTATTACCGCTAAAAAAACGAAGGAGATTGCAAGAAGTTTTCGCTTCTTGCCTCTATTGTAGAGTTTTGTAAGTTCAGCTTTGGTTGTCATGGATAAGCAAACGTTCCTGCAATGGCCGTTCCGAAAAACTTTTGATTAAGTTCTTGATTTACTGTTCCTGGGTCTATGTCTGAGAAGAGGCTTGGCTGAAGCCACTTTGCCCAGTAAAGGTAGCCCACCACCGCGCGGACACCATTTCTGGCGTAAAAGTCACAGATGTAGACCCGCCCATACTTAACTGCATCAACATTTTGAAGTGCTGTTCTGCTGATAATGTCATTTTTAGCTGCTATGAAGTCATTGATATTGTGTGTGGGACTGGAGATCAATGCAATTATTGCTGAAGGGTTTTGCTCAACTATGAATTCGTTGCTCAGCGTGGGGGAGTATACTGTTTGGTTTTCAGCAATGTTAATTCCGCCAGCCTGATAGACACTTGCGGTGACAAAAGTTCGACCGTAACCATACCATTCGAGATAAGTTTTGACTTGTTGGCTAGGCGTTAAAGTGTATATGCGGTCTTTAACGAGCTTGTTGTAATTTTGTGCCCAATTGATGTATGTAGTTGCTTCACCTTGATGACCAACGATTGAGGTTAAGTTTTGCATTAAGCCGCATGTGAAATCTATTGGTGTTGGTACATTGTATAATTCATCTTTAGTCATTTTGAAAGGATTGGTTGGCTCTGGTGTTGTTGTGTCAAGGATGTAAACGGGTATGCCAGCATTTTTTAGCTGCTGATACGCAGTAGGATTGTAAGGTAACATAGAACTGGCGAATATTATGTCAGGCTTTAATGTTATCAGCGCTTCAACGTTTGGTGCATAATCGTTTTCGCCATAAGACTTAACGCTTAGGATGGACGGTGGCATTGTGCAGCTTTCCGTGCGTCCAACAATTAGGTTTTGACAGCCCATGGCACAAAGAATTTCTGCTATGCCTCCGTCGAGGGCGGCAATTTTTGTCACTGGAAGCGGTATGGTCATGGTATTTCCGGCTCCATCGGTAACAATAACGCTTGTTGGAGTTGGTGTGGGACTGGGCGTTTGTGATGATGCTGTAGCCGTTGGAGTTGCAGTTGGAGATGAAGTTGGCGAATTTGAAGGACTTGAAGTAGAGGTAGAAGTTGGTGTTTGAGTAGGTGTAATTATGGGATTTGGAGTTGATGTAGGTGACAGCGAAGAAGAACCATTTGAGAAATAGAGGCTGTATGTGCCGTAAACGGTAGCAGATAAAATTAATGCCACAAGAACTATTGCAATAATTGCAGTGTTTCTCTTCAATTTTTTCACCTCCTTAGTCATTGTTCATGATAGTTGGTTGATCGCAAAACAGGTTGGTTCGAACCGCTGAAGTAATAAGTCCAGCCCTTAAGTCTTCTAAACGAAGATATTTGCCACGCATTTCTGTGGAGATTTGCTTTACTAAACCAAAGGATATGAAGGCTTGTTCAGTATCCAAAGACAGTGATTGGATACCGGCAGAAGCGATTTCACGAGCGATAGTTTTTGCTTCTTCAACTGGGTCTCCGCCATAAAGGTTCACGTTTGCGCGTCCATCCGAAACCAGAACTAACAGAGGAACCACTTCTTTGTCTCCTCTAACATAGTTTTTGATGGTTTCCACACCAAGCTTTAAGCCGTGAGCCATCGGGGTGCGTCCACCCGTTGGCAAAACGGATAGGAGCTTTTGTGCTAACTCCACGCTGTTGGTAGGTGGAAGCACAAGCTCGGCTGCGTTCTTACGGAAAACAACCATGCCCACGCGATCTCGCCGCTGATAAGCATCAAAAAGCAGAGATAATACCGCACCTTTAGTGGCAGTCATACGCTCCTCAGTAGCCATCGAGCCACTCGCATCCACCACAAACATGATTAAATTACCGATTTTCCTCTCACGAATTTTTTCCCGCAAATCCGATTTTTCAATTAACAAACCGGTTAGATCGTTCGCTGATTCTTTGCGCTGACGCTGGAAAGGCGCAGCTGCCCTTAGCGTTGCATCAAAAGCCAAATCCTCAATTTTTCCGTTAGGAACAGAGTAGTCAACGTATCTGCCAACTTTGGAGTTGCTTAGGCTTTTTGACCTACGACCTGTACAGCTACGTTGAACTTCATCTAGGACATGCGTCGAAAGAGGCTTCACCGCATATGGAGAATCTGCATCAAAAACTTGCTCTCGCCCAGAATCCTCTTCCTCAGGTTTTTCTTCAGAGGTGTTGTCGTGGTTATCGCTCTGTGGAACAGGATTCTGGGGAGAGTTTTGTTGCGGTTTTCCTTTGTTTTGATTCCATTTTTGTAAGCTGTCTTGGATTTGCTGTTGCTCAAGCTTTGGTTCTTCAAACGGCTGCCTTCGATGGCGATGAGGAAGCACCAATTCAGCAGCCTCTTTAACATCTTCTTCTGTAACTTGCGTTCGTCCATTGAAAGCGGCAATGGTGCATGCTGTTTTAAACATTGTTATGTCAGCCCTGTGGCCATCAACGGCAAAATCTACGCAAATTTGAGTGATTAAATCAAGCATTTCATCGCTCAGATTTACTTCAGGTAAAAGACGACTGGCTTTCTGGATTTTTTGGCGTAGTTGCTCTTGAGATCCACTTTGGCTTTCAATGAATGATGCAGGGTCAGTTTCGAAAGCAACTCGCCTGCGAACTATCTCAGCTCTTGCCTCTCTGTATGGAATTCCCTTAATTTCAACCGAAAGAGCAAAGCGATCTAGCAGTTGAGGGCGAAGTTCGCCTTCCTCCGGGTTCATTGTTCCAACTAACACAAACTGGGCGGGATGACTAAAGGAAATGCCTTCGCGTTCCACAAAATTGACGCCCATTGCCGCAGCGTCAAGCAAAACATCGACTAAGTGATCATCTAAGAGGTTAACCTCATCGATGTAGAGAATATTTCGGTTAGCTTGAGCGAGAATCCCCGGGTCAAAATGTTTCTCTCCTGTTTTTATGGCTTTTTCTATATCGATGGTTCCTACAAGCCTATCTTCTGTTGCGCCAACGGGGAGTTCAACAACGGATATTGGGCGCTTAATTATGGAGAGTTTTTGGTTTTTTTCCACTTTATCGCTGCAGAGATCGCACATGTCTTTTGGGCGTGAGGGGTCGCAGTGGAAAGGGCATGTCGCTACTGTGTCTACTTCTGGTAAAAGGTTGGCTAAGGCACGAACTGCCAGTGATTTGCCTGTTCCCTTTTCGCCACGAAGAAGGACACCCCCGATTTTTGGGTTAATTACATTGAGTATCAGGGCCAGTTTCATTTTTTCCTGGCCAACGATAGCGCTGAACGGATAAACTATCTTGTTTTGCATACGCTTACTCCGATGGTTGGATTATCCAAAAGGCCTAATAAACTTTGGTTTAAGTTAAGTTAAACATAAGTTGATTAACTCTGGTTGAATTGTTAGAAGAAAACCATTAACACCATAGCGCTTAATCGACGACCATTTAGCTAAATGCTTTCCGCGATTTTGGTCAATTGCGCATCTTTCACTTCATACAATATATCGCTAGCAAACTTCAGATTTTGAGAATCGATTTCCTGTATCATGCGGTTTACCATTCTGCCCACAACAAGAACTAAAACGTTTAACCCTCTTGAAGCCGCTACTGCAGCCGAGTGGGCTATACCAAATTCGAAGTCTGCTTTAAGCCCAAGTTTGTTTAGAACCGCTCTTCCAACAGCACCCATAACACCAACACGGTCAGGTTTGAACTCCTCATAAAAAGCTCTGACTTTTACCAAATCGACTGCTCTTGAACCGCCTTTGTGTATGCTTGGCAGTTTAACTATTAGAATTTGGCCTTGTTTGAGTTTGACTCTTCCAGTTAAGTTTTTTAAACCCAAATCTTCTCCCGGATTAGCATCAGCAATAGCTATCCCCGCTGCTTCTGAGTTTGGGTCATTTACTGGCACCGTGTAAAAGATACCTTCCTTTGTGATTAACCCAACCTGCTCGCCTGCTTTAACAGAATACGTTGCCAATGCTATCCAAGCGTGATCAATTTTTAGTTCATTTTTTACCGCTTTAAAATAACTCTCCATACTCCTAACGCTTTCACGAAGCTTAGCGATTCCCTTAGATGTTAACCGATAATCTGCCCTCTCGGAGCCTATTTCTAGATAACCCTCTTGAGAGAGTCTTTTAAGATATTTTGATACAGCTTGAATGGTTATACCGAGTTTATCGCTTATGTCTTTTTGTCTAACGTGAGGTTGATTTTGCAATACTTCAAATAATATCTGAAACCTTGTAAATTCCGCTTTATCCCTAAGCAAGACATATTGCTGTTTCGTCAATATCCAATAGACCCTCCAATTCCACAAGACATCGGAAGCATTCTGTTATTGTATAATCATCCTTCCTTGCTTTTGAGAGTAGCATTCTAGAGACAGGGCTTATAAAATTTGGTTTAACTAAAGTTAATGCTATGTTGATTAACTAAAGTTTAAATGATTTAAACATTTTTTTCTCATCGTTTCGCTTATATCCCATAAAAGTAGTTTGTTCGATTTATGAAAACAGAAAGCTTATGACACAAGCGTCTATTGAATACTAACCTTCTCCCCTATGCAGTACTTTTATTTGAGGGGCTTTTTTATTTTGGATAAAAGGAGGTTAATTTAGGGATAGAGAAAAAATATGGCGTGTTTTAACCTTGCTTTGGAAATAGCAGCTCTTTGTATTCTACGTTTGAGCGTCCATGTTTGCTTTCAATGGCGGAGCTTATTCTGCGCCAATCTTCAACTATAGAGGGCCACATTTCTGTACTAATCACATTCTTCCTCACATAGTCTCCTAGCGATTTTTCCCGTCGAACCATGCGAGTTTGCCAGTCTACCTTTATCATTCCTGAGCGCCGTAAGTATTGGAGGTTCTGAACAATCCTTTCTTCGCTGATTGGGTAATTAATTACGCTTTTCAAGTCGTCGCTAAATGATTCTATTGAGAATTCATCCTCCGAACGTAAACTCACAACTGCAATTATGTCTTGAGAAAGCTTGGCCATTCTGCTAATCGAAAAGACCGTTTTCCTCTTAGGCACCAGAATCTGTTCCACACGTTGGGCGTTGTGTTTGTAGAACCATCTTTTGACTGCTTCTGCAAGCAGTGCGTAAGTGCCTAGAATTCCTGCTAAAACCAAGTAGAACGCTGGAGGCGGAGGTTCAAAGCCAAAGAAGTCACCTAACGGCGTATAAGGCACAACCATTGCAAAGCCTATGACGAATAAGAGCATGGCCGCCAAGTATTTGCTTGGTTTGCTCTTCCAGAAAGGCACCTGCCTGGTTCTAATAATCAGAACTACAAGCGTTTGCGAACTTAAGGATTCGACAAACCAGGCGGTTTGGAACTGCGCTTGTTGGGCAGCCGTTGCTATAGGGACGCCAGCAGCTGTTAACCCTAATGGGGTGCCAAAAATGAATATCATCGTAAAGAATGTTGCATAGTCAAATAGCGAGCTTACAGGGCCGATAGTAACCATGAATCGTCTAATGAAGGAAATATCCCAGCGTTTTGGCTTTCTAATGTATTCGGCATCCACATTATCGGTTGTCATCACTGTTTGCGATGTATCGTAAAGGAGATTGTTTAGAAGAATTTGAATAGGAAGCATCGGCAAGAACGGAAGAAAGATTGAGCCGCCAGCAGCACTGAACATATTTCCAAAGTTGGAGCTCACGCCCATCATTATGTACTTCATGGTATTACCGAAAGTCTTGCGTCCCTCAAGCACTCCTTCACCCAGAACTGTTAAGTCATTCTTTAGCAAGATGATATCCGCTGATTCCTTTGCTACATCAACCGCGTTGTTAACTGAGATGCCTACATCAGAAGTTTTTAGCGAAGGAGCATCGTTGATTCCATCACCCATAAAGCCGACAACATGCCCATTGCTCTTAAGCAGGCTAATAATTCGGTCTTTTTGGGCAGGAGTGACTCTGGCAAAAACATTTGCTTCTTCAACCACTGCCGAGAGAGCCTCATCACTCATTTTTGTGATTTCGCTTCCCAAAACAACTGCTTTAACTTCAAAGGCTAACTCGCTACAGACTTTTCTTGTTACTAGTTCATTGTCGCCGGTGAGAATTTTCAGTTCAACGCCTGCCTTGTTCAGCAGTTCTATTGATTGTTTGGCCGTTTCTTTGGGCGGGTCAAGGAAAGCGACAAAACCCAAGAACACCATATCATTTTCGTCGTTTACTGAGCATGTGGCCTTTTCTTCTTTGAGCTTCTTGTAAGCAACGCCTAGAACCCTAAGACCTTCAGCGCTTAAGTCAAGGTACTTTTGCTCAATTCTTTTACGAGTTTCTTCTGAAAGGTCTGATATTACATCGTCTAGCTCATAATACGAGCATACCTTAAAGATTTCTTCAGGGGCCCCTTTGGCTATAAAGAATCGTTGCCTTTCTTTCTCTACTACTACAGAAACTCGTCTTCTTACAAAGTCGAAAGGAACTTCGTCGATCTTGGAGAAAAGCGCTATGTCTAGTTCCTCATGTTTAAGTATTGCTTCATCAAGCGGGCTCTTGAGTCCAGTTTGAAGCCGACTGTTTAAGTAGGAATACAATAAAACTTTCTGGTCGTCCTTTCCGTTCATATCTATATGAAATATTAGCTTTATCTGGTTCTCTGTGAGAGTCCCAGTCTTATCAGTGCATAGCACGTTCATGCTGCCAAATGTTTCGATTGACGATAAGCGCTTGACAATGACGCCTTTTTTAGACATTGCTTGGGCACCTTTGGATAGGTTTATGGTTATTATCATGGGGAGAAGTTCTGGAGTTAAGCCAACTGCGAGAGCTACTGCAAAAAGTAGCGCCTGCAATATCCCATTTGCGTCAGGGTGAAGAAGCGATTGAATCATGAAGACAAAGATAACCAAAAGGAAGGTTACTTGCATTATAAGGAAACCAAATTTCTTAATTCCCGCCTCGAATTCTGTTTCAGGGGCTTTTTCAACGAGCTTTAAGGCTATTTTTCCATATTCAGTTAAACTACCCGTTTTAACAACAACCGCTGTTGCTGTACCGCTAACTATGGATGTACCCATAAAAAGGTAATTAGTCCATTCTGCTATTGAGCTCCCCTTGGCTTTGATTGGATTAGGGGTTTTTTCCACGGGGAATGATTCGCCAGTTAGTGACGATTGGTTTACGAATAGGTCTTTTGCTTCGATTACTCTGGCATCAGCTGGAGTTATGTCTCCTGCAGAAAGATAGATTATGTCACCGGGCACTATATCATGAAGCTTGATTTCTTGCTTTTTGTTGTCTCTTAGCACAGTTGCCGACGTAGCTACTTTTTCTCTTAACAGTTCAGCGGCTTTTGAGGCGTTATTTTCTTGATAATAGGCTAATGATACGCTGAGAAAAACCATAATGTAAATAACAATGGTGCTTGCGTATGATCCAAGAGCAGCGGAAACTCCGCCGGCTATCATTAAGATGATAACGAGGGGGCTTTTTAAACGAGAAAGAAAATTAAAGATTGCTGCTCGCTTCTTTTTGCGAGCAATTTCATTTCGGCCATATAGTTCAAGGCGTTTATCTGCTTCCTTCGAAGTTAAGCCTGTGGTCGTCGTTTTCAACTTTGATAGAACATCGTTTATTGGAATATTCAGTAGCTCTTCGGTACCTAAAGCTGATGCTGAATTGTTGCAGTTTTCGAGTTTTTTATTGTGTTTACCTTTATTTTCGTTTAGCATGTTTTCCCTCATTTCATCGCGCGAATGTTAGGGCGTTAGACTCCTATTTTTCCCTTCTTAACCACTTTATAGCATTCAAACCAGATGATACTGCCAAAGCCTGCTATGAAACATATCATCAGATTTAACGGCGACAAAGCTGAGAATGTGAACAGACCAGCCAGCGGTGGTACATAAATCACTAATAATAGTGCCAATATTGCAAGCGCCAGGATTTGCCAGAAAGCTTTGTTTGGTCTGCGGAAGATACCAAAGATAGATTGACTCCATGACCTGTTAGTTATTATCAATGCCAAGTTTGTTAGAACTATCGTTGCAAAAGCCATTGTGCGAGCTGTATAATTGCCTGAACCACTGGCATTTGCGTACAGATAGACCGCCAGTACTATGGCCAATGCAACGATACCTTGAATCGCGGATAGGATGGCTGCTTTTCTGTTGAATAGCCGCGAGTGTATGCTTCTGGGTTTGCGCTGCATGATGTCTGCTTCTTCAAGTTCCGCTTCAAACACAGTTGTGCATGCTGGGTCAATGATGAATTCTAGGAACACTATGTGTACTGGTAACAGTATAAGTGGCCAACCAAACAGCACCGGTAACGCTGAGAGCCCAGCGATGGGTATATGCACGGAAAAGATGTAAGCTATGGCTTTTTTGAGGTTGCTAAAGATTCTTCGACCCATCTTTACGCCGCCAACAATTGAACCAAAGTCATCATCTAGTAGCACCAGTGTTGAAGCTTCTCTTGCTACATCGGTGCCTCTTCCACCCATAGCGATGCCGATGTTTGCAGATTTGAGCGCGGGCGCATCATTGACGCCATCGCCAGTCATAGCAACTATTTCGCCGTTCGCTTTGAAAGCATCCACAATACGCAGTTTCTGTTCCGGTACAACACGCGCAAATATATTGACAGCCTTGATACGTTCTTTTAGTTCCTCGTTTGTCATTTTTACGAGTTCTGTGCCAGTTATGATGTTTTCAGGGTTTCGTAGACCTATTTGTCGACCAATCTTCTGTGCTGTGAGTGGATAGTCACCAGTGATCATGCAAACTCTTATGCCTGCGTTGTAGCATTCGTTAATAGCGTCTGGAACGCTGGGTCTTATTGGGTCAACGAAGCCAATTAAGCCTAAGAACTTGAATGCGAACTTATGTTGTTCTCTTGGAAGCTCTGCGCTCGCTATCCTAAATGAGGCTTTAGCAACACCTAATACGCGGAGACCATCTTTAGCCATTTTTTGGACATTTTCAGAGATTTCTTTTGCTTCTGCCTCCGTTAGGTGGCATAGGTCGATTATGGCTTCAGGTGCACCTTTGGCTGCAATAATGTAGTCTTTGCCGTTGGGTGATCCCCAAACGTTAGACATAGCCAACAGTTTTGGGGATAGCTGGTATTCCTGTATTAGTTGCCAGTCACCGTGGATATGTTCGGTTTGCACAAATTCTCCTTCTACAAAGTTAGTAATGGCTTTCTCCATTGGATCGAAAGGGTCCTTTTTGCATGCTAGAACACTGAATTCGACAAGCTCGTGGCAGCAATCGGGCGGATTCTTTAGTGCAGAACCAATGTCATACATCTTGTTGTCTGCACAAAGTCTGGCTACTGACATTTTGTTTAGCGTTAATGTTCCTGTCTTGTCAACGCATAAGACAGTAGCCGAACCTAGATTTTCTATCGCATGGAGCTGTCTTGTTAACACGTTCTTTTTAGACATACGCCAAGCGCCCAGCGCTAAAAAGATTGTTAGCACGACTGGAAATTCTTCTGGCAGAAGCGCCATTGCAAGGGTTACCCCTGCGAGTATGCCGTCAATCCAATCGAAACGTGTTAAACCATAAACGATAATAACTAAGGCGCAGAGCGACAAGCTAAAAATGGCGAAGTTACGGACAAGCTTTGATACTTCAACCTTAAGTTTAGTTTCATCGCGTTCAACTTGTTTGAGCACTACGCCGATTTTGCCCATTTCCGTTTTGGCGCCAGTGGCTTTGACTATGGCGATGGCTTGGCCTTGGGTTACCAAGGTTCCTGAGTAAATGTATGGTTGATCGTCCCCGCCTGGCTTCGAATCTTGCTGCTCTTCAAGTTTAACGGCTTTACGGACGGGAACGGATTCTCCTGTTAGGAGTGACTCATCAACCATCAAATTGATGGAAGATAACAGTAACGCATCGGTTGGGACGCGGTCACCCTCTGCTAAAATGATTATGTCACCGGTTACTACTTCCCGTCCTGGGATCCGAACTTGTTTTCCGTCCCTAATAACTAGCGCTCGCGGGCTTGAAAGATTCTTTAGCGCATCCAAGGCATTTTCGGTTTTTCGCTCTTGAAAAATTGTAATACCCATTACTACGAAGACAAAGCTCAGTAGAACTAAGCCTTCTGTGACGTCATCTAAGAAGAAGTATATGCTGCCGCTGGCTACTAGTAAAAGGAAAATTGGTTCCTTAACCACGCTTAATGCAATTTGAAGAGCACTTCTTTTCTTGGATAAAGGTAACTCGTTGTAGCCGTCTTTCTTTAGTTTATCTTGGGCTTCATTGGAAGTAATTCCGTTTAAGTCGGCAACATCAATATTATGCATACTGCGATCCTTGCGTTCTTTTAATAGTCTCGGAGCACTGATGTTTTGCTGGATATGACAACTTAAGATTTGGAAAAACTTAAAGGGCTTTTGTCACTCTTATTTTTTATAAGTGGTTACAAAAGTGAAAAGTGTGGAAATGCAAAAGGCGCTTGAAGTCATGGGCCTAACTGAGTATGAAGCCAAAGCATACATCGGTCTGGTCCAAATAGGCGCATCAAGCGCAGGCAACCTGAGTAAAATAGCTGAGATACCGCACTCGAAAATATATGAAGTGTTAATTCGCCTTGAAAAAAAGAAACTAATAGAAGTCCAGAAAGGTCGGCCATTATTCTATAAAGCCATAAAACCCATCATCGCTATGGAAAGAATGGAAACTGACTTGAAAGGTAATCTACGAAGGGAATTTTCCCAAAGAAAGAACGACTTGGAACTTCTTTACGAAAAAAGAGCAGAGCAAATATCTCAGGCACGCAACACGCTCACTGAATTGGATAATTTTTATGAAAAAAACGTGGCTATCGAACCTTCCGAAGAATTCATTTGGACAATTCGAGGAAAGGACAACTTGAACAGCCAAGCTAAAGAAATTATCCAAAATGCATTATCAGAATGCAGGATGATGATGCCACTTGATGATTTCACTGAGTTAATTCCAACGATTAAGTCTGTATCTTCTAGAGGGGTCAAGGTTATGCTTGTTATTCATGAGCTTACAGGAAGTGTACAAAAGCTCAAAGGTTCAGCCGAGATTTTCTATGACAAATCCCCCCTACCTACTAACTGTGGAATGGTGCTCACTGACGATAAAAAGGGGGTGTTTATTTCAGAAAACGCTACTGTTGGTTTTAAAACATCCAGTAAAAGTATCTTAATGGTACTCTCTCAATTCTATCATCATGAACTTGAGGAGTCAACAAGAATTTGAATTACTTCAGTTAAAGGTACGCAAACTTCATTCTCAACGAAGAGTTCCCAAAAAGCCCCTGAGCAAAGTAATCATATTTTAAATTTGAACAGTATGTCAGAGCGCGATATTTTAGTGAGCGTCAGCTCGAAAGCGATTCTTCTCGTTCACTAAGTTCAGAGTAGATTTTATGCTGATAAGATAACTGGTAAGCAACGATGGGTTCACGCAAGTTAATGTAGACTAAAGCCTACGTTGAACATCTCAAAGGCGCTCATTTACTTTTCAAGCTTTTTAGTTAACGTTTGAATTCCTTCAATGGGAGCCGTTTCTTTGGGCGATTGTGATGCGTTCCTGACGTAGAGTAATGAAGCGGTTAACGGCCCTGGTTCAGTCCTCTACCACATCGTTATCACATTTGCAGTCATCGGCATTTTGATTGCCATATTCCTAGCAATAGGAAGTGCCGCAATAAGAACGGGCATTCAAATACCCAATTTGGATGCCGTCGGCGTTTCAACAGGGTTGGTTATAGTCGTGGCTGGTAAAGTATGGCACAATAACACGCCAAAGGCAAAAAGCTACCGAACAGCAACCAGCCGCTATAGAGATTTAGCAATCATTAGACCTTCTTGAGCTTTTAGTTGTAAGGTGCAAGGCTAGATCGCCATTGCTTTGATACAACACCTATGTGAAGTTTAATTATTTGACCTTTTCTTTCCTCAGCTTCCTCCAATTCCACTAATTCTTTCCTTCATAGTTGACGACAAAGGCAAACACCTATCCGCCCACACCAAAGAGGCAATATGGCAACGCATTCAACCCTTCA